>NZ_FZOD01000122.1 GCF_900188345.1 Streptosporangium subroseum | reverse complement strand
GGAACGCGAGGTACGAGCGGTTCGCGCCGCGCCTCCGGAGCGGAGCGACCAGGTGGACGCTGTGGAACGCGAGGTACGAGCGGTTCGCGCCGCGACCCCGGAGTGACCGGTTGAAAACCGCAGAACGTGAGGTACAGGCGGTTCGCGCCGGGGTTTCAGAGCGGGACGACCGGTTGAACACGGGGTTCGCACGGTGGCTTCAGAGCGGAGTGGCCAGGTGAGCACCGCGCGTGGGCGGCTGCGGATCTATCTGGGGGCGGCCCCCGGTGTCGGCAAGACCTTCGCGATGCTCGGCGAGGGACAGCGGAGACTGCTGCGGGGCAAGGACGTGGTCGTGGGTCTCGTGGAGACCCACGGCCGGCCCCGCACGGCCGAGCTGGTCGAGGACCTGGAGATGATCCCCCGGCGGTCAATGATCCACCGGGGGACCGTCTTCACGGAGCTGGATGTGGACGCGGTCATCGCACGCAGGCCGAGAGTGGCGTTGATCGATGAGCTGGCGCACACCAACGTGCCGGGTTCGAGAAACAAGAAGCGCTGGCAGGACATCGAGGAGATCCTCGACGCCGGAATCGACGTCGTCTCCACGGTCAACATCCAGCATCTGGAGTCGCTCAACGACGTCGTCGAGGCGATCACGGGGGTGCCGCAGCGCGAGACCGTTCCGGACGAGGTCGTCCGGCGGGCCAACGAGGTCGAGTTGGTCGACATGTCGCCCGAGGCGCTGCGCCGCAGGATGGCCCACGGCAACGTGTACGCGCCGGAGAAGGTCGACGCCGCCCTCTCCAACTACTTCCGGATCGGGAACCTGACCGCGCTGCGGGAGCTCGCGCTGCTCTGGGTCGCGGGCAAGGTCGACGACCAGCTCGACCGGTATCGCGCCGACCACGGCATCGCCGGGACGTGGGAGGCCCGCGAGCGGGTCGTCGTCGCGCTGACCGGCGGTCCCGAGGGCGACACGCTGGTAAGACGTGCCGCCAGAATCGCGGACAGAACCAAGGGCGCAGACCTGCTCGCCGTCCACATCACCAGATCCGACGGCCTGACCGAGGGAGATCCGGCCAACCTGGCCCGCCAGCGCGTACTGGCGGAGAGCATGGGCGGCACCTATCACCAGGTCGTCGGCGACGACGTCCCAAGGGCGCTGCTCGACTTCGCCCGGGGGGTCAACGCCACCCAGCTCGTGCTGGGCGTGTCCCGGCGCGGCCGGTTCGCCCAGATCTTCTCCCGGGGCGTGGGGATCACGGCGACCACGATGTCCGGGTCCATCGACGTCCACATGATCACTCATGACGAGGCGAGAAAGGGACGTCGTCCTCCGTACTCCCGGGCCGCGCTGACCCGCAGGAGGAGGCTGGCCGGATGGGCGGTCGCCGGCATCGGGATGCCGGTGCTCACCGCCGTGCTGATCCCGTTCAGGGACGCGCTGTCGCTGCCCAGCGAGATCCTGTTCTTCCTGGTCATGGTCGTCGGCGTCGCCCTCATCGGCGGCATGTGGCCGGCCGTCACCGCGGCGGTCGGCGGCTCCTTCCTCATCAACTACTACTTCACGCCCCCCATCCACACCCTGACGATCTCCGATCCGGAGAACCTCTTCGCCCTCGTCGTCTTCATCCTGGTCGCCGCCGCGGTGAGTGGGATCGTCGACGTGGCGGCCCGCCGTACGAGGGAGGCGGCCCGGGCGACCGCGGACGCCGAGGTGCTCTCCACCCTGGCGGGCCATGTCCTGCGCGGAGAGGCGGCGCTGCCGTCCCTGCTGGAGCGACTGCGAGAGACCTTCGCCCTGACCTCGGTCACGTTGCTGGAGCGGATCGCCGAACCGGGGCCCGACGACCAGTCGGACCCCGAGGCCTGGCGGATCGTCGCCACCGCGGGCGGCTCCCCGTGCACCTGCCCGGGTACGGCCGACACGGACGTGACCATCGACGAGGGCCTGGTGCTCGTCGTACGGGGCAGGCTGCTGGAGGCGTCCGACCGGCGGGTGCTGGAGGCGTTCGCGGCCGAGGCGGCCGTGGCGCTGCGTCAGGAGAGGCTGAGGGAGGAGGCCGAACAGGCCAAGCCGCTGGCCGAGGCGGACAAAATGCGCACGGCGCTGCTCGCCGCCGTCAGCCACGACCTGCGCACCCCGCTCGCCTCGGCCAAGGCCGCGGTGGAGAGCCTGCGCAACACCGACATCCAGTGGAGCCCGGAGGATCGGCACGAGCTGCTCGCCACCGCCGAAGAGTCCCTGGTCAAGCTCGATCGGCTGGTCGCCAACCTTCTCGACATGAGCCGCCTGCAGGCCGGGGTGCTCGGGCTGCAGGCGCAGCCGACGGGAGTGGAGGAGGTCGTGCCCCGCGCCATCGACGATCTCGGTCACCTGGCCGAGAGGATCGAGGGGAACATCTCCGTGGAGCTGCCCGAGATCATCGCCGATCCGGCGCTGCTGGAGCGGATCCTGGTCAATCTCATGTCCAACGCGATCCGGTACAGTCCGGCCGGCCAGAAGGTCCTCGTCACGGGCAGCTGGCACGGCGACCACGTCGAGATCCGCGTCATCGACCGCGGCCCCGGCATCCCCCCGGAGGCGCACGATCGCGTCTTCATGCCGTTCCAGCGGCTCGGTGACCGTGACAACCACACCGGTGTCGGCCTCGGCCTCGCCCTCTCGCGAGGTCTCGCGGAGGCGATGGGCGGCACCCTCACACCCGAAGAGACACCAGGGGGAGGTCTCACCATGACCCTGACACTGCCCATCTCCTCACGGTCGCAGGCCGTGCACGCCGTTGCGGAGGAGGCATGACCCGCATCCTCGTCGTCGACGACGAGCCCCAGATCCTGCGCGCGCTCCGGATCAACCTGGCCGCCCGCCGCTATGAGGTCGCGGTGGCCGCGGACGGCGGCGCGGCACTGCGCGAGGCGGCGGACTGGCATCCCGACCTGGTCATACTCGACCTCGGCCTGCCCGACATCGACGGGATCGACGTCATCCACGGACTGCGTGGCTGGACCTCGATCCCCATCGTGGTGCTCTCCGGCCGGGCCGGAGGCGCGGACAAGGTGGACGCGCTCGACGCGGGCGCCGACGACTACGTCACCAAGCCGTTCAACATCGACGAGCTGCTCGCCCGCGTCCGCGCGGTGACCCGGCGGACGGTTCTCCACGAGTCCGAGCTCGCTCAGATCCACATCGGTGACCGCGTTGTCGACCTGGTCAGCAAGACCGTCTCCGACGGTGTGCGGCTGACCCCCACCGAATGGCATCTGCTGGAGATCCTGCTGCGCAACCCCGGCAAGCTGGTCAGCCAGCGCCAGTTGCTGACCGAGGTGTGGGGGGAGAAATACCTCAAGGAGACCCACTACCTGCGCCAGTACATGACCCAGATGCGCAAGAAACTGGAGCGGGACCCGGCCCACCCGGTTCACCTGCTGACCGAGCCGGGCATGGGATACCGCTTCAACCCCTGACCGCGACGTACGTACGGCGCCGCCGGATCGGCGCGGGACGGAGGCCCGGGCTTCTGATCGTTCACGCTCTCACCCGGGGTGGACGGTCAGGACACCGTACGGCCCGGACCTCTGATCCTTGGGCGGTTCCTTCACGCTCTCGCCGATGCAGGACGAAACCCAGGACGCGGTACCGCCCTGGGTTTCCCTCAAGGTCAGGTGAGACCCAGGACGCGGTGTTGCCCGGCTCTTGACCGCCGGGCGGTTCTTCACGCTCGTGTCGAGGCCGGGGACACCGTACCGCCCGGCTCTTGATCGCCGGGCGGTACGTTCTCACAGGGGTCGGGCGACGCCCAGGACGTGGCTGACGTGGTCGAAGGAGAGATGGTCGAGCCGCTCGATGCCGAACCCCGCCCGCTCGATGGCGGCGACGGTGTCGCGGGCGGGATGGCAGCCGCCGCAGGCGCGTGCCCAGAGCGGGGTCGCCATGGCCTCGACCAGCGCGACCACCGCGTTGTCCGAGCGCTGGTGCTCGTAGAACCGTAGTTCGCCTCCCGGGCGGAGAACCCGCTTCACCTCGGACAGCGTCGTCTCCGGCCGAGGCACGCAGCACAGGACCAGCGAGCAGATGACGGCGTCGCAGGACGCGTCCTCGACCGGCAGGCGCATCAGATCTCCGTCGAGGATACGCACCGGCGTCGAGATCTCGGATGCGGGAAGCTCGGCCACCGTACGGAGGAAGGGGTCCGGCTCGACAAGGATGATCTCGTCGAGTCCTTCGGGGAAGCAGGTGAGCTTGATCCCGTCGCCGGCTCCGATCTCCAGAACGCGTCCGGTGAGGCCGCTCAGCAACTGCTCACGCTGCGGAGTCGGACGGGACTCACACCCTCGTCCGGTATATACGGGGCGTGGGTGGTGAAACTGCTCCATCCCACATCCTGGGCTGCTCCTGGTATGCGGGGGTTCGCTGTGTCCGGGGGCGCGCACCGCCATGTCTCCTCCTGAGGTCGGCGCTTTCAGTGTCGGACCAGTTCGACCTGGATGGAGCAATTGATATGAGGCTCTTACGGGCTTGGCGCTGATTCATATGGTTTCTTGATGTCGCCCGCGGATGGGGGGGGAATTGGTCGGTCAGGCCGGAGGTGGGGTAAGGGCAGTATGTCGGTCTTGGCATATTGGCAGATAGGGCATGGAACCAATGCCTCTAGAGCGTGAGGGACGGGGGTGCGGTCAATGCCTCGCCATCTGGACAGAGACCGTGTCGCGATCGTGGCCGCGGTGGTGGCGCCGCTGGTCGTCTCGGCGATACTCGTGCCGTTTCGCACAGGCTTCTCGAACACGAACGTGGCTCTCGTACTGGTCGTGATCGTGGTCGCGGTGGCCGCCAACGGACACCGCCTCGCCGGCGCACTCGCGGCGGTGTCGGCCGCCGTATGGTTCGACTTCTTCTTCGCCCCGCCCTACGAGCGGTTCACCGTCACCAAGCCCGCGGACATAGAGACCGCCGTCCTGCTGCTCGTCGTGGGCCTGGTGGTCTCACAGCTGGCCGCCCGGGTCCGGCGCCTGCGCGTGATCGCCATCACCGACGCCGGCTACCTGGCCCGGCTCCACGACACCGCTGAGCTGGCCCAGTCCGCGAAATCACCCGACAGGGTGGTCGAGCACGTCACGACCCAGCTCATAGACCTGCTGAGCCTGCGCGGATGCCGCTTCGAGTACGGGTCCCTGATCGGTCATCCACCACGCCTCGAACAGGACGGCACCGTGGTCTGGGACCGTAAGAACTGGGACGTCGACCGGCTGGGCCTGCCGGACAGAGAGGTCGAGCTGCGGACGATCGGCAACGGCCATTTCTACGGCCGGTTCATGCTCGATCCCACTCCGGGGGCCGTCCCGCCCCTGCAGGCGCGCCTTGTCGCGGTGATCCTCGCCGATCAGGTCGGTGCCACGCTCGACACCGCCGGCAACGGCTGAGACGGGGCGGCCTCCTCCGGGAAGCGATCCGCGCCCACGCGCTGCGCTGACCTCACCGAACGCAATGCCCATCAACCACCCGTTTGACGGAGCTTTGTGATCGTTTTCAAGCACGTCCCTCCGGTTTTGTATTACACCGTCTTTTTATAAACCTTTTTGCCGAAAAATCAGTCAATATATGTAACTACTTCGGTGATCAAGCTTGTCTCGTGTGGGCCCTGGGAGTGCTGTGGACGATCCGGAATACAAGAAGCGCCGGCCACGCGAAGCGCTGGAGAGGTTGATTCGGAGACGGGGATTCTGGCGAGAAGATCCTCCACTTCCGGTCATTATGATTACCGGATCGGAGGACAGCGCGATACAGGCGGCGAGATGGCTGGCCAAGCCCTTCGAGGACCATCTTCCATTCGCTGACGTTCCGGCCGGGAGCGTCAAGGATCTTCCCGACCTGATCGACCGGTTCGGTAGTGACCTGGAGGCGCGCCCAGATGGTTTTGCTGTCCGCGCAGGGCATGCCCATCGACAAGATCGCGACGGTGACGTTCACCAGTCCGGACCGGGTCCGCGACGTGATCCACAACTTCAACACCGACGGCTTCGATTCGCTCTACCCGAAGTACAAGGGCGGCCGCCCAAGAACGTTCACGCTGCCCGAGCGCCGCGAGATCAAGAAGATGGCCAAATCCAAACCGGCCGAGCACGCTCTGCCGTTCTCAACCTGGAGTCTGGTCAAGCTGGCCGACTTCCTGGTCGCCGAGGGGGTGGTCGACGACATCAGCCACGAGGGCCTGCGCATCCTGCTCCGCGAGGAAGGCGTCACCTTTCAACGCGTGAAGACCTGGAAGTCGTCGAACGATCCCGGCTACGAGGCCAAGAAGGCCCGCGTCGAGCACCTCTACGCCATCGCCGACGGTGAGGTCATACCCGAGCAGGGCGAGCCCGAGGTCATTTTCTGCATGGACGAGTTCGGTCCGCTCAACCTCCAGCCCCACCCAGGACGCCAGTGGGCCGAACGCGGCGGCAAAGGCAAGGACCTCGACCGTGAGCCGCGACCGCGCCGCCGGACCACCTACACCCGCCCGCACGGCGTCCGTCACCTGTTCGCCGCCTACGACCTGGGCAAGGACCAGCTCTACGGCCACATCAAGAAGACCAAGAACCGCTCCAAGTTCCTGGAGTTCTGCCGCTACCTGCGCTCCCTGCACCCGGCAGGCAAGCGCATCGCGATCGTGTGCGACAACTACTCGCCGCACCTCACCACCAAGCGGTGCCGCCGGGTCGCCGACTGGGCCGAGGCCAACAATGTCGAGATCGCCCACACCCCGACGAACTCCTCCTGGCTGAACCGCATCGAGGCCCAGTTCACCGCCCTGCGCTACTTCATCCTCGACGGCACCGACCACGCCGGCCACCAGGAGCAGGGCAGCATGATCCGCCGCTACATCATCTGGCGGAACAAGCACGCTCAGGACGAGCGCCTACGCGAAGTCGTTGCCAGAGCGAACGTCGCCTGACCGACTACTACGCGGCTTCGCCGCGGCGCGCAGGTAGGAACGGATATCGTCGAGCCCGTCGAGTGCTCGTCCGTCGACATCCAAAGGGTCCAGCTCGGCCCGGGCCGCCAGAGCTTCAGCCAGCGCCACCGCTCGCTCACTGAGATGCCCGAACCTGCGGGCGGTGTGGCCCAGGCACAGGCCGGCCAGTCCGAGCAACTGGCTTCCGGTCGCCGCCCTCGCTCCCACCTCCATGCAGCATCGCTCGATGAACGCGCGATCGTCGTCGTTCAGCGCGGTGCCGACCAGAGCCACGGCCGCCGAGAGTTCATGCGCGGTGTCGCTGAGCCCGCGTTCCACCGCCGCGGTGACGACCTCGTGGGGCAGCGCAGGCGGATTCTCGAATGTTCGATGGGAGCGCGTCACGCGAAGACGCTACGCGATGCACACGGCGATGCATCGCGGAGCCTCACCCGCGGCGACGGGAGCCAACGGGGCGAACGTTGCCTGATGCGGCACTAGGAGTTGACGCCCTCCAGGCGCGCGACAACGCGGGCGAGCAGATCGCGGATCTCGATCTGCCCGGCCTTGAGCTCGGAGATGTCCTGGGCCATGTGGTGGAGATTTAGCTCCGTGCTGCTCTGCCCGGCTTTGATCGCTGCGACGTCGCTTTTGATCTCGGCGATGCCGGTCTCGACAGTGGAGACGCGTTCCTCGATGTACGGCACGGGCTCAGGATAAGCCGTCCTGGTCGAGCTGCGAGGTCAAGACTGCCATTTTCGCTGGTAGGCGAGCCCGGGGGCCTTCGCTTACCGGACCAATCTCGACCGAGTGGGGCGAAGCGGGTGAGCGGATCGATCAGGAATCGAGAAGCGTGGGTCACGGAGCCGCAAATAACGTCATCGCCATGGCTTCCATCGAATCCGTCACCCTTGAGGTGGCCGACCCCACCGCCGTCAGAAGTTTCTACACCGCCGCCTTCGGCTTGGACTCGCAGGTGCGTCTGCGGGCCTCGGAGGCGCCGACGACCGGGTTCCGTGGGTTCACGCTGTCGCTCACGGTGTCCCAGCCGTCCACCGTCAACAGTCTCATCGGCGCCGCCCTGGACGCCGGCGCCTCGTCGCTGAAGCCGGTCACGAAGTCGTTCTGGGGCTACGGCGGCGTCGTTCAAGCCCCGGACGGGACGATCTGGAAGGTCGCGACCTCGGCGAAGAAGGACACCGGCCCGGCCACCCGGCAGATCGACGAGATCGTGCTGCTGCTGGGAGTCGCGGACATGGCCGAGAGCAAGCGGTTCTACCTTGACCGCGGCCTGGCTGTGGCGAGGAGCTTCGGCCGCAAGTACGTCGAGTTCGCCACTCCGTCGAGTCCCGTCAAGCTGGCACTCTACGGGCGCCGTGCCCTCGCCAAGGACGCCGGCGTCTCTGTCGACGGCACCGGATCGCACCGGATCATGATCGGCAGTGATATCGAGTCATTCACCGACCCGGACGGGTTCGCGTGGGAGACCGCGTCGCGTTGAACCGGGTGGCGCGGACGCACCGGCCTCTGCCGCTCCTGGTCCCGCAGCGTGGCGGGGACGTACCGGCCTCTGCCGCTCCTGATCCCGCGGCGTCACCGGGGCCCTCACGATCGACCGTCCGGCGTGTGCGCGGGCGCGACCATGACACCGGGCTCGGCATCGCGGTGACCACCCGGCGTGCGGTCCGGGTGCCCGCGGACATCGACGAAAGGAATCCCCTCATGTGTCACCCTTCGTGGACGCGCGCACTCAACGAGGCGCAGCGCCTGAGCGACCTCGCGCGGCTGCGGCGCGTCCGGGACCGGATCGACCGGGAGTACGCGCAGCCGCTGGACGTCGAGGCGCTGGCCCGCGGCGTGCACATGTCGGCCGGGCACCTCAGCCGCCAGTTCCGGCTCGCCTACGGTGAGTCACCCTACAGCTACCTGATGACGCGCCGGATCGAGCGGGCGATGGCGTTGCTGCGCCGGGGCGACCTCAACGTCACCGAGGTCTGCTTCGCGGTCGGCTGCTCGTCACTGGGCACCTTCAGCACCCGCTTCACCGAGCTGGTCGGGATGTCACCCAGCACCTACCGGCA
>NZ_FZOD01000022.1:56513-140248 GCF_900188345.1 Streptosporangium subroseum | reverse complement strand
GGACGCCGACCTTCTCCAGAGCCTCCTTCTTGCCCTGCGCGGTGCCGGCCGAGCCGGACACGATCGCGCCCGCGTGACCCATGGTCTTGCCCTCGGGGGCGGTGAAGCCCGCGACGTAGGCGACGACCGGCTTGGTCACGTGCTGCTCGATGTAGGCGGCGGCACGCTCCTCGGCGTCTCCGCCGATCTCCCCGATCATCACGATCGCGTCGGTGCCCGGGTCGTCCTGGAAGGCCTGCAGGGCATCGATGTGGGTAGTGCCGATGACCGGGTCGCCGCCGATGCCGACCGCGGTGGAGAACCCGATGTCGCGCAGCTCGTACATGAGCTGGTAGGTCAGCGTGCCCGACTTCGACACCAGGCCGATCCGGCCGGCGCTGGTGATGTCGGCCGGGATGATGCCCGCGTTGGAGGCACCGGGAGAGGCGATGCCGGGGCAGTTCGGCCCGATGATGCGGGTCTTGTTGCCCTTGGCGATCGCGTAGGCCCAGAACTCGGTGGTGTCGTGGATCGGGACACCCTCGGTGATGACCACGCAGAGCGGGATCTCGGCGTCGATCGCCTCGAGGACCGCCACCTTGGTGAACGCCGGGGGCACGAAGACGACCGACACGTCGGCGCCGGTCTGCTCGATGGCCTCGGCGACGGTGCCGAAGACGGGCAGACCCTCGTGGGTGGTGCCGGCCTTGCGGGCGTTGACACCACCGACGACGCGGGCGCCGGAGGCGAGCATGCGACGGGTGTGCTTGGTGCCCTCACCGCCGGTCATGCCCTGGACGATGATCTTACTTTTCTCGGTCAACCAGATAGCCATTACGCACCTACCGCAGCGAGCTCGGCGGCGCGCTTGGCCGCATCGTCCATGGTGTCCACCAGTTCGACACCGGAAAGCTTGGCGTCGGCGAGAATCTGCCGTCCGAGTTCGGCGTTGTTGCCGTCCAGCCGGACGACCAGCGGGAGACGCACGGTCTCGCCGCGGGAATCCAGCAGCTCGAAGGCGGAGACGATCCCGTTGGCGACCGCGTCACAGGCGGTGATGCCGCCGAAGACGTTCACGAAGATCGACTTCACGGACGGGTCGGAGATGATGATCTCCAGGCCCGCCGCCATGACCTCGGCCGAGGCGCCGCCGCCGATGTCGAGGAAGTTGGCGGGCTTGGGCCGGCCCGCGAAGGCCTCGCCGGCGTAGGCGACGACGTCGAGGGTCGACATGACCAGACCCGCGCCGTTGCCGATGATGCCGACGGAGCCGTCGAGCTTGACGTAGTTGAGGTCCTTCGCCTTGGCCGCGGCCTCCAGCGGGTCCTCCGCGTTCTTGTCCTCGAAGGCCGCGTGGTCCTTCTGGCGGAAGGTCGCGTTGTCGTCGAGGGTGACCTTGCCGTCGAGGGCCTTGACCTGGCCGTCGGCGGACAGGATCATCGGGTTGACCTCGACCAGGGAGGCGTCCTCGTCGACGAAGGCGCACCAGAGCTTCTCGATGAGCTCGGCGGCGCCGTCGAGCGCGACCTCCGGCAGGCCACCGGCCTGGGCGATCTCGCGCGCCCTGGCGCGGTTCACCCCGTCCAGCGGGGAGATCGGAACCTTCGCGACCTTTTCGGGGGCGCTGTGCGCGACCTCTTCGATCTCCATGCCGCCCGCGGCGGAGCAGATGGCGAGGAACGTGCGGTTGGCGCGGTCGAGCAGGAAGGAGAAGTAGTACTCCTCCGCGATCGCGCTGGCTTCCTCGACCAGGACCTTGTGGACCGTGTGGCCCTTGATGTCCATGCCGAGGATCTGGGTGGCCTTCTGCTCGGCGTCGGCGGCGTCGGCGGCGACCTTCACGCCACCGGCCTTACCGCGTCCACCGGTCTTGACCTGGGCCTTGACGACGACACGGCCGGTCAGCTGCTCGGCTGCCGCCCGTGCCTCCTCCACGGTGTGCGCGACAATGCCGCGCGGCACCGGGATGCCGTACTCCGCGAAGAGCTCCTTCGCCTGATGTTCGAACAGGTCCACGAGGGTCCGTCCTTGCTTGTCCGGCTGGTGTATAGATGTCGGCGGGCCGGCTCCATGATCTGAGGGGGAGCCCGGTATTTTCGCGCCAATGAAGCCTAGCCCGCCAAACGGCATGGCCAGGCAACCGGGTCCCAGATCGCATCCCGAGATTTTTGGGGAGATCGCCCCCTCGCGGACACGGCCCGGACACGGGTCGGAACCCTAGACGCGGGTGGGAATCGCACTCCGCGCCCACTCGACGATCTCCTGCGTGGTCGCACCCGGGGTGAAGATCCGTGCGACGCCCATCTCCTGGAGTGCGGGCATGTCCGCCTCGGGAATGATCCCGCCGCCGAACACTACGATGTCGATGGCGTCGTTCTCCTTCAGCAGCTCGATCACCTTGGCGAAGAGCGTCATGTGCGCACCGGACAGGATGGACAGCCCGATCGCCGCGGCGTCCTCCTGAATGGCCGTGCGCACGATCTGCTCGGGTGTCTGGTGCAGGCCCGTGTAGACGACCTCCATCCCGGCGTCCCGCAGCGCCCGTGCCACGATCTTCACGCCTCGATCGTGCCCGTCCAGTCCGGGCTTGGCGATGACGACGCGAATCCTCGGCTCGACATCCATGCAGACCTCCTTGTCCGCGCTCCCCCGCAACGTAGGAGCTGTCCGCAGCGTAACCGGCCCAGCCTCTCCCGTTCTCGTCGGCCATCGCAAATCACGCCTCAACGGCGATCATCCCCCGAAAGGACACCTCGCCGGCTTCCCGGAGCCCGCCGTGCCGCCGGCCGTCCGAAGAAGCCTTGCGCCGTGGGTCCACGAGCCCGCGTCCCGGCGAGAACCCGACCGGCTTTCGCCGCCTTTTCCGGCAATGGCTCCGCTGCCACTCCGAAGGCGAATGACCGCAGAACCGATAGAAAAATGTCACACCATTCTGGTATGGCGAACCGCCAATGGAATATGACGGTCCGTGATGAAGAGGAGACGGAATTCGGCGTCCCCAGTAGGCCCGGCGGCGAAACAGGCAGATGGCGAAGGCATCTGCACCAAATGTGCACAAGTAATTCAATATAAATCATCGAATATGGGATTATCTCCTGATCTTCTTATGCAAAGATGCTCTGGTCCCTCCGCGAACAGAGCGGAGGGAACCATCAGGAGGAATTTCCTTTGAAGCGACACATCGCCGGTCTGGCGTGCGCCGCAATGACCGTGCTGAGCGTTCCGGCACTGGCATCGACCGCGACCGCGCAGGCCTCCGATCCGATCTCCGCGCTCAGGAGTCAGTTCAAAACCGGTCTCGGCGTGAAGACCGTCGACACGACCAAGGTGCGGGGCATCGCCGGAAACGCCGTTGTCGCCAAGCGCACCGGCGTGTTCCAGTTCGGCACCTCGGGAATCCGCGCGTCGGATCACACGGCTCAGCTCCGCATCAAGCCCAGCGATCTGGGATTGAGCGAAGAGTCGACGACCGACGAGGACAGTCAGCTGACCAAACTGTTCACCGGTATGACCAAGCCCGAACGAGTCGTCCGCATCAAGAATGCGACCTACATCTCCGGCGGCATGTTCGGCGAGTTCCTGCCTGCGGACAAGACCTGGCTCCGGTTCGACACCACGGCCGGCGCCACCGGCAGCCTGAGCCAGCTTGTCAACGTCGCCGAGCCCTCGACCCTCAAGGCGCTCCTCGCACACACCACGGTGAAGCGAGCCGGCACCTACGCCGGAAAGATCACCCTCGGCGAGCTCCACAAGGTCTCGCCGTGGTTCCGGGTCTCGCTGGGGACACCGCTGGACCGCAAGAACGCCAAGGTCTCGCTGAGCTGGAAGCTGTACCTCGGCGCCGACAAACTCGCCAAGCGGCTCACGACCTCGTACCCCGCGGGCTCGAAGGACGCGGTCACCGTTGACACCAGCTACACGGGCTGGGGCTCCAAGGTCACGGTGGCGGCCCCGCCCGCCGACCAGGTCGCCAAGCTGAGCGAGCTGGAGTTCGACGGGAAGGTCGAGCCCCCCTTCACCGTGCTCAACCCGGGCTGATCGCGAGCCCTACCGAACGCCCCGCGCCCGGCAGGCATCGCCTGCCGGGCGCGTCGCGTTCACCAACTCTTGATCCGCCAAGGCACCGATGTAGGCAAGAATCTCTCTCACTTCTCCGCGATGACGCGAGGAAGGCGAGGACCCATACGGGAGGACCCCCCAGATGAGGCGAATGATCGCCACTCTGACCGGCGCCACCGCGGCGGCGCTGATCGTTCCCGCGCTTGCGACCGCGACCCCGGCGAACGCCCAGAGCACCCAGACCGTCCAAACCGCGGCGGCCGACCCGGCGTCCGCGCTGAAGAGCCAGTTCAGAGTCCGTCACGGCGTGAAGCTCGCCGAGAACACGAAGATCATCGGTGAGGGCGGGAAGAACCGATCGATCTTCACGCGGCGCAGCGGCGTGCTGGAGTTCGGCAGGTCCGGCATGGTCGCCTCCGACCTGACCACCACGTTCGGCCTGCCGACGGGCGCCGGCAACCTCAAGGGCCTGTTCGTCCCGTCGCGGACGCTCTCGGTGAAGGGCTCCTCCTACACCTCCGGCGGAATCTACGACGACTCCATGCCCGAGGGCAAGAAGTGGCTGCGCACCAAGAACGACGCCGTCGCCCTGGTCAGCCCCTACCAGCAGATGATCAACATCGTCGAGCCCGCCACGCTGAAGAGCACCCTGACCCACACCGCTGCCAAGCGGCCCGGCGGGACGTGGGACGGCACCCGGACCACGGTCCACTCCGGCACGATCACGCTGGCCGAGCTCTACAGGATCTCCCCGTCGGTCCGCACGATGCTGCGCAAGAAGCCCTCCGGCAGGTCCGCCACGCTCCCGGTGACGTGGAAGATCTATCTCGGCTCCGACCAGCTGGTCCGCCGGGTCGTGTCGTCCTACACGGAGTCCACCCGGGGCCTCAACAGCACCGAGCTGACCTACGTCAACGACACCCGCTACACCGACTGGGGCGTGAAGTCCGCCATCAAGGCTCCGCCCGCCGGCACGGTGGCCGACTTCGACGAGCTCAGCATCGGCGCGGACCAGAGCGAGGACCCCATCACCCAGCTTCTGACCCAATGATCCGGCTTTTCGAGCGCTGAACCGGCTCTGAGGGCCGCCCGCGCTCTCAGAGCCTCTGTGAATTCGCGCCCCTCAGGACTCGCCCGCCTTCGCGAACCTCAGAGTCCGTCCGGCTTCACGCGATTCAGAGCCCGTCCGTCTTCACGGACTTCAGAGCCCGTCCGGCTTCACGAACCTCAGAGCTTGTCCAGCTTCGCGTAGTTCAGCAGCAGGGTCTTCTCCCCGCTGGAGCCGAAGTCCACCTTGACCTTGGTCTTCTCCGCGATGCCGTCCACGGACACGACCGTGCCCAGGCCGAACGAGTCGTGGGTGACCCGGTCGCCCGGGGCCAGGTTGGGGATCGGCTTGCCGCCGGGCTTCTTGGCGGGAGCGGGGCGGGAGTCGCGACGAGAGGTGGCGGCGCTCCAGGCGCTCTTCTGGGGGTCGCTGCGCCAGTCGACCAGCTCGGCCGGGATCTCGGCGACGAACCGGGAGGCCGGGTTGAACGCGGGCGATCCCCACGAGCTGCGGACGGCGGCCCTGGAGAGGTAGAGGCGCTTCTCGGCCCGGGTGATGCCGACGTAGGCCAGCCGGCGCTCCTCCTCCAGCTCCTTGGGCTCGCCGAACGAGCGCATGTGCGGGAAGACCCCGTCCTCCAGGCCGGTGAGGAACACCACCGGGAACTCCAGGCCCTTGGCCGTGTGCAGGGTCATCAGCGTGACCACGCCCTGGCCTCCGTCGGCGGGCGGGATCTGGTCGGCGTCGGCCACCAGCGAGACCTGCTCCAGGAACTCCACGAGCGTGCCCTCGGGGTTGGCCTCCTCGAACTCCGAGGCCACCGAGATCATCTCGTCCAGGTTCTCCAGGCGGCTCTCGTCCTGCGGGTCGTCCGAAGCGGTGAGCTCCAGCCGGTAACCGGTGCTGACCAGCACCTCCTGGGCGAGCTGCGACGGCGGCATGTCCTCCGCCTTGACCATCAGGTCGTCCATCAGCGCGACGAACTCCTTGATGGCGTTGAGCGACCGGGTGGCCATGCCCGGCGCCTCGTCGGCCCGGCGGAGCCCCTCCCAGAACGGGATCCGCTCCCTGGTCGCGAACGCCTCCACCATCGCCTCCGCCCGATCCCCGATGCCGCGCTTGGGCACGTTGAGGATGCGGCGCAGCGACACCACGTCGTTCGGGTTGGCCAGCATGCGCAGATACGCCAGCAGGTCACGGACCTCCTTGCGCTCGTAGAAGCGCACCCCGCCGACCACCTTGTACGGCAGGCCGGTCCGGATGAAGGTCTCCTCGAACACCCGGGAGGCGGCGTTGGTCCGGTAGAACACGGCCACGTGGCCGGGCACGATGCCCTCGTCGTCGGTGAGCTTGTCGACCTCCTGCGCGACGAACATGGCCTCGTCGTGCTCGTTGTCGGCGACATAACCGACGATCTTCGGCCCGGCCCCCTGGTCGGACCAGAGGTTCTTGGGCTTGCGGCTCTCGTTGCGAGAGATCACCGCGTTGGCCGCGGACAGGATCGTCTGGGTGGAGCGGTAGTTCTGCTCCAGCAGGATCGTCCTGGCCTCCGGGTAGTCGCGCTCGAACTCCAGGATGTTGCGGATCGTGGCGCCGCGGAAGGCGTAGATCGACTGGTCGGCGTCACCCACCACGCACAGCTCGGCCGGGGTGACCCCGCCCTCCCTGACCAGATCGCCGTCCACGGTGCGGACCTCGGGGCGGCCGGCGATCTCGCGGATCAGGGTGTATTGGGCGTGGTTGGTGTCCTGGTATTCGTCCACCATGATGTGGCGCCAGCGGCGCTGGTAGTGCTCGGCCACGTCGGGGAAGATCTGGAACAGCGTGACCGTCAGCATGATGAGGTCGTCGAAGTCCATCGCCCCGGCCTCGGTCAGCTTCTGCTGGTAGCTGCGGTAGGCCTCGGCGAGCTTGCGCTCCAGGTGGGTGGAGGCCCGCTCGGACGCCGTCTCGTAGTCGATCAGCTCGTTCTTGAAGTTGCTGACCTGGGTCGAGAAGGACCGCGGCGGGTAGCGCTTGGGGTCGAGGTCCATCTCGCGGCAGACCATCGCCATCAGCCGCTGGGAGTCGGCCTGGTCGTAGATGGAGAAACTCGTGGGAAAGCCCAGACGCTTGGCCTCACGGCGCAGGATGCGCACGCAGGCGCTGTGGAAGGTCATCACCCACATCGCCGCGGAGCGCGGGCCGACGAGCTTGTCGACCCGGTCCTTCATCTCCCGCGCGGCCTTGTTGGTGAAGGTGATCGCCAGGATCTCCTGCGGCTGCACGCCCCGCTCGGCCAGCAGGTAGGCGATGCGATGGGTCAGCACCCGGGTCTTTCCCGAACCGGCGCCCGCAACGATGAGCAGCGGGCTGCCGTGGTGCACGACGGCCTCACGCTGCTGGGGGTTGAGCCCGTCGAGCAACGAGTGGGTCAGGGAAACGGCTGGGATCGACACGTCATCTAGGTTAGAGCGGCTCACCGACAACCGAGTCCAAGGACGGAAAGGAATGCGGACAGAGTCGTCGGCGGTTGCGAAGGTCGAGCGATCCGTGGAAAACAGGAACGATCTGCGGAAAACAGAAAAAAGGAGAAGGGCTTCTCATGCTGTCTGAGAACGAGATCAACCGGGTCCTCGTGGTGACCGCCCATCCGGACGACGTCGACTTCGCCGCCGCGGGATCGATCGCGCTGTTCACCGACCGCGGCGTCGAGGTGACCTACTGCGTCGCCACCGACGGCGACGCCGGCGGCTTCGACCGCGAGCTGGACAACGGCGGCATGGCCCAGCTCCGCCGTACCGAGCAGACCGACGCCGCCAAGGCCGTCGGAGTGACCGACCTGCGCTTTCTCGGCCACCACGACGGGACCGTGGTGCAGAGCCTGGACCTGCGGCGCGACATCTGCCGGGTCATCCGCCAGGTCAGGCCGGACCTGGTGATCACTCATACCCCGGAGCGCAACTACAGGTTCATCGCCCCCAGCCACCCCGACCACCGGGCGGTCGGCGGCTCCACCCTCGACGCCGTCTACCCCGACGCGCGCAACCCCTACACCTTCCCCTCGCTTCTTGTCGAAGAGGGCCTGGAGGCGTGGACGGTCCGCGAGGTCTGGCTCAGCGGCGGCACGACCCCCGACCACTACATCGACATCACCGAGACCTTCGACCGCAAGCTCGCCGCGCTGCGCGCCCATGTGAGCCAGACTGGCCACGTGGAGGGCTTCGAGAACTTCGTACGGACCCGGTTCTCCCAGACCGCCCGTGAGGCGGGCTTCGGCGAGGGCCGCTACGTCGAGGGCTTCCAGCGGGTCTCCACCGCCTGAGTTCTCCGGCGGAGAACCGGGTAGGGAAACCGTGATCTGAGTGAACACCGTCCACCTGTCGGCCATCACCGTCGCCGTCGTCCTTCTTCTGGCCCTCGCGGGTGCCGCCGTCGCCTATCTCGGCCGCCTCGGGCACGCGCGCGCCGTGCTCACGTCATGCCTGCGCGCCGTCGTCCAGCTCGGCGTGGTGTCGCTGATCATCGTGTGGGCCGTCGAGCGACCGCTCGCGGTGACGGTCTTCGTGCTGATCATGTACGGCGTGGCGAGCCTGACCGCGGGACGCAGGATCACCACCGGAGCGGCCGTCCGATGGGCCGCGGTGCCCGTCGCCGCGGGGACCCTGCCGGTTCTCGCCCTGCTCTTCGGCACCGGCACCGTCCCGCTGAAGGGCATCACGGTGATCCCGATCGTGGGCATCCTGCTCGGTGGGTGCCTGACGGTCACGGCGCTCGCGGGACGGCGGGCGCTGGACGAGCTAACCCAGCGGCGCGGCGAGGTCGAGGCGGCGCTCGCGCTGGGGTTGTCCGAGCGGGACGCGGCGCTGGAGATCTGCCGGCCGGCGGCGGCCCAGGCGCTGGTGCCCGCGCTGGACCAGACGGGAGCCGTGGGCCTGGTCACCCTGCCGGGGGCGTTCGTGGGGATGCTGCTCGGCGGCGCCGACCCGCTCCAGGCCGGGGTGGTGCAGCTCATCGTGCTGGTCGCGCTGCTGGCGGCGGAGGCCGTGGCCGTGGTCGTCACGATCGAACTGGCGGCGCGCGGCCGGTTCAGGACCTGGTGAGACGGTCCCGCGATCGGGCTCGAACCCCCTGTTTCAGGACACGGTGCGGCGAATGTCCCCCCGGTCGAGGCCACGGTCAGCCCCGAGACCACCCTCACTGCCGGGTCCGCTGCCGGATTCCGGTGGGACGAGGCGGGCGAACAGGTAGCCCAGCGAGTTGGTCGCGAGGTGGAAGAGCGAAGGCGCGGCCAGGCCTCCCCTCCGGCGCAGCTCGCAGAAGAACACCCCGGCGAACCCCGTCGCGACCACGGACCCGATCACCACCCGCGAGGTCTCCCCCGCGGGGGCCTCCCCCGCGGCCAGACGGCTCAGCGCGGGATTGGCGGCCATCATGTCGACCGCGGGGAGCACGTGCCAGAGGCCGAACAGGGCCGAGGAGACGGCGGTGGCCGTACCGGCTCCGTGGGAGCGGGTGAGAAGGCCGTGGAGCACGCCGCGGAAGCCGACCTCCTCCAGCAGGACCGTGCCGAACGGCACCTGGAGCAGGGCCTCCTCAAGCGCGCGGGCGCGGGACAGGGACAGCGCGCGCTCGTCGCGGAAGAACCCGCGGGTGGCGGGGACGGCGATTCCGGCCCCGTAGACCACGGCGACGGCGGAGGCGAGCACGCCGCCGATCCGCAGGCCCCGCGCGCGTCTGTGGAACCCCAGATCGGACCAGGAGAGCCCGGAACGGCGCGCCAGGGCGAGCAGCGCACCGGTGGCCGCGACCGAGGTCAGCGGCGCCAGACGCGGCGCCACCCGGTTGTTGAGCACGTTGGCCGCCGCCAGCACGGCTACCGCGCCGGCCAGAACACCGGCGGACGCGGCGCCCCGCGGCCTGAATTCGCGCATCCCGCCCCCTCCGGCTCGATTCGAGGTTACGCGAGCGACGCTCATCCCGCGGCGGACCGCCGCCATCCGGACGGAAACCGTTCATCCCTCAGCGGGCTACCGCCGTTCCGGACGGGAACCGTTCATCGCGCGGCGGCTGCCGCCATCCGGTCCGGACGGGAACCGTTCATCCCGCGGCGGACCGCCGCCATCCGGACGGGAACCGCAGGCTGCGCCGTTCTTTCACGGTGAGGCCGCCCCAGATTCCCTCGGGCTCCCCCTCCCGGATCGCGTAGGCCCTGCACTCCTTGAGCACCGGACATCCCTCGCAGACCGCCTTCGCCCGGGTCTCGTGCTCGTCCGACGGCGTCAGCGGGAAGAACAGTTCGGGATCACTCTCGCGGCACGCACCCCGCGTGGCCCAGCCGATCTCGCGGATCATCATCCGCATGACATCACCCCCTGGTGGGTCACCGGCCCTCAGCCTAGGTGGATCGCACCTGCGTGACATCAACCTTCCGGCGGATTGCCGGGTAGTCGTCAGGGTGTACCTCAGCAGACAGCCGTGCCCTCGTTGTAGCCCTTGACGAACACCGACTGGCGCTGCTCCGCCGTACCGTGGGCGTCGGGGCGCAGCCAGTCGTCGGTGGGATCTCCCGCCGCGGCGAGGTTGATCAACAGCTCGTCCTCGTCGCCGTCCTCCGCGTCCAGCGTTCCGTTCTTGACGAGCGCCCCGAGGGTCCCGCCCGCGTAGCAGTCGGCCTGGAGCTCCAGCTCCACGTTGAGCTGGGAGGTGGTGTTCAGCTGCGCCTGTACGGCGTGCCCGAACTCGTGCGGAATGATCACGTATATCGAGCCGTCGCCCATCTGCTCGTTGAGTTTGCGCATCCAGCTCTCGTCGTAGGCGATGAAGTGCCCGGCCGGGCAGTAGAAGGCGTTGTTCGGGACCGCCGGCCGGCCGCCGCAGGCCGGGCCGTTCTCTCCCTGGTAGGCGATGAAGGCCTCGACCGGGCGGTAGGTCAGCCCGCCGGCGGCGAAGGTCTGCTTCCAGTACGCCTCGGTGGTCTCCCTGGCCAGTTCGACATCCGATTCAAACGTCTGCCCGCGCGCGCTGGGTGTGGCGGCTCCCGTGCTCGAGTCCGCACCCGGGCCCACGCCGGAGTCCGTGTTCGGCTGCTCACTCCCGCAGGCCACGACCGTGACCATGAGCAGCGCGAGGAAAAGCGAGATGGCTCTCATTCTTCTATCGTGACAAGTCGGAGGCTCTGGCGCGAGTGCGATCCCGTACCCCGGTCTCCCCGCACCTCGGCTCCCGGTTGCGCCACCCCTGGCGCGAGGGCACGCGTCTCGGCTCCCGAACGCGTCGTCTCCCGCGTACCGCGGCTTCCGGGCACGTCGCCTCCTGCCGTCGGGACGGTCAGAACGACGGCCAGGTGTGGACGGGCTGGTTGGTATGCATGTGCTCGATGTAGCGCAGGGTCATCCGGCGCAACGCCTCGTGCCTGTCGAGGCCGTTCATCGCGTTCACGGCGTCGGTCTGCCAGCTCGCCCCGGTCGTGCCCGTCACGCACCGCCGCTCGATGATTCCCAGCAGCCGGTCCCTCACCCCGGGGTCCGTCCCCCACAGGTCGAGCCCCTCATGGGCGAGCGGCAGCAGGCGGCGCAGGATCAGCTCGGAGGCGGGCACCACGCCGAGCCCCGGCCAGTAGAGCCGGGCGTCCAGCCCGTGCCGGGCGGCCGAGTGCAGGTTCTCCTCGGCCGCGACGAACGACATGCGCGTCCACACCGGGCGTTCGGCATGGGGAAGCACGCGCATGAGGCCGTAGTAGAACGCGACGTTGGCGACGACGTCCACCACCGAGGGTCCGGCGGGCAGCACCCGATTCTCCACCCTCAGGTGCGGGATCCCGTCCACCACCGCGTAGACCGGCCTGTTCCACCGGTAGACGGTGCCGTTGTGCAGGGTCAGTTCGCCGAGCTCGGGGGTCACGCCGCGAGCCAGCTGCTCCTGGGGGTCGACGTCGTCGCACAGGGGCAGCAGCGCGGGAAAGTACCGGGAGTTCTCCTCGAACAGGTCGAAGACCGAGGTGATCCACCGCTCACCGAACCACACCCTGGGCCGTACGCCCTGGGTCTTCAGCTCCACGGGCCGGGTGTCCGTGGCCTGCTCGAACAGCGGGATCCTGGTCTCCTGCCAGAGTCTCCTGCCGAACAGGAACGGCGAGTTGGCCGCCACCGCCACCTGGGGTCCCGCGAGGACCTGGGCCGCGTTCCAGTGGGCGGAGAACGCCTCCGGGCTGACCTGGAGGTGGAGCTGAAGGCTCGTGCAGGCCGCCTCGGGGGTGATGCTGTCGGCGAAGGTCTCAAGGCCCTCGTCGCCCTCGATCGACAGATGCAGGTCCTCGCCCCTCGCCGCGAAGATCTGCTCGTTGAGCAGCTTGTAGCGGGAGTTGGCGGACAGCGTGCCCTCGTGCACGTCGCTCTCCCGCAGCGTGGGCAGGATGCCGATCATCAGCATGTGCCCGCCGACCGTGTGGGCTCGCTCCTCCGCGTGGTTGAGCCGGTCCCGGACCAGCTTCTCCAGCCGCGTCGCGCCGTCCCCCTCCAGGGACTCCGGCGCGACGTTGATCTCCACGTTGAACTGGCCGAGCTCGGTCGCCCAGTCGGGCTCCGCGATCGCCGCCAGCACCTCGGTGTTCTTCATCGCGGGCTCGCCCCGCTCGTCCACCAGGTTGAGCTCGATCTCCAGCCCGGCCTTCGGCTGGTCGTCCTCGAACCTGGACTCACGCAACATCTGCGCCAGGACGTCAAGAGACCGGCGAAGCTTGTCCCGGTGGCGTCTCCGGTCCTCGCGGCTGAAAACCATGGCTGGCACGTCGCGACCCATACTTCGCAGAGTCGCACACAAGTCACAGATAGTACAGATCAGATCAGGCAGATCAGACCAGACAGATAGGGGATCAGACCAGACGCCGCGCCGTGGCCCAGCGGGAGAGCTCGTGGCGGTTGGAGAGCTGGAGCTTGCGCAGGACGGACGAGACGTGGGTCTCCACGGTCTTCACCGAGATGAACAGCTCCTTGGCGATCTCCTTGTAGGCATAGCCGCGGGCGATCAGTCGCAGGACCTCGCGTTCGCGCTGGGTCAGCGAGTCGAGCTCGGGGTCGATCGGCGGGGCCTCGCTGGAGGCGAAGGCGTCCAGCACAAAACCGGCGAGCCTCGGGGAGAAGACCGCGTCCCCGTCGGCCACCCGGCGGATCGCGTCGGTGAGCTCCCTGCCGCTGATGGTCTTGGTGACATAGCCCCGGGCGCCGCCGCGGATCACCCCGATGACGTCCTCGGCCGCGTCGGAGACCGACAGGGCGAGGAACCGGACCGTGGAACCCGAGCCGAGGACCCGGCGGAGCACCTCCTGGCCGCCGCCACCGGGCATGTGCACGTCGAGCAGGACCACGTCGGGCTGGAGCTCGGCGATCGCCTTGACCGCGGAGTCGACGTCCTCCGCCTCCCCGAGCACCTCGATGGACTCGCCCAGTTCGGCCCGTACGCCGGAACGGAACAGCCGGTGATCGTCGACGATCAGGACCTTGACGGTGCTCATGAGTCATCCTTCGCCGGTCGCGAATCGCCGTGCCGGCCGGCTCTCGGGTGACCCGCCGACCGATCGCCTCCTGGCCGTTCTTCCGCCGGATGTCCTCCCGCGGGCCGTTCTCTGACTGGCTGCTTCCTGGCTCGCTCGCTCACGCCTTCTCCAGCTTCATGGTCAACATCACTTCCGTGCCCTCGCCCGGCGCGGTCCGCACACGGGCGCTGCCGCCGTGTCGTTCCATCCTGCCGATGATCGACTGGCGGATGCCCATTCGATCATCGGCCACCTCTCCCATGTCGAACCCGACGCCTCGGTCCCGGACGAAGATGGTGACCTCATCCGGTTCGGCCTCGGCATAGACGGAGATGACCTCCGACCCAGAGTATTTCGCGGCGTTGACCATAGCTTGCCTTGCGGCTTGCATCATTGCGGACAATTCCGGCGTCAGCGGCCCGTCGCCCACGCAGACGACCTCGATCGGCACCCCGTGCGTGTCCTCCTCCTCGGCGGCCACCCGGCGTACGGCCGCCGCCACCGACGCGTCCGCGTCCTGCTGGGGCTGGTAGAGCCAGTTCCGGAGCTCACGCTCCTGGGAGCGGGCGAGCCGCATCACCTCGCGCGAGTCCTGGGCGTTGCGCTGGATGAGCGTCAGGGTGTGCAGCACGGAATCATGCACGTGCGCGGCCACCTCGGCACGCTCCTCCTGCCGGATGCGCTCGCGGCGCTCCCGCTGCAGCTCCTTCCACAGGCCGGCCAGCCAGGGGGCAGCGATCAGCCCGACGCCGCCCACGACCACCAGGGTGAACACGATGCCGGAACTGGCCTGACTCAGATCGGCGTTGGCCGCCAGGAAGCCGATCGCGCCGACCACGACGAGCACCAGCCCCGCGAAGGTGCGGACCCGGTTCTGGCGCACCTGCCCGACCGTCGTGTCCATCCAGCGCCGGCGCCGGTCGGGGTCGGCCTGCTGCCACAGGATCAGAGAGCCGATCCCGCCGACGGCGATCGGCCACGCGCCGATCCCGCCCGACGAGGCACCGGTGAGCCAGCCCAGGGACATCAGGGCCAGTCCGATCGCGACGTAGGCGGCGAACTGGCTCCAGTCCCTGGAAGGCTCCTTTCCCTCGTACGGTTCGCGCGGGGTGAACATCCACAGGGCCGCGTAAGCCACGGCCCCGATCCCGTCCAGGACGGTGAGCAGCACGAATGCCAGCCGCAGCACGACCGGATCGAGCCGCAGCTGGGCGGCGGCACCCTGTGCCACCCCGGCGACCAGCCTGCCCTGCACCAGCCTCATCAGGCGGGGGAAGGCGGCGGGGTTCTCGGGAGTCACGGGAGCCGCGTCGCGAATTGTCTGTCGGTCAGCCATATCGTCAGCATCGTCACACGTAATGGCCTCTCAGTGCATCAGGCGTTCCCCTGAAACGACCCTGAGAGAGGTCTGCCCTCTCCGGGACGACTCAGGGGTGTCCCGGATGCGATCGGCACCCGGGAAGGCCACGATAAGGACATGACCGACACCGGGAGCACACAGGACCCGGCGAGCACCTTGTCCGACTCGCCGTCCACCTCCGCCGTCAGCGACGTTCGTGATCTTCGGCGCAGCGACGAGGGACGCATGCTCACCGGCGTCTGCGCCGGACTCGGGCGCTACGCCGGGATCGACCCCGTACTGTTCCGTGTCGGTTTCGCGGTGCTGGTCCTCGGCTCCGGGATCGGCATCATGCTCTACATCGCGGCGTTCCTGCTGATGCGCGAGACCAGCGGCGCCCCCGGCTACATCGAGCAGTGGACCCGGCGCGACTTCGACAGCGAGACCGTGCTCGCCCTGCTGACCGCCGTGTTCGCCCTCGGCCTGATCATCAACGTGTCCTCGGGCGGCATCGGCACCGGCACGGTCGTGGTCGGCACGACCTTCGCCATCGCCCTGCTCACCGCCCACGCGCGCGGCGTCGATCTGCTGGCGGTGGCCCGGTCCATGCCCGAGCGGCTACGCAACCGTCGTGCCTCCCACCCGCCCGCGATGCCGTACGCCGCCTTCGTATCCGGGCCCGGTCAGGATCTTCATGCCGATCCCGGCGGCTCGCCCGTCGCGGAGCCGTACCCGGCCGCCCACACCGGCCCACGCGCGTCCGCTCACACGGATGCCCGGACGTCCACGCACGCGACCGCTCGCGCCGACGCCCCGATGACGGCGGAGACGAGCGCGGCCCCCGCTCACGCCGACGCGACCGAGGAGACGGACTCCGCTCCCGCTCAGCACCGGGACGAGCCGGGGCTCAGCGCATCCGCCCCATCGCCCGGGCCCGCGGGATCGTACGGAGACGTGCCGTCGAGCCCGTATCGTCCCAGGCCGTCGTTCGACTCCTCGGGCGAGCCGTTCTCGCCCTACGGCCCTTACCAGCCTCTGGATCCCCGCAGGCGGCATCAGCAGTACTCCCCCTACGACCTGTCCGGGCACGGCGCGCCGGTGCGGACGGCGCCCCAGCCGAGACGGCCCAGGTCGTTCATCGGGAGTCTCACCCTATTTCTGGCCATGATCGTTGGAGGGATCATCGTGGCGATCCAGTCCGCCTCAGGATCGATCAACATGACGGTCGCCGGTGGCGCGATGCTCGTCGTCGTCGGTGGCGGCCTTCTGGTCGCCGCCTGGTTCGGCCGGGGTGCCGGCCTGGTCGCCCTCGGCGCCATCATCTCGATCGCCCTGGTCGCGGGATCCACGTTGACCGAGATGCCGAAGAAGTTCGGCAGCTACAACTGGGAACCGGCCACGCTCTCCGAGGTCGTCAGAAACTACTCGGTGGGCGTCGGCGACGGCACCCTGGATCTGAGCGAACTGGTCCTCCCGCCGGGTTCGCGGACCGTCTTCGACGCCTCGGTGTCGGTCGGCGAGATCAGTGTGATCGTTCCGCCGACGGCCAGGGTCGAGGTCAACGGATACACCAAACTGGGCGATGTCAAAATCGACCATGCGGTGGAGGGAGGGGCCGACATCCAGCACAACAAGATCCTCGAACCCGAGGTGACCCCGAAGGGCGACGTGGCGACCATCGTTCTGAACGTCAAGGCGGGCATCGGAGACGTGGAGGTGCGCCGTGCGGCCTGACCTCGACCGGCCCGGCCGTGGCCGCCGGCACCGCACGGACTGGATGGCCCTGCTCAGCGGCATGCTGTTCATCGCGGTCGGGATCATCTTCATCAACCAGCCGACCGTCGACTCGCTGATCATGCTTCCGATCGTCCTGTGCGGTCTGGGCTTCGCCGGCCTGGTCGCCATCCTCGCCCGCGTGATCCGGCGCTAGGCGGGACGCCTTTCGAGCCTCGGCCGGGCCGGTTGGGGGGACGGGTACCGCTCGGCGTCGTGTGCGGGACCGCCGGGCGAGGGCGCCGACCTCGAACCGGGGTCGGCGCGGCTCAGTGATCGGCGATCCAGGAGCCGTGGAAGCCCTCCGGGACGCGGCGCGGGAGCCGTACCGACGCGACGTGGTCCAGGTCGGCGGCGCCCAGCACGAGCAGTTCCGAACCCTCTCCCGCGTGATCGGTGACGATCGACAACAGCCAGCCGTCATCCTCGGACCGGGCGCCGGAGGCGGGCACGAAGACCGCCTCACTCGGCCGTGCGCCGAGATCCCTGGCACGGCCGACGCCGGTCACGGTGTCGTACTTCACCACCGCGTCCCGCGACACCGTGTAGAGGAACCGGCTGGTCCGGCCGAGCCGGTCCTCGTTGAAGGTGGGGAACTCGACGACGCGGTCGTCGAGCTGTTCCTCCCCGACCGCGCCGCTCGCCGGGTCGAGCACCCACCGGTGCAACATCGCGCCGTCCGCGTCGGCGACGGGATTGGCGCTGCCTCCGATCCGGCTCCAGGTCTCCACGAAGGCGGCCGGGGAATAGCGGACCGCGTCGAGCACCACCCGCCCCGAGGCGTCCTCGCGGGCGTTTCCCACGTGGAACACGTAGCACGGGTCCACCTCGAACCAGGTCACCCGGCCGCCACGGTCCATCACGCCGAGCCGCGCGCCGTAGGAGTCGTCCCACCGGTACGGCATGCCGCGCCCGAGCAGGTCCATGTCGAAGACGACGGGCAGGTCCAGCCACACGACGTGATTCTCCGTGATCGCGAAGTCGTGGATCATCGTCGGCCCGGGAACGTCCACGACCCGGCTCTCCACCAGCTCGCCCGTGGCGGACAGCCGGTGGTAGGTCAGGTAGGGGGCGAAGAAGCCGTACCCGAAGAAGTGGAGCTCACCGGTGACCGGGTCCTGCTTCGGGTGCGCGGTCATCGCGGTGGTCAGCCGCCCGCCGAAGTCCCACGGCCCGACCGTGTCCAGTTCCGGCGTCATCTCGTACGGCAGGCCGCTCTCGACGAGCGCGAGGATCCTGCCCGCGTGCCGGACGACGCTGGTGTTGGCGGGGACGGCGGTCAGGTCGATGCCGTTCGGGCCGAGGAAGGGGGCGCCGTCGGTGAACTCGCGGGTGCGGACCCACCGGTTGCGGTACCACTCGGCGTGGCCGTCGCGGAGCCTCAGGCCGTGAATCATGCCGTGCCCGGTGAACCAGTGGCCCGGGTCCTGGCCGGGCAGCGGGTTGGGCCCGTTGCGGAAGTAGCGGCCGGTGAGTTCCTCGGGGAGGGCGCCGACGACCGGTAGGTCGGCGACGCCGATCTCGTCGGGGACGGGGGCGAGGTTGCCTGACAGATAGGAGGGCATGGTGAGCTCCAGGTAAGCCGGGGGAACGGGGAAAACGGTGTGCCGGGACCTTCGGAAAGACCGGCGAGACGGGGATCCGGGCGGGCGTCACGGGCCTTCGGGGAAGCCGGCGAGACGGAGACCCAGGCCACGTTCCGGGCCTTGGGGGAAGCCGGGGGCGGGGGTCAGGCCGCGTAGCGGGCCTCGACGATTTTCGGGTAGCGGGCGGTGAAGACGGCGGGCGCCACGAAGGTGACGATCTTGATCACGAGAACGGCGGCGGTCGCGTGCGGCGCGACGTGGAGCAGGGCGGCCAGTGAGACGGCGGCGACGATGAAGGAGACGCCCCACACCGAGGTGATGATCGCGTTGACGCGGTAGAACTGCGGCGTCCGCCACACCTCCGGCGGTGTCATGCTCCGGGCGATGCCCAGGGTGAACGGCTTGCGAATGGCCAGGGAGCCCCAGCTCGTGATGCCGAGCCAGACGTTGACCAGGGCCGGGCCGTACGGCATGAGGGGGGAATCCGGGGAGACGAAGGAGATCAGGGTGATCACGGTGAAGAACACCGCCGCGCTGGACTCGATCACCATCTGGTCCCAGTCCTTGCCCGCCCGGCGGTCGGCGACGATGACCGCGAGGGCGATCACAAGCCCGGCCACCGCGCCGTAGCGCCAGTTGTCGCTGGTGGCGATGACGGCGTAGACGATCCACGGGAGGAACCCGAGAAGGCTGCGAAGCATGGGAGGCTCTTTTCAACGTTCCTATTGTGACAGGTCGAATGTAGAATCTCCTAAAGTGACATGTCAACACAGGAAGGTAGGGTTACTCCCATGAGCCTTCGACACGCGCTGCTCGGTCTGCTCGCCAGGAATCCCGCCAGCGGCTACGACCTCCTCAAGATCTTCGAAATCTCCCTGGCCAACGTGTGGCCCGCCACGCAGAGCCAGCTCTACGCGGAGTTGGGCCGCCTCGCGGACGCGGAGCTGGTGACGGTCGCCGCGGAGGGACCGCGAGGCCGCAAGGAGTACGCCATCTCCGACGCGGGGCTCGCCGAGCTCCACCACTGGCTGACGGCGGTCGAGCCCCGCAAGATCGTGCGCAGCGACATGCTTCTGCGCGTCTTCTTCCTCGGCCAGGTCGACTCCGAGCAGGCACGTGCCTATCTGAGGCGACAGGCCGAGATCTCGGCGGAGGAGCATGAGAAATGGGAGGCGCTGACCGAATTCGTCGCCGAGGGCGAGGACGACCTGTCGGTCTTCGGTCTCCTCTCCCTGGAGTGGGGCCTGCGCTTCAGCGCCATGCAACGCGAATGGGCCGAATGGGCCGAAGGCGAGATCGAGCGAAGCTCCGGCACGGACGCACCACCGGCAGCGCGGTAAGGGGGAGAGGCGTTCTCACGGCTCAATGGCGCATCAGGCGTTAGACTGCGGGGATGTTGGCTCTGGAGTTCGTCAGTACGCTCCGTGCGACACGAGCGGGGTTGACGGACACGCTCTCGGATGTCGCGGGCATGACCGAGTGGGGTCGGGCACACGCCGCCGAGCTGGGGCTCGGCCAGTCGTTCGTCGCCTCGGAGAAGTTGCGGCGCGAGGTGGTCGAGCTGCGGCAGGCCGTACGGTCCCTGTTCGCCAGGGCCGTCGCGCCGGGCCCGGCGAGCAGCGCCGACGCCGACCGGCTGCCGGGCTTCGCCGAGTCGATCGCCCTGGTCAACGCCACGACGCTGGCCGTGCCGATGGCCCCGCGACTGGAATGGCCCGACGGGGAGGATCCGAAGGCGACGAACGTCCTGGCCGGTCGGGCGGAGGTTTCTCCACGCCTGCGCGCCGTCCTCGCGGCGTCGGCCGTCGAGCTGCTGGCCGGGGCGCACCGCGAGCACCTGCGCGCCTGTCCGGCTCCGCGCTGCGTGCTCTATTTCGTCAAGGAGCACGCCCGCCAGGAGTGGTGCTCGGTGGCCTGCGGCAACCGGGCCCGCGCCGCCCGTCACTATCGCCAGCACCGGGACGACTGACCTTCACGCCGGTCCTTCCCTGGGGTTTCCACCCCGCGGCACCGGGACGACGGCCCTTCCCCCGGCCGCTCCGCGACACCGGGGCGCGACCTTCGCACCGCCCCTTCCTCAGGGTTTTCCCCATCACGGCAGCGGGACGACCGACCTCCCCCAGGGCTCTCCACCACCCCGCCGACTTCCCGCTCCGTCCGCCGACGCCTGCCCCGAGGCCGGAGACCGTCCCGGCGGAACCATCGGGACACCGTGGCGAGAGTGACCTATCTCACATATTTGTAACGGCACAGTTTAGATTGTCCCGTTATATTTGCCTCATTCGTTCTAACGGAATATACCGTTAGAAGTCGCGATGAGAGGAAGACCGATGACCTTCCAGACAGGCCACGTCGGCCTCAACGTCTCCGACCTCGACGCGTCCAAGGACTTCTACCTGAAGGTCTTCGGCTTCGAGATCTTCGGCGAGTCCGGCGAGGCGGACCGGCGCTACGCCTTCCTCGGCCTCGACGGCAAGCTCCTGCTGACCCTCTGGCAGCAGAGCGAGGGCCGCTTCGCCACCGGAACCCCCGGACTTCATCACCTGTCCTTCCAGGTGGCGGACATCGAGGCGGTCCGCAGGGCGGAGACCGTGATCCGGGAGCTCGGAGCCACGCTTCACCACGACGGCGTGGCCGCGCACCGCGAGGGTGCCTCCTCGGGCGGCGTGTTCTTCGAGGACCCGGACGGGATCAGGCTGGAGATCTTCTCGCCGACCGGTGCGGACACCTCTCCCGCGCCGACCCCCGACGCCCCCACCTGCGGCTTCTTCTAAACGACCATGAAACACGTGGGAGAGCTGGCGGTACAGCGACGGGCGGGGGTCCGAGCCGGGGAGTGGGGCTCGGCCAGGACGCGGCCGGAGATCCCCCCGGCGGCGGCCGAGTTCATCGAGCGGCAGCGGATGCTCGTGATCGGGGCGTCGGGGCGGGACGAGCGGCTCTGGGCGACCGCGTTGACGGGGGCCGAGGGATTCACCAGGGCCGTGGACGAGCGGACGATCGTGATCGACGCGCTTCCGGGCGAGCATGATCCGCTGGCGGGGCTGGCCGAGGGGTCCGAGGCCGAGATCGGGATGATCGCGATCGAGCCGCGGACCAGGCGCAGGATGCGGGTCAACGGCCAGGTCGCGCGGAAGGGCGGGCTGCTGGTCGTCCATACGGAGCAGACGTATGCGAACTGCCCCAAATACATCCAGGCCCGGGACATCACCGAGGAGCCGGCGGGACCACCCGTCGCCGGAGGCTCCTCCTCGGCGAGGACGTTCACCGGCGAGCACCGGGCGTGGATCGAGAGCGCCGACACGTTTTTTGTCGCCACCCGGGCTCCCGGCCTCGGCACCGACCTGTCACATCGGGGCGGCAACCCTGGATTCGTCCGGGTCGTCGGCGAGCGCCGGCTGGTCTGGCCGGACTACGTGGGCAACTCGATGTACATGACGCTGGGGAATCTGGAGCTGGACGAGAGCTGCGGCCTGCTCTTCCTCGACTGGGACAGCGGCGACGCGCTGCACCTGACCGGGCGCGCACGCGTCGGCTGGGATCCGGGCGAGGTCCCCGGCGCGCAGCGGATGGTCGAGTTCGAGCTGGACCTGGCCGTCCACGTCCGGGGATCCAGCCCGCTCCGCTGGAGGTTCGGCGACTACTCCCGTTTCAACCCGCCCGCACCCAGCGGTGAAACAGATGGTGAAGGAGGGTAGAACGTAGGGGGTTGACCAGGAACTACAGGGGCGTAGGTTCACATTTGTCGGCTTTCACATCTCCATTTCTTCTGGGTGCACCTGGAGGATGTATGCCCCGAATCACCGTCACTGTCGACGGAATCACATACCAGGAGGACGTTGAGCCGCGTCTTCTCCTCGTTCACCTGTTGCGAGATCGGCTCGGTAAGACCGGCACACCCATCGGCTGCGACACCGGCAACTGCGGCGCCTGCACCGTGATGCTCGACGGCATGAGCGTGAAGAGCTGTTCCGTGCTCGCCGTACAGGCGGACGGGAACGACGTCGTCACGATCGAGGGTCTGGCGCACGGGAACGAATGGCATCCCATGCAGAAAGCCTTTCACGAGGAACACGCCCTGCAGTGCGGCTACTGCACCCCCGGCATGATCATGGCCGCGATCGACCTGCTCAGGGACGACCCCGACCCGTCGGAGGAGACCGTCCGCGAAGGGCTTGAGGGCAACCTGTGCCGCTGCACGGGCTACTGCAACATCGTCCGGGCGGTACGGCGCGGCGCCCGGGAGATGTCTCAGCGGAGCATGCCCGAGCAGGCTGAGCAGACCGAGCGGGAGGTGCGGACGCCATGAGCGAGCAACTCGACGCCGGTCTGATCGCCGAGCAGATCGCCGAGAGCGACCAGCTCAGCCGGCCCAGCGGCGCGCACGAGGTCGGCAAGGCCCGTAGGCGCAAGGAGGACGCCCGGCTGGTCACCGGCCGGACCACCTGGACCGACAACATCCAGCTCCCGGGCATGCTGTACGTGGCCTTCCTGCGCAGCCCGATGGCCCACGCCCGGATCACCCGGGTCGACACCTCCGCCGCGCGCACCCGGCCCGGCGTGGTCGCCGTCTACAGCGGACAGGACTTCGCCGACGAGCAGGGCAGCCTCCCCTGTGCCTGGCCGGTCACCGAGGACATCGTCATCCCGGACCACCCGCCCATGGCCGTCGAGGAGGTCCGCTACGTCGGCGAGGCGGTGGCCTGCGTGGTCGCCACCGACCGCTACAAGGCCGCCGACGCGCTGGAGGCGATCGAGGTCGACTACGAGCCGCTGGACGCGGTGATCGACATGACCGAGGCGCTCGCCGAGGGCAGCCCGAAGGTCCATGAGACCGGCAACAAGGCGTTCACCTGGAAGTTCGCCGGAGGCGACATCGACGCGGCGTTCCGCGACGCCCCCGTGGTGATCGACCGCACCTACGTCCAGCAACGGCTCATCCCGACCGCGATGGAGCCCCGCGCGGTCGTGGCCACCACCGACGGCGAGACCTTCACCCTCTACTCCTCGACCCAGATCCCCCACGTGCTGCGCGTCATGCTCGCGCTGACCACCGGCATCCCCGAGCACAAGCTGCGCGTGATCGCCCCCGACGTAGGCGGCGGTTTCGGCTCCAAACTCCAGGTCACCGCGGAGGAGGTGCTCGGCCTGCTCATCACCCGGAGGCTGGGCAAACCGGTCAAGTGGACCGAATCCCGGACCGAGGGCAACCTGACCGTGCACCACGGCCGCGACCAGCTCCAGCGGATCTCCATCGCGGCCGGGCGGGACGGGCTCATCAGGGGCGTCCGGGTGGACCTCCTCGCCGACATGGGCGCGTACCTGATGCTGGTCACGCCGGGCATCCCGATCCTCGGCGCGTTCATGTACAACGGCATCTACAAGATGGACGCCTACGACTTCACCTGCACCGGCGTCTTCACCACCAAGATGCCGACCGACGCCTACCGGGGCGCGGGGCGTCCCGAGGCCACGTTCGCGATCGAGCGGGCGATGGACGAGCTCGCGCACGAGCTGGGTCTCGACCCGATCGAGCTACGGCGCCGCAACTGGATCACCCACGAGGAGTTCCCGTACACCACGATCTGCGGGCTGACCTACGACTCCGGCAACTACGAGGCCGCCACGGACAGGGCACTGGCCCTGCTCGGCTACGACAAACTCCGTGCCGAGCAGGCCGACCGGCGTGACCGGCGCGATCCCGTGCAACTCGGCATCGGCGTCTCGACGTTCACCGAGATGTGCGGTCTGGCCCCTTCGCGCGTGCTCGGCAGCCTGAGCTACGGCGCGGGTGGCTGGGAGCACTCCTCGGTCCGGATGCTCCCCACGGGCAAGGTCGAGGTGGTCACCGGGACGAGCCCGCACGGTCAGGGACACGAGACGGCCTGGAGCCAGATCGTGGCCGACGCGCTGGGCGTGCCGTTCGACGACGTCTCCGTGCTGCACGGCGACACGTCCATCTCGCACAAGGGCATGGACACCTACGGATCCCGCTCGCTGGTCGTGGGCGGCATCGCCGTACTCCAGGCCTGCGAGAAGGTGAAGGACAAGGCCCGGGAGCTCGCCGCGCACATGCTTGAGGCCTCGGCCGACGACATCGAGTTCGCCGCCGGCACGTTCAAGGTCCGCGGCACCGACTCGGGCAAGACCATCCAGGAGCTCGCGCTGGCCACCTTCGCCGCGCACGACCTTCCCGACCGCTTCGAACCGGGCCTGGACGCCGACGCGACCTTCGACCCGGACAACTTCTCCTTCCCGCACGGCACCCACCTGTGCGCGATCGAGGTGGACACCGAGACGGGCGCGACGAAGATCCGCTCCTACGTGGCCGTGGACGACGTGGGTTCCGTGGTGAACCCGCTGATCGTCGAGGGCCAGGTGCACGGCGGCATCGCGCAGGGCATCGCCCAGGCGCTGTTCGAGGAGGCGGTCTACGACTCCGAGGGCAACATGCTCACCACGACGATGGCCGACTACCTGATCCCGTCGGCGTCCGACCTGCCCGACTTCACCACCGACCGGACCGAGACCCCGGCGACCAGCAACCCGCTGGGCGTCAAGGGCGTCGGCGAGGCGGGGACGATCGCCTCGACCCCGGCCATCGTCAACGCGATCGTCGACGCGCTGCGCCCGTACGGCGTGCACGACGTGCGAATGCCCTGCACGCCGGAGCGGGTCTGGCGAACCGTCATCGCGGCGGGCGAGACGGCCTGGGTGGGACCGGGACTGGCCGGCAACACCGGCGGCACCGCCGAGGGCAACACCGCCTGGGTGGGACCTGGACTGGCCGGAGACACCACCGATCGGGGAGAACCGGGAACAGCCGGAGATCGCACCGACTGGGTGGGGCCGACCGCGGCCGAGGGAACCGAAGCCGAGGGAGGAGACCGATGATTCCCGCACCGTTCGACTACGTCCGGCCCGCGTCCCTGGACGAGGCGTGCCAGGTGCTGGGTGAGGCCGCGTCCTCCGGCGACGACGTCAAGGTGCTGGCCGGTGGCCAGTCCCTGCTGCCGCTGCTCCGGCTACGGCTCGCCTATCCGTCCGCGCTGGTGGATCTCGGGCGGCTGCCCGAGCTGCGCGGGGTGGAGGATCGGGGCGACCACGTGTTCATCGGCGCGCTCACCACGCATGACGAGGTGCTGCGCTCCGGTGTGGTCAGGGAACGGATCCCGCTGGTCGCGCTGGCGACGGCCACGGTGGCCGATCCCGCCGTACGGCACCGCGGCACGTTCGGCGGGTCGATGGCCCACGCCGACCCCGCCGGGGACCTGCCCGCCGTCGCGCTGGCGCTGGACTGCGTGTTCGTCGTCCGGTCGGGCGAGGGCGAGCGGGAGATCCCGGCGGCCGAGTTCTTCGTCGACTATCTGGAGTCGGCGCTCGAACCCGGCGAGGTGCTGATCGGCGTCAAGGTGCCCGCTCTCGGTCCCGGATGGGGCTTCCATTACGAGAAGTTCCACAGGACCGCGCAGGCGTGGGCGATCGTCGGCGTGGCGGCCGCCGTACGGCGGAGCAACGGGACGATCGAGGAGGCCAGGATCGGGCTGACCAACATGGGCTCCACACCCGTGCGAGCACGGGCGGTGGAGGCCGCGATACGTGGTGTGAGCATCGCGGCGGCCGGTTCCAACGGCGCGCACGATCCGGTCAGGGACGCCTGCGCCGGGGCCGACGAGGGCACCTCTCCCCCGTCGGACCTGCACGCCCAGCCCGACTACCGACGCCATCTGGCCCGGGTGCTGACCCACAGGGCGATCGGAGTCGCGGGCCGCTGAGTCGCGTTGTCGCAGGCGGGGAGTCCGCTTCCCGCCTGCGATAGCGGCATACTGGTAGATGCGCTCCCGTACGTGGTCGGAATGTCGCGGGAGCGGCCGACCGACAAGGAGCGGATCGATGGCGATGCGGTTCGAGCACGAGTTCACGGTTCCGGTGCCGGTCGAGCAGGCGTGGTCGGTGCTGCTCGACGTCGAGCGGGTCGCGCCCTGCCTGCCCGGAGCGGCCCTTGACACGGTGGGCGACGACTCCTTCACCGGCCGGATGAAGGTGAAGGTCGGGCCGATCACGGTCATCTACCAGGGCGAGGCCACGTTCGAAGACGTGGACAAGGACGCCCACTCCCTGACCATCAAGGCCGCCGGCAAGGAGGCCAGGGGCTCGGGCACGGCCGGGGCCACGGTCATCGCGCGGCTGCACCCCGAGGGCACGGACACCCGGGTCACCGTCGACACCTCCTTCAACGTGACCGGCCGCCCGGCCCAGTTCGGCCGGGGGGTGATGGCCGAGATCGGCGGCAAGCTGATCGACAAGTTCGCGGCCAACCTGGCCGCGCTGCTGGGCACCGGCTCGGAGACCTCGGAGACGGAGCCGGAGGTCCCAGGCCAGGTCGGGACGGGTAAGGCCGGGGAGAGCCCGGAGAAGGGCCCCAGGATCATGGAAGGCCCGGAGGTCACGGAGAGCCTCGACGTCACCGAGAGCGAGATCCTCAAGAAGGAGGAGCCCGTCCGCCACCTCGCCGCGGTGCCCTCGTCCTACGGGTTCGTCACGACGGAGAGGGCCGTCTCCCGCGAGGCCCACCCGGCCGGCACCTCCCGCACCTCCCTCTCGCCGGACGAGGAGGCGCTCAACCTCCTGGAGGTCGCGGGTCTCCCCCTGCTCAAGCGCGTCGCCCCGGTGGTGGCCGCTCTGGCGGGTCTCGTCCTGATCGGCTGGCTGGTCCGCCGGACCCTGCGCCGCCGCTGACCCCGTCGGCCCGGCCTCCGCGACAGGTCTGGGCGACCCCGTCGGCCCGGCCCCCGCGACAGGGCCGGGCCGTCGCCGTCCGTCTCCCGTCGCGGAGATCCATCGGCGTCAACGTCCGTCGCGGAGATCCGCCGGCGTCAGCGAACGCACTGACCCGTTTTATTGATGCTCGGCGCGCATTCCATGGGAAGCCCGCGGCCGATCTCGGTCCAGCCCACCTTCACGAACGCGACCTCGTGGGTGACCGTCCCCAGTGGCAGGTCGGGCCGGTCGGCACCGGAGCCCTTGTCTCGGGGAACCGATCTCACCAGTACCTTCCGGATCGCCACCAGTGTTCCGGTGGCCCGATCGATCACGACACGGTCCTCCGCGTAGCCGGTCTGGAACGGTCGGGCCACTATCACCTCGTCCCCCTGGCTGAAGACCCGGGCACCGGGAAGGTCCGCGAGCATGAGGTAGAGAGCGGCACGCGTCGCGGGGGAGAGCGGCAGCGCCTCCGGGAGGCTCGTCCCCACCGACCAGAGCCACTCGTCCATGGACATGCCCGGGAGAGTTTTACCACGCTGCGGATCGTCCCGGTAGGTGGGCCAGGACTTCAGCAGTTCCGACTTGAGCGCGGCGGGATCGCCGGACAGCTTGATGTCCCCCGAAGGCCTCAGATCGAATCCGACCAGCCCTCGCCGGAGCAGCGGCGCCTTCTCCCGGCTGTATATCTCGTACTCCGTCTGGCCGGGCTTGAGGAAAAGTGTGCCGTTTACACATTTAATGGTTGATTCGCACAGCTTCGGCGAGCCCGCGCGCTTCCAGGCGGCCCGGTCGGCGGGAGTGACCGGTTGCACACCGAGGAGTCGTCGCTCTCTCAGCATCGTCACTGGGTGTCTGGACCGCCACAGGGTCTGGAGGACACGCTCGTTCACGGAGTAGCGCGAGCCTTGCACCTGTGTGGTGATCTCCATCGTCGCCCGCCACACGTCGCCGCTCCCGGGCTCCGAACGTCTGGCCATGTCGGCCGCCGCTTCCAGCGCCTGCCGGGGATCGGGCTCCAGCGTATGCCGGGGATCGGGCACGGAGGACACGACGGGTGCCCCGAGGCGTGGCACGACCACGGCCGGCACGATGACCGCGACCGTAGCCGCCGCCACCGCGGCGGCCGTCCAGCCGAACCGCCACCTGGAGCGCCCGTCGTTCAGCACCCTGGCCCTGGCCTCGGCCATCCTCCCGGGATCGGAGGGCGGGACGTCCGGCATCACGTCGTCGATGAGCTTGAACTCGTTCATCAGACCTCCACTCCCAGCGACTTGTGCAGCTTGGTCCTGGCCCGGCTGAGCCGGGAGGCCACGGTGCCGTTGGCGACCCCGAGCGCCTCGGCGACCTCGTCATAGGTCAGCCCGCCGTACGCGATGAGCAGCACCACGTCCCGCTCCCCCTTCGACAGCCCCGCCAGCGCCCCCGAGAGCCGGCCGACCGTCACCCCTGCCGTGACTCTGTCGGCGACCCGCTGGTCATGACCGTCGTCGTCCGGCGGCGGACCGGTCCTGGCCAAGGCGCGGTAGCGGCGCAGCTCGGCCCGGCGGTGGCGGCCGATCAGGTTGGTGGCGATGCCGTACAGCCAGGGCCGGATCGCGCCCCGCGCGAGGTCGAAGCGTCCGCGCTGGCGGAACGCGATCAGGAAGGTCTCGGATGCGAGATCCTCGGCGACGTCGAGGTCGAGCCGCCGCCCGATGTAGCGGCGAATCTCCTCGTAGTGCGCGTCGAAGACGGTGCCGAACCGCTCGGGATCGACGACCGAGACGGTGCCGGGAGTAACGATCTGCAAGGGTCTCCCTTGCCGGAAGGACAGGACACCCCTTATTGCCCGGCGGACACCCCACCCTTCCCTGTTTTTCAGCCATGAAGCCACTGTCGATCAGCAGCACCCAGCCGTGCCGAACCCGCGATCGGACAGGACCACCCATGATCCAGACTGTGGGTGCCATGCCAGACTTCAAGGTTGTCGATTTATTGTCGATTTGACTGTAGATTTAGATTGTGGATTTGAGAGAGCTTAGAACGATCATCGGCCGGTTGCGCGTAGAAGGCGGCGACGTTGCCGATATCGAGGCGAAGACCGCCGCTGACGGCTTTCCAAAAACCGTCATTTCGACCCTTTCCGCCTTCGCGAATACTCCAGGAGGCGGCCTGCTGATCTTTGGGGTCGATGAGCGCAGCGGCTTCACCGCCACTGGCGTCTATGACGTTGCTCTCTGCAAGAGCGCTCTCGCCACTGTGGCACGCCAGAATCTGATACCTCCCATCACCTTCGAGGTTCAGGACTTCGAGTTCGAAGGTGCCCGCGTAGTCGTCGCTCAGGTCCACGAGATCCCCAGCTCGGCTAAACCCTGCCGCGTTCGAAGTACAGGAAAAGCGTACCTACGCGCGTATGACGGTGACTATGAACTCTCGCAGATCGAGGAACAAGCGTTTCTTGCCTCCAGAGATACTCCTCGATTCGATCAGGCGACCATCTCCGGGGCAACTCGCGATGACCTCGATCCAGAGTTGCTGATTTCCTACATCGTCAGCTCCCGAGCCGGCTCGACCAGCCTCGCCCGGCTCAGCGACGATGACATTCTGTTCCGTACTGGCGTCACTGCCGGCCCGGACCGAACACCTACAGTTGCCGGTCTGCTCGCTCTCGGCGTTTATCCCCAGCAGTTCATGCCCAACGCGATCATTCAAGCCAGCGTCACAACGGGAAAGGCCGGTACCGCAGGCATCCGCGCTCTCGACGTTCAACGTTTCGACGGGCCCATCCCCTTGATGCTGGAACAAGCTCTCAACTGGGTCCAGCGAAACAGTCAGACCCGCATCCGCCAGTCGGCTCAAGGACACACGCACGATGAGCGGGAATATCCCCCCGAGGCGGTACGAGAGTTGCTCTCCAACGCCCTCGTACACCGCGATCTGGGACCCTATGCGCTCACTCAGGCCATCACCTTGCGACTCGAACCCGGCCAACTGATCTTGACCAATCCCGGCGGCCTATGGGGGGTGACGGTCGACAATCTCGGGCGGACGGGAGTGACCTCGTCTCGCAACGCCTGGCTCCTACGAATCTGCCAGAACGTCCGTTTCGGACCCGAACGAAGAGTCGTGGAAGCACTCGCCTCCGGGATTCCCACGATCCTCACCAGCCTACAAGCCGCTCAGATGCCTCCACCTCATTTCCATGATCAAGCGATCCGGTTCACGGCCCGACTCGTCAATTCCGCCCTACCGGAAAAGAAAGGGAAATCTAAAAAATCAAGATCCGTCAATGCGGCCCTATTGATGGAAGCTCTCGAAAGAAAGGCTGCCACCATGAACCAGTTGATGGCAGAGACCGGGCTCAGCGAACGCCAGATCCAATACGCGCTTAAGCCTCTGCGCGCCGACGGCCTGGTGCGGGTACATGGAGGCCGCGGAAGCCACACCGTGTACCGACTGGCTGGATCAGACGACGAAACCTGATACTGGCTGAGACCCACATCTCCGTCGTACCACCTGGTCAATGGCAAGCATGGGACCGGAAGACGAGACGACGAAGCGAGAATCATCTTCTTTCAGATAAGCCCCAAAAGACGGTCATCACTCCACAAGACGGACAAGACCGCCTTTAGTTACGGGAACAACTCGTAGTGTGATCAAAACACCAGAGTGCAGCGTGGTCGTTATCGGTTACAACGACGACGCGCGGCTTCCCAGGGCCGTGCGGTCCGTGCTCGGCCAGTCGCTGCGGAACCTGGAAGTGGTCATCGTCGACGACGCGAGCACCGACGACACCGAACGGGTCGCCGGTGAGCTCCAGCGGGAGGACCATCGGATCCGCTACCTGCGGCGGGACGTCAACAGCGGAGGATGCGGAGCGCCACGGAACGACGGGGTCGAGGCGGCCCGCGCGCCGTACATCATGTTTCTCGACAGCGACGACGAGCTGCCCAGGCACGCCTGCAAGAGCATGGTGCTGGAGATCGAGCGGACCGACGCCGACTTCGTCACCGGGCAGATCTCCCGGCTGTACGAGTGGAACGGCAAGACCCGGGCCTACTATCCCGAGCTGTTCGCCAGGCGCAGGACCGTCGAGGGGATCTCCGAGGCGCCCGAGATGTTCCTCGACTCCTTCAGCACCAACAAGCTCTACCGGGCCGAGTTGATCAGGCGGCTGCCGTTTCGGGAAGACCTGTACTACGAGGACCACGTCTTCACCGCCGAGCTCTACTGCGCCGCGCGGCGGTTCGCCGTGGTGCCGTGGGTCGTCTACCTCTGGCATCGGGCCGTGGAGGAGGGCGACTCGCGGCTGTCGATCTCGCTCAGCATCAGGGAGATGGACAACGTCCGGCAACGGATCAGGGCGGCCCGGCTGAGTGACGCCATCCTGCGCGACAACGGTCTCGCCCACCTGGTGCCCGAGCGGCAGCGCCGGTTCGTCCGCCAGGACCTGCGGGTCTACCTCAACCCGTTGCCCTCGCGCGATGTCGAATGGGCCGAGGAGTTCGTGTCGCTGGTCCGCCCCTACCTGACGGAGCTGGACCCGGCGGCGTTCGAGCCGATGGATCCGGTCGTCCAGGTCTGCTGCCGCCTCATCCTCGACGGCCGGACCGACGAGCTCCTGGTCGCCGCCCGGTCCCTGAACGGGCCGAGGGCCGCGCCGCGCTTCGCCGTACAGGAGGGCGGGCGGACCTACTGGGGCACCGCCCCGGCCGAGGGGATGGAGATCACCTCGCTCCGGATGGCCGAGCTGCCCTACACCGAGGCCAGGCTCCGTCACGAGGCGTCCTTCACCGGTGAGGGCACCCGGATCACGCTGGCGATCAGGACCTACGACCCGTTCGGGGTACTCGTCGCCAACCCGGGCTGGTCCGCGTTCCTGCGGTTCAAGAACCATGAGGTACGGCTGACGCCGCGTGAACAGGACGACGGCAGTCACCTGAGCGAGGCGACGATCGACCTCGCCACGCTGAGGCACGGCCGCCTGGGCTTCGACGGCCGCTACGACCCGAGCATCGCGATCGTCCGCGCCGACGGCCGGGTCACCTCCGACCAGCTGCTCGTCGACCCGTCCGCCGCACCGATCAGGGCGGTCGTCCCCTGGCACGAGGTCACGGTCGGGGCGGAGGGACAGGCCGCGTTCCTGCGGGTGCAGTGGCGGCGGAAGGGCCCGGTCTGGAAGATGCCCCGGCTGCTCTGGCGGACCCACGTCAAGCTGCTGAAACGCCTGGGCCGGCCGCACGTGAAACTCCGCGTCTACAAGGGACTGATCAGGTTCCTGTCGCCCCGCGAGAACCTGGCACTGTTCGAGTCCGACGTCGGCACCGGATACACCGGCAGCCCGCGCTACGTCTACGAGGAGCTCAGGCGGCGCGGGACTCCGCTGGAGATGGTCTGGTCGGTCGCCAGAACCCGGCGGAACTTCCCCTCGGACGCCAAGCTGGTGCGGCGGATGAGCTGGCGCCACATCTGGACCATGGCCAGGGCGGGCTACTGGGTGGACAGCCACGGCATGCCGCTGTCCTATCCCAAGCCGTCCGGGACGCGCTACCTGCAGACCTGGCACGGCCAGGGCATCAAGTCGACCGGCTTCAACTCGCCCGACCTGCGCGCCGACTTCCCCGGGCCGCGAGCGCAGTGGCGGGCCGCGGTGGAGCGATGGGACGCGCTGGTCTCGCCGAGCGCCGAGTTCGAGCGGACCTTCCTGCCCGCCAACGACTACAGGGGCCTCGTCCTGCGGTACGGCTCGCCCCGGTGCGACGTCCTCGTCCACGGTGACGACGAGGCGGTACGGCGGGCGAAGGACCTGCTGGAGATCCCACGGGGGCCCAAGGTGCTGCTCTACGCACCCACCTACCGGGACCAGGCCAGATCCTCGGGGCGGTCGGTCAGGGCCGACCTGACCATGATGGCCGAGGCCCTGGCGGGCGAGTGGGTGGTGATCCTGCGCCCTCACCCGGTCGAGCGCTACAGGGTTCCGCAGCATCTGCGCCACTTCGTCCGCCCGGCCGGATGGTATCCGGAGATCAACGACCTGATGCTCGCCTCGGACGCGCTGCTGACCGACTACTCGTCCCTGATGTGCGACTACGCGATCACCGGCCGGCCGATGCTGTTCCTGATCGACGACTGGGACGAATACCGGAGGGTCGAACGGGGGGTCTACTACGACCTGCCCGAGATCGCCCCCGGCCCCTGTCTGACCACCACCGAGGAACTGATCCACGTGCTGAACGACCTGGACTGCGTGGCCGCGTCGTTCGCCGCGAAGTACGCCGAGTTTCGCAGGATGTGGTGCTCCGACGAGAAGGGGAACGCCGCGGCGAAGGTCGTGGACGCCTTCTTCGAACCCACCAAGGCACAGGTTCCCGTGCAGGTCTGGCCACCCGTCACCACGCGGCGCCCGATCCGGCTGCCCCTGCTGGAGTGGCCGTGGTGAGTAGGGCGGGCGAACCTGGGGCGGCCGTGATGAACGGGACGCGGACGAATTTGGAGCGGTCGGGATGAGCGGGACGCGGACGAACCTGGAGCGGTCGGGATGAGCGGGACGCGGATGAGTTCGGTGGTGTTCGCCTGTATGGACGCCGACACGCTGGGCGGGATCCAGCGGGTCACGCACACCGTGGCCCAGGGGCTGGCCGACCGGGGACACGACGTGCACGTGATCGGGCTGCACCGCGCCGAGATCCCGTTCCGCTACGTGGAGCAGCCCGGCTACACCCGTCACGTAATTCACCACACGCCCATCGGCAAGGTCTCCCAGCGGGGTGCGCGCCGCGAGCGCCGGATGCTCGAAGGGCTGTTCCACCAGGTGGGACCCGGCTTCGCGGTGCTCTCCTCGCCCGGCGTGGTGCCCCGGCTCAAGCCGCTTCTGCCCGAACGGCTGCTCCCGATCGGGCAGTATCACGGCTCCTACGAGCACGCACGGGGGTCCTGGCACCTCCGCTCGGTCCGGGGCCACTACGGCGGGCTGGAGAAGGCGGTGTTCCTCAGCGAGGACGACGCGTGGCTCTTCTCCGAGCACGCGCTACTGCCCAACACCTGGACCATCCCGAACCCGCTGCCCGCCTGGCCGTCGCAGACCGCCGGGCTGACCCGCCGCCGGGTGCTCGGGGTCGGCAGGTTGGAGGGTGTGAAGCGGTTCGACCGGCTGATCTCGGCCTTCGCGGAGGCCTGCCGGATGGCGGACTCTCAGGGCTCCGCCCCTCACGGCGCGGCCTCTCATGGCGCGGCCCCGCACAACGCGCTCCCCAACGGCGCACACCCTGACGGCACGGACCGCCACGGGGCGGTCCGCAACGCGCCCTCTGACGGCGCGGACCTCCATGGCGCGGCCTCCCGCGACGTGCCCCCCAACGGCGCGGACGCGGGCTGGGAGCTGCATCTGATCGGTGAAGGCGCCGAGCTGGAGCGGCTCAGGGCGCACGCGCTGGCCTGCGGCGTGGCCGGACAGGTGGTGTTCCGCGGAACGGTGGCCGCGAGCGGGATGGAGCGCGAATATTTGGACGGGTCGGTGCTCGGGCTCTCCAGTGAGCACGAGGGGCTGCCGCTGGTGATCGGCGAGGCGGCGTCCTACGGTGTGCCCACGGTGGCGTTCGACGTCTCGGGCGGGGTTCGTTCGCTCGTCCTCGACCGGGAGACCGGGCTGCTGGTGCCCCCCGGCGACGTGACGGCGTTCGCGGCCGCGCTGGCCGCGCTGATGGCCTCGACGGAGGAGCGGCGGCGGCTGGGCACCGCCGCTCGCGCACACGTCGAGGCGTTCCGGCTGGACCGGGTTCTGGACCGGTGGGAGATCCTTTTCGAGCAGGTCACCCGTTGACCGCGATGGGTTCGTTACGCGGCATCGGCACCCCTGCCAGCACGATCTGGCCGGAGGTCAGCCGTGCACCCAGCTGGTTCGGCTCGCGGAGCCGCATCAGCCGGTCGAAGGCCACCCGCTTGACCCTGGCCAGCTTCCGCTTGGCCGCGGTCTTCTCGTAGGTGACCATCCGCGAGGTCTCGATCTTCGGAGCCCCGCTGAGCTCGTAGCCGTAGGTCTCCAACCGGTCCCCGAGGACGCTCTCGCACAGCGAGATCTCGCCCGGGTCGAGCCGTTCCCGCCACGTGCCCGTCCGCGAGGTGGTCACCTCGTCGTGCGTGCGCGCGTGCCAGGTCTTGTGCGCGGGTACGGCGATGCCGGCCAGCGTGCTCGGCTCGCACATGGCCGGGGCGAAGTCCTCGCCGAGGAATTCGCACAGCCTGCGCAGATGAGACTCGGGATCGGCGGTCAGGTCCTCGTAGCGCAGCTCGTGGTAGCTGCCCTCGGGAAGCTTCGGCGCACCGTGCCGGGCGAAGTCGATCGCCTCCGCCCAGGCGCAGACCGCGCTGTAGACGCTCCCGGTGTACCAGGGCATCTCCTTCAGCGACGCCACGCAGTCGCGCCCGTCCCTGATGAGGTGGACGAACTGGGCGTCGGGGAAGAGCCTCAGCAGCACGTCGGTGTACTGGAAGTACGACGGCCGCTTGTCACCCCAGCGTGGCTTGTCGTGCCTGATCGCGTAGGCGCGCAGCACGATGCCCAGTGCCGAGCCGAGTGTCGGCGGTCCGTCGACGATCTGCTTGGTCACCTCCTCGCGGTCCAGCCCCAGCTCGTGGAAGCGTGACTGGGTGCGGTTGACCACCCATTCGGCCAGCTCGCGCCTGCGGTCCGGATCGTTGAGATTGCCGAACTGGAGTCGCCGCTGGTAGGCGGAGACCATGAACCGGGTCTCCGGTGGAATCGCGATCCGTGGGTGGGCGTGCGTCATGAGCTGCAGCATCGTCGTCCCCGACCGGGGACAGCCCAGGATGAAAATAGGTCGATCCGATTTCATGATCAGACCTTCGCCAGCTCGCCCAGTTGCCTGGTGGTGAGCTGCGCGGCCACGGGACCCGGCTCGCGGAACCGGTTCAGGCGGTCACGGATCTCCTTGCGCCGGCGAGCCCAGCGACGCTTGGACGCCGCCTTCTCGCACGCCGCGACGTGGCTCTTCTCCGCCTTGGGCGCGCCGCTCAGCTCATAGCCGTTGGCGGTCAGCCGGTCGGCCAGCACGGTCTCGCACACCGAGATCTCCCACGGCTCCAGCCTGGCCTTCCACGAACCCGACCGGGCGGTGGTGACGCCGCCGTGGGTGTTGCTGTGCCAGACCTTGTGCTGCGGGATGGCCACCCGGGCCACGTGGTACGGCTCGCTCATCGCCGGGTCGTAGTCCTCCCCGAGGAAGTCGCACAGCTTGCCGAGCTCGGTCTCCGGGTAGGCCGTCAGGTCCTCGTAGCGCAGCTCGTAGTAGCTGTCGGCGGGGAGTTTCCTGGCGTGGTGACGGCCGAAGTCGATCGCCTCGGCCCAGTTGGTCACCGCGTGGAAGACGTCCTTGGTGTACCAGGGCATCTCCTTCAGCGACGCCACGCAGTCGCGCCCGTCCCTGATGAGGTGGACGAACTGGGCGTCGGGGAAGAGCCTCAGCAGCAGGTCCACGTGGTGGTAGTAGCTCGGCCGCTTGTCACCCCAGCGGGACTTGCCGTACTGCTCGGCGTAGGAGCGGAAGGAGATCCCGAACGCCGAGCCCAGCGTCGGCGGTCCGGCGACGATGTCGTCGATCAGCTGGTCTCCGTCGAGCTTGAGCTCCTTGAACTTGGTGTCCTTGTCGCTCACTATCCATCGGCCAAGCCTGCGCCGGTTGTGCTGCTCGCGCAGATCTCCGAAGAAGAACCTGCGGTAGTAGCCGGGCACCAGAAACCGCGTCTCCGGAGGCACCGCGATGCGCGGATGCGAGTGCAGCATGAGCTGCAACATGGTGGTGCCGGAGCGCGGGCATCCGATCACAAAGATCGGTCGGTCGGACTGCATGACAACGAACCCCCGTTGAGCTTGATCAAACAGATACGCGCGGCGCTTCCTGCGGGTGCGGCGCAGCAGGCACCACCCGGGTGAACAGCCACATTCGGTAGATCAGAAAAACCTCGTTCAGTAGAAGCAGGACCCCCGCCACGATCGAGACGGGTAGCAGCGCCGCCACCCCGATCAGCGGGGCGACGACGAACACCGCGGCGTGGAACTCGATGCCGCTGATCAGATGGCTCCGCACCCGATGGCGGGCGAAGAACCGTCCCAGCCGGCGGCCCCTCCTCGTCGACCTGGACGCCCTGGGTGTCGCGCGTTCGATCGACTCCGGAATCTCCTGATCCAGGCTCTCCCGGCTCTCCCGGCTCTCCAAGCTCTCCGGGCTTTCCCGGCTCTCCGGGAGCGCTGTGAGCGCGGCGGCCTCGGCGTCCGCCGCCAGCTGCTCAAGCCGGTTCTCCTTGACCACCTCGCGCACGCGCTTCATCTGCGGCGCGTTCACGTAGCGGAAGAGGTCCAGCACGGCCACTCCGGCACCGAGCAGGATGTAGTCGACGTCCCCCGTCGTCACGTACTGCCCGAATGCCAGGCCGGCGGCACAGCAGACCACCCGGACCCGGTCGCCCACGTAGTCGAGCCAGAGGCCGAACGCGGTCCCCGTCCCCTTGAGCCGGGCGATCTTCCCATCCATGCAGTCGACCGCGAAACTCACGTAGAACACCAGGGCCCCCGCGACCAGCTGCCCGAATCCGAAGCAGACAGCGGACACCATCCCGAGGATCAGGGACAGGCGGGTGAGCCCGTTGGGTGTGATCGCCGTGTGGTTGGCGACGAACAGCGTGAGCCTGCACGCCACCGGGTCGACCAGGAAAACGGTCCACCAGGAGTCTCTTCGTTTCCGGGTCGCGTGAACGTCGTTCAACGAATAGGCCCTCATGCCTTCCAGCATGGCGACATTCGGCCATCAACTCGTGACTCTCTGCAACCGCCTGGAATTCTCCATGCTGGTTCTTGACCAAGAGTGGGCGGTGACTCAGAGATCGGACTGGACCACGACCACCAGGCGGCCGTCCCGGCCCAGCGCCGCCCTGACCCCGGCCCGCCCGCCCTTGGGCAGCTGACGGGGGCTCGCTCCGAGAAGGCTGCTCAGGCGCATCCCGTTGGCCGAGACCTCCGCGTGCACGGACCACCGGCCGGGAGCGACCCCCTCGACCTCGGCCACGAACCGGGCACCGTCCTGACGGGCCGGCAGCGAGATCCGTGATTTGCCCTTCCCTGACTTGCCCTTCCCCTCGATCCACACCTTGATCCGGCTCTGCCGTTCGTCGAGCCGCTTGATGGAGGCCTGCCCCTCGACCAGGAGCCGCCCGCCCGACCAGCGCACCCGGTCGGTGTGGACCCGCAGGATCAGCTCCTGGGTGACGTCGTAGAGGTGGTCGGGAATGCCGCGGGACCTGTCCCCGAAAAACGGGTAGGCGGCGTACCACCGGGGCGGCCTGCTCCCCCGGCGCAGGACCCGCGCATCCTCCTCCTCCCGCCGGAATCTCCGGACCTCGCGCAGCTCGGGCGCCATCCGCTGGTGCAGGAGATACAGCTCCAACCGCCGTGAGGCGGGCAGGGCGGCCACCATCAGCGGGTCGAGGGCGTCGATGCAGGGGGCCACGACGTCGAAGAGGCGCTCCAGGTCGTTCGGCGTGCCCTCCTCCACCGCCTCCTCCAGCGCGTCCTTCACGAACTTCAGGTCCCAGGAGACGACCATGTCGTCGAACTCCCGCTTCAGCTGGGGCGACCGCTCGGCGAGGAACCTCTGCACCCCGCGCAGGGACGCGACCCGTTCTTCGACGTTGGCCACCTCCATGCGGCGCTGGGTGGTCGACGCGTCGCCCGTGTCACGCAGCCGCCAGTGGTAGACCACCTCGTTCAGGATGTCCACGCTCGACGCCAGGACGTGCGCGGCGATCGCGACCGGCACGTCCTCGTAGAACCCGCCGGGGAACTCCAGGCGGTGCTCGTCCCAGAAGGATCGGCGGTAGACCTTGTTCCACACCGTCCGGTCGCGGATCAGGTCGGGAAAAGTCTCTATGTGGGTCCGCCGTGCCGGTTTCCTGAACAACTTGGCGTACATCGCGGACGGGACGAGCCCCTCGGGGGTGATCCTGCGCACCCCGCCGCAGGCGATGTCGGATCCGGTCTCCTCCAGCGAGCCGACGAGGAGCTCGTAGGCCGTCTCCGGCACGACGTCGTCGCCGTCGGCGAAGGCGAGATAGAGGCCGGTCGCGTGCCGGATCCCCAGGTTCCTGGCCGGGCCCGGCCCCTGGTTGTCCTGTCGCAGCACCCGGAACCGGGAGTCCCGGGCCGCGAATTCCTTGGCCGTCACGTCGCCGCCGTCCATGGAGCCGTCATCGACCAGGATGAATTCGACGTCCATGAGAGTCTGCGCGGCGAGGGAGGTCAGGCACTCCTCGATGTAACCCACCACGTTGTAGAACGGCACGACGACACTGAGCAGTGGCGCTTTCAAAGAAAGTCCTCCGGTCGAGGGCGTCCATTCAGTCGCGCTCAGAATGCCTCTCTCGGGGATTCGCCATGACCTAGCCTGCCCCTCCGTGGCCGATTCTTTGCCCAACCCTGGGCGGGCCTCCGCCAAAACGGCCCGCCCGATGGCGAAATCGATATGACCGCTCAGCGCCGAGCCCGATTGCGTGGGCTGCCGACCTCGAATTCACTGGCGACCGGGAAGTAGCTCGCCAGGAAGATGGAGATCGCACGGCGCTTCTCCTCCTCGGACATGTCACTCTCATCGGCGTCGTTGACGCAGAAGGCGTCTCGATCGCGGAGGGTCAGCAGCCGTGTCAGCCGGGGCAGGTGATCGCGCTGTCCCAGCGCGATGTAGTCGACGGATATCTCCCCGGGAACGGCCTTCCCGCTGCGGAAGGCGTGGTAGTGATGCAACGATGAGACCACCGAGACGTCATCACGTGAGCGGACCCGGCTCCGGCCCGTGGCCGCGATCTCGGGGGCGAATCTCTCCGCGAGCTCGAAGAGCACGCTTTTGCGCAGTGCGTACGGAGCGTGGAGGAAAGTGTTCGCCGTCGTGCAGCCGAACTCCCGTTCCATGATGTCCCGCGTCGTCTTCGCGGCGGCGTAAAAGGATTTTTCGTCCTCCTGGATCGGCGTCGGGAGAACCGTCGCCGGAGACCGGAAGAACAGGGGGATCCCGCTGGGCAGGAAAAAGAGGTCCGGGCTCAGCGGACGCCCGACAAAAAAGTCGTCGTTGAAGTAGATGAAATTCTCCGAGAGCCCGGGAATCACATGCAGCCGGCTCTCGATCGCGTGCGAGTTGAACGTGGGGAGAGCGCCGGCGTCGCTGAAGATCTCCTTGTGGTCGACGACGGTCACCTTCGAATGGGAGGTGTCCAGCCAGGAGGGGACCTGCTGGTCGGTGACGATCCAGATGTGACGGACCCACGGCGCGTACATGTCCAGGGAACGCAGCGAGTAGCGGAGCTCGTCGCGACTGGCGTAGCGGCCGTCGCCGCGGTCGGCCGCGTTCGCGGACGTGTTCGTGACCGCCTCCGCGGTCGCGCTCCGGCCGGTCAGGGCCTCGTCCCGCCGGGCGCGCCAGCCCGGATCGGCGCCGTCCACCCAGGTGTAGACGACGTCGATCGGAAAGGTGACGTCGTCCACGAAGGGCCGCGTGAAGGGTTCGTACGTGGGGTGGCTCCGCTCTCCCACCGTGAGTTTCGCCGGGCGCATCGCCTCGCGGGGCAGTTCGCGGCCGAGAAGGGTGGGGCGCACGGCCCGCAGCCCCCCGTCCGCGGTCGGGGCCCAGAACTCGACGTCACAGCCGAACGCCGACCCGTGGCGAAGAGCGCGCGAGGCGACCGAGTAGATCGTGTAGACCCGCAGACCGCCGACGTCGCCCCAGCCGGCGACCTGTCCGGCCAGGGCGACCGGAGGAGCGCACATCGTCGGCTTGAGCGGCTGGGCGTAGACGGGCCTGCCGTCGAACTCTCGCGCGATCGCGGAGAGCACCGCGGCCCGGTGTTCCTCCTCGACGGCTATCCGATGGCGTGGCCCGGTGTCCCGGACCAGCGCGTACGGGATGGCGGCGTCGTGGAGGACCTTCGTCACGGCTTCCAGATTCGCCCGGAGGACGTCCTCGGGGGTGACGTCGTCGCGGATCACGCAGAGACGGGCGCCGGAGCGGGTGAGGGTCCGGTCCTTCCTCATCAGATCGGCTTCGAGCTCCCGCAGCTGTGGTCCTCCCCCCGGCTCCGGATCGGCGGAGGCGACGGGCACAAAACCCGAGACCGACCGGAGGGCGTGACGGGCGATCCGCTCGGCTCTGCGCCCGGATCGCGCGTCCCTCTCCGCGCCCAGCCTCTCGAAAAGCTCCAGCCAGGCTCCCGTGATCCGCTCGGGCGACAGCCGGGCCCCGATCTCCCGCGCCGCCGTCCCGAATTCGCGCAGCGTGCCGGGACTCTCCATCAGTTTGGTCATCGCGACGGCCAGCGAGTCGATGTCGCCCTCGGGCACGAGGAAGCCGTCGACCCCGTGCCGTACGATCTCGCTCGTTCCGCCGGGACAGTCGTAGGCCACCACCGGGACCCCCGCGGCGAGGGCCTCGGTCAGCACCAGCGGAAAGCCCTCGCTCGTCGACGTGAGCAGGCACATGCTCGCCTTCGCCCACTCCTCCGCCATGTGCGGAGACCTGCCCAGCAGGTGAATCCGGTCCTGGAGGTCGAGGCTCTGAACCAGTTGGCGCAGGCTGCCGGTCAGGGGGCCGTCTCCCAGGATCCGCAGCGACCAGCCGGGAAACCGGCCGGCGATCCCGGCGAAGGCCCGCACGGCGTGGTCGATTCGCTTCTCACCGACCAGCCGCCCCGCGATGACGATCGTGCGGGTGTCCAGGCCGGACCGCGGACGGTATCCGCTCGGCAGCGCGTTCGGGATCGTCGCGAGATGGGGCGCGGCGTCCTTGAGCGACTGCGCGCACCAGAGCTGGGTCCGGTGGGTCAGCGAGACGAGCGCGTCCAGCCGGGGGGCGAATCTCAGGAGCGGCTCGCCGGACGGGCCTCTCAGCTCCGAGCAACGATGGTCCTGGTGGACGGTGATCGTGCGCTCCGGGCAGAGACGGACGATGAGCGACAGCAATGCGGGCGTGGAGGACACGACGACGTCCGCGTCGAGACCGCGGAGCGCGTGCTCCACCTCCACGTCGGCCAACCGGTTGAACGCGCCCTCCCAGGCGGGATCGACGAGCTCGCTCGGCATCGCGGCGAGCGCGGCGCAGGTGGCGTCGTCCATGGCCGTCTCGCGGCAGGGGCGTCGCACCGGGCCCGTCTCATCCACCAGGTAGCGCAGACGGACCTTGGGTGAGACCTCGCAGAACGGGGCCGCCTCCCTGCGGAAGACGCTGATCACCTCGACGTCGTGGTGTTCGGCGAGATGCGAGGCGAGGGTGAGGACCGCCGCCTCCGTGCCTCCCATGACATCCGCCCAGGTCAGCAGATAGGCAATCTTCACGGTAGTTCCTCCGAATGGGAGCAGGAGAGCTGGAGTCTTCCCGCCGGGGAGTATCCGGGCCGCACGTAGAGCAGGGATCTCTCGGACGTCGCCAGAGGACGCCTCTCGTGGTGAACGACGCGGTGGGGGTGGCGAAAATCATCCAGGAAGCGGCCGACCTTGAGGGTTCCGGTCCAGGGTGAGACGAACTCGAAGACCCAGGTCGTCTCCGCTCCGGCCAGCGAGCCGCCGGGCACCTCGAAACGGAACAGCGCGCCGTCCGTCGTCACCGGAAGCCGGTGGCAGACCTCTCGCCCCCCTCTCCCTTCGAGTCTCCCTTCGAGGCGGCGCATCAGCACCTCCGCGCCGGCGGTCCGCACGGTTCCGCCGAACCGTCCCTCGACGACGACCCGGTCCCAGTCGGCGATCACCCCGGTGACATGTGCCTGCGGGGCGGGACGCGACGCCGAGATCGTGACGTGCCCGGTCAGACCGGCGTCGACGGTGTAGACCGTGCCGGTACGGGGACAGAGTGAAGCCGCGACGGTCGGACCCGCCGGCAACACGTTCGCGACCGGGCCGAGCAGGGGCACCTCCAGGCCGCTGCCGTCGGCGAGGGTCAGCTCGATCCGGGTTCGCCAGAGGCCCGTGCCGAGCCGGGACAGCGGGCCGCCGTCCTCGCTCAGCCGTATCGCGCCCCCGGCGAGGTCGCCGTCGAGGTCGAGATCGCCCCGCCACCGCCGACGTCCTCGCCCGGCCACGAGCCTGACCGCACGCACGGGCGCGTGGCCGGCGCGGGAGGGGAGGCGGACCTGGAGGTTCAGGGTGCCTCCGTCGAGGACACCGGCGTACGTCACCGAGGCCCCCTCCCCTCCGCCCCGCCGGACCGCGACCGCCGACCTGATCGACGCCATCCTCGCGGCGCGGGTGAACGCCCGTTCCCTGCCCTCGGTCTCGCAGAACCGCTCACGGAACCTCTCGCGGAACGCGGAAGGCAGCCGCTCGGAGGCGATACGTCGCAGCGTGACCAGCGTGCGTCCCATTGATCTCCCCCCGAAGAAAGAATGTGACATGGTCAGCGCTGGATCTCCGCGAAGAGCGAGTCCCACTTGTCGAGAATTTTCTCCAGGGAGAACTCGCGCACGTGATCACAGGCGGTGCTGCCCATTCGCGCCCGCAACTCCGGTGCCCGCATCAACCTCACCAACGCGTCGGCGAAGGCTCCGACGTCCCCCGGGGGCGCCAGAAGCCCGGAGACGCCGTCGGCGACAAGGTTCTTGACGCCGCCCGAGACGCCGAACGCGACGCTCGGCAGGCCGAGCGCGGCAGCCTCGGCCAGCGCCATCGGGTGCCCCTCGTGCTCGCTGCTGAGCGCGAAGATCGCGGCATCCCGGTAGTGCGAGTGAACGTCCTTGCACCGGCCCTGGAAGATGACCCGGTCGGTGACCCCGTGCTCGGCCGCGCACGCGCGGAGTTGCTCCTCCTCGTAACCGTCGCCCACCAGGTGAAGCTCCCACCGCTCGGGAACCTCGCCGCTCGCCCTGGCGAACGCCGCGATGAGCAGGTCGTAGCGCTTGATGGTGGCGAGTCTGCCGACCGTCACGATCCTGCGGCTCTGTCCCGGGGTCGCCACGCACTCGGGTTCGAAGGTCAGCGGGTTGCCGATCGCCCGTGCGTTCGGCACCCGGTGACGGCTGAAGGAACGGGCGTCGTCCTCGCTGAGGAACACCGACTTGGCGAGGTTGGGGTAGAGCCGCCGGATGAGCTCCAGGTGGGAGGGCGAGGAGAACTTCGCGTGCTCGTAGGAGGAGTGATATTGACCGATCCTGGACAGGTGCGGCGCGGGCACCGCCGACGCCCATTTGACGCTCCAGGGCGTTCCGAGGATCAGGTATCCACTCTCCGCCTGCGCGAACAGCTCGGTGAGGCGCTTCCTCGCGTCGGCGAGGAGCACCGCCGGAGTGTCACGACGCCCTCGTCTCTCCCGGTAGAGAATGGTCTTCTCGTACGCCAGGCCGTCATCGAAACCGAACGGGGACTGGACCCGCTCGATGCCCACCAGCCGGACCCGGTGGCCCCGGACTCCGAACCCCTGCGCCAGCACGTGAAACACCCGCTGGGTGCCGCCGAGGTTGTCGATGTTGGGCGCGAGAATGAAAATGTCCTTGGACACTCGTCACCCCTTGAGGTTCTTGAGGTCGGAAAAGAAGACGTCCACCACTGCCTTGGCGGCTCCGCCGCCCTCCCATGAGCACCAGGTCCTGCGGAAGCGCTCGTAGGCCTCGGCATACCGGGCGGCGGTCGCGGGAAGGTCCGCCAGGGCGTCGGCCAGCTCGGAGGTCTCCGTCAGCATCGGCCCCGGCGCGATGTCGGGCAGGTGGTGGTTGAGACCGCGCTCGTTCTGCACGTACTCGTGGTAGTCGTCGGTGAACAGCAGGATGGGCTTGCCGGTGTTCGCGTAGTCGAACATCACCGACGAGTAGTCCGTCAGCAGGGCGTCGGACGCCAGGATGAGATCGTTGATCTCCGGGTAGGCGGTGACGTCCTCGACGAACCCGCGCAGTCTCGGCGGAAGCTGGTACCGGGTATAGGGGTGAACGCGCAGCGCGATGATCCAGTCGTCGCCCAGCCGCGCGGAGAGCTGGTCCAGGTCGACCCGGACCGACGTTCCCGCCCCTCTCGTGCGATCACGGAACGTGGGCGCGTAGAGAAGCACCCGCTGCCCGGGAAGGGCACCGAGCTTGGCGCGGACCTCCTTGGCCACCGCGAGCTGCTCGGGCTCGGCGCAGCGCACCAGGACGTCGTTGCGGGGATAGCCGGTCCGGAGGATCTCGCCGGAGAAACCCGTGCTCGCGCGGAAGACCCGCTCGTACTCCTCGCAGGGAGCCACGATCGTCGTCCAGCGATCGACGCTCCGCTGCCATCGGTGACGCTCGGGCCACTGGTCCCCCCGGAGCCCCGGCGTGTTGAGCCCGATGGTCTTCAACGTCTGCCCGTGCCAGGTCTGCAGGTAGCGGGTGCCGCGCCGTTTCTCGTAGCAGTAGGGCAGGTTGTGGCTCTCCACCCAGTAACCGGCCCTGGCGAGGCTCCACATGAACCTCCAGCCGCCCCGCTTCACCACGCGCGTGCCCGGCGGGAACTGCGAGCGGTTGGAGGAATACGACCACACGCAGCGCACGCGGATCTTCTGCCTCATGACCTCCTCGTAGATGTAGCGGGGATTGCCGGTGTAGGCCCTGCCCTCCGAGCTCTCGAACAGCACCAGCTTCCTGCTCCGCGGGACGAACCTCATGACGATCCGGTAGAAGCCGAGCCTGGACTTGCCGTTGCTGACCCGCCCCACCATGTCGGTCCGCAACTTCTTCCAGCGACGCGAGGCATGGGTGATCTTCCTGGAGGTCCAGGTGATCTCCACCTTGTTCGTCGTGGTCATGCGGGTGAGCGTCACCACGGCATCGGGCAGCAGCCGCCGGGAACAGACGACCCTGCGGACGGGAGGCCGTTCCGGGGCGACCAGCGGCGCCTGGTGCGAGTCGCCCTTTTTCTGGATGAGCAGGCGGATCCCGGTCGTACGGTTGATGCCGCGCAGGGAACGCGGCGCGTTTCCCGGGTTCAGCGTGAACTCGCTCCAGAAGTGCTCGCCCGCCGGTCGCAGAGTGATCGGCACCCGCCACAGTCCGCCGCCGGGCGCCCGGATCTCCACCGCGCCGGAGGCCCCCTTCGCGGGCAGCACGCCCAGGGGGTCGTAGGTCCGCACCCGTATCCGGACCCCCCGGTCTCCGGGCTCCACACTCTCGATCTCATGCCTGATCGCGGCGCGGGAGAACGGTCTCCGATCGAGCTCCAGGCTGGAGATGTCGAGCTCGGCGGGCGCGTCACCCGCGGGGTCGTGCACGCCCCAGTAGACGCGATCGCCGATCTTCGTGACCCGGCGGGGGATCGGTGAGGACACGCGGAGAAGCCGCGCCGCCTCCCTGATCTCCTCCACCTGCCCCTCCCGGAGGAGATGGAGGCAGATCCGGAGCATCATCGGCAGTCTCAGGACCATCTTCTTCGGGAGACCGTCGAGGTAGTCACCTGTGATCTGCTGGAGCTCGGTCACCCACTCGCCGGACTGCCCCGGAAGGCGGCGCAGCATCGGAGCCAGCTCCGCCCGCAGGAAACGCCGGATCAGACGGGGCTCCAGCCGGCCGAGTCCCTCACCTCTCAGGAACGCCATCGCCCGCCGCTCCGCCGTGAGACGCGCGGCGAAGGCGTCGAGGCCGCTCCTGCCCGTCTTCGTGCCGGCGATCTCCGCCGTCTGCCGGACGACGGGCCAGGGCACGACCGCGACACGTTTGCTCGCCAGGTAGGCCTCGATGGCAAAAAGCCGGTCGGGGTCCCGCAGGGCGCGGTCGAACGCCAGCTGGTGCTCGGTGATGAAATCGCGGCGGAAGAGCTTGTTCTCCACAAAGCCGTCGGTCAGGAAAGCCGGTTTGCGCTCCACCCCGTCGATGGTCATCCGGTCGCAGAACAACCTGGCGGAGGGATATCTGATCTTCTTGCGCCTGGGGGGGCAACGCCCGACCTGCCCCACCGCGAAGTCCGCGCCGGTCTCCTCGATTTCGAGGAGCAGGCTCTTGCAGGCGTGCATGTACAGCAGGCTGAGCACGTTGACGAACATCACCGCCGGCGCGACCGACACCTTCAGGGCGGCCTCGCGCATGCCGGAGAGCCCCACCTCATCCGAGAGGTACGGCACCGGCACGACGCGCGGGTCTTCCCCCGCCAGCCGGGCGAGCGCCTCGGCAAGCTGCCCGTCCTCGCCGTCGAAGGCGACGAGGACCCGCAGGTTGTTCAGTGACTGGTCGAGAACATGTCTCACGGTCTCGACCAGAGCCGTCTCCGTGCAGTCGAAGGCTGTGACCACGACGTCGACGTCGGGACGCGTATTCATGGAACTGCTCAATTCAGTCAGGTGTGGCCTGGACGTCCGGCGTCAGCGCGGACACCAGGAGATGGATGCCGGTGAGCGATGGGCCGGCGGCGAGAAACACCTCGCCGCCGAGGCGGTGGGCGGGCCAGAGGTCTCCACGACGACCCGGGCACCCACCGCCCCACCGGTCATGCGCAACCCCTGGCCTGCGAAGAGGAAGATCGCGATCGGGGAGAAGGAGTGATCATGCCCGTTGACAGCGGTCATCGTCGTCCCCCCGTTCCGACGAGTCGTTCACGGTCCGCGATCGTAGCGGATACTCTCCGTCACCATGAGTCCAAGTGTCATAAAGAGCCGATTGGCCGGGGGCCACCTGGCCCCGACCGGCCATGCCGCCGCGACGGTGGATCCCCACGGCCGCGGCCGCCGTCAAGCGTTGTGATCTCTTATCGGCTTTGGGGCGGATTCCACCCTGAGTAATGGCTGGCAGAAGTCTGAACGGCGGCTGGCAGAAGCCCGGACGACCGGCTCTTGGGCGAAGTGTCCGGATACGATGCTTTCTTCTGTCCCTCTGTTATCACCCGCAACGTCCGGAGCTCCCCCTCATGAAGTCTCCAGCCCAATTGCTGATGGCCGCCGTATCCGCGGTCGCCCTGGTCGCCACACCGACAGCCGCGTGGAGCGCGGAGCTGCCCACCCCGACTGCGAAGCCCACCACGACCGCGAAGCCCACCACGACGGACAAGGCCACGACGACGGACAAGGCCAAGTCCGCCGCCCCAGTCGCGCCCGTCGACTGCGCGAAGGTCAAGTGCATCGCGCTGACCTTCGACGACGGTCCCGGCAAGTACGCCGACAAACTGCTCGACACCCTGAAGAAGTACAAGTCCAAGGCGACGTTCCTTCTTGAAGGTCAGTACGTGAAGTCGCGCCCGGCCTTCGCCAAGCGCATGGTCGTCGAGGGCCACGAGATCGGCAACCACAGCTACACCCACCCGCACCTGCGTGACCTGACCGAGGACAAGGTCCGCGAGGAGCTGGACAAGACCCAGGCCATCGTCAAGCAGGCCACCGGGAAGTACCCGACGATCATCCGCCCGCCGTACGGCGAGCTCGACTCGCGGGTGCAGGCGATCGCGACCGAGATGAAGATGCCGATCCTGCTGTGGAACGGCGGCTCCCGCGACTGGGCGACCAAGAACGAGACGGCCATCTACAACGAGGTGCTCAAGAACGCCAAGCGTGACGGCGTCATCCTCATGCACGACTGGGTCGAGCAGACCGTCAAGGTGATGCCGAAGCTTCTGGTCGCGCTGCAGAAGCAGGGCTACCACGTCGTGTCCGTCTCCTCGCTGCGCGGCGCGAAGGGTCTGGAGCCGGGCGACATCTACCCGGTAGGATCCGAGCTGGACAAGGACCTCTTCGTCGACGCGCCCACCACGGACTCGGAGATGTCGGCGGAGTCGCCGGCCGACAACCCGGGCTGAGCCAGCCGCTTGCCCAGCCGCTGCATGGGAAGCTCCAGGTAGCGGTAGGTGAGCCAGCTCAGACCGAGCACCAGCGCGACAAAACCTGCCGACAACATCACCTGCACCACCGGCTGCATGGCTCGCACATCTCCGGCGACGGCGTACGCGAGCTTCAGCAGCGGGTGGTGCAGGAGGTAGACCGAGTAGCTGATCAGACCCAGCCAGACGAGGAAACGGGGCAGGCTCCGGTGGCGCAGAGCCATCGCGCCCGCGAACGTCCCACCGGCGAGGGCCATCGTGATGAACCACGCGGCCGGCTGGACCCACCACCAGCCCGCCTGGATCGACCACACCGGGGACAGCGCCACGAGCACGGTCGCGACGGCGACGGGCCAGAGCCCGCCCGTCCCCTGCTCCCAGCGGCGGATCGCGGTCCCGATGAACATCACCGCGAGGATCGCCGCGCCCAGCCACGGCACGAAGCCCGCGAAAAGCAGCAGGACCAGGGCCGTCGCGGCGAGGACGTAGGCGGCGGGGACCCGGAACCGGCCGCTGACCAGGCACACCACGCCCACCACGAAGATCACGCACGACACGGTGGCGGGCCAGGGGCCCTTGAGCAGCGGCGCCGACAGCACCAGCCCCGCGACGACGGCCACACCGCCGAACCCGATGGCGAGGGTCCCGCTCCGGCGGTGCAGCCCGCCGATGAACAGCGCGGTGACCACCAGGTAGAAGACCATCTCGTAGGAGAGCGTCCACATGGTGTCCGCCAGGCCGCCGACGTGCACGACGTCCAGCAGCATCGTGATGTGCGCGGACACGGCCGACAGGTCCCGGGGCACCTGGTTGCGGACCGGTATCCAGAAGGCCATCACCAGGACGAAGACCGTGACCAGGAGATACACCGGATAGAGCCGGAAGAGCCGGCTGATCCAGAAGGCCCGCACATCGCCGCGCCCCTCCAGCGAGACCGGGATGATGTAACCGCTGACCAGGAAGAACACCAGGACGCCGTACATCCCCACGTTGAACACGTACTGCCGTGGAAGGGCGGGCAGGAGCCAGGGCAGCATGTGCTCCAGCAGCACCGCGATGGCACCGAGCCCGCGCAGCGCGTCCAGCCATGCCAGCCGGGTGCGGGGTGTGGTCATGGGGGACCTGACATCGATCGCTGACGTGGACACCCGCCCCAACTTACCGCCCCACACATAACGAAACTGGATGAACAGCCACCTTTCACCAGCACGGCTCCCCACCTCGCCCCCCGGTCGGGCGACGGTCCGGCCGGGAGGCGAGTAAGGCGGTGAGGAAAGAGCATTCACCTGTTGCTCTACGCGATACTCCGGCTACTTTACGCGACAGTCGGCATCATCGGTCAACCGTGGACGGTGCCGTCAGCGAGCGGTGCCGTCAGCGAGCGGGGCCGTCAGCGAGCGGGGCCGTCAGCGAGCGAGGTCTTCGGGCGGCACGACCGGCAGGACGATCTTTGATGCCCTGACCGCGTCGTGGAACACCGTCTGGTCCGCGACGCTCATGACGGTCGCCGCCTCGGCCGGTTCGCCGGTGTTGAGGTTGCGGTCCCATCTCGGGAAGTTGCTCGACGTGATCTGGACCCGGATCCGATGACCTTCGAGGAACACGTGACCGATCGACCACAGGTCGATCTCGTGTTCCGCGGGCTCGCCCGGCACGCCCGAGACACGGAGGATCCCGTCCGTGAGATTGCGCGACACGGAGTCGACGCCGACGTCGCAGAGCCGGGCCACCCAGTCCGTCGAGGGCGCGGTGGAGGAGGTGACCAGCGAGACGCGGACGCGGCCGGTCACCTCCAGGTCGGCTTCGAGCGGCTCGCCGGTGTAGACGAGCACGTCCGGCCGTTCTTCGACGCGGCGCTGGTCGTAGGGGCCGGGAGGGAACTCACTAGACATCAGCAGGGTGCCGCCGAGGGTGATGACCGGATCGGCGGGGTCGTACCGGTAGGTGTCCGGCTGTTTGCCGGCACGAGGCGCCTCGAATGAGAGGCCGCCGTCCTCGCGCAGGTACATCGGGGTGTCCACGCTCCGGGCCAGAGGCCACGCGTCCTCGTCGCGCCACCGGTTGACCCCCGTGACGAAGATCCGTACCGGCCTGCCGTCCGGAGCCGCGGGACGGCCCGGCTTCAGCCGGCGGTCCAGCCAGTCGAGCCGCAGGTCTCCCAGGGAGGCCCGGAGGTCGATGCTTCCCTGGTCGGCCGCCACCCCGAAGTTGACCTCGCCCTGCTGACCCGACTGCCCCTGGTGCGACCACGGCCCGATCAGCAGGGTCGACGGCCTGCCCGCGGCGCTCATCGCGATGTGGTTGTCCAGGGTTCCCTGCAGGAAGACGTCGAACCAGCCGCCGACGTTGAAGACGGGGACGTCGACCCGGTCGTAGGTGCCCGCGACGCGGCAGTCGTCCGCGGCCTCCGGATCGGCGAGGGCCCGCTGGTAGCCCAGGTCCGGGACCCCGGCCCGCTCGAACGCGGGAAACGCGCCGGACGGCAGCTCCCAGTACGTTCTGGTCGCCAGGGCGTCGATCTCGGAGACCAGCGCGGTGAGCTCGCGATGGAGGTCAGCGGGAGAGTCCTTCCACCTGCGGGCGAGGAGGTCGGGGCCCTGGGAGAGGGACCAGCTCGCGCTGAGGCCCAGCTCGACCGCCCCGCCGCGGCCGAACAGGCCGTCGAAGGGCTCCGACCAGGTGAACCCCGGGACGATGGCCCTCAACTCCGGCGGGCCGCCCGCCGCCGCCATCCACTGCGCGTTGCCCAGGTAGCTGGGACCGTACATGCCCACGAGCCCGTTGGAGCCGGGTAGCGCGGCCGCCCAGCGCACGGTGTCGTGCCCGTCCGCCCGCTCGTTCGTCAGCGGCTCCCAGTCTCCGTCGGAGCCGGAGCGCCCGCGGGTGTCCTGGAGCACGACCATGTATCCGCGGCGCACCGCGGCCAGGGGCTCCAGGATCCTGAAGATGTTCGGGTCCTGCTTGCCGTAGGGAGACCGTACGAGCAGCACGGGCCAGGGACCGTCGCGGGTCGGCCGGAAGACGTCGGCGCGCAGGACGGTGCCGTCGCGCATCTCGCCGGGGACATCGAAGTCGATCAGTACGTCTCCCACCGGAGCCCTCCCTCGAAAGGCAGAGCGAACCCGGGTCAGCGCGGGGTCGCCCTACGTGAAGATAACGTTATCGCGATAAGGGCAGGTAGTCCTTGGGGAAAGGGTTTCTGTGACATGACAGAAACATTGCCCGACGCGCGGGTGGAGAGATGGAATCGCGCCCGACGGACCGGTTCCGGAGCGGGACCGCGGGGTGTGGCGTGGGGTGTCCGACGGCCTACGGCCGGAGCTCGCCCGACCCCCGGGGAATGAGCTCGACCGGGACCGTCACGCTCTGGACCGGCCGGGTGGGATCGGCGGCGCGGGCCAGGAGCAGCTCGATGGCCGTTCGCCCTATCGTCGCGCTGTTCTGGGCGATGACGGTCAGGGCGGGGCGCAGGAGGTCGGCCAGCAGGAAGTCGTCGAAGGCGACGATCGCGATCCGGCCGGCGTCGGCGCCGAGGTAGCGCAGGACCTCCACGGTCGTGGCGACGTTGCCGGTGATGAGGGCGGTCGCGGGCGTGGGACCATCGAATGCCGTGGTCAGAGCGCTGGCGATGCGCGCGGGCTCGACGGCCCCGGCATGGACCATGCCCTCCAGCGGGCCGCCGTTGGCCGTGACGCAGGCGCGGAAGGAGGCGGCGCGCTCGCGTCCGGTGAAGATGCGCTCGTGGTCGCCGATGTAGGCGATGCGGTTGTGCCCGTGCTGGACGAGGTGGCGGAAGGCCGTGCCGATGCCCGCGGCGTTGTCCGACAGCACGGCGTCCGCGGGGACCCCGCCGGTCGGCCGGTCGAAGGCCACCACGGGCATTCCGGCCTCGATCTCGGGCGCCAGATACTGGTGGTTGGCGCTTATGGGTTCGATGATGATCCCGTCCACGCGCTTGCGGCACATGGACATGACCGCCTCGCGCTCGCGCTGCTCCTCGTCCTCGGTCGACATGGCCAGCACGGTGAGCTTGGCCTTCCGCGCCGCCTGGTCGATCGCGCTGAGCACCGGGTGGGCGTCCGCGAGGTTGCGCACCGCGGCGCCGATGGTGCCGCTGACGCCCCGGCGCAGCTGCTGGGCGCGCTCATCGGGCTCGTAGTCAAGGGTGACGATGGCCGCGCGCACCCGTTTGACCAGGTCCTGGCCCACGGTGGGATCGTCGTTGACCACCCGGGACACGGTGCGCAGCGCGACTCCGGCCGTGCGGGCGACATCCAGCATCGTGGGCCGCTTGCCACGGCGTCGCCCTGCGGTGCCCTCAACCGTGCGCTCGGTCATCGCTGCGATCCTCCCCTTTTTCCCGGGTGCCAACCTATCCACCCGGATATCGACTTCCGTGCCCCGTCGGGTTTCGATCCGGGCAACACCCTTGACACACCGGCGAAACTTCCTATTCTCGGGATAACGTTATCGCAAGGTGCCTGCATACAGCTCGCCGGACCATGCTCGACGAAAAACTCAACCGTGCGACACGACCGAAGGAGGACGATCTTGATACGTAAGACCATGCTCGCCACATGCGTTGTCGGTGCCCTCGCCCTGACCACCGCCTGTACGAGCGCCGGCAGTGGCGGCACCGGCAGCGGCACCAGCACCCTGACCTACATGACGTTCGAGACGCCCAGCCTCAACTCGACCTTCTGGAACGACTCGATCGCGGCCGCCTCGAAAGAGGCCCCCGGGGTGAAGATCAACCGGATCACGTCCCCGAGCACCGACAGGGACGGATACGCCAAGCAGCTGCAGGCCTCCGGCCAGTTCCCGGACCTTCTGCAGTCGATCACCCCGTCCACCTTCGCCGGCGCCGGTCTGCTCGTCCCCTACGACCAGACCTGGGTGGACGCCAACTTCCTGCTCCCCCAGGGCAACGCGCTCAAGGGCAAGGTCTACATCCCGCCCACGAACTCCCAGATCATCCCGGAGGTCTTCTACAACAAGGAGCTCTTCGCCAAGGCGGGTGTGGAGCCGCCCAAGACCTGGGCCGACTTCCTGACGGTGTGCGCCAAGCTCAAGGCCGCCGGCATCACCCCGATGGAGCTGGGCGGCGGTGACCCGTTCGCGGCCAGCATGCCGCTGGTCGGCGTCCTGAGCGCGGACGTCCTGGGCAAGAACCCCCAGTGGCTGCAGGAGAGGTACGCGGGCAAGGTCAAGTTCACGGACGCCAACGTCGTCACGGCGGTCGAGAAGTATCGGAAGCTCGTCACCGAGGGCTACTTCGACAAGGGCGCGCTCGGCGTGAAGTACGCCGACTCGATCACGCAGTTCACCGGCGGCAAGGCCGCCATGTACATGATGGGCAGCTGGTTCCTGGGCTCCGTCCCGAAGGACAACGCCGACAACTTCGGCGCGTTCCCCGTCCCCACCGATGACGGCTCCGTGGTCATCCCCTTCGCCGTCGGCGGCTCCATGGCGATCAGCTCGAAGACCAAGGACCTGGCCGGCGCGACCAAGTTCGCCCAGGCGTGGTCGCTGGCCCCGGGCAACCTGAAGGCGCTCATCGAGAGCGACGGCGCGTTCCCGATGCTCAAGGGCAAGACCCTCGACGACTACAAGGTCACGGTCAGCCAGGTGTTCAAGGACTCCTTCGCCTACGTCACCGACGAGAACACCAAGGTCGCCTCCATCGGATGGGCCAGCAACGACGACGCGATGCCGCCGGGCCTCAACGACCAGCTCTACGCCGCCAGCCAGGCGCTGTTCACCAGCGCGGACGTCAAGGGCGAGATGGCCAAACTCGACACGGCCTGGGACACCGCCACCAAGTAGTCCCCACCGGCCGACGAACGACGACCCGTGTTGAGGCACCTCCTTTCGAAGTCCTCGACACGGGCCTGAAGGAAGTGACATGCGGACTCGGAAGAGTCGAGCAAGCAGGGACAACGGACTCTTCGGATTAGCCGCCGTGGCTTTCGGCCTGTACCTGTGTTTCCTCGTGCTACCGCTCCTGCTCAGCCTCAAAAGCAGTTTCACCGACGAGAACCCGTTGCGGGCCACCAGCGGTTTTGTGGGCCTGGACAACTACGGCGAGATGATCCACGACGATCAGCTCCACGCCAGCCTCGGCTTCACCCTGATCCTCGCGGTGGGGGTCACGATCGCGGCCAACGCCATCGGCATCGCGTTCGCGATGATGCTGAACCGCACCAACCTGAGCTACCGGGTCATGAGGACGATCGCGTTCCTGCCCCAGGTGCTGTCCGGAGTGATCGTCGGCTTCGTGTGGCAGACGATCCTGACCCAGCAGGGCCTGCTGAACGTCACCCTGCAACGCATCGGGCTGATCGACTCGCCGATCGCCTGGCTCGGCAGCCCGAACCTCGCGCTGCTGTCCATCGGCGTCGTCGTCACCTGGATCCTCACCGGTTTCACGACCGTCGTGTATCTCGCCGCCCTGCAGGGAGTCCCGGTGGAGCTGTACGACTCGGCCGCCATCGACGGCGCCACCACGTGGCAGAGGTTCACCAGGATCACGTTCCCGCTGATCGCTCCCGGGATGACCATCAGCGTCACGATCTCACTGATCACGGTGCTGAAGCTCTACGACGTCATCACCGTCCTCACCGGAGGCGGCCCCGCGAACTCCACCCGATCCACCGCGCTCTACATCGTGAAGCTCGCCTTCACCGACAACCGCTTCGGATACGCCTCGGCGGTCGCGATGCTGGTGCTCGCCATGTCCGCGGCCATCGCCCTGTCGGTCACGAGCCTCCTTCGCCGCCGTGAGGTGAACTTTTGACCGCCATCAACGACGTGCTGCGCTCCCGGGCACGCCTCGTCATCGCGGGTGTCGTGACCCTGCTGTTCGTCGCCCCGATCTACCTGACGATCGTCAACGCCTTCAAGGCGCAGTCGCAGATCCTCGAAAGCCCCGAAGCACTGCCGATCCCGCCGACGATCGACAACCTGAGCACCGCGCTGGCCAGGCCCGACGGCCTCATCCAGCTCGGCCTGCAGAACTCCCTGATCGACGTCGTCTTCTCGGTGGCGCTGCTCATCCCCCTCGCCTCCGCGTTCAGCTTCTACATCTCCCGGAGGAAGACGAAGGCACGGGCGGCGGTGCTCGCCCTGCTCGCGGCCGGTCTGATGATCCCGCCGCAGGTCATCCTGCTGCCCACCATCCAGATCCTGACGTTCTTCGGCCTCGATCACAGCTATCCCGGGCTGATCCTCTCCAACCTGGGCGGCGGCTACCTCTCCTTCGCGGTGTTCGTGTACGTGGGCTTCATGCGAGCCGTTCCGAACGAGATCATCGAGGCCGCCCGCCTCGACGGCGCCAGCGGGCTGCGGATCTGGTGGGGGATCGTCATGCCCCTGGTCCGGCCCGCCACGGCGACGGTCGCGATCTTCTCCTCGCTGTGGATCTGGAACGACTTCCTGAATCCGCTGTTCATTCTCGGCCCGCTACAGGGTCAGACCATCACAACCGGCCTGTACCTGACGATTGGTCAATATTCCGTGGATTACGGACAGCTGTTCGGCATCATGTTCCTCGCCGCGATCGTGCCGGTGGTGGGTTACCTGTTCGTGCAGAAGCAGTTCATCGCCGGTCTCACCTCCGGGTCGTCGAAGTGACCATGAAAACGGACACTTTCAGCGAGGCGCCCTCCACCCGCCCCTCCGCCGAGGGGCGGCCCGCGGGCGTCCCCGACCTGGACGACGTCGCCGGCGAGTGGATGGACGCCTCCGAGCTCGCGCACCTGCCGTCCCTGCGCAACCAGCGCGGCCAGGGCCATGTCAACCACGACCTCACGTCGCTGTCCTGGGTGGCGGCTCCGCCCTTCTCCCTCGGTTACCACACCGGCGTTCTCCGCCTCGACGGAGTCGCGCTCGCCGCGCAGCGCTACCGGTGGAAGCCCTGGGGCGTGCAGCGGGAGCATCGCTCCGCCGAGGTGACCGTACGGTCGGACACGCGCATGGCCCTGTCGGAGAACCTGCTGCTCTGGCAGGTCGATGTCACCAACGAACGGGCCGTCCCCTGGACCTGCACGGTCAGCCAGGACCTGTTCGCGATGATGTCCCATTCGGAGGTGGGCTGGGGCTGGCTCTACGACGTGCCGTGGACCGAGGGCGACTACCACGACTTCGTCACCCTGGAACGGATCCGCGACACGACCCGCGCCCAGAGCGAGCACCTGCCCTACCTGCTCGGCGCGGGACCGCGGCGGATGCGCCTGGGCCGGCCGCGGGTCCCCGGAATCCAGCGGGACGAGGCCGACGCGGCCATGTTGCTGGAGTACGAGCTGCCTTCGCACTTCAGCCAGGACAAGGTCCTCCCCCGGTATGACTCGGCCGGCGGCACGATCCGCGACATCCGGTGCCTCCCCGCGTCCGGCGGCGACCCGGTCTTCGTGTTCGCCGGCGACGCCGAGCTGGAGCCGTCGACGCAACGGACGCTGGACGGCGACGAGTTCGAGCTGCGCGACGGTCTCGTGCTGAGCTTCGAGTTCCGCCCGTCCACGCCGGAGGGCGACGGCGTCATCCTCACCCACGGCAACCACCCGGACTCGCTCCAGCTCGGCCTCGACGGAGGCCGGCTCTGGTTCGGCATCTCCGGCGAACGGGAGCACGCCGACGCCCCCTCCCTGACCGCCGGGCGGTGGCACGCGGTCTCGGTCGTCCTCGGCGAGCAGCAGGTCACCCTCGTACTCGACGACCGCGAGGTGGCGACGACCCGGCACTGGTCGCTGTCGCGACGCTGGAGCTCGTCGATCGCCGACGGCGCCGTCGCGGTCACCGACCTGCGCTCACCGGCGCGGGCGGCCTACGCCTTCGACACGGAGCCCACCGAGATCCGCGAGCTCGGAAGCGGCGCGCAGGCGAGCTGGTCCCTCACCCTCGGCCCCGGCGAGACCCGCACCATCGGTGTCGTGTGCGCCTACGGGACCGACCAGGCCGACGTCACCGCCGCGGCGGGCCGTACGGCCGGCGCCTTCACCGATGTCCTCCGCGGCACCGAGCAGGGCATGCGCCGGCACTGGGACAACATGTTCACCCCGGGAAACGACGACTTCAGCGGGCATCTGCCCGCGCTGCGGGCCGACGATCCGGAGCTCGCGCGGGCCTACTACATGGGCGCGCTGACCGTGCTGTACATGCGCAACCTGTACGCGAGCCCGAGTGAGCCGATCTTCCTCACCGGAGGGCCCCGGCTCGGCCCCACGACGACCTTCTACTGGGACCACTCCGAGTGGAGCCGCATGTACGCGCTCCTGGAACCCGCCGGGCTCAAGTCATGGCTCCGGCGCGTCCTGAGCGGCCCCTACGGAGACTCGTTCGGCATCGACGCCAGGAACGGAGGCCCGCTCGGCAACTACTACGCCGCCAACGACTGCTCGCTGTTCCGGCTGGTGGAGCACTACATCTGTGTCAGCGGCGACCTCGCGTTCCTCGACGAGCGAGTTGGTCGGGACACCGTCGCCGACCACCTGGAGCGGCTCGCCTACGGCTGGAAGGGCAGGCGCAGGGAGGCCACCGGGGGTGTCCTGGCCGACTTCGGCGACGACTCCTGGCGGCTCCTCGAATGCGTCCCCAACTACATCAACGTCGTCACCTCGTTCAACGCCGCCTACGTGGCCATGATGCGCTCGCTGGCGGCCCTGCTCCGTTTCCGCGGCCGCGACGACGACGCCGTCCGCGCGGAGGCGGAGGCCCGCACGCTCGCCGACGCGGTGCTCGACCTCTACGCCGAGGGCGGACGCTGGTCGATCCGCCACCCGGACGGCGTCGAGACCATCGGCCACTCCCTGGACTTCGGTCTGGTGGCCGCCGCCATGCACGACGACCTCAGCGAGACCCAGCGCCGCGACATGGTCACGTTCGTCACCGAGCACCTTCTGACGGGCACCTGGATGAGGGCTCTGTCGCCGGACGATCCCATCGCCTCCTTCTCCGACCGCCCGGACCACGGCGCGGGAGGGGCGTTCTGCGCGTGGCCGGGGGTGACGGCGAACGGATTCGCCAAGCTCGGCCGCCGTGACCTGGCCATCGCCCTGCTCAGACTGACCCCGCAGTCGGCGTCCGGTGCGCTCTGGGGACAGGCGATGGAGGTCCTCGACGGCGATCCCGTCCGCGTGCGGGTCGCGGAACGAGGGGTCTCCAACCGCGAGTCCATCGGCGGGGCGGCCACCGCCGAGGCGGTCATCGCGCTGTTCGACGTCGACCCCACATTCGCCGACCTCGGCACCGCCTCGGTCGCGCCGGCCGCCGGGCGCGTGCCCGGCGTCGGAGTGCTGTCCAACCTCAACGTCGCACCGGCCTCCCCTCCCCCGGGGCTGCCCGGTGAGACCTCACCCCGCTAGACCGCACGATCGTACGACCGCAGGACACGACGGCATCGGGCGTCGGCCGGCACCGGGACCCACCGGAGCCGGCCGGCGCCCGGGATCCATCGGAGTCGGCCCGCACCCGGCGACCACCGGGGAACCGGCCGGCCTCCGGGATCCGCCGGGGAACGGCCGGGTCCGCCCGGAACCGGCCGGCACCCGGCTCGATCGGGGCGACGTCCCCGATCTCATCGAGAAAGGACATGTCGTGATCGGTAAACGACGATGGCACCCCCTGCGGACCCTGTCCGTTGTCCTCACCGTCTCGGTTGTCACGAACCTCGCGCTGATGCCTCAAGCGCAGGCGGCAACCCCCACACCGACGCAACAGTGGACCGAGGTCCAGCAACTGCTGACCGGCATCAAGGGTCAGTGGACCAACCAGGCGTACAGCGACGCCGTCAGCCGGAGCATGCCCAACACCGCGCTCCTCGGCAACGGCGACATCGGCGTCACCTCCGGCGGCGGTGACGGTTTCAAGACGTTCTACATCTCCAAGGGAAACTTCTGGGCCGGCAACCCGTCGCCCTCCCTGGTCGCGCTCGGCGGCGTGACGATCGCGCCCGCGGGCGGCAGCACGCCCTCGGCGAACCTCGCCCTGGGATCGTCGGCGACGGCCTCCAGCTCGCACCCCAGCTTCCCGGCGAGCCGGGCGGTGAACGGGCAGTGGGCCGCCGGCTACGAGGGCTGGGTCTCCGAGGTCGGAAAACCCCAGTCGATCAGGCTCGACCTCGGATCGGCCAAGACCATCGCCCGCTACGTGGTCAGGCACGACGGCGCGGCACGGTCCGGTGAGACGGCCAACAACACGAAGAACTTCGTGCTGGAGACCAGCGTCAACGGCACGACCTGGGCCGCAGCCGACACCGTCGTCAACAACACGGCGAACGTCACCGACAAGACGATCACCTCCGTCAGCGCCCGCTACGTACGGCTGAGCATCAGCGAACCGACCCAGGGCACGACCTCCGACTCCCAGCAGAACCCCCGCGCCCGCATCGGCCAGCTGGAGCTCTACGGCCCGGGAACCTCGGGACCGCCGCCGACCTCGGGCCCGTTCCTTGAGGAGCAGAACATCCTCAAGGGCGACGTCGACACCACGATGACCATCGGCGGCGTTCCCGTCACGATGAAGACCTGGACGGCGGCCAACGACAACGTCGTGGTGACGCAGATCACGTCCAACGGCTCCACCGCGACGCAACTCCAGGCCCAGACCTGGTCAGGCTCCCAGGACGCCCGGTCGGGCTTCACCAACACCTCTGGTGTGTCGGGCACCACCACGTGGGCCACGCGGGCGACCCCCACGGGCTCACGCTGGGTCTCCCGGGCGTCACTGGCCACCCGCGCGATCGGCGCGAACCTCGTGGGAAGCCCGTCCGCGAGCGGGGCCACCGCAAAAATGGTCTTCGACCTCCAGCCCGGCCAGACCGTCCGCATCGTGACGAGTGTCGCCGGCGGCGGCCAGAACCCCGCCGACCCGGCCCCCGGCGCCCGGACCATCGTCGACGGCCAGACCCCCGCGTCGCTCGACACCCTCTACGCCCAGCACGTCGAGTGGTGGAAGCAGTACTGGCTCACGTCGTACGTCGATCTCAACGACGACGTGCTCGAGAAGTACTACTACGGCTCCCTCTACCTGCTCGGCTCCTCCAGCAGGGCGGGCAAGACCGCGCCCGGCCTCTACGGGATCTGGGCCACCACGGACTCACCCCAGTTCAGCGGCGACATGCACCTGAACTACAACTTCGTGGCCAACTTCTACGGCGCCTACTCCAGCAACAGGGCAGACCTCGCCCTGCCCTACTACGACCTGATCCTCGCGTACGTCCCCGAGGCGAGGCGCCGGGCGCAGCAGGACCTCACCCGCGTCAATCCGAGCTACATCAGCAGCCGGTTCCCGAGCGGCGGGATGCCGAGCGGCCTGCTCTTCCCCGTCGGAATCGGGCCCTTCGGGTCGACGGCCGACGACAACTACCACCAGCAGGTGGGCAACTCCCTGTTCACCGCGTCGCAGTTCGTCGCGTACTACGACTACACCCAGGACAGGAACTTCCTGTCCACGAAGTCCTACCCCTTCATTAAGGAGGTCGCCGCCTTCTTCAAGAACTATCTGGAGTGGGACGCGGCCGCGCAGCGGTACAACCTCTTCACCGGCCCGCACGAGGGTCTCTGGGGAAAGAACTCAAGCCCCGACGTCGGGCTGCTGAAGTATCTCCTCACGGGCCTCATCGACGCGAGCACCGACCTGGGGGTCGACACCGCGGACAGGGCGACCTGGACGCAGATCCTGCAGCACCTGCCGGCGACTCCGACGACCGTCTACAACGGGCAGACCGTCTACGCGCTCGCCGACCCGGGAACGATCACGGGTAACGACACCCGCAACATCCACCCGGGCGACAACACGGTCAATCTGGAGTTCATCCACCCAGGAGAGGTCCTGGGCATCAACTCCCCGGCCGCCGACCGCCAGATCGCCATCAACACGCTGAACGTCATGAACTCCTGGGGCCAGGACAACAGCTTCCCCAAGGTCTTCACCCAGGCGGCCCGGGTGGGCTACCCGGCGCAGAGCCTGATCGACCAGCTCAAGAACCAGATCACCACGAAGATGGCCGCCAACCTGCGCATCCGCGACAACTTCCACGGTCTGGAGAAGGGCGGAGCGACGGAGGCCGTCAACAACCTGCTCCTGCAGAGCGACGACGGCATCGTGCGCCTGTTCCCGGTGTGGCCGACGAACAAGAACGCGAGCTTCGTCAAGCTCCGGGAGAAGGACGCGCTGGTGATCTCCAGCTCCTTCCAGAGCGGACGCGTCACCTACGTCGACATCACAAGCGAGGCGGGCAAGACCGTCAAGCTGCAGAACCCGTGGCCGGGTCAGACCGTCGTGATCAACCGGGTCGGCGGCGGGACCGTGACCCCCACCGTCAGCGGCAACGTGATCACCTTCGCCACCCAGGCGGGATCGACCTACACCATCGCGGCGCCCTGACCGCGATCACACAAGGCCGTGACGTCACGGCATACGGCCTGACAGACACAACCCCGCTGGTTCTCCCTCTCCGGTGAACAGATGCGATGGCCCCCGGCGACACTCTCGCCGGGGGCCATCGCATCTGTGGTCTGCTCGCTGCGGATCCGACCGCCGGAAGAAGACCTACCGTCGAAGCCGTCCACGCTCAGTTCTGTGGGCCGTCCCGGTAGTCCTTGAGCATCTCGCCCGGCCAACCGGGCTCGCGTACTTCGCCGCGCGGACCCATACAACGCTTCCGCCACCGTGATCACCGGTCTGATCTTCTCCGTGGTCACCATCGCGGTCGCCTGGGGGACCAGCTTCCTGAAGCCGCCGATGGTCGAGGAGCCGTCGCCGGCAACCGCCCAATCCGTATCCGCATAACACAACCCGGTAGACCACTTCTCGCACCTACAAGGCAAGGCCGCCAGCCCCAACATCGGCATAACACCGTGATCCCCATAAGTCGCGATGCAGGGTGACGGGGAGGACCGGCAGCGACCCTCAGGTACCCGATCGTGCAGTGGTCCTCGCCAAGGCCCACCAGGCATTCGCGCCGCCCTGGCGGCGTGAGATGAGGAGGGCGGCTCCTTCCAGGGTGTGAAGACCCGAAAGACCCCCGAACCCCAGAGCTCACCGCCTGCACCAAGGACACGCTGCGGACCCAGCACTACACGACGGTCTCGCGTGCCCCCTGGGCTACTCCCACTCGATGGTGCCCGGGGGCTTGCTGGTCACGTCGAGCACCACGCGGTTGACCTCGCGGACCTCGTTGGTGATGCGGGTGGAGATCCGCGCGAGCACGTCGTAGGGGACGCGGGACCAGTCGGCGGTCATGGCGTCCTCGCTGGAGACCGGGCGCAGGACGATCGGGTGACCGTAGGTGCGGCCGTCGCCCTGAACGCCCACCGACCGGACATCGGCGAGCAGGACGACCGGGCACTGCCAGATCTCCCGGTCGAGACCGGCCCGGGAAAGCTCCTCGCGGGCGATGGCGTCGGCCTCGCGGAGGATCTCCAGGCGGTCGTGGGTGACCGCGCCGACGATGCGGATGCCCAGGCCGGGGCCGGGGAACGGCTGGCGCCAGACCATCGCGGGGGGCAGGCCCAGCTCCTCGCCGGCACGGCGGACCTCGTCCTTGAACAGCGCGCGCAACGGCTCCACCAGCGAGAACTGCAGATCGTCGGGGAGGCCGCCGACGTTGTGGTGCGACTTGATGTTGGCGGTGCCGGTGCCGCCGCCGGACTCGACCACGTCGGGGTAAAGAGTGCCCTGGACGAGGAAGTCGACGGGGCCGTCGGCGAGGATGGCCCGCTGCTCGTCCTCGAAGACCCGGATGAACTCGCGTCCGATGATCTTGCGCTTCTCCTCGGGGTCGCTGACCCCGTCCAGCGCCTTGAGGAAACGCTCCTGGGCGTTGACCACGCGGAGCTTGACGCCCGTGACGGCCACGAAGTCGCGCTCGACCTGCTCGGCCTCGCCCTTGCGAAGCAGCCCGTGGTCGACGAAGACGCAGGTCAGCCGGTCACCGATGGCCCGCTGCACCATGGCGGCGGCGACCGCGGAGTCCACCCCGCCGGAGAGCCCGCAGATGGCGCGGCCCTCGGGGCCGATCTGGGCGCGGACCGCCTCGACCGCGTCCTCGACGATGTTGAGCATCGTCCAGGAGGGGCGGCAGCCCGCGGCGTCGAGGAAGTGCTTCAGCACGGCCTGGCCGTGGTCCGAGTGGAGGACCTCGGGGTGGAACTGCACGCCGTACAGGCCGATTTCGGGGTGCTCGAACGCGGCTACCGGCGTTCCGGCGGTCGCGGCGGTGACGACGAAGCCCTCGGGGGCGGCGGCGACGCTGTCTCCGTGGGACATCCAGACCGACTGCTCGGCGGGCAGCCCGGCGAAGAGCACGCCCTCCTGGGTCACGTCGAGCCGGGTCCCGCCGAACTCCGCGGTGCCGGTCCTGGCCACCTCGCCGCCGAGCGCCTGAGCCATGACCTGGAAGCCGTAGCAGATGCCGAAGGTCGGCACCCCGGTCTCGAACAGGCCCGCGGGCGCGGCCGGGGCGCCCTCGGCGTAGACCGACGAGGGACCGCCGGACAGGATGATGGCCTTGGGGTTCTTGGCCATCATCTCCTCGACCGGCATCGTCGACGGGACGACCTCGGAGTAGACGTGGCATTCACGCACCCGTCGCGCGATCAGTTGCGCGTACTGCGCACCGAAATCGACGACCAGGACCGTGTCGAACTCAGACACCAAAGACCCCCAGGGAAACTCAAGCGGTGGGTCCAGTCTATCGGCGCTCGTCAACGCGCTTACTCGTGGAGGGAAAACGGGGGCGATCCTCTCACGATCGACTACTCGTGGGAGGAAACGAGAGCGGCCCTCCCGCGATCAACTACTGATGGGGGAAACGAAGACGGCCCTCCCGCGATCAACTACTGGTGGGAGGAAACGAGAGCGGCTCTCTCGCGATCAACTACTGATGGGGGAAACGAAGACGGCCCTCCCGCGATCGGCTATTCGAGGAGGGGGAACGAGGGCAGTCCTCCCGCGATCAGCGCCTCGGCCTGCTCACGCAGGCCCTCTTCGTGCCCGGCGTGGGTGAAGACCAGGAAACGCTCCTCCCGGATCCCCTTCACCGCGGCCAGCGCGACCTCCGCGGGGTCCATCCCGCCTTCCACCAGGCCGTCGACGACGCCGGCCGTGGCCATCTCGTCCTCGGCGCGCTCCGCGACCGTCAGGTTCTCCGGCCGGACCCTGTCGGAGTGGCCGATGCCGGTCTTGACCCAGCCCGGGCACAGCGCCGTCACCCGGAGCCTGGATCCGGCCAGCGCCAGATCCTGGGCGAGGGCCTGCGAGGCGGCGAGCGCGGCGTACTTCGAGACCGAGTAGGCGCCGCCGAACGGTATGGCGAACAGCCCCGCCACCGAGACCGTGTTGACGATGTGGCCCTCGGTGTCCTGAGCGATCATGCGGGGCACGAAGGCGCGGATTCCGTGGAGCGTGCCCCAGAGGTTCACGCCGAGCATCCAGGCGAAGTCCTCGGGCTCGCTCGTCCACATCCGGCCGGTCTGCAGCACTCCGGCGTTGTTGCAGAGAACATGGACCGCGCCGAACTCGCCGAAGGTCCGATCCGCCAGGTGCTGTACGGCCACCGCGTCGGAGACGTCGGTGATCTGGGTGAGAATCTTGCCCCCGTCGGAGACCCCGTCGAGCAGGGAGGCGGTCTCCGCCAGGCCTCCGGGGTCCACGTCGGCGAGCATCAGTGCCATGCCCTCCGCGGCCAGCCGCAGGGCGAGTGCCCGGCCTATCCCACTGGCCGCACCGGTAACGACTGCGATCTTGCCCGACAGTTCGCGCATCCCACTGCCTCCAGCCGTAACCGTACCCAGCGCTCGGTTGGTCAACAAGCTAACGGGAAGACGACCACCAGTCGAGGACCGGCGGGATCCGACATCGGAGGCGCTGGAGGCGCTGGGGACGGGAACCCGCCGTGACGATCGCAAGATCGTCACGGCGGATCTCGTCAGAGCGCGCGGTCGAGCAGGCCGAGGGGCGGGGAGCCCAGGTCGAGCATGGCCGTGTGGAAGCGCTTGAGGGTGAACCCGGCGCCCCATTCGGCCCTGGCCTTCTCCCGCAGGCGGAGGATCTCCAGCTTTCCCCAGGTGTAGCGGCCGTAGGTCGGGTCGAAGGTGGCCCGCGCCGCCTCCGACAGCGCCGCGGGACCGGCGATCTGGGTGTCCGCCTCGAAGCGGCGGGCGCCCTCCTCGACGGTCATCGCGCCGGTATGCACGCCGATCGCGCAGGCCAGCCGGGTCACCCTGATCAGTGCCTCCAGCCACACGCCGATCTCGAAGCGCGGGTCCTCGGGCGCGAAGCCCTCCTCGACGCAGAGCTCCTCGCCGTAGTGCGCCCAGCCCTCGGCGAAGGCCATCGACATCAGCGTCCGCCGCACGTCGGAGCGGGCGTGGCGCAGGGCACGGCCGTGGGAGAAGTGCCCGGGGGCGACCTCGTGCACGTTGATCGCGGGCAGCGTGGTCTCGCTGAAGACCTCCAGCCACTCCTCGATGTCACGCTCGGGCCAGGAGGGGTCGGGCGGGGTGATGTGGTACCACGAGGGGGCGTCCGGCTCGCCGGGCGCGGCCCAGCTCATCATCGCCATGCTCCACCGTCGGGACTCGGGCGCGATGCCGACCAGGCACTCACCGTCGTGGTAGGGGACCAGGTCCTTCTCACGGGTGAACGCGATCGCCTTCTCGGTGCCGATCCTGGCCGCGTCGATCACGTCGTCGATGCCGGGATGCTGCCGGACCAGCTCGCGCGCGACGTCCAGCGGCGGCCGTCCGGCGAATCCCAGCCTGGCGCAGGACTCCGTCAGCCGGGCCATCAGCCGGTCGCGTTCGGCGTCGGCACGCTCGGCGAGTCTGCCCAGGTCCACCGGGAGACCGTCGCCCGCGCCCATGAGCCGGGCCAGCCCCTCCGCGCCGAGGGACGCGTCCGGGTCGCCGGAACGCGAGGCCTCCTCGACGTGCTCCACCAGGCGGGCGTGAGCCTTCAGCGCCGCCTCGCGCGCGTGCTCGTCCGCGCCCGCCGGCACCCCGGTGGCCAGGCCGCGTACGGCCCCGAGCAGCGCGGTCGCCACCGGGGCGCTGAGCCTGTCGAGCGAGGCGATCGCGTGGTCCACGGCCTCGGGCCAGAGCGCGAGGTGGGCGTGCTTGGCGGCGGTCCGCTCGGCCTCGGGGGCGTAGTCGCGGTCGTAGGTGGCGAGGTCGAGATTGTTCAGGTGATCGAGCGGGCTGCGGCGGTACAGCTCCAGCTCGCCGAACTGGACCCGTACGGTCTCCTCGAAGATCTGCAGGTGCGCCGCGTCGTAGGAGTCGTCGGGCAGCGGCCCCTCGCCCAGGGCGGCCAGTCCCGAGCGGACGCCTTCCGGCGAGAGATCCTGGACCATACCGTCGTATTCGTGCCTGCCGGCCATCTCACGGACGTCTGCGACGGAGAGATCACACACCGCGCGGAGGCGGCTGTCGAGTTCGGTCATGAGTGCGACGCTATATCAGGACGAGTTCCCGACGATCAGGTTGGACGCCCACGAATCATCGGCTCCGCCGTCGTTCCCGCGCGATTTCCCCACCGCTCCCGTACCGCCCCCGCGCCATGCTCACGCGAGCTCCGCATCGCCTCCGTGGGATCTCTCCGCCCCTCGTTCCGGCTCTGTCCTGATCCGCTCCGGAAAAGGCTGTCGTGGCCCGCCCCGGGGACGGAGGCGGGCCACGACAGGTCTCGGTGCCGGGCGGGGGGCCGGCCGTCGTGCTACGGCCGTACGGCCCGGCCCGGCGCCCCCGGCGGAGGAACCCGGTTTCCCCGCCGGGGAGGTGATTACCTCAGGCCGGCGTCCAGGGCGGTGGTCAGGGAGCCGGGGTCACCGGACATCTCCCAGATCATCGCGCCGAGCAGGCCCTTGCTCTTCAGCCAGGCGGTCTTGCGAGCGATCGACCACGCGTCGTCGAAGCTCCACCACTGGCCGCCGTTGCCGGTGAAGCAGTAGGTCGCCACCGACTGCTCGTCGTGCCGCACGGTGCATCCCGGCACGCCGGCCACCAGGTTGCCGTACCCGCGGGTCCCCGCCTCGTCGGGGAACTGGCCCGGCGCGGCGCCGGTGGCCGACTGCCACTCCCCGGACTTCCCGCCGTCGGCGACGCCCTGCCAGCCGCGGCCGTAGTACGCGAGACCGATGGTGATCTTGCGCGGGTTCACTCCGGCCTGCAGGTAGGTGTTGACCGCGTTCTCGACGCTGAAGTGGAAGGAGTAGGGGTCGTCGGTGTCGGCGTACAGGTTGGCCTGGTGCCCGGCCCGGTTCGGCTCCCACGAGTTGTCGCTGCCCGAACCGTGGAAGTCGTAGCCCTGGACGTTGAAGACGTCCAGGGACTTGGCGACCTCGGGCAGGTCCCAGCCCGCGGAGATCTTCGCCGGGTCGGCCGGGGTGAAGGCGGTGAGCTGGTAGCGCTTGCCGGTCTCCTCGGTCAGCGCGTCGAGCTGCCTGCGGAACTCGGCGATCAGCAGCGTGTTGTTCGCCTTGTCGTTCGGGCCGATGTGGTTGCCCACGTGGCCCTCGGAGCCCGGCCACTCCCAGTCCAGGTCGATGCCGTCGAAGATCCCGGCGGCGCTGCCCGGCCCGCCCGCGGCGTTGTACAGCGGCAGGTTTCCCTTGATGTACGTGTCGATGCAGGAACTCACGAACTTGCGCCGGGACGCGTCGGTGGCCGCCACGTCGGAGAAGTACTTCGAGTAGGTCCAGCCCCCGAGTGAGATCAGCACCTTCAGGTTGGGGTACTTCGCCTTGAGCTTGCGGAGCTGGTTGTAGTTGCCGCGCAGCTTCTCCCAGCCGGTGTCGGCGACGCCGTCCACCGACTGCGAGGCGCTCATCGGCCTGCCGTAGTCGGCGTCCGCGTCACCCGAGCCGTCTCCCTGGTTCGGGTCCTGGGGGTTGGCGGTGGTGCCCTTGGTGACGCCCTGGAGACAGGTGAGGTTCACCGGGTCGATGTTGCCGAAGGCGTAGTTGAGGTGGGTCAGCTTCGCCGCGGCGCCGGTCGTGTCGAGGTTGCGCACGAAGTACTGCCGGCCGTAGATGCCCCACTGGACGAAGTAGCCGATCCTGGCGTATCCGCTGCCGATGATGTCGGCGGTGCTCACCTTCAGCGCGTTGCCGGGTGCCGACGTGTTGTCGTACAGGTCGCGGGCCCGCACGGTGAAGGTGTACTCGGTGGACGGCGACAGCCCGTTCACCGTGGCCGAGGTGCCGGGCACCGTCGCCTTCAGGGTCGTTCCCGCGTAGACGTCGTAGCCGGCGACGCCCTTGTTGTCGGTCGACGGGTCCCAGGCCAGCGAGACGCTCGCCGAGGTCTTGCCGGTGCTGCGCAGGTTCGCCGGTGCGGTCGGCGGCTGGGTGTCGTCACCGGCGTTGTTGGTCGTCACCGCGAGCGGGGCGGAGGCCGGGGACAGGGTTCCCTTGCGGTCCTTGGCCCTGACGGTGAACGTGTATCCGGTGTTCGAGGTCAGGCCGGTGACGGTCACGCTCGTCCCGGTGACCGTCGCGGCGAGGCCCGCGCCGTTGTAGACCTGGTAGCCGACGATCGGGAGGCTTCCCGCGGCCGCGGCGTCCCAGGCCAGCGACACGGTTTTGGTGGTCTTGACCGGTGAACGCAGGTTCCCCGGCGCGGCGGGCGGCGAGTCCACCGCACCGTCACACCTCACGTCGTTGATCCGGCAGTTCGCGGGCTCGGCGGACGCGCTGAGCGTGAACGTGGGGCTGTAGGGCTCGGTGGTCCCGTGCGCCGCCACCGTCGTGTTGTAGTGGGCCGGGCTCAGCGTGACCTGACGACCGCTCTGGCTGAGCGAGCCGTTCTGGGCGTTGCTCGCGGTGATTCCGGCCGGCAGGTCGAACTGGATCGACCAGCCCGCGAGCGCGGTGTCGGTGTTGTTGGCGATCACGAACTTCCCCTGCGTGCCGCTGCCCGCGTACGTCGCGGTCACCGGCGCGTCCGGCGGCGGCGGGTCGCCGCTGCCGTCGCAGTTGGCGTTGTTGATCAGGCAGCTCGTCGGCTGGACCGGTGAGCTGAGGGTGACCGTGGGACTGTACGGCTCGGTGTTCCCGTTCGCCCGCACGGTGTTGATGTAGAAGGCGGGGGTGAGTTTGACCCGCGTGCCGCTCTGCGTGATCGTGGCGTTCTGGGCGTTGCTGACGGTGACCCCGGCCGGCAGGTCGAACTGGATCGACCAGCCGGTGACCGGGGTGGCGCCGGGGTTGCTCACCACGAACTTGCCTTGGCCTCCGGTGAGGGTAAAGGCCGCAGTCAGACGGGTTGCGGCGTCAGCCGGAGCGGTCATGGCCGTCGCCATGGCGAGAATCAGCAGTACAGAGGCTAATCGGCGCATGTGGATGCTCTTTCCTAAAGGAAAGTTTCCTAATAATTATGCGGATCGTAACCCCCGCCCCTGACCGCTACAAGACCCAAAATCAAGGCCGCACAGGGCGTTCGCCGCCGAATCGATCTCTCACACCCCCCGGAGGACGGGTGGCCGAACGACCTGGGGAAGACCACGGAAGCCGAATGTGTGGTGCCGGGCCCCGGTCACCGCTGGGCGACATGGCGGCGGGCACGGCCGTCTCACCCTGGCCGTGCCCGCCGGCGCCCGTCCGGGCGCCTAAATCACGATCTCCGTTATGACACCGCCACCTTCGTGGTCAGGGAGCCGATCTTGTCGGATTGGGGGTTGAAGACGATTGTGTAGGTGCCCGTGGCGGGCAGGGTCGTCGCCGAGATGGTGCAGTTGCGGCCGCAGTAGGCGGTATTGCCGAGCGCCGTGCCGTCGGGTTTTCTCAGGGAGACCTGGACGTCGGTGGCACCGGCGAAACTGCTGCCGGTGAAGGTGACGGTGACCTTCTGGCCGGTGGTGCCGCTGAAGGTCCAGGCTCCGTTCTGGCCCGGGATCGTGCTGGTCAGCGTCGAGACGGGGCCGCCGATGGTGACGGCGACCGGGGGAAGGTCGGTGACCGGGTAGATCCTGAGGCTCAGCTTGCCGACCCTGTCGTCCTGCGGATCGAACTCCACGGTGTACGTACCGGCCGCCGGAAGCACCACCGGCTCCAGGAGACAGCCCTGCCCGCAGTACGTCGCGGCCACCAGAACGGTGCCGTCAGACTTCTTCACCGACACCCGTGCGACGGTGGAGGTGGAGAAGTTCCCGTCGGTGAGGTTGAACGACACCCGCTGTCCCGCCGTGCCCGGGAACGACCAGGAGCCGTTCTGCCCCGGCTTTGTCGTGGTCAAGGTCGAGGCGGCGCCTCCGACGGTGACGGTGCCGGTCAGGTGGGTGACCGCATGAGCCGTCATGGTCAGCTTGCCGACCTTGTCGTCCTGCGGATCGAACTCCACGGTGTACGTACCGGCCGCCGGAAGCGCCACCGGCTCCAGGAAGCAGTTCTTCCCGCAGTACTTCGCGGCCACCAACGCGGTGCCGTCGGGCTTCCTCACCGTCACCTGGGCATCCAGGGAACCGGCGAAACTCGCGTCGGTGAAGACGAACGACACGAGCTGTCCCGCCGTGCCCGGGAACGACCAGGTCCCGTTCTGTCCCGGCGTCGTCGTGGTGAAGGTCGAGGCGACGCCTCCGGTGGTGACGCCCGCGGTCAGGTGGGTGACCTCGTGGAGCCGCAGGGTCATCGAACCCGTCTTGGCGTCCTGCGGCCTGAACTCGACGGTGTAGGTGCCGCCCACCGGAAGGACCACCGGTTCCAGCAGGCAGTTACGCCCGCACGGGGTGTCGGCGACCAGAACGGTCCCGTCCGGCTTCTTCACCGACACGTACGCGTCGTACAGGCTGGTGAGCGTCGTCCCGGTGAAGTTGAACGACACCCGCCGGCCCGCGGTCCCGGCGAAGGACCAGATGGCGCGCTGGCCGGCGCCGACCGTGGTCAGCGTGGACGCCGGGCCGCCGACCGAGGTCGTGGCGGTGACGTCGCCCTCGGTGAGCTGCGCGGTCAGCGAGCCGACGAGTGCCTTGTCCGGATCGAGCAGGATCGTGTACGTCCCGGTCGCGGGAAGGGTGATCGGATCGAGCACGCAGAGCTTGCCGCAGGACGTGTCCTCCCGCAGGACGGCCCCGTCCGGCCCCTTCACCGTGACCCCGGCGTCGTAGGCGCCGGAGAACGTCCCGCTCATGAACGCGATGTTGACGTACTGGCCCGCGGTGCCGGTGAAGGTCCAGGCGCCGTTCTGGCCGGGGACCGTGGTGGTCAGCCGGGAGGTGGCGCCGTTGATCGCAACCGTGGTGGCGACGTCGGCCACCACGTACGTCCGCAGCGTCAGCGAGCCCGTCTTCGATCCCTTGAGCCGCAGGTCCACCGTGTACGTGCCGGCCGCGGGCAGGGTGACCGGCTCAAGCAGGCAGCCGGTGCCGCAGTTGGTGTCGGCGACCAGGTCGGTGCCGTCCGGCTTCCTGACCTTGACGATGACGTCCAAGGATGAGGAGAACGTCGAATCGGTGAGGTCGAACGAGACCCGCTGTCCCGCCGTCCCGTTGAACGTCCACAGTCCGCGCTGCCCGGGGATGGTGGTCGTCAGCGTGGACGCCGCTCCCCCGACGGTGATCTGCGCGGTCACGTCCGGCGGCACGAGGTTGAGCTGGGCCGAGATCGAGCCGACCTGGATACCGGCCGGGTCGGCCATCACCTGGTAGGTGCCGTCCACCGGCAGTACGGTCGTGTCGAAGTAGCAGGAACTCGTGCAGAACGTCGACGGCACCAGGATCGAGCCATCCGGTTTGCGCATGGAGGTGTACCCGCTGGTGAACGTCCCGCCCGAGAACGTGACCGAGATCCGCTGCCCGGCCCTACCGGCGAACGACCAGGTCGGGTTCTGTCCGGGGCCCTTCGTGGTCAGCTTGACCGGGTCGCCGCCCGGTGTGAGCGTGCCCGTGACGTCGCCCTCGACGACCTGCGCGGAGATGGAACCCACCGCCGCGCCGGACGGGTCCAGCACGACCGTGTAGGCGCCGGTCACCGGAAGCGAGATCGTGTCGAACGCGCACGACGCCTTGCACGAGGTGGACTTGGCCAGTTCCGCGCCGTCCGGATCGCGCACCAGCGCGGACCCGCCGCTGAACGTCCCGCCCGTCAGGGCGAACGCGATCCGCTGCCCCGCCGTCCCGGCGAACGACCAGGTCGCGACCTGTCCCGGCCCTGTCGTGGTCAGCTTCACCGGCTCACCGGCGACGGTCAGCGTGCCCGTGACGTCGCCCTCGGTGACCTGCGCGGAGATGGAGCCCACGGCCGTGCCGGAGGGGTCCACGACAAGCGTGTAGGTGCCGTCCGCCGGAAGCGAGACCGTGTTGAACGCGCACGACGCGTTGCAGTAGGTGGACTTGAGCAGGTCCGTGCCGTCCGGCTTGCGCACCGACGCGTACCCGCTGAACGTCCCGCCTGTCAGGGCGAACGCGATGCGCTGCCCCGCCGTCCCGGCGAACGTCCAGTACGCGTTCTGTCCCGGTCCGGTCGTGGTCAGCTTCACCGCCTCGCCGCCGACGGTCAGCGAGCCGGTGACGTCACCCTCGATCACGCTCGCCGTGACCGGCCCCGTCCGCACGTCGCTCGGATCGACGAGCAGCGTGTAGGTGCCGGTCGTGGGCAGCGTGACGGTGTCGAAGGCACATGCCGTCGGGCAGTAGGTGGAGCCGAACAGCCGCGTTCCGTCCGGCTTGCTGATCGAGGCGGAGGCGGAGCCGGCCAGCCCGCTGACCCCGAACGCGACCCGCTGGCCCGCCGTCCCGGCGAACGACCAGGACGCGTTCTGCCCGGGGACGGTGGTCGTCAGCGTGGACGGCGCCCCGACCGCGACCGTCCCGGTGATCGCCCCGGGCACTCCGAACAGCCGCAGCGAGATCGAACCTGTCTTCGCGTCCTTCGGATCCCACGTCACCGAGTAGGTGCCGGTGACCGGCAGGGTCTGGGTGTCGACGAAGCAGGCCTTGCCGCAGGACTCCTGCGCCAGGGAGCTTCCGTCGGGCTTCCTCAGCCGCAGCTGGGCGTCGCCGAGGGAGCTCAGGGTGCCGTCGCCGAGCTCGGCGGAGACCTTCTGGCCGGCCGTTCCCGCGAACGTCCAGGTGCCGTACTGGCCCGGGTCGGTGACCGTGAGCGGCACCTTCGGCCCGCCGATCGCCGCGGTCGTGACGACGTCGGCCCCCAGCGTGTTCACGCTGAGCTTGTAGAGGCCGAACGCGTCGTTCCACGGCGAGACGCGCAGCCGGTAGGTACCGGCTACCAGGCCGTCGACGCGCTTGGCGCCGCACAGGTAGGAGGTGGCCATGCTCGTGCCCGCGGCGTTCACCAACTGCCAGCTGAGCCCGAACCCCGGGCACTCCTGTGCGTTGACGAAGATCGAACCTGGCCGGTCCAGCGTGAACCGGTACTCGTCGGTCGCGACCTCGCTCTCCAGGTTGCCCGCCCCCTCGCCCGGCACTCCGTCCGAGGCCGTGAACGGCAGCGACACCGCGAACGCCTGCGGCGGGACGACCTCGAGGTCGAGCTTGACGTTGTCGAGCCCGAACGCCTGGTTCGAGATACCCGCCACCCCGGTGGCCGAGACCTTGAACTCGATCTGGCTCTTCTTGTGGGTGGCCGGCATCGTGATGCGGTATCTGGCCCACGGCCGGCCCGTCGCCAGCGTCCCGGACGCGACGGGCGTCAGCTGGCTCGGCGTGATCGTGTACGGGTCGCCGCGGTCGGTCTCGACCTTGACCGTCTCGGTGTCGGGGTCGGACGCCCAGTCGCCGACGGTCAGCAGGTCGAAGCTCAACGTCCCGCGCTGGTGCAGCGGCAGCGACTGCGCGAAGAACCGGTAGGAGTCGCTCCCGCTGAACGGCCCGGCGAACGAGCTCACCGCCGGATCGGCCGACACCCGCGACGGCAGCACGTTCTTGCCGAGCGTCCCCTCGTAGTCGATCGCCAGGTCCCCGTTGACGTCGACGGCCTGCGCCGACGGGTCGAGGCTGACGTTCTTCTGCTCGGCGGCGGCCACCGCGAACGAGGTGTCCGCGGTCAGCGCCATGTCCAGGACGCAGTCGTTGAACGGGACGCCCGGCTGGACGCCGCTCGCCTCGCACTGCGCGGTCGCGAGCTGCATCTGCTCGGGCGTCAGGTCGTGGATCGTGGTGATGCTGGAGGGGAACTGCAGGTTCGTGAAGGTCGCGGTGCTCTCGCCCGGGCCGTAGGTGAACAGCGACTCGGTGTCGTCGATCCGCCACGAGTTGGCGTAGTCGGTGTGCAGCAGGGTCGGCGAGGCGTTGGCGGGAAGCTGGGTGCCGTTCCGCAGTTTCAGGTCGTTCTTCGGGTCGCCGTCGGCGTTGCCGAGCAGGCCTTCGAGGTCACTGTCGGCGGCCGGCGGCAGGTAGAGGCCGGCGGCGCCCCGCCGCCAGGACAGGGCCGGTCCCTCCAGACCGTCGAACATGACGACCCACTTGCCGTCCTTCTGCACGATGAACGCGTTCTCGCCCAGGTAAAGGATCTTGCCGGCCTCGAGCGTGCGCTTCCTGCCGTCGATGTACAGGTCGTCCTCGTGGAACTCGACCTTGTGGCCACCGGCCTCCATCGCGGCGTCGAACATCACCGACACGTCCCGGCCGCCACTGGCGGGGCTGAGCCGGCCGTGGATCTCCAGGCCCCACTTCTCGGAGCTGGCGAGGACGAACTCGCCGACGGACTGCAGGTCGTAACCCAGGCCGTCCAGGGTGGTGAAGTGCGGTTCGCCCTTCACCAGGCCGCCGTACTCGGAGAAGTACCACCACAGGATGAGGATGACCAGCGCGGCCACGCCGATCGCCAGCGCCGCCTCGATGGTGAGGAAGCCGGCCGCGCGCAGGAACAGCGCGCCCTCCCGGCTGGTGAGGAACACCGCGACCCCGGCGGCCAGCGCGGCCGCGGCGGCCTCGACGCTGCCGTACTCGCCCACGTCCCCGCCGCGCGAGGGCGGGTCGACGGTCGTGACCCGCTCGATCAGCGGGATCAGGATCGGCGGGATGGGCCACTTGTCGTCGTCATCGTCCTCGTCCTCCTCCTCGGCCGGGACCTGGGTGGGCGGGCTGCCCGGCGGGGGCTGCCGCTTCGTCTCCTCGCACTTGCGCGCCTTCCTCACCTCTTCGATGTGCAGGAGGCCGGGAGTCGGCGAGATGGCCTTGTACGTGGACAGCTGGTACCCGTCCTTGTCGCCGACCTTGCACGAGGGGTTCCTGTTGTAGACCTGGAACCAGTCCTCGTACGTGCCCCAGCGGTTGAGCACCGTACCGGCGCTGACGTTGCTGACGCCGTTGGCGATGAGCACGGCGGCGTACCGGGCGACCTGATTGCCCCAGCCGGAGTAGTCCGGGTTGCCCTTGACCTTGGCCTCGATCACCTGGGCGAAGGTGCTGCCGGCGCGGTCGTAGTAGATGATGTCGGGTCGGTCGCTGCCGCCGCTGAGGGTCGGCTCCCACTGGTTCTCGGGGTTGATGACCGCGCCGGGCACCGCGGGGGCCGCGACGCCGAGCTGGTCGTTCAGATACTTGATGGCCCGTGCCTGCCCGATGGCCTCGACGCCGCCGGACGCGCTGCACTCGTTGGGCTGCTGGTAGATGTGGGTCCCGAACGCGGGACGGTTGCTCAGGCAGACATCGTTGATGCGGCGACGCGTGGAGTACATGCCGTTGAAGACGCAGCGTTTCTGACCGCTGCGGCCGTTCGTCCAGTCGTTACTGTTCGGAGCGCATGCTGCGGCCGCCTCCGCCCATTTGGCGAATAACATCTCATGAACGGGAACAAGGAATCCGGCCATTAGCACAGCCGTCATGATTACGCAGAGACGTCGCACGCATTCACCCCGAATAAATAGGACATAAGTCTGCAGCCGGGACGGTACACCAAGAAGATCTTTTTGCGATAGATGTCGGGAACTCCCCAATTCCGCAATCTTTTGGCTAGGCTCCGTTCCGGATCAGCAAGATCAGCAAGAGGAGGTGTCGTGGTCGTCGACCAATCGTGGGAGGTCGCATTCGACGCGCTGGCTTCGCGGCCGGTGCGGGCGGCTCGGATGGTCCTCGCGGTCCAGGGGCTCGACCGGAACGCCGTGATCGTGCTGGACGGCGACGCGTTCGTGACCGTCCCGGACCTCCCGGCGCACCTCTCGCGGGAGACGGTGTCGCTGTCGTCCGACGGAACCCGGCTGGTGTTCCTGGCGCGTCAGGACGACGGCGCCGGCCCCATGCGGGTGGTGCTGCACACGTTGGCCACCGGCGCCCGCCAGGAGTTCGTCTCCGACGACTTCATGCGCGCGGCGCTCTCACCGGACGGGACCCGGCTCGCCGTCCTGGCCGACCTCTCCGCCGGCCCCGGCATCCCCGGCGTCGGCGACGAGAGCGCCGGCGTCACGCTGATCGAGACCGCCACCGGCACCCGGCTGCCGCTCTGGTCGGCCGAGGGCTACTGGGAAGAGGCCTCCATCAGCTGGTCCCCCGACGGCCGGCTCCTCGCCGCGACGTACCTGACGCCGGACGACGTCCTCACCACCGTCGTCCTCGACCTCTCCGGCAAGGAGGTCGGCTCCTACGAGGAACGCGTCGCCCTCCCCGGCCCGCACTCCGTCTGGGCCTCCGACCGCGAGCTGATCGTCTATCCGGAGCCCGACGACGAGGGGCCCCTGATCGCGATCGACGTCCCGACCGGCGGCGAGCATCGCTTCACCCGGAAGAACTTCAACGCCTACCTCGCCATCAGCGGCGGCCGGGTCGTCCGCCCGGGCTCCTCACCCGAGCGGTTCGTCACGACCGACCTGAACGACGGCGACGAGCGGCCCTTCCTGACCATCAGCCCGGCGGTCGCGATCGATGCCCTCGACATCGTCTCCTGATCCCCTACGCCGGTTCCCGTCCCGGAGCACGCGGACCACGGACGCGGTGCGGTCGGGATCGTCGCCGGCCAGGGCGAGACACACCTGTCGCCGGCCAGGGCGAGACACACCTCACACGCGGCCTTTCCGGCGTCGGGCAGCGCATCCCACGCCCGCATCGCTTTAAAACGCGCGAATACAATCCGAATGGGGGTTTCTTCGACCGATTAGGCAGTTCGGCGGTATTTGGTGATAGCTCCTCCGAGTATCTTTCGGCGTTCCATCCTCACCATCACCGGCTTATCTCGGTCGGGCATTCGTTACGGTCGGGGTTTGTTATGTTGCACGTCGTATCGGTTCAGTAGCACACGCGAATGGCATTGATCCGCGATATGTGGACCCGGACGTGGAGGGGTGAGGCGGCGATGCCGTACGGGCCGGACCCGACGTCGGGACTCACCCCGGCCGGCGGCCCGATGCGGGCCTCAGGATTCACGCGTCGAGCGTGAACGCGCTCAGTCGGCGGGAAGGAGGGTGCCGAGCGGTCCCAGGTCGAGGTTGAGGTCGGAGGGAGACAGCCCGAAACGCTCGCACAGCTCGTTCATAGCGTCTTCCAAGCGCATCAACGTCAGGCCCAGCGTCTCGACCTGCTCGTCGGACAGGTCGCCCTGGTCCATCCGCCGCACGCACTGACGCTCCACCAGCTGGCGTACGAGCTCGACGAGGGTCAGCACGAGGCGGGACAGATCGCGCTCGGCCGTCTCGGGGTCGGTTCCGAGGCGCCAGCGGTTCGGCCGCGTCGCGTCCTCCGACGGTTCGGCGATCTCCAGGGCGTCCTCCAGCGGCCCGGTGATCTTCACGACCGGCTCACTTCCAGGTCGGCGCATACCGGCCTCCCTGGTCTGGTGCGTCGGACTCCTCCCGCACGGACATGATCAGCGCGCGCAGGGAGATCCGCACGAGGTCGATGTCGGCGATGGAGAGGACAAGATCTCCGCTCACGACGACTCCACCCGCCAGCAACCGGTCCAGTAGGTCGACGAGGGCCACGCGCTCGGCGGGAAGGCGGCCCTCGGCGGCCAGTGCGGAACCCCGCGGGGTCTCATGCGTCACCGGAAACCTCCAGATCTGCTCTGTCGAACTCCAGGGCGATGAAGGAGTAGGGCGCCCATGGACCGGTGAGTTCCAGGTCGACGTCCTGCCCGCGGAGAGCGTCCAGGGCGGCCGCGAACTCCTCTCCCCTGCCCTCGTCGACGAGGTAGGCGCCGTTGAGCACCATCCATTCGTCCCGGCCGGACAGCTGCGGGTCCTGAGGCCGGTGAAGCCGGCTCGCGACGGCGACGGCCGACAGGTCCGCGTGAATGCGCTCGGCCCGTGCCGTCGCCTGGCGCCACCTCTGCTCGCGGTTGCGCAGGCTCGCCTGGCGGCGTTTCAGATAGGCCGTCCCGGGCCTGGCCGTTTCCGCGGCGCCCTCGCCACCCCCGTTCGCGGCCGGCGCGGGTGCGGATGCGGCCGCGGTGGGGTCCACGTACGCCTTCACTCCCCACTCCCTGCGCCCGGACACGTGGGAGAGCACCTCCGTGAAGTCGTCGTGCCACCGATCCAGCAGATCACGCACCTGCTCCTCGCTGCTGTAGACGGTCGCGAGGCGGACCGGGGCCGTCGGCACCCTCTCCGCCACCGCCTCCACGACGCGGTGGTGAGCACGGGCCATCTCCCCGACCCAGTCCAGATCCTCCAGGGAACGGCGGAGCGGCTCCTCCCCGAACTGTTCCAGCGGAACGGTGCTCACATACGCGACGAGACCGCCGTGCGTGATCGCGTGCACGGGCGTCCCGGCCACACCCGCCAGATCCGCCGGGCGGGCGTGGCCCGCGTCGCGTGCGACCGCGTAGACGTACGTGCCCGAGTCAGTCACGGTGGCTCTCCGCTCCGGACGAGCGTCTCCTCCCGCGCTCCTCCGCCGGGTCGAGGGATCGGTGCTCCCTGTGGTTTCCCCGTACGGCGCGATCCTCCCGTACGGTGTGGTCTTCCTCCACGGCGTCATCTCCCTCCACGGTGGCGAGCCGGTGGCGGAGCCGGCGGTTCTCCTCGATCAGGTCCTGGTTCTTGGAGCTGAGCCACGGATCGTGCTCCCACCAGTCGATGCCGAGCTCCCGTGCCGTGTCCACCGAGGCGATCACCAGTCGCAGCTTGATGGTGAGCAGCTCGATGTCCAGCAGGTTCACGCGGATGTCTCCCGCGATCACCACGCCCCTGTCGAGCACCCGCTCCAGGATGTCGCCGAGGTTCGCCGACCCCGACCCTGACCCCGACCGCTGCCCCGCGGAACCTCCCCCGCCGTAAACCGGGGAGGTTCCGGGGCCGAACCGAGCTGGATTGGTCATCTCACGACGCCTCACTGCTGTCGCCTCTGCCGCGCCTGTAGCGCCGCAACCTGCGGTAGGACAGGAGGTTTCCCTCCATGTCCATCTCGGCCTCGTAGAGCGCCAGGATGTCGCCCGAGGACGGGACCCGGCGGTCTTCGACGACCTCGACCTGGACCACCCAGCCGTCCTCCGCCGGCTGCACCTGTGTGACCCCTTCGCTCTGCTTCCCGGTCAGAGCGGCGATGTGACGCTGCCCGACCTCGCCGGCCGACATCGCCGACAGGTTGCGGGACCGTTTTGTCCTCGGCGTCTCGTCCTCGTCTTCGTCTTCGTATTCGTCCTCGTCGAAAGGCTCGTCGTCGATCTCCTCGTAGAGATCATCGGAGACGTTCGCGCCTGTGGCGCGCTCATCCGTCGATCTGCGCTTGGCAGGCACGAGATCATCTCCTCTCTCGGCTTCCTTCCCGCACGATCACTCCGGCGGATCCGGCCGAAACCCTTGCGACCACCCGGACAGGCCCGGCCGAAGCCCGTACGACCATCCCGGCCGGCCCGGCCGAGATCCGCACGATCACCCTGGTGGGCTCGGCCGAACCTCGCACGATCACACCGGCGAACCTGGCCAGGGCCCGCATGATCACCTCGGCGGTTCCGCCCGAGTCCCGGGTGGCCACCCTGGTGGATCCGTCCGAGTCCCGCATGGTCACCCTGGCGGGCCCGGCTGGTCGATCATCTGCCCGAGGATCTGCTCCACTCGCTGGTCAGCCTCTTCATCAGTGATCTGGCCGCTCGCCCTGGCCTCCTCCACCTCGTCCAGGTGACGCCGGACGGCGGCGGGGCTGCGGGTCTCAAGCTCGACCTGTTCCTGGATGAGCTCGGCGAGCCTGATCAGCCCGCGGAGCGGCATGAGCGGCAGTCCGAAGGTCAGACTCATCAGGTCCATCGGTCATTCCCCCTCCTGCTCCTGCTGTGGCGTCATGACGAAGTCGTACGCCGCCATCGGGCCGATCAGGCGCAGGTCGACCCGCCCCTCCCACTGACGGGCGAACTCGTCCAGTGCCTGTTCGAGCTCGTCTTGCCGGCTGGTCTCCACGAGAACGGCCAGATGCACGGCGTCCTGCTCGTGGGTCGGCTCGCGCATGGCGATGGCGACGCATCGCGGAACGAGGGCCTCGACCATCGCGCTCGTATCGGCGTCGCGCTTGGCCTCGACCGACTGGTTGATCACCTCTCCGAGCCGGATCCGCGCGTCCCACGTCGCGTCCTCCGGCTTACCGACGATCTCCTGGCGCAGCCCCACGGCCTCGGCGTTCTCCGCGAACACCTCCGCGAGGAGCGCCTGCTCCACGTAGCGGCCCTTGATGACGTATTCGGCCCGCCCCTCCAGCTCCTTCAGCCCGGCGAGGAACGCCTCGTGGTGCGGGGCCAGCAGCTCGTCGACGACCGATTCCTCGTCGGCCATCACCGCCCCGAAGCGGAGCGGGAGCACGGGGACCTCGGCCGCGGCGGCATCCAGCAGCTGCTGGTGCGCCTTGAGATCCTGCGGCCTACCGAGCGGGCGATTGGTGGCGACCTCGCTCACCAGGGCGGCGATCTCGCCGTGCCGTACCAGCTTGACCCGCCCGGGCGGATCCCCCACCCCGCGGGCGTCGTCGAGTTCGACGTCCGTCGGCACGATTCCGTAGACGTAGGAGCCGGTGCTCACTGCGGACCGATCAGCCTGGTCGGTGCCCGCGGTCCTCGACCTTTCCGTAGAGCTGGACATCTCAGTCCTCCCCCCTTCGCCTCCGGCGGGGCACCGACTCTTCTTCCTCTTCCTCGTCGGACCCGCCGATGAAATCACGGAGTTTCTCTCCCGCCGCGTCCAGGGCTCCCTGGGTCGCGCCCTTGACCTTCTTCCTGCTCCCACCCTCCGTCATGTCCTGGATGAGATCGGGAAGACCCTTCTGGCCGGTCTGTGAGAGGTCCAGGCGGTTCGCGGCCTCCGCGAACCGCAGGTAGGTGTCGACGCTGGCCACGACGATGCGCACGTCGATCGTCAGGAGTTCGATGCCGACGAGCGAGACCCTCACGAAGGCGTCGATCACGAGGCCCTTGTCGAGAATCGTGTCGATGACGTCGGCCAAGCCCGACGATGACGAGGACGAGCGGCCTGCCGCCCCGCCCCCCGAAGGCTGCACTATGGTCATTGGCTCTCTCCTCCAGTGCTCATTCGACGGCCCGGTGGGTCACGCCCCTCGGCCGGCGGCCGTACGGCGGGCAGGACGGCGAGGAGCCGGCTTCTCCTCCGCGTCGTCACGCCGACGCCTCTCGTCCGCGTCCTCGCGCCGGCGCCGCACCGGGCGCACGCGTCGCTGCGGCCTCTCGGGCTCTTCCTCGTCCTCGTCTTCCTCGTCCCGCTCCCTGCCCCTCGGCTCTTCCTCGTCCTCGGGCTCTTCCTCTTCCTCTTCCTCGTCCCGCTCCCTGCCGCGCGGCTCTTCCTCGTCCTCGGGCTCTTCTTCGTCCTCGTCCCGTTCCTCGTCTCGCGGCTCTTCCTCTCCCTCGTCTCGCTCGTCCTCTTCCAGCTCTTCCTCGGTCCCCTGAGCCTCCTCCTCGGTCCCCTGAGGCTCCTCCTCCTGGTCCTGACGCTCCTTCTCCTCGCGGAGGGCGGTCTCGTGGTCCTTGACGACCTTGCTGTCGCGTATCTCGCCGCGCCAGCCCTCGATGTCATCGGGGTGCAGGATGGCGTGCGACATGACATGACGCCGGAAGTGCTTGAACTCCAGGCGCGCCCGCCGTCCCTGCGCACGCCAGATGTTGCCGGTGCGCTCGAACAGCCCCTGCGGGTGGTACTCCAGCACGAGCAGGATGCGGGTGAGATCGGGAGTCACCTCGTGGAAGGTCACCGCACCGTCGACGTAGCCCTTGGCTCCCTTGGACCGCCAGATGATCCGCTGGTCCGGCAGCTGCTCGATGATCGTCGACTCCCAGATCCGATGCGACCAGAAGACCTGCGCCTTCCACGTGACCTTCTCGTCGGACTGCTGGTCGACGCTGTTGACCTTCTTCGTGAAGCTCGGGAAGTCCTGGAACTGGGTCCACTGGTTGTAGACGATCCGTCTCGGGGCACCGACGTCGAGTGATTCGACGATGTTGGTGAGCTTCACCTTCCCGCCCTTACCCCCCTTGCCGCCCTTGCCGTCCTGGCCGCCCAGCGCGGACTTCAGCCCCGTGAAGCCTTTCGCCAGCTTGGCGACCCCCTTCACCCGGCCCATGAGCCCCTCCGATCCCGACAGCTGGCTCACCAGGCCCGAACCGCTCTTCAGCGCGCCCATCAGGCCCCCGCCGCCTTTCAGGGCGCCCGCCAGGCCTCCCAGGCCTCCGCCACCTGTCAACGCGCTCACCAGGCCCGAACCGTCGCCGTCGACGTAGTCGGTCAGCCGGCCGGTCAGTCCCTCGACCTTGTCGGTCACCGAGGACAGGGCCCGCTCGGCCAGGGCCGCACCCAGGTCCTGGAGCCCCTCGGTGAGCTGGTCCAGGGGCAACTCCTGGACGATTACCTTTATCGGGCCATTGACTGGCCCGTTTTCCGGCTTCTCTGTCATTCAACTCACCTCCGCACCCGGCGAACCGGCCGGGTGGATGAGGACGCGCTCTCGCGCCGCGCGCCGCTGCGGGCCTTCGCCCGCCGGGCCGGCGGCTCTTCGTCGGAGAGGTCCTCCTCGTCGTCCAACGGCTCCTCGTCGTC
>NZ_FZOD01000022.1:0-56403 GCF_900188345.1 Streptosporangium subroseum | reverse complement strand
TCCTCCTCGTCGTCCAACGGCTCCTCGTCGTCATCGGAGGCGGTGGACTTCTTCGTGCTCTTGGGCCGTTCCGCGCTGCGAGACTTGCTCGCCGCCTTCTGAGGCTTGGCCTTGCCGTTCGCCCGCCCGCCTTCCGCCTCTTCGGCGTCGTCGGCGTCGTCGGCGTCGTCATCGGACCGGCTGGGGTTCCGCAGCGACTCGGCCCGGTCGGAGAGCCTGGTGCTCAGCGAGTTGATCTGCTTGCTCGCCGCCGCCACGGCCGCGGCCTTCCCGGCCTCCAGCAGGCCGTCGCGAACGCCGGCAGTGATCTTCTCCAACTCCGGAGAAGAGCTGAGCGTCTTGATTCCCTGCTGCAGCAGCTTGCGCTGGCTGGTTCCCATCCGGCCCGTCGCCCCGGCCATCGCCAGCGCGAGAGCCAACTTCAGCTTCTGGCGTCGGCCGAGGGCGTAGCCCGCGGCGACCGCCAGGGCTAGCTGCGCTTTGCTGTTCACGATCATCACTCCTCACCCGAGCACCCAGCCCTGAGGCCGACCACCCGGCTACGGCCGATCGGCCGTGCGGGGCGGAAGCGTCGGCATTCGCCACGCCCGAAAACGCCGGAGAATGTCTCGCTCTTGAATCGGCGGCTACATACCCTAGAAAGGGATCAAAAAACATATATAGGCATAAACCAGACAATCTTGGTCCGGGCGATGGGAGGGCCGTTGATCGTCACTCGCCGGCCGGGCGTTCACGGTCCGCGATCCGGTCGAGGAGGGCCTCCAGCGTCTTGTCGTCCGTGGCCGGAGCCATGACGGTGACCCGCAGATGGCGGATGCCGCCGATCTCGGTGGAGGTCAGTGGGAACGCGCCGTCCTCCATCAGGCGCTCGCGGATCCCGGCTTGGTCGCCGGTGCCGTACCGGAAGCAGACGATGTTGCTCTCCGGCTCGTACGGGCATTCGAAACCGGGTCGCTCGCGAGCCAGCTCCCAGAAGCGGTGCGCGGTGGCGTACTGCCGCGCGACGTGGTCGCCCAGGCCCCGCTCGCCCCGCCAGGCCAGGTTGAGGAAGATCTTCAGGCCCAGTTCGGCCTTGCTGCACTCCACGGTCCTGCCGATCAGGTCGAAACCCTGGTCGCCGTAGAACAGGTAGCTCGCCCGCTGCCGGAAGGCCGCGTCCAGGTCCCCCTCGCGCCTGGTCAGGACCGCCGCCACCAGGCTGGAGGTCCGCAGCATCTTGTGCGCGTCCCAGATCAGCGAGTCGGCGAGCTCGATCCCTTCGAGCAGGTGCCGATGCTCCTCCGACAGCAGCGCCGAGGCTCCGTGAGCGCCGTCCACGTGGAACCAGACGCCGTTGTCCGCGCAGAACCCGCCGATCCCGCGCAGGTCGTCGTAGAGCCCGGTCCCGGTCGAGCCGGCGTTCGCCACCAGGGCCATCGGCCGCCGTCCCGCCCGGCGCACGCGGTCCAGGGCGTCGGGCAGCCTCGCGACGTCGATCCTGCCCAGCCCGTCCACGTCCAGCGGCATGACCGCGCGCTCCCCCAGGCCGAGGATCGCGGCGGCGCGGGTGAGCGAGTAGTGCGCCGACTCCGGCGCGAGCAGGGCGAGGTCGCCGGGGACCCCGTCGGTCCACGCGTCCGGTGCGGCGGCCGCCCGCGCGGCCAGCAGGGCGGTGAGGTTGGCCAGCGACCCCCCGTGGGTGAGCACGCCGCCGCCCGCCTCGCCGTACCCGACCTTGCCGAGCATCCAGCGCAGGACCTCGAACTCGACCGTCGCCGCCGAGGCGCCCATCTCGTAGATCGCCATCGGGTTGTTGGCCGCGCCGTGGACGAAGTCGGCGAGGGCGGCGGGAAAGTCGGGCGAGGCGATCTGGTGGGCCAGATAAGCCGGGTGGTGCAGCCTGGTGCCCTCGGCGAGATAGGCGCGCAGGAACTCCCCGTAGCCCTCCGGGGTCATCCCTCCCTCTCGCATCCACCGCGCGAGCCCGAGCCGCTCGGCCAGCTCGCGCGGGGGCCTGCGACCGATGACGGGAGGCAGACCCCGCTGGCTCTCGTCCACGTAGGCGGCCAGCTCGTCGACGGTCACACCGGCTGCGCGTACGAACTCCTCAATGTTCCACATCACACGGAGATACTGGTCGCCCCCATGACGAACCGCCAACGCCGGCGAACGCCCTCTGGTCAACGAGTTACGCAAAGTAAAGTCAGCTCCACTCGCCTCGCCGACCAGCGTCCGCACAGGCCAGAAGACGATCTACCGGAGGGAGAGTGGGCCTCATGAGCGTCTACAGCTTCGAACTACACTTCACAGCCCCGAGCGGCGAAGAGACGATCGACGCCCTGTACGAAGCGGGATGGGACGATGCCACGGTGTCGCTCGATCCCGTCACGGGCGGGCCCGGAGTCGCCGCGTTCGACCGCGAGGCATCCACTGCGGTGGAGGCGATCGCCTCGGCGATCGCCCAGGGCCGGGCCGCGGGAGTCGAGGTCACCGGAGTGAGCGAGGATCTCGTGACGCTCGGCGGGAGCGGTGATCGGCTGGGTGATGCCGACGACGACCAGACCTCGCCGACGCGCATACCGTCCCCGGCTCCCGAGGCTCTGCCAGGGCTTTACTTCAGGTGGAGCTGTTTCATGATCTTGAGGAGGCCTGCGAGGGTGTCGGCGTACTTGTCGTAGCCCATGCCGAGGATCGGCTCGAAGCCCAGCCAGGAGGCCTGGCTGGAGATGGTCTGCACCTCGGTGTACTTCAGCAGGCCCTCGGTCCCGTGGCGCCGGCCGAGCCCCGAGGATTTCATCCCGCCCATGGGCGCGTCGTAGGAGGCGTAGGCCGAGCCGTACCCCTCGTTGACGTTGACGGTTCCGGCGTTGATCCGGGAGGCGAGCGCGCGTCCGCGGGACAGGTCCCGGGTCCAGATGGAGGCGTTGAGGCCGTAGTCGGTGTCGTTGGCCCTCTCGACCGCCTCGTCCTCACCGGCGAACCGATAGATCGCGACGACCGGGCCGAAGGTCTCGGCGCGGCACAGGTCCATGCTCTCGTCCACGCCGGCCAGGATGGTGGGCTCGTAGAACAGCGGGCCGATGTCGGGGCGGGCCTTTCCGCCGGTGAGGACCTCGGCCCCCTTCGCGACGGCGTCGTCCACGTGGGCGCTGACCGCGTCGAGCTGGCGCCGGGAGGTCAGGGAGCCCATCTGCACGTTCCAGTCGAGCCCGGAGCCGAGCTTCATGTTCCGTGTCTGGCGGACGAACTTCTCCACGAACGCGTCGTACACGGCGTCGTGGACGTAGAGCCGCTCGATGGACAGGCACAGCTGCCCGGCGTTGGTGAAGCAGGCGCGCAGCGCGCCCTGGGCCGCCACGTCCAGGTCCGCGTCGTCGAGGACGATCATCGGGTTCTTGCCGCCGAGCTCCAGCGAGCAGCCGATCAGCCGCTTGGCCGCCGCTTCGGCGATCTTCCGGCCGCCGCGGGTGGAGCCGGTGAACGCCACGTAGTCGGCGTCCTCGATCAGCGCGTCACCGATCTCGGCGGGGTCGCCGAGGACGACCTGCCAGATCTCGCGGGGCATCCCGAGGGAGACCAGCAGGTCGATCGTCCACAGCGTGGACAGGGCGGTCTGGGTGTCGGGCTTGTGGACCACGGCGTTGCCCGCGATCAGGGCCGGGACGACGTCGGTGACGCCGAGCGACAGTGGGTAGTTCCACGGGGAGATCAGGGCCACGGTCCCCTTGGGCCGGCGCACCTCGGCCGTTTTTGTCGCGATGGGGAAGACGCCCGCGCGCGACCTGGGCTCCAGGAGGCCGGGTGCCCGCCGTACGTAGTAGAGCGTGCAGCCCGCGACGTCGAGGACCTCCTCGAAGGCGTGCCTGCGGGCCTTTCCGGTCTCCCACTGGACCAGGTCGAGGATCTCCTCGCGGCGGTCGAGGATGGCGTCGTGCAGCTGGAGGAAGGGCTTGATCCGTTCGCGCACGGGCAGCGCGGCCCAGGCCTTGCGCGCCTCCCGGGCCACGGCGTAGGCGGCCTGGACGTCCTTGGCCGTGGAGACGGGCAGCTCGGCGAGGGGCTCGCCGGTGAACGGCGCGACGATCTCCTGGGTCTTCTCGCTGGAGACGACCTGCCGGACGATGCGCTCGATCATGTTCGGGTCGAGGGTCCGCGTTGCTCCAAGAGTGACAGCCATGACCGCAGAGTAATCGCGCGGGACAATCTCTGGCTACCCGGAACGGCGACCGGTGTTCCGGGTGGCGGACCGGAGGCGAGGGCCGACGTGAAGCCTCCCCCTCAGCGCTGCGAATCGAGGGGGAAGACCGGCCCTCGGCGCCGCGGGCCGAAGGCGAGAAGTTACGGGTTGGAGGCGAGAACCGGTGTGAAACCACCCCTCGGCGCCGCGGACCGAAGGCGAGGGCCGGTGGGGAAGCGTCCCTCGGCGGGTTGAACCGAGGGCCCGCTCGATCCGTCGTAGGGGCATGAGGACATCGATCCGTACGGCCGGCGCCGTCACCCTCGCCGCCGCCCTGCTCGCCACGGCGTGCAGTTCGACAGAGCCGAGGACCGGCCCGTCGGCAGAGGCGAGGACCGGCGCGAGCCGTACGACGCCGGTCGATCTGGGCAATATCAAACTGGTCTCCTACAGCGGTTGTGACGACATGCTGGCCGGGTTGCGGACGGAGACGGCGAAGAACGTCGGCCCCTGGGGCATCGGCGGCCCAATGACCATGTTGTATGCGGACGCGCGTCCTGCCATGCGCTCGGACGCCACCGCGGCCAAGGGCGCGTCGGGCGCGCCCGAGCACTCGACCACGAACGTGCACGAGGCCGGGGTGGACGAGCCGGACCTGGTGAAGACCGACGGCAACCGGGTGATCACCGTGAACCGCGGCGTGCTGCGGGTGGTGGACGCCGCGACCAGGAAGGTCACCGGCACGCTCAGGCTTGTGGACACCGAGCAGGCCTGGGCCCCGGCCGACCTGTTGATCAGCGGGGACCGGGCGCTGGTGCTGTTCTCCGGTGGCGGGATCATCCCGTTCGGCGCGATGGCCAAGCGGCCCGCGAGTTCCGGGCCCCGTTACGTTCTCGTCGACCTGTCCGGCGCGCCGAAGGTGATCGGCTCGCTCACCCCGAACGGCGCCCACGTGGACGCCAGGATGGTCGGCTCGACGGTGCGGATCGTGGTCCGCAGCCAGCCCGAGATCAACTTCCCCGACGCCGGGCCCGACCTCTCCGAGAACGAGCGCACCCGGCGCAACATGGACGTCGTGGCCAAGACGCCGATCGAGGCGTGGCTGCCGACGTTCGAGGTGACCGCCGCGGACGGCACGACCTCGAAGAAATCGGTCGGGTGCGAGCAGATCAGCCATCCCGCCGAGTACACCGGGACGTCGATGCTGACCGTGCACAGCCTGGACCTGTCACCGGGGGTCACCGAGATCGCCGAGACCGCGCCGATCGGCGTGGCGGCCGACGGTGACACGGTCTACGGCACCGGCGGCAGCCTGTACGTGACCAGCAACCCGCGCTGGTGGTGGCCCCGGCCGATCAACCCACCGATCATCGACGACTCCGCGCCACCGGCGCCCACCGAGACGGCGACCGCGACGGAGCTCCCGAAGGCGACCCCGGCCGCGCCGGCGGCGCCACAGTCCGAGTCGACGCCGTCGGAGCCGCCGGTCCCCGTGAATCCCACGCCCGCCCCCGCCCTCGCGCAAACCCCGGCGGTGCCCCCGGCCTCCGAGCCGACTCCCCCGTCCGTCCCCACCCTCACGAAGGCCCCGCCGACTCCCGTGCCCCCGAAAACGCCGGTCGAGCCGCCGGAGGAGACCGAGGTTCACCGGTTCGACATCACCGCGCCCGGCGCGCCCCGCTACGTCGCCTCGGGCAAGGTGCCGGGCCGCCTGCTCAACCAGTACTCCCTGTCGGAGCACGAGGGGTATCTGCGGGTCGCCACCACCTCGACCGCCGGGCAGAGCAGTTCCAGTGCCGTCTACGTGCTCAAGGCCGACACCCTGGGCAAGGTCGGCGAGGTCGGCGGCCTGGGCGCCGGCGAGCGGATCTACTCCGTCCGCTTCATCGGCCCCGTCGGCTACGTGGTGACGTTCAGGCAGGTCGACCCGCTCTACACGCTCGACCTGCGCGACCCGGCCGCGCCGAGGAAGACCGGCGAGCTGAAGATCACCGGCTACTCGGCGTACCTGCACCCGGCGGGCGAGGGACGGCTGATCGGCGTCGGCCAAGAGGCGAGCGAGAAGGGCCGCACCCTCGGCACCCAGGTCTCGCTGTTCGACGTCAGCGACCCGGCCAACCCGCGCCGCCTGTCGCAGATGTTCCAGAAGGACTCCGGCTCCGAGGCCGAGTGGGATCCGCACGCCTTCCTCTACTGGGCCAAGACGGGCATGGCCGTCCTGCCGTTGAGCACCTGGACCGGCGCCGAGCAGACCAACGGCGCGGCCCTGGTCCTCAAGATCGACGACTCCGCCGTCACCAGGACCGGCACCGTCGTCCACCCCAAGCCCAAGCCCGCGCCCGGCGCCGACTTCGTCACCTACGATCCGGGCATCCGCCGCTCGATCGTCATCGGCGACAGCCTCTGGACGGTCTCCGATCTGGGCCTGAAGGTCAGCGACATGAACGGCCTCGCCGACCAGGCCTGGATCCCCTTCTCCTGACCGCCCCGCTTCCTGCCTGATCGGGCAGGGTCCGCTGCCGGCCCGGTCACGATCGAGTACGGCCGGTCCCGGCCTGATCGAACAGGGTCCGTTCCCGGCCCGGTCACGATCGGATACGGCTGCCCCTGGTCGTGATCGCGGCGGAACCGCCCGAGACCTTCAGCGGAAGGAACGGCGGTAAACGGCCGGGGTGGTGCGCAGGGCGGTGTAGAAGCGGCGGCGGAGGTTGACCGCCGAGGAGAGGCCGACGCGGGTGGCGATGGTCTCGACGGGCAGGTCGGTCTCCTCCAGCAGGGCGCGGGTGGCGGCCAGGCGGCGTTCCAGCAGCCAGCGGGCGGGTGGGACGCCGAGCTGGTCGGCGAACTGGCGGGTGAGGGTGCGGGGGGAGACGCCCGAGCGGGCGGCCATGTCCTCGACGGTGATCGGGTCGGGTAGGCGTGAGAGGAGCCATTCGAGCAGGGGGGCCAGGGAGTCCGGCATGGGGCCGGTGGTGGGGAGGGGAGGGTACTGGCGCTGGCAGCCCTCGCGGTGCGGACCGGCGGCGAGCTGGCGGCCGATGCGCATGGCGTGGGCCGCGCCATGCTCCTGGAGGACCTGGTGAAGGCAGAGGTCGAGGGTGGCGGCCGAGGCTCCGGCGGTGGCGACGTCGCCGTGATCGACGTAGATGACGGTGTGGTCGGGGATGACGCGGGGATGGCGGGCGGCGAGTTCGCCGGAGAGTTCCCAGTGGACGGAGGCGCGGCGGCCGTCCAGGAGGCCCAGGGCGGCGGGGATGAAGATTCCGGCGCAGACGGCCACGATGCGGGCGCCTCGGGCATGGGCTTGGGACACCGCGTGGAGCACGGCGGGCGAGGGGGCGAGGGTCCAGCCCGCGATGACCACGGTGTCGGCGTCGTCGATGGCTTCGAGGCCGCTGTCCACCTGGATGGGGACGCCGACGGTGGTGGGGAGGGAGCCGGGGTGTTCGGCGCACAGGCTGAAGCTGTAGTGCCGGGGGATGTCGGGGCCGTGGTAGCCGAAGACGGCCGAGGCGGAGGTGACCGGGTAGAGCTCCTGGTTCGGGGCGACCAGGGCGACCACGCGATGCGGGCCCGGAGGCGTCCGGGGCTTTTCCGGGCAATCCAGAGGCATGGCGCAAATGTACCCAATGATGTCATTTGGGACACCGGTGCCCTGATCTAGAAAAATCCAGAATTAAGGCTCATGTGGACAAGGAGCTTCACCCTCTACTTCGGGGCCCGCACGATCTCGCTGCTCGGCGACGCGATGATGCCCGTCGCCTCGGCGCTGGCGATCGGGAAAGTTTATGGGATCGCGGGCGTCGGCTACGTGCTCGCGCTCTGGACCGCGTCGGCCGTGCTGGTCATGTTGTTCGGCGGGGTCGTCGCCGACCGGATCGGCGCCCGGCGCTTGATGATCGGCGCGGACGTGGTCAGGGTCGTCACCCAGGGGGTCGTGGCCGTCGCCTTCCTGGACGGTGCTCCGCCGTACGCCCTGTTGCTGGTGACGGCGTTCTTGTCGGGCACGGCCGCCGGGATGTTCGAACCGGGCGTCAACGGCATGGTCTCCCTGGTCGCCAAAGATCCGCAGCGGGCCAACGCGACGCTGAAGATCGCCGAGGCGGTCACCCATCTGGCGGGTCCCGCGCTGGCCGGAGTCCTCATCGTCGTCGCCGGGCCGGTCGTCGTCTACACGGTGGACGCCGCGACGTTCCTGGTCAGCGGAGTGTGCCTGCTGCTGGTCCGGGTCACCGTGCCCAGGCCGGAGCCCTCCGACATGTGGAGCGACCTGCGCAGGGGCTGGGAGGAGTTCAGGGCCAGGAGCTGGATGTGGTCGGTCATCCTGGTCTGGGTGTTCTGGGGCGTTCTGGTGATCGGGCCGTACGTGCCGCTGTCGTCGCAGGTCATCGGGGCCGACTACGGCTGGGTGATGGCGGCGCTCGGCCTCGGCACCGTGCTGGGCGGGCTGGTGGCGATCAGGCTCAGGCCGCGCAGGCCGCTGGCGGCCGGGGCGATGGCCCTGAGCGGGTACGTGGCGGTGCCGCTGACGGTCGCGCTCGGGCTGCCGCTGCCGCTGCTGATGGCCGGGCACCTGCTCGGGGGGTGCGCGTTGGCGTTCTGGTCGGTGATGTGGTCGACCAGCGTGCAGACGCAGGTCGCGCCGGACGTGGTGAACCGGGTCAACGCCTACCAGGTGGCCGGGTCGGTCGCGGGCATGGCGGTCGGGCAGGCGCTGGCCGGTCCGGTCACCGCGCTGGTCGAACCGCGCACCTTCATGCTGGGGTCGGCCCTGGTGACGGTCGGCGTGGTGGCGGCACTGCTGTTGATCAAGCCGGTCAGGCGGCTGGGCCGGGACCCTCAGGAGACCGGAGGCCGGTCGATCCCGGTCTCGGCCGGCTTGCCGACGTAGCCGGTCATCGTCTGCGACCGGACGCGGGCAGAGAACTCCCCGGCCACGACTGTTCCCCGACCTCGGGATCACCCTCCACCAGCGAAGATCCCGAACTTCATGGGATTTTCGGCGATCACTATCGGAGCTCCTATTACACCGACATATCATCCTTTACAAGATCTTGTCAGAACTCTTGATCGATGTTACTTCTTGCGCACCACCTGTGATCCACAGGTGGCATGGCCGACGACGGCCAGATCTACGCAGGAGGATCGGTGTCGACCAAACCCTGGTTACGCATCACCGTCATCGCAGCCGCGACCGCGGCGCTCGCCCTTCCCCTTCCGGGTATCGCCAACGGTGAACCCGGCGGGCAGTCCCCCAAGATCCACGATTTCCAGGCCGAGCAGAGCGCCAAGCCGGACCTGGACAACCGGCAGGGCAGCGTCGCACCCCCGGTCTCGCTGTCCAGATCCGCGAGCACCGCGACGATCCGGTGGAACACCCTCGGCACCCCGGCCGTCATCACCGACTCCGCGCCACTCGCCGAGGGCCTGGGCGCCGACCCCGAACAGGCCGCGCGGGCCTACATCAAGGCGAACGAGACTCTCTTCGGCCTCTCCGGCGAAGCCGTGGACGGGCTGGAGAAGATCGCGGTCAACCCCATCGGGGACGGTTACGCCGTACTGCTCAGGCAGAAGTTCGGCGGCCTGCCGGCCGGCATCGACGGGCAGGTCGTGGTCGGCGTGAAGGACGGCACGATCGTCCACGTCACCTCGACCCTGTCGCGTTCGACCGAGGCGCCCCCCGCCGCGGGCATCACCGAGCAGCAGGCGCTGGAGATCGCGGCCAGGGACGGCGGGATCGACCTGGCCACGGCGCGCACCAAGCAGGCCACCCCCGTCGCGGTGCCCGCACCGGACGGGATCCACAACGCCTTCCAGGTCGTCCTGATCGGCGGTGCGGAGAGCGAGGCAGCCGGCTACACCACCCACGTGGACGCGGTCAGCGGCGAGATCATGACCCGCGAGAACCTCGTGGACCACGATTACGACCAGGACCGTGATCACGGCCACGGCAACGCCCCGGTCGGCCCGAGCTGGGAGGCCTTCCCGGCCAACCCGCCGGCCAACTACTCCTCCGTGGACACCCGCCAGACGTGGTGCTACACGTCCGGCGCCCGCTGCGACTACGTGGTCGGCGGCGACCCCGGCACGGGCAAGGCCTGGGACGTGGACCACGTCACGGGCGAGCCGACGAACACCAGCATCAGCAACGCCACCAGGACCGTCGAGAACCGGGCCAGCGGCAGCTCCAACAGCGTCGGCACCCGCAGCAACGTGATCACGCCGAGCCGGAACTACGCCTACCCCTGGACCAACAAGTGGTACACGGCCAAGTGCGACCCGGCCACGTTCGACCAGCCGGGTGAGGCCGATCTTGAAGCCGCGATGGCGAACCTGCACGCCATGCACAACCGGATGCACGACTGGTCCTACCGGCTCGGCTTCACCGAGACCGCCTGGAACATGCAGACCGACAACGGCGGCCGGGGCGGCCTCGGCGGCGACCCCGAGCGCGGCAACGCCCAGGCGGGCGCCCGGGTGCTCAGCGTGCGCGACAACGCCAACCAGATCACCGGTCCCGACGGGGTCGCGCCGATCACCAACATGTATCTCTGGCAGCCGATCGCGGGTTCGTTCTACGCCCCGTGCGTGGACGGCGACTACGACATGTCGGTGATCGGGCATGAGTACACCCACGCGATCTCCGGTCGTATGATCGGCGGCCCGAACGCCGGATGGAGCGGCGCCCAGGCCGGTGCCATGAACGAGAGCACCTCCGACCTGTTCGCCATGGAACAGCTCTACGAGTACGGCTTCCGCCCCGCGGGCGACACCCCCTACGTCACCGGCGGCTACGTCACCGGCGACAAGAAGGCGGGCATCCGCAACTACGACATGTCCAAGTCCCCGCTGAACTACAGCGACATCTCCTACGACATCGTCGGCACGCAGGTGCACGCGGACGGCGAGATCTGGTCCGCCACCCAGTTCGACGTGCGCAAGGCCTTCATCCAGCGGTACGGCGAGGGCAGCCCCGCCAAGCAGAAGGCGTGCGCCGACGGCCAGACCCCGGTGGCCCAGTGCCCCGGAAACCGCCGCTGGGCGCAGGTCTCCTTCGACGCCCTGCTGCTGATGGCCTCCGGCGCGGTCAGCTACGTCGACCACCGCGACGCGCTGCTCGCGGCGGACGCCATCCGCTTCGGCGGCGCGAACCAGGCGATCATGTGGCGGGCGTTCGCCGAGCACGGTCTCGGCGAGGGCGCGGCGAGCGTGGGGGGCAACGACCCCGACCCGACCCCCAGCTTCGTCGACCCCAAGGGCAAGAACGGCAGCCTGCAGCTCAAGCCGCTGCTGGACGCCAAGGACGCGGCGCTCAAGCTCTATGTCGGCGACTACGAGGGTCGCGTCGTGCCGGTGGCCGACACCGACCCGGCGACCGAGCTCGACGACACCGTGGAGATGACCCCCGGCTCCTACGACTTCGTGGTCGTGGGCAACGGGTTCGGACACACTCGGGTAAAGGGTGTGGTGCTGCCCGGCCTGAAGCTGCCGCTGCTCCTGCCCCTGGCGAAGAACCACGCCTCCGCCGCACTGGGTGCGACGGCGACGGGTGACGGCGTCAACCAGGCTCAGCTGATCGACGAGACCGAGGCGACGAACTGGGCCTCACTCACCGGTCCGGTCCAGGGCAAGTCCGTCACCGTCGACCTGGCCGGGACCAAGCCCGTCGAGGTCCGCAGGGTCCAGGTCAGCGCCATGCTCCGGCCCAGCATCAACGATCCGGCCGACCCCGGCACGCAGAACCGCTTCAGCGCCCTGCGCGCCTTCGAGGTCCTGGCCTGCGACGCCACCAAGAAGGACTGCGCGTCCCCCGCCTCCTACAAGCGGGTCTACACCAGCCCCTCTGACGCCTTCCAGACCAGCCTGCCGCGTCCTCGCGGCGCCGACCTGCTCATCGACTCCTTCAAGATCCCGACCACCAAGGCGACCCACCTGACCCTGCGGGCCGTCTCCACCCAGTGCACCGGCAACCCGCTCTACGCCGGTGAGCAGGACAACGACCCCAACTCCGCCACCGACTGCTCCACCGCCAGCCCCGCCAGGGACCACCTGCGCGCCGCCGAGTTCCAGGCCTTCACCCGCTAGGTCCTCGTACGGCTCCCGCCGACATGGCGGGAGCCGTGCCCACGGCGTCTGATTCCCCCTGCGGCTCCCGCCTTCACGGCGGGAGCCGTATCCGCCCGGTGCCCGAACCTGGGCCGGGGCCCGGATCACCCGGGACCGCCCCGGGCCCCGCTCAAGGCCCGGGGGCCCATACGGGGTCCGCGCCCGGCTACACGGGTTTCGGGTCGGGGCCCGCCACCGGCACGATCTCGGGGGCGCCGAGGCGGATCGCGTCGGCCTCCTGGTCGGTGTCCTGCTCCTGGGAGAGCCGCTCGGCCTCGACGCGCTTCGTGTAGTACTTCACCTCGCTCTTGACCTGCTCGTTGTCCCATCCCAGCGGCCCGGCGAGCAGCTCGGCGACCTCCTCGACCACGTCCAGCCCCCGGTGGAAGGTCTCGATCGAGATGCGCGTGCGCCGGGTCAGCACGTCGTTCACGTGTCGGGCGCCCTCGTTGCTGGCCGCGTAGACGACCTCCGCCCTGAGGTAGTCGTCCGCGCCGGTCAGCGGCTTGCCGAGCGACGGGTCCTGCTCGATCAACGCCAGGATCTCGTCGATCATCGACCCGTACCGCTGGAGCAGGTGCTCGATCCTGGCCACGTGCAGCCCCGAGGACTGGGCCAGCCGCTGCCGGGAGTTCCACAGCGCCTGATACCCCTCCGCCCCGGACAGCGGGACCCGGTCGGTGCACGAGGGCGGGACCCGCTGGTCCAGGCCGTGCGCCACCGCGTCCACGGCGTCCTTGGCCATGACCCGATACGTCGTGTACTTCCCTCCGGCCACCATGACCAGCCCCGGCACCGGATGGGCCACCACGTGCTCGCGGGAGAGCTTGGAGGTCTCCTCCGACTCCCCGGACAGCAGCGGGCGCAGCCCGGCGTAGACGCCCTCGACGTCCTCGCGGGTCAGCGGCACCGAGAGCACCGCGTTCACGTGGTCGAGCACGTAGTCGATGTCGGAGCGGGAGGCCGCCGGGTGTGCCCGGTCCAGCTCCCACTCGGTGTCGGTGGTCCCGATGATCCAGTGACGGCCCCAGGGGATCACGAACAGCACCGACTTCTCGGTGCGCAGGATGATCCCGGTCAGCGAGTGGATCCGGTCGCGCGGCACCACCAGGTGGACGCCCTTGGAGGCGCGTACGTGGATCTGTCCCCGGCCGCCGACCATCGCCTGGATGTCGTCGGTCCACACCCCGGTGGCGTTGACCACCTGCCGGGCCCGTACGTCCAGCTCACGCCCGGCCTCCAGGTCGCGCACCCGGACGCCGGTGACCCGCTCCCCCTCGCGCAGGAAGCCCACCACCTGCGCCCGCGAGGCGATGTTGGCCCCGTAGGTCGCGGCGGTCCGCAGCATGGTCACCACGTAGCGGGCGTCGTCGACCTGGGCGTCCCAGTACTGCACCGCACCGGTGAACGCCGTCCGCCGCAGCGAGGGCGCGATCCGCAACGCCCTCTTGCGTGACAGGTGCCGGTGCCCGGGAACGCCCCGGGTGAACCCGAAGGAGAAGCCCAGCATGTCGTACATCACCAGGCCTGCCCCGATGTACGGCCGTTCCCAGCCGACGTGCGTGAGCGGCATCAGGAACGGCACCGGCCGGACCAGGTGCGGGGCGATGCGCTGGAGCAGCAGTGCCCGTTCCTGGAGCGCCTCTCTCACCAGGTCGAAGTTGAGCTGCTCCAGGTAACGCAGCCCGCCGTGGATGAGTTTGGAGGACCTGGACGAGGTGCCGGAGGCGAAGTCGCGTGCCTCCAGCAGTCCGACGCTTAACCCGCGGGTCGCCGCGTCCAGTGCGACCCCCGCGCCGACGACCCCGCCGCCGATCACCACGACGTCCAGCTCTTCGGCGGCCATCTGGTTCAGTGCGGCGGTCCGTTCGGCAGGACCGAGCCGTGCGGTGCCCATTCGCGCCGTCATGCTGCATCCCCCTGGAGTCCGGCTTGTCGTGTTACGTCATCTTGCGCCATATATCTACCCACCAACCATAAGCATCACTACTGACCAGTAGCGAACGCCGGGCAGGATCCGGGCGACACGCCGGTGGACAGCGGAGGGCCTTTCCGTCAATTCTTGTCGCCCGCGGCGGAAAAACCCCACCGGACCGGGGCCGACCGCTCGAAGATCGAGCGCCGAGGATCGGCCACGGCGAGGCCGCGGGACACATCCTTGAACGTTTTGATGAACCGGGGGACGGTACCCGCGCTACACACCTGTCGTGGATGGGGGAAATCAGACGATCGCGCTGCGCTGGTTCGGCGTCGCGGGCCGTCGTTCGCGCGCCCAGGAGAGAGACGCGCTCGTCCTGGCCCGGGTGGCGGACGGTGACGCGAGCGCGCTGACCGAGCTGTACGAGCGATATGCCGGTCCGTTGTTCGCCTTCCTCTACCGGCTGGCCGGAGATCGGGGCACGGCCGAGGAGATCCTTCAGGACACGTTGCTGGCCGTGTGGCGCTCCGCGGGCACCTACCGGAGCCGCTCCACCGTGAGCACCTGGCTGTTCGGGGTGGCACGCAGGCAGGCGCACAACCGCCTTCGCGGCCTCCCGCCTCCCCTCCCGGCCGAACCGCCCGACGGCGCCGAGGTGGTCGATGGACTGCCCGGGCCGGAGGAGCTGGCCGTGGGCGGCGACCGGGTGCAGGCGGCGCTGGCACGGCTGCCCCTGGCGCAACGCGAGGTCGTCGTGCTCGCCTTTCTCAACGATCTGAGTCACCGGGAGATCGCCGACGTGCTGGGAATTCCGGTCGGCACGGTGAAAAGCCGCCTGCATCACGCCCGAACGACCCTGAGGGGGTGTCTCGATGAACGAATGGCCTGAACTGTCGGGAATCCACGACGGCATTCCGCCTCCCCCCGGGCCGGAGATCGTGCGAACCGTTCTGGCGAGGGCCGCGCACGACCGCGTGGAGACGCCCACCCGGCCGAGGCCGTACAGGGCGTGGGTGCTGCTGACGATGGAGGCCCGGCTCCTGCATCCGGCGATCTGGCTGGCCTCCGCTCTGATCATGGTGGCCGGCGTGGGTTTCACCCTGGCCAGAAGCGGTGCCTCGGAGTTCGTGCTCGCCCTGGCCGTCCCCCTGATCGCCGCCGCCGGTGTCGCCGGATCGTACGGCCCCGAGAACGACAGGGCCTTCGAACTGGTGGCCGTCACCCCGACGTCACCACGGGTCATCCTCCTGGCCCGGGTGACCCTGGTCTTCGGGTACGACCTGATCCTGGCGCTGCTCTCCTCGGCGGTGCTGGCCCTGCTGAACGCGACCCCCCTGGGACTGACCTCACTGATCACGACGTGGCTGGGACCCATGGCGACGCTCTCGGCGCTCAGCCTGCTGCTGTCGGTGTGCTGGAACCCGGAGGGCGCGACAGGCGTCGCGCTGGCGCTGTGGAGTGTCCACGCGCTGGCCTTCGCCGGCGTCCCCGTCCTGGAGGGCCTCCAGGGACTCTGGACGACCGGCTCGGTCACGGTCGTCCTCGCCCCGGCCCTGACACTCGCCGCCGTGACAGCCGTGGGCAAAGGTGAACCGATCCGGCGTGCCCGCGCAACTCACCGGTTATGAAATCCCTCGATCTCTGGTCGTACGAGATACGGAGAGCCGGTCCCGCGACCCTGCTGGCGCCCCCGGCCCTCGTCCTCCTCATCGCGGCCCTCGCCGCGTTCGGCACGCGGCTCGGCTCCCGGGAGGGGAACACGGCGTGGTTCCTCCTGGGGGCTCTGGAAACGGGAATCCCGCTCGTGGCGGGCATCGCGGCCGCCTCGCTGATCGGCCGGGATCGCTCCGTGGAACTGCTGCTCACCCTGCCCGGGGGATATCGCCCGACCCTGCTGCGCCGCCTGGTCGTGACGGTCGGCTGGGCGGCCCTCTGCGCCCTGGCCGCCTCGGTGCTGCTCGTCGCCACCGGCTGGTGGGAGCTGATCCCCGGCGCACCCGGTGGCCTGACCGGCCAGCTCACCTGGCTGTCCCCCCTGCTCTGGCTGTCGGCCCTGGGACTGCTCGCCGCTGTCACCCTCCGCAGCACCGCGGCCGCCACCTCCGTCGTCGCGTCCGTCTGGGTGTTCGAGCAGATGTTCTCCGGCGTCCTGCGGGAGAGCACGGTGCCCCGGCTGCTCTACCTGTTCCCCACCACGCGCTGGGGATCCGCCGCCGAATGGCTGCCCAACCGGCTGACCTTGCTGTCGACCGCGCTGCTGCTCGTCGCGGCGGCCTGGCCCCTGCTCGGCAACGCCGAGCGGACCCTCACCGGGGGTGAGACCGAATGATCGCGACCATGCGGTACGAGTTCCGCATGCAGATCCGCCGGCCCGTCCTGTGGATCGTCTACGGACTGACCTACGCGGCGACCGTCGCCACCTTCGGCTCGACGTACGTGACGCTGGACCTGGGCTTCGGCGAAGGGCTCGCCTCGAAGACGGCCATGATCTCGTCGGCCTCCCTGCTCATGTCCCTGCTGCCCATCGTCTACGGATGCCTGATCGCCGACCGGCTCATCCGTGACCGGCTGCTCGGCGTCGCAGGGGTCCTGGACGCGACCCCTGCCGGTCGTACCGGCCGTCTGATCGGCAAGTATCTCGGCACGTGCACGGCCACCGCCGTGCCGCTGATGCTCGCCTACTTCGGCCGGGCCGTGGCCTACGCGATCACCGAGGGGGAGCCCGCGGCGCTGGGCTGGGCGGTGACGCTCTTCGTGACGGCCGTCGTCCCCGGACTGCTCTTCCTCGGGGCGCTCGCCCTGGCCGGGCCCCTGCTGATGCCGGTCATGCTGTTCCGCGTGCTGTTCGTCGTCTACTGGTTCTGGGGGAACCTCATCCCCGCCACCATGATGCCGACCCTGTCCCGCAGCATCTTCGCGGCCAAGAGCGAGTATGTGGCCTACGGCCTCCTCGACTACGGCTCGAATCTGACGATTCCCCCGAACGTCATCCTGCCCCCCGAGGGCATCGTCTACGGCCCGTCACCCGGCGCCTCCCTGAACTTCCTGCGGCCCGAGGCCACGCCGGCCGTCGCCTTCCTCTGGATCGGCGTGATGATCGCGCTCGCGGCGGCCGTACTCTTCCTTACCCGTCTCCACACCATCCGGACGGAGTCCTGACATGCGCATCGAGATCTCCCGCCTGACCAAGACCTACGGGGGCGGCGTCCACGCCCTCAACGGGATCGACCTCGACGTGCCGACCGGCATGTACGGCCTGCTCGGCTCGAACGGAGCGGGCAAGACCACGCTCATGCGCGTCCTGGCGGGACTGCTCAGGCCCACCTCCGGGACGGTCCGCGTCGGCGGGCACGACATCACCACCGCCGACGGACGCCTGGCCGTGCACCGGGTGCTCGGATACCTCCCCCAGGAGCTCGGGGTCTACCCCGACCTGACCGCGCGGCGGTTTCTGGACTACATCGCCCTGCTCAAGGGACTCGACTCCCGTTCCCTCCGGCGACGCAGGATCGGCGAGTTGCTGGAGACGGTCGCGCTCACCGAGCACGCCGACCACAAGCTCAAGGGCTTCTCCGGCGGGATGCTGCGGCGGGTCGGCATCGCCCAGGCACTGCTCGCCGACCCCCGCCTGCTCATCGTGGACGAGCCGACGACCGGGCTGGACCCCGAGGAGCGCATCCGGTTGCGCGGCCTGCTGACCGAGTTCGCAGAAGATCGCACGGTCCTGCTCAGCACGCACATCGTCGAGGACGTGGCGCAGACCTGCCGGTTCCTGGCCGTGCTCGTGAAGGGCCGCCTGGTGTTCCAGGGGGACGTCGAGGAGTTGGTCTCCCGCGCCGACCGGCGGATCTGGACGGTGACCACTCCCGGTCCCGCGCCCTCGCGGGGCAGGATCGTGGGCTCCCGCCCCGACGGCGGGGGGACGCGCTACAGGATCCTCGCGGCCACCTCCCCCGATCCTTCGGCCCAGCCGTCCGAGCCGACCCTCGAAGACGGCTACCTCGCACTCATGGAGGCCGGCCGGTAAGCACCCGCATCCGGGTTTCCGCCCGCATAACTATGCTCGCTACTGGCGAAAAGCAATCAGTGACAGGCCGCTCCAGGAGGTAACGCGTGACCACGCACACCGAAGCCGAGATCGCGTCCCAGCCCGACTGCTGGCGTCGCGCCGTCGGCATGGTCCCGGCCGACGCGCTGCCTCAGCGAGATGAGCGCGTGGCCGTGGTCGGTTGCGGCACCTCCTGGTTCATCGCGCAGGCCTACGCGGCGCTGCGGGAGGGGGCGGGACACGGGGAGACCGACGCGTTCGCCGCGTCCGAGGCCCCGCTGCCCGGCCGTTCCTACGACCGGGTGCTCGCGCTGACCCGGTCGGGCACCACCACCGAGGTGCTGGAGCTGCTGGAGGAGATCGGCACGAAGGCTCCGGGCACCAGGATCACCGCGATCACCGCGGACCCGGACACCCCGGTCGTGGGGCTCGCCCACCAGGTCGTGGTGCTCGACTTCGCCGACGAGAGATCGGTCGTGCAGACCCGGTTCGCCACCGCCCAGCTCGCCCTGCTCCGCGCCCACCTCGACGAGGACCTGACCGACGCGATCGCCGACGCCGAGCGCGCTCTCTCCGCTCCGCTCCCCGACGAGCTGATCACCGCCGAGCAGTTCACGTTCCTGGGCCGCGACTGGGCCTACGGCCTGGCCCTGGAGGCCGGGCTGAAGATGCGCGAGGCCTGCCGGGCCTGGACCGAGGCCTACCCGGCGATGGAGTACCGGCACGGCCCGATCAGCATCGCCGGACCGGGAAGGATCACCTGGATGCTCGGCGAGGCCCCCGAGGGACTGCGCGGCGAGGTCGAGGCCACCGGCGGATCGTTCCTGGAGAGCGCCCTCGACCCCATGGCCGAGCTCATCAAGATCCAGCGGGTGGCCGTGGCACGGGCGCACGTCCGGGGGCTCAACCCGGACGAGCCGCTCCACCTCACCAGATCCGTCATCCTCTCCCCCTGAGATCCCCGCGGCCGGAGCCCCGAGTCTCCACACAGGGGAAATTCGATGACGGCCGGCACCCGAGAACCGGAGAGGATGGTTCCATGAGCATCACACTCACCGACGCCCGCATCGTGACCCCCCAAGGTGTCCACGGAGGCTGGCTCACCATCGAAGACGGCCGGATCACCCACATCGGCCAGGGAGCCGCCCCCGGGCCGGGCCACGGTCTCGGCGGCCGGTATGTCGTGCCGGGCTTCGTCGACATCCACAGTCACGGCGGAGCCGGTGGCTCCTTCCCGACGGGTGATCCGGAGCAGGCGAGCCGGATCGCCGCCCTGCACGGCCTGCACGGCACCACCACGCTCATGGCCAGCCTGGTCACCGCGACCCTGGACGACCTCGCCGGAACCACCTCCGCCCTGGCCGATCTGTGCGAGGAGGGCCTGCTGGCCGGGATCCACTTCGAGGGCCCCTACATCTCCAGGGCCCGCTGCGGCGCGCACAACCCGGCCCTGCTGCGGGAGCCGTCGGCGCAGGAGCTCACCGGACTGCTCAAGGCCGGGCGCGGCCACGTGAAGATGCTCACCATCGCCGCCGAGCTGCCCGGCGCGCTGGACACCATCCGGGAGGCGGTCGCGAACAACGTGATCGCCGCTCTCGGGCACAGCGACGCCACCTACGAACAGACCATCGCGGGCATCGAGGCGGGCGGCAGCGTCGCGACCCACCTCTACAACGCGATGCCGCCGCTGCACCACCGCGACCCGGGACCCATCGCCGCGCTCCTCGAGGACGAGCGCGTCACGGTCGAGCTGATCAACGACGGGGTGCACGCGCACCCGGCGATGGTGCGCCTGGCCTACGACGTCGCGGGACCCGGCCGCACCGCGCTGATCACCGACGCGATGGCGGCCGCGGGGGCGGGCGACGGCGTCTACGGGCTCGGCACGATGAAGGTCAACGTCACCGACGGTGTGGCACGGCTGGCCGAGGGCGGCACCATCGCGGGCAGCACCCTGACCATGGACGTCGCGTTCCGGCGCGCCGTCCGGGAGGTCGGCCTGTCCCTGAGCGAGGCGGCCGAGATCGCCTCGCTCACCCCCGCCCGGGTGCTCGGCCTCGCCGACCGCCTGGGCTCGGTCGCGGTCGGCAAGCAGGCCGACCTCGTGGTGCTCACCGACGAGCTGGAGGTCGCCGGGGTCATGCGGCAGGGGGCCTGGATCACCGAGCCCCGGTGAGGTCACCGCTCAGGCCGTCCCGGCGAGCCGGTCACGACTGACGGCTCCGCTCACGGCCTCTCCACGGGCCGTTCACCACATCCCGGCGGGCCGATCACAACCGGCGGTGCCGCCCGCCACATCCACGGGCCGGTCACGGCCAGTTCCACCGGATGCCGATCAGGCCGGGTTCGAGCGTGTCGGCCACCAGGTGGACGGCGTGGTGGGCGTTGAGGACGAGCTCGCCCTGGTCGTGCTCGTGGGCACCGGGATCGGGGCGGGTGAAACGGCGGACGCCGACCGGAAGGGCGGCGGGCGTGAAGTTCACCCGGAGCACGTACTGGCCGGCGGGAAAGCGGAAACCCCGTTCGTACTTGGTGGTCTCCACGCCGCTCGGGTCGGCCAGCTCGTAGCGGATCACCTGGGTGTCCCCCGTCTGGAGGACCCGGTCGAACAATAGCTCCGCCACCACCAGGGCGGTCGGCCCGTCGCGGCGGACCCGGCCGACCCTGCAGTCCTCGAGCGCGCGGATCCGCACGCGTTCCACGTCGCATCCCAGGTCGCCCCAGTAGATCATGATGTAACGATCGACGGCGTCCTCGTGCGCCCGCACCACCTGGAGCGTCTCGCGCCGGACGATGCTGCGGTCCAGCCCGACCTGCACCGTCTCGTACATGGTGGCGATGTTCAGGCGCCGGTCGTCGGCCACCCCGTCCAGATCCTGCAGCAGGGCCGACAGGGTGTGGGAGGACTCCATGATCGCGGAGTACGGCAGGGTGCTCTGCGGCGGCTCTCCGGGACCGCGACCCCGGGGGCGGGGCGGGCCGAGGAGAGCCATGAGCGAGCGGGGCGGCAGGACGAGGATCTCCTCCAGCGCGCGTACGGCACGCAGCGACTCGGGCCGCTCAGGACGGCGCAGCCCCTGCTGCCAGTAGCTCAGGCTCGTCATCCCGACCCGCAGGCCGCGTTCCTCCAGATTCTGGCGGAGCCTGCTCAGAGTCAGGCCGCGTGCCTCCACCGCCGCACGGAGCGCGGCGTGGAAGGGGCCGTCTCTGAGAGCGATCCGGAGTTCTTGATCATCCAACACATGTGAATATTCACAGATTTTCCCCTATACGTCACTTTCAGGGCCTCCCGCGCAGCGCACCTCACGGCCGAGGACCGCGGTCGGGCTGGAGAGCGATCGGTCCGCCGGATGGCGCCATACCCGCAGGAAGACAACGGGCGATCAAGGAAGCTCCGGACCCACAGGAAACACCGGACGAACATGAAAGTTTCGAACCCACAGGGAAACACCGGATGCGCGGGGAAGCGCCGGATCGGCGGGGAGACAACGGACGGGTGGGGAAACGCCGAACGCCCGGTCTCCGCGGAGACCGGGCGTTCGAAAGGGATGTCAGCCGATGTGCGGGGCCACGACGACCTCGACCCGCTGGAACTCCTTGAGGTCGGAGTATCCGGCGGTGGCCATCGTGCGCTTGAGCGCGCCCATCAGGTTCATCGAGCCGTCGGCCACGGAGGAGGGGCCGTGCAGGATCTGCTCCAGCGTGCCGACCGTGTCGAACTTGACCCGCTTGCCCCGGGGAAGCTCGGGGTGCTGTGCCTCCGACCCCCAGTGGAAGCCGTGGCCGGGAGCCTCGGTGGCCCTCGCCAGCGGCGAGCCGACCATGACCGCGTCGGCGCCCACGGCGATCGCCTTGGCGATGTCACCGGAGGTGCCCATGCCGCCGTCGGCGATGACGTGGACGTACCGGCCGCCGGACTCGTCCATGTAGTCGCGGCGAGCCGCGGCCACGTCGGAGATCGCGGTGGCCATCGGCACCACCACGCCCAGCACCGTGCGGGTGGTGTGCGAGGCGCCGCCGCCGAAACCGACAAGAACGCCCGCCGCGCCGGTCCGCATCAGGTGCAGCGCCGCGGTGTAGGTGGCGCAACCTCCGACGATCACCGGAACGTCGAGTTCGTAGATGAACTGCTTGAGGTTCAGCGGCTCGGCCCTGCCGGAGACGTGCTCGGCGGAGACCGTGGTGCCGCGGATCACGAAGATGTCCACGCCCGCGTCGATGACGGCCTTGTGGTACTGGACCGTGCGCTGCGGGGACAGCCGGACGGCCGTGGCCACCCCGGCGGCGCGGATCTCCCCGATGCGCCGGCCGATCAGCTCTTCCTTGATCGGCGCGTTGTAGATCTCCTGCAACCGCCTCGTGGCGGCCTCACCCTTGAGCTCCGCCACCTCCGCCAGCAGTGACGTCGGGTCCTCGTAGCGGGTCCAGAGACCTTCGAGGTCCAGCACGGCGAGACCGCCGAGCCGCCCGACCTCGATCGCGGTCTTCGGCGAGACCACGCTGTCCATGGGGCTCACCACGACGGGCAGTTCGAACCGGTAGGCGTCGATCTGCCAGGAGATCGAGACCTCCTCCGGATCGCGGGTGCGACGGGATGGGACGATGCCGATCTCGTCGAGCGCGTAGGCACGACGGCCGTTCTTGCCGCGCCCGATCTCCACCTGAGTCATATGTATGTCTTTCCTTCATGCGTGTATGGATACTCACGCCAGGTGGGCGCGGACCGTACAGTGCCGATGTGGCTCGCCTGCTCGCTGAGCTCGGCGGATCCCCGTCCTCCGGGAACTAGCGACCGTGGTAGTTCGGAGCCTCGACCGTCATCTGGATGTCGTGCGGGTGGCTCTCCTTGAGGCCCGCCGAGGTGATCGGCATGAGCTCGCACTTGCTGTGCATCTCCGCGACCGTGCGGCATCCGGAGTACCACATGCCCTGGCGCAGGCCGCCGATGAGCTGGTGGGCCACCGCGGCGACCGGGCCGCGGTAGGGGACCTGGCCCTCGATGCCCTCGGGGATGAACTTGTCCTCGGTGCCGACGTCGGCCTGGGCGTAGCGGTCCTTGCTGAAGGAGGTGCCGCCGCGCTCGCGGTTGCGGACCGCGCCGAGCGAGCCCATCCCCCGGTAGGACTTGAACTGCTTGCCGTTGATGAAGATCAGCTCGCCCGGAGACTCCTCGCAGCCCGCGAGGAGCGACCCCAGCATGACCGTGTTGGCCCCGGCCGCGATGGCCTTGACGATGTCACCCGAGTATTGGAGGCCGCCGTCGCCGATCACCGGCACCCCGGCGGGACCGGCGGCCAGGGAGGCCTCGTGGATCGCCGTCACCTGCGGGGCGCCGACACCGGCGACCACGCGGGTGGTGCAGATGGAGCCCGGCCCGACACCGACCTTGACCGCGTCGGCCCCGGCGTCGACCAGCATCTGGGCGCCCGCGCGGGTGGAGATGTTGCCGCCGATCACCTCGACCCGGCTGTTGGCCTTGATCTTGGCGATCATGTCGGCCAAGCCCTTGGAGTGACCGTGGGCGACGTCCACGATGATCACGTCGACGCCGGCCTCGATCAGGGCGATCGCCCGCTTCTCGGCGTCGTCCCCGACGCCGATGGCCGCCCCCACGACGAGCCGGCCATCGGCGTCCTTGGTGGCGAGCGGATACTGCTCGCTCTTGGTGAAGTCCTTGACGGTGATGAGCCCGCGGAGCCGCCCGTCGGCGTCGATCAGCGGAAGCTTTTCGATCTTGTTCTGCCTGAGCAGCTCGTACGCGCCGTCCCTGGAGACGCCGACCGGCGCGGTGACCAGCGGCATCGGGGTCATGACCTCGCGCACGGAACGGCCCTGGTCGGTCTCGAAGCGCATGTCGCGGTTGGTGACGATGCCGACGAGCACGCCGCTCGCGTCGGTCACCGGGACACCGGAGATCCGGTAGGTCGCGCAGAGCCGCTCGACGTCGGCGAGGGTGTCGTCCGGCGAGCAGGTGACCGGGTTGGTGACCATCCCGGCCTCGGAGCGCTTGACGAGGTCGGCCTGCTGGGCCTGGTCCTCGATGGAGAGGTTGCGGTGCAGGATGCCGATGCCGCCCTGACGGGCCATCGCCACCGCCATCCGGGCCTCGGTCACGGTGTCCATCGCAGCGGAGACCAGCGGGATCCGGAGGGTGATCCCGCGCGACAGGCGCGTGGTGGTATCCGCCTCACCCGGCTGCAGATCCGAATAGGCGGGCACCAGGAGCACATCGTCGAACGTGAGCCCCGGTTCGGTGAACTTGGCCATCTGCAAACCTCCTACCACGGCGCTCTCATGATGGGGAAAGGCGCCGACCCCCGGATCACAGTTTAGAGTCTGCGGCCAAACCTGCGGGACACCCCCGGGAAAAGGCGAGGGACCGAGTGGTCGATGACCCGCTCGGCTCCCCCGAATTCGCGGAACACCCCCCGGGAAAAGGCGGGAGGCCGAGCGGTCGGTGACCCGCTCGGCCTCCCGAGTCACCGGCACCGGCACGAGGCGTCTGGCATGCCACCGAACCCCCCTCCGCGTCCGGATGGCGACGTGACTCGTGTCCGGTGCCGACGCTGCGTCAAGCCTGCGTCACAATCGGTTCACCCGCAATGTACAAACGTGCAATTGCACGAAGTTGCACACACTGTCGTATCAGTTAGGAGCAACGCCCGGACAGGGATGATTCACCGGGTTATCCTCGCCAGACCCGTGTCATTTCAGGAGCCCCTCGCCGATGCGTACTGACACACCCGCACCACCCGATCCGCTGGAGACCCTGGGCCTCACTCCGGCCCAGACCTCGCTCTACAACGCGGTGCTGCGCCTGCACCGCGCCACCTGCGCCGAACTCGCCGAGGCCACCAACGGCTCGCCGGAGCTGCTCGACCGCGAGCTGGCCATCCTCGTGAGGCTCGGCGTGGTCGACGAGCAGGGCGGGGAGTATCTCGCCCGGCACCCCGCCACGGCCCTCGGCCACCTGGTCGCCGAGCGACTGGACCGGCTGGCCGCGGAGAGCCGCAGGATCGACACCGTACTCGGGTCGATCCGCGGTTTCATCCACCAGTACGACGCCGGACGCGACTACCAGGCCGGTCAGTTCCCCGTGACCCTGGTCGGCGGGGCCGACGAGCTCTACGAGAGCGTGATCGGCATGGCGATCCAGACACCGCCGATGGAGTTGCTGTCGGCCATTCCCGACAAGCGGACGGTGAACGACTTCGCGCACCGCTACGCCGACCAGTGGATCGCGGCCCAGCGCACCGACCTGCTCTCCTCCCGGTTCATCATCCCGGTCCACACCCTGGGGATATCCGGCCTGCGCGACAAGCTGGACCGGTTCGAGCGGGCGGGGGCCCAGGTCCGCACCCTCGACGTGGTACCGAGCTGGTTCCTCGTCGCGGGGGCCGACGCCGCGGGCATGCCCGCCCAGTGGGGCGGCACCCTCGCGGAGAACGCCTACAACTTCCACCTGGTCAGAGCCGCCGTGGTGGTGGCAGCGCTGCGCTCCTTCTTCGAGGAGCTGTGGACCCGCGCGGCACCGCTGCCGTGGACGCACCGCGGCGACGGCGTTATACAGGTGCTGCGGCTGGCCGGCCAGGGGGTCTCCGACGAGATGATCGCCCGGCAGCTCGGGGTCTCGGTCAGGACGGTGCGCTCCCGGTTCGCCGACGCCATGGCCGAGCTGGGCGCGCAGTCGCGGTTCCAGGCGGGCGTGGAGGCCTCGCGTCGCGGCTGGCTCGTGTGACACACCCCTGGGGTCTCGCGTCACGGCGGGCCGGCACAACCCGTCGCCGAGGCCTCGCGCCGCGGCCGGCTCGTGCGACACGTGGCTCGTACGCCTCAGGGACCGGCTCTCGCAACACGTGGCTCGTACGCTTCTGAGGCCACGGGGCATCCGGCCCGCGGGCCACTTCGATCGCGCGACCTGGAGCTCTCCGGATCCCGGCCCGCACGGGCCGCTTCAATCGTGCGACCCGGAGCCCGACCGCGAGCACCCGGCTCGTATAGTTCAGAACCTGTCTGTCACATCCAGACCATAAGGTGGGATCGTGCTCGACGATGTCCCTCGCGACCCGTTCGCGGATGACCCCGACGACCCGGCGGCGGCGCTGGGTGAGCCTGACGATCCCGAGCCGCTGACCTCGGACGAGCGCGACGAGGCCATGACCGACCTCGCCGACGTGGAGGTCTTCCGATCCCTGCTGGAGCCCCAGGGCGTGCTCGGCCTGGTCCTCGACTGTCCCGAGTGCGGCGAGCAGCACTACTTCAACTGGGAGCTGCTGCGCGGCAACCTGCGCCAGATGATCGAGAACGGCCAGCCGCAGGTGCACGAACCCGCCTACCAGCCCAATCCCACCGACTACGTGAGCTGGGAATACGCCCGCGGTTACGTGGACGGTGTGATCGACACCGAAGAACGCCGCTGATCGGTGGGCGGTGTGATCGACGCCGAAGGCCCTTGCTGATCGACATCGTCGATCAGCGCCGACAGCAGGCCGACCATGGCGTCGAGGCTCGCGACGGGCTTCCTGAGGGAGAGCGCCTCCAGGACGGCGTCGGTCTCGGCCACTGCCGGGTCCTCGTCCGGCCCGTATTTCCGAGCCGGACGTCGCGGATGAACCGTTGTCATGATCGTGCTCGCTCCGGGTCCTCGCCAGTCCCGCCCTGCGCTCCAGGTTCTCGCTTCTGACCACCGCTCGACTGCTCCATGGTCAAGCTATCGACTCCAGCTCCGCCATCGCCCGTAGCCGGGCCAGCGCCCGGTGCTGGGCAACGCGGACCGCACCTGGTGACATACCCAGTACATTACCGGTCTCCTCGGCCGAAAGACCTGACACCACTCGGAGCATGAGCAGCTCGCGCTGGTTGTCGGGGAGCCTGGACAGCAGCCGGCGCGCGTGCTCGGCCTCGATGTAGCGCACCACCGTCTCCTCCGGCCCGGGCCCCTCGTCGGGCCCGTCAGGGAGATCCTGGGTGGGTACGGCGGATCGTACGGAACTACGCAACGCGTCGGCCACCTTGTGAGACGCGATGCCGAAGACGAAGGACGCGAAAGGGCGCCCCATGTCCCGGTAGCGGGGCAGTGCGGACAGCACTGCGATACACACTTCTTGGGCCACATCGTCCGCGATGTGATACTGGCCAGAAACCCGGCCAAGACGACCACGGCAATAACGGACAACCATTGGCCTCAGCTGCGCGATCAGAGATTCGATCGCTGTGCGATCTCCCTGAACGGCGAGCCTCGTCAGATCTTTGAGATCATCCCTATGGGCGGTCCCTTCAGATCTCGTCGCAAGCCTTACCCCATTTTTGGCGTCGGCGACGCATCCCTCGGTCACGTTAGGCATGATGCCCGCCCAGGTATGACCTGTCGTCATCGCAAACGGCTACGGATTGGTCACATTGAAGCGGCGATAACGGGGAGTAATCGAGTGATGACAGCAACGACTCGAATTTGTACCAATATTTCATTGGATTACCAAATAAGCCGACTATTTGTTAGAACGACGTTTGGTCTTCCGCGCATCATGCCATGACGCTCCGCAGGGCCTTTTGGTTTACCGCAAAACGCGAACGGCTCGCACCCCTCGGGGGGACGCGAGCCGTACGGAGCGACGAAGATCAGTGACCGTGGCCGTGACCATGGCCGTTGGCACCGGCGTCCGGAGCCTCTTCCTCGGGCTTGTCCACCACGAGAACCTCGGTCGTCAGCAGCATGCCGGCGATGGAGGCGGCGTTCTGGACGGCCGAGCGGGTGACCTTGACCGGGTCGATGACGCCCTGAGCGATCAGGTCGCCGTACTCGCCGGTGGCCGCGTTGAAGCCCTGACCGGTGGACAGTTCGGCCACCTTGGTCGTCACGACGTAACCCTCGAGGCCGGCGTTCTCAGCGATCCAGCGAGCCGGCTCGATGAGCGCCTTGCGGACGATGGAGACACCGGTCGCCTCGTCACCCGTCAGGCCCAGGTCGTCCAGGATCTTGGAGACGTGGATGAGCGCGGAGCCACCGCCGGAGACGATGCCCTCCTCGATCGCCGCACGGGTCGCGGAGATGGCGTCCTCGAGACGGTGCTTCTTCTCCTTGAGCTCCACCTCGGTGGCCGCGCCGACCTTGAGCACGCAGACGCCGCCGGAGAGCTTGGCGAGGCGCTCCTGGAGCTTCTCGCGGTCCCAGTCGGAGTCGGACTGCTCGATGGCGAGCTTGATCTCCTTGACGCGGTCGGCGATCGCCTGCGCGTCACCGGCGCCGTCCACGACGGTGGTGGAGTCCTTGGTGATCACGACGCGGCGGGCGGTGCCGAGCACCTCGAGACCGACGTACTCCAGCTTCAGGCCGATCTCCTCGCTGACGACCTGGCCACCGGTGAGGACGGCGATGTCCTGCAGCATGGCCTTGCGGCGGTCACCGAAGCCCGGAGCCTTGACGGCGACGGAGGTGAAGGTGCCACGAATCTTGTTCGTGACCAGGACGGCGAGGGCCTCACCCTCGACGTCCTCGGCGATGACGAGCAGCGCCTTCTTGGACTGAGCGATCTTCTCCAGCAGCGGCAGGAACTCCGAGACAGAGCCGATCTTGCTCTGGGTGATCAGGATGTAGGGGTCCTCCAGGACCGCTTCCATGCGCTCCTGGTCGGTCACCATGTAGGGCGACAGGTAGCCCTTGTCGAACTGGAGACCTTCGGTGAACTCCAGCTCCAGGCCCATGCTGTTGGACTCTTCGACGGTGATGACACCGTCCTTGCCCACCTTGTCGAACGCCTCGGCGATCAGCTCGCCGATCTTGACGTCCTGCGCGGAGATCGTCGCGACGTGCGCGATCTCCTTCTTGTCCTCGACCGGGCGGGCGGACTCGATCAGCTTGTCGCTGACAGCCTTGGCCGCGAGGTCGATGCCACGCTTGAGCGAGAGCGGCTGGGCGCCGGCGGCGACGTTGCGCAGACCCTCGCGGACCATCGCCTGGGCCAGAACGGTCGCGGTGGTGGTGCCGTCACCCGCGACGTCGTTGGTCTTGGTGGCGACTTCCTTGGCCAGCTGGGCGCCGAGGTTCTCGTACGGCTTCTCCAGCTCGACCTCACGAGCGATGGTGACACCGTCGTTGGTGATGGTCGGCGCACCGAACTTCTTGTCGATGACGACGTTACGGCCACGCGGGCCGAGGGTCACCTTCACGGCGTCCGCAAGGGCGTTCACACCACGCTCAAGAGCGCGGCGTGCGTCCTCCTCGAACGACAGGGTCTTCGGCATAACAATCCCCTCTATAAGTACGTCGGCGCATCAAAGCCCCGGGCGCTCACGCGACCCGGGGCTCGATACGTCACCTTTATGAAGCTGGAACTACTTCTCGATGACGGCGAGCACGTCGCGGGCGGAGAGCACCAGGTACTCCTCGCCGCTGTACTTCACCTCGGTGCCGCCGTACTTGCTGTAGAGGACCACGTCACCCACTTCGACATCGAGCGGAATCCGCTTCTCGCCCTTGTCGTCCCAGTTGCCGGGACCGGCCGCGAGGACTTTGCCCTCTTGCGGCTTCTCCTTGGCGGTGTCTGGGATAACCAGACCGGAAGCGGTGGTCTGCTCTGCCTCAAGCGGCTGGACCACAATGCGGTCGCCGAGCGGCTTAACGGGAACCTTGGTGGCGGTCGTCACGTCGGACCTCCCCTTCAGATTTGAATGATCTAGAAGAGGCGACCAGCGGTCTGCCGTCGCGGGTGTCAGACCTGCCTCGTCGCATGTATCTGGCACTCTCACCGGGAGAGTGCCAATACGGAACAGTATGCAAGGAGGGCTTGACAGTCAACACGGGATGGCCCTTCTGCGCTTCACGCGAACGTCAAGCTATGCGCAACCCCTCTCAAAACTACCGCTCCCACCTGGCAGCACCTGCCCAGGTAGGCGATGAACCATCAAGGAACATCGAGGAACGCCGGGGAACATCAGGGAACACCGAGGAACATCGAGGGATATACCGGGCAACGCCGGAGGACGTCGAGGGGCGCCGAGGTACGCCGGGGAGCCCGGCGGGACCGGCGCGCGTGTTCCGCCGGGGTGCCGGAGCGAGGCGGAGGCCGCGTCCCCGCCAGGCGGTAACGTCAGACGACGTGGACCTTGACGCATTCCGGGAGCTGCGGACACCCCGCGGCCAGGAGGCCCTGACGGCCGCGGCCGAGACCGTCGGCGACGACCCGGTGGCGGCGGTGACCCGGCTCAGGAAGACCTACGACGCCGGCCTGACCTCCGCGGCGCTCACCCAGGCCGGGCTCAGACGGAGGGCGAGGGAGAAGTTCGGCGCCGACGCCGATCTCATGTACTTCACGCAGGCCGGCCTGGAACAGGCCACCCGCCGTGAGGTCGCCGACCACAGGACGCGTCGCGTCGCCCCCGGCTCCCGGGTCGCCGACGTCTGCTGCGGCATCGGCGGCGACCTCCTCGCGCTGGCCAGGGCCGGATGCACCGTCGAGGCCGTGGACGCCGACCCGCTCACCGCGGCGATCGCCCAGGCCAACGCCGAGGCCCTGGGATTCGGCGATCGGGTCTCCGTCCGTACGGCGGACGCCGGAACGATCGACCCGGCGGCGTTCGACGTCCTGTTCGCCGATCCCGCCCGCCGTACCGCCCGGGGCAGGACCTTCGACCCCATGGGCTACTCGCCCCCCTGGCCCGACGTGCTGGAGATGGTGGCGAAGGCGAGGTCGGCCTGCCTCAAGGTCGCCCCCGGGATCCCCTACGAGTTCATCCCCGCCGGAGCGGAGGCCGAGTGGGTCTCCTACAAGGGCGACGTCAAGGAGGCCGTGATCTGGTGCGGCGCCCTGGCGGGCGAGACCGATCGCAGGGCCACGATCCTGCCGTCGGGCGACACGATGACGCCCGACCCCGACCTGGGCCAGGCCGGACACGGTCCCGTCGGCCGTTACATCTACGAGCCGGACGGCGCGGCGATCCGGGCCCATCTGGTCGCGGAGATCGCCGCGACGGTCGAGGGTCACCTGCTCGATCCGCACATCGCCTACATCACCGGGGACGTCGCGGTACGGACACCGTGGGCGTCCCGGTACGAGGTCCACGAGACGCTGCCGTTCTCGCTCAAGCGGCTGCGGGCCGCGCTCCGCGAGCGCGGAGTCGGCAACGCGACGATCAAGAAACGCGGCTCGGCGGTCGATGTCGACAAATTGCGGAAAGACCTACGACTTTCCGGAGACAAATCAGCGGTTGTCATTCTTACCCGAATCATCGACAGGCCGTTCGCCTTCATATGCGATCCTTGCTGACCAGCCGAAACGGCAAACTCGGACAATTCATTGACAATTACGATCTTTCAAATTCGACCTCGTTGAACCTTGATCAGAAGGCTAGAATTGCCGGGCGAGAGTTCACTCCCTCGCGTGCGGTTTGACCGCGTTCAACAGCGAAATGAACCAATCCCACCGCGCGGCTGACCGTCGGCGAGTGAAGGAGCTTTCGGTGGATCACTCCGACCACACCCTGCTCCAGGCAGGCAGTCAGACTGCTATCTCCGACCGGATGCGCGAGCTCCTCGCCCGTGCGGCACAGGATCACGTCTACGAGCAGCGGACCCAGGGCGCGGTGCTGGACGAGATCCGTCAGCGCCTCGAAGGCATGGAGTGGTTGCTGCGAGAGGTCAGGGAGCGCGAGCTCGGCGGGCTGAGCGGCACGCTGGAGTCCGTCCACGGCCGCCTGGACGACATCTCCGTCCGCCCTCCGGCCTGGGCGGAGGGCTTGGCCCAGCACGTCGAGGCGGTCCGCGACCACGTGGACACCGTGGGCGAACGCGTCGGCGCCCTGGGCCAGCGGGTCGACACCGTCCGCGACCGGGTCACCCCTCTCGGCGAGCTGCCGAGCCTCTGGGCCGACCTCGGCACCGTCGGCGAGAGCGTGGACGAGGCGCTCACCCGCCTCCAGACCGTCATGGACGGCACCCAGGGCGTCGACGGCCGGCTGAAGGAACTGGTCGAGCATTTCGGCCGGCTCCACTCCCAGATGGAGGTCGCGGCCCACCGGTTCACCCGCCTGGACAGGTCGCTGGCCGATCTCGTCCAGCGCATCGGGCGCCTGGAGGCCGGGATGCTCGACCTGCCCGCGAGCGTGCGGGAGGCCGTCGACGGCGCGACCGACCGCCTGCTCGCCGCCGTCGAACGGACGAACGGCAAGATCGACCTGCTCGTGCCCCGGATCGACGACCGGGCCGACGGCGTCGAGAGCCGCATCGACCGGCTGGACGGCCGTCAGATCATCGTCGACGGCCGCTTCGACACGATCGACGAGCGCCTCGACGACATCGAGGGCCGCGTCACCAGCCGGATCGAAGTGATCGACTCCCGCCTGTGCGCACTGGACGGCCGCGCGGAGAAGACCGCCGAGCGCCTGGAGTCCGTGGACGAGCGCGTCGACAGGCTGCCCGTCACCCTCAACATCGGCGACGTGCACAAGAACGTCGGCGCGCTCATTGACGTCCAGACCGACGGTCAGGGCAGGCGCTTCGACTCCCTGGAGCAGCACGTCGCCCAGACCGAGGCCGCCCTCGTCCCGCTGGCCGACATGCTCCGCGCCCAGCCCGACCGCGCACAGCTGGCCGAGGCCCTCGGGGCGATCGTGGAGCCCGTCCGCACCGACCTCACCCGCCGTCTCGGCGCTCTTGAGGAGACCATGCTGGCCCTCGCCGAAGCACTTCTCCGTCCCGCCCGCGCCGACAAGGACTGACCACCGGCGCGCGTCCCCCCTGCGGTCACGCGATGCGCCCGCAGCAAGCTCCGACGGTCATGCGATGTACCCGTATCAAGCTCCGGCGGTCACGAAGTGCGCCCGCAGCAAACTTCGGTGATCACGAAGCGTGCCCGCAGCACACTCCTGCTGTCACGTGGCGTTCCCCATGTCGGCTTCGATCGTCAGGGGATGTGCCCGCGTCGAACTACAGCTGTCACGCGGTGTTCCCCGCGCCGGTTCCGGCCGTCAGGAGATGTGCCGCGCCTTGAGATTCCCTCCGGCCGGGCGTGCGGCCGCAGCCGCCATCGCCTCGGGGCACAGGTTGTCCCGGACCAAGGCGAGCAGGGACGACAGCACGCCGGCCTGCTCGGGCGTCAGTCCCTGGGTCATCCGCCGGTTGGCCTCGGCCAGCACCCTGCGGAGCTCCGGCCGCAAAGCGTCCCCCGCGGGTGTGGTGTCCACGACACTGATACGCCGGTTGGTCGGACAGGGGCTGCGGCTGACGAACCCACTGCGCTCAAGACGCTGCAGGCTCTTGGTCATCGTCGACACGTCAATGCCGACGATCTTCGCCAGGGCGTTCTGTGACTGCGGACCGTTGTCCCAGAGGGCTGCCATCACACGTTCCTGGCCCGGATAGAGGTCTACCTCCGCGAGAAGACCGGCGAGCAGCACTCGATGTCCACGCGCCGCCTGAGCCATCAGACAGCTCAGGTCGTTCTCATCGCCCTCGCGCGTCTCGATCTCGTCGACACCCTCAGTGAGCAGCGGCTCAGCCATGTCAGGTTCCTCCTGGTTCCCCTTGAGCTTACCGCTTGCAAGTTGGTCGACCAAGTTGTATAAATGCTCATTGGCCAGCCAAGTTGGTCGGCCATGAAAGGAATGGTCATGTCCTTCTCACCGTTCACGCTCGGCGGACTCCAGCTGCCCAATCGCCTCGTGATGGCCCCCATGACGCGCTCCCGGGCCTATGTCGACGGGATTCCCTCCTCTCTGACCGCCCTCTACTACGCCCAGCGGGCCTCCGCCGGCTTGATCATCAGCGAGGGAATCCAGCCGAGCCAGGCGGGTAAGGGCTACATGAACACTCCGGGCCTGCACACCGACGAGCAGGTGACCGGCTGGCGAGAGGTCACGGACGCCGTCCACGCGGCGGGCGGCCGGATCTTCGCCCAGCTCATGCACGCCGGCCGGATCGGCCACCCCGACAACACCGGCGGACTGCCGGTCGGGCCGTCCGCCGTACAGCCCGCGACGCAGATGTTCACGCCGAACGGCATGCAGGACATCCCGGTCCCCGTGGAGCTGTCCGCCTCCGAGATCGAGGAGGCCGTTCAGGACTTCGCCGCCGCCGCCGTCCGCGCCATCGAGGCGGGCTTCGACGGGGTCGAGCTACACGGCGCGAACGGCTATCTCATCCACCAGTTCCTGTCGCAGAACGCCAACCTGCGCGAGGACGGCTTCGGCGGGTCCGTGGACGGCAGGATCCGGTTCGCCGTGGAGACCGCCAAGGCGGTCGTGAACGCGATCGGCGCATCCCGGGTCGGCATCAGGATCTCCCCCGGAAACGGTGCCGGCGACCTGGTCGAGGACGACATGCACGAGGTCTACCCGGCACTGGTCACCGCGCTCTCCGAGCTCGACCTGGCCTACCTGCACCTCGTGGTGAGTCCCTCGGAGGAGCTCAACGGGCGGATCCGCGCGCTCTGGCCGAACACGCTCATCGCCAACGACTCGTCGTTCGCCGATCCCGCCGAGGCCAGCGCCCACTGGCTGAGCCGGGGCGCCGACCTGGTCTCGCTGGGCAAGTCGTTCCTGGCCAACCCCGACCTGCCGATCCGCCTGCGCCTGGGCGCGGCGCTCAACGAGGCCGACTTCACCACGGCCTTCGGCGGCGACCACCGCGGTTACACCGACTACCCGACGCTCACCCTCCACTCCGTGTAAGAGCGGGGAGCGCACGTGGAAGGCGATCATGACTCGACGACGCCGAGATCACCCGTGAACGGTGGTCACGCCTCGGCGGCGCCAGGGTCATACGTGAACGATGGCCACGCCTCGGTGACCCCGGGATCACCTGCGGAGCGACCCCGGGATCACCCGTGGGCGGTGGTCACGTCTTGGCGACCCCGGGATCACACGTGGACGGTGGTGATCGGCAGGGAGGAGTCCGCCGGGATGTCCAGCCGGGACGGCGCGGTGCCGGCGGCCACGAGGTCGGAGCCCAGCGCGGCCACCATGGCCCCGTTGTCCGTGCACAGTCCCGGGCTGGGGACGCGGAGCCGTACGCCGGCCGCGTCACAGCGTTCTTGGGCGAGGGCCCGCAGGCGGGAGTTGGCCGCCACGCCGCCGCCGATCAGCAGGTCCTGGACGTCGTACTTCGCGCACGCCTGGAGTGCCTTGCGGGTCAGCACGTCGACGACCGCCTCCTGGAACGACGCCGCCACGTCGGGCACGTGGATCGACTCGCCGGACCGCTCCCGGGCCTCGACCCACCGTGCCACGGCGGTCTTCAGACCGGAGAACGAGAAGTCGAGCGTCCCGTCGTCGCGTTTGCCGCGGGGGAAGGCGATGGCCGTGCCGGAACCCTCGCGGGCCGCCCGGTCGATGTAGGGGCCGCCGGGGAACGGCAGGCCGAGCACGCGGGCCACCTTGTCGAACGCCTCGCCCGCGGCGTCGTCCACCGTGGATCCCAGCGAGACGACGTCCTTGGCCACGTCGGGCACCAGCAGCAGGGACGAGTGCCCACCCGAGACCAGCAGGGCGATGCACGGCTTGGGCAGGGCGCCGTGTTCGAGCTGGTCGACGGCCACGTGGGCGGCCAGGTGGTTGACGCCGTACAGCGGCACACCCAGGCCCAGCGAGTACGCCTTGGCGGCGGCGACGCCGACGAGCAGTGCGCCGGACAGACCGGGTCCCGCGGTCACCGCGATCGCGTCGATGTCGGTGAAACGCAGGCCCGCGCGCTCCAGTGCCCGCTCGACGGTGGGGGTCATCGCCTCAAGGTGCGCCCTGGAGGCGACCTCGGGCACCACCCCGCCGAAGCGGGCGTGCTGCTCGACGCTGGAGGCGATCGTGTTGGCCAGCAGGGTGTGCCCCTGGACGATGCCCACCCCTGTCTCGTCACAGGAGGTCTCGATGCCCAGGACCAGAGGTTCGTCACGCATTGAGGTCCTTCTTCATCATGATCGCGTCGGTGCCGTCCTCGTAGTAGCCGCGGCGCACGCCGATCCGCTCGAATCCGAAACCGCCGTACACCGCCTGCGCGCCCGGGTTGTCGGCGCGCACCTCCAGGAAGATCGACTGTGCGCCCCGCCGTACGGCCTCGGCCAGCAACTCGGTCAGCATGGCGCTGCCGATCCCGGTCCGCTGCTTCTCGGCCAGGACGGCGATGGTCTGCACGTCCGCCTGGTCCCCCGCGGCGAAGAGCCCGGCGTAGCCGACGATCTCGTCGTCCACCAGGGCCACCACGTAGTGGCGCGTCCTGGGCTGGTCGCCCAGCTCGCCGCGGAGCATGCCCTCGCTCCACGCGTCCGCGGGAAAGGTCTCCCGCTCGATCTTCATGACCGAGGGCAGGTCGTCCACGGTCATCTGGCGCAGCACCGCGGTCACGAAGAGACCTTCTTGGGCGCCGAGGGCACCCGGGCGTCGGGGCGGCGCAGGTAGATCGGGAGGGGCAGGCTCAGCACGGGATGCGTGCCGCTCTCGACCACCTCCCGGACATCCCGCTCGCCGAGCTGCTCGGCGGCCAGCGCCGCCAGAGCTCCCGCGAAGGGATAGTCGGGCGCGTCCAGCAGGCGGGAGGCGCCGACCGTCTCGGCGTACATTCGTCCACCGGCGCCGACCAGCGGGATCTCCCCGGGAAGCTCCTGGGGCCTGTCCACCGCGGGTCCGGACAATCGGGTCCGGAGGTCCTGGTAGTGGCCCCAGAACACCTCCTTGCGCCGGGCGTCGGTGGCCACCAGGAACGGCTCGGTCAGCCCGCTGCCGTAGGCGACGGCGTCAAGCGTGCACACGCCGTACGCCGGGACGCCCAGGGACGTCGCGAGGGCCTGAGCGGTCATCAGGCCGACCCTCAGCCCGGTGTAGGGACCGGGCCCGGAGCCGGCGACGAGGACGGTGACGTCGCGGAGCGAGGCTCCGGCCTCCCGCAGGACCGTCTCGATCGTGGGCACGAGCAACTCGCCGTGGCGACGCGCGTCAATCGTCGTCGACTCGGCGAGAACCCTCTCGCCGTCGTGCAGCGCTGCGGTGACGGCGGGGGTCGCGGTATCAAAAGCCAGGACCAGCACGAACAGTTAGCCTAGCTCGTTCTGCGACGGGCATGGATCCGTCCTGCCCCACAAGGGCCGGGACGGCCCCGGTGGGAGAGGCCGGGGACGCGTCCCACCGGATGCGACAACGCTCCGACCGGCTGAAACCGGCGGGACCGGAGCACACCGTTGTGAGACAAGGAAACGCCGGAGCAGGCCGTTGTGAGACGCGGGAAGCGTCAGAACGCACCGTTTTAAGGCACGGGAAGCGCCAAACATGCCGTTGTGAGACGCGGGAAGCATCAGAACAGGCCGTTGTGAGATGCGGGAAGCGTCAGAACGCACCGTTGTGAGGCGCGGGAAGCGCCGGAACGAGCCGTCTCAGGTCTTGACGAGAGTGGCGTAGACGATGAGGTTGTCGCGATATTCGTGCTTGTCCCAGTCGAAGTTGCCCCCGCAGGTGATCAGCCGGAGGCCGTCCTCAAGGTAGACCTTGTCGGCGGGGAACTCGTTCTTGCTCACCCGCTCGATGGAGTCCACCCGATACTGGGCGACCTTGCCGTCACTCCGTACGATCTTGATGGCCTGTCCCTCCCGCATGTCCTTGAGCTTGTAGAAGACCGCCGGGGCGGTCTTGGTGTCCACATGCCCGAGGATCACTGCGGGACCCTGGTCGCCGGGGACCGCGCTGTCCTTGACCCAGCCCGCGGTCTGCGGCTTCTCGTACGGCGGAAGCTCGACCGCGCCGTCCTTCACGCCCAGCTTCATCAGGGGCGCCTTGATACCCAGCGACGGGATGTCGATGCGGCTGGGCACGACCGCGGCGCGGGCCGGCGGCTTCTCCTCCTCGCCGCCGACCCTGTTGAACGCGACAAGCACGGCACCGGTGATGACTCCGGCCAGGATGATCCGTGACCAGCGAGTTGGTTCGGCCATCGAGATCTACGAACGGCGGCGACGCACGACCGCGAAGCCGATGCCGCCCGCGAGCGCCGCACCGAGCAGGAGGCCGGTCATGCCGAGCGGCATGCTCGAGTCCTCGGGGCCGCCGGCCGCGGTGCCGCCGCCGCCCGTCTCCGGCGCCCTGGTGCTGATGACGGTCCTGGTGGTGCTGGGCTTGGGGGTGGCACTCGGCGTGGTGGACGCCACGATCCTGAGGTTGGCCTTGCCGGTGTCGTTGGTCCCGTCGCACCTGGCGTTGATCTCATAGACGCCCACCGCGGTGCCCGCCGCGACCGTGGCCTGGCCGCGGACCCACGGTCGGGCCGTGGGCGTGGCGGTGGCCGAGGGGTCGGGGGTGGGCGTCGTCAGGATCGGATCGAGGGTGACCGGGACACGGAAGATCTTGGAGGAGGCGGTGCCCCGATGCTCGGGTCCCCCCTGAGGGATGGGGCAGTTCGCCAGCACCCACACCTTGTCTCCGGCCTTGGCGCGGGCCGGTTGCAGTTGAACCTCGATGTCCTGTCGGCTGATCGCCGGATCCGGCGAGGTAGCCGTCCCCGTGGGGCTCCCCGAGTTTGCCTCGGCCGTGCATCCGACCATCCCGAAAAAGGCGATGGCCCCTAGAACCGCGACATGCTTGACCTCTGGCACCGTCGAACTCCACTTCGCACTCCGGCCGACGACCCTCGCCCGGCACGATTTCCCACCTCTTCCCCATTAAACATGGGCAAACCCGCCATAGTCGATCTTCGACCCGGATGATCTATATCAAGATGGGAAGTAGTGCCAGGGTGCCAGGATTCCCCTGCCTACGGGGGCGAATCAGACGACGCCCTCCCAGCGCGCGCCTATCCCGCGAAGCCGTACGGTCCGGGCCTCGCCGGCCTCGTCCGACTCGCCGCGGTCGATGAAGATCTCCAGCCGGTCGTCGGCGAGCCCCTCCACCAACCCCTCGCCCCATTCCACGACCGTCACCGAGTCCTCCAGTGAGGCGTCCAGGTCCAGGTCGTCGACCTCCAGGTCGCCGCCGAGCCGGTAGGCGTCCGCGTGCACCAGCGCCGGGCCGTCCGACAGTGAGGGGTGCACCCGGGCGATGACAAAGGTCGGCGAGGTGATCGGGCCGCGCACCTTGAGCCCGTCGGCGATGCCCTGAACCAGGGTCGTCTTGCCGGCGCCGAGCGGCCCCGACAGGATCGCCAGGTCCCCCGGGCGCAGGAGGCCGGCGAGCTCGGCTCCCATCTCCCGCATCTCCTCCGCGGTCGCCACGACTCTCACTTCTCTGTCACTCCCGTCGATCCGATCCGTCTGTGTCATCAGTGCCGTCCGTGCCGTCCGTGCCGTCTGCGTCGTTCGCGCCGTCCGCGCCGTTCGTGTCGTCCGCGTCGTCCGTGTCGTCCGTTTCGTTCGCGGCCGCCCGCTTGAGCAGGTCACGCAGCGCGTCGTTGACGACGGTCGGCCGCTCCAGCTGGACCAGGTGCGAGCTGTTGGGCACCTCGGTGAACTGGGCCCGGGGCAGCGCCGCCGCCATCGCCTTGCTGTGGTCGACGGGCGTCAGCCAGTCCTTGTCACCGACCATGATGGAGGTCGGCACGTCGTTCAGGACACTCAGCGCGCTCAGTTTGTCGTGCGACATCAGCGCCGGATAGAACTCGGCGATCACCTCGAACGGGGTCGAACGGATCATCGACTCCGCGAAGTCCACCACCGTGGGGCTGACGCTCTTGGAGTCTCCGAAGCCCAGGTGACGCAGGGCCAGGAAGGCCACGTCGTTTCCCACCTGACGGCTCCTGTCCACCAGCGTGCCGCCCCTGCTCAGTATCGACACCGTGCCGGGCGTGACCTTGTGCACGGCCTTGGACAGCATCGCGGGCAGGCCCAGGGAGATCTCGGCCAGCTTGCCGGAGGAGGTGGAGATCAGCGCGACCCCCTTGATCTTGTCGCGGAACAGCTCGGGGTGCCGATCGGCCAGCGCCATGATCGTCATGCCGCCCATGGAGTGCCCGACCAGCACGCACGGACCGGGAACCAGCGCCTCGATCACCTCGGCGAGGTCGTCGCCGAGCCGGTCGATCGTGCAGTTTCCGTCCATGGTGCGCGGCGAACGCCCGTGGGAGCGCTGGTCCCACAGGACCAGGCGGTAGGAGTCACACAGGTCGCGCCGCTGGTAGTGCCAGGAGTCGAGATTGAGCGTGTAACCGTGGCAGAACACCACGGTCAGCGGGGCGTCCTCCTGGCCGTCCACCTCCGCGTAGAGCTTCACGCCGTCGGAGGTGGCGACCGTGACGGGGCGCCCGCGCAACTCGCCCAGCGGCTCGCTTGACTCCAGATCGGGACGGAGCCTGATGCGGCCGACGGCATACCGCTTGGCGAAGGCCACGGCGGCCACGCCGGCGGACGCGACACCGACGACCGCGCCCGCGATGCCGACCTTGCGCCGTGTGATGACACTCATGCGACCCCCTGAAACGCCTCTCACCGGTAAACGCGTGGAACCCGCGAACCGATCCTGGTCACGATCTCATGCGTGATCGTGCCAAGGGAATCCGCCCACTCCTGTGCGGTCGGCTCGCCCTGCGAACCGTCACCGAACAGGACCACCTCGTCACCTTCCGCCAACGGGTCGTCTCCCACGTCGATCATGAACTGGTCCATGCAGACCCGCCCGGCGATCCGCCGCCGCCGGCCCCCCGCCAGCACCTCCGCCCGGTTGGTGGCGTGCCTCAGGATCCCGTCCGCATACCCGAGGGGGACCAGCCCAAGCGTGGTTTCCCGATCTGTGACATACAGGTGCCCATAGGACACACCGGAATCCGCGGGCACCCGCTTGACCAGGGCTATCCGTGCCACCAGGGTCATCGCGGGACGCAGCCCGAAATCTCCGAGCTCGGGCACGGGGCTCAGGCCGAAGGTCGCGATGCCCGGCCGCACCATGTCGTAGCGCGCCTGCGGCAGCGTCAGGATCGCCGCCGAGTTGGCGATGTGCCTGATGATGTGGGAGCCCCTGACGCCCGTCTTGTCGGCGACGGCCAGGGCCTCGTCGAAGGCGGCGAGCTGGAGCGCTATGGAGGGGTCTCCCGGCATGTCGGCGCAGGCGAAGTGCGACCAGAGCCCGACGATCTCGATCGTGCCCTCGGCCTGCCTGCTCAGCGCCCGCTCCAGCAGCGCGGGCCATTCCGCGAGCGCCGCGCCGCCGCGCGACATGCCGGTGTCGACCTTCAGATGCACCCTGGCGGCCCTGCCCGCGCGGCCCGCGGCCCCGGCGATCGCGTCCACCAGCCCGGGAGAGGCCGCGGACAGCTCGATGTCCTGCTGGACCGCCTCGTCCAGCGGCTCGTTCGGCGGGATGATCCACGACAGGATGGGCGCGGTGATCCCCGCGGCCCTCAGCTCCAGGGCCTCACGGACGTAGGCGGTGCCCAGGCGGTCGGCCCCGCCCGCGAGACAGGCCCGCGCGCCGGGGATCAGCCCGTGCCCGTAGGCGTCGGCCTTGACCGCGACCATGGTCTCGGCGCCCGGAGCGTGACTCCTGAGCAGCGCGAGATTGTCCCTGATCGCTGAGAGGTTCACCCGCGCTTCGGCAGGAGTCATCGGAGAGCTCATCTTTCCAGTCTGGCAGGTCAGCCGTCTTCCCGGAGCCGATTCATGATCGATCTCACCACGTCCGGGATCGCCTCGACGACGTCCCCGGCGGCGAGCGGTCCGCGTTGACCGGCGATTCCGTGGAGGTAGGCGGCGCAGGAGGCCGCGTCGTACCCGCTGAGGCCCGCGGCCAGCAGCGTTCCGGTGAGTCCGGCGAGCACGTCACCGGTGCCGCCGGTGGCCAGCCACGGGCTGCCGGTGGGGTTGATCCTGACCGGCCGCCCCTCCTCGGCGACCAGCGTGGTCGAGCCCTTGAGCAGCACGGTCACACCCAGATCCGCCGCCGCCCGCCGTACGTGCTCCAGCCCTCGCGCCTCGATCCGCGCCCGTGGCACGTCCAGCAGCCGCGACAGCTCGCCCGCGTGCGGAGTGATCAGCACGGGTGCGGTACGGCGGAGCAGCGTCCTGTCCTTGGCGACCAGCGTCAGCGCGTCGGCGTCCACGAGCACCGGGACGTCGCTCGCCAGCACCGAACGGGCGATGGCGAGCGCGTCCTCATCGGTGCCGAGCCCGGGTCCGAGCACCCACGCCTGCACGCGGCCCACCTCCTCGATCCCCTCCCCCGGTGCGAGCGTCGTGATCACCGTCTCGGGCCAGCGGGCCCGCACCTGCGCCACCGGCTCGGCGACGCCCGCGTAGCGGACCATGCCCGCCCCGGCCCGGATCGCCCCGCCCACGGCCAGCACCGCGGCCCCGGTGTAATGCTCGCTCCCGGCCGCGATCCCGATGACGCCCCGGCGGTATTTGTCGGAGGTGGCGTCGGGCCTGGGCAGCCGCAGCGCCACGTCCGCGTCGGTCAGCGCGGACGCGTCGGGGTCCGGCAGGTAGGGGCCGAGCCCGATGTCGACGAGCTCCGCCCGCCCCGCGTGCCGCGAGCCCGGATCGACGAGCAGTCCCGTCTTCCAGGCCCCGAACGTGACGGTGGCGTCCGCCGTGATCGCGGTCCCGTCGACCCGTCCGTCGGCCGCGTCCACTCCACTCGGCACGTCCACCGCGATCACCTCGCCGGGCGCGTCGTTCGCGAGCCCGGCGAGGGTCGCGTACGGCTCGCGCAACGGCCCGGTCCCGCCGATCCCGACCAGCCCGTCCACGACCAGGACCGCCGCCCCGATGAGCCCTCGGACCGCGGCGTCGTCGCGAGCGTCCGACGCGCGGCCCCCCGCCCGGCGCAGGGCCGCAAGCCCCCCGGCGTGGACCCGCGACCCGGCGAGGATCGCGTCCACCCTGGCTCCCCTGGACGCCAGGCGCGCCCCGGCGTAGAGGGCGTCGCCACCGTTGTCGCCGCTGCCGACGAGCAGCACGACGCGGGAGCCGTACACCGCGCCGAGCATCCTGGCGCAGATCACGGCGAGCCCGGTGGCCGCCCGCTCCATGAGGGTGCCCTCGGGCACGGTGGCCATCAGTGCCGCCTCGGCCGCCCTGATCTGGTCGGAGGTGTACGCGGTCCGCATTCCACCGAATCTAACCTCCGGCGATCACATAGGCGATGGCGACGCCCCCGTCACGGGTCAGGGAAATCTGCCGGCGGGCGGCTCCCGGGGCCTGAGCGGTATCCGCCGTCCGGCCCGTCACCCGCGGGCTCCGGCCGGCCGCCTCCGAGGCGAGGGAGGCGGTTCGACGTTCCGTGAAGGTTCCCAGGGGCCGGCGCTCGGGTGCGCATCACGATCGATCGGGGGTGCGGTTCGACATTCCGTGAGGGCGTCCAGAGTTGCGGTCCGACGTTCCGTGAGGGCGTCCAGGGGCGCGGTTCGACGTTCCGTGAGGGCGCACAGGGGAGGAGATGCGTCCCGTCCGTCCTGTTCGACGGATTCGCGCCGCGTTAACCCGCTACCGTCAAATCCGCCATATAGCATTAATCGCTAATTAACCGGACGAAAGAGCACCTCAGTTCTTTTCCCACTTATGGGCATCTGCAATCCATAGAAGTTATCCACAGGCTGTGGATTGTGACCCGAACCCCAGGTGGACCCGGCTAAAGTGGCCTTTTGGATCTTTCTTTCCCGGGATGTGAGCTTGGTCACCCTCAGCATCTTCACGGCCGTCGCGCTGACGGTGATCGGGGCCCTTCGGTGGTCCGGCAAGGTCCACCCGCACAGGGTCGCCCTGTTCGCCCGGCGGCAGGAGCTGGCCGTCACCCCCGCCACGGAGCCGATCGTCCACGACTATCTGCGGATCACCCGCATGGTGCGGTCGGCGGGGCTGGTGGCGGGGCTCGCCTTCACGACCTTGGGATTCAACTCCTATCTCTTTCTCGCGTCCACCCCGCTCGACGCCTTCACCGGCTGGTTTCTGGGCGTGATCGGAGCGGAGCTGGTGCTCGCCCGCCGCCACGGCTCCGGTCCCGGCGCGACGACCGACCGCCTGCCCGCGCTCCTCTCTCCGCCCGCCTCCTGGTTCCTGTACGCCGGGGTGACGCTCGGCGGGATGATCCTGCTCCTCGGCGCCGTCGACCTCGCCCTCGGCGGCCCCCGGCCGGGCCAGCTGTGGCTGGGCTTCGGCGGCCTGGTCCCGGTCTGCGCGCTGCTCCTGGTCCGTTCCCTGCGGAGGCGGCCGATCCCGGTCGCCTCCGCCGAGGTGGTCGCGGCCGTGCTCGCCACCCGGTCCCGTTCCACTCACGTGCTGGCCACCGGCGGCGCGGTCTTCGCGCTCGACATTCTCTGGCCGGACTCCTTCCCGCCGCCGAGCGGCTCCCTGCCGGCCGACCTCCTCCTGTCGGCGGCGGCGATCGCCGCCCTGATCGTGGGCACGCACCCGTGGGCGATCACCGTGACGGCCCCCGCCCCTACTCCACCGTGACCGACTTGGCCAGGTTGCGGGGCTGGTCGACGTCGTGGCCCTTGGCGGCGGCCAGCTCGCAGGCGAAGACCTGGAGCGGCACCGTGGCGACCAGCGGCTGGAGCAGGGTCGGGACGGCCGGGATACGGATCAGCATGTCGGCGTAGGGCTCGACCGCCGTGTCGCCCTCCTCGGCGAGGACGATGGTTCTGGCGCCCCTGGCCCGGATCTCCTGGATGTTGGACACGATCTTGTCGTGGATCACGCGCTGGCCGATCGGGGACGGGACGACGACCACGACCGGGAGCCCCTCGTCGATCAACGCGATCGGGCCGTGCTTGAGCTCACCCGCCGCGAAGCCCTCGGCGTGCATGTAGGCCAGTTCCTTGAGCTTCAAGGCTCCCTCCAGCGCCACGGGGAACCCCACGTGCCGGCCGAGGAAGAGCACGCACCGCTCGGCGGCCAGCGATCTGGCCAGCTCGCGGACCGGCTCCACGGTTTCGAGCACCTCGTTCACCTTGGACGGCATCTCGGCCAGCCGGTCCATGATCTGGGAGATCTCGTCGCCGAACCTGGTTCCCCGGACCTGGGCGAGATAGAGCGCCACGAGATAGCAGGCGACGAGCTGGGTGAGGAAGGCCTTGGTGGAGGCGACCGCGATCTCCGGGCCCGCGTGGGTGTAGAGGACGGCGTCGGACTCGCGCGAGATCGTGGAGCCGTTCACGTTGCAGACGGCCAGCACCCGTGACCGCTGGTCGCGTGCGTGCCGTACGGCCATGAGCGTGTCCATGGTCTCGCCGGACTGGGTGATCACCATGACCAGCGTGTCGCGGTTGAGGATCGGGTCCCGGTAGCGGAACTCGCTGGCCAGTTCGACCTCGCACGGCACGCCAGCCCAGTGCTCGATGGCATATTTCGCGATAAGTCCGGCGTGATAGGAGGTCCCGCACGCGACAACGATGATTTTGTTGATGTCCCGCAGCTCCTGGTCCGACAGCCGCATCTCGTCCAGCACCAGCAGGCCCTCCGAGTCGACCCTGCCCAGCAGCGTGTCCGCCACGGCCTGAGGCTGCTCGGCGATCTCCTTGAGCATGAAGTAGTCGTAACCGCCCTTCTCGGCGGCCGAGGCGTCCCAGTTGACGTGATAATCCCTCGTCTCGGCGGGACGGCCGTGGAAGTCGGTGATCGTGATCCCCGACATCCGCAGCTCGACCACCTGGTCCTGCCCCAGTTCGATCGCCTCGCGCGTGTAGGCGATGAACGCCGCGACGTCCGACCCGAGGAAGTTCTCCCCCTCCCCCCGCCCGACCACCAGCGGCGAGTTCCTTCGCGCCCCCACCACCACGCCCGGCTCGTCCAGCGAGACCGCGAGCAGCGTGAACGCCCCCTCCAGGCGCAGGCACACCCGGCGCATCGCCTCCGCCAGGCCGTCGACGGCGAACTCCTCCAGCATGTGCGCCACCACCTCGGTGTCGGTCTCGGAGACGAGCTTGTGCCCCTCGCTCTCCAGTTCCGTCCTGAGCGCGGCGAAGTTCTCGATGATCCCGTTGTGGATGACCGCTATCCGCTCGTCACAGTCGGTGTGCGGGTGAGCGTTGCGGTCGGTCGGCGCGCCATGGGTGGCCCACCGGGTGTGCCCGATCCCGGCCGTCGCCGTCGCCGGGGGCCGGGAGACCAGGATGGACCGCAGATTGGCCAGCTTTCCCGCCCTTTTCTCCACGATCAGGTCGCCGTCGTCACCGACCAGGGCGATCCCCGCCGAGTCGTACCCGCGGTACTCCAGCCGCCCGAGCCCCTCGACCACAACCTCGACCGCCTGCCGGTGACCGGTGTATCCCACTATTCCGCACATGGCCAACCCCCTTCACCTTGAGAGATCGGCCGCTGAGCCTATGGAGAACCCCCGTGGGAACCCAAGATTCCTGCCCGGCATCGGGCAACGCCGTACCCCCCTGAGGGCGCCGCCGGCCGATCAGTAGGCTTCGGAACCATGGCCAACGGGTTAGACACGGCGTCACCATACGTGCAACTGAGCCGGGCGCAGTGGAGCGAGCTCCGCAAGAACACGCCGCTGACGCTCACTGCGGACGAACTCGAGGAGCTGCGCGGCGTCGACGATCCGATCGACCTGGCCGAGGTCACCGACATCTACCTGCCGCTCACCCGGCTGCTGAACCTGCACTTCACCGGGGCCAGGCAGCGCAGCACCGCGCTCAACACCTTCCTCGGGGCCAGCCAGCGGCCCGCGCCGTACATCCTGGGCATCGCGGGCAGCGTCGCGGTCGGCAAGTCCACCACGGCCCGGCTGCTCCACACCCTGCTGGCCCGCTGGCCGGAACATCCCCGGGTGGAGCTGATCACCACCGACAGCTTCCTCTACCCGAACCAGGTCCTCACCGAGAAGAACATCACGCACAGGAAGGGCTTCCCGGAGAGCTACGACCGGCGGGCCCTCGTCAGGTTCGTCGCCGACGTCAAGGCGGGGCTGCCCGAGGTCACGGCTCCGGTCTACAGCCACCTGGAGTACGACATCGTGCCCGGCGCGACCCAGACCGTGCACAGGCCCGACATCCTCATCGTCGAGGGCCTCAACGTCCTGCAGCCCGCCCCGCCCACCGCGCTCGCGGTCAACGACTACTTCGACTTCTCGATCTACGTGGACGCCAAGGTCGAGCACATCCGCAACTGGTACGTGGACCGCTTCCACAAGCTCCGGCGGACGGCTTTCGAGGATCCCAAGTCCTACTTCAAGTATCTCGCCGAGCTGTCGGCCGAGGAGGCGACCACGTTCGCCGAGAACGTGTGGCGCGACATCAACGAGCGCAACCTCGTGGAGAACATCGCCCCCACCCGGGGACGGGCCGGCCTGGTGCTGTACAAGGGCCCGAACCACTCGATCCAGCGCGTACGGCTCCGCCGCATCTGATTCCCGGACGGGCTCCGAGGCCCGGTCCGGCAAGCCACGACGCGAGTTCGGAGCGGGCTCCGAGTCCCGCCCCGCGAGCCGCGACGCGGGTTCGGGGTGGCCTCCGCGGTCCGTCCGGCAAGCCGCGATGCGGGTTCGAGGTGGGCTCCGCAGCTCGTCCGGCGAGCCGCGACGCGGGTTGGGGGGCGGGGTCCGTGCCGCATCCGCGCGTGATCAGCCGGGTGGCGAGGACCGCGGTCACTCGTCCGAAAGGTCTACCGCCCTTGGCCTGATATGCGACTTTCAGGGTGATCAGTGCAGGAATCCTCACCCGTATAAGACGCGTTCCTGCCCTTATGGAGGAGGGAAAACTCCTTCGTGTGGCGGAGGAATTTACGACACGCGGTAGATAGTGTCCGAGCATGACTATCCTCGCCACCGAGGGACTAACCAGACGTTTCCCCCGGGTAACGGCGCTCGACCAGCTCACCGTCACCGTCGGTCCCGGCGTGACGGGCCTGGTCGGCGCCAACGGCGCGGGCAAATCGACGCTGATCAAGATCCTGCTGGGGCTGCTCGAACCTTCCGGCGGAACCGCTCAGGTACTCGGCATGGACGTGACGACCCGGGGTGCGGAGATCCGCCGGGTCGTGGGTTACATGCCCGAGCACGACTGCCTGCCGCCCGACCTGTCCGCCACCGAGTTCACCGTACACATGGCCCAGATGTCGGGCCTGACACGCACCGCCGCCCGGGAGCGCGCTGCCGACGTGCTGCGCCACGTGGGACTCTACGAAGAGCGCTACCGCGCGATGGGCGGCTACTCCACCGGCATGAAACAGCGGGTCAAGCTGGCCCAGGCCCTGGTGCACGACCCGCGCCTGGTCCTGCTGGACGAGCCCACCAACGGCCTCGACCCGCAGGGGCGCGACGAGATGCTCGCGCTGATCCGCAGGATCGGCTCCGAGTTCGGCATCAGCGTGCTGGTCACCTCCCACCTGCTGGGCGAGCTGGAGCGGGTCTGCGACCACGTCATCGTGATCGACGGCGGCAAGCTGCTGCGCTCCTCGGCCATCGGTGAGTTCACCCAGAGCACTCAGACCGTCACGGTCGAGGTGGAGGAGGGCCAGGACGCCCTGGCGGCCCGCCTCACCGAGCTGGGCGAGACCGTCACCTTCCACGGCCGGATGCTCCTGGTCCACGTCCGCGCGCCGGAGACCTTCGACACGCTCCGCGACGCGGTCTGCGAGCTCGATCTCTCTCTCATCCGCATGGAACAGGGCCGCCAGCGCATCGAGGACGTCTTCCGGGAGCCCGTCAATGTCTGAGTCCACGGGTGTCATTCACGACATCGGATATCGCCACTACGACGGGGCACGGCTCGGCCGCGGCCACGCCGTCCTGGCACTGACCGTGCACAGCCTGCGCGGGGTGTTCGGGCTCGGCCGCACGGCCCGCGCGAAGATCATCCCCTTCCTGCTCGTGGGCGTGATGATGCTGCCCGCGGTCGTCTCCATCGCGATCATGGCGGTGGTCAAGCAGAAGGGACTGGGCTACACCGAGTACGCGGCCATCATGCAGGCCGTACTCGCGATCTTCCTGGCCTCGCAGGCGCCGTACACGGTGGCGCCCGACCTGCGCTTCCGGGTGCTGCCGCTCTACCTGTCGCGCCCGGTGACGCTGGTGGACTACGTCGGTGCGAAACTCGCGGCGATGACGACGGCGATGTTCCTGCTCCTGGCCGTACCGCTCACCGTGCTCTTCATCGGCGAGATGCTCATCGACCTGCCCGGAGACACGCCCACCGCCGCCTACCTGACCAGCATGGCCGGAGCGGTCTGCTACGCGGTGCTGCTGGCCTGCATCGGCGTGGCGATCGCCTCCTTCACCCCCCGGCGCGGGCTGGGCGTGGCCTCGGTCATCGCCTTCTACCTGCTCACCTCCGCCGTCTCCACCGTGCTGTTCGCGACGTTGGAGTCGATGGGCAACGACACCGCCGCCGCATGGGCCTGGCTGATCAACCCGTTCTTCCTGGTGGACGCGGCCGTACAGGTCGGGATCTTCGGGGCGAAGCCCGCACAGAGCAGCATCTACCCGTCGGGCGCCGGGACCGCGGTCGCGATAGTGATCATGCTCGCGCTGATCGCCCTGTCCGTGACAGCCCTGATCATGCGATACCGGAAGGCGGCCTCGCGATGAACATCGAACTGGCTCAGGTCTCCCGCTGGTACGGCAACGTGGTCGCCGTCAACGACATCACGATGACCGTCGGCCCCGGCGTCACCGGCCTGCTCGGCCCCAACGGCGCGGGCAAGTCCACCCTGCTGCACATGATGGCCGGTTTCCTGGCCCCCTCCGGCGGCACCGTGACCCTCGACGGCAACCGGATCTGGCACAACCACGAGATCTACCGCTCGATCGGCCTGGTCCCCGAGCGCGAGGCCGTCTACGGCTTCCTCACCGGCTGGCAGTTCGTGCTGTCCAGCGCCAGGCTCCACCGCCTCCCCAACCCCGACGACGCCGCCCGCAAGGCCCTCGCCCTGGTGGAGATGGAGAGCGCCAAGGACCGCAGGATCGAGACCTACTCCAAGGGCATGCGCCAGCGTGTCAAGGTGGCGGCGGCGCTCGTGCACGACCCGCAGGTCCTGTTGCTCGACGAGCCGTTCAACGGCATGGATCCGCGCCAGCGCATGCACCTGATGGACCTCGTCCGCGACATGGGCACGGCGGGCAAGACCATCCTGTTCAGCTCGCACATCCTGGAGGAGGTGGAACGGGTCGCCCAGCACATCGAGGTCCTGGTCGCCGGCCGCCACGCCGCCTCGGGCGACTTCCGCGAGATCCGCCGCCGGATGACCGACCGGCCGCACCTGTTCCGGGTCAGCTCCAGCGACGACCGCCGCCTGGCGGCCGCCCTGATCGCCGACGTCTCCTCGGGCGCGGTCTCCCTGACCGAGGCGGGCCTGGAGGTGCAGGCCGTGGACTTCCGGCGTTTCACCCGGCTGCTGCCCAAGGTCGCCAAGGAAGCGGACGTGCGGATCTGGCGGATCTCCCCGGCCGACGAAGACCTGGAGAGCGTCTTCTCCTATCTGATCAACAGGAGCGGCTGACCATGAACGGTGTCATCGCTGGAATCTCCTACCGGGCGCTCCTCGGCCGCCGGCGGATCTGGCTGCTGATCCTGCTGCCCCTGGTGCTGATCGGCCTGTCCCTCCTGCTGCGGTTGCTCGGCGTCACCGACGAGCGGACCACGGTCACGCTCATGCAGACCTTCGCCATCGGCACCATGCTGCCGCTGCTGGGCCTGATCGCGGGAACCGGGGTGATCGCCCCCGAGATCGACGACGGAACGATCATCCACCTGCTGGCCAAGCCGATCTCCCGGCCGGTCATCGCCCAGACCAAGTTCCTGGTCGCCGCCTCGATGCTCGCGCTGTTCGCCGCCGTGCCGACCTTCATCGCGGCTTATCTGCTGGTCAACCTCGAATCCGGGATCGCGTACGGCTTCGCCCTGGGCTCCTTCATCGGCGGCATCGCCTACGCGGCGGTGTTCATGCTGCTGGGCGTGCTGACCCGGCACGCGGTCACGATCGGCATCATCTACGCGCTCGTCTGGGAGGGCGTGGTGGGCAATTTTGTCCCCGGCGCCCGGAAGTTCTCCATCCAGCAGTGGGCCCAGTCGATCGCCGACCAACTGTCGTCCTCGGCGTTCTTCACCACCGAGATAAAGCTCAGCTTCGCCATACCGGCCCTCCTCATCGTGACCATCGGTGCGGTCTTCTGGGCGGGCCAGCGCCTGCGCAGCTTCTCCCTCACCGGCGACGAGTAGATCCCTCCCGCCATGTGCGCCCCCTCAGCCGGGGGCGCACATGTAGCGTTCGGATATGAAGCCGTTCCTGACCGAGTTACGCCTCACCGAGTTCAAGACCTTTCGTGAGGCGACTCTGCCCCTGGGCGGCATGACGGCACTCATCGGCCGCAACAGCAGCGGAAAGTCGAACGCGCTCGACGGGCTTGAGGTGCTCTCCCGCCTGGCCACCGGGGCGGACCTCGTGGATGCGCTCGACAGCCGGCGAGGCGACGAGGGGCCGCTACGCGGAGGCATAGAGGGGTGCCCTCCCCATGGAACGGACCGGTTCCGGTTGGGGTGCGCTGTCATTGCCGCTCATCGGGTGGGCAATAGCTACTCCTATGTAAATCTCGATGTCACGATCCAGGTCCGTCCAGAGCCGGAAATCATCAGCGAAACTCTTACCGGCATGTCGGGAAAGGCTCGTTTGACACGTAATCCGTCACGCCAGGACACGCATGATCTTCTCCGGACGGCAGACGCACAGCCCGGATCCGGCAGCATCGACGCCACCTGGTACAACGGCCGCCGAGGGCGAGACCCCAGAGCGTCTTTCCGCTCCACCCGGCTACTCACCAGCCAGCTCCCTCTCCGATTGACAGGCGAGACGGAGACCGAGCGCCATGTCCGCGCCGCCGCGGAGGACGTCCTGGAGACGCTTCGAGGAGTCTTCCATCTGGACCCCGTTCCTCACCTCATGCGGCAGTACGTTCCCAGCCGCGACACCAAGCTCCGCAGGACCGCCGAGAACCTCCCGGCTGTGATCGGCCACATGGCAGAGCATGATCCCCGGCGGTTCCATCAGCTCGTCACCCGCGTGCAGAACCTCGTCGAACACGAGGTGACGGGGATCGAGGTGATCCGTTCGGAGCTCAATGACGTGATGCTGGCTCTCAGGGAGGACGGGGCGATCACCCCGGCCCGGGAGATGAGTGATGGCCTGCTAAGATTCGCTGCCATCGCCACGAGCCTGCTCCGCCAAGGACAGGATCTCGATCTCGGCGTGCGCGGCACGGAAGGTGATGGAAGATCCCCGACTCTGGTGATCGAAGAGTTGGAGAACGGCCTGCACCCCTCCCAGGCAACCCAGATACTTGACCTGGTCAGGCAGGCCACACAGGAAGACGCCTCCCGAGTGATCTTCACAACGCACAGCCCCGCGCTGCTTTCGGCTCTGGGACCAGAAGACCACCAACATGTCATCGTCTGCTCTCGCGACCGTGACACCGGCCTTTCCCACCTTCGGAAGCTTCCCGAGGTGGACGGGTATCCCAGCCTGATGGCTCAAGGCGATCTCGGCACGGTCGTCACATCCGGACTTCTGGAGCAGCCCCGTTCTGCTCCGGCTCGTGACTTCACCGAGTTCGACCGGCTCATGGGAATCGGCTAACGGTGGGTCGCAGGGTTGAGTTCGTCGATACCTCGGTGCTCTGCAACCTCCTCGACGTCCCGGGGAAGAACCAGGACCGAAAGAACGTGCTGCGAGCGCTGGAGGAGAAACGAGCGTGTGATCTCGTCCTGCCCGTCACCGCTGCGATCGAGACGGGAAATCACATCGCCCAGCTCTCGGACTGTCGGCTCCGTAGGCAGTACGCCGACAAACTGAGCAAGCTCCTCGAACTCGTGATCCTCGGGGAGGCACCGTGGGTGCTCCGCACCGTCGAGTGGGGAGAGAGCTTCCTTCGGTCGCTCCTTTCGGGAGCGGGAACCGGGACGCCCTTCTCCGATCACGTGATGGCCAAGCTCGGCTTGGGCGACCTCTGCATCCTGGCCGAACGTGAGCTGTACCGGAGCAGGGTGACCGGCGTGGAGGTCGGCATCTGGACACTGGACGGCCAACTCAGCTCCCACTCCTGAATGAAAGAGCACGACCCGCGCATCGAATGCGCGGGTCGTGCTCAGATGGTTCAAAAGTAGGCCGTACGGACTGCGACCTCACAATCCCGTCTGCCGAGACCGCCGTAGAAAGATCGTGACACTCCAGGCCGGCGTGGTCAGGACGGTAGCCGCAGGCGGGCTTGGCGTCTCGTGCGGCGGGCGACCAGCGTTCCGGCCACCGCCACGATCAGAAGCCCGATTCCCATCAGGACGTAGCGCAGGGTGCCCGTTGCCGGGTGGGCCGCCAGGCGGGCGGCCTCGGCCGCGGCGGCGCCGGCCGGCAGCTCGTCGGAGTGGGTGGCGCAGACGATCGGTTTGGCGTCCGCTCCGGTGCTCGCGCAGGCGACGGTGGCCAGGCGCAGTAGCTGATCCGGTGTGTCCTGCACCTTGGCGGTGGTGTGGAAGGTGACGTCCTTGCCCGCCCTCACGTCCGCCGACCAGACGATCTGTCCATGCCGCACCGCACCGTGCCCGTCGGCGGAGACGAACTTGAGGCCGGGCGGCAGGCTCTGGGTGAGGTGGAGGTTTCGGGCGCCCGCCGTGCCGATGTTGCGGACGGTGACGGTGTAGGTGAGCCGGTCCCCCTCCTGGGCGGCGGTCCGGCCGTTGTCGACGCTGATGCTCAGCCTCGGGACGTTCCCGGCGGACGCATTCCCAGCGGCGGCCTTCGCGGCGGACGCCTTTCCATCGGCCGCCCTTCCACCGGTTTTCTCTCCAGCGGCCTCTTTTCCACCGGCCGCTCTTCCTGCATCCGCCTTATCTCCGGCGGCTGCCCTCCCGCCTGCCTTCTCTCCGGCGGTTGCCTTCCCACCGGTCCCCTCTCTGGTCGCCGTCTTCTGGTCACCGCCCCCCGGCGACGGATCCGGCGAGGGCGCCGCCGAGGAGGGGCCTGCGAGGACGGCGGCCAGAATCACGCCGAGTCCGCAGGCGACGGCGGCACGCCGCGCGGCGCCGGTGTGAGAGGTGCCTGTCATGGCTTCTCCTTCGCGTTTCACATAGAAATGAATGATTCGGTCATGTACAGAGGTGGATGATCTGTGGTGGTGCGGAGGGAGACGGCAGGTCACGGGGTTATCGCGACGTAGTCGATCGTTGTGGAGTAGCGATCGGCCGCGACGAAGGGAATGTCCACCTCGTAGTCGTTGCCGATGGCGTCCCCACCGGGTGCCGAAGGACCGGACTGCTGGTGGACGACGACCGGGGTCGTCGCCGAGAGCGGCGAGAAGGCCGAGGTGCCGCTCTCGCGGACGCGCAGGTTCGCGACCGGGATGCGGTCGGTCACGCCGGGCGTCGCGGGGACGAGCTCGGAAGAGTTCGCCCGCGCGGTGACGGTGTAGCCGTTGACGCTGTTCGTGGTGACGGTCATCGTCACCACCTCCGTGCCACGCACGGTCGTGTTCGGCATGCCTGTCAGCGTGAACTCGTTGATCAGATCCGTCATGGCGATGCTCGTGGGTGTCACGGTGATCGAGCTGAAGCACCCGGGATCGGTGCCGCCCACGGGGCAGGTGCTACCGGTCACCGCCGAGGTGACCTGGGCGTCGAGGACCCCGTCACCGGTGACCAGGGCGTTGACGGTGACGCTGAAGGTGATGACCGCGGTCGCGTTCACGGGCAGCGCACCCGTCCAGTCCAGGGTGGTGCCGGCGAAGGAGAGGACGCCGCCGGAGGCGGCCGCGTCCCCGTTGTACGTCGCGTCGTCGAGCACTCCCGCCAGCAGGGCACTGAGCGTCGCGGCGGCGTAGGGGGCCTCACCGGTGTTGGCGGCCACGATCGTGTAGTGGACGGTGCCGCTCGCCACGATGTCACCGTTGGTGTCCGACGTCATGGTGATGGTCAGCGCCGGGACGAGGATGGTGACGGTCGCGGCGCAGCCGGGATCGGTCCCTGCGTCGGGACAGGTGGAACCGGGTTCGGCGGAGGCGACGGCGTTGTTCAGGACGCGGTCGCCGGAGGCGGGATAGGTGACGGCCACCGAGTAGGTGACTGTGGCGATCTCACCGACCGCGAGATCACCGTTCCAGGTCAGCACCGGCGCGGCGTAGGTGACCGTACCGGCGGAGGCGGTCGCGTCGTTCTGGTAGACGGCGTCGTCGAGCACGCCGGCCAGCGCGTCGGTGACCGTGGCACCGGCGTAGGGAGTCTCTCCGGTGTTGGCGATCGTCACCGTGTAGTGCACGGCGCTGCCGGCGACGACGACGGCGGTGTCGGCGGCCTTAGTGATCGTCAGTGCCGGCACGAGGACCCGCACGAACGTCGTGCAGGCGGGGTCGGTGCCGCCCACCGGGCAGGTGCTGCCCGGGGTCGGCGAGGTCACGTTGCTGGTCAGGGCCTTGTCACCGGGGTCGGGGTCCTTCACCGTGACGGAGTAGGTGATCGTGGCGCTGGCGCCGACGGCGAGAGCACCGGTCCAGGTCAGCTTCGGCGCCGTGTAGTCGAGGGTGCCGGTGGTGGCGGTCGCGTCACCGTTGTAGATCGTGTCCGGGAACAGCCCGTCGAGCGCGGAGACGACGGTGGCCGCGGCGTAGTCCGTCTGCCCGGTGTTGGTGAGCGCGATCGTGTAGACGACCGTGCCTCCGGGGGTCGTGGTCGCCGCGTCGGCTGTCTGGGTGATGCTCAGCGCCGGGATCAGGACGGTGACGGTGGCGGTGCAGGCGGGACCACCGCCGCCCACCGGGCAGGTGCTGCCCGGCACGGACGAGGCGACGACACTGCTCATGACCTTGTCCCCGGTGCTGGGGTCGTTGACCGTCACCGTGTAGGTGACGGTCGCGGTCGCGCCGACCGCCAGGTCACCGGTCCAGGTCAGATCCGAACCGGCGAACACGACACCGCCGGTCGTGGCCGTCGCGTCCCCGTTGTAGATCGCGTCGTCCAGCACACCCGCGAGCGCGTCGGTGACGGCCGCCCCGGTGTACAGGGTCTGGCCGGTGTTCGCGATCGTGATCGTGAACCGTACGCTGTCGCCGGGGGTCGTGGTCGCCTTGTTCGCCGTGGTGGAGACCGCCAGTCCGGGGATCAGGACGGTAACGGTGGCGGTGCAGGCGGGACCACCGCCGCCCACAGGGCAGGTGCTGCCCGGCACGGACGAGGCGACGCTGTTGGTCATGGCCCTGTCCCCGGGATCGGGGGCGCGAACCGTGACCGAGTACGTGACCGTGGCGATCTCACCGACCGCCAGGTCACCGGTCCAGGTCAGATCCGAACCGGCGAACACG
>NZ_FZOD01000131.1 GCF_900188345.1 Streptosporangium subroseum | reverse complement strand
TGCCGGCCATCGCCTCGTCGCCACCGCGCGCAGGCCCGAAGACCTCGACGATCTCGTCGCCCAGTACGGCGACCGCATCCGCGCGGTCGCGCTCGATATCACCGACGCCGCAGCCGCCCAGGCGGCCATCCAGATAGCGGTCGAGGAGTTCGGCCGCCTCGACGTGGTGGTGAACAACGCCGGTTACGGCATCATTTCAGCCATCGAGGAAACCTCAGACGATGACTTCCGCGCACAAATCGAGACGAACCTTTTCGGCGTCGTCAACGTCACCAAAGCAGCCCTGCCGGTACTGCGCAAGCAGCGCTTCGGCCACGTCATTCAGATATCGTCCATCGGCGGCCGCGTCGCAGGTACGCCAGGCATGGGCGCCTACCAGACTGCGAAATTCGCCGTCGGAGGCTTTTCCGAGTCTCTGAGCAACGAGGTGAAGCCCTACGGCATCAAGGTCACGGTGGTCGAGCCCAGCGGAGTGCGCACCGACTGGTTGGCTGCCTCCCTCAACACAGGACAGGCCAGCGAGAACTACGACCAGACCGTCGACGCGATGTACCGGTTCCTTGCCACCTGCGCTGACAGTCAGCCAGGAGACCCAGTCCGCATAGCTAAGATCATCATAGATATCGCCGACACCGACGATCCGCCCCTGCGCCTGCTGCTTGGTTCGGACGCAATCGCGATCGCCGAAGAAGCATTTAAGGCGCGCGCCGCTGAAGACGAGAAGTGGGCGGATGTGGGCAGGTCTGCCGACTTTCCGGATGGCGCGCAAGAAATGAGAGCGGCTTATGGGCGCGTCGGGGGGTGAGTAACTTAAAGGCGCCGATAGCCGAACCATGATCTCTTTCTTTCAATAAACGATCGTTTTTTGACGATCATGGAAGAGGGGCTCCGGAGGCCCCGAAATCCCTTCAAAAACCCCTTCAAAAACCGGGGGTCGTCAACAACCTTCCAGCACCGTTTTCTGAGAGAATGCCGGGGTGACCGCGCCCCCGCTCGCCGCCGAACTGCTTGCCGCCGAACCCGCCGACCCGACCGGCATCAAGATCGGCTATGCCCGGGTCTCCACCGGCGGCCAGAACCTGGAACGCCAACTGGATGCGCTCAAGGCGGCCGGGTGCCGGCGGATCTTCGCCGAGAAGAAATCCGGCGCCGGTGCCGAGCGGGCCGAGCTCGCCGCGGCGCTGGAGTTCATGCAGCCCGGCGACACCCTCGTCGTGCCGTCGCTGGATCGGCTGTCGCGTTCCCTGCAGGAGCTGATCACCACGGTGGCCGAGCTGCGTCGGCGCGAGATCGGTTTCACCTCACTGCACGAGAGCCTGGACACCACCACCCCGGGCGGCCGCCTGGTCTTCCACGTGTTCGCCGCGCTGGCGGAGTTCATCCGCGAACTCATCATCTCCGGCACCCGCGAGGGCCTGGCCGCCGCCCGGGCCCGCGGCCGCGTCGGCGGACGGCCCACCGTCATCACCCCCGACCTCCTGCGCGCCGCCCGCGATCTACTGCCCAACCCCGAACACTCCGTCACCTCGATCGCCAAGCTGCTCGGAGTCAGCGCGGGCACGCTGTACAACCACATCCCCGACCTCCGCCAGCTACGCAGCGGCCACAACACCACTCAGCTCGACAACGGCAATCGAAACGGCTGACGTCCAGTTTTCATCATCGCCCTCTCCGTAAAACGAGTTATGGAGAGGCGGTAAGAGTGCGGCGGGCTCGGAGACCGCCTGGCGGCACGCGGTCGAGCAGCACTTCCAAGGTCGGCTTCCACTGAACCTTTTTCATCCCGCCGATGGCGGTCCGCAAGTCACAGCCTGATCGCGAGCCTGCCGTTCGCCTGATGACATAGAGAAGCTCCTGGTAGACGGGTTGATCACCACAACCACGCCCGTCACAACCAGGAGCTCCGGGTGCTGTTCTATCGCGCCGCCGTCGATTTGTCGCGTTCAACGCTGAGCTACGTAGCCGGCCTGATTCGCAGACGTCGCAAGGCGATCGGGTCGACCTGGCGGCGGCTGAACCCCGGACAGCAGGCCCTGCTCACGCTGGTCTACCTACGCAAGGGCGATACCTTCAGCGAGCTCGGAGCCGGGTTCGGAGTGTCGACCACGACCGCGTGGCGGTACGTGGAGGAGACAGTGAAGCTGCTGTCGGCACGCTCCCCGAAGCTCCGGCAAGCGCTGCGGAAAGCAAGCAAGGACGGCCTGCACTACCTGGTGCTGGACGGCACCCTCATCCGCACCGACCGGGTCAAGGCCGACCGACCGTACTTCTCCGGCAAGCACCGGGTACACGGGATGAACGTCCAGGTCATCGCCTCACCAGACGGGACGATCCTCTGGACCTCCGGGGCGCTGCCGGGCAACACCCACGATCTGAGCGCTGCCCGGATCTGGGGCATCCTGCGCCAGCTGGAACGGGCCGGGATCATCACGCTCGCAGACAAGGCCTACCAGGGAGCCGAAGGCCCGGTCCGCACTCCGTACAAGGGCACGAACAAGCCCGAGTCGCAGAAGCGGGCCAATCGGTCACACGCCCGCCTGCGCGGTCCAGGCGAGCGCGCGAACGCCCAGCTCAAGAGCTGGCGCATCCTGCGAAAGCTCCGCTGCAGCCCCGGCAAGGCGGGACACCTGTGCAAGGCCATCGCTGTTCTTCAGAACCACCGGCTCTCTCAACAATGAAAAGGTTCAGTACTCAAGGACGCCGTGGGCGGCCGCGATGTGACTAGAGGTATTCGGCCGTACCCCGGTGATGCGCTGGGCCAGTTGCAGCGCCGCGGCAAGCCCACCCTCCGAGTTGCCGTGGACCAGGCCGAGCTCGATCCGGTCGGCGAGGTAGTCCTGCGGGGCGTCGTCCGCGTCGTAGGGGATCAACGGGTCGAAAGACAGAATCTTGCGGCCGTCCGCGTAATGGTCGAAGGACGCGACCCTGTTCACGTTGACGAAGACGCTTGCCGTGACCGTTCCTGCCGACAAGGGCCGCAGCACCTCATCCATCGTTCCCGCGAAGCCGTTCCACTCGCTCAGAATGGTGCCGCCCTCGGCCGGATGGGCACAGATGAGGCCCTCCTCGATCTCGTCTTCCTCGTCGTCACCGTCGAACACCTCGATACCGAGTCGGGCCAACGCCTCGTGCGGGGTGAGGCCGCGGACGTGCGTTGCGCAGAACGCGGTGTCATCAAGCCAGCTGTAGACGCTCACGGGAACCTTGCTCTCTCGGGGGGCTAGATCACGGAAATCTTGGCATGCGGGTCCGACGGAAATCGCGTGTGACCTTGAGAGTCGACATCGGTGCACCCCGGTGGTCTGCGGGCTTGCCGCCGGTTGCGGACAGAATGTGCCGGCCGCGATGTCTGCGGTCCAGGGCAGCCACGAAGCCTTACGCCGTGTGGGTGTCGGAGTTCCGCAGAATGAGCCTTTTCAGCCTCACGTGCCGGACATCTTGAGCGCTATCGACCTGGGACAGCTCGGGCTGGGCGAGGTTGCCGACGCCCGCCTAGTAGTGCTCCGTTTCCTGCCCTGACCACCCGATGAGCCGCCGCGGCGCCGGGATGAAAAAGGCTCACTGGTATTGAGACTGCGGAAAGCGAATCGATCGTGGCGGTGGACAGCCCCTCAAAATCACAGTCAGCCTGTGATTCTGGATTGCCCGATGATTTCGCTTAGAGGAGAATGTCGAGCTACTCGATGGCCGAATGAGGACACTAGAGCGATTTGAGTTATCGCGCGTCCAGAGCGGGCTAGGCTATTTTCCGATCAGATGCTTGATGTTAAGTCAACATTAATTGCGACGCTCCGTAATTAACGCAACACTCGCGACGCTCTGTGACTAACACAACACTGTATTTATTTTAATAACTCAAGATCTTGAACAATAGTCAAAATTCCTGTTATATCTAACTGCGGGCGAGATGTTTGGACGCGCCTCGCCCGCAGCACATCTGTCGATGCGAAAGAAGGATACTGCATGCGCCTCCGATCTCAACTGACCGTTTTCGGACTCATGGCCGTTGCGGCCATGAGTCCGCTGGCGGGAACGGCCGCCGCATCCGCTCCCGACCCTCAGAAGGACGCCCAGCCTGCCGTCATGGCCCCCTCGAAGGCCACTCAGCTCGACGCACCTGCCGCCGCTGCTGGCCCTCGCTGGGTAGAAAACCCGGCGCTCCCCCGCGAGTTCGCCATCAATCCCAATGCCAGCCTTAGCTCGGTCAGTGTTGCAGCCGTCTGCCCGAGCGGCTCCTACTGTGCGTACTACAGCCCCAACCGGGCGGGTACCGGGATCGGCTGGAGCGGCGACGAAACTCAGTGGAGCTTTCTGATGAACGACCAGGATGAATCGTCCTGGAACAACGGCACCACAGGCAGAGGCGTCACGCTTTACCGGAACCCCAGCTACGTCACCGCTCTGGGATGCCTGCCCAGAGGGCAGTTCTGGAGCCTCCACAACCCGAAAGACACTGGTAGCTCTCACCGGTGGGCCGGCTGCTAACAGCCGCTAAAGTACGTCGGTCCAACATCTGATAAATGAGTGAACGCGCGGACGGTATCGCTTCTTACTACGGCCGTCCGCGCGTTTGCCGCACCACCTGTCGATCCCTGGAGGAACCATCTTGGCGGCCATCTCCCGCCCCTTCCACGCTGCCCTACCATTAGCGATGGCTCTAATCGCGGGTGTTGCGTGCAGTAGTACTCCTCCAGCGAGTCAGGACGTCACTCCAGTTGCCGTACCGCAAGTTCGGGACTGGCGATGGCTGAACTTCAGAGCACCCGATGAGCAGCGTTCCCTACTGATCGCAGACCAGTTGCTTATCTCTGAGTGCATGAAAAAACAAGGCTATAAATTCCGGCCCACCATTCCACCCCGTGAGACGGAACCCGACTACCCTCACATCGACGGTGATGACATTTCCGCTCGCCAGCAGCGCGGATACGATCCCGATCCACGCATGCTGCAAAAGCAGCCAGAAGATCCCAACACCGACTATATCGCCAAACTATCCGAATCAGAGCGAAAACGACATGGCATCGCGCTGACCGGCGATGGGGATCTTGACCTGAAAGTCACGTTTGCTAACGGCGACAAGATCTCATCAGATTCAGACGGCTGCTTAGCGGAGTCCACCACAAAGCTGTACGGCGATCAGCAACAGCTTCTGCGTGTCCAGGTACTGGCAATCAACGTAGACGCCGAGGCCATGGCGCGCGCCCGCAAGGATTCCGCCTACCTTTCCAAGGTCGGCGAGTGGAGTTCATGCATGGCCCAGGAGAGCTTGAATTACAAGACGCCAGAAGAAGCACTTAACGATGTCTTGAAAAAGCAGCCGGGCCAGGACACTACCGCCGCGCGTAAACGAGAAATGTTGGTCGCGGTAGCGGATGCGACATGCAGTAAGCGGGTAGGGCTCTCCGAAACCGAACGCAGACTCACCGGCGCTTACATCGATAAAGTCGCTCGCGAGCGACAGGTAGAAGTCTCTACATTTACCCAAATGAGGGCCCGGGCGTTGCAGATAGCAACCAAGCTAATGCGTAAAAACAACATCAGCTGACATGCCATCATGATCTCGTCAACGGGCTCCGCTGCATCCACCATGGCGGCTGGCCACTTGCCGGTCTCGGCATCGGCGAGCGGGAGCAGGTCGATGACCGGCGCGCACTCAAGTTTGTCGAAACCTACGGGTCCGCGCCCCGAGCGGCGCTGGCCGTGCCCGCCGGTACTGTGACCACGTTCAGAGCGTTCTGACATGTGGCATCAAGGTTGCACCCCCCTCTGAGTCCGGACGCCACTGTCGCCGGCACCGTGCTGCAGGAGAGCTCGCGGTAGGCAAACGCCTGACGGCGATAAGCGGCCACCATATTGGCGGCCAGCGCGCAGCGGTCCAGGTACGTGGTGAAGGCCGCGAGCGCTGAGGCGGTCATCTCCAGCCACTTCTCCTTATTATCCGGGGAGTTTTTCCAGCGTTGGCTCCGGGCCCGGAGCGGCGTTATCCGGGGAGATCACGCCAAAGCTCCCCGGATAATGACACTTATCCGGGGAGTCGCGCGGGGCGACGCGAAGACTCCGGAGCGCGGAGCCAATCAGGAGCTCCAAGGGAACGCGAGGGAGCGGGCAACCGGGCTTGGTGGGTCGGTCGTCTCATAGGCACCCTGTCACTTCACGTTGTGGAGCACTTCTTGCTCAAACGCCTGCTCCTCTCCGCCGCCCTGGTCGCCGCCGCGCTGATCGCGCCGGCTGCGTTCGGCCCCGCCACCGCCTCCACCGTCGCCGCGGCGTCCGCGTCCGCAGGGAACTCGACGGCCGCGTGCAGTTATCGCCGCGACGGCCTGGTGTGGCGGTGCATCACTCCGGGCGCGTATTGCCCGAAGGCGGCCCGCACCAAGTACGGGTATGCGAAGGTCACCAACCGCAGGTACAAGTGCTCGGTGTACAGCAACGGCCAATGGCGCTGGAAGCGCCTCTAACCTCCCCGCCTGACTCGAGACGGTCATTCCTGGACGAATGCCCCTCGACGGCCTTGATCGTTTAACTGTCCCGGAAACCACGACCGTTTCCGGGATGGCTATTTTGCCTGCCCGCTCCAGTAGGCGAGGTTGGCGCGGGCTCTCAACGTGTCCGGGTGCTCGGAGCCCGACACCCGCTCGCGTACCGGCACCAGCGCCGCGTACT
>NZ_FZOD01000062.1 GCF_900188345.1 Streptosporangium subroseum | reverse complement strand
GGCAGATACGCGCCCCCCGCCCTCATCACCGCCAGCAACCCGACCAGCATCTCCAACGAGCGAGAGGCGCACAGGGCCACGAGGACGCCGGGCCGTACCCCCTCACGGCGCAGCCGATTGGCCAGCCGATTGACCTCCACCTCCAACTCGGCATAGGTCAGACTCCGCCCCCCGCACATCACCGCGACCGCACCCGCCTCGCCCGCGACCAGATCGTGGAGGGTCGCCTCCGGGCGAGGGACCGCGGTGTCGTTCCAGTCGTGGAGGCTCCGCTCGCGTTCGGCATCCGGCAGCAGACCAAGCTCCGACAACCGAAGACCCGGGTCGTCGACGACCCGGACCAGCATGGTCTCAAGATGCCCCGCCATGCGCTCGGCCGTGGCCTGGTCGAACAGGGCCTCGTTGTAGATCAGGAAGAGGTCGAGGCCGTCGTCCTGCCGCCCGAACTCCAGCGACAGGTCGAACATCGCCGGCCGTATGCCCAGGTCGAGAAACTCGGCGGTGACGCCGGGCAGGACCAGGGTGGTGCCGCGGTAGTCGTGAAGGACGAGCTGAGCCTGGAAGAGCGGGGTGCGGCTGAGGTCTCTCGGGACGTTGAGCTCGCTCACCAGGCGGTCGAAGGGGAGGCCGCCGTTGGAGTACGCCTTCAGGGCCGCCGTACGGACGCGGACGAGCATCTCCTGGAAGGTCGGATCGCCCGACAGGTCCCCGCGGATCACGAGCGTGTTGAGGAAGAGCCCGATGAGCGACTCCAGTTCGTCCCGGTCCCGCCCCGCGACCGGTGTTCCGACGCAGATGTCCTTCTGACCGGAGTAGCGCGACAGCAGGACCAGATAGACGGTGAGCAGCACCATGAAGGGGGTGCAGCGCGTGCGCCGGGCGAGCTCGTCGATCCTGTCGCTCAGCGGCTGGGGAAGCCGGAGCGTGGCGCAGCCGCCGACGGTGGTCCTGACGGGGGGACGCGGCCGGTCCGTCGGGAGTTCGAGCGTCGGCGGGTCGGCCAGTCGCCGCCGCCAGTAGTCGAGCTGCCTGGCCGCCTGCCCTTCGAGACGTCCGGGCCTCTCGCCTGTCGGGCCGAGGACCCGTCCGGGCCGCTCACCGGTCGGCTCCTCGACCCGTCCGGACCGCTCGCCAGCCGGTCCCTCGACCTGTCCGAGCCGCTCGCCGGCCAGTCCCTCGACGCGTTCCCTCTGCCACAGCGCGAAGTCGGCGTACTGGATCGGCGGCGGCGCCAGCGGCGGCCGGCCGCCGCCCAGGAACGCCTCGTACAGCGAGGCCAGCTCGTGCAGGAACACTCCCACCGACCAGCCGTCCACGGCGATGTGATGGAACACCGCGTACAGCACGTGTTCCCGCTCGGACAGGCGCAGCAGGCCCGTCCGGAGCGGCGGTCCGCCCGCCAGGTCGAACCGCCGCTCGATCCGCTCCCGGACGAGCCGCAGGACCTCTGCCTCGCGCTCGGACTCGGGAAGATCTGTCAGGTCCAGGGACTCGAAGTTCAACGGGGCCGCCCCTCGGCCCACCTCGTCAACGACCTGGACCGGTGCCCCGTCCCTGCTCGGGAACCGGGTCCGCAGCACCTCGTGCCGGGCCACGATCTCCGCGAGCGCCCGTTCCAGCGCTCCGGCGTCGAGCGTTCCGCGGAGCCGCTCGGCGATGAAGATGTTGTGGGCCGCGGCGCCGCCGGCCTGCTCAAGCTGGTCGAGGAACCACATGCGCTCCTGGCCGAACGAGAGCGGCAGCTCGCGGATCCCACCGGGCCTGGGGGTGATGTCGCCTTGCGTGGGAGTCTCCATTCCTAGGGCTCCGAGATCTCGGAGGCCGCCGCGACAAACCCTTCGAAGGCCGGACCGGCAGATAAGGGGAGTCGCGGAACCGTCCTCATGACAAAATCCCGCCGACAGGCCGCGCCCCCCGCAAGGCGATCCATCATAATCACCACGAAATAATGGCAGATGCCTACATATACCCACAAGCAGTCAATATTCATGGCTTATATGCCGATGACCTGGATGGACCGTTCCTGACATCGCAGGGAGTCGCGAACAACCTCCCGGAATGCCACTGACATCATGTGGTCTGCCACTTGTTGCCAGCGTTCGGGACGCGAAGACAGGGCCCGGGAGCTTGACCGCGCCGCCCCGGAGCGTGTGTGATCACTATTGGCCGGCGCTCACTCCTGGGGAATCCCGTGAATTCCCGGAATTCCACCGGGCACGAGCCAGAAGGCCGACCATGACGGTTTCTCCCTCCCATTCGCCATTTCGAATTCCGACCGCCGAGGGAGAATGTCGATAATCGAAGGCGGGGGCTTCTGATGACCGAATCCGAATGGTCACCGAGTTCATCGGTGATACGGAGCGGAAGGCTCACCTGGGCCCAGCAGGAGTGGGTCCACTGGGTTCCCACCGACACGGACACCTCCTTCGAGGACAACATCTGCGCCGTGATACCGGGACGCGACGTACCCGTCGACCATGTCGTCACGGCGGTGCGAGACGTCCTCGTCAGGCACGAGGGACTGCGCTCGCTGGTCCACCGCGCCGGCCAGGAGGGCAGCCGCCAGTACGTCTGCCCGGTCGACGAACGGCTGGACGACGTGATCCAGGTGACGGACGAGGATGTGGCGGGCCGGCGGCGGTTCGACACGCCCTGGCGGCGCACGTGCTTCCGGATCGGCGCCGAGTGGCCCATCAAGGTCGTCCTGTACGCGACGGGCGGGCTCGCGCGCCGGATCGACATCGTCGTCGACCACGTCGCGATCGACCCCTGGGGGATGCGGGTCCTCTGCGACGACCTGACCCGCGCGATCAGGTCGCGCGCCGTGGGCCGCGAGCCGTTCGGCGCCGAACGCACCGGCCGCGTCGAAGGCGCCGAGCAGCCGATCGACGTCGCACTGTCGGAGACCTCCCCGGCCGGGCTGGTCTACCAGCGGCGGGCCCTGGGGTACTGGGAGCAGCGATTGCTCGGCTTCAGGAAGGCGCTCGACGGCCACACCCCTCGCAGCGGACCGTCCGCCCGCCCGAGGTCCCCCTCGGAGCAGGGAGCGTTCCGTTTCGGGAAGGCACTCGACGGCCACACTCCTCCCCCGCCCACCTCGGAGCAGGGGGCGTTCCGCTCCTGCTGGCTGGTCTCCCGCCGGGCCGGGCAGGCCGCCGGGGCGATAGCGCGGGCGACGGGAGTGTCCCCCTCCGCCGCCTTCCTCCTCGCCTTCGGCACCGCCGTCTGCGCGGTGGAACGGTCGCCGCAGGCCGGTCTGTTCGCGATCTCGGCGAACAGGTTCTCCGCCGGTGCGAGACGCTCGGTGCGGAAGGCGACCATGACGATGCCGGTGCTCGTCCCGGCGCCGGCGAGGGGGGACGCGGCGGATTCCTACCGCCGGGCCCTCGCGGACTGCGCCGCCCAGCAGCTGTACGGCCACCGGTTCGCCAACGCCGACCCGTACGCCACCGAGCGGATGTGCGAGGAGATCCTTGAGGATCTCTACAAGACCGGGGTCGCCTATCCGCGGTTCAGTTACATGGACGACTCGGTCACGAACGACTTCAACCCGGTGTGGCCGGCGGAGAAGGACGGTTTCCCCGGCGACGTGACCGCGGACGACAGGACCGTCACCTTCACCCCGCCCCGTCCGCTGGGCGCCAGATACATGCTGACGGTGCTCCATCGCCGCGCGGGCGCCGTTCTCAGCCTCCAGTGGGGTGACGCGACCGGCTGGGGAGAGACGGCCGAGAGCATGCTCCTGCACATCGAGGATCTGATGGTCTGGGCGGCTTCGGAATATGCCCTGGACGCGCCGGTGTTCGGCCAGGCGGGGACGATCGCGTAGTGCGGGGTACCAGGGCCGCACGAGAACGACCACGCGGCGCGGGGTGCCGGCGTGAGAACCGGACCGGGGGCGATCTCATGGAAAACCGAGGGCTTCTCATCGACTTCGCGGAAGACCATCTCATCCGGTTCACGGAAGACCAGGGGCCTCTCGCCGGGGCGATCGGATGACCCGCGACCGGCACCTCGACTGGGACGGCTGCTACAACGTCCGTGACCTGGGCGGCATGCGCACCGCCGACGACCGCGAGACCCGCTGGGGCGCCGTCGTCCGTTCCGACACCCCCCACCGCCTCACCCCGGCCGGCTGGGCGGCGCTCGCCGGCTACGGCATCCGTACGATCGTCGACCTGCGCAACGACGGCGAGCACCTCCCAGCGGTGGACGACCGCCCGGCGGGGCTCACCATCGTGCGCGTGCCCCTGGACGACCGCGCCGACACCGAGTTCTGGAACGGGCTGGGCGAAGGCGTGTACGGCACGCCCCTGTACTACCGGCCGTTCCTGGAGCGGAAGGCGGAGCGCTGCGCCGCGGCCGTCACCGCGATCGCCCGGGCCGAGCCCGGCGGCGTTCTCCTGCACTGCGTCGCGGGTCGCGACCGCACCGGGCTCATCACCCTGCTGCTGCTCATGCTCGCGGGGGTCGCCCCCGGCGACATCGCCTCCGACTACGAGCTGAGCACCGTCCGCCTGCGACCGCTCTACGCCAAGCTGGGCGAGCCCGACGAGGCCCCTCGCATCCAGGCGCTGCTCGACCGTGCGAACACCTCCGCCCGCGAGATCATCCTCTCCACGGTGGAGTCCCTCGACGCCGAGGCCTATCTCCGCGCGGGCGGTGTCAGCGACGCCGATCTGGCCGCCGTACGCACCCTGATCCTCGGATCCGTGAGCCCCGCGGGCTGAAGCTCCCGCCGCCTCAGCCGCCCGGTCCCTTCACGGGTCCGCTGTCCTCGCCCGTCAGCCTTCACACGTTCACCGTTCTCAGGACCCGTCCACCTTCACGCGTCCACGGTTCTCAGGACCCCGTCCCCTTCACGCGTCCACGGTCGTCAGGATTCCGTCCATGGCCTCGCCGTACACCGTCATCAGCTCGTCGACGGCCTGTTCCCAGCCGAACCGGGAGGCGTGGGCGATCGCGCCCTTCTGAAGCATTCGCAGGTGCCGTGGCGCCGAGACGAGGTCGCCGAGCACCCGCGCGTACCGGGCCGGGTCGTGCCCGTCCACGAGCACCCCGGAGATCCCGTCCCGCACCGCCGTACGCAGACCGCCGACGGCCGCGGCCACCACGGGCGTGCCGCACGCCTGGGCCTCCACCGCCACGAGACCGAACGTCTCCGCGTGGGAAGGCACCACGACCGCGGTCGCCGCGCGGTACCAGTCGGCGAGCTCCGGCTGGGGGCAGGGCGGCTCCAGCCTCACCTGACCGGCGATCCCCAGCGCGGCGGCGAGCTTGCCCAGATGATCCGGGTCTGTCAGCCCGGCCCCGCTGGGCCCGCCGACGATCGCCACGACGAGCCGCCGGGCGAGGCCGGGATTGTGCTGGATCATCTCGGCGGCGGCGCGCAGCAGCACGTCGGGCGCCTTCAGCGGCTGGACCCGCCCGGCGAACAGCAGGACGACGGCGTCCATGGGCAGGCCCAGGCTACGCCGCGCCTCCGGCTGCGAGCCGGGGCGGAAGAGGGACAGGTCGACACCGGGATTGACGGTCCGCACCCTCGCCGGATCGGCTCCGTAGAGCGCGATCAGCTGGTTCGCCTCCTGCACGGTGTTGGCGACGAGCCGATCGGCCGCGGCCACCACCGCGGTCTCCCCCGCGATGCGGCTGGCGGGTTCCTGCTCGTCGCCCGGCGCCCTCGCCGCGTTCTTGACCGCGCCGAGCGAGTGCATGGACTGTACGAGTGGGACGTTCCAGCGCTGCTTGGCGACCGATCCCACCCGCCCCGCCAGCCAGTGGTGGGCGTGGATGAGGTCGTACCCGCCCGTCTCGCGGGCGGCCCCGGTACGCAGCATCTCGGAGGTGAACTGGGCCAGGGTGGCCGGCAGATCGTTCTTGTCGAGTTCCTTCGGGGGCCCGGCGGCCACGTGCCGGACCAGCACGCCGGGGACGAGCTCGGCCAGCGGCGGGATGTCGGGAGAGATCGCGCGGGTGAAGATCTCCACCTCGACGTCCAGCGCGGCCATCCGCCGGGCGACCTCGACGATGTAGACGTTGAGCCCTCCGGCGTCGCCCCCACCCGGCTGGGCGAATGGAGAAGTAAGGACGCTGACGGTCGCGATCCTCTGGGGAAGGCGTCGCGGCACGGGCATTCACCTCCGCTTGAGCACTCGCCTGGCGGCGCGTCGTCGCCCGGCCAGGGCTGGGGATCTTCGGTAACGGGACCTCGGCCCCGGTACGGAGTTCAGGAACGGCACGGCGTGAGCCATGTCTGCTCTCACCTCCGCGAGGGATCGTGAGCCATGTCTGCGCTCACTCCCGCGAGGGGTCGTGAGCCGTGCCCGCTCTCACTCCCGCAGGAGACCGCGCCGCTTTCACGGCCGGAGGAGGAGCCTGACGAAGTACGGCGGCCGCACATGGTGAACTCGCCGTACTTCTGATGTGGAATCCAGCAAAGCGCCCCCCGGCCCCGCCCGTGGATTGGCCGTAGTCGCGACCCGTCAGGACTCGTCGGCCGCGAACTGTTAATGATCAGACACTCTCGAAGACGGAGACGTCAACCACTTGATCCAGGCCTTCAGGCCCTGCACGCTGGCAACAATTGGCCATCACATGATGCCAACGGCCTGGTGTGCGGTTATGGCGGCGGCCGCTCGGGGGGTGGCCGGAGCCCGCCGGATCGCGATGCCGGGTGTGACGGGCGGGAGAAGACGGACCAGACGGTTCATCACAACTATCTAGCAATGTTGTGCAATTTTCTGGCACACTCTGGCAAGAAGAGCTGCAAGGGGGTGAAGGCTTGCGGGTGGGTTGTCGGATGTACAGGTTTCGTCTCTGGAGGCGTGGCTACGGCTTCGCCTGCCAAGCGAGTCGCTCATCTCCAGGCGGGCCCCGGCCGCACCGGTGGCAGCATCCGCCGAACGCTGCCTGGAACCAGGCGTCCCTCCGCCGGGCGCGCTCAAGGCCGGGGCCGTACATCCCTCTCGACCTCGATCCTCCGTCCGATCGGCCTGCCCGCACACCGGCCGACACCGTGACGCGAGCCGATCGGAAAATATTCACTCCACGTGGAACCTGCAGGTCGTTCCTCCTGGCCGGCCCCCCGGGGAAACGGTGGGAGAACGATTGCTTACCGCATGTTCGGTGAACGACGGGGATAGAGATGTACCTCTCTCATTTGCAACCGGAACATCCACGCGCACTCGACGAAGACGTGGCCTCGGTTTACTTTGAGGCACTCCACAAGGGCCATATCGGAACGGCCTACGACGTCGCCAAAGAACTTGAGCTGGACCCCTGCATCGTCAAGGACGCCATAGACCAGCTGACACAACTCCATCTGCTCCGCCCGGAGCCCGGGCATCTCTCGAACCTCGTACCGGTGAATCCGGAGATCGCGGCGGCTTCGCTGATATCTCCGATGGAGACGGAGATTCATCACCGTCGCGATCTGATCACTGGAATTCGTACGCAGATGCATTCCCTCATGCACGGATACGACGAGGCGCAACGCAGTAAGAAACCATCCAGCTCCATAGAGGCGCTGCCCGACGAGGCCGCCGTGCGCGGATCGCTGCACATGGCCGCGGAGGCGTGCCACCGCGAGGTGCTGAGCATCGAGCCCAGCATCCCCTACTGGACCGCCTCCCTGGACGACACGCTGGCGCGCAATCTGGCCATGCTGGAACGGGGTGTGAGCATGCGAATGCTCTACCAGCACAGTGCCCGCGCCGACCTTCCCACCAGGGGACACATCAAGAAGCTCATCGCCGCCGGCGCCAGCGTGCGCACGACGCCCCAGCTTCCGAACCACCTTGTGATCTTCGATGGTGCGATCGCGTTCATGTCCAACCCGAGCGAGTCCGGACCGGCGTCGAGCGCCGTCGCCGCCCGCGATATCGCCGTCGTCGGATTCCTGGCCGAGATCTTCGAGCACCTGTGGAATTCGGCGACGCCTTACTCCGCCTCCGATATGGGTTACCAGGGCGCCACGGACGAAATACATCATGCAATCGTCAATCTGCTGGCCCAGGGGTTCACGGACGAGGCCGTCGCCCGCAGGCTGGGAATGTCCGTGCGCACGTGCCGCCGCCACATCGGCGCGCTGCTCCAGAATCTCAGTGCGGTAAGCCGGTTCCAGGCCGGAATTCGGGCCGCCACGACCGGATACGTCGACGCTAGGTGAATTTCCTCGCGGTAACACGCGGCCGTCATGACACGAAGGACATGTGTGCCTGATATGCCCTTCGACGGGAAGGCGACCGTTGGCAGGTGACGACGGCCGTCCGTCGGGAAGCAGGCAATGCGACAGCAGCCGAAAGGACAAGGGGAAATCAGCCATGCCGCGCGACCAACGCATTCTCTTCGTACACGCCCATCCCGACGACGAGTCGATCGGAACCGGTGCGACGATGGCGAAGTACGCGGCTGAGGGCGCACACGTCTGCCTGGTCACCTGCACCCTCGGCGAGGAGGGCGACGTGATCCCCGCCGACTCCTGGCATCTCGCCTCCGCCCGCGAGAACCGGCTGGGCCCGTACCGCGAGGGCGAGCTGGCACGGGCCTGCGCCGCCCTCGGCGTGGACGATCACCGCTTCCTCGGCGGGGCCGGACGCTGGCGCGACTCCGGCATGATGGGCGTGCCCACCAACGACAACCCGGCGTGCTTCTTCCGTGCCGACCTCGACGAGGCGGCGGCCGAGCTGGTCGGCATCGTCAGGGAGGTGCGGCCCCAGGTCATCGTCACCTACGACGACAACGGCTACTACGGCCATCCCGACCACATCCAGGCCCACCGGGTGGCATGGCGAGCGTTCGAGAAGGCCGGCGACCCGTCGTACGGCACGGGCGAACCGTGGCAGCCCTCCCGCTTCTACGTCACCGCGATGCCGGTGTCCGAGCTGAAGCGGGCGGCGGGCACGGGGCCGTTCGACCGGGTGAGATCCGCCGAGGACTTCGGCTTCGGGATCCCCGACGAGCAGGTGACCACGCAGATCGACGCGACCGAACATCTGGATGCCAAGCTCGCCGCGCTCCGCGCGCACCGCACGCAGCTCAGCGTGGAAGGCTCGTTCTTCGCCCTGTCCAACAACGTGGGACAGCCCGCGCTGGGCGTGGAGTACTACACCCTGCTCGCGGGAGAGCCCGGCAAACTCGACCAGGACGGCCGCGAGACCGACCTCTTCGGCTAGGCCGCGCGGGCCCTGGAGCGATCCCGTACCGCCCTCGGCCCGGGTCCCGGGCGGTAAAGGGCCCGTGAGTCATGAAGCGGCCCGTACGCGACCAGACCTCCTCGCCGGGCCGAGCCCGGCGAGGTCCGATCCCCGCGCCGGGCGAGGTCGGGGCAGGCCGCCGAGGTCAGATCGACTCGCCGGGCTCGGCCGGGTCGAGCTGTCGCGGCTGGGCCTGCGCCGCCACCCTCGGGTAGTGCAGGTCGAAGGCGGGCCTCTCGGAGCGGATGGTCGGCAGGAAGGTGAAGTTGTGCCGGGGCGGCGGGCAGGAGGTGGCCCACTCCAGCGAGTTGCCGTAACCCCACGGGTCGTCCACCGTCACGCGCGGGGCGTAACGCGCGGTGCGCCAGATGTTGTACAGGAACGGCAGCGTGGAGGCGCCGAGCAGGAACGCGCCCGCCGAGGAGATCACGTTGAGCTCGGTGAAGCCGTCGAGCGGGCTGTAGTCGGCGTAGCGGCGTGGCATGCCCATGGCTCCGAGCAGGTGATGGATCAGGAAGGTGGTGTGGAAGCCGATGAACAGCGTCCAGAAATGCCACTTGCCCAGGCGGTCGTTCAGCATCTTGCCGGTCATCTTGGGCCACCAGAAGTAGAAGCCGGCGAACATCGCGAACACCACGGTGCCGAAGACCACGTAGTGGAAGTGGGCCACCACGAAGTAGGAGTCGTGGACGTGGAAGTCCAGCGGCGGCGAGGCCAGGATGACGCCGGTCAGACCACCGAACAGGAAGGTGACCAGGAACCCGATGGCGAACATCATCGGCGTCTTGAAGGACAGGTGTCCTCGCCACATTGTGCCGGTCCAGTTGAAGAACTTCACCCCGGTCGGGATCGCGATCAGGAACGACATGAAGGAGAAGAACGGCAGCAACACCCGCCCGGTGGCGAACATGTGGTGCGCCCACACGGTCATCGACAGGCCCGATATCGCGATGGTCGCGCCGACCAGGCCGATGTAGCCGAAGATCGGCTTGCGGCTGAAGACGGGGATCACCTCGGTGATGATCCCGAAAAACGGCAGCGCGATGACATAGACCTCGGGATGGCCGAAGAACCAGAACAGGTGCTGCCACAGCAGTGGCCCCCCGCTCTGCGGCTCGAAGATGCGCGCGCCGAACCTGCGGTCGGCCTCCAGCGCGAGCAGCGCGGCGGCGAGCACCGGGAAGGCCATCAGCACCAGGACGCCGGTCAGCAGCACGTTCCAGGTGAAGATCGGCATGCGGAACATGGTCATGCCGGGGGCCCGCATGCAGATGATCGTGGTGATGAAGTTGACCGAACCGAGGATCGTGCCGAGTCCGGACAGCACCAAACCCATGCACCACAGATCACCGCCGAGCTGTGGGGAAAAGGTGGAGGTGGACAGCGGGGTGTATCCCGTCCAGCCGAAGTCGGCGGCGCCGCCGTTGGTCGCGAACCCGGTGAGGGCGATGAGGCCGCCGAACAGGAATAGCCAGTAACTCACCATGTTGAGCCGGGGAAACGCCACGTCAGGCGCCCCGATCTGCAGCGGCATGATCACATTGGTGAAGCCGGCGAACAGCGGCGTGGCGAACAACAACAGCATGAGCGTGCCGTGCATGGTGAACAGCTGGTTGTACTGCTCATGGGTGACGATCTGCATCCCGGGCTGCAGGAGCTCCGCTCGAATGATCATGGCCATGAGGCCGGCGATCAGGAAGAACCCGAACGACGTGATCAGATAGAGGTATCCGATCACCTTGTGGTCGGTGCTCGTCAACCACGACGCCAGGATCCTGCCCTTGCCGCTCGTCAGCGGCGCCAGCGGAGAGGTCAGCGGCTCCTCACGAGACCGCTCGAATGTCGTCATGGCACCTCGCTCACGAGCCGTACCCCGGCGAGAACGGCTCCGGCACTCCCCCTGCTCACTCGCGCACATACGTTGCGACACGAATCCACTGTGGCCTCCAACCGTGGGAAAACAGCCACGTCAGCATGCTTTTGCTGATGGACACTGCGGTACCCCGTTGTCACCGCTCATTAACTCGGCCATTTCCGCGAAAATCATTTATGGCGAACCGTTGAAATAAGGCCGTCGCTCAATGCCGTCTCTTGGCTCTTTCACTCCAATGCGCCCCGTGTCAGCGGGAGTTGAAGTAAATCCGTCGCTCGATGCCGTCTCTCGGTGCTGCCGCTCCAACGGACCCCGTGTCAGCGGGAATCGCCTCTCGCGGGCCGTACGGGCAGCGGGTGCGTCTCTCCCCGCCCGACGTAGTGCACGCGGTCGGACATGCCGATGCGCTCGACCTCGCGCCGGAAGTCCTCCAACGGCGAGGTGAACGCCTCGTAGTCGTCGTAGTGCACGGGCATGGCGCGCCGGGGCCGGATGAGGGAGAGCCACTCGGCCCCCTGCCTGCCGTCCATGGTCACCATCAGCAGGCCGAGGAGCCTGGTGCCTCCCAGGTGAACGATGCCCAGGTCGATGTCGGGGAACCGCTCGGGGATCTCGGTCAGGGAGCCGTCCATCAGCGTGTCACCGGATATGTACAGGCGCAGGTCGATGTGACCGCCGTCGCGGCCGAACTCCAGCATGCTGCCCATCACCGGGGGCAGCAGCGCCCGTGCCTGCCTCGGCGCGTGGCGGCCGGGCAGAGAAGTGATCCGCAGCGTGTGGCCGTCCCGCTCGAACAGCCGGTCCTCCCAGGTGTCCATTCCCACGGCCGCGCCGAACCCCTGGGCCCAGAGCCGTCGCGCCGCCTGGACCGTGGTCATGATCGGCAGTGTCCTGTTCAGGCCGCGGCGCGCCACCCGGTCCCAGTGGTCACCGTGCATGTGTGACAGCACCACGGCGTCGAGGGGTGGCAGCCGGTCGATCTCGATCGCCGGGTCGGTCCGGCGCCGGGAGCTCAGACCGTAGCCGAGATAGGCCCGCTGTCCACGATGGAGAAAGTTGGGATCGGTGAGCAGAGTGAACCCGTGATAGCGGATCAGCATGGTGGCATTGCCGATGAAAAAAACACCGGATTCGTTGAGATCATTCACAATGGGCCTCCATCCGGTACGGCACCGCCGCCCGACAATCCCGGTCGCCCTTTCGGGCTCCTCCTTCCTTACAGGGTTTCATGACGGCGATATCGGATTCGGCCTGACCCCGGCCAATGCGGAAAAGAAGGCGTTCACGATCTCATACGGCGACGAGGCCCCCGGGGCCCGGTGCCGACCCCCCAGGCCGGCACCGGGATGTCCGCCGGGAGCCGCAGCGGATCGTCGGCTTTTCCTACCAGCGGTGGTGGACCTGCGGGCGGATGAGCTCGTCGTAGACGCCCATCACTCCGGCCAGGGCCTCCGCCGTCAGAGGGGCGGCCTCGGCCGCGGCGGCGTTGGCCCGAGCCTGAACGGCGTTGCGCGCTCCGGGGATCACCACGCTGACGCCGGGCTGGTCGATGATCCAGCGCAGCGCGAACTGTGCCGTGGTCATCCCCTCGGGCACGAACTGCTGGAGCCTGCGCACGGCCTGGAGGCCGGTGCCGTACTCCACCCCGGAGAAGGTCTCGCCGACGTCGAAGGACTCGCCGTGCCGGTTGAAGTTACGATGATCGTCCTGCCCGAAGGAGGTGTGCTCGTCGTACTTGCCGGACAGCAGGCCGCTGGCCAGCGGGACGCGGGCGATGATGCCGACCCCGGCCTTCTGCGCGGCGGGAAGCACCTGCTCGAGCGGCTTGAGCCGGAGGGCGTTGAGGATGATCTGCACGCTGGCCACGTTCGGGCGGGCGATCGCGGTAAGGGCCTCCTCACAGGTCTCGACGCTCACACCGTAGGCGGCGAGACGGCCCTCTTCGACCATGGTGTCGAGCGCGTCGAACACCGCGTCGGTGGAGTAGACGGGCGTGGGCGGGCAGTGCAGCTGGACGAGGTCGAGGGTGTCGACCCCCAGGTTGGCGCGTGAGCGGTCGTTCCACTTCCGGAAGTTGTCGAGCGTGTACGCCGACGGTTCCTGGGCGACGCGCCTGCCCATCTTCGTGGCGACGGTCAGTCCCGGGCGCTCCTTGATGAGTTTTGCGACGATCTGCTCGCTACGGCCGTCGCCGTACACGTCCGCGGTGTCGATGAAGGTGACACCCGCGTCGACGGCGGCGGTCAGCGTGGCGAGCGCATCGTCCTCGCTCACGTCTCCCCAGTCGGCACCCAGCTGCCAGGCACCCAGACCGATGACCCCGACGTTCCGTCCGGTCCGGCCGAGTTCGCGTTGTTCCATGATGAATGACCCCTGAGTTGAAAATTGCACTGAGGTCACAGTCTGGCCGATACCTGCGTGAGCTTGGGAAGCAGCCCTCGCCGGAGCGCTCGCCGGCGGCACCGATACCGGCGAGACACCGCGGGTGGCAGAGGCACCGGGCAGCGGGCTTCAGACCTGGTACGGGCGCCTCTCGCGGGCCTCACGAAGGCTCTGGGCCCACCAGGTCAGCTGGTCGAGCATGGTCTTGGCGGCGGCGTTGACGGTCTCCGGGTCCTTGGGGCGTCCGTCCTCCTCGAACTGGATCCAGGCGCCGTGGAAGCTGACCGTGTCACGGATGGCGACCGCGTGCAGTTCGGCGAAGACGTGACGGAGGTGCTCGACCGCGCGAAGACCACCGGAGACGCTGCCGTACGCGACGAAGGCGACGGGTTTGGCCTGCCACTGGGTGAAGTGCCAGTCGATCACGTTCTTGAGGGACGCCGGGTAGCTGTGGTTGTACTCCGGGGTCACCACCACGAAGGCGTCCGCCACCTCCAGCCGCGGGCTGACGGCCTCGAGCGCCGCGGCCGCCTCCGGGGACGGGGCTCCGTCGCGGGACGGGAGCGCCATGGGCAGGTTCACCGAGGCCAGGTCGATCACGTCGATCTCGAAGCCGCCGTGCGTCTCCGCCCGCGAGACGAACCAGTCGGTGACGACCGGCGCGAACCGGCCTTCGCGGACACTGCTGATGATCACTGCGATACGGAGAGGGGTTCGGGTCGTTGCATGCGATGTCATGCCCTCAATCTGCCGAGCCGGGCGCCGCGTAGGGAGACCGCGTCAAGACTGGCCCCGGCAGGGCCACGATCCATACGGCCCCGGTCGCTACATTCGGAGGTGTGAGTGACAACGAGCTGGCCGCATTCATCCGTGCACGGCGGGAATCCGTCACCCCTGCCGACGTCGGTCTCCCCACCGGTCCGCGACGCCGCACCCCCGGCCTGCGAAGGGCCGAGCTGGCCACGCTCGCCGGGATCAGCGTCGAATACCTCACCCGGCTTGAGCAGGGGCGCGACCGCCACCCGTCCCCCCAGATACTCAACGCGCTCGCCGACGCGCTCCGCCTGCCCAACGACGAGCGCGTCTACCTGCGCTTCGCCGCCAAGGCGTCCAGCGGCTATCCCTTCCCCTGTACGGGAGCCGACTCCGAGCCTCCGGCCCGCGAGGTTCGCCCCACCGTCCAGGCGTTGCTCGACCGGCTGGAGCCCGCCCCCGCCGTCCTGCTCAACCGGCTGACCGACGTCCTCGCCTTCACCGTCGGCTACGAGCGGCTGACCGCCCCCCTCGGCCTCCTGGACGCCCGGTTCCCCAACCTTGTCCGGTTCGTCTTCACCGACCCGCGGGCCAAGATCGCCTACCCCGACTGGGACCGCATCGCCGATGCCCGGATCGCCGCCCTCAGATCCGGATCCTTCGGCGCCGACCCTCACCTGGCGGAACTGACCGCCGAGCTGACCGCCACCGCCGGCGCCCCCTTCAGCGACCGGATGAAGCCGGCGGCCAGTTCCTCCAGACCCACGGGATTCGAACGGCTGACGCATCCGGAGGCAGGCGAACTGCGCCTGGCCTACGAAACCCTCGAACTACCCTCCGCGGACGATCAGCGGCTGATCGTCTATCTCCCCGCCGACACGGCCACGTCCACCGCCCTCGACCGCCTCACCGGTCGCCGGCCCGGGGCGCTCCGCATGGTGAACGGATGACCCGGAGAAGTTCTCCGTCCGATGTGGGACCTCATTCTGAGTGCCCGTGTCCCCCGATGTGACCAGGGATTTTTATGAAGATCCCTGGCCACGGGCGAACACGGGCACTCTTCCCCTCCGTCGCGGACCCGGAGTTCTTCGCAACTCCGGGTCCTGTCACATGTGGTCAACGTGCTTCGACCACATGCCACGTCCGGACTGGAAAATGATCCTTACTTAGCAGCCGCCGCCGCAGCCACCGCCGTGGTGGTGGTGGCGGCCACCACCGTCTTCGTGGCCTCCGTCCCCGTCGGCCGAGACGTTGTTGTTGTTGTTGGTGTTGTTGACGTCGTCGCGTGCACCGTTGACGTTGTTGTTGTTGAGGTTCACGTTGAGGTGGAACCTCCGGTGGTTGCGGCGCTCATAGAAGTCGTGGTGGCTGCGGCAGCAGCTGCGGTGGCAGCAACCGCGGCGCCAGCCGCCGCCGCCGCCGCAGTTGATGACGCTCGCACCTGCGGTGGCACCGGCGGTGCCGGCGTTGGCGGCGGTGGTCGCGGCGCCCAGGCTCACGACTCCGCCGGCAAGGGCCGTGCTCAGCGCGAGCCCTGCGATGACACTTTTGACGTTGGGCATTGCATTTTCTCCCTGAGGATCAGTTGCCCCGATTTCGACATTTTCCAGATTTCCTTGGAAATTGCTGGAGATGACCACTGATGGATCGTCCCTGCTTGTCGTAGTTTCCTCTGAAGTCATGTGACAAACGGAGGTCGACAGCTTTTGCTGTCTCCTTATCTCTTTATTGAGGTTGTTGGACCCTTATTGGCTGTTTTGCTGTGAAATATATTTAATGTCGGATTTGTCGCATGGGCCGTGCGGCGAGGGGCGGCGTCAGAATGGAAGGCAAGAAAGGAAGGATGTGTGGATACGAGAAGGAAGACGACGGGTGGATTTAACCCGTTTAGTCCCTTTTTTCCAGATTGCCCGGCGCGGCGACGTCCTGCGGCGGCACCGGATGGAAGGGCACCACGGGTGCGAGGCGAATGAGGCCACGGCAGGTCACCGACCAGGACCTGTCGCCCTCACAGCAGGACGGGAATACCGTACCTGAAAACGCACGGTTGAACGCCGATGAAAGCACTGCCAGGCCAACAATTGAAAATCAGCCACAATAACCTTATTCAACGCCAGAAAGAAAAATAAACCTCCGCGGAAGCCGCCGACGGGCAGAGACACGGATATGGATCGGGAGATTCCGAGCCGCCCGGACGGCCCTCACGCTCATCCCGCCTCGCGCCGGCCGCCGACGGAATCGACGCCCCCGCCACACGAACGGCGACGTTCCCGGAAACGCGAACGGCCCGCGTTTCCGCAGGCCGTTGTCAGAATTTCCTCCGGTTGAGCATTGGTGCCCCCCGCAAGGTTCCGTGCGCTCCCGACTCCGGAGTCCCTTTCCCGATCATTCCCGATCTGCGATTTCCTCAGAAGCGCGGTCATGAACTGCCGCCCGCGTTTCTGGAACCTGGGATGCACCCGGTGGATCCGGAGCCTTCCGGCCGCCGTGGCTCGCCCGCTGACGGCGCCGAGGTCGGTGAACGCGGATTGGCCGGCCCCCGTAAAAGGGAGCCGGCCACAGAAAAACGATCAGTTGGTCGCGCGGGCGGCGGTCTCGATGAGCTCGGTGACCTTGCCGGGCTTGGAGATCAGGATGGCGTGCGCGCCCGAGACCTCGACCGTGCGGGACTTGGCGCGGGCGGTCATGAAGCGCTGGGCCTGCAGCGGGATGACCTGGTCGTCGCGGGGGATCAGCGCCCAGGACGGAATGGTCTTCCAGGCGGGCGTGCCAGAGGGCTCGGTCAGCGCGCCGTAGGTGATCGGCCGCTGGGTGGCGGCGAGAAGCGCGCTGGTGGAGCGGGGCAGGTCGGCGGAGAAGATGTCGGCGAAGTTCTCGGTTTTGACGTAGACATCGGCGTCGCCGGAGGCCAGGGGCACGGTCTTGATCGTGTTATCGCCGATCTTGCTGCCTGCGTACTTGGTGGACAGGTCGAAGACGCTCTCGCCCTGGTCGGGGATGACGGCCGAGACGTACACGAGGGCCTTGACGTCGGGGTCGGCGACCGCGGCGTTGGTCACGACCGAGCCGCCGTACGAGTGGCCGACCAGGACGACGGGCCCGTCCACAGTGGCGAGCAGGCTGTTGAGGTAGGCGACGTCGGAGGCCAGTCCGCGCAGCGGGTTGGCCGGGGCGAGCACCGGATAACCATCGCTCGTGAGCCGGGCGATGACTCCGTTCCAGCCGGAGGCGTCGGCCCAGGCGCCGTGAACGAGGACGACGGTGGGCTTGGCGCCGTGCGTGGCGGTCGCGTTCGCGGGCTGCGCGGCCAGTGTGCCGGCCAGGGCGACCAGTACGGCGGCGAAGACGGTCTTCAGGCGTCGGGACATTGCGGGAGTCCTTCTCTTTGTCGTGATGGGGGTGTGTGTGGCGCCGTCCCCCTCCGAGCGGCGCCACGAGGGGGTGGTCGTTCGAGGAAGTCGAGCAGCGCGACGTTGACCCGGCGGGTTCTCCTCGCCGGCCTTGATGCGGGGCATGCCGTTCCTTCTTGTGCGTCGCTCATGCGGACATGACCCAACCTGCCGATCCGCGTGATCCTCGACATCGCATGAATGCCCGAGATGGATTTTGTCGTCATGTCTGTGGCCGCTCGGCCAGATCTCTCACAGACCAGCCCCGTCTTCGCATATCCGGCCGGGCGTCCACGCCGTGGGCTGCCGTTCGCGGGTGGAGCGGATGCGGCGGCGCTCCGCGGGGGTGGTGCCGCCCCACATGCCGTCCGGTTCGCCGGTTTCGACGGCCCAGGTCAGGCAGGGCAGGCGCACCGGGCAGGCCAGGCAGATTCCCCGGGCCAAGGCGCTGTGCTGGGCGGGCTGACCGTCCCAGGTGAGCGGGAAGAACAGCTCGGGGTCGCTGTCCCGGCAGGCCCCGCGGGCCGTCCAGCGCAGGGTCGGGCTCGGGTCACCGGGATTGTCGTGCTGCCGGGTGATGTTCATGGTCGCCACCTGACTGTTCGATGCCGACGGGTTCGGGGTGAGGGTGACCGGCACGCCCGTGGCGACGGGCGGGCCGGTCCTGCGCGGGGGTGTCAGCGGGTATGGCGGTCGGCGTCGACGATGGTGTAGGCGACGGCGACCGGGTGGCTGACCGAAATGGCGTGTGAGGACCTCACCTCGACGACGTGAGCTTTGGCGCGCTTGGCCATCCACCGCTGCCCGGCAGGCGGGATGGCCTTGTCCATGGTGGTGACGATGTCCCAGGCCGGGATCTTCTTCCACGCCGGAGTGCCCGAGGGACCGGCGTAGGCGGCCAGGGCGAAGGGACGCTGGGCGGCGCCCATGCGGCGGGCCGTGGCGGTGGGCAGGTCGGCCGCGATGACCTTGGGGAAACTGGACTGCTTGACGTACAGGTCCACGCCCTTACCCGCCGTGTCGGCGTACGGGCGCTCCTCCAGGGTGGCCGGGCCGAGCAGGCTGCCCGGGTACTTCTTCGGGTCCAGTACCGTCTGGGTGCTCTCGCCCTTGTCCGGCAGGACCGCCGCCACGTACACCAGGGCCTTGACGTTGGCGGCCTCGCGAGCGGCGTTGGTGATCACGGCGCCGCCGTAGGAGTGGCCGACCAGGATCACCTTGCCCCGGATGCCCTTGACGACGCTCGCGATGTAGGCGGCGTCTCCCGACAGACTGCGCAGCGGATTGGCGGCGGCGACCACCGGGTAACCGCGTTGCTGCAACTGGGCGATGACCCCGTCCCAGCTGCTGGTGTCGGCCCAGGCTCCGTGGACCAGCACCACTGTGGGCAGGCTGCGCGCGGCGGCGTCGGCCATGGCGGGGACGGTGGACATCGTGATGGCGGCCAGGCCGAGTGCGACGGTGGCGCTCCGCCAAGCGGACGGCAGATGAGGCATGAGAAATCCTTTCAACACGGAATGAAGCGGGGTTGGCGAGGAAGCCGCCGGACGACGCGGCGTGGGCTGGTTCGATCCCCCGTGGCCGTACCAGCGCACATCCGTGAGGGTGCCGATTCGTCGGCGGCTGCCTCAACCGGTGCGTACTCCACAGTTCCAGCGGCCATGGGCATGAGACATCGCACGAAGACTTGAGATCGCAGCGCCGGCTCACGGCTCGCGACCGGACCCGTTCGACCGGGCGGTCTTCCCGCTTCGCACCGGCTACCGGCAGACCTGCCAGGTCTTACCGGGGCATGTCACGTATCCGTGTGATGTCGGCCGATCCCGCCAGGCGTTTGCTGGGTTCACCGACCGGCGCTGATCTCTCATCTGGAGGCCACGATTACTCCCGTCCGCCATTTCACCGAGGACGTCAACGGCTTGGCCGTCCTCTGCCGCGAAGCGGGCCCGAAAAGCGCGCCCACGATCGTGCTGCACGGTTTCCCGAGCGGCTCCCCCATGTTCCGGAACCCGGTCCTGGTCCTGGCCGGCCTGGAGAGCACGCTCCTGTATCCGAACCGGGCGTCGGGCGCCCGGCGCACAGCTCACCGCCACGGCTCTCGATCGTCTCACCGGCGCTCGTCCCCAGGTCGCGACACCACCGTCACATGGGCGGCCACAACCGTGGACCACGGCACCCACCACGAACTCCCACGGGCGCGATGGAAGGACCAGAAAGGCGACCGTGATCGCGGTGGCATCGTCGGATGCCGTATGCGAACGGAGCCGAGACCGTGATCACGAACCTGTTGGAGTCGCCCGGAGACGACGCGGCGCGGACCGGTCCGGAGGTCTCCGCGGCAGACGACCGGTTGATCGGCGAGTTGGACGCGGCCGCCTCGGTGTTCGTCACCACACGGCCCCGGCTCTTCGCGATCGCACGCCGCGTTCTCGACGACGTGGGCGAGGCCGAGGACGTGGTGCAGGAGACGTGGCTCCGGTGGGAACGCACCGACCGCTCGATCGTCGTCAGTCCGCCCGCGTTCCTTGCGATGACCACCACCAGGCTCGCCCTCAACGTCACCCAGTCCGCCCGGAGACGTCGCGAGACGTCCGTCGGACCTTGGCTTCCCGAAACGGTGGACCACAACGGCAGCCCCGAGACAGCGGCCGAACGACATGACGCGGTCGATGTGGCGGTCCGGCTGCTGCTGGAGAAACTGTCACCCGCCGAACGGGCGGCATACCTCCTCCGCAAGGCATTCGACTACCCCTACCGGCGAATCTCCGAGGTTCTTCACCTGGGTGCGGACCATACGCGGCAACTTGTACGGCGCGCCCACGAACACATCGCCACCGGGCGACGTCGGCCGGTGAACACCGTTGCCCATCGGCGCCTCGTGCAGACGTTCCTCGCTGCGGCGCAGACCGGCGACCTCGCCGAGCTGGAAGAACTTCTCGCCGCCGACGTGTCCGCCAGATCCGGTGACGGCGATTCGAGGCCGATCTCGGCCTCGAATCTCCGTCACCGGGCCGCTGACCGGTCACGGCGCCGACGGATCTCCACGGAACCGATGAGAGCCGGCCGATGAGAACTGAGCGAGCCGGAGCCCCTACGCCGTCTGTCAGCGCTGGGCTTCGGCCCGTTCTCGGATCCCCCGCGGCGTTTGCCGCGTCCTCGGGTGGCCGGCGAGCTCCATCGGCGTCACCGTGAGCGGCGCCCGCGGTCGCCGCCACTCGTGACGGTATGCACCGGGACCCGGTGTGAAAGGTGAGGACACCGCAGGCGGATGGTCATGTCGTGGCCTGCCGTCTGCGGGCGCGTAGGCCGGGCGACGGTGTCGGTGTGGCCTGCGTCAGCCGGTCCGGGCGACGGTGTCGGTGTGGCCGTGCGTCAGCCGGTCCGGGCGATGGTCAAGACGGTGGCGAGGGCCTGCTCGACCGTGTTGTACACGGGCAGGAGCGCATGAACCCGGACGATCTGCAGCAGACGGGCGGGGGTGCCGCGGACCCCCGCCAGACGTACGCCCGCGTCGTCGGCGGCGGCCTGCCGGGCGCTGGACATCAGGACTCGCAGGCCCGAGCAGTCCAGGAACGACAGCTCGGTCAGGTCGAAGACCATATGGTCGCCGGGCCTGCGGATGCGGTCGATGTAGTCGGCCAGTTGGCCGCTGGTGGCGAGGTCGACCTCACCGCCGACCGCGATCAGGCTCGTGCCGGGAAGATGCCGATGCCCCAGCGTCAGCGGCGAGGTGGAGGCTCCCCGGGGGAAGAGACACCGCGGGTCCCCATTGGACGACCGTGGCCCCGGGGAAGCGCTCCTGACCGGGGGCGGCTTCACTCCTGTCCGTGGTCGGCGGCGTCGAGAACGGCGGCGGTCACGGCGTCGGGCTGGGACGCCGCGAGCGCGTGCGAGGCGCCGGGGATCTCACGGGTGCCTCGTGAACCGGCGCGTTCGGCCATGAACCGCAGCGCCGCGGCCGGAATGTTGAGGTCGCGCTCGCCGTGGACGAACCAGGACGGTGTGGTACGCCAGCCCGGCTCGCTCGCCGCCAGTCCATCGCTCAGAGCCTGCTCGGTCACCGGCCGCTGGGTCGCCGCCATCAGCGCGGCCTCGTCGGCGTCGAGGTCGGCGCAGAACTGGTGGTGGAACTTGTCCTCGGCGATGCGGAACTCGTTGCCGCCTGAGGCGACCGGGTAGGCGACCAGCGCGCCCCCGAGGCTGCTGCCTTCGAACTTGCCGGACAGCAGCAGCGCGCTCTCGCCGGGTTCGGGGGCGAAGGCGGCGACGTAGACCATGGCGCGGACGGCCGGATTGCCGGCCGCGGCCTGGGTGATCACCATGCCGCCGTAGGAGTGGCCGACCAGGACGACCGGACGGCCGATGCCGGCGATCACGTCGCGCAGGTAGGCGGCGTCTCCCTCCACGCTGCGCAGCGGGTTCGCCACCGCGACGGCGGTGAGCCGGTTGCCGTGCAGGCGCCGGATGACGCGGTTCCAGCTGGCCGATTCGGCGAAGGCGCCGTGGACCAGGACGATGACGGGCTGCTCGCTCATGAGTGTGCCTTTCTGGTGTTCAAGACGTTTTTGAGGGCCTCGATGGCCCGGGCGACGGCGGCGCGCGCGACGTGGGTGTCGCGGACCGGGTTGAGCATCACGAAAACCCACCGTGAATCGGATCGGTTTCTCCACTTAGACCGGGCAGCCACCCGAATCTGTGACACCGCCGGCCAGGTGTGTCCGGCGAAGCGGTCACTGCGAACGGTGACAGCGCTCATCTGGCGCCCATGATCACCGGTGCTCGTGCGGTAGGTGAATCGAGCAGACCGTGAGGGTCGGCGGCCCCTCGACCCGGCTCCGTCGTCCGCATGGTCACCGGCGATCACGGGGCGTCAGGACGTGGCCGGCATGCCTTCGAGCAGCGCGGTGCGGATCTGTTTGCGGGACGCGATGCCGAGCTTCGCGAAGACCTTGCGCAGGTGCCATTCGACGGTGTGCGGGCTGATGAAGAGCTGAGCGCCGATCTCGGGGTTCGTCAGCCCGTCACCGGCCAGGCGCGCTATCTGCGCTTCCTGGGCGGTGAGATTGGTGCGCACCTCGGCGGGGCGCTTGCGTACCGTCTCGCCGGCGGCCTGCAGCTCGCGCCGGGCGCGTTCCGCGAACGCCTCGGCCCCGATCTGGCCGAGCATCTCGTATGCGGCGCCCAGTTGCTCGCGTGCGTCGAGGCGGCGGTTCTCCCGGCGCAGCCACTCGCCGTACAGCAGCCGGGCACGGGCGAACGTCACCCGGACCTCGGTACGGCCGAGCCGCTCGATCGCCTCACGGTACAGGGTCTCGGCGGCCGCTCCGTCGCTCACCTGGGCACGCGCACTCGCCGAGGTACCCAGCGCCCAGTCGGTACCACTGGCCTGTGCCATCTCGTCGAGTCGCCGGGCGGCTTCGGCGGCGGGGACCGGCCGTCCGCTCCGGGCGGCCGCCTCGACGAGCTCGACCATGGACCAGATGGACAGCCCGAGCTCCTGCGGGTGCTCGCAGCCCCGCTCGGCCGCGATGTACGCCTCCTCGTAGCGGCCGAGGCCGTTGTAGAGCACCGCGCTCGCCCATTGGGTGGCGGTCTCCACCTTGCCTTCCCCTTGCAGGACCGCGTCTCGCGTGAGCGCTTCGATCGCCTGACGTGTCGCGGCTTCCCCGCCCCTCCATGGCTCGACCACCAGGGCTCCGTACTGGGCGAAGAAGCGGCTGCCCGTCGCCTCACCGATCGCCACCGCCTCGGCGACCAGCGAATCCGCGACAGCGATCTCGCCGGCGATGACCCGATTCGACACGAGCAGCAGCAGGGCCGACGGCAGCACCGACAGAGCCCCCGTCTCGCGTGCCAGGGCGACCAACCGCACCGACAGCATCGACCAGCTGTCGAAGTCCCATGCGTTGTGGGCCATGCGGGACGCGAACGGGAGCCAGCCCAGGCCCTCTTCCCTGGAGCTCTCTTCGGTGCGGAAGGCGTCCAGGGCCTGCCGCACCATCGGCACGCCCGCCGGGTAACCCTCGATGATCACCCGTGCCAGGCCGTTCAGGAGCAGATCGTTGCGCTCCGGTTTCGACCCCGGCGGTGCGGCGAGCGCCGCCTTGGCGATGTCCGCCAGTTGAGCGCCGCTCGGCAGACGGCCGGCGGTCAGAGCGGCGTACAGCGCGTCACGGTAGGTCTCCCGGGCCAGTCCGGCGTCCAGCGGCTCAAGACGCTTGCCGGCTTTGAGCAGCAGCGGCAAGGCTGCGCCGGCACTTGTGGAGGCGAATGCGATCTGACCGCGCAGCAGGTCGGACTGGGCGAGTTCGTGTTCGTCCAGGGGACTGAGTTCCGCCGCGTCCAGCAGCTCCAGCGCGGCGTCGAACCCACCGGCCTGGTACTTGGCCCGTGCCGCCGCCAGCGCTCTGGCTCCGCGGCGCGCCGGATCGGAGGTCAGCTCGGCCGCCCGCTCCAGGAACGCGGCTGCCGCCGCGACTCCCCCGCGCGCCTGCGCCCGGTCGGCGGAGCGCTCCAATTCGACCGCCACCGTCTCGTCGGGGCCGGCTGCGGCGTTGGCGAGATGCCACGCTCGACGTTCGGGATCCGATCGAGGGTCGGTCGCGTCGGCCAGCGCGCGGTGCACGTCCTGCCGGTCCTGCGGGGCCGCCACCCTGTAGGCCGCCGATCGCACGAGGGGGTGACGGAAACGCACCCGGGTCCCGATGGTGATCAGTCCCGCCGCTTCGGCCGGCGACGCGGCGGCCGCTTCGACTCCCAGCAGCTCTGCCACCCGCGTCAACAGGGTCACGTCACCCACCGGCTCGGCCGCCGCGATGAGCAGCAGCTTCTGCGTGCCGGCCGGTAGCGACCGGACCCGCCGCAGGAAGCTCTGCTCGATCTGGCCGGCCAGCGGCCGTGCGTCGGGCCGCCCGAACCCACCTGCCAGCTCCGCCGCCGTCAGTCCCCGGGGCAGCTCAAGCAGGGCCAGCGGGTTTCCCTGGGTCTCGGCGACGATCCGATCCCGGACCCGCTCGTCGAGTCGCCCGGGAGTCACGGAGTCCAGCAGGGCGCGAGCGTCGCCGTCACTCAACCGTCCCACCTCGAGCTGCGGCAGCCTCGTCAGCTCGTGTTCGAGGCAGGGCTCGCGCACCGCGAGCACCAACCCGATCGGCTCCGCGAGCAGGCGTCGCGCGACGAAGGCGAAGGTCTGCACGGAGACCCGATCAAGCCACTGGGCGTCATCGACGAGGCAGACCAACGGCCCGTTCTCGGCCACCTCGGCGAGCAGGCTGAGCACCGCGAGCCCGACCAGGAAGCGGTCCGGCGGAGCTCCCGCGCGCAGGCCGAACGCCGTCCCGAGCGCGTCACGTTGCGGGCCCGGCAGGCGGTCGAGGTGATCCAGAAACGGGGCGCACAGCTGATGCAGTCCGCCGAAGGCCATCTCCATCTCGGACTCGACGCCCGCCGCTCTGGCTATCCGGCAGCCGGACGCGCCGCCCCGCACGTACTCCAGCAGCGCCGTCTTGCCGATGCCGGCCTCGCCGCGCAGGACCAGGACCGAGCTACGACCGGCCTGCGCAGTCGCCACGAGCTGATCCAGTGCCTCGCACTCGATCCGCCGGCCACGCAGCCGCAACCCGAGATCCCTGCTTGCCATAGGCGCTGCCCCCGCCGACCGTATTCCCGTTGGCCATTGACTGCCGAAATAGGAGGCAACCGGCGCTACAGCTCATTTTGCTCGAAAGCGTATAGCTCTGACGCCGGTCACAGCAACGCGCCGTTGACACCGGCCGCGGGGTCAGGCGAACAGGTCATGGAGCAGCCGGCGACGTGGCGAGTGTCCCGCAGCGGGATGCCACGGCCCGGGCGACGCCGGCCGCGCGGGACGCGCCGGGCGCCTCGCGTATCCGGCGCCCCCGGTCGGCCCGCGTCCGTCAGCCGTTCGCCAGGAATCGGAGCAGAACGCGGTTGAAACGCAGGGGGTGTGTGGCTTGGCAGCCGTGCGGCGCGCCCTGGATGACCTCCATGGCGCTGCCCCCGATCTGTGCGCCGGTGGCCGGGAACGGGGTGAGTTCGTCGTGCTCACCGTGAATGACCAGTGTCGGCAGAGGAATCGCGACCTCTCCGCGCAGATCGCTGCGCGCCAGCGTGGTCAGACCGGCGTTGAGCGCCTGCGGCGCCGCGGCCGCGCCCTGGGCACGGTAGTGGTCGCGGTGCGGGTCGCTCAGCAGCACGCGCCCGTCGGCTCGGAACATCCGGGTGGCGTACGTGTCGAGCATGGCGAATCTGTCGGTGTCGAGGCGTGCCTTGAGGCGGTCGAACCGCTCGGGGGTCCACGGGCCCTGTGGGTTGTCGTAGGAGCGGTACAGGTACGGCAACGCCGCGCCCGCCAGGACGACTCCCCTGACTCCGGCGGTCCCGTACCGGGTGAGGTAACGCACGATTTCCGCCGCGCCCATCCCGGCTCCCACCAGTGTCGGTTCGCTCAGCTTCAGCTGCTCCAGTACCGCATGGAGGTCGGCCGCCAGACTGTCGTAGTCGTAGCCGTCCCACGGACGGGAGGAGTCGCCGAAACCTCGGCGATCGTAGGCGATCACGCGGTACCCGGCCTCCACCAACGCGGGCACCTGGGCCGCCCACATGTGCCTGGACAGGGGCCAGTCGTGGAGCAGGACGACGGGCCGACCGTGACCGTAGTCCTCGTAACAGAGCTCGACCGGGGTACGGCCGTGGTCGACGCCGACCGGCAGGTAGGCCATGAGGTCGTCGTTTCCTTTCCGATGGATCATTGGTCAGCCGTCGTGTTCGACGACCAGCCGGGTCAGTTCGACCCGTGAGTTGATGTCCAACTTGGTGTAGGCATGGCGCAGGTGGGTGTTGACGGTGTGCGGCGACAGGAACAGCCGCTCGGCCACCTGCCGGTTCGTCGCGCCCTGGGCCACCAGCCGGACCACCTGCAGCTCCGAGGCGGTCAGCCCGTTCCAGCCGCGCGTGGCACCGGAGGCGCGGCCACGACGCCGTATCCCGGCGTCGCGCAACCGCCTCCGCGCCCGTGCTGCGTCCCGCATCGCGCCGGCCTGCTCGTACAGCTCCAGCGCCGTACTCAGGTGGCCGATGGCCGCCTTCTGGTCGGTCGCCGCCAGGGTGCGGCCGGCGTCCTCCAGCGCCGACGCGCGTACGATCGGCCGGGAGAAGTCCGCGAGCTGCTCGGCGGCCCGTACGAGTGATGCCGCGTCGTCGTCCAGCAGCCCGCGGGCGTGCGCCGCGATGGCGGCCAGGAACGGGAAGCCCGCGTTACGCTCGGCTCGCTCCTCGGCCAGACGCACCATGCCCGCGGCGGCTCCGCGTTCGCCGGCGCACAGGGCCATGCGGACGAACACCACGTCGTCGGCCGGATCCAACGGCGTGGTCACGGACCCGCCGCACGGGCCGGCCGCGACCGCTGCCGCCGCGTACGTCATGGTTTGTTCCGGGTCTCCCTCGCCGTCGGATGCCAGGGCGAGCATCCAGGCGCCCGTCCTGGCGAGGAAGGGCGCCTCGTCGCGCGTCATCCGCCGGCCGTCGGTGACAAAGCGTGCGATGCCCTGCCGGTCACCTGCGTACAGCGCCGCCCGGCCGAGGGCGTAGACGGTGGTCACGTCGGCGGCGTTCCCCGCTCCCAGATCCTCGACCACGGCGAGCACCGCCTCGGCCTCGGCACGGGCCTCGGCCAGCCGGCCGGCGTCGAGCAGGATGCGGGCGCGGTACATCGACCACATGTACGCGGCGGCCGCCTGTCCGTGCGCCCGTGCCTCGCGCAGGCCGGCGTCGACTTCCTCGAGCCCGCGCAGCGACTCGCCGGCCGAGCTCCACAGGAAGCTCTTCCAGGAGAGTTCGGGAACCCACAGCGAGTGCAGGATGCCCGCGTCGGTCGCCAGCCGCACCGCTTCGTCCTGCCGGTCGGAGGCACGCCGCCAGTCCATGCGGTGGGAGGTGACGGTGGCCTCCACCGCGATCGCCGTGGCCTCGATGGCGCGGTTGCCGCAGGCGGCGGCGGTCCGCAACGCGGACGCGACCACACGACCGGCCTCCTCCACGTCGCCGGCCACGATGAGCGCGAGGGCCTGACGGGTGAGCAGCTGCGCCCGGGTCGCCGGTGACAACCCGGGCAGGGCCAGCGCGAGACGGCACTGCCGGACCGCCTCGGTGAAGGAGCGCCGGCTCGACACCCGGGCCAGGCTGAGCCGTACCTGTGCTTCGGCCTCCGGCTCCAGCAGTCCGGCCAGGGTGTCTTCGGCCATCGTCCGGGCTTCGAGGTCGTGGCCGTTCAGCCACAGCAGGATGATGATCTCGGCGATCAGTGCCGGGCGGTCGGCGTGGTCTGCCGGAGCCAGTTCCAGGGCGCGGCTGCTCAGGGCTATCGCGGTGGCCGGGGAGGTGGACGCGAAGTCGGTGGCGGCCCGGCGCAGCAGCGAGACGGCCTCGTGGTCGCCCGGCTGGGCGACCTCCGCCAGATCGGCGGCCACCTCCATGACCGCCGCGCCGCGCCGCAGACGCACATCGACGGCCTGGCGGCGTACGAGGTTCTTGAACGCGCCCGGCACGCCGACCTGGACGGCCTCGCGGACCAGGTCGTGACGGAGAGCGAGTCGCCCGTCGGTGTCGGTCAGCAGGTCCGCGCGGAGCGCGTCTTGCAAGGGGGCCATCAGATCGACGGGTGAGCACTGCAGCAGCTCGGCCAGCACCTCGACGTCGACGTCGCGACCGAGCACGGCCGCGAAGCGCACGCTGTCGCGGGCCAGTGGCGAGAGCTGGTCGAGTCGACGACGGATGGAGGAGCGAAAGCGCATCGGGATGCGCCCGGCGACTCTCAGGTGCGCCATTCCGTTCTTGACGGTGATGGCGCCTTCCTCGCGTATCCCGTTCAGCAGTTCGACCAGGAGCAGCGGGCGGCCGTCGGCCTTGCGGGCGAATTCCAGCAGCGCGGGCTCGGCCACGGCCTGCAGGACGTCCTGGGCCAGGAGCGCGACGGCCTCCGTGGACAGAGGCCGCAGGACGATTCTGTCCGTCGGCCATGCGCGCGCCGGACCGGACCGGTGGGGCTCACGGGTGGCCAGCACCCACAGGATGGGCCGGCCGGACAGGCGGGTCGGCAGTGTGCGCAGCGCGCTGTGGGTGGCCGCGTCGCACCACTGCAGGTCGTCCATGACGATCATCAGTGGAGCGGCCGAAGCGGCTTGCTCCAGCTCATGTTGCAGCTCCTGCAACAGCCAGAAACGCTGGTCCGCCGCCTCGCTCAACGCCAGCAGCCGATCGCGCGCCATGAGCGGGACCGGGCCGGACAGCAGCGCGTCCAGCAGGGGGGCGAAGGAGACGGCGGGACCGTCCGGTGCGCCGGCACCCGCGTGGACGCGTAGACCGGCGGCCATGGCCAGGCTGGTGAGCTCGGCGAGCAGCCGCGACTTGCCCGATCCCAGCGCTCCCTCGATCAGCACGACCCCGCCCTGCCCTTGTGCCAGGGCGTGCAGCCGGTCACGCAGCAGCAGCATCTCGGCCTCCCGGCCGCGCAGCGGCAATGGGGGGAAGGCGTCCGTGGTCCGGCGCCGCATGTCCTCGGAGGACGCGGAGAAGGCCGCCGCGGCCACGCCGCCGAGGCGCGTGTGCTCGTCCGTTCTGTGGATTGCCGCTCGGCCTGGGGAGGAGGTCATGGGCTTCCACATCTGTCAGTGCTTCGACAAGAATCGAGGCGACGTACGGTTGACGCGCGAGCGCCGACTACGTCGGGCCCTGTTCCGGGGGAACGGTGCGTAAGACCATGGAAGCAAGCGCGGTGTCCGTGGGGCGAGGCAGAACAACCGGCAGAAGTATCCGGCCGGTTCCGCCTCTCGCCGGGCCGAGGGAGGCAAGAGGTCTCCTCCGGGGCTCCGCCGAGGGCCTACCGGCAGGCGGCGGACCTGACGGTCGCAGAGCTCTCGCATGCCTCCGGCGTGAGCGTGCGGCGGAGGTGCGCCGGCGGCTTGAGGCACCGGCGAGCTGACCACGCGAGTCGCTGACGAGACATCGCATATCTGTGCGATGTGCGCCGTCGCGCCCGCTGGCACGGTGTCCTCACCGCCTCCCACCGGGGGAGGCCGACATCGGGGCGGGCATGCATGGCTGTCTGGTTCGTCACGGGCGCGGCACGAGGCATCGGGCACCGTGTCGCCCGCGAAGCGCTGCGGCGAGGACACCGGGTGGTCGCCACCGGCCGCGACCTGGCCGCGATCACGGAGGCCTTCGCCGGGGCCGGTGGCGAGGTGCTGCCCCTGGAGCTGGATCTGTTGCGGCCGGAGGCTCCGGCAGCGGCGGTCGAGCAGGCGATGCGCCGCTTCGGCCGGATCGACGTGCTGGTCCACGACGCGGCCAGGACCGTCCGCGAACCTCTCCGGGAGACGACCGACGCCCAGGCGCGGGCCCTGTTCGACGTCAACGTCGTCGGGATGCTCGCGGTGACCCGCGCCGTGCTGCCGGTACTGAGCGCGCAGCAGACCGGGCGGATCATCGCCGTCGGCTCGGCCGCCGGCTTCTCGGCCCCTGCCGGTTCGGGTCTGTACAGCGCGTCCATGGCAGCCGTCGAGGCGCTGTGCGAGACGCTCCGCGCCGAGCTGGACGAGGTCGGCGTCCGCGTGACCGTCGTCGAACTCGGCCGTTTCGCCACCTTGCCGGCAGCCTTGGACCGCGGCCCGCTCCTGCCGGGGGATCCCCGTAAGGCAGCCGCCGCGATCCTCGACCTCCTGACCGTCGACGACCCTCCGTTGCGGCTGCAGCTCGGCGCCGACGCCGTCGCCCACGTCGAAGCCAAACTCGAGCACGTGGCCCAGGAGCTCGATCTGTGGCGGCCGGTCTCGCTCAGCACCGCCTCCGACCACGACCTGCCCGGGCAGAACGGTCAGTGGCCGCGGGGAAGCACGTGATGTCGGGGGTGAGGCATCCGTCCGCCCCGGTCACCCGCGAGGTTCGGTGGCGTCGGTCCTCAATGGGTTGTCTCCGGGGATTTTCCCTTTCCGGTCAGGTGATGCGCGGTGCCGGCGGTGTGCGGGACCTGGCTTGGGCGCCGCCCAAGCCAGGTCCGCGTGCGGAACAGCCTCCGCATATCCGTGTCTCCCCCCGGTGCGGAGCCCTCGGTGTCCCGAAGGGCGTTCCTGGCCGCGCCGGCGACACGATGGGGCTGTTCCGCGGTGCTCATGAGTGTGCTTTTCCGGGGGCCAGGGCGGTCTTGAGCACCTCGATGGCCTGGGCGATGGCGGCGCCGGCGGCCGAGGTCGAGCGGACGGGGTTGAGCATCATGAAGTCGTGCAGGGTGCCGTTGTAGCGGACGCTGGTGGTGGGCACGCCCGCCACGATCAGCTTGCGGGCGTAGGCCTCGCCCTCGTCGCGCAGCACGTCGTTCTCGTCCACGATGACAAACGCGGGCGGCAGGCCTTGGAGGTCGTCGAGGGTGGCGCGCAGCGGTGAGGCGGTGATCTCGGCGCGCTGGGCGGGGTCGGTGGTGTAGGCGTCCCAGAACCAGGCCATGGCTTTTGCGGTCAGGTACGGGCCGTCGGCGAACTCGCGGTAACTGGCGGTGTCCTGGGCGGCGTCGGTGACCGGGTAGTACAGCGACTGGTGCACGAAGGTCACGTCGCCGCGCCGCTTGGCCAGGATGGTCAGCGCGGCGGTCATGTTGCCGCCGACCGAGTCGCCCGCGACGGCCAGCCGGGAGGCGTCCAGGCCCTCTTCCGCGCCGTGCCGGGTGATCCACTGCGCGGTGGCGTACGCCTGCTCGATCGCCACCGGGTAACGCGCCTCGGGCGAACGGTCGTACTCCACGAACACCACCGCCGCGTTCGTCCCGACGGCCAGCTCCCGGACCAACCGATCATGGGTGCCGGCGTTGCCCAGCACCCATCCGCCCCCGTGGACGTACAGGACGACGGGCAGCGCCCCGGCCGCTCCGACGGGCTTGACGATCCGTACCCGCGCCTCGCCGGCCTCGGCCGCCACCGTGATCCACTTCTCGTCCACCTCCGCCTTGTCGATCGGGGCGGCCTGCAGGTCGTCCAGCACCTTGCGGGCGCCGTCGGTCCCCAGCTCGTACAGGAACGGCGGCTCCGACGTCGCCTTCGCCAGCTCCCACGCGGCCGGCTCCAGGATGTGTCTGCTCATGATGTGTTTCCTTTGCTCGTGGTTTCTCGATGGGCGGTGAACGCGCCGTGGCCCGCTGTCTCCTTGCGGAAGCCGAGCTCCCACGGGTCCCGTCGCACAGCGGTTTTTGCCGGAGTGGACGCGGCGGCACGGCGCGTAGATGTCCTCGGTCGCGAGGGGCTCGCCGGTTTTTCAGGTCGGTGCGGTGTTCTCGGCCGCCGGCTCCGGCGCCCACGTCCAGCAACCTGATCCCGGGTGACGGCTCACATGCCTCGGCCGGCCAGGCCGGTGCGGCCGGACTCGCGCTGCCGCGACAGGCGGCCGGTATGGCGCGCCGCCGTCCGAGGTGCTGGACGGCGTCGGCGGTCCACCCGGCGACATCGTCGAACTCGGCGATCAAAGCCGATGCGGTCGAAGCGGAGCTCCGTGAAGACGCTTGTGTTGTCCGCCGGCCGCCCGTTGCCATCATGCCGCGACGGTTCGGCCGCGCTCAGGACGGGCGAGGCGCGTGGCGGTCCTGGCGCTGGGCGAGTTTGTCGTCGTCCACCAGGGTGAGCGTGGGCCTGCCGGGTTCACATGGCACGGCGAGCGCCGCCTGCCAGGCGGTTGATCTCGGCTTATGCATGGAACGTCCCTTCCGCGACCCGGCTGATCGCGCCGGGAAGCGGAGACGCGCTACTTCCCGGAGTCGTTCCGGTCCGCCCAGTCGCGGTAACGGATCTGGCCGAGGGTGGCGCCGTCATTCGGCACCAGCGATCGCTCGAGCACCTCGGCTCCGAAGTAGTGCGCGTGCGGGTCGGTGACCACCTCACGCGGATCGCCCCAGTTGGCCAGGGTCTTACGGAAGAACTCGTCCATCCGGAACTGCTCGGGCCCGCCCACCTCGACCCTGCCGTTCAGCGGCGTCCCCACCGAGACCTTGCCGACCGCCTGTGCGACATCCTCGCCCGCCATGGGCTGGAAGAGCACGGGCGCCATCCGCACCTGGTCGCCGTCCGTGGCCTCGTCGGCGATGCGCCGGACGAACTCGAAGAACTGCGTCGCGTGCACGAGTGAGAACGGGATCGACGACTCCTCGATCAACTTCTCCTGAGCGATCTTCGCCCGGAAGTAGGCGTTCCCGGGCGGACGCTCCGTACCCACCACCGACAGCGCGACGTGGTGGACGACGCCGGCCTCCGCCTCCGCGGCGAGCAGGTTGCGGGTGGAGGTCGTGAAGAACTCCATGACGGCGGCCTCCTCGAAGGACGGGGAGTTCGACACGTCGATCACCACCGACGCGCCCTTCAGCACCTCGGCCACCCCCTCGCCGGTGAGGGTGTTCACACCGGTGTTCGGCGCCGCCGGCACCGCCTCATGACCGTGCTCGCCCAGTTTCGTCACGAGCTTCGACCCGATCAGTCCGGTCCCGCCGATGACCACAATCTTCACGGCACATCTCTTTTCCTGTCCGCCGGGGCGCGTGTTGCCAACCGGTCGCCATCTAAGACAAGACAGCCCTCGGACTCGTGACAGCCGCCGCGAAATTCTCTGAAGACCACTGATGAGGTCCATCGAAAACGATCAATATTTCTGCCGCGAACATGCCCGCCGACCTGTGGCGGAGACGAATCAACAGGTCGTTCGAAACCGGCCGTGGCGTGACGGCCATGACCGACTTCCGCGAGCCGGACCTCACCGGAGCACGCGTGAGCGCATGAGTCTCCCGGGCGCCCGGCGGGTTCCGTGAGGCGCGGACGATCCCGGACCGAGCTCACGCCTTCGTGCGATGTGCGCGGCGATGCGGCAGGAGAGCGTTCCGTGCGCAGAGCCGAACTTCACGGAAAGGCACAACATGATCATTGAGCTCTCGGGTTCGTGTCTCCATGTGCATGGGACATGTCCGCCCGTCCTGGCCGGTTACGCAGACGGCTGCGAGGAATGTCTCCAGACGGGTGGCCAATGGGTGGAACTACGTGAATGCCTGACCTGCGGCCATATCGGCTGTTGTGACACCTCCCCCGGCCGACACGCCTCCGCGCACTGGGCAGCCACCGCCCATCCGGCAACCGCCTCCTTGGAGCCCGGCGACCGGTGGGGGTGGTGCTACGCCGACCAGCGCTACCTCAGGTCCGTTCGGCGGGACCGTACGCCGTGGCGGAGTCGTGTTCGAGGACGAGCCGGGTGAGCTCGACGCGTGAGCTGATCCCGAGCTTGGTGAAGGCATGCCACAGATGGGTGCTGACCGTGTGCGGGGACAGGAAGAGCTGGTCGGCGACCTGCTTGTTGGTGGCGCCGCCCGCGACCAGCCTGACGATCTGCAGTTCAGAGGCGGTGAGACTGTCCCAGCCCTCGGTCGGCCTGCCGGAAACGGCGCGCGATCGGCGCTCGCCCATGCCTTTGAGCCGATCGCGTACGCGGGCCGCGTCGTGTTCGGCCTCCGACTGCTCGTAGAGCCGCAGTGCCGCGTCCAGGTTGGGGATCGTACCGGTGTCCTCCAGGGCTCCCGCCAGCACCAGCGGCCGGGGAATTTCCCGATACCGCTCGACGGCTCGGACCAGCAGGTCGGCGTCGCCGTCCACCAGGGCACGGGCGTGCAGGGCCGTGGCCGCGTAGATGGGAATGCCGGGGTTGTTGTGGTGACGGATCTCGGCGAACTCGGTGACCAGGGTGGCGCGGGCGCGGTCTCCTGCCCGCAGCGCCATCCGGACGAGGACGGGCTCGTCGGCCGGGTCCGCCGGGCAGGACAGCGACGAGGTGGGCCGATGGTAGGAACGGGCGGCCTCGGCGGTCAGCTCCATGGCCCGGGTGTGGTCGCCGCCGTCGGCGGCGACCTGGGCGGCCAGCCACGCTCCTGCCCGGCGGATCTGCCCGGCCTCGACCCGCATGATGGCGTCGGCGAATTCACGGCCGCGCGCCAGTTCCCGCGGGTCGCCGGTGTGCAGGGCGACCCGGCCGAGCACGTATCGGGCCGTGATGTCGTCGAAGTCGCCGGGACCGAGTTCGTCGGACATGGCCAGGACCGCTTCGGCCTCGGCTCGGGCGTCGCAGAGCCGGCCCGCGTCCAGATACACCCGGCAGCGCACCCTGCCCCACAACCGCAGCAGATTGGCCTGCCCCTGATGCTGGGCCTTACGCACGCCGTCGGCCGCCTCCTCCAGCGCCTCCTCCACGCGCCCCAGCCTGCTGAGCAGTACGGTCTTCCAGACGCCGGGCATCCACAGCACGTCGGTGTGGCGGACGTCGCGCAGAGCGGCCACCGCCTGGTCGGCGAGGTCGAGCGCGCGGCGGATGTCGAGCCGATGGTCGGCGATGATCGAGCCCACGCTCAGCAGGGTGGCGCGCGAAGCCTGGTCGGCCGCCTGATCCGCCGCGGCCAGCGCGGCCGGGAGCAGGCTTTCCGCCTCGGCGATCTCCTCGGCGTCGACAAGCGCGAGGTTGAAGGCCAGCATGGCCATCAGCTGAGCGCGGATGCGGGGCGGCAGGCCGGGCAGTGCGACCCCGGCGCGGCCCTGCCGTACGGCCTCGGTGAAGGAGTTCTGGTTGGCCACGAGGGTCAGGCCCAACCTGATGCCTGCCTCCACATCGACCGGCAGCGGCCGGCGCAGCGCGCTCTCGGCCAGTGCGACGGCTTCGCCGGCACGACCCGTCCGGCTGAACAGCGGCAGGGCCTCGGCGATGAAGCCGGCTTGCCGCAGCGGATCGAGGGCGGAGAGTTCGATCGCGCGGCGGCTCATCTCCACGGCGGCCGACGGCGCGGTGGCCGCCAGGTCGCGGGCGGCCTGGCGAAGCAGTGCGATGGCCGTGTCGTCGCCGGGCTCGGCGGTCTCCGCGAGGTCGGCGGCGATCTGCGCGACCGGGACGCCGTGGTCAAGCCGCAGGTCCACGGCCTGGCGGCGGAGCGCCTTGCGCAGCGTCGCGGGCAGAGCCGCCTGGATGGCCTCGCGGATCAGGTCGTGGCTGAACACCAGTGTGCCGTCGCTCTCCGTCAGGAGATCGGCCGACAGCAGTTCCTCCAGCGGCTCCAGCAGCGTGACGGCGGGCTCTCCGGTGAGTTCGGCGAGCTGGTCGATGGAGACGGTCCGGCCCAGAACCGACGCGATCTGCGCGGCCTTCCTGGCCGGCGGGGAGACCTGTTCCAGGCGGTGCTGGATGGAGGCGTGGAAACGCAGGGGCAGGCTTCGCTGAGCCAGTCGTGCGACGCCGTCGGTGATGGTGACCGCTCCCTCGTCGAGCACGCCGTTGATCAGCTCGTTGAGCAGCAGTGGGCGCCCCTCTGCTCGCTGCGCCAGTTGCAGGATGCCGAAATCGGGGGTGGCCGCCAGCAGGTCGCCGGTCATCGCCGCGACCGCCTTGCCCGACAGGGGGCCCAGGGTGAGCAGGTGGCCGCCCGGCAGGCTCAGGGCGGAGATCGTGGCGCGTACGTCCGGGGTGAGCGGGCCGGTTCGTGCGGCGAGGATCCAGAGGATGGGATGCATGGACAGGCGCTGCGGCAGGGTTCGCAGGGCCAGGAAGGTTCCTTCGTCGCACCATTGGAGATCGTCGATGATGATCACCAACGGTGCGGTCAGCGCAGCGCGTTCCAGATGCTCGTGGAGCTCCTGCAGCAGCCAGTAGCGCTTTGCGGAGGTCGCCGGAGCGGCCTGGACCGCATCGGCCGGGAGAATCCGGTCGGGGCCGGAGTGCAGGGCCCCGAGCAGCGCGCCGAAGGGGATGGTCTGCCCGTCCGGGTCTCCTCCGCCGCACATCACCCGGAGCCCTGTCTCCTCGGCCATGTGGCGCGCCTCGGTGAGCATGCGGGTCTTGCCGATGCCGGGGCTGCCCTGGATGAGCACCGTCGCGCCCATTCCGCGAGACAGCGCGGCCAAGTGGTTCCTCAGAGTGGCGACCTCGGACTGTCGGCCGCGCAGCCGGTAACGCCCGAACTCGGCGGCGGTGCCGACCTCCGTCTCACGCGCGTCCACGCTGCTCTCCGATCCTCGGTCTCGCGCACGCCTTCGAGGACGCGGCACTGCGACAACGATCGCTTCTCGGATCCTTCCATCGCGCCCGTGGGAGACCGTGGTCGGTACCGTGGTCCACGGTTGTGGCCGCCCACGCGACGGTGTCGCGACCCGAGGACAAGCGTCGGGGCGCCGCTCACCTTCCGGCGCGGCCGGGCGATCACGGAGATGCCGCGTGATCTGCCCCTGCTGTACCGTTCCTTGCATCTGATGAATGATTCTCGCGTCAGACGGAAGAGGTGCGCGTGGCCGGAGGAGCGGAACGGTCACCGGGACCGGTCCGGCGCGCGCCGGGCGAGGACCCCTGGTGATCGTCGGGCGGGCGGCGGAGATCCAGGCGCTGATCACCGTGCTGGATGAGGCCACGCGGCACCGCGGTGGCGCCCTCGTGGTGCGGGGAGAGGCCGGGATCGGCAAATCCGCGTTGTGGGGGGAAACCTGCGCGCTGGCCGAGGCCCGCGGGATGCGGGTGCTGACCACCGTGGGCGTGCAGGCCGAGGTGCAGCTGCCGTACGCCGGGGTCGGGCACCTGTTCCGCCGGCTGCGCCCGGAGTTCGGCGCGGTCGAGGGTGAGTCCCCGTTCCGGGTCGGTGTCGAGGTGCTCGACCTGCTCGGCGGTCTGGACGGGCCGGTCCTGCTGGCCGTGGAGGACGCCCACTGGCTGGACCGGGCGAGCTGGGAGGTGCTGGCCTTCGTCGCCCGGCGGCTGGAGTCCGACCCGGTCGCGCTCGTGCTGACGGCGCGCGACGGCGAGGACGTCGACCGGCTCCTCGCCGCCGCCGCGCTGCCGGAGCTGCGGCTCGAGCCGCTGGAACCGATTCACGCCGGGGCCCTGATCGACCAGGTCGCGCCCGGGCTGCCGCCCGCCCTGCGCGAACGTGTGCTCTCCGTGTCGGTCGGCAACCCCCTCGGACTGGTCGAGCTCGGCGGACTGGCCGCCCGCTCCGGTGGCGCCGCGCTGGTGCCGTCACGCCTTCCGCTGAGCGCCCGGGTGGAGCGGACGTTCGCCGGACTGGTCGGCGAACTGCCGGCGGCGACGCGCGCGCTGCTGCTGGTGGCGGCGTTGGACGATGGCGACGACCTCGATGAGGTGCTCGCGGCGGCATCCCGGCTCGAAGACCGGCCGGTCACGGCCGACGACATGGAGCCGGCCGTGGTCAGCCGGCTGGTCAGCGTGGACGAGCAGTACCGGTTGCGGTTCCGGCACCCGCTGTTGCGCTCGGCCCTGCGGCAGTCGGCGAACGCGACGCAGCGGCGGCGGGCGCACGCCTGCCTCGCGGTGGTCGTGGCCGGCGACGATCGGCGGGTGTGGCACCGCGCGGCCGCGGCGGCCGGCCCCGACGAGACCCTCGCCGCGGATCTGGCCGCCGTGGCCACCCGGGCCCGCTACGCACAGGCCGCGTCGATCGCGCTGACCGCGATGGAGCGGGCGGCGCAGCTGAGCGAGGACCCGCAGGAGCGCGGCAGCCGGCTGCTGTGGGCCGCGATGACGGCGGACGAGCAAGGCGACGACGACGCGACCCGCCGCCTGCTCGCGCTGGTGGACGAGACCCAGCTGCGCCCGGCGGAGCTGGCGCGGCTGTACTGGTACCGGGAGTCGCTGCTGGGCACCGGCTGGAGCGGCATCGCGCGACTGGGCGTTTTCATCGACCTCATCGACACCATGCGGCGCGCCGGCGACGTCGAGCTCACACTGGATGCGCTCACCAACATCAGCCTGAGGTTCTACTGGTCCAACCCCGACGACACCACCAGGCTCCGGTTCGTGGACGTCGCGGAACTGATCGACGCACCGGACGGCGACACCCGGGTGATCTGCGCGCTGGCCGAGGTCGCGCCCGTCGAGCGCGGCGCGTCCTGCCTCGAAAGGCTGACGGCCTGGCAGTACCGGCTGGACCTGGCCCCGAGGCAGCGCTACGACCTCGGCTTCGCGGCGTCGGCGCTGGGCGCGTACACCCTGTCGAACATGTTCCTGGCGGCGAGCGCGGACGCGCTGCGGACGCAGGGCCGGATCGGCATGCTGACGAACGTCCTGACGAGCCTGGCCTACAACGCGGCCACCACCGGCGACGCGCGGGCCGCCGTGTCCGCCGCGACGGAGTGCATGGCGCTGGCCACCGAGACCCGGCAGCCGATCTGGGCGCTGCAGGCCCGGCTTCAGCTGGGCATGGCCGAGGCGCTACGCGGCAACGGCGAGATCGCCGCCGAGATCGCGGATGTCAGCGAGAAGACGCTCCTCACGGCCGGCATGCACGCGATGTTGTCGCTGACGCAACGCATCCGCGGCATCAACGCGCTCGCCTCAGGCCGGTTCGAGGAGGCGTTCGGGCATCTGCACCGCGTGTTCGACCCGGGCGACGCCGCCTACCACCCGTACCTGCGGTTCACCCTCGTCGGGCACCTGACCGAGGCGGCGACGTACTGCGGTGCTCTCGACGAGGTCCGCGCCGTGGTGTCCGAGCTGACCCCGATCGCCGCGCAGAGCCGCTCGCCCGTCCTCATCACGGGACTCCGTTACGCCGAAGCCGTGCTGGCCGACGACCCGGCGGCGTACGAGGCCGCGATCGCCGCGGACCTGCGTGACTGGCCGTTCGAGCGGGCCCGCCTGCAGCTCACGTACGGCGGATGGCTGCGCCGGCAGCGCCAGGCGGCGGAGTCGCGGCCGCTGCTGCGCGCCGCGGCCGCCACGTTCGACGCGCTGGGGGCGGCGCCGTGGGCGGAACGGGCACGGGCCGAACTACGAGCCACGGGCGAATCCCGGCGCAAGCCGATCGACGCCATCGACGTCCTGACCCCGCAGGAGCAGCAGATCGCGCGGCTCGCGGCCGACGGGCTGAGCAACCGGCAGATCGCCGAACAGCTGTTCCTGTCGCCGCGCACGGTCACCACCCACCTTTATCGGATTTACCCGAAGGTCGGGGTCAAGTCGCGCAGCGAACTCGCCGCCATGATGGCCGAACGGCCGTTCTGACAAGGGGTACGGCGGCCGTCTTCGCTCCGTGGCCGCGGGGGTCCTGGGTCGCATCGCCGCCGGGGTCGCCCGCCCGGGTGCCGTTCGCATCCGTAGGTGCCCTGGCACGACCCGCACCGAACTCCGGGGCCGACGCCGGAACGGCATCCGGGCGCACACTCGTATTTACGTACTCCTACGTACGCAGACCCCCGTCGACCCCTCGTACGTTCTTGAACACGTCAGGGTTTGAGAGATGTGGGGGGGTGATTCCGGGGTGCTTGGCAAGGTGGGCCTCGAGCTTCTCGGGGACGCGGGCCGACACGGCGGGGGGCTCTCGGTCCTGGGCGGCGCCGGCGGTCTGACCGGCGGCTCTCACCGCTCCGGCACGAAGGCCGGCCTGCTGGGCCGGCAGGCCGAGTGCGAGGCGCTCGATCGGCTGCTCACCGCGGTTCGCGCCGGCCAGAGCCGGACGCTGGTGATACGCGGTGAGGCGGGGGTGGGCAAGTCGGCCCTGCTGGAGCACCTGACCGAGAGCGCCTCCGGTTGCCGTGTGGTGCGCGTCGCGGGCGTGCAGTCGGAGATGGAGCTCGCGTTCGCGGCACTGCACTCGCTCTGCGCGCCGATGCTGGACCTGCTGGACGGCCTGCCGGGACCACAGCGCGATGCGCTCGGCACGGCGTTCGGACTACGCGCGGGACCGGTGCCGGACCGCTTGCTCGTCGGCATGGCCGTGCTCAGCCTGCTCGCGGCGGCGGCCGACGAGCGTCCGCTGGTGTGCGTGATCGACGATGCCCAGTGGCTGGACCACGCCTCGGCGCAGGTGCTCGCCTTCCTCGGGCGCCGGCTGTTCGCGGAGTCGGTGGCCTGTGTGTTCGCGGTATGCGCCGCCAACGAGGTGGACGAGCTGTCCGGGCTGCCGGTGATGGACGTCGCGGGCCTGTCCACCGGCGACGCCCGGGCACTGCTGCGCTCGGTGGTCTCCGGCCCGCTGGACGAACAGGTACGGGATCGACTGGTCGTCGAGGCGTGCGGCAATCCGCTGGCGTTGCTGGAGCTGGTGCGTGAGTGCACCCGCCCCGAACTGGCGGGCGGGTTCGGGCCGCCGACCGCGCAGACGACTTCGGGTCGCATCGAGGACGGCTTCCGGCGGCAGCTGGGACACCTGCCCGCGCACACCCGGCGGCTGTTGCTGCTGGCGGCCGCCGACCCGCTCGGCGACGCGGCGTTGCTGTGGCGTGCGGCCGCGCGGCTCGGCCTCGGCGTGGCGGTGGTCGGCGCCGCGAACGACATGATCGTCCTCGGCGTCCGGGTGCGTTTCCGGCATCCGCTGATGCGTTCGGCGGTGTACTGGGCGGCCCTGCCGGAGGAACGCAGGCGGGTGCACCTGGCGCTGGCGGAGGCGACCGATGTCGACGCCGATCCGGATCGGCGCGCCTGGCACCGTGCGCACGGCACCGCGCAGCCGGACGAGGATGTCGCCGCGGAGCTCGAACGCTCGGCCGGTCGTGCACGGGCGCGCAGTGGCTTGGCGGCCGTCGGCGCCTTCCTGGAGCGGGCGGCCGCGCTCACGCCCGACCCCCGGCGCCGGGCAGAGCGCGCGCTGGCCGCCGCCCAGGCCAAGCACCTGGCCGGCGCCCCCAAGCCGGCCCTGGCGCTGCTGGCCTGGGCCCAGGCCGGGCCGCTGGACGAGCTGCGACTCGCCCACGCGGAACTCCTGCGCGCCGAGATCGCGAGCACCTCGGATCACGGCGAATCCGCCGCGCCGATGCTGCTCAAGGCCGCCAGGCGATTCGAGCCCCTGGACACCGAACTGGCCCGCGACACGTATCTGCAAGCGTTGTCCACGGCGATGGGCGTCCTCCCGGACGGGGGCCGCGGCCTTGTGGAGATCGCGGCGGCCACCCGGGCGACGGTTCCCGTGCCCGCCGCCCCCCGGGTCGCCGACCTCCTCCTCGACGCCCTGGCCCGGCACCTCACGGAGGACGCGCGTATCGCGGCACCGGCCATGCGGCACGCCCTGACCGTCTTCCTGAGCGAGGAGATCTCCGCCGAGGAGGAGTTCCGCTGGCTGTGGGCCGCCCACACCATCGCCGTGGCCCTGTGGGACGACAGGTCGGGTCGCGAACTGGCCGATCGCCACGTTCGTCTCATCCGTGACACCGGCGCGCTCGCCCTGCTGCCCCTGGCGCTGAGCAGGCGTCTCATACTGCTCGGCTTCGAGGGCGAACTGCACGAGGCGGCGTCGGCGAACGAGGAGATCCAGACGCTCGTCGCCGCGACCGGTGTCCGGAGCAACTTGGGATTCCAGGGGCCGGCGGGCGGTGCACTCGTTCTGGCAACGTGGCACGGACGGCAGGCCGAGGCGGAACGACTGGCCAATGCTCTGATGAGCGAGGCGGCGTCCCGCGGCGAGGGATCCACCGTGTCGGTCAGCCAGTGGCTGAGAGCCGTGCTCCACAACAGCCTCGGCCAGTACGAGGAAGCCCGATCGGCCGCCGAACACGCCTGCGCGCACCATCCCTCGCCGGGTGCCGCGGCGCATTGGGCGCCGGCCGAGCTCGTCGAGGCGGCGGTCTACAGCGGTGAGCGGGAGCTTGCCTCGCAGGCGCTCGATCAACTCGTCCTGACCACTCAGGCGAGCGGAACCGACTGGGCTCTCGGGGTCGAGGCCCGGTCGCGGGCGCTGCTGAGCCAGGGCGAGGAGGCCGACGGCCGCTACCGCGAGGCGATCGACCGGCTCCGGCGGACCCGCATGCGCGTCGACCTCGCCCGCTCCCATCTGGTCTACGGTGAATGGCTGCGCCGCGAGCGGCGTCGGCTCGATGCGCGCGAGCAGTTACGCACCGCCTACGAGCTGTTCGTGGCCATGGGCATGGAAGGGTTCGCCGGCCGGGCGGAGCGCGAACTGCTGGCGACCGGAGAGACCGCCCGCAGGCGTACGGCCGAAACCGCCGACCAGCTCACGCCGCGGGAAACGCAGATCGTGAGGCTGGCCCGCCAAAGCATGACGAACAAGGAGATCGCCGGTTATCTGTACGTCAGCACCCGCACCGTCGAATACCACCTTGGCAAGGTCTACGCCAAGCTGGGCATCACCTCTCGTGGCCAGCTCCAATGCATCCCGTGACCGGTGATGCGGCGCCGCCCCCGCCGAAGACCGGGGAGGCCACGGATGCGAGCGCGTACGTGCGGCAGCGCCCTGTCCCGCATGTCGTACGCGTTCCCATTTCACCCATATCCGACCCAGATGGTCGTCCCATCGATGTGCAGCGGGGAAGACCCACGAGATGACCAGGAAGCTGGACTACCGGTGGCATCTGCGGGAGGTCATGGCCGGTCACGGCATGTTCGCCACCACCGACTTACGCCCGCTGCTGGCCGAGCGCGGCATCGATCTGTCGCCAAGCCAGGTGTACCGGCTGGTGGTGGAGAAGCCGGAGCGGCTCAGCCTCCGTACGTTGATAGCGCTGCTGGACATCCTGGACTGCACCATGGAGGACCTGATCGAACCGTTGCCGGCCCGGCCGTCAGGCGCGGATGGAGACGGCCTCAGAATGACAACGCGGCCATGAAGGCCATGCTGGCCGCCATTCCGGCCGAGCACGCATCCTGGTTGAGCGCCCTTCGATCCGTACTCCGCGCGGGCAGAACGCGGATGAGCCGAGCGCAGGTCCAGGCCAGTCCGATGACCAGGGTCACCGCGGCCAGTGACCCGCCTCCATGCGAGTGCCCGGACGAAACACCGGTGAGAGTGGTCCCGCCGAACGCCGTCAGCACCAAGAGGATGGACATGATCACGAAGTCCTGGATGTGATGACCGGTCTCCGCGCGGCGGGAGGGGGAGCCGCAGAGCCAGCCGGCGGCCAGCAGCGTGAGCACCGCGACGGCGAGGAATGTGCCGCCCAGGTGCCCGGCCGCCATGCCGAGCGCCATGACGACGTGCGGCCACCTCCTGGCCGGACGCGCGGAGGGCAGCACGGCCGGGGCGAGGGCCAGGACGCAGCCGACCGATATCGCCACCGTGTGGAGGAAGGCATGCATCAGGCGATCTCAACTTCCATCGACCGGGTCCTGCTCGTTATCCGACCTGGCCGGGCTGGTAGTCACCGGCGGGCTGCTGGGTGACGACGTTCAGGCGGATCTTCACCAGCTCCTGCGTCGCGGCCGGCAGCGTCGAGTCCGAGACCACCTTGCCCGCCGAAATGAGGTGCTTCAGGAACTTACCCACGACCGGGTCGCCGAAAAGACTCAAGCGGGCTTCCATGAGGGACTTCCTTGCCGTTGTCGGTGGTTACACCCTTCTGGACAGGACAGCTCGGCACGCTGTGACAGGAACGAAGGTGCTGTGCGTTCCCTTCCGGCGCCGTGGCCCCGGCGAGACCGTCCCCCTGTTACTCGTTTGACCTACCGGAAACGGGCGGCATCCTGGGATGGTCCACGCCGAACGTCGTGACCCGCTGGAAGAGCCACCGGGCATCCTCGACGAGGCGGAACAACAGGTGGAGAGCGTTCAGCCGATTCCGGCTCTCGCCGGGAAGAGGGAGAGGCAAGGGGTGAGTGAAGAGGTCTCCTTCGGAGCTCTGCTGAGGGCCTACCGGCAGGCGGCGGACCTGACGATCGAGGAACTCTCGCATGCTTCCGGGGTGAGCGTGCGGGCGATCGGGGACATGGAGCGGGGCGTCAGCCGCGGCCCGCAGCGCCGTACCGTCGCCGCGCTGGCCGAGGTGTTGCGTCTGCCATCGGAAGACCACGACGCCCTCATCGCCTCCGCCCGGGCCGGACGGCCGCGCCACGGCCCCTCCACCGCCGGAATCTGTGAACTGCCTCGGGGAACGGGTGATTTCACCGGTCGCGGGCGGGAGCTGGAGCTGTTGCGCCGGCTCGCCGAGCAGGCCGGCACTGGGGAGGGCGCGGTCGTGGCGACGATCTCCGGCACCGCCGGGATCGGGAAGACAGCCCTGGCCGTGCACGCCGCCCGGCACCTGACCGGGCTTTTCCCGGACGGCCGCTTCTACGTGGACCTGCGCGGCATGGACAGCGTTCCGCCGACTCCGGGGGCGGTGCTGTCGCGGCTGTTGAAGGCCCTGGGCGTGGCCGAGCAGCGGATCCCGAACGACGAGGAGGAGCGTGCCGGGCTCTATCGGGCGCTGCTGGGCGATCGCCGGTGCCTGGTCGTGCTGGACAACGCCGCCGATGAGACCCAGATACGGCCGCTGCTGCCGGCAGCCGGTCCGGGCATGACCATCATCACCAGCCGGCGTTCGCTGGCCGGGCTGGAAGGGGTGCGGCAGATCCCACTGGAGCAGCTGTCCGGTCAGGAGGCGGCCGGGCTGCTCCGGGCGATCGTGGGAGAAGAGCGGACCGAGATCGATCCGGACAGCGTGGCGGAGCTGGCGCGGCTGTGCGGCCATCTGCCGCTGGCGGTACGGATCGCCGGCAACCGGCTGCAGAGCCGCCCCGGGTGGACGATCAGTCAGCTCGCCGGACGGTTGGAAAATGAGGAGCGTCGGCTGGAGGCGCTGGCGGTCGGCGACCTGGCCGTGGCCGCCGCTTTCACCCTGTCCTACCAGCAGTTGTCCGGAACGGCGCGCTTCGGTTTCCGCCGCCTGGCGCTGGCGGCCGCACCGGACTTCGGGATACCGCTGGCCGCCGTCTTGACCCAGGTGGACCTGTTCGAGGCCGAGGACGCGCTGGAGGAGCTGGTCGAGCTGGGCCTGCTGACCTCGCCGTACGCCGGGCGCTATGTCTTCCACGACCTGGTCCGGTTATATGCCCGCGCCCAACTGGAGCAGGAGGAGCCGATCGAGGACCAGCAGCAGGCACGCCGGCGAATGGAGAACTGGCTGCTGGAGGTCGCACTGGTCGCCGGGCGCTGGTTCCAGCCGGCCTATGGTGCGCCACCGCCGGAATGGCGCTCCCTGGTCACGCTCGACAACCGGCAGGAGGCCGGCGACTGGCTGCGGGCTGAGGACACGGCCTGGCTGGAGGCGCTGCGCTCGGCGGCCCGGCGCGGAGAGCACGCCACGGTGGTCGAGGTAGCCGGGTCCATGTACTGGTTCTCCGACATGTGGATCCAGTGGGGGCACTGGCGCGAGGTGTTCGAGCTGTCCTCCGGCGCGGCGCACGCCATGGACGACCGGCTGCGGGAGGCGGTGCATCTCAACCTCCTGTCCTGGGCGCTGTCCGCATGTGAGGGCCGCATGAAGGAAGGGGAGGCGACCGCGTTACGGGCGCTGGAACTGGCCCGCGAGGTCGGCGACATCCGCGAGCAGGCACGGGCGCTGAACTATGCCGGCTCGGCCATCCTCAACGATTCGGCGAGCCTGGAGCGGGCAAGCCTGGAGCGGGCGCTGGAATACACCCGGCGAGCCGCTGATCTCCTCCTGCAGGCCGGGGACCTGGATAGCTATCCCCAGGCCATGGAGAGCTTCATCACCGTCCTGCGGCGGGCGGGCCGGGTCGAGGAGGCCTTGGAACATAGCCTGGCACTGGTGGCCACGCTGCGTGATCCTGCCTACGGCGGTTCTCCGGCCATCGTCAGTCACGTTCTCGGGGGCGCCCTGGACCAGCTCGGCGCCGCCTACCTCGCGCTCGAACGCTGGGAGGAGGCGGCCGACGCCTACCAGCAGGCACTGCCCGAGCTGCGCGCCCGCCCTATTGCCTTGGACTTGGGGCGTACTCAGCACGGCCTGGGTACCGCGCTGCGGCGCTTGGGCCGGGTCGAAGAGGCCCGCCAGGCGTTGGCGGAGGCGCTACGGCTGTTGGAGGAATCCAATGAAACCGAGGAAGCCGCTGAGGTGGTCAAGGAACTCAAGGAGATAGCCGGACCCGGCGCGGCGGCTGGGCACTGAGCTTGATCATCTTGGGTCGGCGATCCGACCGCCTCCTCCGTCGAGGTTGCCCGGATTCAGCACCCGTGATCGGGAGCTGGGGTGGTCAGGGGCAGGTGGCGCGGCGGTGGGTGCGGGAGACTTCGCCCTGGGTGGGTGGTGATGCCGTCGAGAGTCAGATCGAGGTACCGGCGCCACGCCTGCGGCTCAACGATGAGCAGCGGCGCCGCCGTACGCCTGATGCCGCCCAGCAGCAGGACGACATCGGTGCCGGTGACGTCCGGGCGGACGATGCCCTCTTGGCGGGCGCGGGCGGTGAGCGCTTCCGCGGTGTCGCAGAGGCGATCGATCGCGTCACGCACCTGCGGGTGCTGCACGGACGAGCGTCCGATGACCTCGGAGAACGCCTGATCCCTGACGTAGATCTCTACACCGGCGGTCATGAACTCGCGCAGCGCCAGACCGGGATCCTCGGCCGTGAGCAGCGCGGTGCCGGCGTCCACGAGCTCGTCGAACATGCGCAGCATGATCGCCGCCACCAGCTCCTCCTTGGAGGAGAAATGGCGGAAGACCGTGCCCTTCCCCAGCCCGGCACGTTGCGCGATCTCACCGATGGACACGTCGACTCCGCGCTCGGCGAACGCCTTGGCCGCGACGTCCAGCAGCAGTCGGCGGTTGCGCGTCGCGTCACTGCGCGACGGGACGGCGGGCGTCGTTCCAGTCATACGTCTCCCCTCCACCCATCAGCGTACTTCCTAATATGACCGATCGGTCCGGTTCGACGGCAGGCCAAAGGTGACCAGATAGTCCGGTTCGGCGGGATTAAAGTGACCCCTTGGTCCGTTTAGCTCATAGTCTGAACATGACCGACCGGTCCGGTTAGGTCCTGTACCCCATGGTCAAGCGGGCTGTGGAGCCTGTGAGCCCCATATGGAAGGAAGCACGTGAGCAACACGCTGGCTGGAAAGGTCGTCCTCGTCACTGGAGCGTCGTCGGGCATCGGCGAGGCCACCGCGCTGGCCCTCTCGGCGGAGGGGGCCCGGGTCGCGGTCGGGGCCCGGCGCGCCGACCGGTTGGAGACCCTGGCGCGCAAGGCTCCCGGCGAGGTGCTGGCCCTCGAACTCGACGTGACCGACCAGGAGTCGGTGCAAGCCGCGGTCGCGAAGACCGTGGAGCACTTCGGCGCCCTGGACATCCTGGTGAACAACGCCGGGCTGATGCTCGCCGGCCCGATCGCGGGTGCGGACACCACGGAATGGACGCGCATGATCGACACCAACCTGCTCGGGTCGATGTACACCGTCCACGCGGCGCTGCCGCACCTGCTGGAAAGCAAGGGCGCCGTCATACAGGTCTCCTCGACCTCGGGCCGGATCGCGTCGGCCGGCAACGGTGTCTACGCCGCGACGAAGTTCGGCGTCACCGCCTTCTCCGAGGCGCTGCGGCAGGAGGTCACCGCCCAGGGTGTGCGGGTCGTGGTCGTCGAGCCCGGCTTCGTCGCCACCGAACTGGCCGACCACATCACCGACCCCACAATGCAGGCCGCCGCCAAGAACATCGGCGCCTCCATGCGCACCCTGCAGCCCGAGGACATCGCCAACGCCGTCGTGTACGCGGTCACCCAGCCGGAGCACGTCGCGGTCAACGAGATCCTCATCCGCCCGACCGACCAGACCCGGTAGGCGAGCGACACCACGGAGGCGGAAGCCGGCACTCTTGTCACACATCGGGACGCTGTCTTGTCTGAGCTGGTGCACGGCCGGATCGAGCCGGCCACTTTCCGCGAAGGAAGCCCGATGAGCACCGATCACGCTCACGCTCACCACCTCGAGAACCCCGACAAGAGCGGGCCGCCGCCGAAGATCGACGTGGTCGCCACCGTGCCGGGGGCGCCGCCCGCGCCGGAGGGGGCCGAGGCGATGACGATCCTGGTCACGTTGCCGCCGAAGAGCCCCGGTGCGCCGCCTCACCGGCACTCCGGGCCCGCGTACGGGTTCGTGGTCAAGGGGGCCATCAACTTCGAGCTCGAAGGCGAGCCCGTGCGAGTTGTCCGGGCCGGCGAGGCGTTCTGGGAGCCCGGTGGAGACGTGATCCACTACCAGGACGGCAACCACTTCGCCGACGAGGAGTCGGCTTTCGTGGTGACGATGTTCTGCGCGCCTGGGCAGCCGATGTTGACCGTGGTCAGCCCGGAGGAGCTGGAAGCTCGGCGAGACCGTCGCGCACCGCGGTCATGACCAAGGTTTCGTTGACCGCACTCGTTCGCAACCTGCTCACGCGTGCCCGGGAGGTGGACAGCGGTCGCAGTGCCGCCACCGTCCACGGTGGACACGATCGTTCGTTGCGGCAGACCGTGATGGCGTTGCGGCAGGGCGAGCACATGCACGAACACGAGCATCCCGGCGAGGTCACGGTGCACGTGCTGCACGGGCGGGTACGGCTGGTCGCCGGGCCTGACTCGTGGGACGGGCTGCCGGGCGACCTGCTGGTCATGCCCGAACGCCGTCACCGCGTGGAGGCCGTACAGGACTGCGCGTTCCTGTTCACCACCACGCGCTGAAAGCGCTGAAGGCGGGAACCGGGCTCCCGCCTTCAGCGCTGCCAGCAGGTTATTCGACCGATTGCCGACGATGGAGATGTCGCGCGCGGCTCCCCCGCCGGGTCAGAGACCGGCGAAGAACTCCCGTACGTCCTCGACCAGCATGTCGGGCTGCTCCAGCGCGACGTAGGCGCCGCCCTTGTCGAGTTCCGTCCACCGTGCCACCGTCGTGTCGCGCTCGGCGAAGCGACGGATGGTGACGTCGCCGGGGGTGACCACGAACGCCGTGGGGACGGTCACCCGCTCCTTCGGCCCCCAGGCTCCGGGGTCGTGGGCCGCGTCGTGGTAGCTCTGCGCGATCGATCCCGAGGTGCCGGTGAACCACTGGGTGCTGACGTCGGTGAGGATGCGGTCACGGGAGAAGGCATCCTCGGGCAGTTCCGATTTCGGGTCGGTCCATTCCTTGAACTTCTCCACCACCCAGGCGAGCTGGCCGACGGGCGAATCGTGCAGGCCGTACGCAATGGTCTGGGGCCTGGTCGACATGATGATGTTGAACCCGAACCCGTCCTGCATGAACCGCTGGATGGCCGCCATCCGCGCCTGCTCGGTCTCGGTGAGGCCCTCGAGATCGTCGCCGGGGAAGGCCACATAGGCGTTGACGTGCAGGCCGATCAGCCGATCGGGGACCTGACGGCCGAGTTCGACGGAGAGGTTCGCGCCGCCCCCGCCGCCGTGCGAGCCGTACTGGTCGTAGCCGAGCCGTTCCATCAGCTCGGCGAACGCCGCCGCGGTCCGCTTGACGGTCCAGCCGGTGGTGGTGAGCGGGCTGGAGAACCCGAATCCCGGCATGGCGGGCACGACGAGGTGGAAGTCGCGCGACAACGGCTCCAGGACGTCGAGCAGGCCCATCGTCGCCCCGGGGTTGTCGTGCAGGAGCAGGAGCGCCTTGGCATCCTGGCGTTCGGAGCGAATGTGCTTGAAGTGGACGATCTGGCCCTGGATCTCGGTGATGAACTGCGGCCACTGATTCAGGTCGGCCTCGGCCGCGCGCCAGTCGAAGTCGCGGGCCCAGTAGTCGGCCAGGCCCTTGAGATAGTCGACGGGCACGCCGCGGCTCCAGTTCGCGCCCGGGATCTCGGGCGTCCAGCGGGTACGCCGCAGCCATTCCTGGAGTCCGCCCCTGACCGGGCGCACCAGGAGATACGCGAGCTCCTGCCCATCGCGCAGCGGACCCTGAGCGAGGTGCACGCCATCACCGGCCCACCCGCCCGGCTGATCTTCACCGAAGAACTAGGGCCTGTACGAACTTCGGATCTTTAGGTGGATCGGAGGCTTCGAACCCACAAGATGGTTCCCCGTAGATAAAGGCCGGCGAGATAGCTGTCGGGAGTCTTGTCGAAGCGGAAAGCCAGCCCGCGCCACTCCCTGATCCGATTGATGCAGCGTTCCGCCGCGTTTCGCTGCTTGTAAAGCTCTGGATCATGGTTGACCGGGCGGCCGCCACGGGAGCCGCGTTTTTTACGGTGGGCCGCCTGGTCACTCTTCTCCGGGATGACGGCCTTGATGCGCCGCCGACGCAGATAGACACGGTTGGCGCGGGAGGAATAGGCCTTGTCGGCGGCCACCGCGGCCGGGCGGGTGCGCGGGCGTCCGACGAGCAAGCGAATCTTGATGCGCTCCAGTACGGCGCGAAACTGCGGGCTGTCTCCGGCTTGGCCCGGGGTCAGGACGAAGGACAGCGGACGGCATCGCCGGTCAGCCGACAGGTGCACCTTGCTGGTCAGCCCGCCCCGAGAGCGACCCAGCTTGGCCGCCGTCAGCCGTATTCTGCGCCGCCGTCGTAACCGCCGACGTTCGTCGCCGTCTCCGTCTTCGCCGTTCTGGGGGTTTTGCCCCTTTGGCGCAGCCCCTTTTCCTGTACGGAGGCCTCCTGAAGCGCTTTGACCAGCTCGCCGTCCAGGACCATTCCGGCGGCGTGGTGGTGAGCGCGGGCGGTGGTGGAGTCCACGCTGACCAGGTCAAGGTCGGCCTGCCCACGGGCAGCGGCCTCAGCGATCATCGCCTGCATCAACTGCTCGAAGACACCGGCCGTGGCCCAGGACCGGAACCGGTCGTAGACGGTGGACCAGGGCCCGTACTCCTCAGGCAGATCCCGCCACGGACCGCCGGTACGAAACCGCCACATCACCGCGTTGAACTGCCGGCGCAGGTCCGGGATCGGACCACGCTCGCCCAGGGGCAGGTGAGGATCGATCAAGGACCATTCGTCATCGGTGAGGTCTCCACGCGCCATGTCGATGGCCTACCAGGATCGGAGACCAATGCGCAGGCGAATCCCGCTGATCTCAACTCCGTACAGGCCCTAGAGCTACAAGATCAATCTTGCCGATGGCGACTGTTCCGTTGTTGGAGTGTCAGTAAGACTCGTGCGACCAGGTACATGCGATCGAGTTCGCCCAGGCTCAGCGGGTGCTGCTCGGAGAGGTCGAGGGATCTTTCCCTGATCGTCGGGTGCAGGCTCGACGAGCGACGGCTGGTCGGCGAGGTGGCCGTCGCCGTCGAGCGGTTGCTCAGCGGTGGCTTTCCGCAGCGGACCTGAGCGCGTCGAGCGTGGACTGGTGCGGCTGCGCAATGACGGCCTTCGACTCGTCGACGAGGCCGGTCAGGCGAGCTACCTCGGCGTCGGTCAAGTTCTTGGCGACCTCGGCCGCGGCGATGTTGGCGCGCAGGTGAGCCGGGTTCGCCGTGCCGGGGATGACGACCATGGCGGGAGAACGGCGCAGCAGCCAGGCCAGCGCGACCTGGGCCGGCGTCACGCCAAGGCGCTCCGCGGGGCCTGCCAGCTCGTCGTAGCTGGCGAGCTGCCCAGAGGCCAGCGGGAAGTAGGGGACGAACATGATGCCCTGCACCTCGCAGTCGGCGAGGACCTGAACGCCGCTGCGGTCGAGCAGGTTGAAGCGGTTCTGCACGGCCGCGATCGGCGTCATCTTCTGCGCGTGGGTCAACATCTCCGGCGACGCGCCGGACAGACCGATGCGGCGGATGAGCCCCTGGTCGCGCAACTCGACGAGCACGCCGAGCGAATCCTCCAGCGGCACGTCGCTGTGCGTTCCCGGAGTGTCGCCGGCAAGCCGCAGGTACGTCAGCTCACTCGCCTCCGCACCCAGGTCGGCCAGCGCCTCGTGGACCTGCCGGCGGACCGTGTCGGGGTGGTCGGTGATGATCCACGACCCGTCCGGGCCCCGCCCGGCGCCGACCTTGTTACCGACGATCACCCCCTCCGGGAACGGCCGTAGCGCCTCCCCGATCAGCCGGTTCACCGTACGCGGCCCGTAGGCGTTCGCGGTGTCGAAGAACGTGACTCCCAGCTCGACCGCCAGGCGCAGCACCCGCCGCGCCGTCTCGGGGTCGTCCGGCGGCCCCCATACGTTCGACCCGGCGAGTTGCATGGCGCCGTATCCGACACGATTCATTGGCTTCTCCCTTGATGTATCACTGCCACGCTGATCCGCGTAGCACTGCCCGTTTCAGTGATACGCCAAATGCCGTAGCATTGCAACCGTGGATGACGCGAAGACCCATACCCGGCGGCAGATCCTCAAGGCGGCGGCCGGCATCCTGGAACGAGAGGGCGCCCAGGCGGTCTCTACCCGCTCAGTCGCCGCGGCGGCCGGTATCCGCGCCGCCTCCCTCTACCAGCTCTTCGGCGACAAGGACGCCCTCCTCGCGGCCCTGGCCATGCACGGCTTCGACCTCTACCTGGCCGAGAAACATGAGCTGGCGCACACCGACGACTCGGTCGACGACATGCGTCGCGGCTGGGACATGCACGTCGACTTCGGCCTGCGCCACCCCGCCTTCTACGTGCTGATGTTCGGCACCGACCGCCCCGGCCGCCGCCCGCCCGCCGCCCAGGAGGCCCACGATCTCCTGCTGAAGTTCCTCGACCGCGCCGCCGCCGTCGGCCGCCTCCGGGTCCCGACCCTCATCGCCGCCCGCCTCTTGCATGCCGCCGTCACCGGCGTCACCCTGTCGCTGATCGGCGCCCCCGCCGAGGACCGCGAGCCGGAGATCTCCACGAGAATGCGTGACACCCTCATCGACTCCCTCACCACCGACCCGCCCCCTGTCACGGACACCGGCCTCGCCTCCCGGGCTCTCGCCCTCGATGCCGCCCTCACCGCCGCAGAAGGGGCCCCTCTCCCGCTCCGCCCGACCGAAACCGCCCTCCTACGCGACTGGCTCCACCAGCTCGCCCGCTGACCCGAACGGTCTCGCGGCCTGTCCGGCGTGGCCACGCCACTGACCGTTCCGATCCTCCCCGCAAGCCAGTAATGCACCGCTGAGCTGGGCGGACTCAATCGCATGTACCTGGTCGCACGGGTCTTACCGATACCCCTTGTTCCCTGAGGTTGTTGCGCTCTTGGGTAGGTATACGCCTAGATGCGATCTATCCCAGGGCCGACAGGTCGGCCCGCGCATGGCCCCAACCACCAGAGACGATCAACGTGTCGAGCGGGCCGGTGAGCCGTTCGAGCGATTGCCGGCTCTGCAGCATCAGCCCCGTGGCGCAGGCGATCGGGTGTCCTCCAGGGCGGACGACTGTCGTGTGGTACGGGGTGCGCACCGCCCCGAGCACGTTCGCCATCGCCAGGCTCGTGGTGACGCACGCGATGTCGAGCAGTTCCGCATCGTCGTAGCCGGCTACCACGACCCAGCGTCCGTCCATGATCCAATCGTAGGCAGATAAGACCATTGGCCCAAGTTCTCGGACATCGTGTATGGCCGAACTCGATGGGAGGTGGGCCGGACCACCACAGTCGGACCATGACGAAGACCGTTCCCGCTCGTGACTCGGCACTCGACACAGCCGCGCACCGGCAGACCCGTTCTGCCCGCATCGTGGCAGCGCTCGTACACCGCTGGCCGACATGGCTCGCGATCGCCTTCGCCGCCGTGCTCTCCTCGGACCTGGACGACGGACGTGAGTTCGCGTTCCTCGTGTTCATCCTCGCGCTGGGCTACCTGGCCACAGCGGTCATCGACCGGCCCGGCGCCATCTGGAGCGTGCTCGGCGTACTGATGGCGGCTGTGGTGCTGATGAGGGTGCTAAGCGGCGACCCGTGGCCCATACTGATCGTCACCGCGCTCGCGCTCATCATGGTCGGCCTGGTCCGTGGACAGCTACGCAGGCCGGGCGCATTCGCGCTCCAGTCGCCGGCCATGTTCGTCTTCGGAGCGATCGCACTGGGCGCCCTGCACGTCCATCCGGACCTCGGCCGTTACCTGGTAGCCGCGGGACTGCTCGGCCACGCCGCCTGGGACGCGGCTCACTGGCGGGCCGACGGGATCGTGACACGTCCGTTCGCGGAGTGGTGCGGCGTCCTCGACCTCCTGCTCGGGTTGGCCGTCCTGTTTCTGGCCTGACGCGCGGGTACCGCTATGCCGCTCCTGTCCGGACCGCGGCCTGCCAAGCGACATGAAAGTGAGTCAGAGCCCACTCTTGTGTCGCTTGGCACGGCCGGCCTTAGCCATAGGAGTGCCGGGCCATCACCGAGGGAGAGGCGCATGTCTCGGATTCAGTGGCAAGAACCGGCAGATGCCTCAGATCCGATGGCCATGCCTCAGTTCAAGTGGTAAGGGACAACCGGCCCGAACGGGCCCACTGAATATCCACGTGAGCACCGCTCTACCTGCTGGTAGCTTGCGGGAAGACTCATTCCCGTGAGTTGAATTGTGCCCTTGTGAACCGGACATTCTCACCCGGCGCCGGACCCCTCCGGCGGCACGGTAACCCCTGGCGTAGGCCCCCAGTGTTTGGGCTGGCCTATCGCACCGCTGCGGTTCACGGTGGTGAGGCCCTCGCGGTCGATTTTTGCGCCGTCGATTTTTGCGCGGTTGAGATTCGCGCTGACGAGATACGCGCCGGAGAGGTTGATCCTCACGCCGTATGGGTCCTGACGGACGATGTGTCGGCCGATCACAGTGACTGCGGCCTGAAGGTCGGTTCGCAGCACCGGACCCCGAGGTTTCACGTTTCCTGCTTCATCGATCTCGGAGTCTTGGGAGTGCTCTCGGACGAACGCCGCCAGCACCTCCATGACCGTGGGGTGGTCGCGGGCCGAGTCGCGGGCGATCCGCTCCAGCGCATAGATGCCCCCCAGTCGGATATCGAGCTTGTCCGAGCCGAGTTGCTCGATCGCCTTGGTGTAGCGGTCGGTGATGTGTCCCTGGCGTGCGGTGTCGGCGTTGCGCGCGGTGTAGTACACCGCCACCAGTGCGATCAACCCGGTGGCGATCGCCAGCGCCCGCCCGCGCACCGCATCCAGCGCCGCCGCCAGATCCTTACCGGCCAGGCCGCGCACCCCGTCGAAGTGCGCCAGCACCCACGCCGCACCCGGACCGAGCACCCAGCCAAGCCCCGCGACCAAGACCACGCCCAGCACAGCAGCCAGAGCGAACCCGGGGGATCCTCGCCAAATCTCATATCCCCCAGGCTGGCCACTCCACCCGGCGTACACGGTGCCCTGGCCGTCAGCGATGACCAATCGTGACCGGCCGCATCGGCGATGTTCTCCCGAGCGTGACCCTAGCCCCAAAGTGACGCCCGGAAAGCGTTCAGGGCCGTCAGACCGGTTGGTCTGACGACCCTGAACGGCCAGTTCATGGTCAGGCCCTGTTGGGGCCCACAGGGTTGCGATCTTGCTGCCGTGACTGCCCGAGTGCGTGGTCGCAGGGCCAGGCGTCCTAACCCCAGTCAGTCTTTGCTCGCTGCAGCACATCCTCCAACGAATCGACCCCGGCCAGGACGTCGATGGCGGTCTGGCAGGCGCGAGCGGCCCACGCGGCGCCGGCACCGGTCCCCTCGCGGGCACGAGGGTTCGGGGCTATGACCGCTTGCGACAGCAGGCGCAGGGTGGTCTCGCTCGGGTTGCCGAACGCGATGAGGACCATCTCAGCCAGGGTGCGGGGGCGCCTTCGGGCTACATCTTGGCGGTGTCGCGGACCCATCCACCGATCGACATGACGGTGGGGAGGTCTCCGCAGTCGTCGGTCGCACTCTTCCACAACGGCTCGCGCGGGTCGGATGGGAGCAGCAGCATGAGACGGACAAGCCGTTCCGCGGCGGGGGACATTTTCTGCACGCGCGTTCCTCCAGAGATTAGGGGCGTATGCGGCCTCCGACCGCCCGAGGTAACCGGCAGCCGCTCACTGACATTAAGTTCGCGCGACCCCGTGACAACAGGACTGACATCCTCGCCCCTCTGGGCCAGGGGCCCCGCCGTGTCGACCTTCAGGCGATGGCCGAGCCGGAGCATGCCGTTGCCTGTAGTCCGGCGGCGGTGACCGCTTCGTCCAGCGTGTGGTGCACCTCGAACGACCCGGCGAGGCCGGTAAGGTCCAGCAGTCGCCTCACGCGCTCGTGCGGGGCCACCAGATGCAGCCGGCCCTCTGCGGCGGCCAGGCGGGCGCGGGTGTCAAGCAGGGTTCTCAGGCCGGAGCTGTCCAGAAAGGTCAGGGCGCTCAGGTCGAGAAGCAGCGGCTCCTGCGGGCGCGGGTGAGCCTGGTCCAGGGAGGCCAATAGCCGGACGGAGTTGGTCGCATCCACCTCGCCTGCTACCCGGGCCACGGTTCCGCCGGGCAGGTACTGACAGGTGAGTGATACCAGGGTCACGGCGCTTTCCTCCATCCCGGTTCCATGCCGGTGAGAAGAAGTTGAGGTGGCAGCGGCGATGATCGCTCGCCGTAGGGTAGGCGAGGGACAGCCGCCTGTGGCGGAGCCCTGACCACCATGACTACGGAAGGACATTACCGGAAAGACAGTTCATCATACGATGGGCAGTCCGACGGGACCACCCCTCCGACCGCTACGTTGCAGGATCGAAAGTGTGACGCGCCGTGCCTGATGCTGGATCTTCTACCTGGACCTTTTTGACCCACCACGCGCGGGTGCTGCTGGAGATCGCCCGCAACCCGCAGGCGCGGCTGCGCGACATCGCCGCGGTCATCGGCATAACCGAGCGCGCCGTGCAGGGCATCGTCAGCGACCTGCACGAGGCCGGCTACCTCAATCGCGAACGGGTCGGGCGGCGCAACCACTACAGCATCAACGCCGATCAGCGCCTGCGCTACCCGACCGAAGCGGATCTGCCGGTACGTCGCCTGATCGAGATGCTCACCGACCACGAGCTCACTCCGTTGGCGCCTCCTGCCGACACCTCCGCCGAGCGCGAGGCGACAAGGCGTTGATGTGTCCTGTGCCCGACCGGCTTATATACCGGCCCCTTTGAGCTGGCCAGGGGCGACAGGGTGAAGGTCAAGGGCATGCCCTCGCCGGGCGGGCAGGCTCCGGGATGGGGGCCGCCCGCTTGGATGATCTTGCCTGGTGGTGGTACGGGGGACCGGTGATCCTTCCCGTCTGCCTGCCCCAGGGGCTATCAGCCCAGAACACCGGTATCGACTCCCCCGTGCAGGTGGGGCAACCAGCTGGCGTGGAAGGTCACCGGGAGCAGGTACACGCGAAGGGGGAGCCGACACCGGCAACCTGGCCCGATAGGGCGGAGCCCAGGCAGACGGGATGGATCACGCGGTAACTCCCCTCCGGTGAGAGATCAAAACCCGCCGGGCGCGAGGTCGAGTGACAAGGCGAAGACCGGCGAGCACGACCACCACGGCGAGGCCGGGCCGACCTGCTCGGCCACCGCCTGAACCGCCGCTCAGCGCCGAGCTTTGCCCTTTGGCCGATCGAGGGTGCAGGGCCGCCCATATTTGGGCCGTACCGCGGCGATGAACTCGGCAAGAGCAATTTCGTCAACGCCAGCACATCCGCCGCGTTATCCCGATAGACGTCCGCTATGCGCTGCAACTGTTCGACCAGGAAATCTCGACGTTCCCTGGCTCGCAGCTCTCGGAATTGTTCCTGCTGATCCTGGGCGGCCTTGCGGGCGGTAAGCCATAGACCGCACAGGGCAACGATGACAGCTGCGAGCGTTCCCCAGCCGGGCTTCGCCACGCACGCCCCCTGGAACGCGGTGAGAGCGGGGCCGGATCGACCGGGCTCGGCCTCGACATCGCCCGCCGCACGGCGGAGTCGTCGGGCGGCTCCCTGTCCCTGCGAAGCTCCCCGGAGGG
>NZ_FZOD01000018.1 GCF_900188345.1 Streptosporangium subroseum | reverse complement strand
TGAGCGTGGCCCTGACCGGCACCGGCGGCTCGGCGCCCGTCACCAACCTGGCGCAGGGCAGGTCGACCACGGAGACCAGCCATTCTCAGACCTACGGCTCGGGCAACGCCGTCGACGGCAACGCGAGTACCTACTGGGAGTCGGCCAACAATGCCTTCCCCCAGTCGGTCACCGTTGATCTCGGCTCGTCGGTGAGCGTCGGCCGGGTCGTTTTGAAGCTGCCGCCGGCCACCGCCTGGGCCACCCGTACCCAGGCGGTCAGCGTCTTGGGCAGCACCGACGGATCGACCTTCACCGGCGTGGTCGGTTCGGCGACCTACACCTTCAATCCCGCCACCGGTAACACGGCGACCATTACCTTCTCGGCCACCAGCAGGCGCTATCTGCGTTTGACGTTCACCGCCAACAGCGGCTGGCCTGCCGGTCAGCTCTCCGAATTCGAGGTCTACGCCTCCTAAGCCCCACCCCGAGCTCCGGAGGAGGCGAACCCGCCCCTCCGGAGCTCCTCCATTTACTCTGAGCGGTCCGCTTGGCCCTCCACGCGGGTCGGCGTCACCAGATCATCGGCGGTCGGCCGGTCACCATCAGGCGAGGTCACCATGGAGATGACGTGTGGCCGGGGTCCGTCGACGCATGCGGAATCGGCGAAAGCCGATGAGGAGGATCACCCCGGCGAGGAGGACCACCAACCCGGCGAGTGCGAGGGTCAGCCTCAGAGGAAAGTCTGATGAGGCCGACAGACCCCACGCCCCGGGTTTGGCGGGGAAAGTGAGCGTTCCGGTCGTCGTGTGGCTGATGCGGCCGCTATGGAGGGTGAGGTGGAATTTCCACGGCCCGTCGGGAAGGTCTCTGCCCAGCAGCGCGGTGATGTCTCCATGATCGCCGGGCGCCAAGGTCGTGTCGCGGTTGATTTGGAAGGGGCCGCCGCTGAGGGCGCTCGGCCCGTCCGACAGCGACAGCTGTCCATCGAGGTCAATGGCGCGTTGACCGGTGTTCGAGACGGTTGCCACGATCATAGGCTGTCCGTCGTCGGTGCGCCGGGGGACTATCTGGCCGATCTGGAAGTCCGAAGGCGGCTCCCCGCCCGGACCGACGTCGAGATAGGTGCGGATCCCGACGCGATTGACGAGCGCGATGTTTCCTTTCTGACCCGCTCCGGCAGAGGAGACCTGTGCCCAGATGACGGCGTATCGCTCTGCTTTGGCCGCCCATGCCGGCACCGCGATGGTGGCCTGCACCGGTGCGCTGCCGTGCGCCGGCAGATTGGCCTCAGAGCGGTTGAGCGTGATCCATGAGCTCAGCTCGTTGGGGGTGCGGGCCGGCGCGAAGATGAAGCGGCCGCCTTTGATGCCGGCGGCACTCGCATACAGCTGCACGTGCTGGGGCTTGGGTGAGGTGCTGTAGACCTCGAAGCGCCGGGTGAAGCTGGTGCCGGGATTGACATGGTCGACGACGAAGGCCTGCGATCGCGGATCGTCCATCCGGTTGGCGGGAATCTCCAGCAGCCTGACGCCGATGAGGGCCTTGTCGGCCGGACGCGTCTGATCCCGGCCCGCGTCTGCGTCCGCTGAAGCACCGACCATCGCGTGCAGCAGGAGCACGAGCAGCGTTGCGCAGACGGGCCGGTGAAACGGCCACCGCAACAACGGGCTAGGCAACGGAGTGGCTCACTGTGCCGGTGTAGGTGCCTGCCACCGCTTGGGCGGGGATGTTGATCACGATGGTCGGATTCCAGGTGGCGGAGTTGTTACCGGAGCCGGTTGTCTTGCTGAAGGCGGTGCGCGATACCTCCAGCGACTGCGCGGCCGCCGCGTTGGCTTGGCCGGGGACGAAGGTGCCGGTGCCGGTGGTGGCGGTCGCGGGGCCGGACCAGTAGAGGGCGGCGGTGGCGGGGATGGTTTCGGAGGCCGTACCGCCGCCCGTGGTGAAGCCTCCCACCGAGGCGATCACCGAGGTCGTCCAGGTGGCGGCGAGCGTGGCGCGCTGGTCGGACACCGTGATCGCGCCGAGTTGTCCGCTGATCTGGTTACCCGGCGTGCCGCCTCCGACGTTGACCGAACCGTTGGGCACGGTGATCGCCAGCCCGTCCGGGGCGGTCACGGTGAAGGTCACCGTGGTGGGACACGTGGTTGACACGGGGCAGGTGCCGGCCTGCGAGGGCAGGGCTACCATCATGGCCGCCACCACGCTGGCGAGAGCTGCCAGTGGGATGCACAGACGGCTTTTCAACACTGCTGATCTCCTTCATCGGACTCCCACCCCTGCCTGGGTCGTCCCTAGGTGATCACATCCTCCTCAGTGATCAGCTTTCGGAAGCTGCCTGAGAGGGCATTTGGAAATTTTTGGTGATCAAATAGCGACTGTTGGCAATTGTCGAGCCGGTGATCCGCCCGGCAGGCCGCGGCCGGCTGTGAACGAGGGCATCGGCCCCGGTTGAGCGGCGTCTCTGGCCCTACCTGCGGCGCGGGTGGCACCGGCTTCATCCTGGCGCGGAAGTTTCCATCGTTGCTTTGCGTCGGATTTGCCGTCCACAGGCGAGGTTGACAAGCGCAGCCCGAAGTATGCGATCTAGGCTGCCATTGGTTTTCTGTGCGCCATCGAATAAATGCTCCACGCGCATCGCCCACGAGACACCTGTGAGGAATCGGAGTGAGGAAGAGCCATGCGGGCAACTCCGTTGCGCGCGCACCTCTGTCGCTGACGGCGTCGATCGTCTTGCTGCTCGCTCTCGGCGCTCCGGCGGCCTCGGCCTCCGGGACCGCGTCAAGCTCGACAGTCGCCTGGCGTGCCGACTCACTGGCGATCACCGTGCCCACCTCGGCGGATCTCGGCAGCGGTACCACAGGTGGCACGATCAGCGCCTCTTTGGGCACGGTGACCGTGGTCGACACCCGGGTAGGGCTTCTTGCCGCCTGGACGGCGATCGCTTCGGCCACCGATTTCACCACCGGGAGCGGGTCGTCGGCGGAGACCATCACGAAAGACCGTTTCGCGTACTGGTCCGGCCCCGTCACCGCCTCAACGGGCAGCATCACTCGTACTCCCGGGCAACCCACCGCGGCCCAGCAAGTCTCCCTGTCCACGCCGGTGACCGCGTTCAGCGCACAAAAGCTACTGTTCGACACCTCAACGAGCTGGGCCCCGACACTTGTCGTCACCATCCCGGCCTCTGCCGTCGCGGGCTCCTACACCGGCGTCATCACCCACTCGGTCGCCTGAGCGGCGCCCCTTTCATTCGCCCCGTTGACGACTTCCGTGGCGGGAAAGAGGTCACTCAGGCCGGCGCTTCGGCGACGACTAGGAAAACCATGACGCCGGCGAGGAAGGGCGTCGAACCGACCTCTTCGATCCACCGCTCAGCGCCCCTGTCGAGATAGCCCGCGTCGATGGCTCTGACGACGTTGCGGCGCAGCCCCAAGATCTGATCGGCCATCTCGAAGTCGCGGAATACCGGAGCGGTCGTCACGACGGACCGGACGATGAGACCCGCCTGGGCGGACAGCCTCGCGAGACTGCGGCCGATGGTGGCGTTGCGGACCATCTCCGTCGCGATGAAACGGTTGAGACCACGACTCATCGTCAGGTCGTCGTGGTCGATCAGCAGCGTGTCCCAGTCGGGTTCCGCCATGACGATTCTGGCGCCCGGCCGGGCCACGCGACAAAACTCGGCAAGCACCTGCGACGGGTCGGCCACATGTTGGAGCACTCGGTCGGTGCGGGCTCGATCAACGCTGCGGTCATCGATGGGCAGGGCGTGAGCGTCGCCGACGCGGACGTCGACGATGGACTGTCCGGCCAGGCGGACTCGCGCCCGCTCAGCCATGACGGGGTTGTGGTCGACGCCGATGACCGAACCGGTTTGAGTGACGCCCGCCGCCAAGTCGTCGAGGTCCGTGCCCGGCCCGCACCCGATATCGAGCACGGTCTGTCCAGGGTGCAGATCAAGCATCGCCAGCATCTGCCGCTTGTAGGCCCGGCCCGAATCGCTCGCGGCGACCCGGTCAAGGTAGGCGATCGGGTCGGGAGGAGAGAGGCGACCAACTTCGATCATGGAGCCAGCCAAGCACAGCGAGATGGTGTTCATAAGGAGAGACTGTCGAGATCGTGTGCAGCTGCGGGTTTCAGAGACCGGGTCGGACGCTGACCTGCGTCCCCAGCTCTCGAAAACCGAGCGCCCGCGCGACGCGACGCGACGGTTCGGGACGCGCTCTCCACTGCGGCACCAACCGGCTTTCCAGCGCGTCCGCGACCGCCGCCGAGGCCGCAAGCCGGGCAAGGCCACGGCCCCGATATCGGGAAGCCGTCAAGATGCACAGATGCGCCACCGAACCGGGCCAGGATCGATACCCGGCAGCGGCGATCACCTCCGGACCGTCGCGCACGACAAAGGCCGCCGAGGTGATCCCCTCCAGCCCGCTCTCATCCGCGTCCGCGTCTTCCGCGGCGGCCAGAAGACCGCGAACATCATGGTGGCCCGCCGGCAGCCTCTCGACAGCGGTGGCCCCGTGCACCGTTACGAAGTCCTCGGCATCGAGATACGCCAGCGTCGCCGGTCCCAGGACGTCGACCACAGCCAGCGTCGCCTTGAGTCGTTCGAGATCGATCATTGTCTCCCCGGCCTGGTTGACCAGCGTGTCACGTAGGGGCTCAACCAGTCGGCTGTCGGGCACCGTGGCGATCGCGGCACCCCCCAGCGCGACGATGCCCGCCCACTGCGGCGGACACAACCGCGATTCCGCAGAGGTGACCACGCTCACGCCACCTCGCTGGGGAAACGCGATGGGCACGCCGGCAAGGCCCGCCCACATCTCACACGCACGATCCAGGGCACTATTCGGCATGCGCCCATGATCCACGGCCTCGCAGTCCAAAACCAGTGAGTTTTTAACGGCCTGGACCCGGCCACGGAGGCCGAGTTCGAGGTCGAATCGACCGCCCGGTGCTCCTTGACCTGCTCGTTGAGGCAGCGGAGCCGGGCATCCCGGTCGAGATGCTTGATGGACCGGCTGGGGAGGAGGCTTGACGGCCATATATATGTCATGTAATTTAATGACACGACATAGAACTTCTTGTGACCCACCCAGGATTCACCAAAGGAGCGGACGATGATTACAGACTTCTTCAGGTCCTCCCGGACGGAAAAGCGCGTGAGGTTCACCAACACCGTGCGCATCGAGCGTCCGGCCGGCGTGGTCTTCGACTACCTGGCAGACCTGCGAAACCTTCCCGCCTGGAACTACGCGATCCGCGAGACCCGGCCGATCACACCGGGACCGGCCCGCCTCGGAAGCGTCTACCAGCAACTGCGCAGCCTCCCCCGGCCCATGCAGGAACGACTCGAGATCATCGAGTACGAGCGCGACCACCGTCTCGTGATAGAGGGCGGCTTCGGCCTTCTCCAGGGACGCGCGATCTACAGGCTCGACGGATCGGCCACCGCGACGGACCTGGTCAACGAGTTCGAACTCCACGCCGGGAACCTGAACGTGCTGAGCGGCCTGGCGACCCGCGGCATAGCCGGTGCCGTCGCACAGAACCTCCAGGTTCTGAAGGACATCCTCGAAGCCCCGAACGCACGGGACGGAATCACACGCTGACGGCCGCCCGAGGTGAGACCACTTCGGCCGCCTCCGCGGAGGCACTCCCGCCCGACCGCTTGAGATGTGATACCGCAGGTGGCCGTCGGTTCAGGCGCGTTTGGCGATGGCGGTGATGAAGGGCTGGACGAGCCGGGCGGCCAGCGGGCCGAACGCCGCGAGGATGAGGACATAGGCGGCCGCCAGCGGGCCCAGGTCGGGATGGACCCCGGCGGTCACCGCGAGCCCGGCGATCACGATGTTGAATTCGCCGCGCGGGATGAGCGCGATCCCGGCCCGCGCGCGGCCGGCTCTGGCGATACCCGCCCGGCGGGCGGCGTAGGCGCCGGTGAGCAGCTTTGTGATCATGCTGATCACGGCGAGCAGGATGGCCAGTCCGGCGACCGGGAGGATCTTGGTGGGGTCGGTCTGCAGGCCGAAGAAGACGAAGAACACCGCGGCGAACAGGTCCCGGAGCGGGGTCAGCAGCGCCTGGGCATCCTCGGCCAGCTTCCCCGACAGCGCGATGCCGACCAGGAACGCTCCGACGGCGGCCGAGACCTGGAGTTGCTGGGCCACCCCGGCGACCAGCAGTGCGAGGCCGACGACCTTCAGCAGCAGCACCTCGTTGTTGGGGCTGGCCACGAACGCCTCGATGAACCGGCCGTAGCGGAGCGCGACCAGCAGCACCACGCTGACCGTGGCCAGCGCGATCGCCACGGTGATCGCACCACTGGCGAAGCTCAGTCCGGCCAGCACCGCCGTGAGGATGGGCAGGTAGATCGCCATGGTCAGGTCCTCGAAGACCAGCAGCGACAGCACCACCGGGGTCTCCCGGTTACCGATCCAACCCAGGTCGGACAGCACCTTGGCGGCGATGCCCGAAGACGTCGCATAGGTGACCCCGGCCATGGCGAGGGCGGCCACCGGACCCCAGCCGAGCAGCAGCGCCGCGATCGCACCGGGCGCCGCGTTGAGCACCAGGTCGATGATGCCCGCGCGGGCGTTGCCCTTGAGGCTGGTCACGAGTTCGTCGGCGTTGTACTCCAGGCCGAGCGTGAGCAACAGCAGGATGACGCCGAGCTCGGCGCCGACCGAGATGAACTCCTCGCTGGTGGCCAGGGGCATGATGCCGCCGGTGCCGAAGGCCAGACCGGCGATGAGATAGAGGGGAATGGGGGAGATACCGACACGGAGCGCCAGCGCGCCCAGGATGCCGAGCCCCAGCAGGACAGCACCGAGCTCCAGGAAAAGAATTGCGATGTGCACCCGATGCCCTACCCGTGGGCCAGGATCTCGGAGACGGCGGCCGTGCTCTCCGGGCTGCCCACCACGACCACTATGTCGTCGGCGGCCAGCTCGAAATCGGGTGCGGGGCTGGCGAACACCTGACCCTCGCGCACCACGGCCACGATGGAGGCGCCGGTGCGGGTGCGGACCCGCGCGTCACCCATCGGCCGTCCGGCGTACGGGGTGCCCGGCGAGATGGGCAACTGGAGGCTGACCAGTCCCTCGACCTCCCGGTGCAGGGCGTTCAGGCGCTGCACGATGCGCGGGGCGCCGAGCAGCTCGGCGAGGGCGTCGGCCTCCTCATCGTTCAGCTTGACGGTCTCGCACGCGCGATCGGGGTCGGCGGGATCATAGATCACCAGGTCGCGACGGCCGGTGCGGTGGGAGACGATGCCGATCCGCCGTCCGGATCGTGTCGTGAACTCGTGCCGCAGCCCGATTCCCGGCAGCGCCGTCTGCTCAACCTCCACCGAGCTACCCCGCTTCATCCTGAATTGGCTCTATTTGCCCACACCGTACCAATCAACCTAGCCAAAAAATCTGGCCGACGATCGGCCCCGCTGTACGGCGGCCGGCGGCCGGAAGGTGCGGGGGCGATCCCACGAGGTGCGTGCGTCTCGCGGGGAGGCCGGGCCGGCCGAGATCGACGGCGCGAGGGCCACGGGACCGGGCGGATCCGTCGTGAGGTCGGCGCCCGCGACAAGGAAGGGCTATTAATTTTAAACTTAAATTAATTTAGAGAAGATAGGAAATCAACTTGTGACAAGGGGCGGGATGACTTAGTTCACGACCCGATCTAACATGGTCGCAGGTAACCGGGGGGTTGCGCGTAACGGGGGAAGGAAAAAGATGGCGACGCCCGAACGAAGGACGGTGCGCGACCTTCGGCGCGGAAACCGCGCGGTGCTGTTGCGCACGCTCTACTTCGCGGGTCTGACCACCCGCCACGAGCTGAGCGGCCTGACCGGCTTGAGCGCCGCCTCCATCAGCAATGTGACCAGCGACCTCATCGCCGAGAACATCATCGTCGAGGCGGGCCTGGTGGAGTCCGACGGCGGACGCCCCCGGGTGCTGCTCCGCGTCAACCCGAACTTCGGGCACGTGATCGGAGTGGACGTCGGCGAGACCCACGTGCAGGTCGCGCTGTTCGACCTGGACATGAACGAGCAGGCCAAGTCCGAGTTCACGCTGCGCCCGGGCGAGCACGACGTCGAGCTGGTCGTGCGGCACATACTGACCGGCATCGACGCCGTGATGGCCTCCAGCGGCACCGATCCCGCGCAGGTGATGGGGGTCGGCATCGGCGTCCCCGGCATCGTCGAGAGCGGGCCCGAGGCACTCATCCACGCCCAGACCTTCGGCTGGGACGCCGTCCCCCTGAGCGCCCTTCTGCGCGAGGGCACCTCGCTGCCCCTTTACATCGACAACGGCGCCAAGACCCTGGCACAGGCCGAGCTCTGGTTCGGCTCCGGCCGCGGATCACGGCACGTCATCGTCGTGCTGATCGGCTCGGGGGTCGGCGCCAGCATCATCACCGACGGGCGCACCTATCGCGGCGTCAACAGCAGCGCCGGCGAGTGGGGACACACGAAGATCGCGGTAGCGGGCAGGACCTGCCGCTGCGGTGCCCGCGGCTGCCTGGAGGCCTACATCGGGGCCGAGGGCATTCTGGAACGTGCCGGAATGACCGCCGAGATGGCCAACGAGCAGGCCGCGCTGGCCGAGCTGGTGAAATCCGGCGGCCCCGTCATCAACGAGACGATCGACTATCTCGGCGTGGGCCTGGCGAACCTGATCAATCTGTTCAACCCCGAGCGGATCGTCATCGGCGGCTGGGCCGGACTTCTCCTGGGCCAGCACGAGCTGGTCAAGATCAAGAAGGCCGTCGCCGAGAACTCGCTCTCCCAGCCGTACAAGACCGTCTCCATCACGCTCGGCAGGCTCGGGCCGGACGCGGTCGCGCTCGGCGCCGCCACGCTCGTGGTGGAGGAGTTTCTCCTGGGAGAGATCTTCTCCCCCACCCAGCAGCCGGCCGTCATCTGACGGCGCGCGGCGCACCCGTACGTCCCAGCCGGCGGCCCTCGGCCGACTCGGCGACCGCACGATGGGCCTGCGCGCACGTCACCGGCCTGACACCGCTGATCGAGGGCTGCGCCGCTTTCCACGCGCTCGCCACCGGAGCACTGGGAGCGAGCAAGATCTGCCCGCCGAGGGCAGGCCGACGGCCCTGAGGAGCCCGCAACGCCCGGAGCAAAATACAAAAAGCCGCTGCCCTGCGAGTTTCCGCAGGACAACGGCCTGATGATGGGTGCGCCGCCAGGGACTCGAACCCCGGACCCGCTGATTAAGAGTCAGCTGCTCTAACCAACTGAGCTAGCGGCGCTTGACCTCGACAAGACTACCGGATGCTCGGCCGTGGTCAGTACGCGAACCGACACATGCCGGGCACGACGCTCTTCAGATGCCTTTGCTTGATTCAATCGAAATGTCCTCCTTGCCGCGCCAGACGGCGCCGAAGGCGGAGGAGGTCAGGAGCCGACTTTTTTTAACTTCGGGTTGATTCCGTTTAGCCCTCCTCGCTCGGGTACGGGACTGGAGCCCGGAGAATCAACCCAAAGGGAGATGTACACCATGCAGCCTGAGCTGTGGAATTACCGAGCTGATGTCTACGACGTCAACAAGAGCCTCGACCTCGCCGGCTACCACGTGGAAGCCACAGATGGAAAAATTGGTTCCATCGACGAGGCGACCTATGAGGTCGGCGAGAGCTACATGGTCGTCGACACCGGACCGTGGATCTTCGGTAAGAAGGTCATGCTGCCCGCCAGCACGGTGACCCAGATCGACCCGCAGGAGCGCAAGGTCTACGTCGCACGCACCAAGCAGGAGATCAAGGACGCCCCGGAGTTCGACGAGTCGAACTTCAAGGAGTCTGCCTATCGCGACCGCGTCGGCGAGTACTACGGCCGTTTCCCCTATGGGGGCACGGGCACTTTCTGACCCGGCACGATGCACGAGGGGGCCCCGCCGCAAGGCGGGGCCCCCTCCGCTTTTCCCGGCCCATTCGCCTCGGTCTGTTCGCGATGGTTATCACGCCCACCCGGTGAATCAAAACAGACAAATACACCAAAAACTACAATTATCGGCGATAGACATAAAAAGGTCCGGGCGGGCATCCAACCGATGACCGGATGCCCGCCCGGACGCCGAGTGACTCAGGGCCAGGACGAATCGCCCTTCGGGACAACGGGGGCGGGGACGACGTCGAGCCGTTCCAGCAGGGTCAGAAAGGTGAACGCGTACGGCGAGTCCTCCGCGACCGCCGCGACCCGGTTCCAGTCGACCTGCTCGCGCAGCGCCCTCACCTGCGGCAGCAGCGAACCGTAGTCGCAACTGTGCTCCGAGAGCGGCAGCAGCCACGAGATCACCAGATCGGTGGCCTCCAGGACCGGCACGATCACCGCGGACGCCTTCATCGGCTCGGCCCGCGCCAGGAGTTCCGGAGTGACGGGATGGTCGCAGATCGAGAAGATCAGATCTACCAGCCTGCCCTCGTCGTACGCCTTGACCAGCCAGTCCTCCGGCGGCTTGACCGTCTCGAACCCCAGCGCGCGCAGTGCTTCCAGAGCGGCTGGAACGTCCTTCTCGGAGAGGACGAAGTCCACATCGTGGAGTGAGGGCGCGGCCCCACGTGCGTACGCGGCACAGCCTCCTGCGAGCGCAAATCCGACATCGGCCTCCTTCAGCCCACTGCTCGCTCGCTTGAGCGTTTCCAGGATCGCGTCGGTTACCTCATGACTGTGGCTTCCCATAGCTCACGCGTACCCCATAGACCCGCAGGTAGGCATAGCAAACGCCAACCCGGGTAAACGAATGCCATGATTCAGCCGGAACACACACAAAATGACGAGCCCGAGCCGGGTGAGACCCCCAAGGAACGTGTGGACCGCGAGCTCGGCGAACTCTTTCAGGGCCTGCGGGTGGCGGTCACCGGTGTACAGGTCCTGTTCGCCTTCCTCCTGACGCTGCCGTTCGCGGCGGGCTTCGACAAAGTCGACACCCTCGGCCGCTGGCTGTTTTTCATCGCCCTGCTGAGTGCCGCCCTGGCCTCCGTCTGCTTCATCACCCCGGCCGCGCAGCACCGTCTACTGTTTCGGACAAGCCTGAAGGAGAAGATGGTGCACCGCGCCAACGAGCTCGGCATCGCCGGTGCCATCGGGCTTTCGATCGCGATGACCAGCTCGGTCGCGCTGGTGGCGGAGACGGTCATCAACGCCTGGCCGGCCGCGCTGTTCGCCGGTGCGGTCGCCCTGACCAGTGCCTGGCTCTGGTTCATCCAGCCGATTGCCGATCTGTACCGAACGCAGGATGTTAAGGCGTGAATTGTGAGGGCAGTGGATTCTCATGGCTACTTTGCTCTGGATCATCGCCGTTATTCTCGTCATCTCCGGGATCTACGTGATCCTGGCCCGTCGCGACCTCCTCTGGGGGATCGTCCTCATCGTCCTCGGCTTCCTCGTGGGTCCCGGGGGTGTGAGTATCTTCAATGTCTAGTGCGGGTCCCAACCCGCCCAAGCAACCTCAAGTCGCTTTAAGTCGCCCCGAATTCTCACCCGAAGACTCGCGGGCCGGGTTCAACCCGGCCCGCTTCTTCATGTCGCGACCATGAAGAGCAGGACCGTGAAAGGGCAGAACCATCAAAGAGAGCCGGAGACGGCACATCGATGCCGACATGGCAGCGGGCTACTTAAGGGTGCCGGCGGATCTGCCGGCATGGCAGACCGTGTACTGGTACTTCACCCGGTGGGAAGACGCCGGCGTCACCGAGAAACTGCTCGCCGTGCTCCGGGCCAAGGCCCGCGTGGCGCACGGCCGCGAGCCTGAGCCGTCGGCAGGGGTCCTGGACTCCCAGAGCGTCAAGGGCGCCGACACCGTCGGCAAAGACTCCCGCGGCTACGACGCCGGCAAGAAGATCAACGGACGCAAGCGGTTCATCGTCACCGACACCGCCGGCCTGCTGATCACCGTCGCCGTGCTCGCGGCTTCGTGGCAGGACCGCGACGGTGGTAAGACCGCCCTTCTCGGTGCCTACCTGAGCAGCCCGATCCGTCACGTCTTCGCTGATCAAGGCTTCGCCGGCCGGTTCGTCGACTGGGCGAACACTACGCTCAAGACCACCGTCGAGATCGTGCGCAAACCCGCCGACCAGCGTGGCTTCGCCGTTCACCCGCGCCGGTGGGTCGTGGAGAGAACCCTGGCCTGGCTCACGGCGCACCGCCGGCTGGCCCGCGACTACGAACGACACCCCAAGACCTCGGAAGCCGTCATCCGCTGGGCCGCCATCAACGGCGTCCTCCGTCGGATCACCCGAGGACAACCTGCCCGCCGCACCTTCACCTGAACCTGATCAACATCTCACACACTGACTAACGACGAGCCGGTCGCGGCGGTGTTCAGATACGCGTTTTGGACCCGCTGTCGTTTCCGTCCAAGACGGCCGCCGCAGCCGCGATCTAGCGTGGACCCGGCAGCTCGCCCGAGCATAAGGAGACAGCACAATGCGCAACCTGGTCTACACCGGTTTCATGTCGCTCGACGGCGTCGTGGACTCGCCCGGCGGCGGGCCGGAAGAAGAACACCGCAGCGGCGGGTGGGTGTTCAAGGACCTCGAGTTCGTCCCCGAAGCCTGGTCGCTGAAGGGCGAGGAGCTCACCGACACGACCGCACTAATGTTCGGCCGTCGCAGCTACGAGGCGTTCGCGCCGGTCTGGCCCGGCTCGGAGGACCACGCCGGCTACAAGGAGCTGCCCAAGTATGTGGTGTCGACCACGCTGTCTGACGACGCCATCGTCAACGGGTGGGGGCCGATCACGATCCTGCGCTCGACCGAGGACGTCGCCGCGCTCAAGGAGGGTGAGGGCGGCGCGATCTTCATCCACGGGAGCGCGGAGCTGGCTCGGCGGCTGTCAGACGCGGGTCTGATCGACCAGTACAACCTGCTCGTCTTTCCCGTGCTGCTCGGTGCCGGGAAGAGCCTGTTCGGCCAGGCCGACCGAGACAAGCACATGCTGACGCTGCGGGAATCGGAGAGCTACTCGAACGGGATCCTGAAGCTGGTTTACGACGTCAAACGCTGATCCAGGTCGAGGGCGATCGCGCCGCCGGCGCCCTCGCGCAGCTGCCTGGCGGTGCGTCCGACGTAGGAGCGCAATGCCCGGGCCAGGTGCGGCTCGTCGAAGTAGTCGAACTTGGCAACGACGTCGGCGGCCGGGTCGCCGGCAGCCAGCAGCTCCGCCGCCGTGCGGGCACGCTCGATCTGCCGGACGGCGCCCTGCGTCAGTCCAGTCGCGGCGCGGAACCGGCGTTCGACCGTGCGCCCCGAGACGGCCGGGCGGTGACCCCGCAGCACGTCGGCGACGAGCAGGTCACGGACCACGATCCCGGCCCGGACGAGACTTTCGACCAGAGCCTCGGCGTCGTCGGGGCCGGGCGTCTCCCAGCGCGCGCCGTCCAACCGGAACGTCCGGCGCGTGGTGTCGGGGAGCCCGATGCCGCCGTCGACCAGCGCCGGCGTGGGCACGGCCCGCAACGAGGTGCCCACGGCGAACTCGATGCCCGTAAAGGTCGCGCCCTCCGGCACCGGCGCCGTGCCAGTCCGGGTCTCGGGACCGGTGATGCCCGCGTACGCCCGGCCAGCCTGTTCCCAGAACACCAGGCCCCAACGCACCCCTGCGACGGACGTCATCGCAGTGACCTGCTCGCTCGTGCATGTCCACACGGTGTCGACCCACGCCGAGTCCGACCCGCGCGTCTTGAACCGCAGTCCCACAGGCGAAGGATACGTCGCTTCGCGTTCTCGGTGGCTCGCCCGGCTATGCGGCTTTGCGCTACGGCAAGCTGTGCGGGCTGCGCTGAACCGAGCTTCGACCTCGACCGCGCGATCTAACCAAGCGAACGCGATCGCAGGCCGCTCCGGCCGTAGAGGTCCGCCTTGTCGCGGGGGCGGATACCCACGGCGAGACGGCACCCGCACACCTTGCCCCCGCCCTGCCTCCAGTGCCCGTCATGCCGCTTACCTGAAAACTTCTCAAACACGCTCTAAGAGCCGGGGAACGGTACGCTCCCGAAAACGCTAGAGGCAGTAGACCCCGTACGCGTGTCCCAGCACGGGCAACGCCACGTTACGCACCCGGATACCGCCGGGAGTCACGCCCTTCTCCGTCCCGGCGTGCGCGTGGCCGTGGATGATCAGATCCGCGCCCTCCGCGTCCACCGCCTCCGCCAGCAGGTAGCTGCCGAGGAAGGGATAGATCTCCAGCGGCTCCCCCGCGAGGGTGTCCTTGACCGGTGAGTAGTGCGACAGCACGACCCGGCGGTCGGCCTCGAGCTCCTTCAGAGCGACCCGCCAGCGATCCGCGATCCGCTTGGTGTGCCCGACGAACGCCTTGATCTCCGGCTCACCGAAATCACTGGCGCACTTGCCCGCGTATCCCCCGCCGAAGCCCTTGCCGCCGACCACGCCGAGCCGTACCCCGTCGATGTCGAGCACGGTCGCGTCGTCGTGCAGGACCGCGATCCCGGCGTCTCGCAACATGGCCGCGATCTCCGCGGGACGGTCGGAGTGGTGGTCGTGGTTGCCGAGAACGGCGACGACCGGGATCGGCAGGTCGCGGAACTCATCCGCCACCACCCGCCCCTCCTCCAGCGTGCCGTGCCGGGTCAGGTCACCGGCGAGCAGCAGCACGTCGGCTCGATCCTCGATGTCATGGAGTCGTTTGCGGTAGGACCCCCTGAGGCTCTCGTCCAGGTGTACGTCTCCGACCGCTGCGATCCGCAACTCCCTCACAGCTTCTCCTCCTCACACGGGTCCCGGACGTCCAGGACGGTGATCTCGTTGCGGACGGTCAGCCCCGGAGCCGCCTCTTCCGCCACGTCGGCGATCAGTGCGCGGCGCCTGGCATCGGCCACCTGGCCGCGCAGGAAGAGCTGCTCTCCCCGGATGTCCACGAGGATGCCGAGCTCACTGATCCTCTCGTCCTCGGCTAGCGCGCTCTTCACCCGCGCGGCCACATACTGCGGAGCTTCCATATTCGACTCCTTCCGTCCCTCGGATTCCGTTCTCCAAAACATTTCGCCTTCCCGAGAAGACCAAGGTCAAACTCGTTTATAGACCGGCAAAGAGGGGATAAAAAACACTTGGATGCCTAGGACGCAGGCACGTTTGTTTCGCATGTCAGCGGAGCCGTGCCTATGAAAATCGCAATGGTGTCGGAGCACGCAAGCCCCCTCGCCACCGTCGGCGGCGCCGACGCGGGTGGCCAGAACGTCCATGTCGCCGCCCTCTCCCTCGCGCTCGCCGCGCAGGGACACGAAGTGACCGTCTACACCCGCCGTGAATGTCCCTTCCAGCCGGAGGAGACCGCCTTCGCCCCCGGAGTCACCGTGGTCCACGTCCCGGCGGGACCCGCCAAGGTCATGGCCAAGGACGACCTGCTTCCCTGGATGCCCGAGTTCGGCCGGTGGCTGGCCCGGCGCTGGAAGACCGACCCGCCCGACGTCGCACACAGCCACTTCTGGATGAGCGGCCTGGCGACCCTGGCCGCCGCCCGGGACACCTCGGTGCCCGTCGTGCACACCTTCCACGCCCTCGGCACCGTCAAGCGCCGTCACCAGGGCAAGGCCGACACCAGCCCGCGTGAGCGCATCCAAGCCGAGGCGGCCGTCGCCTGCCAGGTGGACGCGGTGATCGCGACCTGCGCCGACGAGGTGACGGAGCTGGGCCGGATACGGATGCCCAAGCGTTCGGTGAGGGTCGTGCCCTGCGGTGTCGATCTGAGCGCCTTCACCCCGTCGGGCCCGAGGATGGACCTCCACCCCGGCCCGGTTCTGCTCGCCATCGGCCGCCCGGTGCCGCGTAAGGGCGTGGAGACCACGATCCAGGCCCTGAGCCAGGTGCCCGGCGCCACCCTCGTCGTCGCCGGCGGTGACGTCACCGATCCGGAGGTGACCCGGCTCGCACGGGTCGCCGGCAGGTACGGTGTGGCGGACCGCGTCCGGTTCCTCGGCAAGGTGGACCGGGCATCCGTCCCGTCGCTGATGCGTTCGGCGGACATCGTGGTGAGCGTGCCCTGGTACGAGCCGTTCGGCATCGTGCCGCTGGAGGCCATGGCCTGCGGCGTGCCGGTGGTCGCCTCGGCCGTGGGCGGGCATCTGGACACGGTCGTCCCCGGCGTCACCGGCCTGCTCGTCCCGCCCCGACAGTCGTCCCTCCTCGCCCGCGCCCTGCGCCGGCTGCTGGCCGATCCCTTCCTTCTCGCCGCGTACGGCATCGCCGCCGCCGACCGGGCGCGATCCCGCTACGACTGGAACAGGATCGCCGCTCAGACCGCCGCCGTGTACACGGACGTGCTCACCGCGTATCGCGGCGGACGAGAAAGGGCCGGTGCCTACCCGGAGACGGAAACGGACGTGCTCGCCTCGTATCGCGGCGGACGGGAAAGGGCTGGCGCCCGCCTGGAGACGGGGGTGGCCTGAAACCCGGAAGGACTCCGGCCCTGTTCACAGGGCCGGAGTCCTTGTTCGCGTGAGATCACTTACCGGTGGCTCTGTGGATGCTCCGAGCCGCGGACCGGTCGATCGCGGCCTTGACCACGCCGAAGATCGCACCTTGGATGGCCGAGGCGACCAGCACCTCGCGCCAACCGTACTCATCGGATGTCGCCTGGGGCGCGTCGTCCTTGCCCGATGCGAACTTCCAGACCTGCTTGAAGACGGCTCCGGCGATGGCACCACCGAGCATTCCGCTCACGGCGCTCGCCCCTCGGGATACGACCCTGCTCAACGTTCCATCCTCCATTCGCATCTGTCTGTGGGGCCCGCCTACCCGTCACGGCCGGACCTTAACGGACCTATCCGCGACAAAACCATCAGGCGGTGCCTGCGAAAGACGCCCATGAAGGCTCTCTCGCCGGGAGATGAGTCCGGGTCACACGAGCGGGGGGTCGGTGGGACGACGCTCCTCGTACACACGACGCTGGGTCACCGGGTCCTCGATGATGGTCGTGGTGGGTGCGACGGCTCGACGGGCGACGCTGATGCGGTAGATGCCGAACAGCAGTCCCGCGAGACCGCCGAGCATCAGGATGACGCCGACGACGTTGATGTCGAGGCCTGCGATGTCGAACTCGACCGCCCAGGTAAGAATCGCCCCGAGCATGATGAGAATGATTCCGCCTGCAATGGTCATGAGATTCCCTCCTTCGAGCCAACGTTTCATCATCTATCCCTCACACAGGTCTCAAACGTCGTCTCGTGAAGGTCGTGGTGAGGTGCGTCCGCCTCATCGGGAAATCCCAGCTCACAGCGGTCACCGCTCAGCCCACGGGAGTAGCGAGATCGGCTCAGGTCTCGGACGGATCCGTCACTGACCGAGGAGCGCCAGCATCTGCTTGATCTGTGCCGTACGCGAGGCGTCGATCCGCCCGGCCAGCTCCTTGACCTGGGGGTTCAGACCGGTGGCCGTCTCCACCCTGGCCATCTGGATGGCGTCGTCCTGCTCGGCGATCATCATGTTGAGGAGCTTCTCCTCGAAGTCGGCCGGTGCGGCGTTCGCGACGGCGGCGATCTCCTTCTCGCTCGCCCCCGGCATCCCACCGTGGGCGGCGTGCTCGTCGGGCGCGGCGGTCGCGGGCTGCTTCCACTCACTCAGCCAGGCGGACATCGACGCCGCCTCCGTCTCCTGGGTGGCGGCGATCGCCGCGGCCAGCGTCTTGACCTCCTGGCGGGTGGCCCGATCCGCCGCCAGCCGTGCCAGCTCCACGCCCTGGTTGTTGTGGGGCGCCATCATCTGCAGGAACATCACGTCGGCGGGATTGAAATCCGCGCTGATCGCCACGCCGGACACGGCAGTCGCGGCGGCGCCGTGTCCCATGTGACCGCCATTGAGCTCCTGGATGCTGTGGGCACCGCAGCCGGTGAGAAGGAAGACGCCCAGGATGATCGGGACCGCGCGCTTCATGGGGGCAACTCCTTTGGGGGGTGGTGCTCGGGCCGGGGCGGTGGTGACCGCCCCGGCCCTGCCGGATCAGACGCGCCGCTCCCGCCGGAGCGGATGCGCTCGCTCCCACCGGATCGAACGCACCTGCTCTCGCCGGACCGGTCACGCTTACTTCCGCCGGTTCAGACGTGCCGCTCCCACCGGATCGGACACGGCTGCTCCCGCCGGACCAGTCGCGCTTACCTCGGCTGATTCAGACGCGTCGCTCCCGCTGGATCGGACACGTCTGCTCCCGCCGGGTCAGACGCGCTGCCACAACGCGGGGACGTTCGGCGGCTCCCAGCCCGTTATCGCGGTGTGCGGCTGCAGGCATCGGTAGGTCAGACCGCCGTAGGTCACCTGCGAGCCGGCCGTATAAGCGGTGCCCGCCTTCCAGGTCCCGCCCGGCTGGGCCGTCGGGGTGGGCGTCGGGGTCGGCCTGGGGGTCGGCGTCACGGTGGGCGTCGGAGTCGGGGTGGGGTTGGGGTTGGTGGTGCCGCCGCCGAAGTCCACGTCGGAGCAGGTGTAGAAGGCCTCGGTGCTGCCCACTATGCGCTGCCAGATCGAGTAGATGAGCTGGCGCCCGCTCCGCTGCGGGATGTTGATCGTCCAGTTGGTGAACGTGGTGGGGTTCTGGTTGTTGAAGGTCTTGATGAGCTCCAGGTCCGACCAGCGCAGCGGCTGGCTCGGGTTCCAGCTCTGCTTCGTGATGTAGAACTCGAAGTTGCTGTTCGCGTGGGGTGCGGTCGCGTGGTAGGTGACCGTCAGCGGTCCCGGAGAGATCCGCGTGGCGGGCCAGTCGGTCCTGGCGAGGTCGAGTCCGCGATACTTGTCACGCCCGGCGCTGCACAGCTTGCCGTCCGGGATGATCTGGCGGTGCTGCCCGCCCGCATCGAGCCGGGACACCTCGTTCCAGTCGTAGAACGCCTGGGTGCCACCGGCCGCGACAGCCGCCTTGCAGGCCGCCGACGTGGGGTTCTCCGGGTTCTCGTTCTTGCAGACGTAGACGCGGCTGGGGGGATTCGACAGGGTTCCGTGAGAGATCGCCGGAGTGGACGGCAGCAGAGCCAGTAAGGACCCGACCATGAGCGTGGCGGCCGTGGCGGCCACCTTGTGTCGCATGTGCACGTGGACTCCTCCTGATGGGGGGAAAGGGAGGTGGTACTGTCCAACGGCCGACGGATAGCACGTTATTAATAGGAAACCTTACTAAGAATTCTCCCGCTGAGGCCATACATACCGAGACATATTCGGATCCAGGCCCCGAGAGGCACGGCGCCACCCTCCGCCCGTGCAACGTCGTCCGCCCCCGGTCACCTCCGCGACCTGGGGAACGACAGAGGTCAGGGCGCTACGACGTTCGCGACAACGTACAAACCCGATCGATCGCAGAGCCGGAGCGCGCGAAGGCCCGAGGCCGGGACGCACGGAGGGCGGGCGGCAGGTGCGTGACGACCGGGGGTCGGGGCGCACGAAGGCCCGGGGCGGGACGCGCGAAGGCCGGACGCCATGGGTGTGACGCCCGGCCTTCGTGCGGGTTCAGCCGATCGGATACGGGATCTAACCGATCAGATGCTTCATGATCTTCTTGATGGTCGCGGCCCGCTCGGCCGCGCTGGCCACCTGCTCCAGGCCGAAACCGAGGAACACGCTGTCCTTCGTCGACACGGCGGCCGTCTTGTCGGCCTGCGCCCTGGCGAAGTCACCGGCGCCCGCCGGGCTGCCCGTGGGCGGTCCGGGGATCGCCCAGACGCCGAGGCCGGATTCGAAGCCCTCCGCGCCGAGCGTGCCGCCGGTGGTGGTGACCCTGGTGTCGTCGACAAACGCGCCGACGCCGCCGGTGCCGGGGTCGGTCACGTAGCTGATCGACACCTCGACCCGCTGGCCCGCGTACGCGGACAGGTCGAAGGCCACCTGCCGCCAGCCGCCGGAGTCGCCGGTGAAGCTGTTCCACGAACCGCTGGTTCCGGTCGCCGCGCAGGTGGCGCCCGGCGTCAGGTAGCGCAGCAGCCACGGGTGCTCCTCCAGCAGGAACCCGGCCTCGCACTCGGCCGGAACCGTGGTGCCGGTCCCGCCGTTCAGGTCGGGCAGCGTCGTCCAGTTGTCCTGGCCGGCCGTGTGCGCCTCGACGATGACGTTGTCATATCCCTCCTCGGTGTCATAGGAGAGCTGGAACTCCAGCTTGGGCTGCTGGGCGGCGGGCACCGCGGCCAGGTCGACCGTACGCGTCAGCCTCATGTAGGCGTCGTCGGTGTGCTCTCCGGCGACGTACCAGTTGCCCTCTACCGGGTCGAACGGCCCGTTCCCCCCGACATAGGTGGCCGAGGCCGAGCTCTTGAACTGCGGGAACCTCGCCGGTGGCAGGGTGTCGCTGGTCACCTGGAGGCTTCCGGCCTCGTCCAGCGGGTTGGCGACGGTCGCCGGGCCGCCGAAGGTCCCGCTCGCGCCGTTCAGCCCGGTGCCGGTTCCGGTGAATCCGGTCGGCCCGCCGCGCGGGTTGCGGCCGTTGACGCCGAGGTAGTACTGGGCGAAGTCGTCGGCGAGGATCAGGCACTCCTCGAAGAAGCCGTCCTGGCTGGTGATGACGCAGTCGGCGTCCGGCGCGCCGTCCAGGCCGTAGTAGATGCCGCCGAGCGAGGTGCCGAAGAAGCCGTAGTACGCGGCGGTCTCCCCGGTGTGCAGCAGCTTTCCGCCCTCGTTGAGATAGTCGCGGACCGCGATGGTCAGGTCCTGCTGCGACCGCTTGACGTCCATGTCCGGCAGCGGGCCGAAGGGGGTCTGGGTGACCACGTCCTGCGCGTCCATCGCGAGCCGGTCGTCACCGAGATACCAGGCCACCGCCTTGAAGTGGCTGAGCACCCCGAGGTGGTGCGGCACGCCCTGGGCGTCGACGTCCCACGTCTCGGAGGAGTAGCCGGCGCTCTGCAGCGCCTGCCGGTACTGCGCGGCGTACTTCGGCGCGGTCACCGACGCCGGGTAGTCGGGGTTGAAGCCCGTGTAGTCCTCGTTCGCGACCACCAGCACCTTGGCGTTGGACTTCTTCTCCAGCTTGTACGTGAAGTGCTTGCTCTCCACGGTGCCGGTGCCGGTCTTGAACCCGGCGAACCAGACCTCGACCCTGTCTCCCGGCCTGGCGCCCTCCACCTTGGCGCGATACTCGGCGAAGTACTCGTTGTTCTCGTCGCCGTACCGCTCGCCGCCCTTCCACTCGGTGAGCCCGCGGAGCCGTACGGGACCCCCGTTGATACGGAAGCGCATCTGCTTGGTCGACAGGGACCGCCGGGCGACCACGGCCACCGGCTGCGGGTCACCGTAGGAGACGGTGAAGGTGTCGGGTTTGAAATCGGGGACGGTACGGCCCACCGGGGAGACCGGGCTGTCGGGGGTCTTCACCGACTTGGCCAGGTCGATCGCGAGCGGGACGTTCTTGGCGAACTCCGCCTGGATCAGCGCCTCGCTGTCGGGGAAGGTGAAGCCCGAGCCGCCCGCGCAGTCGGTCTGCGTCCACTCGTCGTCCGGGACGCTCGCCACCGCGGACTCGCAGGTGCCCATCTCCGGGGTGATCGCCAGGGCGCCGTACTTCTTGCTCATGTGGCCGTCGGTCTCACCGTTGGTGGTGTAGAGCTCGGCGGAGATGTCGGGGTCATAACCGGGTACGGCGGGCGTCGCGTCGTCGCCGAGCAGCGCCTCGAAGATCAGGTCGTCGGGAGAAGGGGTCGCCTGCTGCCAGCCGACGCCGTAGAGCAGGAGCTGGGCGGCCGAGTGGTAGTTGAGCAGGTAGGTGAACTTCACCTTCTTGGCGAGGTTGTCGACCGCCCTGGTCTCGGGCTCCGACTGGGGGCTCGCCCCGCGGTAGGTCTCGCTGGCCGGGTTGTCCGAGGAGCCCTCGTTGTCGTAGCCCCACTTGTACTCGAAGTTGCGGTTCAGGTCGACGCCGTCGCCGGAGGTGATCTGACCGTCGCCGTTGTTGTCGCGCAGGTTCTTGCGCCAGAGCCGGTTGTCCTCGGTGAAGGTGTGGTCGTAGCCGTCGGGGTTGGACACGGGGATGAACCACAGCTCGGTCGTGTTCACCAGCTGGGTGATCTCGGGGTTGGTGCCGTAGCCGTTGAGGAAGTGGAGCAGGAGCCTGCGGGTCATCTCCGGGGTGATCCACTCACGGGCGTGCTGGGCGGCCATGTAGAGAACGGCCTTGCGCGTCCCGTCCCTGAGCTGCCGGGCGTCCTTGGTGACCTTGATCGCGGTGAGGGGCTGACCGTTGACGGTCGTGCCGATGTCCACGACCTTCGCGATGCCCGGCTTGCCGTTCGCCGCCTTGACGATCTGCTCGCGGATCCCGCCCGGGCCGCTGTACGGCTTGTAGACGCCGTCCCCCTTGGCCGCGACCCTCTTGTCCTTGTCGGCGGCGAGCGGCTGTTCCTTCAGGCCGAGGCCGGCCCTGCGGAGCTCCTCGGCCTGGGCCGCGCCGAGGATCGCCTCGACCACGACCTTCTTACCGTCGGCGGACTTGCCGAGCCGCATCTCCTCCCGGTCGACGCCCGACTTCAGCAGGGTGTCCATCTGCTGCGAAGTGAGCTCACCGGTATAGACGTGTACGCCGTCATTCCCGCCCGGCGGGCTCGGCACCGCCGCCGCGGGGGGAGCCGCGATCATGCCCAATACCAGTGCCGTGATAGCGAGAATGGCCCATCTCGCACGTTTCATTGCAACCTCCGCCTAGTCCCCCGAAAAACAGGAACGTCCGAAATCTGCGCGGCTGCCTGATCGGTGTCAACGCCAATCGTCGCCGCCGTCACACCGTGGCCACATGTGGTCAGAGCGACTTTTGGGCCTTCCCGGCTGCTGCCGGACGTGCAGGCGTGCGTCGCCTGAGAACGGACCAAAACCGGCTCCGCCACCGCTCACGGCTTCAGCGTGAACCTCTTCCTCGACGCGCCCGGGAACACGACGACCAGGTGCTCCTCCCCCGCATCGCCGACCCGCACGTAGACGCGGAGCCGGTAGCGGCCCTTCCCCGCGATCGCCAGGTTCGGCATCGGGGCACCCGCGCCGACCTCTCCGCCGCCCATCTCCGGCACGGTGAGTCGGCCGCTGCGGCTGACGATCGGTACCTCGTTGACCTGCTGCCACCCGGCCGTCCGCTGTGGCGGCGCGGTACGGAAGGCCTTCACCGTGAGGCATAGATCGATGACGTCCTCGACGTGCCCGATGAGCGCCGAGGTGCGGGTCACCCCGATGAGTGTGCCGTCGTCGTACATCTTGTCGATCGCCTGCTCCGACGCCTCGTCGGTCACTTCGTCCTCGGGGTCGTGGACCAGATAGCCGTGATCGCCGTCGGCGAATAGGAAGTAGTTGGCCGTGGCCTGGACGACACCCTTCGTCCGGGGCCACGGGTCGCGGCACTTCGCGTTCTTCTCGGCGATGTAGGCGGTGTTCGCCGCCTTCGTCTCCGCGGCCGACCGCAGCAGCTCGGGATGGGTCGCGCCGACGATCTCCGGGCAGACGTAGACGAGGTCCCACGGGTCCGCGCCCCAGGCGGACCGCGCGCTCCCGGCCCGCGTCAGAATCGCCTCCTGCTCGTCGCGGTCCTTTGTACGGCACAGTGCCCGCCCGGACGCAAGGATCTGCTGGTCCGACAGGCTGTCCGGGAACATGGGCGGGACCCCGCCATCTGTGCTCCGCGCCCGGCACAGGAACGCGGCGTCGCGTTCCGCGGGTTTCAGGTCGCCGAAGCTGGGCCGGTCGTAGCAGTCCATCGACCAGCCGGTGTAGGTGAGGTGCGGGGTCTGCTCCGGGTGGATCAGTGCGATGATCGGCAGTACGGCCACGGCCGCCACCGCGACGCGGATCACGCGCCGGCGGGCGGGCGGAGGGTCAGCCGAGCGGTCCTCGGTGGGCAGTTCACGGGCGGTCGCCGCGATCCACACGAGGCCGATGAGCCCCACCGCGTCCATCATGACCAGCATCGCCAGGCTGCCGCTGGAGATTCCGAAGAAAATGTTGAGCGGGATCACCAGCGCGTAGACGCCCACCGACAACCATCCGGCGACCTGCGTGCCGCGGCTCCACCGGCCGTCGCGCCGCTGCCCGACGATCGTGATGATGGTCGCCGCCACCCCAGCCAGCATCAAACCCAGTTCGACGATGTCGCCCGATCCAAGCTCGGGGAGGTCGAGCTCGTCGAGCAGTTCGCTGGCCATCCCGGCCAGCCCGACCGCGAACATCGCTCCGGCCGCCGCGCGCAGCATGCGGGACCGCCAGCGGATGACGAGCAGGTAGAGGACGTAGATCGCGGTCCACAGCGCGAGCTGGAATGCCGCGTCGACCGCGTCGGGGAGCATCGCGATCGGGTACCACAGCACGAGGGTGTACGCCACCGCCAGATACAGCAGTCGGCGCAGCGCCTTCGCCCGGCGGTCCAGCGGTCCCGGCGCGGGGGCACGCAGGATCAGCCACAGGAGCGCGGCCTTCACCAGGGCGGCCACGAGCAGCGCCACAGTCGTCAGGGTGTCAAACCCGTCGGGCGCGTAGAACTCTACATAGGCCGGCGGCGACCATTCGACGGCCACCCAGAGCCAGGCGTCGCCGAGCACCAGGCCGGCGACCGCCGCCGCAAGAATTAGACCTACTGATCCAGTCCTGATAATCCGCCAGAAACTATCCGAAATCACGGGACGTGATCTTAGTGCGGCACCGCCGTACCGGCGGACACAGCGGAATGAGCGGTCCCGCCCCGCCGATCAGACTCCATCCGCTGAAAAGAACGCGAAAACAATTTCGCGGCTGTCTCTCGGGTGTGCCGCCGCTTTACGGCGCCGCCAGACATTTCGCGCCCGAGATGCCCACGGCGAGTTCCTTGCCCGATGTCCCGATTATGCGGATGGAGTCGGTGTCCGCCGAGTAGGCCACTTTGGCCGCAGCCTCACAGATCTCCTGAGCGGTCGCGGATTTGTCGTCGGCCAACGCCGTCTTGACCAGTACGGAGGAACATCCGGTCGTCACCGAGACCTTTTTCACCTCGGGTCGCGTCACACTCTGCTTGACCTTCTCCGCGGTGTCGCCGCAGAGGTCCTCGGCGGGTTTCTCGCTGTTCTCACCGCTCGCCCCCTGGCCGACGGAAGACGTGCCGCCGGAGGACCCACCGCTCGACGACGACGTGTCGTTATCGGCGCACGCGGTCAGCGTCGCCAAACTCAGAACCAACGCCGTGCACCACACGCGGGAGATCACACAGCGCAATGTGGCCATGACGCATACGACAGTCAATGAATTGTCGGTATGGCTGTGGTGCGCAAAAAATATGAGGTCAGGAAGAGGCCCCGGAAAGGGTGACGGGGGGCGCGGAAGCGGATTCCCCATCGGCGAGCAGCCGGCGTACGGCGTCCACGACCGTGTGTCTGCGGCGGTCGCGATCGGCCGGGGCGTTCACCCCCAGCTCGGGGGTCATCGACGCCCATGCCGTGGATATCGACAGCACCAGCGTCAGGAGCTCGACCGGGGTGTAGTGACCCGGCAGAACGCCCTCCCGCTGGGCGTGCTCCAGCTTCTCCAGTTTTCCCTGGTTGGACGAGACGACGGCCTGCAGGGAGGCTCCCCGAGGTCGCTCCAGCCGATACCAGGTGGCCAGGCGCAGGGTGTCGGGATGATCCTCGTAGCGATCGAACAGCCGTCCGGCGTAACCCGGCAGGTCGGGGGCGTCGAACGGCACCTCGTCGAGAAAGGTCGCGACGTGCGCGCTGAAGACCGCGTCGAACAGCTGATCCTTGTTGCCGAAGTAGGCGTAGATCATCGCCTTGTTGCATCCGGCGGCCTCGGCGATGCGATCCACCCGGGCTCCCGCGATGCCCAGCGCGGAGAACTCCACGCCCGCGGCCTCCAGTAGTCGCTTCCTGGTCCGATCCGCGTCCCGTGCCATCTCCCCACCCTACTCCCAACCAACCGGTCAGTTGACACGAACCGTGCGGGGGTGTTCCATGAGAAAACGTTGCAACCAACTGGTCAGTTAATTCAATCGACCAGGCATGACCAGACAGAGAGAACCACAGTGATCGTCTACGACAGGCTCTTCATCGGCGGCCGGTGGGCCGAGCCCGCCACGACCGAGTTGCTCGACATCCGCTCGCCCCACGACCGGTCACTGGTCGGGCGTGCCGCCCAGGCTTCCCCCGCCGACGCCGACCGGGCGGTCGCCGCCGCCAGGGAGGCCTTCGACCGCGGGCCCTGGCCCAGGATGACCCCGGGCGAGCGCCAGGCCGTCATCGCCCGGTTCAGCGAACTGCACGCGGCGCGGACCGACGAACTCGCCGCCCTGGTCACCTCGGAGAACGGCTCCGCGATCTGGTTCACCCGCTGGACGCACGCCGCTCTCGCCGAGCAGACCTCCGCCTACCTGCGGGCCGCCGAGTCCTTCGGGTGGGAGGAACGCCTGGACCCCTCCGGTGCGTCCGGCACCGTGGTGCGCCGCGAACCGGTCGGCGTAGTCGCCGCGGTCATTCCGTGGAACGCCCCGCACCAGTCGGCCCTGGTGAAGATGGTCCCGGCGCTGCTCGCGGGCTGCACCGTCGTCCTCAAGGCATCACCCGAGACCGCGCTGGACGCGCTGGTACTGGGTGAGATCTTCGCCGAGGCGGGATTCCCCGACGGCGTGGTCAGCATCCTGCCCGCGGACCGTGAGACCAGCGAGTATCTCGTGTCACACCCCGGCATCGACAAGATCGCCTTCACCGGATCGACGGCCGTCGGGCGCCGCATCGCGTCGCTCGCGGGGCAGCAGCTCAAGCGAGTGAGCCTGGAGCTGGGCGGCAAGTCCGCCTCGATCATCCTGGAGGACGCGGATCTCCCGGCGGTGGTCGAGGGCCTGAAATGGGCGTCTTTCGCCAACAACGGGGAGAGCTGCGTCGCCCATACCCGCATCCTCGCCCCGCGGAGCCGCTACGACGAGATCGTCGCGGCGTTGAAGATCATGGTCGAGGGGCTCAAGGTGGGCGATCCCTCGGACGCGTCGACGTTCATCGGGCCGATGGTCAGGGCCGACCAGCAGGAGCGGGTCCGGTCCTACATCGAACTCGGCGTCAAGGAGGGCGCCCGCCTCGTCACCGGCGGCTCCGACGTCCCGGAGGGACTGGAGGGGGGCTTCTACGTGCGGCCCACGCTGTTCGCCGACGTCGACAACGCCATGCGCATCGCCCAAGAGGAGATCTTCGGGCCGGTGATCGTCGTCATCCCCTTCGAGGACGAGGAGGACGCGGTACGGATCGCCAACGACTCCCCGTACGGCCTCGGCGGCGGGGTGTGGACCACCGACCCCGAACACGGCCTGGAGGTCGCCCGCCGCATCCGCGCCGGTTTCTGCACGGTGAACAACGCCGATCCCGGATTCGAGGGGCCCTTCGGGGGCTACAAGTCCAGCGGCATCGGCCGCGAGTTCGGGGCCGTGGGCCTGGCCCAGTACGTCGAGCACAAGACGATCGCGGTCTGAGGGAAGATCGCGGCCCGGAACGGACCGAACGGGATGGCCGGCGGCTTTCCCATAAGCGGGCCGCCGGCACGCCCGAAGGCAGCCGATAGAGATCGCGGCTCGATGCATTTCCTTTAAAGTGTCGACACTTCGAGGTCTATCGCGACGATCAGCACCGCCTGTTTCCCCGGAGGATTCCCCGGCCACCGCGATCCTGAGCAGGACGGTAGGGATTGCCATTCGATACAGATCCGACCTTTGCCTACCATTTCTGGACATCGAAATCAAGTGCTGTTTCAATAGAAGTGTCGACACTTTGCGGCGGATCACAGCGGATGCATCCCGCCAAGGCACCTGTGAACCCCTTCCGCACGTGAGGCCGGCACGGGGCCGGACGGTCCCGAAACGATGAGGAGGTAAGAGGGGGTAAGGGATGTGACATCCCTTGAAGAGGTCAACGACCTCCGCAGCTGGCTCGACCTCGCGGGCGAACTCGGCGAGGTCCGGACCGTCACCGGCGCCCACTGGGACGAGGAGATCGGCGCCGCCTCCGAGGTGAACTACAGACGCCCGTCACCGCCGGCGCTGCTGTTCGACGACATCGTGGGCTACAAACGGGGACAGCGCGTCCTCACGGCCAGTATGGCGAATGCCCGCAGGCTGGGCATGACCCTCCGGCTGGGCACCTCGCTCGACGACCGCGGGCTGGTCGAGGCGCTGCGCACCCGCCCGAACGAATGGATGGCGAACGCGGCCCGATACCCCGTCCGGGAGGTCGGCTCCGGCCCGATCTGCGAGAACGTCCTCGTCGCGGGTGACGCGAACCTGCTCGACTTCCCCGTACCGAAGTGGCACGAGGCGGACGGCGGTCGCTACATCGGCACCGGGTGCGCCGTGTTCACGACCGATCCGGCCACCGGCACGCTCAACGCGGGCACCTACCGGATGCAGGTGCAGAGCGACGGGCGGGCCGCGAGCGTCAACATCGAGGCGGGCAAGCACGGGGCCGCGCACATCCGGGACTGGTTCGCCGGGGAAGGGCGTGCTCCCGTCACCGCGTCGTTCGGGCACGATCCGCTGCTGCTCGTCGTCGCCGGCACCGAGGTGCCGACCGGCCTGTCGGAGCTCGAGTACGCCGGTGCGGTGATGGGGCGGCCGTTCGAGGTGATCCGCGGCGAGGTGACCGGGCTGCCGATCCCCGCGCGCAGCGAGCTCGCGGTCGAGGGCTGGCTGTATCCGGACCGGCGGGAGCCGGAGGGTCCTTTCGGTGAGTGGACCGGCTACTACAGCGGCGGGACCGAGGCGGTGCTCACCCTGGACGTCGAGCGGCTGTACCACCGCGATGACCCGATACAGCTCGGCGCCCCTCCCGGCAAGCCGCCGCACGACTACTCCTACATGCGCAGCGTGATGAAGTCGGCGATGATCCAGGACGCGCTCGTCAGGTCAGGCCTGCCGGGTGTGGAGGGGGTGTGGGCGCACGAGGCCGGGGGCGGCCGCCAGCTGCTCGCGGTGGCCATCCACCAGCAGTACGCGGGCCACGCGCGCCAGGCCGCGTACCTCGCCTCGCAGCTGCCGTCCGCCGCCTACATGAACAAGTTCGTGGTCGTCGTGGACGCCGACATCGACTTCCGCAGCCTCAACGACGTGATGTGGGCCGTCTGCACCCGCGCCGATCCGGCCGAGGACATCGAGATCATGCGTCAGACGTGGGGCAGCCGGGTCGACCCGCTCCGCGCGCCCGGCCTCCCGCCGTTCAACACGCGTGCCGTGATCGACGCGTGCCGCCCCTGGGCCCGCCTGCCGGATTTCCCCCGCGTGGCCGAGGCGGGCCGGGACCTGGTCGACCACGTCGTCCGGCGCTGGCCCGACCTGCTCGGCGGCTCCCGATGACGGCGAACCCCACGCCATGGTTCGTACGCCCCTCGGCCGGCGACGCCGCCCGGTGGCCCGAACCGATACCGATGAGGATGCGGAGAGCGAGATCATGATGGTCCGCCTGCGCTTCAGGCTCAATCACGAGGACGTGGAGATCCACGTCCGGGATCCGGCCTCGACGCTGCTCGACGTGCTGCGCGACGACCTCGGCCTCACGGGTACGAAGTCGGGCTGCGCCATCGGCTACTGCGGGGCCTGCACGGTCATCGTCGACGGTGAAGCCGTCCCGGCCTGCCTGCGGATGGTCGGCCTGCTCGAAGGCCGTGAGGTGCGGACGATCGAGGACCTGGGCGGCCCGGAGGGTCTCGACCCGGTCCAGGCCGCGTTCGTGAAGTGCGCGGGCCTGCAGTGCGGCTTCTGCACTCCGGGCCACGTGATGGCGCTCCGGGCGCTGCTCGACGAGGAGCCGGAACCTGACGACGAACGGATCCGGCGGACCGTCGACGGCAACTACTGCCGCTGCACCGGATACGTGAAGATCCTCGACGCGGCACGGGAGGCCGTGGCACTCCAGAAGGCCGTAGCCGTCCGGAACTCGCGAGCCGGAGCGGCGACATCCCCCGAGGGGAGGCGCCGATGACGGCCGATCTCAACCGAGGGAAGGAGCCGATGACGGCCGGCTTCAGGGGGAAGGCTCCGACGCCGGTCGACGTCACCCGAGAGGTGCCGACGCCGACCAGGGAGCTTCCCGTCACCGGCCTGCCGTCCGGACGTGTCCTGCCGCCGCCGATCGGAAGCGCGGTCGAGCGGATCGACGCGGCGGAGAAGGTCTCCGGCGAGGCCGTCTACGCCGGAGACGTGCGGCTGCCTCGGATGCTTCACGGGGCCGTGCTCCGTTCGCCGCACGCGAGTGCCCGCGTCGTGAGGATCGACACCTCGCGTGCCGAGCGCCTGCCCGGCGTCCACGCCGTCATCACCGGGGCCGACACCGCGCGGATCAGGTGGGGGGCGTTCCGCCCGGACCTCTACCCGCTGGCGATCGGCCGGGTCCGCTACGTCGGCGACGAGGTCGCGGCCGTCGCGGCGACCGATGCCGAGACCGCTCGGCGCGCGGCCGAACTCATCTCCGTGGAGTACGAGGTGCTGCCCGCCGTACTCGGCCTGGACGAGGCGCTCGCCGAGGGCGCGCCGCTCGTCCACGACGACGCGCCGGGCAACGTCGCGCACGAGTTCGCGTTCGACCGGGGCGGAGCCGACGAGTGGTTCGCGCGCAGCGACGTGATCGTCGAGGGCGTCTGGCAGAGCGCGCGCCAGTGGCACGGATCGATCGAGACGATCGGCTGCACCGCCGAATGGTCGCGGGACCGGGTCACCCTGTGGGTGAACACCCAGACGCCGTTCCTCGCCCGCCAGCGCTACGCGACCGCGCTCGGCCTGCCGACGCGCAGCGTGCGCGTCATCCAGACCGAGGTCGGCGGCGGCTTCGGCGGCAAGTCGGGCGACGACAACACCTCGGTGATCTGCGCGATCCTGGCGAGGAGGGCGGGCCGCCCGGTACAGCTCCTCAACACCCGCGAGGAGGAGTTCCTCGCGAGCCGTCCCCGCACGCCGATGCGCTGCCGGGTCCGTCTCGGCTTCACCTCGGACGGCCTGGTGACCGCGAAGGACCTCGACCTCATCGCCGACAACGGCGCCTACACCGGCAAGTCGCAGGCCGTCCTCGGCGCGGCGACCGTACGGCACGACGCGCTCTTCGCCTACCGAGCGGTGCGGGCGCGCTCGCGGCTGGTCTACACCAACCTCGTTCCCACGGGCGCGTTCCGGGGCTTCGGCAACCCTTCCGCGGACTGGGCCGTCGGCCAGGCGTGGGACCTCGCGGCGGCCAGGCTCGGCATCGAGATGCCCGACCTGCTCCTGCTCAACGCCGTCGAGGAGGGCGGCGTCTCCCTCCACAACCACAGGATCGGCAGCTGCGAGCTCAAGCAGTGCATCCGTAAGGCGGCCACGGCGATCGGCTGGTACGAGAAACGGTCCAACCCCACGCCCCACCGCGGCTTCGCGATGGGGGTCAGCGTCCACGTCTCCGGCCGGCGCAGTTTCGGTGACTACGACGGAAGCTCGGCGATCGTCCGGCTGACCGAGGACGGGCGCGCCGTCGTCATCACCGGCGAGGGCGAGATCGGCACGGGAGCGCGCACCACCCTCGCGCAGATCGCGGCCGCGGAGCTCGGGCTCGCGGTCGCGGACGTCACGGTCACGCGCCCCGACACCGACCTGACGACGCACGCGCTGGGCGCGCTGGCGAGCCGCGTGACGTACGTCGCCGGCAACGCGGTGAAGCGCGCCGCCGCGCAGGCGTGCGAGCGGCTGCTGGCCGCCGCGTCGCGACAGCTCGGACGGCCGGCGTCGGAGCTCCGGGTCGAGGACGGCCTCGTGCACGCTCCGCCCGCACTGGGCGAGGACGTACCCGTCCGGCTACCGGTCGGGGTGGTCGTGCGCGCCGAGCTCTACCGGCCGAACGGCGAACCGGTCGTCGGCCTCGGCTCGTTCGACAACCCGTCGGAGTTTCCCGACGGGGTCAGGTATGGCAACGAGTCCGGTGCCTACAACTTCGCCGCCGAGGCCGCCGAGGTCGAGGTCGACCCCGCCACCGGCGCCGTGACCGTGCTGGAGCTCGCCGCGGTGGTCGACTGCGGGACCGTCCTCAACCCGCCCCTCGCCGAAGGTCAGGTCGAGGGCGCGATCGCCCAGGGAATCGGGATGGCCCTCACCGAACGCTTCGACTGGGCCGGCGGCGCGCCGACGCGCCCGAACTTCGTCGACTACAAGCTGCCGACCTCACAGATCATGCCGAGGCTCCACGTCGAGTTCGCCGACTCGTACGAGCCGACGGGACCGTTCGGCGCGAAGGGCGTCGGCGAGATCGCCCTGGACCCGGTCGCGTCGATCGTGGCGAGCGCCGTGGCCGACGCCGTGGGGGTGCGCGTCCACGAGCTGCCGATCACCGCCGAGAAGATCTTCTGGGGCATCCGGTCCGCAACCGACCGGCGGGACGGTGATCGGCGATGACGATCCTCGACCGGGGCCTTCCGTCCCCCGGGGTCTCCCCCGATCCGATGGTCCTGCTGACGCCGCGCTCCCTCGACGAGGCACTCCACCTGCTCACCGCCGAAGGCGCGGCCGTGCTCGGCGGAGGTGTGGGGCACACGCTGCGCCGCCACGATCGTCATCGCCGCGACCCAACCTCGTCCGGCTCATCTCCCGAACGCGACGCGATCTCGCAGACCTCGTCCGATCCGCCTCACAAACGCGACGCGACCTCACTGGTCTCGGTCGGCTCGCTTCCCGAACTCCGTACGATCTTGTGGTCCGGCGAGCACGTCACGATCGGCGCCGGCGTCCGGCTCGGCGAGATCGAGGCCGACGAACGGCTCGTCCGGACGTGGCCGATCGTGACGGAGGCGGCCGGCTCGGTGGCGACGGGCCGGATCCGGAGGCTGGTCACGCTCGGCGGAAACGTCGCCGCCGGCGATGACAGTCACGATCTTCCCGTGGCGCTCGCCGCCGCGGGCGCCGTCCTGACGGTGCGGAGCGTCTCCTCGACGAGGACCCTCCGCATCGGGGAGGTGAACGACCTGGGCGGGGACGAGCTCATCCAGGACGTCCGGCTCCCGATCCCCTCGGGTCGTGCCGGCTCGGCGTACGAGAAGTTCCTGTCGCGCGGAGTGTGGGAGTACGCCTGCGTGAACGTGGGGGCGGTCGTCCGGCTCGACGACGCCGGAGCGGCGCGGCGGCTCTCGCTCGCCGTCGGATCGGTGACGGGCGGGCCGGTCGTGATCGATCTGGCCGACCTGCGGGGTTCGGTGGCCGGCGGGGTGCTCATCGACGAGGTCGCCCGGCGCGCGGCGGCCTCCACCCGCCCGTACGGCGACGTCAAGGGCTCCGCGGAGTACAAGACACGCATGATCGCCGAGTTCTCGCGCCGCGCCATGACCGGGGCGGTTCGCCGCGCCGAAGAGACACCGCGTTCGGGAGGAGAGAGCACATGACCACGAGAGCGACCCACGGTGAGGCACGCACGCGGGACGGCGTCACGCCGTCGTTCACGAAATACTCCGGAGGAATGAGCGCATGACCACGAAGACAATCCACGGTGAGGCACGCACGCGGGACGGCGTCACGCTGTCGTTCACGAGGTATCCGGCCGAGAAGGGGACCCCCCGGATCGTCTTCGTGCACAGCCTGGCCCTGGACCGGTCGCTGTGGTCCCGCGTGACCGAGGCGCTCGACGGGCGTGCCGACATGGTCGCCTACGACTGCCGCGGGCACGGGCGGTCGGGCCGCCCCCGCGGGCCGTACACGACCGCGCAGTTCGCCGACGACCTCGCCGACCTGCTCGACCACCTCGGCTGGGCGGACGCCGCCGTCGTCGGGTGCTCGATGGGCGGCTGCGTCGCGCAGGCCTTCGCCTCCCGGCACCGTGGCCGCACGTGTGCGGCGCTGTTCGTGGACACGACGGCGTGGTACGGCACCGCCGCCGCCCAGAACTGGGCCACCCGCGTCGCGGCGGCGCGGGAGAGGGATCTGCGGTCGCTGGTCCCCTCCCAGCTGGCCCGCTGGTTCGGGGACACGTTCCGCGAGGCCAACCCGGAGCTGATGAGCCGGCGGGCCGCGTCCACGATCGCCCACCCCGCGGCCGTCCTGGTCGGGGAGAACGATCAGGCGACGCCGCCGGCGATGGCGAAGGACCTCGCGGAACGCATCGGGGACGGCGCCGCCGTCGTCGTGCCCCGGACCCGGCACCTCACCCCCCTGGAGAATCCCGGGGCCGTGGTCGGCGCGCTGACAGATCTTCTGGAACGAGCGGCCGAGAGGAGCCACTCATGAGCACCGGAACCGTCGATGTCCACGCCCACCACGTGGGCGCGGACGCCATCGAGCGCATACGCGACGAGGGCGCCGATCACGGCGTCCGGCTCGTCGCCCACGAGGGGGCCACCCGGGTCGAGGTGGCCGGGCGGCTGACCGGGCAGCCGCTGTTCTCCCGGCTCGGCGACGTGCGGGCCCGGCTGTCCTGGATGGACGCCGAGGGGATCGACGTCCAGCTGGTCTCGTCGTGGATGGACCTGTCGGGCTACGATCTCGACGGCCCGTCCGGACGATGGCTCGCCGGCATCCAGAACGACTCCGTGGCCGCGCTGGCGGCGGCCCGTCCCGACCGGTTCCGGGCGGCCGCGGCGGTGCCGTTGCAGCAGCCTGACCTGGCCGTGCGCGAGCTGCGCCGCGCCGTCACCGACCTCGGCCACGAGGCGGTGCAGATCGGCGCGCGCGTCAACGATCTGGGGCTCGACGACAACAGCCTGGAGGTCTTCTGGGATGCCGTCGAGGGGTTCGACATCCCGGTGATCGTGCACCCCGCCGGGCTCGACGTGCCCGAGCGCGTCAGGCGTCTGTTCCTCTACAACCTCGTCGGCAATCCGTCGGAGACGACGTTCGCGGCGGCGGCGCTCATGCTCGGAGGGGTCCTGGAACGCCATCCGCGCCTGCGCGTGCTGCTGGTCCACGGGGGAGGCTTCATCCCGTACCAGATCGGCAGGCTCGACCGGGGGTTCGTCGCGGCCCCGCCGGCGGTGCGCCCGCGCGGCACCCGCGGTCCCCGTCAGCTCCTGGACCAGCTCTACTTCGACTCGGTGCTGCACGACGCCGGCGCCCTGCGCCACCTCGTGAACTTCGCGGGCGCCGGGCATGTCCTGCTGGGGAGCGACTATCCGTTCGCGATGGGCCTCGATCACCCGGTCGAGGCGCTCGACGCCGCGGAGCCGGACCGATCGGAGCGCGAGACCATCCTCCTCGGGGCCGGCCCGTTCGGCGGGGTCAGCCTGGTGAACCGGTCCACCCGGAGCGCTCCACCGCGGCCAGCCCCCGGCGAACGATGGACCGCGTGAGGGCGGCCGCCAGCTCGGCCTCTCCCTCGGCGTACGCCCGGACCAGCCGGCGATGGTCGTCGACCGACGTGTCGATCCTTCCGGGCAGGGAGAGGCTGAAGTGGCGCAGTTGGAGGGTGCGGATGCCGAGGGAGTCGAGGACGTTGCGGACGGTCTCGTTCCCGGCGAGCCGTGCCTCCTCGTTGCGGAACTCGACGACGAGCCAGAAGTATCGGTCCAGGTCCCCGGCGGCCGCGGCCTCCTCAAGGCGGCTCTGGATCCGGCCGAGCACCTCGAGGTCCCCCGCCGTGCACCGGGCGACGATCCGCCGGCTCACCAGGCCGTACAGCTCCGATCGCAGCTCGTATATCTCACGGACCTCGGCGATCTCCAGGCGGCGCACCCGGGGCCGCCTGCGGGCCGCGATCTCGACCAGGCCCTCGCGTTCGAGGGTCATGAGCGCCTCGCGGACGGGGGTGCGGCTGCTGTTGAACCGTCGTGCGAGCTCGACCGAGTTGAGATCGTCTCCGGGCTTCAGCCGGCCTTCGACGATCGCGGTGCCGACCGAGACGAGGATCTGCGCGCCGACGCCGCCGACGTCCTCGGCCCGCCCGAGCACCCTCAGGATCTCGCGTTCTCCCGCCGTCGGCGACGATCCGGCCCGCGGCCGGAGGGCCTGGTCGTTCCTCTTGATCGTCATTGCCGCCCACCGCCCCGTCGCTCCCTGAAGGGTCCCGTCATGAATCACCAAATCACACCCCGGGTGCCGTGGGTCGTCGGAATCACCGGAGCCAGCGGGACACCGTACGCGGCGGCGGTCCTCCGGGCGCTGCTCGACGCGGGGGAGGCGATCGACCTCGTCGTCAGCAAGGCGGCTCGCCTGACGATGCTCGACGAGACCGGCCTGTCCTTCCGGGAGGCGCGGTGGCGGACCGACGTGAAGGCCTTCCTCGGGCGGGACCCGGGCGACATGATCGTGTGGAAGGCCGCCGACTTCGCCGCGGGACCGGCGAGCGGCACGTACCCGACCCGCGGGATGATCATCGTGCCCGCGACGACCGCCGTCGTCGCCGGCGTCGCGACCGGCATGAGCAAGGATCTGATCCAGCGCGCGGCGGACGTCACGCTGAAGGAACGCCGTCCGCTGGTGCTCGTACCGCGCGAGACGCCCCTGCGGCGCGTCGCGCTGCAGCAGATGGCCGACCTCGCGGGCGAGGGGGCGGTGATCCTGCCCGCGTCACCGGGCTTCTACGCGGGAGCGCGCGACGTCCAGCAGTTGATCGACTTCGTGGCCGGGAAGGTCCTCGACGTGATCGGCGTCCCGCACACGCTGTCCGAACGGTGGAGCGGCCGGCTCGGATCGGGTCGAACGGCCGAATCCTGAGCGGGGCCGGTTGATCTTCGCGGAGAACCGGCTCCGACGGCCTCGCTCTCTCACCCCGTGTCCTCCGACGCGCCGCCCCGGCCCGTACGGTGTCCCGGCCCACCCCGGATCGGCAGCGGATCGCAGCGGGGCGAATACTTTGAGTAGCCGTCTCCGTGTCATCCACGCGGACGGGCAGCGATCATCCATCACGGACAGGGAGGAACCGGTATGCGACCAGCGGTCATCACCGCGGCGGCAGTGCTCAGCGCCGCGATCAGCGGCACCGGGGCTCCGGCGGGCGTATGGACGGCATCCACGGAGACGGGCGAGCACCTCGACCTCGGACGGCAGGCCGTGCGGCCGTCCGGGCTCGGCCTTCCGGCCGAGGTGAATCGGGACGTCCCCGCCGAACGGCCCGGCTTCGAGATGCCGTTTCCCTGCGGGGAGACGTGGCAGGCCGCGACGAGGCCGGGACACAAGCCGCTGTTCGCCGTCGACTTCAACCAGGGCTCCGGAGCGGACGACTGGCACCGGCCCGTGGTGGCGAGCTGGGGTGGCACGGTGGCGGTCAAGTACGCCCGCAAGGGCTACGGCAACTATGTGATCATCTCGCACGGTGACGGCTGGTCCACGCTCTACGCCCACCTGGACAAGGTCCAGGTGGGCGACGGGGAGCGGGTCGAGATGGGCCGGCCGATCGGCACGGTGGGCAAGAGCGGCAGGCAGCGCAACCCGCATCTGCATTACGAACAGATCCTCGACGGTGACGACGTGCGGGTCGTGCTGCACGGCCAGGAGGTGCGCTACTACGCGAGATTCGATCTCACCAGCCACAACTGCGGCAAGCCGGATCTCGCGGGTGACGATCGAACCTCGCGCGGAGCCGAATGACGATCACCCGGGAATGACCAAAGCCCAGGCCGGAGAAACCGGCCTGGGCTTTGAGTTGTGCGCCGCCAGGGACTCGAACCCCGGACCCGCTGATTAAGAGTCAGCTGCTCTAACCAACTGAGCTAGCGGCGCTTGCAACGAAGGAAACTCTAGCAGCAGCGCCGACGCCCTCGCACATCAGATAATCCCTCGAATACGGACTCGGGGCCGGACCGTCTCTCAACGGTCCGGCCCCGGCCTCTTCACGTAATCCCCTGAACACGGACTCGGGGCCGGACAGTCCCCCAACTGTCCGGCCCCGGCCTCTTCACGGGCCTCTCCATCGTCTCCCCCAAGACTCCGGCGGCACCGCTCAGGGACGCGATCCCCCTCGCGTCCTGTATCCGGTGAAAAGTCTCTGCAATGCTCCCCCCGGGCTTCGCAGACCCCCTTGACCTGCCTCAACATTACCGAGCCAAATGTAACGAGCAGCCCATACAACGGTTGATTTTGCGCCTACACCCAATGTTGGCCCGGTATCACCGAACCGGTCCGGCAAGACCGTCAGATGTCCCGCGGCCAGAAGCTCAGGGTAGCTCGAGGTTGATCTCGGTCGTCTCCCGCAGCGCCCGGCTCACCGTGCAGTATTTCTCCTCCACCCGCTGCGCCACCGCGCGGAGGACCTCGGCGGCCTTCTCGTCGCCTTCCGGAAGTTCCACGTCGTAGGTGATCGTGATCGGCCCGAGCTTCGACGTTTCGATCTTCTCCGCCTGGACGGTCATCGCCAGGCGGACCATCCGATGACCGCGCTGGGCCGTCAGCGGCTCCACCGTGACGATGTTGCAGCCGCCCAGCGCCACGAGCAGCAGTTCCACCGGCGTGAACACGCCCTGCTCGTCGCCGGTCCCCATGAGGACCTCGGCTCCACGGTCGTTGCGGGCCACAAAACCATCCTCGGTCCGCTCCACTCTCACCGACGCCATGACATTCCTCCCGTAGTTGTGCCGATTACCTTATCCAGGCAGCCGGAACAGGGGCGGAACGCGCTCAGGGCGGTGGTCAGAGCGGAGCGGGACCTCAGGCCTCGGGATGTTTGGACAGATAGCGGATATAGAACGGGCGCAGGGCCTCGCCCAGCTCGCCCTGACCCGACGCCATCGCGTCACTGAGCAGAGCCGACAGCCGGCTGAGGTCGTTTGCCGTCTCGTCCTCGTTTCCACTGGACGCCTGCGCCGGGGGGATCATGCTGAGCAACTCCCACAGGAAGCCGAAGTCCGCGTGGTGCACGGCATAGTGGACCGCACGCTCATGTAGTTCCTGGGCCGACAGCGCCTCAAGATCATCCGTTTCCAACTGACCCACCCCCTCAGGCCCCTTCTGCCCCGAGATTACGTCGATCATGCGCGATCAGGGAGCCAACCGGACGATCATCTTTCCCACATTGGCCCCGCGGAGCATGTCGATGAAGGCCGTCGGGGCGTTCTCCAGGCCGTCGACGACGGTCTCCTCGAAGGTGATCTTTCCCTCACGCAGCCCCTCTCCCACCTCGGCGATCATGTCGGGCCTGCGCGCGGCATGGTCGGTCACGATGAAGCCACGCAGGGTGAGACGCTCGCCGACGGCCCGGCTCAGGTTCCGCGGGCCCGGCACGGGGCCGGTGGCGTTGTAGGCGGAGATCGATCCGCACATCGCGACCCGGCCGTATCTCCTGAGCGCGCCGATGGCCGCCTCCAGGTGCTCGCCGCCGACATTGTCGAAGTAGACGTCGATCCCGTCGGGAGCCGCCTTCGCGAGCTGCTCGTGGACCGGGCCGTTCCTGTAGTTGAAGGCGGCGTCGAAGCCGAGCTCCCCGGTCAGGTGGGCGACCTTCTCGTCCGATCCGGCGCTGCCCACGACCCGGGAGGCGCCCCTCAGCCGGGCGAGCTGCCCGACCAGGCTGCCGACGGCCCCGGCCGCGCCCGACACGAACACCGCCTCGCCCTCCTTGAACGCGGCGATGTCGAGCAGGCCCACGTACGCGGTGAGACCGGGCATGCCGAGCACCCCGAGATAGGCCGAGAGCGAGACGCCGGGGATCTCCTCGACCTTGCGGGCCTCACTCGCGTCGAGGATCGCGCGCTCGCGCCAGCCGTACCCGTGCAGAACGAGATCACCGGCGGCGAGGTCGGGGGAACGCGACTCGACGACCCTGCCGATCGCCCGTCCTTCGAGGGCCTTGCCGAGCTCGAAGGGCGGGTTGTAGGCCTTGACGTCGTTCATGCGTCCCCGCATGTAGGGGTCGACGCTCATGAAGAGGTTCTGGACGAGGACCTGCCCCTCCCGAGGGTCGGGCAGCTCCACCACCGCCAGCTCGAAGTTCTCCGGCGTCGGCCATCCGTCGGGCCGTGAGACGAGCCGGATCTCCCGTGTTCTCGTACGGCCTGCGGATCCAGCGTCATCAGACATGGCAAACCCTCTCAACGGTGCGCGCTCCCGGAAGGAGCCGTTTCCCTCCGGTGAATCTTCCCCGCCGGGGGCGGCGGGCATCTGGATCCCCCACAAAATGCAGCCCGCGCCTTCTAAGGTTTGGGGCTGCGCGACCACCACCTGTCCGGGGTCGGGCGCCCTCGGTTTCGGCAGGTGGCCGCCCCGATCGCTTCCAGAGTGATTAGTGTCCGTATATACCTTCTATATCCGCTTTTGAGGGCAGATCTATCGCCCGTCCGACCATCCATGCGAGGATGCCGAAACGTGAAAATCATCATTAAAATCCTGGTTGTGGCAGCCGCCCTGTGGGCGGCGACACAACTCGTGGACGGCATCACCGTCTCCGCCGCGACCACCACCGAGCAGATCGTCACCCTTGTCGCGGTCGCCTTCGTGTTCGGAATCGTCAACGCGGTCCTCAAGCCGATCATCATGACGCTTGGCTGCGCGTTCTACATCCTCACCCTCGGACTGTTCGCCCTGGTGGTGAACGCCGGCCTGCTGCTCCTGACCAGCTGGATCGCCGCCCAGCTCCACCTGTCCTTCCACGTGGAGGGCTTCTGGGCCGCGTTCTGGGGCGCGATCATCGTCGGTGTGATCAGCTGGCTGCTCGACCTGGTGCTCGGCGACTGACCCGATGATCGTTGTTCTTGACGGCGCCCGCCTGACCTGCGAGCAGGTCCACCGGGCGGCACACGGCTCCGGGATCCTGATGGGCTCCACCCAGCATGCCGAGCTCGCCTGGCGGACGGCCGGTTCGCTCACCGGACCGGTGTACGGTCAGACCACCGGCGTGGGCGCCAACAAGGACGTACCGGTCGAGGCCTCCGGGCTCGACCTGCTCCGCAGCCACGCGGGCGGCGCCGGCCCGCTGATCGAGGAGTCCCGCGCCCGCGCCACCCTCGTCGTCCGCCTCAACCAGCTCCTCACCGGCGGCTCCGGGCTCGACCCCGCTCTCCTCCCCGCCCTCGCGAGCGCCGTCAACCGGGGCCTCACTCCCCCGATCCGCACCTACGGCGCCATCGGCACCGGCGACCTCACCGCCCTGGCCACCACCGCCCTCTGCCTCCTCGGCGAGCTGCCCTGGACTCCGGCCTCCGGCGAGGGGCACGCGCGGAGCGCGGACGCCACGCCCCGGCTCCCGTCGGACTCCGGCGACGTGCCCCGATTCGCCCTGGCCTCCGGCGACGCGCTGCCCTTCATCAGTTCGGGCGCGGCGACCCTCGCGGACGCGGCCCTGGCCTGCCACCGCCTGAGACTCCTGCTGACCGCCGCCACGGCCGTCGCGGCCCACTCCTTCCGGGCGGTCGACGCCTCGCTCGAACCGCTGGCGCAGGCCGTACAGCGCAGGCCGAACCAGGCCGCGGTCGCGGCCGGGCTGCGCGCCCTGGTCGGCGCCACCAGCCCGCGGCACATCCAGGATCCCTACGGCTACCGCGCCTTCCCACAGGTCCACGGCGCCGTCCTCGACGCCCTGGACTACGCGGAACAGGCCGTCACCGAGGATCTCAACACGGCCCCGGAGAACCCGCTGATCGCGGACGGCCGGGCCTGGCACAACGGCAACTTCCACTCCGCGCGGGTGGCCCTCGCCCTCGACGCCCTCCGGGCCGCGCTCGTCCAGACCGCGACGCTGAGCGCCACCAGGCTGACCACCCTGACCGACCCCGCCCATACGGGCCTGCTCCCGTTTCTGGCCGAGCGCCCTGGGTTGTCCGGGGTGATGATCCTCGAATACGTCGCCCATTCCGCCCTGGCCGCCCTGCGTCAGCTGGCCGTGCCCGTCACCCTCGGCACCGGCGTGCTCTCCCTCGGAACCGAGGACCACGCGAGCTTCACCCCCCAGGCGGCCCGCTCCACCCTCGCCGCGACGGAACCGTTCGAGATCATCCTGGCCTGCGAGCTGGTCGCCGCCGTGCGGGCTCTGCGCCAGCGCGGGCTCCCCTGCGACATCCCCCTCGACCCCGCCATGGCCGACCGCCCCCTGGACGGCGACATCGACGCGGCACGCGGGCTGCTGCCCGGACTCGCGCTCCATCGCCCGCCGCGCCCCCGGGTGGAGGCCGTGGAGATCACGGCCGGATCAGCCGACCGAACCGCGCGCGCGGAGCTGCGGGGCCTGGACGATACGGCGGCGGCGGGTGTTGCCGTCGGCCGCGGCCACGACCATACGGACGGCGGCGCGGACGATGCCGTCGATGTCCCAGTCGACCGTGGTGAGCCCGGGGGTGAGCAGACCCGACATGGGATGGTTGTCGTAGCCCATCACGGACACGTCGGCGGGGATCCGGAGGCCCTGCTCGTCCGCCGCCGCGTACACCCCGTAGGCGATCGAGTCGCTGAAGCAGAAGAAGGCCCGGTGCCCGTCGCCGAGCATCCGGCGGGCGACCTCCGTGGCGGCCGTCAGCGCCTGGGGAGCGGTGACCACCTCGATGTCCAGCCCCAGCCGCCCGCCCTCGGCGAGGACGTGCACGTCCGCGGGCCGGTCGGGAGTGCTGGCCATGGTCGAGGTGAGTAGGACGAGACGCCGGTGCCCCCGGTCGCGCAGGTGCTCCAGCGCCAGGGTCACGCCGGACCGGTTGTCGAAGACGACCTCTCCCGCCGTGCGCGCCCCGGCCAGCCCGTCGCCGATCGACACCACCGGCAGGCTCTCGCACAGCTCGGCCCAGAACGGCGCCGCCGGGTTCACCGGCTGCACGATCAGCGCGTCCACCCGCTGGTCACGGAGCTGGCGGGCCATCGTGTGCTCCCGGACCGGGTCACCGGCGGCGTCCAGGATCAGCGCGTAGCGGTCGTTGTCCTTGAGCGCCCGTCCGATGCCGACGCCCAGGGCCTGCTGCCAGAGATCTTCGAGGGAGCCGCAGAGAAGGCCGATCATGCCGGTCCGGCCGCTGGCCAGCGCGCGGGCGATGGGATCGGCCTCGTAACCGAGCTCGTCGGCGGCCTGGCGCACGCGTTCGATGGTCTCCTCGGACACCTGCAGGCCGCGCAGAGCGTACGAGACCGCTGCCGGAGAGAGACCGGTGGCCTTCGCCACCTCACGAATCGTCGCTCGTTTCCTGGGCTGAGGCATCCATCCAGCCTATGGCTCCGGTCTGTCAAGAGTGTGATCTCCACCTGATCAACGGAATAAGACGCATTGACACATCTAACGTGAAGCGGTTCACTGAAACGGTTCACTGAACCGTGTCACTCGTATGTGTTACATGGTCAGGGGTTTTACCTATATTCTAGGTAGGAAATACACCGAAGGAGATCGGACAGGAATGCCGAGAAGGGAGAGACGGAAGATGGCCATCGATGTGCACCAGCATCTGTGGGCGCCCGCATTCGTGGACGCGCTGCGGCGGCGCACGGCCTCGCCCCGTCTCGACGGCTGGACCCTCCATCTGGACGGCGAGCCTCCCTACGAGGTGAATCCCGGCGACCACGACCTCACCGGGCGGCTCGCGCTGAACGAGGGGCTCGATCTGGCCCTGGTGTCGCTGTCCAGCCCGCTCGGCATCGAGTCGCTGCCGCCCGAGGACGCCTGGCCGATCATCGACGCCTACCACGAGGACGCCCGCGCCCTGCCCGCGCCGTTCGGCGCCTGGGCGGCGACCTGCCTCAGCGTCATCGACCCGGGCAGGCTCGCCAAGACCCTCGACGAGGGAGTCGCGCGGGGAGCCGGGAACGACCCCGGCCAGGAGACGTGGCAGGAGCCCGGACCGGGAGCCGCGCGCGATCTCGGCCGAAGCTCCGGGCAGGGAGATCCCGACCGAGGCCCCGGAGAGGGATTCGCCGGGCTCCAGCTCCCCGCGACGGCTCTGCGCAACGCGGAGGACCTCGCGCGAATCGCCCCGTTGCTCGACGTACTCACCGAACGCGACCTGCCGCTCTTTGTGCACCCCGGCCCGGCCACCGACCCGGAGGGGCCCGGCTGGTGGCCCGCCGTCGTGCCGTACGTGCAGCAGATGCACGCCTCCTGGTTCGCCTTCGCCGCCTTCGGCCGCGCCCGCCACCCCGAGCTCAGGGTCTGCTTCTCGCTGCTGGCCGGGCTGGCCCCGCTCCACTCCGAGCGCCTGAAGAACCGGGGCGGCGACAGCCGGGGGCCGGTGGACCCCGGCATGTTCCTGGAGACCTCCTCCTACGGTCCCCGCGCCATCGACACGATCGTCCGCGAGCTCGGCATCGACGTCGTGGTCAGCGGTTCCGACCTGCCCTATGCCACCGCTCCGGACCCCGCGCTCGGCGACGCCGCCTGGCACGCCGTCGCGGTCACCAATCCCAGCCGTCTGCTGAACCGAAAGGAGTCGCGAAAGTGAACCAGTCCAAGGGCCGCGAGAGCTGTGCGCCTCCGGGAGGCCGGCCTACGAGCGAACGAGACAAGCCGCTTACCGCGCTCACCGCGCGGGCGAACGCGGGCTCCCAGCCCGCCGGTTGGGAGATTTCATGAGTTACGAGACCCTGCCCGCCCGCGCCCTCGACCGGCGTGAGCTGCTCGACCTGGTCAACGACCTGGCCGCCGACCCGTCCCGCTGGGCGGACCAGGTGGACTTCCCCGAAGACGGGGACCGCCACTACGCCTCCCTCTACCGGGACTCCTACGTCGACGTCTGGCTCCTGTGCTGGCGGCCCGAGGACGACACCGGCTGGCACGACCACGACATCTCCTCCGGCGCGGTCCGGGTGGTGGCCGGAACACTGCTGGAGTGCAACCCGCGCATCGGCGGCGAGCACCTGGAGTCCGTGATCACGAAGGATGAGTCCTTCTCCTTCGGCCCCGACCACATTCACCGGCTGAGCGGCGTCGAGCACGGCAGCGTCTCGATCCACGCCTACTCACCGCCACTGTGGCGTCTCGGCCAGTACTCGATCAGCGACACCGGCGTGATGCGCCGCATCTCGGTCAGCTACGCCGACGAACTCCGTCCCGTGGACGAGCTCGCGGAGATGGAAGAGGTCGCCTGACAGCGATCGGGCCGGTCTCCGTCTCCGTCGCGTATGGCTCCCGCCACAGGCGGGAGCCATACCGTTTGGTCCGGTCGACAGGGTTGACCGCCCAGGGGGCGCCCGCCGCACCACGGCGGGCGCCCCCTTCGCGCACTTGACCTTCCGGCCGGGACGTCCCTACGTGAACACGCGCTCCCTGACCGCGTTGGCCATGCCCGGGTCGTCGGCGAAGACGCCGTCCAGGCCGAGCCCGTAGAGCTTCTCCAGCCAGCCCATCACGTTGCCCGTGGCACGCGGGAAGGCGGGATTGGCCGTGTTTCCGAGCCGGAAGTCCACCGGGAGCTGGGAGTTCTCGTTCCTGACGGTCCAGGTGTGAACCTTCAGGCCGGCCCGGTGGGCGTCCTGGATGAGCGTGGTGGGGGCCACCGTGCGGCCGTCGGGGCCGAGGGGGACGATCCGCTTGGTGTCGACGCCGACGCCGTACGCGTAGCTCGCCACATCGCGCAGCCCCTCGCGGGTGACCATCGTGTCGTAGGTGCGCGGGTCTCCGGCCGCCGCCCAGTCGTACGGCGCGCCGGTGGCGTTGATCAGCTGCATCAGCGGCAGGCGGGTCTTCTTGCTGAGCTCGCGCAGGTTGCCGCTCTCGAACGACTGGATGAAGACCGGGTCGTTCCGTCCGCTCCAGCCGTTCTTGCGGAGCACCTCCAGCAGGGGCTCCTCCAGGGAGAGCCCGATGGAGTCGAAGTAGCTCGGGTGCTTGGTCTCGGGGTAGACGCCGACACCGCTCCGCCGGGCGAGCTTGACGACCTCGTCGAAGGTCGGGATCTGGGCGAGGCCGTTGAAGGCGGTGTTGTCAGGACGCAGGTCAGGGATGCGCTCCTCGGCCCTGAGCGTCCGCAGCTCGGCGAGGGTGAAGTCCTCGGTGAACCAGCCGGTGATCGCGAGGCCGTCGATGGTCTTGGTCGTACGGCGGGCCGCGAACTCGGGGTGGTTCTCGACGTCGGTGGTGCCGGAGATCTCGTTCTCGTGCCGGGCGACCAGCACGCGGTCCTTGGTCGAGACCAGGTCGGGCTCGATGTAGTCGGCACCGAGCGCGATCGCCGTCTCGTAGGAGAGCAGCGTGTGCTCGGGCCGGTGGGCGCTGGCGCCCCGGTGACCGACGACGATGGGGGCGGAACCGCGGCGGTCGGCCGTCGCGGGTTCGGGTTGCTGCAGCACAACGGCGACGGTGCCGGTCGCGAGAACGGCCAGCGTCACGCTCAGGAGCTTACGGATCATGTCAAGAACCGTAGAAGTCATAGGTAACCGTCAGGTGCCCGGCACGCAACGGGCACCGCACGCCCAGGTGTCCGAGGCATTGACCCGAGGGCCCCGCGCAAAAGAGGGGCAGCGCCCGCGGGGTGCGGGCGCTGCCGGGGAGGTGCGAGGTCGTGCAGGTCAGCTGGCGTGAACGGGGCGGCCGGTCCGGGTGAGCGGCTGCTTCCTCGCCAAGTCCGTCGCGGCGGGCGGCTGGGTCAGGTATTCGGGGGCGCAGCGGGTGCCGCGCGGTGGTGTCCTGAGCTCGATCAGGTAGGTCGCGATCTTGTCGTGCGCGCAGACGCTGTTGCGGAACTGGCCGTGCCCGACACCCTCGTACTCGAGCACCACCGATCGCGGGATCTGCCGCGCGGCCTCGTGGTTCCACGCCGCCGGGGTGCCGACGTCATGGCGGGCCGTGACCACCAGAACGGGCGGGTTGCCGCTGATAGTGAGCCGGTGCTGCGGGTTGGACACGGGGCCCTGCCAGTTGAGGCAGCTCGTCACGTCGGACCAGAACGGCGAGAGCTTCGTGTGCGGGGCGACCTTTTCGAGCTGCCGCCTGTACTGGTCGAGCTGGGAGAAGCTCCTGACGTCCCACGTCCAGTCGGAGCACCAGATGGCGGGGTAGGGGTTGCCGACCACCTCCGCCTTGGTGATGGCCGCCCTCGCCGAGGTCGAGCCGTCGGCGAGAGCCTTCAGCCAGCCGGCGGCGTCGAACCAGGTGCTCGGGTCGTACATGTAGTCGAACAGCTCCAGCCGCAGCTCCTCGGCGGAGATCGGGGTGCCGTCGGAGTCCGTCAGGTCCCCGGCCGTCGCCTTCGCGTGCAGCCCGTCCCACACGTCGACGACGTTCCGGCCGTGCAGCGCGCAGGCCTCGGTCTCACCGCACCACCTGGCGAATTCGAGGAAGCTGCCCTCGAAGTCCTCCGTCGTGGTCTTCAGGTACTGCCACGCGGAGGTGATGCTGTGGTCCATGTTGGAGTCGATCGCCATCGCACGGAGGTTCCCCGGGAACAGCTCGGCGTACTGCTGGCCGACCTGCGTGCCGTAGGAGATCGCGAAGAAGCTGATCTTGCGCTCGCCGAGTGCCACCCGGATCGCGTCGATGTCGCGGGCCGCGCTGGTGGTGTCCACGTGGTCGAACAGCGGGCCGGTCTGCTCGCGGCAGTCCTTCGACAGGTCCGCGTTGAACCGCAGGAGCGCCCGGTATTCGGCCTCGTCGGCCGGATAGGTGGTCGGCGTGCGGTTGACCAGGTCCTCGCTGCACACCGCCTGCGTGCTGCGGCCGACGCCGCGCGGATCGAGGCTGACGAGGTCGAAGTACTGCCGGATCGGATCGCTCTCCGGGATGGCCCCGTTGAGGATGAACGGACTGATCCCCGAGCCGCCGGGGCCGCCCGGGTGGACGACCAGCACGCCGATCCGCTTGGCCGGGTCCAGTGCCTTGAGCCGGCCGATCGCCAGGTCGAGGGTCGGCCCGCCCGGCTTCTTCCAGTCGATCGGCACCTTCAGGGTCGCGCACTCGCCCTTGTAGGTGGTGCCGCACTCCGCCCACTGGATCGGCGCGGAGGAGCGCGCTTGCGAGGCCGCGGCCTGCTCGACAGTCGGCTCTGCGAGGACCGGCTGGGAGAGCGGGATCGTCAGCGCGAGCGCCGTGAGAACAACGGTGAATAACCGCCTCTTCATGTGTTCCTTTCACAGTCACGTGCCGCGTGCGAGGGGGCAGCGGTAGATCAGGAACACGCGTGAATGGCTCCGGCCGCCGCCGGCGGGGCAGATGCCGCATCGCCGGTCAATGGAGGGATTCGCCTGGACCCGCCTCGCATGCATTCCCTTCTGGAGAGGGTGCTACGTGATCGTTACTGGTCGATAAGACCAAAAATCGTAATATCTACCAGCAAAAAATGATCATAGCGATGAGGCGAGGCCGATGCTGATCTTTAGCCATATCGGATGACAGGCGGTGTCATCCCAGAGGCAGCGGGTCCGCCACCGGGCTGACCTTCTCCTCCTTCTCCGCGGGAGGCGTCGGGCGCCCGGCCAGGAACCCGGCGGGCAGCTGGAGCACGCACACCCCCAGCCCGACCAGCAGCGGAAGCGTCCAGCCGCCCGAGCTCTGGTAGAGCGCGCCGATCACCAGCGGCCCCAGCGCCGCCAGCGTGTATCCGACGGACTGGGCGACGGCCGACAACGCGGTGACCGAGGCGGGATCGGGCGCGCGGAGCGCGACGATCAGCAGGGCCAGCGCGACCGAGCCGCCCTGTCCCAGGCCAAGGATGATCATCCACAGGGAGGGGGAGGCCGCGGGGGCGAGCAGGATGCCGACGTATCCGGCGATGGTGAGCAGACTCGCGACCGTCATGTACGGCACCTGAGACCGGGCTCTTCCCGCGAAGAGCGGGACCGTGAGCGTGGCGGCCATCTGTGCCAGGTGCGTCAGCCCGAGCATGTACCCCGCCTGGTCGGCGGGGAGCCCGGCGTCCTGGAAGATCGTCGGCACCCAGGCCAGCATGATGTAGAAGGTCAGCGACTGCAGGCCCATGTAGGCGGTCACGAACCAGGTCACCCGGCTGCGCAGCATCACGCGGAACGGCCTGGGCACCGCGCTCTGCGCCACGGGGCGTCGCAGCGCCTGCGGCAGCCAGAGCACCATCGCCACGACGGCCGGGATCGCGGCCATCGCCGTCACCTCGCGCCAGCCGTAACCGGTGGCATGCTCCAGCGGCACCACCAGTCCGGACATGGTGGCGGCGCCGAGCACGAGGCCCGAGACGTAGACCGAGGTGAACAGGCCGATCCGGGAGGGGAAGTGCTGCTTGACGACGCCGGGCATCGCCACGTTCATGATGCCGATCGCCGTACCGGCGACGGCCGCGCCCACGTAGAGCGCGGGGACGCTGCCCGTGCTGCGCAGCACCACCCCGGTGGCCAGGATCAGCAGTCCGGCCATGACCGTGCGGTCAAGGCCGAACCGGCGGGCCAGGAGCGGAGCGAGCGGGCCCAGCACGCCCAGGCAGATCACCATGACCGTGGTGATCGCCCCGCCCCCGGCCGCGCTCAGCCCGAGGTCGCCCATGACCTCGTCGAGCACCGGCGACATCCCGGCCAGCGCCGGTCTCAGGTTGAGCGATGCGAGCACGAATCCCACGATCAACAGAACCCGCGACAAACTGACTCTTCGCTCAGACATTGCCCAACCTTCCCACACCCCCGAAACCGCTCAGTACCTCCATAAGAGGGTCAGAAGGGGTATCTCGCGATGTCTCCCTGCATCGTCACCCACTGGGTCTCGGTGAAGGCCTCGATGTTGGCCCCGCCCCCGCCGAAACGAGAGCCGGTGCCCGACGCGCCCACCCCGCCGAACGGGGCCGTCGCCTCGTCGTCCACGGTTTGGTCGTTGATGTGGACGATCCCGGTCGGGATGAGGTCGGCCAGCGCGAGACCCTTCATCACGTCACGGGTGAGGATGCCCAGGGACAGTCCGTACTCGCTGTCGGACGCCAGCGCGGCGGCCTCCTCGACCGTGGAGAACGGCATGACCGGGGCCACCGGGCCGAACACCTCCTGGGTGTAGGCGGGAGCGCCCGCGGGAAGGTCGGCCAGCACCGTGGGCCGGTAGAACAACCCCTCGTAGGTGCCGCCCGCGGCGAGCCGCGCCCCGGCTTCGACGCTCGCGGTGACGAGGCCGTGGACCTTGTCCCGCTGACCGGCGTCGATCAGGGGGCCGAGCGCGACCTGCCCACCCATCGGGTCGCCGACCGGCAGGTGGTCGGCCTTCTCGGCGAGCCTGGCGACATACTCCTCCGCGATCGAGGCGTGCACCAGGTGCCGGCCCGTCGTCATGCAGATCTGCCCCTGGTGCAGGAACGAGCCCCAGGCTCCCGCCGAGACCGCGAGATCCAGGTCGGCGTCGTCCAGTACGATCAGCGCGCTGTTGCCGCCGAGCTCCAGGTGCGCCCGCTTGAGCAGGCGCCCGCACGCCTCTCCCACCGCCCGGCCGGCGGCGGTCGAGCCGGTGAAGGAGATCACCCGTACCAGCGGGTCGCCGACCAGTGCCTGCCCGGTCTCGGCTCCGCCGGGGAGCACGTGCAGCAGGCCCGGAGGCAGCCCCGCCTCCTCGAAGACGCGGGCGATCGCGACGCCGCCGGAGACGGCGGTGCGCGGGTCGGGCTTGAGGATCACCGCGTTGCCCACGGCGAGCGCCGGGGCGACCGAGCGGATCGCGAGAATCAGCGGGAAGTTGAACGGAGCGATCACCCCGACGACCCCCACCGGGACGCGACGTGCCAGGCTGAGCCGCTTCTTGGAAGTCGGCAGGATCTCTCCCAGCGGCTGGGAGGCCAGCGCCGCGGCCTCGTAGCACTCCTGGGCGGCGATATGCGTCTCGAGCTCCGCCTTGGGACGGACCGCCCCGGTCTCACGGACCACCCAGTCGTCGATCTCCGCCGCGTGCTCCTCGAACAGCCTCCCCGCCCGCCGGAGCACGGCCGCCCGGTCCTCGAACGAGGCCGCCGCCCACTCTCGCTGTGCCCGTACGGCCCGCACCGCCGCCGACGCCACGTCCTCGGGCCCGGCGATGCCGACCCGGCCGAGTTCCGCGCCGGTGGCCGGCTCGACGACGGCCGCGTCACCGGCCCGCGAGGTGTTCCAGCCGTCGCCGAAGACCTGTCCGGTCCATGTCTTGGCATCCATGAGCGTCATAACGGTTCCTTCTCTCAATCTGTCAGGGTTGAAAATCCGTGTCGGGAACGACCGCCACGTCGAGCAGCAGGGGCTCACCTCGCTCCGCGAGCCCCGGGATCACCTCGTCGAGCACGTCGACCAGTTCGGGGTAGGCCTCCACCCGTCGCGCCGGGCAGGCGCGGCACGGCGGTGGAACGGGTGGGCAGCGTGACGGCGAGGCGGGCGCAGGCGGCGGGGGAAGCCATGAAGGCCAGGTCGGCGGGGCTGCGGTGAACCTCGGCCGGGTCATCGGCGACGAGCGCCACGGCGGTGGGCCGGACGATCCGGGGCGGCGTGGCGAGCACGGTGTCATCCGTGCCATCTATGACACCTGCGGCATCGGCGCCATCCGTGTCACCCGCGATATCAGCGCGCCCCTCCCCGCCACTCGGTGGGGCGGCTATGGGACGACGCACAGAACCTCCCGGGGGAGACGTTAGGGAGTTGCGTTCGTCATACGCACAATGGTTCTTCGAACGAACGACATGTAACGCGGAAGTTACGCCGCGAATATCGGGTATGTCAAGGAACCATGATCGGAAAGTTGACCGCCCGGACGATGAGTAAGTATGTTCGTTCAAAGAACTTTCGTTCGCATAACGAACACATGTGAAGGGAGCCCGATGGCCACGGTGGTTCCACTCGCCGAAGCGGTGGCCGAGCTCGTGCACGACGGTGAAAGCGTGGCGATGGAGGGTTTCACCCACCTGATCCCGTACGCGGCCGGACACGAGATCATCCGGCAGGGACGCCGCGACCTCACCCTGATCAGGATGACCCCGGACCTGCTCTACGACCAGATGATCGGAATGGGCTGCGCCCGGAAACTGGTCTTCTCCTGGGGCGGAAACCCCGGGGTGGGCTCGCTGCACCGCTTCCGTGACGCGGTGCAGAACCGCTGGCCCGCTCCGCTGGAGATCGAGGAGCACAGCCACGCGGGCATCGCCAACGCCTACGTCGCCGGAGCCTCGGGACTGCCCTTCGCGGTGCTGCGCGGTTACCGGGGCACCGACCTGCCCGCGCACACCGCCACCATCAAGCCGATCACCTGCCCGTTCACCGGTGAGGAGCTCACCGCCGTCCCCGCGATCAACCCCGACGTCGCCGTCGTACACGCGCAACGCGCCGACCGGCGGGGCAACGTGCAGCTCTGGGGGATCACCGGCGTGCAGAAGGAGGCCGTTCTGGCGGCCCGGCGCTCGCTGGTCACCGTGGAGGAGCTGGTCGACGAACTGGAGCCCCGCCCCGGCGCGATCGTGCTGCCCGGCTGGGCGATCACGCACGTGTCCGAGGCCCCCGGAGGTTCCCATCCCTCCTACAGCGCCGGTTACTCCACGCGTGACAACGACTTCTATCTCGCCTGGGACGAGATCGGCCGCGACCGCGAGACCTTCGTGGCCTGGATGAAGGAGCACGTTCTGTGACGACCGACCTCGGCACCGACTACACCTCCGACGAGATGATGACGGTGGCAGCGGCCAGGCGGCTGCGCGACGGCCAGTCGTGTTTTGTCGGCATCGGCCTGCCCAGCACGGCGGCCAACCTCGCCCGCCGTACAAACGCCCCCGATCTCGTCCTCATCTACGAGTCCGGGACCATCGGCGCCAAGCCCGACCTGCCGCCCCTGTCGATCGGGGACGGCGTGCTGGCCGAGACCGCCGACGCCGTCGTCAGCGTGCCGGAGATCTTCAACTACTGGCTCCAGCCGGGCCGCATCGACGTCGGCTTCCTCGGCGCCGCCCAGATCGACCGGTTCGGCAACATCAACACGACCGTGATCGGCCCGTACGACGACCCGAAGGTGCGCCTTCCCGGCGCGGGCGGGGCTCCCGAGATCGCCGCCTCCTGCCGCGAGGTGACGGTGATCGTACGGCAGAGCCGCCGCGCGTTCGTCGAGCGCGTGGACTTCGTCACCTCGGTCGGCTTCGGTTCCGGACCGGGCGACAGGGAACGCCTCGGCCTGCGGGGCAGCGGTCCCCGTACGGTCATCACCGACCTGGGGATCCTGGAGCCCGACCCGGTCGGCTGCGAGCTGGTCCTCACCCATCTGCACCCCGGCGTCACCCTCGACCAGGCCCGCGCCGCCACCGGCTGGGAACTGGCCGCCGCCCCCGACCTGCGCGAGACCGAGCCTCCGACCCCCGACGAGCTCGCCGCCCTGCGCAGGCTCACCGGGAGGTGACCATGAAACGGCCTCGCTCAGAAGCCATCGTGCGGCCCCACCCCGAGGCGACCATGGAACGGCCTCATCCCGAAGCGACCGTGAGACGGCCTCTTCCCGGGGCGACCGTGAGATGGCGTCCCGTCTTTCTCGCGGCTTCTCTCCCGGTCACGAGGTTCGCCAGACACCGGCACCCGTCGGACAGGAGTTTCAGATCATGAACGACGTTTTTGTCCTCGACGCGGTCCGCACGCCCATCGGCCGGTACGGCGGGGCGCTGTCGGGCGTCCGCCCCGACGACCTGGCCGCGCACGTGGTCCGCGCGCTGGCGGACCGCTCCCCCGATCTCGACCCCGCCGCGATCGAGGACGTGTTCTTCGGCGCGGCCAACGGCGCGGGCGAGGACAACCGCGACGTCGCGCGGATGGCCGTCCTGCTCGCCGGGCTGCCGGTGACGGTGCCGGGCACGACCGTCAACCGGCTGTGCGGTTCCGGCCTGGAGGCGGCGATCGCCGCCTCGCGCGCCGTGGCCGTGGGAGACGCGTCCCTGGTGATCGCCGGCGGTTCGGAGTCGATGAGCCGGGCGCCCTGGGTGATGCCCAAACCGGGCCGGGCCTTCGAGCGGGGACCGCAGACCCTGCACGACACGTCCCTCGGCTGGCGCATGGTCAACCCCCGGATGCCCGCCGAGTGGACGATCCCCCTGGGCGAGTGCGCGGAGATCCTGGCCGAGCGCTACGAGATCAGCCGCGAGGCCCAGGACCGGTTCGCCCTGCGCAGCCATCGGCTCGCGGCCGCGGCCTGGGAGCGCGGCGTCTTCGGCGACGAGGTGGTCCCGCTCGATGCCCTCGACCACGACGAGTCCGTCAGGGCCGACTCCAGCGCGGAGTCCCTCGCCAAGCTGAAGCCGGTCTTCCGTTCCGGTGGCACCGTCACGGCGGGCAACTCCTCCCCGCTCAACGACGGCGCCAGTGCCCTGCTCATCGGCGACGAGGCGGGGGCCGCCCGGTCCGGCCACGCTCCTCTGGCCAGGATCGTGGCCCGCGCGGTGGTCGGTATCGAGCCGCAGCTGTTCGGCATCGGACCGGTCGAAGCCGCCCGCACGGCGCTCAAGCGCGCGGGCATCACCTGGTCCGACCTGAGCGCGGTCGAGCTCAACGAGGCCTTCGCCGCCCAGTCCCTGGCCTGCCTCGCCGAGTGGCCCGACCTCGATCCCGAGATCGTCAACGTCAACGGCGGCGCGATCGCCCTCGGCCATCCGCTCGGCTCCTCGGGCGCGCGCATCCTGGGCACCCTCGCCCACGAGCTGCGCCGCAGAGGCGGCGGGTACGGCCTGGCCGCCATCTGCATCGGGGTGGGCCAGGGACTCGCCGTCGTCCTTGAGGGAACCGGATCCTGACCGCGTGACAGTCTGTCGTCAGGGCATCCGGATGGCTCCGGCGTCCAAGGCGCCCCCGGTGTTTTGGAGGTCCCCGGCATTGCCGATGCCTCGGACGGCTCAGACGTCTTCGGGGCCTCGGGCACCTTGGAAAATGCGAGTTATTCGAAGTATTCGGAGGTGAGCATGACCGCTTCGACGACCGGTGGGCTGTTCTCCGGGACGTTCGCCAGGGGTGGGGCCGCGCCCGAGGTGTCGGACGCGGCGTGGCTGGCCGCGATGCTGGACGTCGAGGCCGCGCTGGCAGGCGCCCAGGCGGCGATCGGCCTGGTCCCCGCCGAGGTGGCCGCCGAGGTGGAGGATGCCTGCCAGCCCGAGTTCTTCGACATCGCGGAGCTGGGCGGCGACGCGGCTCAGTCGGGAAACCCCGTGATCCCCCTCGTCGCCGCCCTGCGCGAGCGGGTCAAGCCCGAGCTTCGGCGGTTCGTGCACTACGGCGCCACCAGTCAGGACATCAACGACACGGCGTCGATGCTGATCGCCTGCCGCGCCCTGGTGCCGATCCTGGCCGACCTGTCCGCCTGCGCCGACGCGTGCGCACGGCTGGCCGGCGAGCACCGCGGCACCGTCATGGCCGGGCGCACGGTCCTGCAGCACGCCGTACCCGTCACCTTCGGGCTCAAGGCCGCGGGCTGGATGAGCGCGCTGGACCACTCGCGGGCCGGCCTGTCGGAGTTGCGCCTGCCCGTCCAGTACGGCGGAGCGGCGGGCACCCTGTCCGTCCTGGGCGACCGGGGCCACGAGGTGCTCCCCCGCCTCGCGGCCGAGCTCGGCCTGGCCGACCCGGTCATCCCCTGGCACACCGACAGGACTCCGGTGGCCCGGCTGGCCTGCGCCCTCGGCATGGCCTCCGGGACGCTCGGCAAGATCGCGACCGATGTGAAGCTGCTGACCCAGACCGAGGTGGGAGAGGCGGCCGAGCCCACGGCGCCCGGCCGCGGCAACTCCAGCGCCATGCCGCACAAGCGCAATCCGGTGGGCGCGATGTCCGTGCTCGCCTGCGTCCAGCGCGTCCCCGGGCTGGTGGCCTCGGTGCTCGGCGGCATGCTCCAGGAGCACGAGCGCGCGGCCGGCCCCTGGCAGGCCGAGTGGGAGACGCTGGGCGAGCTGCTCCGGCTCACCGGCAGCGCCGCCTCCTGGCTCCGCGAGGTGCTGGAGGGCCTGACCGTGGACGCCTCGCGGATGCGTGCCAACCTCGACGCGACGCGAGGGCTGATGATGGCCGAGCACGTCGTGGCCCGGCTCGGCGGCACGTCACAGGCCCGGGGGCTGGTGGACGCCGTCTGCGCCCGCGCGGCCGACGAGGGCCTGTCGCTGCGGGAGGCCATGCTCGCGGACCCCGGCGTGGATCTGACCCCGGAGGAGGTCGACGCCGCCCTGGACCCGGCGGCCTACCTCGGCTCCGCCCCGACCTTCGTCGACCGGGCGCTCGACGCCCACCCGAACGCAACAAGGAGCTGAAAGATGGACGTGTGGAAGGCCGGAGACGCGACGCGCCGGGCCGTACTGAGCGATGAGCACGTGGATCGCGCCGCCGCGGGCGCCACACCGTTCACCGCGGACTTCCAGGAGTTCATCACCAAATACGCCTGGGGAGAGATCTGGACCCGCCCCGGCCTGGACCGGCGGACCCGCAGCTGCATCACCCTCGCCATGCTGGCCGCGCTCGGGCACGAACACGAGCTGGCCATGCATGTGCGGGCGGCGCGCCGCATCGGCCTCACCGAGGACGAGATCAAGGAAGTGCTGCTGCAGACCGCGATCTACGCGGGTGTGCCGGCGGCCAATCGGGCGTTCGCGGTGGCGCAGGCGGCGCTAGAGTTCGACCGGAATGAGGAGGACCGGAATGGTCGAACCGGTTGATCGTGGCTCCGACCACGTGCAGTCCCTGGCCCGCGGGCTCTCCGTCATCAGGGCGTTCAGCGCGACCAGCCCCGAACTCACGCTCAGCGAGGTCGCCCGCGCGACCGATCTGACCCGCGCGGCGGCCCGGCGGTTCCTGCTGACGCTCGTCGACCTCGGTTACGTCAGGACCGACGGGCGGCTGTTCGCGCTCTCCCCGCGCGTGCTGGACCTGGGCTACGCCTACCTGTCCAGCCTCTCCCTGCCCGAGGTCGCCGAGCCGCATCTCGAACGGCTCGTCGCCGAGGTGCACGAGTCGGCGTCCGTGGCCGTGCTCGACGGCGAGGACGTCGTCTACGTGGCCCGGGTGGCCACCAGCCGGATCATGCGGGTGACCATCAACATCGGCACCCGCTTCCCGGCCCACTGCACCTCGATGGGCAGGGTGCTGCTGGCCTGGATGCCCCCGGACGACCTCGACGCCTATCTGGAACACGCCGAGCTGCGCAGGCTGACCTCCCACACCGTCACCTCGCCCTCCATCCTCCGGACCGAGCTCGACAGGATCCGCTCCCAGGGCTGGGCGATGGTCGACCAGGAGCTGGAAGAGGGGCTGCGCTCGATCGCCGTGCCCCTGCGGGAGCGTTCGGGGCGGGTGACCGCCGCGATGAACATCTCCTCCCACGCGAGCCGTACGACCGTCGAGTCGGCCCGCCGCGACCTGCTGCCGCCGCTGCTCGCCGCGGCCGCGCGGGTCGAGGCGGACCTCCATTCGATGGGTACGACCGGCACCGCGCTCTCCCGTTGACGCACCGAGATGATGACAACGTTGTCGACGAGCCGATACTGAGAAATGATCGACCCGTGACAGACAGTGCGCGCGGGCGTCCCACCATGAAGGACGTCGCGGCGGCGGCCGAGGTGGCGCTCAAGACCGTCTCCCGGGTCGTCAACGAGGAGCCGGGAGTCAACGCCGCCACGGCCGCGCGGGTCGTGGCCGCCATCGAACGGCTCGGCTACCGGCGCAACGAGAGTGCCCGGGTGCTCAGAAAGGGCCGGACGGCGAGCATCGGCCTGGTGATCGAGGACGTGGCCGACCCGTTCTACTCCGGAATCAGCCGCGCGGTCGAGGACGTGGCACTCCGGAACGGCTCCCTGGTGCTGAGCGGCTCCACGGGGAAGGAGCCCGAGCGCGAGCGGGGACTGGTCCTGACCTTCTGCTCCCGGCGGGTGGACGGTCTGATCATCGTGCCGACCGGGTCCGACCACGAATACCTGCTGCCCGAACTCGACGCGGGCATCGCCGCCGTCTTCGTCGACCGGCCCGGTGGGCTGGACGTGGACACCGTGCTGTCCGACAACTCCGGCGGCGCGCGCACGGGAGTGACCCACCTGATCCGGCACGGCCACCGGCGCATCGCCTACGTCGGCGACAGCGCGTCCATCTTCACCGCCACCGAGCGCCTGTACGGCTACCGCCATGCCCTCCGGGACGCGGGTCTCCCCTACGACGAGTCCCTGGTCGCCACGGGTCCCGCGGAGCAGGCCGGAACCGCGCTGACCGGGATGCTCTCCTTCGACGACCCGCCCACGGCGGTGTTCACCGGCAACAGCCGGATCACCGTGGCCGTGCTGCGCACGGGACACCGCCTGCCCATGGTCGCCTTCGACGACTTCGAACTGGCCGACCTCCTGGTGCCCGGCGTGACCGTGGTGGCCCAGGACCCGGTGAGACTCGGCAGCACCGCGGCCGAACTGCTCTTCCGCCGTCTCGCCGGTGAGCTGGGCACCCCCGAGCGGATCGAGCTGCCGACCCGTCTCATCCCCCGGGGATCGGGAGAGCTCCGGCCCTCGTGAGCACGGCACGCGGTCCCGGGGCCTCCGGCTCCGCGGCGATCACGGTTGCACACCTCGGGACTTCAGGTGGCAGGGGAAGACGCGGCGAGGAGAGCCGACAGGGAGGCACCCACGGCCGGTGGCCCAGAACCTTGGGGTATTTTCTCCCATATAGTCACTTAAGTGATCTCTGACGTGCTTTCCACGATCGCGATCTCCTTTCTCGTCCTCTACGCGATATGGATGATCGTTGCGAACCTGCCTCGCAGGGGCCGGTCCAGAACGTCCCTCACGCAGAAGGATCGCGAAGGCGTGGTCGTGTACTGGCGCCCCGGCTGTAAGTACTGCATGCGCCTGCGCACGCGTCTGCGCTTCACGCGCCTGCAGTACGTCGAGGTGAACATCTGGAGAGATGCCGAGGCCGCGGCGTTCGTCCGCTCGGTCGCGGGCGGGAACGAGACCGTGCCGACCGTGACCGTGGCCGGAAACGCCATGGTGAACCCGTCGAAGAGTCAGCTGCTGGAAGCGGTTGCAACGCATGCCTCGCGCCTACCGCCGTCGACCGAAGTCGGGGATAGATGATCGTTTCCTGGAGAGTCTCCAGGGGATGAGAGTCGGCACCACCCTGTCCAGGGTCGTCCGCGACAGAGAAAGGCACTCTTCATGCGTATCGAAACCTTCGGAGTCATCGGCGCCGGAGCCATCGCCCAGGCCGTCGCCCGGCACGCGCTCAACGTCGGCCACAAGGTCACCCTCAGCAACAGTCGCGGGCCCGAGACGCTTGAGCCGCTCATCCACGACCTCGGCCCCGGCGCGTCCGCCGGCACCATCGCCGAGGCGGCCCAGGCCGACGCCGTGCTGCTCGCCGTACCGTGGCCGCACATCCCCCAGGCCCTGTCCGGCCTGCCGCCGTGGGACGGTCGCATCCTCATCGACGCCACCAACCACTTCCTCACCGGACCGCCCGAGTTCGAGGTCGCCGACCTGGGCGAGCGGACCGGCAGCGAGGTCGTGGCCGGCCTGGCTCCCGGCGCCCATGTGATCAAGGCGTTCAACACGCTCTACGCCCAGCACATCGCGGCCGACCCCCGGCACGAGGCGGGCCGCCGGGTACTGTTCCTGGCCGGTGACGACGCCGCCGCGGCGACCGCCTTCGCGGAGTGGGCGGACGGGCTGGGGTTCGCCCCGGTCAACGTGGGCGACCTGCGCACCGGCGGACGCCTGATGCAGCTGGGCGGCTCCTTGTCGTCTCTGCACCTGCTCAAGCAGGGCTGACAGCGCTTTCACGATCTGCCATGGCCGATCTCAGCACGCGCAAGGCCCTCTCGTCCTGGGCGGTGTCGCCGGCATCGGCAGGGCCACACCGCCTTGCCGGTCCGCCGGAGAGCCTCGACGGCCGCACCGGCATCGCCCGCACGGCGGTGCGCGCGGCGAATCACATGACGCGCATGCTGTCGGACAGGCGAGGAGGCCCGTCAGGAGAGCCCCGGCCGTATAGAGAGGGGCCCGTCAGGAGGGCTCCGGCCGTAGAGATCTGTGCAGGGCGAGGGAGCAGAGGACGATCGCGACGCCTGCGAGGACGATCGCCATGTGCGGGGAGGTCAGCTCGGCGGCCCCGCCCACCAGGGCCGCGCCCAGCGCCTGGCCCGTCATCATCCCCGCCGAGGACAGGCCGAAGGCCTGGCCCCTGAACGGCTCGGCCACCGCCTCCACGAACCTCCGCTGCAACCCGAGCTCGTAGGAACTCCCCGCCGTCGCGAGCAGCATGAGCAGCGCGGCCCCCCAGAACTCCGGTTGGACGACAAACGCGAGCAGGGGAATGCCCGCCGCCACCGCGAGCGGCAATGCCAGCCGCTCCCTGCCTGCGGGCGAGACCAACCGGCCGACGGCGAGGTTTCCGGCCGCCAGGCCCACGGATGAGGCGGCGAGCGCGATCCCCGCGGTGCCTCCCAGATAGGGGACCAGCATCGCCTCGGCACCCGTCACGAACGATATCGGCAGCCACTGTGCGAGGAGCAGGCCGCGCACCCGCGCGTCCATCATCAGGGTCCGGTTGACTCTCAGGGTCTCCCGTACGGCGCCGCCCCTCGCGTCCTCGGTTGGAAAATCCCCGCCCTCCACGTCCTGAGCGGGGAAGCCGCCCGTCCCCGCGCTTCCGACGGAAAAGCCGTCCCCCGCACCCTGGACGGGGAAGCCGCCGTCTCCCGCGTCCTGGACGGGGAAGCCGCCGACCTTCGCGTTCCGGACGGGGAGGTCGCCGGCTTTCGCGTCCTGGCCGGGGAAGCCGCCGGCCTTCGAGTTCCGGGCGGGGAAGTCGGGCAGGCCGAAGCGCAGCACCACGACGGCCACCGCGGACAGCGCGGCGGTGACGGCCAGTGCCCCCGCTGGACCGGTGGCGGCGAGAATGCCGCCGCCCACGGCCAGCCCGCCGATCTGCGACCCGGCGGCCATCAGGGACAGCACTGACCTGCCCAGCACAAACGCATCACCCGGCAGCAGATCGGGCAGGAGGGCGCTGCGGGCCGCCCCGAAGACCGGCGAGAACAGCCCCGTGGCCAGGACCAGCGCGAGCAGCGCCCAGACGGGCAGCCCGGCGAAGGCCATCAGCAGGCAGGTCACCACCCTGAGCAGCTCACCGACGATCATCAGTATGCGCGGCCGGATCCGGTCGGCCAGCGAGAGCAGGAACGTCCCGCCGACGATGTAGGGCAGGAAGCCCAGCGTGTAGGTCGCCGCCGACAGGCCCGGCGAGCCGGTCCGCGCGTAGACCAGTGCCGACAGGGCCAGCATCTTGACCTGGTCACCGGTCACGAGAAGGGCGAAACTTCCGAACAGGACCCGGAACTCCCGGTTCGCGAAGACCTCCGTGTAGGTCGCACCGCGCTCTTGTGTGGTCATGGGCACGATGCTGGAGGTGACCGGAACGGCTGGCTAAGCTTTCGGATATATCCGAAAGGTCGTCAGTTGGTCTACCGCATCGAGGTCACTCCGCAGGACGTCATGGCCAGCAGGTTCGCCATCTCCCCGCTCATCGTGACCAAGCACGCGCTCTGGATCCTGTCCGGGAAGAAGAAGGCCGGAGAGTGGCAGGCGTGGGCGGGCCGGATGCGGGGACCGTACGAGAGGCTACTGCTCACGCACCCGGGGCTGGGTGCCATGGTGGCGCTGTTCCGTGAGAGGAACTACAACGCCGACTTCCCCGCGCCGCCGCCGACCGGGGTGAACAGCCCGTTCGAGACGGAGCTCGCGGTGGTGCGCGCCACCCCGGTGGCGCAGGCACACGAAGAGATCGCCAAAAACCTGGAGGGGATGCCGCGTCCCAATGAGCCCGTCAGGGACGTGCTGTTCTCCCCCGACGTCGTGGAGCTGTTCGCCGAGGCGCTCAGCGCGGTGTGGGAGGAGATCGTCGCCCCCGCGTGGCCACGCTTCCACGCGATCCTGGAACGGGACGTGGTCCACCGAGCCGGCCGCCTGGCGACCTACGGCTGGGCGGCGGCGCTCGACGATCTCAACCCGCGGATCCGGTGGCGTCCCGACGGCGTCATCGAGGTGCGTGCGAAGAGTCCGGACGAGACCCATCGGCTCGACGGGCGCGGGCTGCTCTTCGTGCCGACCGTGTTCCCCGCGGGGGTGGGCTCCTACCTGGAGGACCGCTGGCCGTACGCGATCAGCTATCCGGCCCGGGGCACCGGGATTCCCCACGAGACGCCGGACGGCCTGGCCGGGCTGATCGGCAGGACCAGGACCCTGGTCCTGCTGGAGCTGGCGACCCCAGCGACCACCACGCAGCTCGTCAGCCTGCTTGAGCTGGGTCTCGGGACCGTGGGCGGCCACATCACCGCCCTGCGCAGAGCGGGTCTGGTCACCGGGAGCCGCACCGGTCGCGGTGTCCTGTATCACCGCACGGCACTGGGTGACTCCCTGGTCGACCCCTCGGGACTCCGGCCATGAGACCGCGTGTGTCGACGCCTATACGCTGGATGGAGCCGTGACGGTGATCGATCATGAGATCGCGTGTGCCGGCGCCTACACACGCTGGATGGAGCCGTCGGACAGGGCCATGACGGTGATGCCGAAGTCCTGAATGGTCGCCGACAGCTCGGCGGACGAGAGGCCGGGGGCCACGACGACCAGGGCGCCGTGCATCAGTGCCAGCCCGATCAGAGTCGTCATGGCGAGGCTGCACACCAGGGGCCAGGTCACCAGGAGAACGTCCGACTTCTCCAGCGCGGCGACCCTGTCGAGGGCGTGCATCCGCATGATCAGGTCCTGGTGGGTGAGCACGCCCCCGTCATCGGTCAGCAGGGCGGGCTGAACGGCCGGGTCGAGGAAGGGTAGCGGGACGGATTCGAGCAGCAGCAGGTCGGCGAAGTCGACGGTGTCACGGGCCTGTCCGAACGCGATCACCTGCCGGACCCGGGAGTCCTCGGCGGCCTGCAGCGACGACTCCGCGAGACGAGGAGTGGTGATGAGCAGCCGCGCGTCCCACTCGGCCAGCAGCTCGCCCATCTCCCCGCTCCCGGGGACGATGGGCGCCGCCACGCCGCCCGCCGCGATGACGGTGTGCACCGCCAGGGTCTGGGCGGCGGCGTTGTCCACGTGGATTCCCGCCACCTGGCGCCGCCTCGCCCCCCGTCTGACCAGGCCGGAGGCTCCCCGCGTCACCTCGCCGGCCAGCCGGCGATAGCCGTACACCACTCCGGCGCCGAGATCGATCAGTGCGGGCCGATCACCCCGCCCGTGTGCGCAACCGAACACCGCCTCGGTCACAGTGCACTGGATGGACTGGGGGGTCGGTCTCATTTCGCTGACAGTAGAGTCAGCCTCTTCCCTCGGGCATCGACAAATGTATGTAGATGACTGTGTATTCAACGTCGTACCTCCAGGTAACACGGCCTTTCCGGGGAGGCATGGGTTTCGAGAAGGGACCCCGCTTTGAGGAGAATCGGATTCTAGGCAGAAATCTTCGAAGAGAGAGGGTTTAAAGACATTCAAGGAGTGGGTTTCACACAACGCGAGTTCCAGGCAGGAAAGGGCTCGGGGATGAGGAGTTCCGGGCGAATACAGGATTTCAGGGAACGACGCCCCCGGGACGGGCGGGCTCGAGCCCTGCGCGGCTCGAGCCCGCTGTCGCGTGGCCCATGGCCCTAAGTCCCCACCCCTCCGAGGAGACCTCGGCCGTCGGGAGGGACACGCGACGCTCCCTTATGCTCGGCCGAGACACCCGGGATGGTGTGAGCCCTCATACGGACCGCCTTCATGGTCGGCAGTCCGCGGAGGGCTGGACGTCATCGGTCGAACACGAGGAAAATGTATGGCGAGCGGTGTGCCCGGCACATGCTCCGGACTGCGTATCCGGAGGTGTATCTCCGTGACCGCCGATATGTAGTCCCGGTGTGTAGACGTTCCCCGCCCCAGGCGCGCCCCCTCCACCCGGGCGGTACGCCTTCCACCCGTGCCGGCGACCGTTCGATCCTCTTTTGATCCTCTTTCGCGCCGAACACGTATCGCAGGCACGTACGGCGAGCACCTACGCCGACCCCGTATGGCGGGCACGCACGGCGGACACGCACGGCGCGGCCGCGGGAGGCGGATGCGCGGGGCGGACGGCTGGGACGCCTCAGGAGCGGTTCTGCTCGATGACCCAGGTGGCGACCTGGGTGCGGGAGGAGAAGCCGAGCTTGGCGAGGATGTTGGCCACGTGCCGGGCCGCGGTCGCGGGACTGATCACCAGGTCGTCGGCGATGGCCTTGTTGCTCATGCCTCTGGCGATCAGCTCGGCGATCTCCCATTCGCGGCAGGTCAGCGTGGTGAGCGGGGCGACGACCGGGTTCCTGCCGAGCAGCAGGGGCGTCTCGGACGGCTCGTCGAACTGCAGCGCGTAACGGACCGCCTGCTCCTGGGACATCTCCTGGCCGTGCGCCCACAGCTGGGCGACCAGCGCCTCGCCGAGCCGTACGCGGGCGGGCTGGAGCAGCTCCTCCATCCGCGCGCCGAAACCGGGCGGCAGCACGGCGCCGCTCATCGCGCTCCTGATCGCCGCGGAGGCCCCCGCCAGGCGCACCGCCCGGCGGTCGTCCTCCTCGGCCAGCGCGAGCTGCGCGAGTGTCTCGATCCGCCGGGCCACGCCGAGTCGCTGACCCGTGCCCAGGCAGAGCCTCAGACTTTCGATCAGCCTGACGCGGGCGGTGGCGAGATCACCCTGGACCAACGCGATCCTCCCCAGACCGGACAGGCACGTGATGGCCTGCCAGTGGGCCGTGATGTCCTGGAGCAGGTCGAGGGCCCGCTCGTAGTGGGCGCGTGCCTCCACGAGGTCGCCCCGGAGCCAGGCGACCTGGGCCAGGCCGATGAGCGCGACCGGGGCGGCCCAGTGGTTGTCGAGCTCGTGGGCGATGGCCAGCGCGGCCTCGAAGGAGCGCTGGGACTCCTTGGCCCGCCCCTCCGACAGCGCGAACGTGCCCTCCATGGAGCGGATCACCGTCTCGTGCCACGGATCGTCGACCGTGCGCACGGCCTCCAGCGCCTCGTCCAGGAGGGACCTGGCCCTCTCCGGCCGGCGCTGGTAGATGGCCACCCAGGCCAGGATGGCCAGCGCCCCGCTCAGCGGTCCGTTCAGGCCGGTCTTGCGGCAGAGCTCGACGGCGGCCGTGCAGGCGACCTGCGCGGTGTCGGGATCGCCCTGCCCGAAGGCCACCTGCCCGCGCAGCGCGAGGGCGTCGCCGCGCACCCGCGGGGTCAGCTCCGTCGGCTCCACGTCGAGCAGGCGGTCCAGCCACTCGTCGGCCGGGGTGAACCTGCCACCGGCGATGATCGGCCAGCGCAGCAGGACGAGGAGGCGCAGCGCGTTCTCCGGGTCGTCCGCCTCGGCCGACCAGCGCACCGCCGCCCAGACGTTGGAGTGCAGCTCGTCCAGCAGGACCAGCATCGGGCAGATCTCCGGCCAGGTCGGGCGGGGCCGCCGGACGATCATCTGATGGATCCGGGCGGCGACGTCGATCATGTGATCCCGGTGCCGTCGCCGGAACTCGGGCTCCTCGCCGGAGACGTCGAGCTGCTCGGCCGCGTATTCGCGGATCGTCTCCAGCATCCGGTAACGCGTCTCGCCCGCCACCTCCGCGTCGGCCAGGACCAGGGACTTGTCGACCAGGTCGCAGAGCACTCCCAGGACGTCTTCGGCCCACAGGCCGTTGCCCGCGCAGACCTGCTCGGCCATGTCGAGCGTCCATCCTCCGGTGAACACCGCCAGCCGCCGCAGCAGGATCCGCTCGGGCTCCTTGAGCTGCTGATAGCTCCAGTCGACGGTCGCCCTGAGCGTCTGCTGCCTGGCCGGGGCCGTCCTGTCGCCCGCCGACAGAAGCCGGAACCGGTCCCTGATGCGGGCATTGATCTGCTCCACGGTCAGCACCCGGCACAGCGCGGCGGCGAGCTCGATGGCGAGCGGCATCCCGTCGAGCGCCTCGCACAGGCCGACGACGTCGCCGGCGTTCTGCTCGGTGACGACAAAGCCTCGCGAGGCCGCGGTGGCGCGGTCGACGAAGAGCCGCACCGCCTCGCTGGTGCCGAGATCCTGGCCACCGCTCCTGGGCAGGGAGAGCGGCGGCACCCGCCACACGGTCTCCCCCGCCACACGCAGCGGCTCCCGGCTGGTGGTGAGCACGCGCACCTGCGGGCAGACGGTGAGCAGCGTCCGGCAGAAGAGGGCGGACTCCTCGATGAGGGACTCGCAGTTGTCGATGACCAGCAGCAGACGCCGGTCGCCGAGCGCGTCGACCAGCGTGTCGGCCAGCGCGCGCGACGGCTCGGGCTTCACCCCGAGAACGGCGGCCACCCGGGGTGCGATCAGGTCGCCGCGCACCGCCTCCGCCAGCTCCACCAGCCAGACGCCCTCGGGAAACTCCTCCGCCACCTGGGAGGCCACCCGGACCGCCAGCCTGCTCTTGCCGATGCCGCCCGCGCCGCACAGGGTCACCACCCGAGCCACACTCAGCAGCTCGGTGAGTTCTTCCACGTCGGCTTCCCGCCCCACGAAAGCGTTGGGTTCGAGGGGAAGGTTGCCGGGGGCAACGGAAGCGTGTGTGGTGTCCTGGGTCATCGGCTCTTAAATAGGTCGAGGGTAGAACCGTCACAGAAAGTGTGACATCAATTACCGAAGCATGCCCGGGCTTGGACCTATTTTTTAATGCGGAGATCATCTCGGTGTCCGGTATACCTTCGTGATAGTCCACACGCGGACCCGCCCCGGCCATCACCGCCCTTACAGAAAGACCATCGCCGGGGATCCCCGAACCCCCGATAACCCGCATGGAAACCAGCCCCACCATCCCCAGCCCTCGCGATACCGCACCCGGAATTCGGTTCCGGCTCGCGGCAATCCGCGCCGACGGGCCCACCCTGGCCGTCCCCGGCCATCCGATGGCGGATTGTCGGTACGGCGATTCACACTGCTCCTATGCCCGACACTCCCCCGGAAGCTCCCTCCAAGCCCCCCGAACCCTCCAAGCCCCCCGGACCCTCCGAACCTCCCGGACCTTCCAAACCCCCTGAACCTCCCGAGCCCTCCGAACCCGCTCCCGAGCTCGGCGAGCTCACCCTCTCCGAGTGGCACGCTCACGTCGGCAAGATGACGGGGGTCAGCTTCCTGACCATCGCCCGGCGGCTGCCCGCGCTGGTGTCGCAGGCCGTACGGCTGGCGTGGCTGGCCGATCCCCGTGACACCACCATCACGATCAGTCTGAGCCTGATCTCCGGGGTGTTCACCGCGTTCGGGCTGCTCGCCACCACCGGGGTGCTGTCGGCCCTGTTCGCGGCGGGGCCGACCCCGGAGCGGGTCATGGACGCCCTGCCCAGTCTGATCATGGTGGGCGTGGCCGCCACCCTGCGCACGCTGACCCAGGCGGGCGCGGGCTGGGCGCAGTCCCGGCTGGACCCCCAGGTCAGCCGGATCGCCGAGGAACGACTGTACGGGCTCACCAGCCAGGTCAGCCTGGCGGCCTTCGACGACCCCGACTTTCACGACGCGCTCCAGCGGGCCAGGGCGCGGGGGGTGGCCATGGCGGACGTGGTGGTCGGCACGACCATCAACGTGCTGACCGCGCTCATCGGGATCGCCGCGGCGGCGGGCGTGCTCGGGGTGCTCCACCCCATCCTGCTGCCGCTGCTGGTGCTGGCCGTGCTGCCCGACGCCTGGGCCGCGATCCGCTCGGCGCGGATGCGCTACACCACCATGTACGCGCTGATCCCCGCCATGCGCCGTAAGTGGATCATCGCGGAGCTGCTGGCGGAGCGCGAGGCGGCCGCCGAGGTGCGCTCGTTCACCATGCGGGACTTCCTGATGCGGATGTACGACGTGGTGGCCACGGCGGAGCAGGCCATCCTGCTGCGCCTGGCGCGGCGGCAGACGTTCGTGAAGATCGCCGGAGAGGCGCTCGGCGGGATCGGCACGGCCATCGTCTACGTCGCCCTGGGCGTGCTGCTGGCCGTGGGCGCGGTGCCGCTGGCCGTGGCGGGCACCGCCGTACTGGCCATCCGTTCGGGCCAGACCTACCTGGCCAACCTGATGTACGCCACCAACCGCCTCTACGAGGAGGGTCTCTACTTCACCGACTTCCTCGACTTCTGTGCCGACGCGGAGAGCCGGCTGGGCGCCGGGCGCCCGGAAAAGGCCCCCGAGACCTTCGAACGGATCACCGCCGAGGACGTCGTCTTCACCTACCCGGGCTCCAGCGCCCCCGCACTCCAGGGGATGTCGATCACCATCGACCGGGGCGAGGTGATCGCTCTTGTCGGCGAGAACGGCTCGGGCAAGACCACGCTGGCCAAGATCCTGTCCGGGCTCTACGAACCGGACAGCGGGCGGGTCCTCTGGGACGGGACCGATCTGGCCGACGTCGACCCCGACCAGCTCCGCCGTCACATCGCGGTCATCGCCCAGGACCACACGCGCTGGCCGCTGAACGCCAGGGACAACATCAGCATGGGCACAGAAAAGGGCGAGGGCGCGCTGATCTCGGCGGCCGAGGTCGCGGGCGCCGACCAGGTCGTCGCCGAGCTGCCCCACGGCTACAACACCCTGCTCGACCGGCGCTTCAAGGACGGCCATGAGCTGTCCGGCGGCCAGTGGCAGCGGATCGCCGTCGCCCGGGGCTTCCACCGCGACGCCCCGCTGCTGATCTGCGACGAACCCACGGCCGCCCTCGACGCCCGGGCCGAGGACGCCCTCTTCACCCGCATCCGGCAGCACGCCGACGGCCGTACCGTCCTGTTGATCACCCACCGGCTGGCCAGCGTCCGCTACGCGGACCGGATCTACGTCCTGGACCACGGCAAGGTCACCGAGCACGGCACCCACGACCAGCTCATAGAGCTCAACGGTCTCTACGCCGACCTCTACAATCTGCAGGCCTCCGCCTACTCCGCCTGATCGTCCGGTACGGCCCGCATGACACCCCCGCGATCCGCGGAGCCCGCCCTCCGCCCGATCGTTCGGCACGATTCACATGATGGCTTTTTGCGATCCGCGGAGCCCGCTCCACTCCTGATCGTTCGGCGCGGCCTCCATGATGACCTTCGCGATCCGCGGAGCCCGCCCTACTCCGTCTGATCGTTCAGCACCGCTTCCATGATGGCCTTTGCTATGGGAGCCGCCACCTGTCCGCCCCGCCCGCCGCGCTCCACCAGGACCCCCACGGCCACCTGGGGATCGGACGCCGGGGCGAAACTGGTGAAGACCGCGTGGTCCTGCTGGGAGGCGACGTTCTCGGCGGTGCCGCTCTTCGCGGCGACCGTGGTTCCCGGGATGGCGGCGGCGGTGCCGGTGCCGCCCGGCTCGGTGACGGCGACCATCATCTGGGTGAGCCGCTCGGCCACGCTCGTGCTGAGCACCTGGCGATACTGCGACGGTTCGGTCTCGTCGATCACTCTGCCGTCGGAGAGCCGGACCTCCCGCACGAGGTGGGGACGCATCAGCACGCCGTCGTTGGCGACCGCCGCCGCGATCATCGCGATCATGAGCGGGGTGACCCGGTCGTTGAACTGGCCCAGCGCCGACAGCGCGGTCTGCGCCTCGTCCATCTCCGACGGATACACGCTTCTGGCGACCGGCATGGGAACGGCCAGGTCGTCCGTGTCGAACCCGAACGCCTCGGCCTGCTCGCGCAGTGCGTCCTGGCCGAGAGCAGTGCCGATCTTCGCGAACGGTGTGTTGCACGAGAGCTTGAACGCGTACAGCAGCGGGGGGTTGCCGTCACCGCAGGAGGCGCCCCCGAAGTTGCGCAGGTAGGTGTTCGTGCCGGGAAGGCGGAGGGCGGTGGGCGCGCTGACAGGGGTGTTCGGACCGTACTTCCCCGAGCCGAGCGCCGCCGCCGAGGTGACGACCTTGAAGGTGGACCCGGGCGGATAGTTCTGCTGGATCGTCCGGTTCAGCAGCGGATTGCCGGGATCGTCCTGCAGTCGCTTGTCCACCCTGCCGAGCTTGACGGTGTTGAAGGTCGTGTAGGCGTTCGGATCGTAGGAGGGGAAGGACACCATGGCCAGGATCTCGCCGGTCTTCGGGTCGATCGCGACGGCGGCGCCGGGCAGCCCCGTGTCGCGCAGTCCCTCGTAGGCGGCCCGCTGCGCCCGCCGGTCGACGGTGAGCCTGAGCGTGGCGCCGACCCGGGTGCCGTCCACCAGCCCGCGTACCTTCACCCGGGGGTCGCTCCCGGACAGCACGGCGTCCTCCGCCTCCTCGATGCCGCCGGCGCTGTAGAGCGAGACGTATCCGGTCACCGCGGCGTAGAGCGGGCCGTTGGGATAGAACCGCCGGTATCTGTACCTGCCGTCCCCGGTCACACGGCTGGTCGCGATGACCGTGCCGTCGTGGAGCAGGATCTTGCCCCTGGGGCTCTCGAAACGCGCGATCATCGTCCGCAGGTTGCGTGAATCCTCGTTGAGCCGCGCGGCGTCGATCCCCTGGAGATAGGTCGTCTGAGCGAGCAGCACGAACAACATCCCTCCGCACATCAGGGCGACGTGCCGCAGGGGGATGTTGATCCGGCGTGCGCGTGGTGCAACCATGGCCCCTCTCCCGATACCGGTTTAACAGCCGGACCGAAAAGGGGCTCTCGCCCACGGGCAAAGCAGCCGTACGGCTTCTGGAGCTTGTGCGGTACAACCCCGGCCTTACCGCCCTGCGGGTGAACGAGGCGCGCAGCCTGGACCTGGCCGAGCGGTACGAAGTCAAGCCGGGTCGCGCCGGACTCGTTCGCGGCCAAGTCCCAGTCGCTGCCTCTCTACCGCACCGAAGCCACGAGACCCAGATCGTGGGCGACGCGAGTGCCGAGGTCGGGGTCGACCTTGCTCCAGTAGTCGTTGATCGCGCGCTCCTGGATGAAGCGCTCCACCCCCTGGCTCAGGTGCCAGACGATGTTGCCGACCAAATGGTCTCGATCGGTCGGCGACATCACCTGGCGGTAGAGCGTGCCGGGCTGGATGAAGTCGTTGTCGTCCTTGTGCGCCACGTAGGCCGTGCGCATGATCTCGGCGGCCTCCACAAACCAGCTCGGGTCACGGTAACGCTGCGGATCGGCCTTGGGCCCGCCGTAGCTGTTCGGCGCGTAGACCGGCCGGTTCCCGGTGTGGTCGTAGCGCATCGGGCCGTCCTTGTTGTAGTTGTGCACCTCGTTGAACGGCCGGTTGACCGGCAGTTGGGCATAGTTGGGACCGGTGCGATAGCGCTGTGAGTCGCCGTAGGCGAACATGCGCCCCAGTACCATCCGGTCCGGGCTGGGTCCGATGCCCGGGACAAAGTTCGCCACGTCGAACCCGGCCTGCACAATTTGGGCGAAGAAGTTCTCGGGGTTGCGGTCGAGCACCATCCGGCCGATCGGGATCGTCGGGTAGTCCTCGTGCGGCCAGACCTTGGTGATGTCGAAGGGGTTGAAGCGGTAGTCGGCCGCGTCCTCGTACGGCATGATCTGCATCTCGAGGCGCCAGGACGGGTGGTCGTTGCGGGCGATCGCCTCCCGCAGGTCACGCCGGTGGTAGTCGAGGTCCTCGGCGCGCATGGCCCTGGCCTCGGCGTCGGTCATGTTCTCGATGCCCTGCTCGGTCTTGAAGTGGTACTTCACCCAGAACTTCTCGCCCGCGGCGTTCTCCCACATGTACGTGTCGCTGCTGTAGCCGTTCATGTTGCGCCAGGTGCGCGGCGTGCCCCGGTCGCTCATCAGGACTGTCACCTGGTGGGCCGACTCGGGCGAGAGCGTCCAGAAGTCCCACTGCATGTTGTTGCTGCGCAGGCCACTGTCGGGCATGCGCTCCTGCGAGTGGATGAAGTCAGGGAACTTCATGGGGTCGCGCACGAAGAAGACCGGCGTGTTGTTGCCGACCATGTCGTAGTTGCCCTCTTCGGTGTAGAACTTGAGGGCGAAGCCGCGCACGTCGCGGTCCGTGTCCGGGTAGCCCTCTTCGCCGGCCACCGACGAGATGCGCGCGAGCATCGGCGTGCGCTTTCCGACTTGGTTGAGGAAGGCGGCCTTGGTCCACTGGGTGACGTCGGCGGTCACCTCGAAATAGCCGAAGGCGCCGCCGCCCTTGACGTGGTACACGCGATCGGGGACGCGCTCGCGGACGAAGTGGGCCAGCTTCTCAATTAGGTAGGCATCCTGCAGCAGCACAGGGCCGGCGGGACCGGTCGTGAGTGAGTGCTCATCGCTGGGCACGGGGATCCCGGCGTCCGTGGTCGTGTTTGGCGGTTGGTCACTCAATTCCCTTTTCCCCTCTTCTTTCATGACATGCTTGCAATCGCTCTGACACCCGGGAGCAATCGCCGACACCAATGAATGAAAATCTTTTATGCGACTGTGCGTGAGTCGTTCTCGGTGCCTGGCCTGTCGGTGCGTTCGGCAGGTTCGCCGTTGACGAACGATGCCCCGGCGCGGATTAGGGCGACGAGGTGGTGGGAGGACCTGGAGAGGCGCTCGGGAACCTCAGCCCGCGCAAACCCCACCCACCAGGTACGCGGCCCATCGCACAGAGTTGTCGAATACTGCCGGAAGCCCCAAGCTATTTAGCCCAAGGGTGGCCAGATTTGGTCCAATGCCCACTGCGATTCCCACCAAGCGCGGGGTACGTTGACCAATATATGCATTCATCCGGGTAAGGGTCGGTGAGGACGAGGCCGCAGACACGGCACGACGCCGAGCTCGTTTCGGGGGGGTCCATGGCTGACGAAAGGCCGCCGGCCCAGGAGGCAGGGAGAGGCGGCGGAGAGTGTCCGGCGGGTGCCTTCGGACGGCGGTCGTTCCTTCAGGGCACACTCGCCGCGGGCCTCGTTGGAGCGGCGGGCAGAAGCCCGCCGGCCGGTGATGCGGCCCTCGCCGACGGAGCGAGGGGCGGCAACGCGGGCACGGGTGCGATTCCGTTCCACGGCTACCATCAGGCGGGCATCGCCACTCCCCCACAGCCGACCGGGAGCTTCGCCTCCTTCGACGTGACCGCCTCCGACCGCGGAGAACTCACCGAGCTGTTCCGTACGCTGACCGCGCGGGCCCGCTTCCTCACCGCGGGCGGCACGCCGCCGAGGGCGCCACCGGATTCAGCGCAACCGGACAACGACATTCTGGGGCCCAAGATCCCGCCGGACAATCTCACCATCACCGTCGCCCTCGGCGCGACCCTCTTCGACGGCCGCTACGGACTGGGCCCGCGCAGGCCGGTCCAGCTCATCACCATGCGGCCCTTCCGTCACGACGACCTGGACCCCGCGCTGTCCCAGGGCGACATGCTGATACAGCTGTGCGCCGATCACCGTGACACGACGGTGCACGCACTGCTCGACATCCTGGCCCACACAGGCGGCGCGATGAAACCGCGCTGGCGCATCGACTGCCAGCGCAATCCGCCGCGCCCCGTCGGTACCCCGCGGGACTGGTTCGGCTTCAAAGACGGCACCTCCAACCCGGACACCACGGACCCCACCCAGATGGACCAGCTGGTCTGGGCGCAGCCGCGCACCGCCGAGCCCGCCTGGGCGGCGGGCGGTACCTACCAGGTGCTGCGCATCGTCCATTTCAACATCGAAAAGTGGCAGAAGCTGCCCCTCGCCCAGCAGGAGCGGATCTTCGGCCGCCGCAAGGACAGCGGAGCCCCGATGTACGCCCTGTCCGAGGACGCCTCCGACCTCCTCGATCCCATCTACACCAACGACCCGCAGGGACTGATCACTCCGCTGAACTCGCATATCCGCCTCGCCAATCCCCAGACCCCGCAGACCGCGGCGACCAGCACCATCCTGCGTCGCAGCTACGACTACGACCGGACTCTGGACGTACGCGGCGGCCTTGACCTGGGACACGCGTTCTGCTGCTTCCAGCGCGAGCTCAACACCTACATCACCATGCAGAACCGGTTGGAAGGCGAAGCGCTGGTGCCGTACATCAGCCCGCGGGGCGGAGGCTACTTCTTCGCCCTTCCGGGCGTGCGCGATGACCAGGACCACTACGCCCGAGAACTCCTGACCTGACCACCGCTTCCGAGCGGGACCGGTTTGCGGCGACAGGCGGTCCCGTCCACGGACAGAACCCTGCGATGCGCACGGGAGGCGAGATGCGTTTCCTCCGGCGAGTTCGGGCCGACGCCGCCGGCCGACAGCGCGGGAAGGCGCTCGCGACGGTGATGGGGGTCTGCATCGGGCTCCTGCCGGCGTCCGGTCCGCCCGCCGCGCCGATCGGTCCGGCCTCGGTCCCGGTGCCCTCCGCCGCCGTCGCCCCGGACGCCGGTGGCCACGTGTACGTCACCAACCAGCTCGACGACACGGTATCGGTGATCGATGCCCGCACGAACAAGGTCGTCGCGACCGTGCCGGCCGGTACGGCGCCCGAAGGCATCGCGGTCGCCCCGGACGGCAGGCACGCCTACATCGCCGGCAACGGATCGGCCGAGGTCTCGGTACTCGACACCCGAACCAAAAAAATCGTCACGGCCGTGCCGGTCGGAAAGGACCCCAGCGGTGTCGAGCTGAGTCCGGACGGCAGGTTCCTCTACGTCGCCAACGGCGGTTCGAACAGCGTCTCGGTGCTCGACACCCGAACCAACCGGGTGACCGCGTCCATCCCGGTCGGCACCTCCCCGGTGAGCGTGGCCGTCAGTCGCGACGGTGCCGCGGCCTACGTCGCCAATGCCGGGTCGGGCAGCGTGTCGGTCATCGACACCCGTACGCATCGGCCCACCCGGCTCCTTCCCGCAGGCCGCTCCCCGGTGGGCGTCGCCGTCACCCCGGACGGCGGGTCGATCTACGTGGCCGACCAGGTGTCGGCGAGCGTTTCGGTCGTCGGAACCCGTACCGGGACGATTACGGCCACCGTGCCGGTCGGCGAGGGGCCTTTTGATGTGGCGCTCGGACCGGGCGGCCGATCGGCCTACGTCGCCGTTCTCGGCCCGGGAAACGTGTCCGTGATCGACACCCGTGGTCACCGCGTCTCGGCGACGGTTTCCGTGGGTCCTCCGGGCACCGACCCGTTCAACGTGGCGGTCACCTCCAGCGCGCTCTACGTTACGGAGCAAGGAGCGGGCACCCTCACGGTCATCGACCCGAAAACCCTCAAGGTCGTCGCAACCGTCACGGTCGGCAACAGCCCGTACGGCGTGGCCGTGGGCCCGTGACGGCCGTAACCGCCCTCATCCCATCATTGAGCTGCGCCGTCAGCCCCCAGCGCACGTTTTCGGTCCGCTGTTCTCCGGCACCCGGGCCTTGCCCGTGTGGTTGCGGCGGATCCAGCGCATTGATCGTCCTCAGGTGAAGACGCCGATCGCGTTGAAGATCGCCTTGGATACTTCGCGTCCGAAGTGGCTCGCCTACCCCGCCGGCATCCGGTTCAAGCTGAGGATCAACTCGGCCAGGTTCTGATTGCCGGTCGACCGTGCTCCGAGCGGCGCCTGTGCCCATGCCGGGGCGATACTGGTACTGAGGTCCGATGGTGAACGAGGACGCGCCCACCGCGACGAGGACGACCACGGCAGCCCTCCACTGCGTGTGCGAGGCGAAGAAGTCACCTGCTGCCGTCAGTTCCGGGACCCGTACCCCGCGCCATCCGCGTTTGGCATGATCGCCGGATCCCCGTGAAGGGAGAAGACCGATGAGCGGAAAGCTGGCAGGCAGGAAGGCCCTGGTCACCGGGGGTGCACGAGGGATCGGTGCGGCAGTGGTGCGCAGGCTCGCCGCTGACAGGGCCGATGTTGCGATCAACTACCGGAGCAGCGGCCATGACGCCGACGCACTCGCCGCCGAGATCACCGCCGATGGCCGCCACGCGGTCGCGATCAAGGCGGACGTCAGCGATCCGGACCAGATCCGGCGGATGACCGATCAGGCCGCCGATGCTCTCGGCGGACTCGACATCCTGGTCAGCAACGCCGGAATCGAGCACTTCGGCAAGCTGGACGCGATCACCCCTGCCGACTTCGACCGTGTCTTCGCCATCAACGTACGAGGCCAGTTCTTCGCCGTACAGAACGCGGTACGGCATATGGGCGAAGGAGGGAAGATCGTGCTGACGTCATCGGCGAGTGCTCACAAGACGGTCTTTTACCACGCTCTTTACGCGTCGAGTAAGGCTGCGGTCGAATGCATCGCGCTCAACCTCAGCCCGGAACTCGGCCGGCGCGGTATCACCATCAATGCCATCGCGCCCGGGGGAACCGTCACCGACATGTCCGACCATGCGGGTTCCCGGTACGTCCATCCCGACGTCGACGCGGATTTCGGTACCGTGATCCGCACCACCAGTTCGCTCGGGAGGATGGCCCAGCCCGCTGAGATCGCCGCGGTCGTCTCGTTCCTGGTCTCGGACGATGCCTCGTTCATCACCGGCCGGACCATCCAGGCCGACGGCGGCTGGTTCTGACCGAGCTCGCCGGGCTGGTGGCCCGTCGAGGGAGATCGGGATGCGTCCCTCGCCGGTGGGCCGGCACACCGGCCCACGAGTCACCGCCGGCCTGAGAGGTTTCGGCGGCTTTCACGTGCCGCTGAGTGCCCCGGCGAAGCGATCCACCTGGCCTACGTCCGAGTTCCAGCAGTAGAACATGACCTCATCGGCGCCGATGTCCGCCATCCGGGTGGCCGTGTCGCGGATCTGGTCGGACGTGGTGAGCATGCTCGCCACCGCACCGTCGGCGAAACCGGCCGGCAGGTTCATGTAGTGGGGACCGCCGTAGTAGTCGTACAACCGGTCACGCGCCTCCTTGATCAGGTGATCCGGCCCCAGGGCGGCGTTGAACTGGGCCACCAGCCGGGGACGGCCCGTGCGTCCCTGAGCCTGCCACTCCGTCTCGGTGGCCCGGAACAGATCCTCGGCGTCGGCGAGATGTGCCGCGCACAGGAAGCCGTCACCCAGGCGGGCTGCACGACGGATCCCGACCGGGCTGAAGGCGCCGAACAACACTTCCGGGCCGCCCCGGCGTGCAGGCTCGGGCCCGATCGGGCCGATCCCCTCGCCGTACGGCTCGCCCGACCAGATGCGGCGCATCACCTCCATCATCTCCTCCAGCCGCGCCCCGCGCCGGTGCACGTCCGCACCCGCGGCCTCGTAGTCGTCCCGGCGCGCCCCCAAACCGACGCCGAGCGTGAAGCGCCCTCCCGACATGCGGTCCAGGGTCGCGCACTGCTTGGCCAGCAAGGCCGGCTCGCGGAGCGGGGCGAGCAGCACCTCGGTCTGCAGGCGGATTCTGGAGGTCGCCCCCGCGAGCACGGCCAGGGCCACGAGGGGCTCGGGATTGTCGTAGACGAGACGATCAAGCAAGCCGAGCGTGCTGAACGGGCCCGCGTCCGCGCCCCGAGCCCACTCCAGCAGGGCCGCGGGTTCGCTGATGGGCAGGCCGAGACCGACTTTCATGCGTCCCCCCGAGGTTCTCACCACCGGCGAGCCACCACCGGTTGCGCTGCCTACCCCGGTCACCATGCCCGTCGCATCTCCGCTGATGCGACCATGCCGCATCTCTGGCCACAACCTTTTCGCCCCTTGGAGCGGCGGTCACCCACGCGTGAAAAGCATGCCCGTAAAGAGCCACCAGGCGACCGCCGCTTTGAACACCGGCAGCTCCCGGTTGACGGTGCCGGGGTCCGCGGAGGCGGCGCGGGCGGTGAACGCCGTCGCGAGGGCCTCGGGTTCTCCGCCGCGCGTTCGCAACCTCCGTTGAGGAACGCAGACTAGTCGATCACCGAACGGTAGTATCCGATCTTGCTCCGGATCACCGCCTGTTTCTCGCGCAGGTTGTCGACCTGGGCCCGTACCCGCTGGTCATGGGCTTCGAGCAATGCGATCCGCTCGCACACCGTGTGCTCGCCCGCCCGGGTCAGCTCCGCGAAACGGATCATCTCCACGATCGGCATCCCGGTGTCGCGCAGGCAGCGGACCATGCCGAGCCAGCCGACGTCCTCCTGGGTGAACCGACGCTGTCCGGCCGAGTTGCGACCGATGGACTTCAGCAGCCCGATCCGCTCGTAGTAGCGCAGCGTGTCGAGGCTGAAGCCGGTCTCCTCCACTACCTGTCCTGGCGTGTACACACTCACATCTGGCAGCATCCCACCTGGAGTGCACTTCAGGTCAAGTCATGTCATTCCGGCAGTGCACGAGCACACGCCCGGCACCGCCCTCCGGGCATTCGCCGCCATTCCGGGGCCCGGCCCGCCGTAGGGGCATCCGGTGTCACCGCAAGAGCCCGAGGCACTCACCGCCGTTCCGGGAACGCCCGGCCCGCCATGGGACATCCGGCGTCACCACAAGAGAGCCCGAGGCACCCGGCGTCATTCCGGGGACAGATGCGCGGACAGGTAGCGGCGGACCAGGTGTTTGCACTCGGCGATCAACTCGGGGTCGCCGTCGGTCCGGGAGCGGAAGGCGAGCTTGAGCACCGCGTCGGCGGCCTCGACCGCGACGATCAGCGCCCGGTCCAGATCCGGCCCGATCGGGACACCGAGCATCTCCACCGTGATCCCGCGGAGCCGGTCGGCCACGATGACGTTGTTCTCCAGCGCGGCGTCGAGCATCCGCTCGGTTCCCTTGATCGCCGGACCGCCCGGGGTGATGAGCACCTCTCCGAAGTCGACGACGGCGAAACCCGGCGTCGACCGCTTCATCGCGACGAACTCGTCGATCGAGAGATCCACCATCTCGGTCCAGTCCGACAACTTCGCGCTTCCCAGCCTGCCGATGATCCGGTTGAGGAACGCCTCCAGGTTGCGCAACGCCAGCGCGCGCACCAGTCCGTGCTTGTCGGAGAAGAACTGGTAGAAGGTGCCGATGGGCACCTCTGCGCGGCGCGCGACCTCCTTGGTGGTCAGCGCCTCGTAGCCGACCTCGTCCAGCAGTCGCGCGCACTCGTCCAGCATGCGCTCAACCCGTTCAAGGCTGCGGCGCTGAGCGGGACGACGGCGCAGCGTTCCTCCGGAAGCGTTCGTCATCACTCCATCATCCACCACGCGGGCCCGCCCGGGTTAACATGAGCCACACTCACACATGTGGAGGTCGGGATGTTCCTGTGGGGTACGGCTACCGCGTCCTACCAGATCGAGGGCGCCGTCGCCGAGGACGGCCGGGGCGTCTCGATCTGGGACACCTTCACCCACGAGCCCGGCAGGGTGCGCGGCGGGGACACCGGGGACGTGGCCTGCGACCACTATCACCGCTGGCCCGAGGACGTCGCGCTGATGAGCGATCTCGGGGTGAACTCCTACCGCTTCTCCATCGCCTGGCCGCGGATCCAGCCCGACGGCAGGGGCGAGGCCAACCCGGCTGGCCTGGACTTCTACGACCGGCTGACGGACGCGCTCTGTGAGAAGGGCATCGCCGCCGCGGCCACGCTGTTCCACTGGGACCTGCCCCAGGCCCTGGAGGACGAGGGCGGCTGGCTTAACCGCGACACCTCCTACCGGTTCGCCGAGTACGCCGCCATCGTGGCCGACCGGCTCGCCGACCGGATCCCGATGTGGATCACGCTGAACGAACCCTTCATCCACATGGTGTACGGCTACGCGCTGGGCAACCACGCCCCCGGCAGGGCCCTGGTCCTGGACGCGCTTCCGGCGGCCCATCACCAGCTGCTCGGGCACGGCCTCGCCGTACGGGAACTCAGGGCGCGGGGCGCGGAGAAGGTGCTGATCACCAACAACTGCACGCCGGTCTGGCCCGCCTCCGCGGACCCCGCCGACCTGGCCGCCGCCGACGCCTACGACGCCCTCCACAACCGCCTGTTCAACGACCCGGTACTTCTTGGAACGTATCCGGATTTATCGGCGTATGGGGTGAGCCTCGACTGCGTCAGGGACGGCGACCTCGACCTGATCGGCACCCGCCTCGACGGCATCGGCGTCAACTACTACAACCCCACCCGGATCACCGCCCCCACCGGCGAGGGCCTTCCCTTCGAGGACGCCGGTATCACCGGTTATCCCACCACCGCCTTCGGCTGGCCCGTCGTTCCCGACGGCCTGCGCGAACTTCTGGTCGGCCTCAAGGCGCGCTACGGCGACGCCCTCCCCCCGGTCTACGTCACCGAGAACGGCTGCTCCCAGCCCGACGACGTCGGCCCCGGCGGAACGGTCGACGACCAGGCCAGGATCGCCTACCTCGACGGCCACATCAAAGCCGTGGAAAAAGCCGGGGCCGAGGGGGTTGACGTGCGCGGCTACTACGTCTGGTCCCTGCTGGACAACTTCGAGTGGGCCGAGGGCTACAACCAGCGCTTCGGCCTGGTCCACGTCGACTTCGCCACCGGGACCCGCACCCCGAAGGCGTCCTACCACTGGCTCGCACAGCGGATCTCGCAAGACTGAGAGAAAACCTCACACAGCGGATCTCACTCGAACGACTCATCTTCGCTTTCTCCGTTGAATCCGAATTGGACTCCCGAACCGACCTGAAAAACTTCTCCAGCAACGTCATGAATACAGCTTAAGATCATCGATCAGAGAGCTGAATGTACATTCACGCACGCGGGGACGGACCCGCAGGAGAATACCCGCTCCGCGGGCGCGACATGAGCCGACAGAGCACCTCGCCAAAGCGCCGTCCCGGCTCTTTCGGCCGCCATTCCACGACCTTGTTGGCCGGATATCGGGATAGGGCCGACCGGAATGGCGAATCGATCCCCACGTGGCAATCCGACGGTGAATCGATCCCGGCGTGGCAATCCAGCGACGGATCAACCTCGGCGTGGCGATCCGGCGGGATCAGCCGCCCGAGGCCGTACTCAGCCGTTGAAGGTGTCGGGGTCCGGGCCGGTGCGGGTGCCTCTGTCCAGACGGGCGATCTCCGCGATGTCCCCCTCGGTCAGGGCGAAGTCGAAAATGTCGAGGTTCTCCCTGATCCGCGATGGGGTGACCGACTTGGGGATCACGATGTTCCCCAGATCGAGGTGCCAGCGCAGGACGACCTGAGCCGGAGTCTTGCCGTACTTCTCGGCGATGGCGACGATCACCGGGTCCTTGAGCACGGCGCCCTGGGCCAGTGGGCTCCATGACTCGGTGGCGATGCCGTGGTCGGCGTGGAACTCACGCAGCTCGGCCTGTTGCAGGGCGGGGTGGAGCTCGATCTGGTTGACCGCCGGGACGATGCCCCCGTCATCCATGAGGCGCGTCAGGTGGGCGGGCTGGAAGTTGGACACACCGATGGCACGGACCCGGCCGTCGGTGTACAGCTGCTGCATCGCCTTCCACGTCTCGGCGTACAGGTTCTTGGCCGGTGCGGGCCAATGGATGAGATACAGATCGAGCCGGTCCAGGCGCAGATCCGCCATGCTCGCGTCGAAGGCCGCGAGGGTCGAGTCGTACCCCTGGTCGCTGTTCCACAACTTGGTGGTGACGAACACCTCGTCACGGGGCAGCCCTGAGGCGGCCAGCGCCTCACCCACACCCCGCTCGTTGCCGTAGGCCCTGGCGGTGTCGATGCTCCGATATCCCGTTTCGAGCGCCCTGGTCACCGCCTGGGCGGTCTCCGCCGGGGGCACCTGGAACACGCCGAAACCCAGCTGCGGCATGGACACCCCGTTGTTCAGAGTGGTCATCTGTGATCCCTCCCTGAGCGGCCGCGAACCGCCCCCACCGGCCCGAATCAACCGCGAGCGGTGCGAGCCAACTGCGGATACGCATTTTTCTCGGACTTCCACAATTCCAACACGTGAACATCGGGAATACCAAAACATGAGACGCGTGTCGGACGGGACACGCGGGTGGAAAATCCGTTGTACGGCGACGGGGCGGGCCGTACGGTGGAAACCATGTGCTCGTTCTTCGCCCCCTCGATGGTGGGCTATGTGATCCGTCCCCGCGGCAGCCAGGCTCTGGCCCGCTAGGGACGCATCACCCCTCTTCCGTTTTCCCATGCGTCCCCGATGCGTGTGCCCAGGGCCTCCGAGACCTCATTCCTCTCGGACCCGAAAGGGCTACAGCTGTGGCGCGCTCATTCGCACACGGAAACCATTCACACACCCAGAAGCAGGTCAAGAACAGGGGCGGCCTCAGTGACCGCGACCGGGCCAGGCGCGTCCTGTCCCAGAATTTCCTCGTCGATTCGTACGCCGTCCACCAGGTGGCCAAGGCGGCCGGGCCGCACGGGCTGGTCCTGGAACCGGGCGCGGGAGAGGGGGTCCTCACCCTCGCTCTCGCGGAGAGCTGCACCCGGGTCGTGGCCTACGAGATCGACCCGCTTCCGGCGGGCAGGCTCAACGCCCGCACCCGCGACGACGACCGGATCGAGGTGGTCAGAGGTGACTTCCTGACCGCGCGAGCTCCACGCGAGCCGTTCGCGGTCGCCGGGAACATCCCCTACTCGATCACGTCCAGGATCGTCGACTGGTGCCTGCGCGCGCCCGCGCTCACCTCGGCGACGCTGGTCACCCAACTGGAGTACGCACGCAAACGCTCCGGCGACTTCGGCCGCTGGAGCAGGCTGACCGTGCTGACGTGGCCCGGCCACTCCTGGGAGCTGGTCGGCCGCATCGGCCGTGAGAGCTTCCGGCCGGTGCCGGCGGTCGATTCGGCGATCCTGCGCATCGAGTCCCGGCCCGTCCCGCTGCTGCCCGCGGAGTGGGACACCGCCTGGCGCGAGTTCGTCGAGTACGGCTTCACCGGCCTGGGCGGCTCGCTGCACGCCTCACTGCGGATGCGGTATCCGGCCCGCCAGGTCGACGCCGCGTTCGCGGACGCACGCGTGGATCGCGACACGGTGGTGGCGTTTGTCCACCCGGAACGGTGGCTGACGCTTTTCGAGCTGCTCCACTGACCCACCGCCCGGGCTCGGCCTCCACCGGCCGGTCCCGGGCACCTCCGCCTGCACGGATGCGCCCGCCGGGAACCGGATGGCACCCGTGCCGCCGGCGGGCGTCCCGACTTTGAGAAGCCGGGTGAGCTCCGCGGACGACGCCGCCCATCGGGCAGAGGCGACGGAGCGGGAACCGGCGGAGATCGGGTCGGCTCCGCGGACGGGGGTCATCCGCCGGACAGGGACAGCAGGGCGGGGATGTCGGCCACGCTGGGGAGCAGGTGGGTGTGGCGGGCGGCGCCCAGCTCGGTGGCGTCCAGGCCGCCGGTGAGCACCCCGACCACGATGGCGGCGCCGGCGTTGGTGCCGGCCTCGAGGTCGCGGACCGTGTCGCCCGCGGTGAGGACGCGGCCGACATCGCGAACGCCGGTCGCCTCCATCGCCCGGAAGATCATGTACGGCGCCGGGCGTCCGGCGGCGACGTCGTCCACGCACACGACGGCGTCGAGGAGCCGGTCGTCCCAGCCGAGCTTCGCCAGCAGCGCGTCGGTCACACCGCGGTCGAACCCGGTGGTGAGCGCCACTTTGACGCCGGCGGCGCGCAATGTGGCGATCGCCTGGGGAACGCCGGGCAGAGGCGTCGGCACCCGGTCGGTGTAGGCGGCGTCCAGGCGGCCGCGGAAGTCGGCGACGGCGTTGTCGACGGTGCCGGCCTCGGGCGCCCCGCCCAGCTCCTCGGTCAGCAGCGCGGTGATGGCCTCACGCTTGCCGGCGCCCATCCAACGCTGGATGTCCGCGGTGCTCGGGTGACCGCCCGCGGCGCGTACGGCCTCTTCGAGCGCGACGTAGACGGCGCCGTGCTCCTCGACGGTGGTGCCGGCGATGTCCAGAACTGCCAGTTCGATCATGACGTGGGTCCTCATGGTTGTGGGGTGAGGCGGCTCGGCGGGAGAGGCGTCCTGGTTGTCGAGTGGGGCGGCTCAGCGGGAGACATCCGCGCGGAGAGAACCGTCCTGGTTGTCGGGGTGGAGCCGCTCAGCGGGAGACGTCCGCGCGGAGTGGGCCGTCCTGGTTCGAACTGCGCACCAGCTCCGGGTGGGCCTGCTGGGAGTTCTCGATGGTGAAGGAGACGATGTCGGGCCGGTAGCGGTCGTCGGAGTATTCGAGGAGTTCGCCCGTGGAGGAGAAGGTGCGGCGGCGTTCGCGCAGCAGGGGCGCTCCGGGGTCGACGTTCAGGAGCGCGGCGTCGGTGTCGTCGGCGACGATCGCGTCGATGACGTGGCGGGCGGTGCTGAGGTCCACCCCACAGCCGCTCAGATAGGCGAAAACCGATCCGGAGTCGCAGTCGTGGTCGAAGAGCAGCCGGCCGACGGACCAGACGAACGTCGTGCGCTCGATCATCGTGGGCAGCCCGTCCAGCAGCCGCAGCCGCAGCAACTGGACGACCGGCTCGCCTTCGTCCAGCCCCAGAGCCTCGGCGGCCTCGGCCGTCGCCGGACGCCGGGCGATCTCCAGGGTCCGCTGGCCCGGGATCCGGCCCGTTCCCTCGGCCCATCGGGAGAACGACAGGAAGGTCTCGAAGGGCTGGGGTATCGCCTGGCTGCGCACCAGCGGGGGCTTGCCGCGCCCGCCGTCGATCAACCCCTCCGCCCGCAGGGTGGCGAGCGCCTGGCGGACCGGCCCCCGGGACGCCTCCCACTGCTCGCCCAGCTGCGACTCCGAGGGCACGGCCGAACCCACCAGCAACTCGCCGGAGGCGATACGACGGCGTAGGTCAGCTGCGATGCGTTCATGCATGGGTCCATCCACGCAACTTGACAATACAGGAAGTCGAACGGGGCGCGAAAGCGGACCTGCCATGAAGAAAACGCTATGAGCTGCGAATTTAAGCTCAGAGAAACACGCGGTGACATGTGGGCCTTCACCGTTGACAACCCCTCTCGAAGCTGAGCATCGTACTTGTCATGACAAGTTATCTCCCGCGGAACCAGTCCCTCGACTCCGCCGATCTGGTTGTCGTCGGCGCGGGCATCGTGGGTCTCGCCCACGCCGTGGACGCGGTACGCCGCGGCTTGTCCGTCGCCGTCATCGAACGTGACGAGCGGGCCACCGGCGCCTCGGTGCGCAACTTCGGACACGGCTGCTTCACCGCCCAGGACGGCGACGCCCTCCGATACGCGATGGCCGCCCGGACCGGCTGGCTGCGCCTGGCCAAGGAGTCCGGGTTCTGGCTCCGCGACAGCGGCACCGTCGTCGTCGCGCGCGCCGAGGACGAGCACGCGGTCCTGGAGGAGTTCCACGCCGTCCGTGACGACCAGGTCGTGCTGCTCGACGCCGCCGAGGTGGCCGGCCGGATGCCCGTCGGCCCCGGCGTGGTCGGTGGCGCCTGGCTGCCGATGGACGTGCGCGTCGACCCACGGGAGGCCCCGCACGCGATCGCCGGCTGGCTGGCCGCCCGCGGCGTGCGGTTCCACTGGGCGACCACGGTGCACACCGTCGAGCCGGGCCTTGTGAGCACCAGCCGGGGGCAGGTGCGGGCCGGGCGGGTGGTGATGGCGGTCGGTCACGACGTCGACCGCCACTTCCCCGAACTGGCCGAGCAGGCCGGACTGCGCCGCTGCGCCCTGCACATGCTGCGCGTGCGCGACCCGCACGGCCAGAAGATCGCCCCCGCGGTGCTCACCGGCTTCTCGCTCCTGCGCTACGACGGCTTCGGGGCGTGCCCCACCCTGCCCGCACTCCGTACGCGACTGAAGTCGGAGCATCCCGACCTGCTCGACGCCGGGCTGAACCTGATGTTCACCCAGCGTCCGGATGGCGACCTCACCATCGGCGACACCCACGCCTACGCCACCACGCTTGAGCCGTTCAACGCGGACGAGCTCGACCGGCACGTCCTGGTCGAGGCCGGACGCCTGCTCGGCGTCGAGAGTCTCACGGTGCGCGAACGCTGGCGTGGTGTCTACGCCTCGGCCCCGGAACCGTTCCTGATCGCCACGCCCATGCCCGGTGTCCGCGTGGTCTCCGTGACCTCCGGCGTCGGAATGACCACCGCGCTCGGCCTGGCGCCGGAGGTCCTCGACGACCTGCTGCGCTGACCGCCGGACCCACGACAGCACCGGGTCCCCGCCGAAAACCGGCACGCCCCAGATCCCCCGAACCCGGCACGACGCACAGATCCCAGCCCGCACCCGCGGCACGCCCCAGATCCCCGCCGGAAAACGGCACGCCCCAGATCCCCGCCCGAACCCGGCATGACCTCCAGGAGATAACCCATGCGCGCACGACGTTTCCTCACCACCATGGTGGGTCCATGCGATCAGGGCGCCCGCCGGTGCCTTGGGCCGACGGGTGTCACTTCTCGGCCGTGCCGGGTTTCCCGCCGATGGACTCCTGATAGATGTCCGCGTAGGTGCGCGAATCCTTGACCAGGTCGTCGCAGAAGGCGGCGACGTCGTTGCCGATGAGTTCCAGGACCCCCTTGCCGGCCGCGACGCCCTCCTCGAAGAAATCGACGATCCCTGAGAGCAGGGACCCGCCAAGCAGGTCGATCGGTCCAACCTTGAAGAGGTACCTCTGCATCTCCTTGTAGACGATCTGGTAGTCCGACGGGAGCGCCTTGACCCGCGCCATGTGCGCCCGCCACTGCTTCTTGCCTTCGATGATGTCCTGGATGCCCACGTCAGCCTCCTAGCCGGCCCAATTTTCTTGCGACGTTCCTGTTCAACTGCTCGCGCCACCGGTCGCGATAGCTTCGAGCCCCTTCTCCGCCGGCCAGCGCCGCGCAGAAGCCCCCGATGTCGTCACCCAGCGCCTCGTGAATGCTCTGCCCATCGGCCGCCGTCTCTTCGAGCAGCCCCAGGGCACCGTCGATAATCGGCATCAGGTTTCGACCCGTGAAGTCCCCGTAGGGAAAAAGGTGACCCTTGATCTCTTCCCACGCCGCCCGGTAGTCGGCCGGCAATGCCTGGGCCCGAACTTCGAACGCCTTCCATTCCCTGGTGAGATCGCTGCCGGTAATGGTCTCCCAGAAGTTCATCTCCCGCCCTCCTTGAGCTTGTCGATCCGTGATGTGACGTACTCCCACTTCGCCCAGAACGTCGTGAGTTCTTCGCGCCCCGCGTCGTTGAGCGCGTAGAACTTGCGCGGCGGGCCCAGCCCGGACGGTCGTTTCGTCACCTGGACGAGCCCGTTCTTCTCCAGTCGCAGCAGGATGGTGTAAACCGTCCCCTCGACGACGTCGGCGAAGCCGAGTTCGTTCAGCCGACGCGTGATGGCGTACCCGTAGGTCTCCTCGCTGCCGATGATTTCAAGCACGCAGCCCTCAAGCGTGCCCTTCAGCATCTCCGTCAGGTCGTCCATCGTGGGTCCTCTTCGATCTCCTGGTACTCGGTGGCGCCGAGTACCACTATACGGTACCACGGAGTAGTGGGCCAATGCCCAGCAAGCGGCGAGCACAGGCCACGGAAGCGAGCGGAGGCAGGGCGTTCATCCGGCTTCACCGCCGACCCGAGACGCACGAGAGCCAATGCTTGATCGATTTGTCGGAGTGGATCACTACTGTTCCCGGCATGTCCAGCGCACAGCACCAGTACCCCGCTCTGCCACCCGCGGCGGCGGAGTCCCCCACATCCGGCGATCTCATCGCCGTTCCCACTCGTTCTCGCCACGAAGGAGCCGGCGCGTGAACGAGTGGGAGAAGCTCCGGATGTTCATCGACCGCCAGAAAGCCGACACCGTCGCGGCCCGGGTCGTCAAGCTGGACGAGGCCGCGCGCAAGGAGGTCGCCGAGGCTCTTCCCGGGCATCTGAAGGTTCTGCGTGGCAGACGCGAACCCTGGGAGGGTCTCGAAGACCACGCCGAGGTGCTCCGCGCCGCCGGGGCCGGGGTTCTTCCCGGGGCGGCTGCCGTGACGTCCTGGCTGAGCCGCCGCGAGTTCACCTCCCGGTGGGGTGGGCCGTACGGGGACACCGACCGCATCATGACGATCCTCGCGACCAGGCCGGCGGAGTGGCGTGCCGATCTCGCCAGGCGGCTCGTGCTCAAACTCCGGACCGCGGAGGACCGAGACCTCGGCCTGACACTCGCCCTGCTCCGTGCGACCGGGATCGAGATCCCGATTCACGATCCGCTGGTCGTCGGATGGGTGAGCGCCGGCAGGTTGTCCGTTCCCCACGAGGACCCGCTCTTCGACACGCTGTTTCCCCGCATCTTCGATGCCCAGGGTGTGGGACGAGCCCTCCAGCGGGAAGATCTCGCCCAGCCGTGGCTGCGCTCCCTGCGTGTGCTGGCCGCCCGGGACGGAGCGAAACGGCTGACCCTGCTGGAAGGGTGCGTCAGCCGGTTCCTGCGAGGCGGCTCGGCGCCGGATCTGCGGTTCTTCGCCCGCCTGCACGAGGCTCTCGACCCCTCGCCGCACGAGATCGAATCGCGCGCCCGTGACTATCTGCGGCTGCTGCCCGCCGCGCCGGGACCGATCGCGGAGCTGGCCCTGCGGCACCTGCGCACGCTGGACGGTCTCGATCCCCTCGACCTGGTGGAGGGGCTGGAATCGGTGCTCTTCCGGTCCGAGCGCAAGCTCGTACGCACCGGACTCACCTGGCTGGACCAGCTGGTACGGCTCTCGCCTCCCCTGGCCGGCTCGATCGCCGGACCGCTGGTGCCGGTGTTCGCCTCCGACTCCGCCGAACTCCAGGAAAGGGCGGTGACACTCGCGATCAAGCACGCGAGCCGCATGGGCGACGAGGGGCATGCCACCATCCGCGACGCGCTCGACGTGCTCCCGTACGACCTCAGGCTGCGCGCCTTCGCCGTCTTCGGCGGGGAGGAGCCGCCCGCGCCCGATCCGCTGGACGAGTTCGTTCCGCCCGCGCTCCCACGGCCCGACGCCCCGCAGCGGATGGCCGATCCCATCGATTCGGTGGCGGGCATGCTGTCCGTCATAACCGGTCCCAGTGAATGGATGGCGTGGGAGCGGCTGCTGGCCGGCTTCGTCGCTCTCGTGCACCGGGATCGCGAGGGCGCGGCCGCCGCGCTCAAGCCGGCCCTGGCCGGAAAGTACGACCATTTCTACCAGGACAGCAACCGGTACCAGGTCAGCTACGGGATCCAACCCGATCACTGGAACTATGTCGACCAATGGCTGGTCGGAGCGATGCGTTCCCTGACCGGCACCGCATCGGTGCCTGAAGCCTGGAAGCACAAACTCCCCGACGTCAGCCGTCTCTCCACGCCCTGTCTGCTCCTCCTGCACCGAGCCGCCGAGATCCACATGGCCGTCGAGGAGGGCGTCGTCCCGCCGCTGCTGCTCTCCACTCCCACCCTCGTAACCGGTCACGTGGACGCTTCGGAGCTGGTGACGAGGCTTGAGATCATTGAGGCCGCCGGGGCGAAGCCACTCGCCGCGGACCTGCAGCAGGCCCTCCTCCGGCTACGGAGGGACCAGGACCCGCAAACGGCCGAACGCGCGGGCCGGCTCTCCTCACCGGCCGGTCGCCTGATCGCCCAGTGGCTGAACGAGGCTCCCCTCGCGGACCCCACGGTCGAAATACGCTGGTCCTCCTCCGGCGAGGTCGAGCGCTGGCTCGACGACGGTGAGACGGACAACCCTCACAATGTGCGCCTCATACCGTCGCTGCACGCGCCGGCCACCGGGCTTCCGCTCATCGACCTGGTGCTCCGCGATCCCCCGAGCGGTGGCGAGGGCATTCATCTGACGTGGTGGGCGGCGATGTTCCCGTCGCACCGGGAGATGACCGCCACCCACCTCCTGCCCCATCTCTTCCGTCATCAGTGGTATCGACCGGTGCGGCCGAGCCATCTCCGCCAGATCACCCGCGGCGACGGGCCGCCGGGAGTCTCCGTGTCGCTCATCCTCGGTCTCATGCTGGGAGATCCCGGCACACCCGAGGCCGTCGACATCCTGCTGGAGATGGCGGGCCGCGGTGATCTGAACGCCGCCGAGCTCGGGCGGCAGACGGCCCTGCTGGTCAAGCGCGAGCAGATGAAGCTCGTCCACCTGACGGCGGCTCTGGAGTCGGCGTCCTCGCGGGGCGCCCACCGGGAGGTGTGGACGGCGATCGCCGCCGCACTGCCGTTGCTCATCCCCGGATCCGGCCGGAAACCCCACCACGGGTTCGCCGCGTTCGTGGCGCTGGGGGCTACGACGGCGGTGTGGTCCCACGCGCGCGGAGCGATCCCCGAGCTTGAGGCCATGGCGGCGCGCAAGGGATCGAGCGGCGTGCTCCGTGAGGCACGCCGCCTGCACGGCCTGTTGACGGCAGAGGAAGGATGACCATGCGCTCGAAGCATCAGGAGGCACGTCACCTACGGCTCATGATCGGAGATCTGGCCCGTGCCGCCGCGCCTCCCGGCTGGGCCGGGATCACGGTTCACCGTGCCCAGGTCAGCCGGTTCTCCCGCACCGTCGTCACCTACGACGGGGCGGAGGCCGCTGTGCGGGAGCCGGACGAGATTCAAGGGCTGGACGAGTCGTTCCAGCGACTCCGTGAGCTGTCCTACGTCGACGGCCGGGGAACGTGGTTCTCCTGCGAGTTGCGTTTCACGCCGCGGAGCAGGTCCTATCACGGGCGCGTGGACGCCGACGCGTTTCCCTTTCCCGGAGGCACGGACATCCCCGGGCTCGCGCCGCTGGAGGAACTGGCGGCGTTTCCCCGCGACGCCGTTCCCCGCTGGCTCCTGGACGCGCTCCCGACGGCGGTTCCGTTCGGCCTCCGGAGGACCGATCCTGGCTGGTCGAGACCGTTCAGCAGCAGGCCCTCGACACCGGAGCCCGCGCCGGTCTTCTCCGGGGAGCTGGTTTACACGCCGCTCGGGCACATGACCGTCCACGGGTTCGGGTACGGCGAGAGTCGCCATGGATTCACCGTTGTTCTGGACGAGAAGCCCTCGGGCGACGGCGATCGTCTCTGCTTCATGATCCAATCGATGACCGGCTCGCCCTACTGGGTGTCCCGGGGAGACCTGCGAGGCGCCGACGGCGGCATCACGTCCTACGCGCTGGACGATCGACGGCTCGTACTGCACCTCACGCCCGAAGCGGCGGACGCCCTGGAGACCGAGACCGTTCTCACCGTCGACCTGAACCTGCAGCCCGCCGAGACGGAAGAGCTACGAGCCGCTCTCCAAAAGATCATCTTCGCCTGACCGCCCGGGCGGACACCATCGCCCACCGGCTTCCGACCCACCAGATAGCAGGCCCTCACGCTGCATACAGCACCTGGGCGTCCTCAAGGACCTGATCGCGGATGACCCAGTGGAGGCCTTCCTTGGAAACCACATCGACCTTACGTCCGAGCAGGTCTTCCAGCTCCTCCTGGAAACCGAAGAACTCAAGCCCGATGTCGTTGCCTGGCTTCAAGACATAGAGGAGATCGATGTCGCTCTCAGCGTCATCATCGCCACGAGCAACTGAGCCGAAAACGTCCAATTCGGCAATGCCATACTTCTCGCACAGGTTGGCCAACTGCGTGTGGACAGTTGTGAAGTCAACGCTCATGACACCTCCCGGCTCCCATGTTGCCATCCCGGTCGCGCCGTCGCACGGTTTGGCTCCACCCTGTGATCCTGGTCTGCTTTTCTGGTCCCAGGTCGGTGGCGAACGAGATGATCAAGCTTTCACGTCGGCCTCATACGATCCACGATCTCGCGGCCGTGATCATCCGGAGCTGAGGCCTCCGTCGAAGGCCGTTTTTCCGGCCCTGGCGCTAGGCAGATCACAACACAGAACAGGCCCTAGCTTCGCAGGTAGGAGGCGCCGTTCAGGTCGATGATGGTGCCGCTGGCCCACTCGGCCGCCGGTGATGCGAGATACAGCGCCGCGCCCGCGATCTCCTCGGGCATGGCGACCCTGCCGAACGGGCTCTGGGCACGGATCTCGTCGCCCCGCGGCGCCTTGAGGTGCTCGTTTGTCATGTCGGTCTCGACGAAGCCGGGTGCGATGGTGCCCACGGTGATGCCGTGCGGGGCCAGGGCGATGGCGAGCGACTGGCCCAGGGCGTTCATACCCGCCTTGCTCGCACCGTAGGCGGGACCGTCCGGTTCTCCGCGGAAGGCACCGCGCGACGAGACGTTGACGATCCTGCCGCCCCGCTTCATGTGCCGTACGGCGCACCACGTGACGTTGGCCGCGCCCACGAGGTTGACGTCCAGCGTCTCGCGCCACGCGGCCTGCCAGTCCTCGTACGAGACCTCCGTGATCGGGTGGTGGAAGAAGACCCCCGCGTTGTTGACCAGCACGTCGATCCCGCCGAGCGCCTCCGCCGCCTCGTCGACCATACGCCGCACCTCGGCGGGGTCGGCGAGATCGGCCTGTACGGTCGTATGACCCTCTCCGGGCAGCTCGGCGCGGAGCCGTTCGGCCAGGTCCGCGGAACCGCGATGGTGGATCGCGATCCGGTCGCCGGCGGCCGCGAAGGCCGTCGCGACCGCCCGGCCGATTCCTCGTGACGCCCCGGTGACCAGTACTGCTCGTCCGCTCATTCGCGGGAGACTAGCAGGGCGGCTCCCGAGCCTTCCCTCCGGGTATCACCCGTTTTCTCCCGCCTCGGCTCGCACCCGCGATTCCTCATCCGGAGGACGCGCTCAGTACGGGCTCTCTCGGGGAGGGCCTGGTCAGCCGCCTGCCGAGGCGCTGGGCGGGAGCCTCGACCAGGCGGTGGGTCAGGTAGCCGAGCGACACCAGGATGAGGAAGAACATCGGAAGGTTCGGGCTCACCCCCAGCAGGAGCGGGTGCAGGAGATAGAGGGAGAAGCTGATCACCCCGAGGTGGGCGAGCCACCGGGGGAACGCCCTGTGCCGCAGTGCGAACGCGGCCGCGAAGAAGCCGACGGCCAGCAGCATCGCCGGTGCCCAGCCGGGGTCGTCCTTGGCGAAGACCCCGCAGGCCAGGACCGTCGCCACGGTGGCGACGGCGGTACGCCACCGGATCGTCCCCTGTTCGGCGCGGTACACGGCCGTGCCGGCGAACATCATGGCCAAAATGGTCAGGCCCTGCCACGCGCCGATCCGGCTGCCCAGGATCACCAGTGCCAGGCCGAGGAGGCCGCCCGTCACCGCGGCCGCCGCGCGTGCCCCGCCGCGCGCCCACACCGACACGGCGATGACCACGATCGCCGTGACGCCGAGGAGCGCGGCGACCAGGTCGGCGCGGCCGCCGATGACCGGGCGTGTCATCAGGAGCCCGAGGGGTACGGCCGCCAGCGCCAGGACGATCGCGACCCCGGCCGAGCGATGTGCCTGCCGCATGGCGAACAGCCCGACCACCAGCAGGTAGAACGCCACCTCGTAGGAGAGTGTCCACATCACGCTGATGACGGCGGGCACGCCGAGCAGTTCCTGCAGCATCGTCACGTTCCCGAGGACCGCGAGGGGCAGGGGGCGCGAGCTCAGGCCCGGGTGAAGGGCGAACGCACCGGCGTACGCGAGGAGGAGCGCCAGGCCGAGCGCGGTGAGCAGCAGCGGGAGGAGACGGAAGACCCGGCCGATCCAGAAGGCTCGCACGTCACCGCGCCGTTCCAGGGAGGCGGGGATGATATAGCCACTGACCAGGAAGAACACGAAGACGCCCCAGGTGCCGACGTCGATTCTGCGGTCCACCACCGCCCAGACGCCCGGGATGAAGGTCCAGGCGGAGTGGTGCAGCGCGACGGCCAGCGCGGCGGGTCCTCGCAGGGCGTCCAGCCAGGCCATCCGGGAGGGATTCGTGGACATTTGCCCGACTTTAGGCGATAGACCTGGGTCGAGCGTTCACAATTCGCGTTTGGGACGCACCGCGACCTCCCGATATCGGCTGACCGGCACCGGGTGCACGCCGTCGAAGGCGCCCCTGTCGCGAATAGGCGGGATCCGGTTCCACGCCGGCCCGTCGCCGCGGTGCCCGGCGACGGGCGTTCAACCGGTCAGGCGCGGAAGGCGTCGGCGTGCTCGGCGGCCCACCGGGCGAACGTGCGCGCCGGGCGGCCGGTGACCTTCTCGACATTGGAATTGACGACGTTGGGCCCCTCCGGCACGTTGCCGAAGACGTTGATGAGAAACTCGATCATCTCTTCCGGCTGTCCCTCGGTCGCCATCTTCTCGCGAGCCTGCTCCTCGGTGAGCTCGACGAAGGGGATCTCCCTGCCGATCGCCTCTCCGATGATGCGGACCTTGTCGCGCGTGCTCAGCCTCTCGGGGCCGGTCAGGCCGTAGGACTTGCCCGCGTGCCCCTCCTCCACCAGCGCCCTGGCCGCCACCGCCGCGATGTCGGCCTCGTGGACCATGGCGGTGACGGCGTCGCCGAAGGGCTCCCGCACCACCCCGTCGGCGCGGATGGTCTCGGCCCACTGCAGCGCGTTGGACATGAACTCCGTCGGCTGGAGGAAGGTCCAGTCCAGGCCGCCGGCTCTCACGGCAGGCTCCAAAGTCCCCTCGTCCCAGCCGCCCAGGACCGTGACCCTGCGCACCCCGGCCTTGGCGGCCAGCTCGACGATCTCCTGGCCGTTCCGCAGCGGCCCGTAGTCGTCTCCGCCGAAGGTGATCAGGTGAACCCCGGTGACGCCGTCCAGCGCGGGCCCGAGGCTGTCCGTCACGGTGAGATCGCCCGCCACGACCTCCACCTCGGCGGGCAGGTCCGCCCTGACCGGATTGCGGGTCAGGGCCCGCACCCGCCGACCGGCCTGGATGAGCTCGTCGACCACGTGGCGGCCGACGGTTCCGGTCGCTCCGGTCACCAGAATCGTCATGAAGGTCTCCTCAGTTCGGTTGGGCTCCGAGAAAGACGCTATGAATCGATGCGGACAACCACTGTCCTCATTCGTTCCGGAGAACGGGCCTCCTGGCGAGGGCACGATGCTCTGTCATCGGTGGCGGTTAGGGAGGAGGCGTCGATCACTACACGGATTCCTCATCGGATGGCCCGATATCTGGCCAGACGGGGAAGTCTGCGGTTCATCTCCGTCTCGTCGCTGAAATCCCATCCCTCCCCGTCAAAATCCGCGCCCATGAGAGGAAACTTCCCCTGCACTCCACGGGCGCGGACGGCATCGCCCAGATGCACCACATCCAGACCGGCGACCTTCACATAAGGATCAAATGCCACGTAGCCGAGGAGCTCGAACTCCGGTTCCTCCTCCATCGACCACACGGGAAACTCATCGTTGGCGAGTCTTACGCGACGCAACTCCAGCAGGCGCAGGAGCTGCGGCAACTCGATCACGCTGTCCGGGATGGCCGCCACCTGTTCGAACGCCGTGCGTCCCAGGCTCACGAGCCAATTCGCGAAGTATTCAAAGCCGTCCAACGATCCCCAGCCGAGGACGGAACAGTACACCGCGTACAGGTCCCAGGCGCAGAGCCGACTCGTCGCAGAGATCCACCACATCGAGAAATCGGCGATCTCCTCGGCCGAGCGCAGGGAAAGCTCGGCATCCAGCCATGCAAGACGCTCCTGCCTGGCGCCGGTCTCTCGGTCGGACCGTTCGATCATTTCCCAGAAGGCATCCGCGTCCATGAGACATGATCGTGGCATCCACGATCATCCGTGCATAGATCATGACGCTCTCGTTCGTGGCATGCGGAACTCTCACGGAACAGAGGCTGAACCGCATGACACTTGACGGGATGCGCGCACTTCCCAAAAAACTTCATTCCTGCTTTCCCCGAAAGGTAGAGATGCATAGATTCGCCGCAACTATCTTGGCCATGGTTCTCATGGCCGGTTGCTCGGCACACAGTCGCGATCCCTCTACTTTGCCAACCATCGATGCCAGGCCTTCTGACATTTCGTCCTCATCCGATCCTGCACCATTCAAGGCTCCACCCTTGGCCGATCTCACGGAAGACGTCAAGGGCAAGATTCTCGTTCACCATATCGACGACAAGGCGGAGTTCACCGATTGGAGCCAGGAGGTTAAGCTCGGAAGTTCATACAGCATCTCCGTCGACTGCATCGGGGCTGAGGGGGATATAGTGATTCGAATTGATGATTCGCTCATGTCCCGACCATGCTTGAACAGGCAAAATATCCACTCCACACTCGCATCTGACCAATGTTCAGGCGGTCCGAACCCCGACTTAATAGCCATACTAAAGCAATGCTCAAGGAGACCGGCCGTGACGGAGTTCAGCGTCTATCCCGGAAAGAAGGCGCACATCCGCCACGTGGTAGCAAAGGTCCCATCCGGCGCCAAGTGGGCCCTACTAATCTCCAGCCTTCGTAGGAACTAAATCCGGGTACGCCGCCATGACAAATGTTTCCCATTGGCACGCGAGTGTCGTCCGAAAGTCTTCAACGCGTGAGCGACGGGTTGGGCTTGATCCGGCTTGACGGACGCCTGAGACCAGAGATTCATCCCCGGGAGGATATCCGCGTTGGAGGGCATCAGGAAAAGAAGCGTCCTCATCGTCACTCGTTCATGCCGGATTTCAAGATCGGAGCTGTTGAGCCGTGCCGACGCGGGGATCGCCCGGTCGTCCAGGACTTCTATCTGACGCAACCGCCGTGCGCGACGGGGTCCGCCCCGCCGCGACCGGATCCCGATGGGACTCTTTGTAGATAATCCAGAACGGAACCAGTTGCTACGCTGGGGACATGACTGCCATAGCGCCCGCCCGTACCGAGCCGGATCTGTCGTTCCTGCTGGACCACGCCGGCCACGTTCTGAGGACCCAGATGGCGGCGGCGCTCGCCGAGATCGGGCTGACGGCACGCATGCACTGCGTGCTGGTTCACGCCCTGGAGGAGGAGCGCACGCAGATCCAGCTCGCCGAGCTCGGCGACATGGACAAGACCACGATGGTGGTCACGGTCGACGCCCTGGAGAAGGCGGGGCTCGCCGAGCGCCGTCCGTCCAGCACGGATCGGCGGGCCCGGATCATCGCGGTCACCGAGAAGGGCGCGGAGGTCGCGAGGCAGAGCCAGGAGATCGCCGACGGCGTGCACCAGGCGGCCCTGGGAGCACTGCCCGACGATGAGAGAGAGGTGCTTCTGCGGGCCATGAACCGCCTGGTGACGGGGCATCTGGCCACCCCCGTCGAGGCGCCGCAGGCGAGCCGTCGGGCACGGCATCGCACAAAATAGATCCGCAAGGGATCGTCTACAACAAAACTATCTGCTACGGTCACTCCTGTTCCCTTCCGAACAGGAGACGGCCATGTCGCACACCGCACCATCCCCTCAACCGCCCCGCACCGTCGCGTCCCGATCGCGCTGGCTGGCACTCACCGTGCTGTCCGCCGCGATGCTGATGACGATCCTGGACGGCAGCATCGTGACCGTGGCGATGCCGGCCATCCAACGGGACCTGGGCTTCTCGCCCGCCGGGCTCAGCTGGACGGTCAACGCGTACCTGATCGCTTTTGGCGGGCTGCTCCTCCTGGCCGGCCGGCTGGGCGACCTCATCGGCCGCAAAGCCATGTTCCTGGCGGGAAACACCGTCTTCACCGCCGCGTCACTGCTGGCCGGAGTGTCCACCGGTCCCGGCATGCTGATCACCGCACGGTTCCTTCAGGGCATCGGCAGCGCCATGGCCTCCGCGGTCGTGCTGGGCATCCTGGTGACGTTGTTCACCGAACCCGGAGAGCGCGCGAAGGCGATCGGCATCTTCAGTTTCACCGGTGCCGCCGGCGCCTCGATCGGCCAGGTTCTGGGCGGGGTCCTCACCGATGCGCTCAACTGGCACTGGATCTTCTTCATCAACCTGCCGATCGGGCTGGCCACGATCGCGCTGGCGATTCGGGTGCTGCCCGGCGAGCGCGGGGCCGGACTAGCCGCCGGGGCCGACGTCATCGGCGCGGTACTGGTCACCGGCGGGCTGATGCTGGGCATCTACACCGTGGTCGAGATCGAGCGGTACGGCTGGCTCTCGGCACACACCCTCGGCCTCGGCGCGGTGTCGCTCGTCCTGCTGGCCGCGTTCGTCGTCCGTCAGGCCACCGCCAGGACACCGCTGATGCCGCTGCGGATCTTCCGCTCGCGCAATGTCTCCGGCGCCAACCTCGTCCAGATGCTGACGCTGTCGGCCATGTTCGCCTTCCAGATCATCGTCGCGCTCTACATGCAGAAGGTCCTCGGCTACGGCGCGCTCGACACCGGCCTGGCGATGCTTCCCGCGGCGGTGGCCATCGGCGGCGTGTCCCTGTTCGTCTCCGCCCGGCTCAACACCCGCTTCGGTGAGCGCGCCGTCCTGCTGACCGGCCTGGTGCTCCTGCTCGGAGCGATGGGCTGGCTCACCCGCGTCCCGGTGAACGCCGACTACGTCACCGATCTGCTCCCGGTGATGCTGCTCATCGCGGGTGGCGGGCTGGTGCTCCCGGCACTGACCACGCTCGGCATGTCCTCCGCCAAGGCAGACGACGCGGGCCTGGCCTCCGGGCTGTTCAACACCACCCAGCAGATCGGCATGGCCGTCGGCGTCGCGGTGCTGTCCACCCTGGCCGCCTCGCGTACCGAAGAACTGCTCTCCGCCGGCACCAACGAGGCGTCCGCGCTGACCGGCGGCTACCACCTGGCCTTCGGCATCGCCGCCGCCCTGCTCGTGGCCGCCTTCACCGTCACGCTCACCGTGCTGCGCCAGCCCAAACGAGACACCACCGCCCAGGCCACGGCTCCCGCCGAGCCTGTGGCCCAGCCGGAAGTCGCCTGACCACGACACGGGCCCGGCCGCCGCGTACGAACGAGTATGCGCCGTCATGGCCAGGTAGTTGACCCGGCGCCGGATCGCGAGTGACCTCCGGCCGCCGGTGCGGGTGGCGGCGAAGACCTCAGGCCGTCAATCCCGGCGTTTCCGCAGCGGGCTCGTCGTGCCAGTCCGGAGGGGTCACCGTACCGGCGAGCCAGTCCTTCCGGGTGATCGCGTATCCGATCGAGTCGTACACCGTTCCGTCCGCGCTTGGCCACGCCTCCCGGTAATGCGCCTCCTTCGCGTACCCGCAGCGGCGGAACACCCTCCGCATGGCGTGATTGTCCTGACGGGTGGTTCCCTCGATGCGTGAGATCTCCGGATACGCGCGGAACACCTGCTCTGTCAGCCAGGTGACCGCGCCTCCGCCGAGGCCACGGCCGCGGTACGCGGACCGGATGCGAAGGTCGAACATCGGCGTCTCGTCATCGAGGTCCTCCAGCCGGACCACACCCGCGTGCGCGCCGTCCACCACGATCCAGAAGGTGCGCACCCACTCGCCGTCGTAGTAGCCCTCCCCGACCCGTCGGCGGACCGCGTCCCGGTCGACCCGCTCACTGACGTGGTACGGCCACCTCTCCCCGGCCATGAAGTCCGCCAGCAACTCTCCCTGCGCCTCGTCTCCCACAAACCGTTCGTACTCGACGCGCACGTGAACATCACCCCTCGTCGACCACCGCATCCGGTCGCAACCTTGTATCGCACGGGCTTCCCGGGCGGCAATCGAAATACGAGTCGCCTGAACGCTCCTGAAGCGGGGCGCGCCCGTCGACGCCGTGGCGGACATCCGCGTGACCCGCACCATTTTCCGCGTCTGGTGCGGCGGCACCGGACACGGCCGTAACGACCGCGCGGAGAAGTCCTTGCCCGGCCCGAACCACATCCCCTGACATCCGATGTTCTCGACGCCAAAGGTTCACGCGTCATTAAACTCCAACTTATTTCAAGCTTGACTTAAAGCTGTCAAGATCCTACCGTGATCCTCGATCATGACACGGAACGTCCCACCCCTCAGCGGCCACAGCCGTTTCAGGCTGCCAAAAATCGATAGGGAAGTTTAATGCGGCAAGTGTTATCCGGGGAATCTCCGGTCGGTGCGCCTCCGGTCAAGAGCCGGAGCCGACGTCGGTTCGGAAAGCTGTCGTTCGCCCTCCGCGCGTTTACGGCGGCCGTCGCGATGCTCGTCGTTTTTCCCGGAATCGCCTTCGCGGATCCGCCGGCCGCGCTCGACTGGGCGGCCCCGTGGCCCGATCGCATATACGAGCCGGGTTTCGACTACGACGGCGACGGCTGCTACCCCACTCCGGCCATCGGGCGCGACGGAACGATCGCCCCGGGCCTGTCCCTGGGTGGCGCCGAGAACGGCCACTGCCGCGACTCGTGGGATCTCGACAACACCAACGCCTACTCGCGCGTCAAATGCAACAACGGCTGGTGCGCGTACATGTACGCGCTCTACTTCGAGAAGGACCAGGCGGCGCTGGGGCCCGGTAGCGCCGGGCACAGAAACGACTGGGAGCACGTCGTCGTATGGGTGCAGGGCGAGTGGGGCATGTACGTCTCAACGTCCGCGCACGGCAATTACACGACCCGCCAAAGAAATGACGTTCCCTGGGACGAAACCGGGAAACACCCGTTTGTCGTCTACCATAAGGACGGCGCCAGCACCCATTGTTTCCGCCACGCCAATTTCGGCGAGAAGCCGGAGAACCACAAGGGACAGTGGCAGTGGCCGACGTTGATCGGCTGGGACAACTACCCGCCCGGATTCCGTGACCGACTGGTCAACTACGATTTCGGCAGCGCCCATTTCGGGATCAAGGACGGCTCGTTCGAGGGAGAGCTCGCAAAGGCCAAGCCGGCCGGGATCCCGTTCGATCCCTATGCTTGAGCCGAGCATCCGGTTCGCGTCGAAGATTGCACGAGTTGAATTCGTGGAATTCCGGTGACACCTCGAAACGCGTTTCCGTGACACCCGGTTGAGGTCATCGGAGTACGGCCACCGCATGATCATGCAGTGTCTGTGAGGACACCTGAAGATCATGCGGTGGCCGGGGGTCTCGATCGCCTGGAGGGCGGTTTCCCGCCCTCCACCGAGGTCGACGACCGTGCGATCTCCCGTCATCGGCGGCAAACGCCGGCATCGCCTCCAGCGGAGATCAAAAGCGTCCCGAACCCGCCGATCGGGTGAGGTGGAGAGCCGGCCCTGACGCTCTCCCCCGCGTCACTGACTCTCCAGATCACCGGTCCGGGGGACCCACTGTGGGCTCGGCCGTCTCCGCCCCAGGACACGCTGGAGCACTCCGATTCCCGCCCCCGTCGCTCCCACGAGGGTGACCAGAAGATGGACGGCGCTGAAGTAGAGGCCGAAGAGGAGGCCCCGGCGGGCGAACACCCGGCGGTAGGTGCTGCCGTCGAGGACCACGGCGGCGGCGACGAACAGCGGTGACACGAGGGCGCCGAGGGGGCCGAACAGCAGCGGCGACGCAAGCGCCGGTACGGCGGCGAGCAGCAGCACACCGCCGAACGCACGCGGTACGGAGTCGCCCGGCGTCTCGCCCCGGGCCCACTCCATCGCGCTCACCCGTGCGCGCCGGAACACCTTGCGCAGGATCATCCGCAGCGTGGAGTCGTGGTCGGCCCGGCCGCAGACGGCGGCGGTGATGCGCACCTCGTAGTCCTTCTGCATCACCCGGTAGCGGTAGTCCGCGGACACCGTGTCGCTCAGGTTCGGGTTGAAGGGGCCGATCTCCTTGAACACCTCGGCCGGTACGGCGAGCACGGCCGCGTGCAGCTCAAGGGTCGGACGGTCGGTCGGCATCCACCAGTAGTGCATCTGCAGCGCGCGATACTGCGCGGCGAGGCTCCGGGACGCCAGCGGCTCGGGGTGAAGGATGCCCCCCAGGGCGCCGAGCTTCGGCTCGGACCTGAGGATGTTCACCGCGTTCTCGACGCTGTCCGGGTCGAGGGCGATGTCACCGTCCAGGAAGAGCAGGATCTCGCCGTGGGAGTGCTCGGCGCCGAGGTTGCGCGCGGGCGACGCCCCGCCGTTGACCTCGGTGCGCAGCACGGTGGCGCCCATCGAGCTCGCCACTTCTGCCGCGTCCTCGGTGCCGCAGTCGTCCACCACGATGATCTCGATGGGCGAGTAGGTCTGCTCCTGGATCGCCCCCACGCACAGGCGTAACACGTGGGAGCGGTTGAAGCTGGGGATGATGACCGAGACTAACGGGCGTTCCATGGGTCGCTCCATTGGCTGAAGGCCGCTCTTTCCGAACCGCTGGGTGTTGGCCGGTGATGGGGGCAGGCTGCCACGGCGGTACCTCGGTCAACCGGCCACGGCTCACATCCCGACCTCGGACCGCCCTGCGTCCGGCCCACGCTAGCCGCGGCGGCTTGTCTCATTCTTGTCGTGCGCTCCGCCATGTCGTACGGTCGCCTTCCCGCATGGTCCGCGGCGCCGGACCCCACCGGAATCACTGCCGATCGCTGACAATCACTGCCGATCGCTGAACAACAAGGAAGCGACAAGAACCGGTCAGTACGTTGAGACCGCTGAAAGTGATCGCGGATCGTCAATGGCTGTCGCCGGCCTGACCTACGTGCCGAGGTGGTGTGCTGATGGGCGACCGGGACATCATGACCGAGGATCAGCCCACGGATGTCCCCCTCGAGAAGCCGGTCGGCTGGCGGGTTCGCCTTGGCCGGTTCATCCGGCCGCGGCGACGGTGGTGCCTGGGCACCCGGCTGGTGGTGACCGCCACCACGGGGTGGCTGCTGTTCGTGGTGGCGCATCGGCTGGTGAGCGGCCGCACCTCGCTGTGGGCTCCGCTCGACCTCATCCCGCCGTTCATGTTCGTGGTGGTGCCGGCGCTGCTGCTGGTGGTCGCGCCGCTGGCGCGCCCGGCCCGGTGGCGGATCATCGCGACGCTGGTGTTCACCCTGGTGCTCGGCGCGGGACAGAGCGGGATCAACGTGGCGACCCTCTGGTACACCCCGCCGCCCGCACCGCCCGGGGCCGTCAAGGTGGCCATGTGGAACACCGAGTTCTGGGACCAGGACTGGCGCACCTCCGACGGAAACCGCTACTCGCCCAACTTCTACGACTACCTGCGCAAGATGGACGCGGACGTCTACCTGCTCGCGGAGTACCTGTACGTCGACACCTCGACGGGGGACATGATGGCGTCGAAGTGGACCGCCGACATGGCACTCCGCATCGACAAGACAGCGGAGCTGCGACGCGAGTTCCCGGGATACGAGGTCGCGACGTCCGGAGAGCTGATCACGCTCTCGCGGCTCCCCATCGTCGGGCAGCGGGGTCTCGACATAACCCCGTGGCTGCCCGCCGACCAGAAGCAGGTGCCGGAGGTGATGCGGGACTGGCCGACCTCCTACACGGTCGAGACGCTGCGCACCGACATCCAGGTGGACGGCGCGGTCGTCTCCTTCTACAACACGCAGGTGAACCAGCCCCCGCTCGACTGGCGGCTGTACGACGGTGAGTCCCGCGACTCCAACCGGTACGCCCATGCCCGGCGGGAGGCGAGCTATCACGCGCTTCGGACGGACATCGAGGCCAACGACCACCCGGTGGTGCTCGGCGGCGACCTGAACACCACACCGGCGATGGGGATGCTCCGGCTGCTGCCGGAGAAGCTGGTCGATCACACCCGGGCCCTGCCGTCTCTGTATCCGGCCACGTGGACCGCCGGATACGGCGAACTCTGGCGACTCGACTGGATGTTCACCACTCCGGACATCGCCGTGCACCGCTATGAGATGCCCGGAGCCGCCGGCCTGTCCGACCATCGCCCTCAACAAGCGGTTCTATCCGTTGGCCACTGAGTCGTGGAAGGAATTCATATGACGGAGCCGGCGACGGCGCGGCCCGAGGGTGTCGCGGTCATCGTGCCGAACTACAACAAGAAGAAGACTCTCCGAGCCTGCCTGGAGGCGGTGTACGCGCAGACGTATCCCCTCGCCGAGGTGATCGTGGTCGACGACCGCAGCACGGACGGCTCGTTGGAGATCGCGCGGGAGTTCCCGTGCACGATCATCGAGCCGCCGAGGAACCAGGGACCGTCGGCGGCCCGCAACCTCGGGGTGGACTCCAGCAGCGCGCCTCTGCTGTTCTTCGTGGACTCTGACACGGCTCTGGCGCCGGACGCGGTGCAGAACGCGGTGCAGGCCTATCGGGACACGCCCGACTGCGGCATGGTCCAGGGGATCTACGACAAGGAACCGCTGTTCGACGACGGTCCGGTGGAGAGGTATCGCGTCTTCTCCGAGCACTTCGACCGCCAGCGGGCGGTGTCCACGTTCCTGTCCAACTCGCTGATCCCGCGTACGGTCTTCCGCGAGGCGGGCGGGCTGGACGAGCGGCTGCGAGACGGTGAGGACTTCGAGTTCGGCAACCGGGTTCCGTCCAAGTATCGGCTGGTGGTGACCGCGACCGTGGTCACCAAGGCGGACGACGTCGACCGGTTCTGGGAGTGCATGTGGGAGCGGTTCGTCAGGGCCAGCACCCTGCCGGTGATCATGCTGAGGGCGCGGCAGCTGCAGGACGACGACACGATCGGGTTCCGGCTGGACATGATCGGACCGGCTCCCCGCACCCGCCGCCTGCCGCCGCGGATCTCCTCCGTCTCCGCGGCGCTGAGCCTGTTCACGCTGCCGTTCGTCTTTTTCGTGCCGTGGCTGCTCCTGGTGCTCGCGGTGCTGCTGGCGGTGTTCGTGACGGTGAACCGTGACTTCCTCCGATACTCCTACCGGTACAAGGGTGCGGGCTTCGCGCTGCTCATGGCCTGGATGCAGTTCTGCTACCACACGGCGTTCTTCCTCGGGGCCGGAGCGGGACTGCCACGCCTCGTCTACGAGCTGCTCCGCCGCCAGGGGCACCCGGCCAAGACCGGCCTGACCCCGGTCTCCCCGGCCGGTGCGCCCGAGTGACCGCGCGCCGGCCGTGGCGCCTGCCCCGCCTGCCCCGCGCACTCTGGCGCGTCCTGGTCATCGCGTTCGTGCTGGTCCTGGTGGGCACACTCGGCGCGACCCTGGCCGGGCAGGACTGGAGCGTGGTCGCCGTCGTGCTCGCACAGCGCGACAGCGGGCAGATCGCCCTCCTGCTGGCCGGGGCGCTGCTGGCCAGCACGGTCGGGCTGATCCTCGGCTTTCTGTCGTGGCGGGTGGTGCTGCTCGAACTCGGCTCGCCGGTCAGCGGACCACGGGTGGCACGCGTCTTCTTCGTGGTGTTCCTGAGCAAGTACGTGCCCGGGAAGGTGCCGGGCCTGATCGCCTCGGCCAAGGTGGCCACGGCCAACGGCGTCGGCCTGGCGCGGCTGATGAGTACGGCGGCGCTGAGCATGAGCCTGGTGCTGCTGACCGGGCTCACGATCGGTCTGCTCGCGGGTGTGCAGATGCTCGGCGCCCAGGTGGCGTGGCTGGCGGCGGCGGCGGCGCTGCTGATCGTGGTCGTGCTGGTACGGCCGCAGCTGGTCAACCACGGCGCGAACCTGGTGCTGCGGTTGCTGCGCCAGCCGGACCCCAGGTCGGCCTCGGCCCGCGGGATACGGCTGGCGGTCGTCGCGCAGGCGGTGTCATGGCTGGTCACCGGCCTGCACCTCTGGCTGCTCGCGGTGGCGATGGGGGCCGACCCGTTGCGGTCCCTGGGGTTGTGCGTGGGCGCGTTCACCCTGGCCACGACGGTCGGGATGCTGACGGTCGTGATACCCGACGGGATCGGCGTCCGCGAGGCGGTGCTGGCCGCCGCCCTGACGGTGGTGCTGCCCGCGCCGGCGGCCGCGGTGGTGGCGGTGGCCAGCCGGCTGATCTCCACGGTCAGCGAGGTGGCGCTGGGAGCGGCGGCGCTGGCGGCGGCCGAGGTCGTCATCCGGCGTGCCCCGGCCGTGGAGCCGGCGGTGGAACCGACCGCGGGCCCGGCGCCTGCGCCGGCTCCCACGAGCGTGGCGGGAGACAAGTAGCCATGTCAGGCATCGGAACAGACGAGTGCGAGCGAGCGTCCGGCGGGCGGGTCCCCTCCCGGCCGGTGGCCGCCCGCCAACCCGAAGGGGTCATCGATCATGGATGAACGGCAACCGCTGGTCTCGGTCATCGTGCCGAACTACAACTACGCCCGCACGCTGGACCTGTGCCTGAGCGCACTGGAGCGGCAGGACTACCCGCACATCGAGGTGATCGTCGTTGATGACCGGAGCACCGACGACTCGGTGGAGATAGCCCATCAGCACGGGGTGCGGGTGCTGATCACCGACACCAACATCGGTGCGCCGGCGGCACGCAACCTCGGCGTCCAGCACGCGCTCGGTGAGGTGCTGTTCTTCCTCGACTCGGACGTGGCGCTGACCCCGGACACGGTCGGGAACGCGGTGGCGCTGCTCACGTCCGATCCGACGCTGGGGGTGGTGTGCGGCACGTACGAGCCGGAGCCGCTGATCCCCGACAGCCGCGTGGAGCGGTACCGCAGCCTCCAGCTGCACTACTGGATCTCCGGCGACGCGGGTGACATCACCACGATCTACTCCGCGATCTTCGCGATGTGGACCAGGGTCTTCCACGAGATCGGCCCGCTCAACCCGGCGCTGCGCCACAGCGAGAACGCCGACTACGGCCACCGGATCACCCAGCGCTACCGGATCGTGCTGGACCTCACGATCCGGGGCGCGCACGACCATGACGACCGGCTGAGCGTGGTGCTGTCGAAGTTCTTCCACCGCGCGCGCCTGCACATCCCGCTGTACCTGCGCCGGCCGGACTTCAACGGCGGCCCGACCAACAGCAGCCGCGGCTGGGGTTCGCTCGCCGCCCTGTTCGCGGTGGTCGCCGCAGTGCTGCCGGTGCTGTTCGGCCCGCTCTGGCTGCTCGCGCCGATCCTGCTGCTGGCCGGCTCCATCGCGTCGGATCTGGGGATGTACCGCTTCGTCTGGGGCTACGCCGGTGCGGCGTTCACCGTCTACTTCGCCGCGGTCCACTTCCTGGTGAACGTCACCGTCGCGGTGGCGGTGTTCGTCGGGGTCGCGCAGTGCCTGGTCTCCCCTCGGTTCCGGCGTACCTACGACATGCCGAAGCAGTCCGCGCCGGCGATGGGTGCGTGAGCGATGAGCGACCCCCGCCCCCTGGTAACGGTGATCGTGCCCAACCACAACTACGCGACCTCGCTGGAGCTCTGCCTGCTCGCCATGCAGGCCCAGACCTACCAGCCGATCGAATTGATCGTGGTGGACGACTGCAGCACCGACGACTCGGTCGCGGTCGCGCGCCGGCTCGGTGTCCGGGTCGTCAGCACCGAGCACAACCTGGGCGTGGCCGGTGCGCGCAACCTCGGCACCGCCCACGCCAGCGGTGAGATCCTCGTGTTCGTCGACTCCGACGTGGCCGCCTACCCCGATGCCGTCGAGGTGGCGGTGGCCATGCTCGCGGCCGACCCGCGGCTCGGGGCGGTGTGCAGCATCCACGACCCGGAGCCGCTGATCCGCGACAGCCGCGTCGAGGAATATCGGGCGCTGCAGTACTACTACTGGACGGCGAGCTCCGAGGGGCCCATCTCGTTCCTCTTCCCGGCGCTGGTCGCGATGCCCCGCCACGTGTTCAACGACGTCGGGCTGTTCAACACGCGGTTGCGCGAGACCGAGGAGGTCGACTACGGTCACCGCCTCACCCAGCGGTACGGCATGGTGCTCACCACGGCGGTGCGCTCCCGGCACGACCACGACGACAAGCTGCTCAAGTTGCTGCGCAAGCTGTTCCGGCGGGGACGCGCCCGCGTGCCGCTGTACGCGCAGCGGAAGCGTTTCGCCCGGGGATTCGAGACCTCGAACCGGGCCGGCGGAAGTCTCGCCGCGCTGGCGGCGGTGGTCACCGCACCGGCGGTGCTGCTCGGTCCCGCCGGCGCCGCGCTGCCGCTCCTCGCCCTGGCCGTGTCGATCCTGGCGGACCTCGGCATGTACCGGTTCGTGCTGCGCCGGCGTGGCCCGCTGTTCCTGCTCTACTACGGCGCGGTGCATTTTGTGGTGAACGTGACCATCGCGGCCGGGGTGGCGGCCGGAGTCGTGCAGTGGTTCTGCTCGGCCAGGTTCCGTAGGCTCTACGAACCAGACCTGCTCGTGCGGCCCGCGGCCGCCGGAGAGGCCGCGATGTGATGACTCGTCCGTACACACCCGGGATGCCCGCGCCCCGCGTGCGTCCTAGCCCACCCGGGATGCCCGCGCCAACCGTACGTCCCGGCGCACCCGGGATGCCCACGCCGCGTGGAGGTCCCGGGATGCCCGCGCCATCCGTACGTCCCGGCGCACCCGGGATGCCCTCACACGTACGTCCCGAACGCGGCCGCCGATGACCGATACCCAGGTCGTGACCGCGACCGCCGAGCCACGACGTGCCCGGCGGTCGCGGTGGTCGCGGTGGGCGACCTGGTCGGTGCTGTCGGCGTCGGTCGCCTGGCTGGTGTTCGTGGCGCTCCATCGCGCGCTGTCCGGCCGGGTGTGGTGGTGGCAGGTTCCGGAGCTCCTTCCACCGATCGTGTTCGCGGTCGTCCCGGTCCTGCTGCTCGCGGTGGCCCTGCCGGCACGCCTGGCCCGAGGGTGGATCACCGCGGTGACACTCGCCTCCGTGGTGCTCGGCGGAGGCGTGAGCGGGCTCAACCCCGCCTCCCTGTGGCACCGTTCGGCCCCGGCCCCGGCGGACGCGATCACGGTGTTCTCCTGGAACACCTGGTACTGGGACCAGCCGGCGGCGGGCGGGGCGATGCCACCGCCCACCGGCACGCCGCCGCGTGAGATCGCCGACTTCTACCGGTATCTCCGGGACCAGAGGGCGGACGTGTATCTCCTTCAGGAGTACGTCTACTTCGGCCGGGACTCGAAGCCGATCCGGGTGGACGACGAGGCCAGGCTGCGCCGGGAGTTCCCCGGTTATCACATCGCCGTGGCGAGCGAAATGGTGACGGTCTCCCGGTTCCCGATCGTCTCTGAGCGAGGGGTCGACCTGCGCCCGTGGTTGCCCGAAGAACGCGATGTGACCATACCGTCCAGCCCGGATCTACCTGATTTCTCCACGGTGAAGACGCTGCGCACGGACGTACGCGTCGGTGACGGCACCGTCTCGTTCTACAACGCGCACATCAACTCCCCCGTCGACGCCTCCCCGCCCGGCCTGGACCCTCGCCGTCTCAACCGGACCCAGCACGAACTGCGGCAGGCCAACCTCCGCGCGCTCGCGGCCGACGTCGAGAAGAACCCGCACCCGGCCGTCCTGGCCGGAGACTTCAACGCCTCACCGGCGATGGGCATCATGCGCCTGATGCCGGATCGGATGGTCGACGCCACCCCGGTGCTCGGATCGCTCTATCCCACGTCCTGGGACGATCGATGGCCTCTGTGGCGGATCGACTGGGCGTTCACCACACCGGACGTCACCGTGCACCGGTACGAGCTGGTCCGGTCGAAGGGCCTCTCCGACCACAGCGGGCAGCGCCTGGTCGTCTCGACGAGTCCGTGATCTGAGAACGCGCTCCGGAGAAGGGTCAGTGCCTGCGGGACAGCACCCGGCCGGGCACGTGGGCCGTGGGATGAACCCAGATCGGCGGTTCGGCCCGCGGCGGCTGTCCGAGTGGCACCCAGACCGGACCGGTGTGGCCGGTGCCGGTGTGGCCGGTGCCGGTCCGGACCGCCCCTTCGACCGCCCAGGCCGGCGGGTCGTGATCGCCGTGCAGGATCTCCTGGTGCAGCGCGCGCAGCTCCGGCCCCGGCTCGATGCCCAGCTGATCGGCCAGATACCCGCGCAGGCGTGCGTACTGGGCCACCGCCTCCGCGGTGCGCCCCAGGGCGCAGAGACCGCGCATCAGCATGCTCGCGAGTGGCTCCACGAGCGGATAACGGGGAATGAGGGGCGTGAGCTCGGTGACCACCGCCTCTGGCCGTCCCAGCCGCAGGTGTGCCTGCGCCCAGGTGACGATGGCGCCGACAAACTGCTGTTCGATGCTGTACCGGATCCGGGCCGCCCAGTCTCCCGAGATGTCGGTCAGCGGTGAGCCGCGCCAGAGCTCCATCGCCTCGGCCAGCAGCGCGACCCGGGCGAAGTCGTCACCGGCATGGGTCTGCGCCTGTTTCGCCAGCCGGCGGAACCGGTAGGCGTCCACCCGATCGGGGTCGCCCTCCAGCACGTAACCGCCACCGCGGCGCTCGATGGAGACCGCGGTTCCCGTCAGTGCCTGTCGCAGGCGTGCGATGTGGGCGTACAGCGAATCCGTCGCCCGGTCCGGCGGAAGATCCCAGATCCGGTCGATCAACGTCTGAAGGGATACGGGATGGTTGACATCGACCGCCAGGGCGGCCAGCACCGCACGTCGCTGAGGTGGTCCCAGAGAAACGCGCCGGTCGTCGACGGTCACCTCAACCGGGCCCAATATGCGGACTTCCATTCTTTCCTTCCGTGTCGCTCTCACAGGGGGACGGCAGCGGCCAGGGCCGGATAGTGGGCGAACGCGAGCGTCACACCCAGGGTGGCGGCCCACAACATCGAGTTGGTGACCATGACGCGGTCCCGCAGCAGGATTCGGACCGGGTCACCGCCGTCTTCGTCCATCAGCTGGATCTGCAGGTAGCGGAAAAGGGCGAAGAGCGCGAAGGGCGTGGACAGGAGCATCGCCGTCTGACCGTAGTCGGGACCGAACGGGCCTTCGTCTCGCAGATACATGAGGCCGGAGACGAGGGCGAGCACGGAGGCGATCTGCAGCAGCCAGTTGGTCAGCTCCATCGAGTAGCCGCGGAGCGCCGGCCGGTGCGCGGCCCCCGTGTCCAGGAGTTCCTGGCGCCGCTTGCCGATGAGGAGCAGCAGGGACATCGAGAACACCGTGACCAGCAACCAGGCGGCCGGCCGTCCTCCGATCGCCTCGTACCCCTGGACGACCCGGAGGACAAAACAGACCGCCACCGTGCCCACATCGACCAGCGGTATGTGCTTGAGAAAGCCGCTGTACGCGACGTTGATCACGAGGTACACGATGATCGGCCAGTACGATCCCGGCGCGAGGGCGACGATGGCGCCGAGCAGCGTGAGTAGGGCGGCACAGTAGACGTACGCGACCACGATCCCCACGCGGCCGGCGGCGACGGGGCGATGGCGCTTGACGGGGTGGTGCCCGTCACGGTGCCGGTCGGCGATGTCGTTGCCGATGTAGACGGCGGCGGAGGCCAGGATGAACGCGACCGTGGCCAGGATGACCCTGCCCACGGTGGCGAGGTTCCACGGGGAGGAGTCGATGAGCGCGAGCGGCACAAGGAGGATCGCCTTGGCCGCGTGCGATGGCCGTATCAAACTGAAGAGGTCCGCGACCAGGTGTGGCCGGGCCTCCACGATCTGGCCCGAAGCCGGTTCCCAGATCTCCACTATCTGACCCGGAGCCATCTGGCCCGGAGCCTGTTCCCGGGTCTCGGCTGCCTGGTCCGGCGCCGGTTCCCGGCGCTGCGGGCTCTCTGGAATGCCTGTCGGCTCGACGACGTACATGATCTCCCCGGTCAGCTCAGAAGAAGACTTTCGCCAGCGACAGCGCGCCCTGCCGCCACGCGTCGCGGCTGGTCTGGCCGGCGCCCTGCGGCGAGCCGGCGGTGCGGTGCTCCCGCCACCACGCGTACGTACGGAGGATCGCTTCGCGATTGGACAGCCGGGGCTGGAAACCGAGCCGTTCGCGGGCCTTGTCGGTGCTGACGTAGGAGTCGGCGAGCAGTTTGTGCACCAGCCGCCCGTAGACGGGGGACAGCCGGGTCCGCTCCAGCAGCCGGAGTCCGGCCAGGGCCGGTCGGACGGGCAGCGACACGACGCGCTTGCCGTGACCGGCCGCGTCGAGCACCGCCTGGAAGTCCTCCCGTAGCGTGCCGAACTCCGCGGCCGCGAGGTTGTAGGTGTCGTTCGCGATGTCCGCCGGCGCCGTCAGGACGCCGGCCACGGCGTCCACCAGGTCCTCGATGGCGAGCATCTGGATGCGCACGTCCCCGCGGCCGAGGACCGGGAAGTTCCGGCCCTCCTCGGCCCACTCGAAGAGCATCGCGAACAGGCCCATCCGGCCGGGACCGAGGAAGGTCTTGGGACGCAGGATCGGCACGCACATCCCGCCGGATCGATACTTCTCGGCCAGCTCCTCCGCCTCGGTCTTGGCCCTGGTGTAGGGGTCGACCGGCTCGCGCGGATGTTCCTCCGGCGTGGGCACCAGCTTCGGAAGCCCGTACACGGCGGTGGAGGATATGTGGACCACACGCTCCACGCCGGCCTGACGCCCGGCCTCCAGCACGCTGTGCGTGCCTCCGACGATCAGGTTGTGGATCTGCTCCGCGGGATAGCTCGGCAGCGCGCCGGCGCAGTGCACGACCGCGTCCGCCCCGGCCATCGCCTCGGCCATCAGCGAGACGTCTCGCACGTCGCCGACCCGGTGCTGCCACTGCGGGGCCGGGTCGGACTGCGGGCGCAGATCCACGCCGATCACCTCGTGGCCCGCGAGCACGAGCCGCCGGGCCAGGTTGCCGCCGAGCATTCCGGCGCTGCCGGTCACTACGACCCGATAGGCCATCGCGACCCCACCTTCTCCCGCACGAATCGGGCGAGCAGCCGCGGCAGGCCCTTGGCCAGGGTCTTGTCGAGGCCGTCCAGGAAGTGCTCGAGGTCGTCGGGTTCGATGGCGAGGGTCGGCGCGACGACGAGGGGGTTCTCGACGTTCGGGCTGTAGTACGACACGATGTCGTGCTCGCGGTAGAGCTCGGCGATCACCGAGAGGGTGATCAGCTTGGTGCGGAAGTGCGGATCGCCGGAGAAGCCCGGTGCCAGCTTGCCGGCGATGTCGAGCACCTTGGGGCCGCCGGTCAGGAACACTCCCCACAGCGCCCCCGTGCCGGCCACCTGGCCGACCACCTCCGGGTAACGCTTCTGGATGTTCTCCAGGCCGGGCTTCAGGATGCGCTCGATCTGCCGCGCCCGCGCGGGATAGTCGTCTTCGACGACCACGTTGATCGCCTCGATCGCGGTGGCGGTCTCCTCGCCGAACCCGTAGTAGGTCGTACTGTGCAGGATGACGTCGGAGAGCCGGTCGTACGCCTTGCGGAAGATGGGCTCGCGCGCGGTGTATCCGGCGATCGACGCCTTTCCGCCGCCCAGCGACTTCGAGTACACCAGGATGTCGGGCAGCAGGCCCGGATAGCGCATGAAGTAGAAGAGGCTTCCGGTCTTACCCCATCCCGTGTACACCTCGTCGAAGATCAGGATGATGTCGTTCTCGTCGCAGAGCCGGCGCAGCTCGTGAAGGTCCGTCTCCGACCAGCAGCGCATGCTCGACGCGCTGTACGGCTCGACCATGAGCGCGTAGACGTCGCACTTCCCCTCGGGGGTGCGCGCGGCGTCGACCGCCGCCCGCACGGCCGCGACGTCGCCGAACGGGTGGACGACGATGCCGGGAAGTCCGGGGAATCGAAACGCGTTCTCGGACGATCCGGTCAGGCTCCCCGCGCCAAGGGTCTTGCCGTGGAAGCTGATGTCGGACCGCAGGATCGTGTTACGCCGGCCGCCGTGATACTTGTACGCCATCTTGACGGCGCCCTCGTTGGCCTCCGCGCCCGAGTTCGGAAAGTAGGAGATGTTCAGGTCGCCCGGCAGCAGCGTGGCCACGTTATGGCTCAGCGCGGCCAAATAGGGCGAGAAGAATGCCTTGTGCACTTCCATTCGCCGCCGCTCGGCGAAACGGCGTCGTGCCGCCAGGATTCGCGGATGGTTGTGGCCGTGGTTGAGAACGCCGACCCCGCCGGTGACGTCGAGGATACGGCGGCCGTCGCGTGTCCAGATCCAGGCGCCCTCGGCCCGTTCGACAAGTTCGCGACCGAAACCGAAGGAGGTCATGAGGTTGACCTGGCTCCGGCTGACATACCTTCCGTACAGGTTCTGAACCTGCTTCACGGTAAGGTTTTCACACTCATCGATGCCGATTAACTCAGACACGTCCACCCTTTCCCGGGGTTTTGTGCGAATTGACCGATTCTGACATTACGGGCGCATTTCGGTCCGAGAATGAAAATCGTCGCCAGGCGGGCGCCGGTTGGATTTTCGCAGCGGTACCGCCGCTGTTTTCGGTCAGCCCTTTGGTACGCCTGCGCACGGTGCCGCCTTCTCCTAGAGGTGTGAGAAAACGAGAGACATGTCGCCAATAGTGTTAAATGTGGCTATACCTTGCCCTATACAAATCTGCATAGGTCGGCGCCGCCGTCCGGCGAACGCCGGAAAAAAGGACAGCTCAGCGCGCGACCTCGGGGATTCGCCCGTCAGATCCCGCGACCGCGGCGGGTGTATGTGAGGATGATTTCCGGCGTGTCAGATCCCGCGCCGGTTTCGATCGCTCGTTTCTCATCGCCGTTGATCAGGTGGAGCGTGTGGAGGATGGTCGCGCTCGTATACCGGCATTCACGGGCCCGCGCCTCGTCCCCCAGATCCTGGTAGGCCCGCCCCAATCCCCACCAGTGCTCCGCCGTGCGGTAGGTCCCGACGGCGCCGCCCGCGAGATCGGCCTCCAGCGCCTCGTGATAGCAGAGGGTCGCCATGTCGGGCCGGCCGGCGAGACGGTGCATCTCCGCCAGATAGCCCAGGTCCAGGGCGGCCTTCACCGGATCTCTGAGCCCCCGCAGGACGGCGGTGGTCTCGGCGTGGAAGCGGGTCGCCTCGTCGGCCGGCTCCGTGCGATGATCGGCCGTGAAGTCGTCCGGCGACGGGCCGGAGCGGCCGAGCGCCGGGCGGCCGAACTTGGCGTTCCGCCTGGTCCGCAGGTTGTACACGTTGCCGATGGCGCCGGTGATGACGAGATAACTGTGAAGCACCCGCCGTACGGCCTTCGTCTGCTCCTCCTCGGTCTCCTCCTGCCGGGTCCGTTCACGGGCGAACAGGCAGAGCAGGTCGTGCATGCGATAGCGGTTGACGTCGCAGACCTCGAGAAGCTGGACGTCGGCGAGATGCTCCAGGAGATCCGCGGTCTGTTCCTCGGAGCGGTCGGCCAGCGCCGCGGCGACCGCGACGCTGATGTCGGATCCGCCGAGCAGGCTCAGCAGCCGGAACATGCGGGAGTGCTCGGCTTCCAGGCCGCGGTAGCTCATCATGAAGCAGGCCCGGACCGCCCGGTCGTCGGCCTGCAGCTCGGACAGGCGATGGTCCTCGACCGCGAGACGGTCGGCGAGGGCCCGCAGCGACAGGCCCGACCGGGCGACCAGCCGGGCGGCGGCGATCCTGATCGCCAGCGGCAGTCCCCCGCAGAGCCGTACGATCGCGCGCGCCGCCCGCGGATCGGCGGCGACGCGCTCGTCGCCGACCAGGCGGCTCAGCAGGGTGATCGCCTCGTCCTCCGCCATGGTGTCGAGGCGGAGATGCGCGACGGCGTCCAGCGAGGTCAGCATCCTCCGGGCGGTGATCAGCACGCAGCACGTGGGACTGGCGGGCAGCAACGGCCGCACCTGCGCGGCGTCCCGGGCGTTGTCGAACAGGAGCAACAGGTGCCTGCCGTCGGTCAGCGAACGGAATCGCGCGGCCAGCTCGTCCACCTCGGCCGGCGCGGCCGCGTCGTCGCCGAGGGAACGTAACAGGCGGGCGAGGACCTCGGCCGGTTTCAGCGGCTTGACGTTGGGGGTCGAGCCGTGCAGGTTCACGTAGAGCTGCCCGTCGGGAAACCGGTCCGCGACCTGGTGGGCGACGTGTACGGCGAACGCCGACTTGCCGATCCCGGCCGCTCCGGCGACCGCGGAGATGACGATCGGGCCCGAGCCCGCGGAGGCCAGCGCCGTCCGTAACCGGGAGACCTCCGCGGCACGCCCGGTGAAGGCGGCCGAGTCGACCGGGAGCTCGGCCGGGGCGAAAAACCTGCGGACGGTGATCGACGGCGACGGCGCCGCCAGCGCGGGATCGTCGACGAGGATCTGCTGATGCACGCGGATCAGGTCCGGACCGGGATCGACGCCCAGCTCCGCGGCGAGCATCTCCCGCGCGCCCTGGTACACCGCGAGCGCGTCGGCCCGGCGGCCGGAGCGGTACAGGGCGAGCATGAACTGCGCCCGGAGCCGTTCGTTCAGCGGATCTCTGCGGGTCAACGCCTCCAGATCGGGAAGCACCTCGCCGTGCTGGCCCAGTGCCAGCCGGGCCTCCAGCGAGGTGTCCACGACGGCCGCTCTCAACCGCTCCAGCCGCGCCGCCTCGCCCCGCAACGGCTCGGGAAGGGACAGTCCCTCCAGAACCGCCTCGGCGCGCCAGAGGCCCACGGCCCGGGTGCACCGTTCGAGCGCGACGTCATTTCGCCCCTCGGATAACATTCGACGTCCTTGTGCGGCGAGTTCTTCGAACAATTTAACGTCGATTTCACCGGGAGCTACCCGGAGTACGTATCCGTTGGAGCCCGCCTCGATCCGGGAAGGGGCGCCGAGAACCCGTCGCAGCGCGGAGATATAGGTGTAGAGATTCGACTCGGCTGTGGGAGGAGCCTGTTCTTCCCACAGCCAGTCGAGCATCCGCTGGGTGGGTATCGCCTTACCGGCATTGAGCAGCAGGGCGGCGAGCAACACCCGCTGTTTGCGCCGTCCGAGTGCGATCGGCCGCCCATTGGCCGCCCGCACCTCGATCGGTCCCAGAATCTTGAAATCCATCGGCATCACTCTTTAGCGCACACTATTCACCAACATGAACCACACAAATGCGCATAAATCCTGTTTTGCCTAGCGACCCATGATCGTGGGTTTCCGCCTTCGACCGGTACTCACCTGAAGGGAAGAAAAAGATTACGCGGGCCGGCACGTCCAAACCGCTCACGTTCCGGCGACGGTTCCGGTGAACGCCAGGGAAGACGGTTCGCTCTTTGGACCGTGCTAAATGAAATAAAATTTTCGGAGCGCACGTACCAAGAAAATTACCTACACCGGACCGCCGCCTGAAAAAATTCACAGCGCGCAAAAATACGGCCCCATATTCCCCTGCGGGCCCGGTTCATGCTGGGGCAGAGGAAATGAGCATGATTTATCGGCGGAAAGCGGGGTGAGGCGGTTCCAGTAGATCAGGACACGGCCGGCCGCCGCCCCCATCCGATGGTCTTCAACACCGGAAAGGTGCCCCCTTCCAGCTGAGATCATGACGTGGACACTCAGATCCCGGCAGGTCGGGTGCACCTTTTCTTGATCTTCCCCAGACCGGTCACAAGTGGCTGAACCACCGGGATTCAGGGGAGGAACGCCGGTGAGTTTCGTCACGTCAAAGATCACATGGAGGCTCCCCCAGGAAAGATCAGAATCACGATCGCCTTGATCCTCTCTCCGGTCCCGATCGGAGCCGTGATGGCACTGATCACGCTGCTCGCCTACGCGCGGAGTTCACTCACCCTGCCGGACTACGAGGATCCGCGGGAGATCTCAGCGGCGATGTGGCGCTCTGCGGCACACCAGGCCGGCACGAGCGTCCGTGACCAGCTACTCGGGCTGGGGATATTCACCGCGGTAGCCACCGTCGCGTTCGGCGTGATCGCGCGGAAGGTCCGGCATGGCGCACGCCGGCCCACGCCCCTCCTCGCGGTGGCCGCCGGACTGACCGCCGTTTATGTGGCCATGCTCTGGCGGGTATTCCTCAGGCAACAGTCCACCCTCCTGATCGTGACCGACGGCGGGGAACTTTCGCACATCATCGATCTGGTTCAGCCCGGTTGGTACGACCCCCTCCGCTACGTCCTGCTCGTGGCCGGCGCGGTCGCACAGATACAGAGCCTCGTCCTGCTGACCGGCAGCCACGGAGTGTCGTGGTTGATCAGACATCGGAAGCAACCCGTCGAGCAGGAATCCCCACCCCTGTGGATGAGCCCGCCCCGCCAGGCAACCGTACTGATGTTGCTCACCCCGGCCTTGCTCTTGATCTACGCCGCAGTGAACTACGTCGGCTGTCGGGCCGGTCTGATCAACGAGTACGGCGAATCAGACCTCCTCCCCGAAGCCTTCCTCCTCGATATGCGGGTCCACGTCAATTATCTTGCGATCCCGGCCATCCCTGTCGTGGTGGGCGGCCTGATCCTGCTGCTCAGCCACGGGCGCGCACGGTTGTGGGCCGGCTTGATGGCTGGGATCCTCGGATTGCCCTACACCGCAGCCTTGCTGGAGTCTGCCCTGCATTACAGCGACACAAGCCTGTTCCACAACTTCGTGGCCACTCAGGTCGCAGCACCCTGGTGGAACGAGCCCGCGATATCAACCGCGGGAATTGTCATCCTCCTCCTGCATGTGGCAAGCCTGGCCCTTCTCTTCCGCACCCCTCTCCCCGTCCCCAGAACAACCAACGTGGTTCTGCTTCCAGGTGACACCTGAAAGAGGTTGGGGCCACACGTTCAGCGTCCGGCCGGGGTGATGGCGGAGATCTGGGCGGCGAGCGCGGCCAGATGCGCGAGCGAGGAGTCGGCCGCGGCGTCCGGGACGGCGGCGATGACGTGGTCGATGCCCAGGGCGGCCAGGTCTCCGCAGCGCTGGACGCTCTCCTCGACGCTCTGGCCGTCGGGGATGCGCAGGTGGAGGGTCTTCTCGATCTCCTCGTAGGGCCGTCCCAGCCGCTCGCAGTGGGCGCGCAGCACGCCGAGTTTGTGCGGCACGTCGGCGCCGTACAGGAAGTTGCAGGCATCGGCGTACTCGGCGACGAGACGGAGGGTCTTCTTCTCCCCGCTGCCGCCGATCAGGATCGGCGGGCTCGCCTGCGGCGCGTTGAGCGTACGCTCCAGTCTGTAGTGCCTGCCCTCGTACGGCTTGTCCTCGTCGCTCCACATCTGTCTGGCGATCTGGAGCGTCTCCTCCAGCCGCTCGAACCGCTCGGCCAGGGAGGGGAAGCGGAGGCCCAGCCCTCGGGCCTCCGGTTCGTACCAGCCCGCGCCGATGCCGAGGACGGCGCGGCCGCCGGAGAGCGCGTCCAGGGTGCTGACCTGCTTCACCAGCAGCCCGGGCTCGCGGTATACGGCTCCGGTGACGAGGGCGCCCAGCGTGACCCGGTCGGTGAGGGCGGCGGCATAGGACAGCGCGCCGTACGCCTCCAGCATCGGATCCTCCACGGCGCCGAAGTTGGGGATCTGGAAGAAATGGTCCATCACCCACAGGCTGTGCAGCCCCGCTCCTTCGGCGCCGCGGGCGACGTCCGCGAACCGCCCGGCGATGGCGGTGTCGCCGCCGAGCCAGGTGAAGCGGGGGCAGGTCAGACCGAGTTTCATCGAGTACTCCTTGATCGGGTTGGCACACCCGCCGCGGGATGACGCGTCACCGCGGTTTCGGGCATGAAAAAACCCTCTCGCCTGGGTTGCTGGACCCGAGGCCGAGAGGGCGCCGTAGGAGTAATCATCTCACGGGCCACGCACGACACCCGCCGGGGAAGGTGCGGTGCGTGGCCATTGGGGACGCGCACCCGGGCCATACACGGTTGCCGTCGACACTTCCCCGCCCGCAGCCCGACAGCCGTACGGGTCGGCGCGCAGCGCAGTTCTTCCCGGCCTGCGGCCCGACGGCACGGCTCTTTATGGGGCAACGCTCCTGTCCGCGGCCCGACAGCCGTACGGCTCCAACTCTTCCCGGTCTGCGGCCTGGTAGCCGTATGGAAGGTCACTCACCGGACGGGAAGTCCGTGGAGCGGCTCACCTCCGCCCACCGCGCGGCCTCGGCGGCGTGGGCATCGGACGACTTCTCCGCCAGGTTCACCGCGTCCGATCCGAGCAGCAGACGCAGTGGCGGCTCGTCGAGGTCCACGACGTCGAGAATGACGCGCGCCGCCCGCGCGGGGTCGCCCGGCGCCGTCCGGTCATAGCCCGCACGCCGACGGTTCATGGCGCCGACGGTCTCCTCGTAGTCCGGCCCCACGGCCGGGATGCTCATGGACGAGCCGGCCCAGTCGGTGCGGAACGCGCCGGGCTCGATGATGACGACCTTGACGCCCAGTGGCTTCACCTCGTTGTTGAGCACCTCCGAGAAGCCTTCGACCGCGAACTTCGCGGACTGGTAGGCGGCCAGGCCGGGAGATCCGCCCACGCGCCCGCCGATGGAGGAGAACTGCAGGATGTGCCCCGAACGCTGTGCGCGCAGCACCGGCAGGGCGGCCTTCGTGACATTGACGACGCCGAAGAAGTTGGCTTCGACCTGTGCGCGGAAGTCCTCGTCCGACGTCTCCTCGATCGGGGAGGAGTTGGCGTAGCCGGCGTTGTTCACCACCACGTCGAGCCCGCCGAACTCGTCGACGGCCAGCCGTACGGCGGCGCGTGCGGCGTCGGCGTCGGTGACGTCGAGGGCGAACGTGCGCACGCGGTCGCCGTACTTCCGCACGAGGTCGTCGAGCTGTTCCGGCCGGCGGGCGGTGGCGACCACCCGATTCCCGCGCTCAAGTGCGGCTACCGCGAGCTCGCGTCCGAAGCCGCGCGAACTTCCCGTGATGAGCCAAGTCCTGATCACCGTGTCTCCTCCAGATGACTTGCGGAGTATCTGTCACATCAGTGTGACACTAACAGGATTTTGTGCCTCATCTCTGTGTATGTCAAGCGGGCAGGTGTCACACCTCAGTACACTGGTGGGATCATGAGAGCCGATGCCGTCCGCAACCTCGACGCGGTCCTGCGTACGGGTGCCCGCCTGCTGGCCGAGGACCCGTCGACCAGCATCGCCGCGATCGCCGCCGAGGCCGGAGTCGACCGGCGCACCGTCTACCGGCGCTTCCCCACCAAGGAGGCCCTGCTCGCGGCCATCTTCCAGGCGAAACTCGACTCCTCCGAGCGGGTGCTGGACACGGCCAGGCTCGTCGAGGCCCAGGTGGCGGTGGCGCTGCACCGATATGTGGAGGACATCATCCCGGTCAGCCGGGAGTGGCCGGTGGATGTGCGCCGGATGATGCGTGCGGATCCGGCCGCGAATGCCCGCCGGGAAGAACAGAGCGCGCGGCTCGACAGGTTCGTCCAGCGGGCGGCCGACGAAGGCCTGTTACGCGCCGACGTGCCCGTCCACTGGGCCCGCGCCATGCTGAATCACCTCGTCGACACCGCCGCCCACCAGTTCCCCCTGCTCGATCCCCCGCAGGCCGCCGATCTCATCGTCGACACACTGCTCAACGGCGTCGGACGGCGATAACCCCGCCGGAGCTTCTCCGGAGACGACTCGACGAGCCGCGCGAAGAGGGTCGCGAATACCGCGGGGTCCACCTTCAGGAGCGCGGGTCCATGACCGGAGCGGAGGCGGTGAGGCTGAACACCACGCTGTCGGCCGGGATGACGGTATCGGTGTCGTCGACGAATGCCACACGCACCGGTCGTCCGTGGTCCGCCGAACGCCTGAGAACGCTCGGTCCCGAGGCCGGGGGCCTGTTCTCGTCGCCCCACTGCTGCAGCGCGGCAAGCACCAGGAGCAGTTGCTCGCCTGCCGGAGTCAGGTGGTAGCTGTACCGGGTTCGGGCGCCCGGCTCGCGATAGGGCTGCTTCTCCATGACATCTGCGTCTACGAGAATGTTCAGGCGATTACTGAGCATGTCCGGGGCGATCCCGAGCCGGTCGCGGAAGTCCGCGAACCGGGTCACCTCCTGCAAGGAGGCTTCTCGCAAAATGAGAAAGGTCCACTTGTCGCCCACGATGTCGAGCGTGCGCGCGATCGAGCACACCTCTTCTGCCTTGTGCTTGACATTGACGGTACCCATGGCGCCAGTCTAACTCCTGAGTCGTTCATTCCTACTCAGTGCTGCTTGATCAACGCAACAGCGCGGATCAGGGAGAGTTCGCAACGGCGATCCTCCGCGGCGCGGGCGGCGCTCACGTTCGTCAAGTCCGGCTGGGACCACCCGTACATGCTCGGCTGGGAAAAGGGGAGACGCCGGCCCACCGCCGTCTCACCCGATGGGTTATCGGGCCGCGGGCAGACCGGGATAGAGCTGCTCCAGTCCGCCGGAGAGCGCGGCCTTGGCATTGCGGCTCTTGTCGTCGGCGACCACTTCGAGGGCGCGCGCCTGAACACCGTCCAAGGCCAAGCCCGCCACCCAGGCGGGGTCGACCTTGTCCGAGCTGTCGACGTAGTCGGCCATGTCCGTGTCCATGTAGCCGACATGGAGAGCCGTGACGTCGATACCGGCGGGGGCCAGCTCTTGCCGGATCACGTTGGTCATCGCTAGCTCGGCGGCCTTGGCCGCGCTGTAGCCGCCATACGACGGATAGTGCACCCAGGACAGAACGGACAGGACGTTGAGAATCGCCCCACCTCCGTTGGCGGCGAGGACGGGGGCGAAGGCGCGGGCGACGTCAAGAGATCCGAAGAAGTGCGTCTCCATCTCACGCCTGATGTCCGCCATGTCGCCGTCGATCAGCCCCACGTGCGTACTGATGCCGGCGTTGTTGATCAGCAGTGTGGCGTCCGACGCGACTTTCGCCGCTTGCGCCACGGAGGCGGGATCGGTGATGTCCAGCTGCAGCGGCACGACCCCCGGGAGGTCGACCGACTCCGGACGCCGAGCGCCGGCATAGACCTTCTTGGCCCCGCGCCTGAGCAGTTCGGCGGCCAGTTGCCGCCCAAAACCGCGATTTGCCCCCGTCACCACTGCGACAGCGTTCTGGATGTCCATGCGTGTCTCCCTCTGAGTCCTGGATACCTATCCAGAACTTAGCTTGCCTGGATAGGAATACGCAACTCAAAGGGAAGCCTGGAGTGGATGCTCGGCAGACCCGCATGTGCGGTGGGGGCGCGTCCGGCTCAGGTCGCCTCTTGGCCGGCATGCACGAGCCGGTGGTACGGCCCCGGGTGGATACGGGTCTCTGACCGTGGGCAGATGCCAAGTGATCGATGAGGAGATAGCTTCTCGTCATGGAGTGGGCTCGGCGGCTCGGTGGAAAAGGCGTTGCCGACGCGGCGGTGGCCTCGGGCCATGCTCGGCCTGGCGTGTGCCGCGGGCGTACTGGCGACCGTGGCGGGGCCGTCGCGCCGAGCACCGTCTGGCTGTCGTTCGTGCCGACCGTGCTCGTGCTGTACCTGGTCGCCTCCACCACCTCGGTCGGATGGTCGGTGACGGGCTTGGCGGCGTGCGCGTCCGCCGCGGTGACCGTGGTCCTGATCTTCTACGCCCAGGTGCTCCCCGGCCTCACACCCGCGGCCGCGCCCAGCCGGCGACCGATCTGCTGGCCGCCATCCGGGTCGTCGTCGCCGGCGAATCACTGCTCGCGCCCACCGTCACCCGTCGGCTCATCGCCGAATTCCTGCGACACCCTCGCCCTGCTCCGGCCGGGCGGGACCTCGGCGGCATCACCCAGCGCGAGCGCGAGGTGCTCACCCTCATCGGCAGGGGAATGTCCAACTCCGAGATCGCCGAGCACCTTCACCTCACCGTCGGCACGGTCAAGACCCACATCAGCCGGCTCCTGGCCAAACTGCACGGCCGTGATCGGGCCCAGCTCGTCATCGCCGCCTACGAAGGCGGGCTCGTCAACCCGTCACCGCAATGATCACCAAGTTCGCCGGCCCCAGAGGTCGAAATGCCGGTAAGAGAGACAGCGCTCCGCCGTGATCGAGCGGAGGCGTACGGGCCCGCGAGGACCGATCCGCACCAGGGTGATCAACGCCTGATCCCGGCCGATGAGGACTCCACGCAGATCAGGGGCGACCTCAGGAGAGGTCCGGCTGTTCCCCTGCTTCCCTCTTGACCTGATATGCCAAACTTCCCCCATATATTGCGCAAATAGGCGAAATGGGACCTGTGGAACTACGGGACATCGAGATCTTCCTGACCTTGGCCGAGGAGCTGCACTTCGGCCGCACCGCCGAGCGGCTGCACGTCTCCGTGGCCCGGGTCAGCCAGGCGATCAAGAAGCAGGAACGAGCCATCGGTGCCGAGCTTTTCGCGAGGAGCAGCCGCAGCGTCCGGCTCACGCGGCTGGGTGAGCAGTTGCGGGACGATCTGCGCCCGCTGCACCAGGGCCTGGCGCAGACCTTGGAGCGGGCACGACTGGCCGCACACGGCAAGACCGGCACGCTCCGGGTGAGCCTGTTCCCGGCCAACATCCAGGAGCTGCGCCGCTACTGGGAGACCTTCCGCGCCCGGCACCCGCAGTGGGAGCTGCGCCTGCGGATGTCGGCCTACCAGGATCCGTTCGCCCAGCTACGCAACGGGGAGGCCGACATCCTGGTCACCTGGCTGCCGATCGAGGAGCCCGACCTCACCATGGGTCCACTGCTTTTCGCCGAGCCGAGGGTGCTGGGTGTGGCCCGCGACCATGCGCTCACCAGATGGTCCTCGGTCTCCCTGGAGGCGATCAGCGACTTCCAGCATCCCGCCGTCGAATCTGTGCCCGACTCCTGGTACGAGCGATACGTCCCGGAATTCACCCCCGGGGGCCGCTTGATCGACCGCACCGCCACCGTGAACAACATCGAGGACATCTTCATGACTACGGTCCTGGGAGAGACCGTCGCCCTCTTCCCGCTCCACGTGACCCGGTACTATCCCCGCCCCGACATCGCCTACCTGCCTGTCAATGACATGGACGCGCTGCCGTACGGGTTGGTGTGGTGCAGCGCCGCGGAGAACGACATGATCCGCGGCTTCGCCCGCGTCGTCAGCGACCTGGGACCGCTGCCCGGCTGAGATCGTCCACCGTCGTGTTGTTGCCGGCCATGCCGATGCGCGGCACGTCGGTCCTCCCCTGAGCCGCTGATCGGGCCTGATCCACGCCGATGCGAAGCCCTTCGCGGACCGGCCGGCACGCAGCCCCTCGGCCGGTGTCGGGGAGACCTCGATGTCGCGGATCTCCAGCGTGTCCTCCCCGGCGTGAAGTCTGCGGTTAACGCAGCGTTGCAAGATCCGGCATTGCTCCGGCCAGGCCGTACCGACAATCTTGATATGGGGCGAATAACCGCATAAGAGGGAAAGCTTTGCAAACAACCACACACAGGCAGAATCATGAACATAGTCTCCTCAACGGTCGTCTTCACCGTCGACGATCTGGCAGGCTCCCGCCGCTTCTTCACCACTCATCTGGGTTTCCGCGAGGTGCTCGAAACCCCGGACTTCACCTGGCTGAGCCGCGACGACGCGGCCGCGGACATCCTGCTGCACCAGCGCGACCTCGAACTGCCGCGAGAGCGGATCGCCCAGCCGGTGGTGGCGTTCGCGGTCACCGATCTGGCCAGGGAATACGCGCGCCTGCACGCGGAGGACGCACCCATCACCAGGCAGATGTGGCGCAACCCGTGGGGTGAGTGGCTGATGCGTCTCACCGACCCCAACGGCATCGTCGTCGAGCTGACCGAATGGATCGCGCCCGGCGGCGCCTGATCCGTCCCCCTCATCGAACACGCGCCCAAGACACCTCAGAAGGGCGGGAGCCGCACGGTGACGACCAGGCCGCCACCGTGACGGGGAACCGCCTCCGCTACGACGGTGTCCGAGCGGGCGTTCAGCCGAGCTGCCGGGTGATCTCCGGGTCGGTGATCGCCGTGTCGTCGGCCAGGAGGAACGCCTTCGAAAGGATCACCGACAGCGTCCCCCCGTCGTCCTCGAACGGCAGGAACACCGATCCGGCCGCGCGCCCGCTCGCCGGGACGATGCACAGATACGCGTCGTTGGGCTCCATCAGGATGTTCGTCGACCCCAGATGGATCTTGTACGTCCTCAGATCACCCCGTACAAGAAGGAATCTGTCGGTCAGCTCCACCCGGGAGGCGATCTTCAGTTTCGGCAGCAGCCGCGCCAGCACCTCGCGCCGGGTCTTGGCCGTCTCCGTCAGCTCGCCGAAGCCGTGGGAGCGCCAATAGCGTTCGTGGCCGATCAGCGCCTGGTCGTCGCGGGCGACCGAGGCCACGCCCACGGCGAGGTCGGCCTCCCGGAGGATCTCCGACAGCACCAGCGGCGGCAGATCGGCCATCGACGCCGGTTGCCCGTCGCGGTGGAAGGTGATGCCCTCGGTGGCGCACAGCATGGTGGTCTCGGCCCCGGGGGCGGAGACGATGTGCATGGCCCAGCGGGCCTGCCAGCCCGCCAGGTCGCGCACCACCTCGCCCTGGTCGCCGCCGTTCTCGTAGTCCCAGTTGCCGATCGACCGGCCGGTCCAGCCGCGCTGGCCCAGCAGGGTCCGGGCCTGGCCGTAGCGCAGAATGTGGCCGGCGAAACGGTTGGAGAAGGTGCCGGTCCGCTCCTCGGCGGGGGTCAGCAGGTAGAGCTCGCGGAAGACCTGCTTGAACGGCTGGCGTACACCGCCCTCGAGAAGATGGTCGCGCCACGCCGCCACCTCGTCGGCGGTCGCGTGGATCGGGTGCCACAGGCCTGCCACGGTGTCGGGGGCGGGGCGGTGGCCGGCCAGTTCCCAGCCGCCGGCGGTCTTGACCGGCAGGGCCGCCGGGCCGCCGGCGATCTGCCAGACCAGGGTGCGGGCGTAGGGGCCGGTGACGGGATGGTCGAGGAAGTACTCGGTCACCTCGCGCCAGGGCCACGTCCGTTCATGGACGATCGCCTGTTCCAAGCGGGATCGCTCGGCCGCCTGCGTCAGCTTGAGCTCCTTCAGGATGGCCCGCAGATCGGACAGCTCCGCGCGCAGATCCTTCGGCAGCGACTTGACGGTCTTGCCGGTGGCGTTCACGTAGCGCAGGGCGGACACGTCGGCGCACAGCCTGACCCGGTAGTCGCCGATCTTCTCCTCGCGGACGCCGTCGGTGTCCAGGCCGAAGGTGGGGACCGTCCGGTCGAGCAACTGCTCGCGGGTCAGCCCGTTCTCGTCGGCCACCGCGTCGAGGGCGAGGCTCAGATTCCTCTGTACGGACCTCGCGCGCGCCTTCGCCTGGATTCTGGACAGCGGGACGATCACGTCGAGGCCGCCCCTGCGGGCCAGGACACCGACGGCGGCGTTGGTGACGGGTTCGCAGCGGCACGTGGAGCCCATCCCGTTGCTGCCGGTGCCGCAGGTCATCGCGACGTCGGTGACGAGCGAGGTCACCCAGCGCTCGTCGATGACCTGGCAGGTCCACAGGATGCCGCGCACGACGACGATGGTGTGCTCCTTGAGGAAGACCTTGTCCCACCACTCCTCGTTGTCATAGCGGTCGACCCAGTCTCCGCCCCGGTAGGCCGCCAGCCGCGTGAGCAGCTCACGGACCAGGGCGACCGCGCCGGGGGTGAGCATCCGCGCGGCGTTCCTGAGCCACCGGGCGCTGGGTTTGGTCGAGCGGGCGGTGTTCCAGTGGCGGAACAGCGGCAGTACCTCGACCAGGCGCGGGCCGTACTCCTCGGCCAGCATGCGGGCGAAGGGGTCGATGTCCCCGATCTCGGTCCGGACCACCCCGGCCGGGCCGTGCTCGGCGGGTTCGGTGAGCAGCTCGGTCATCTGCTCGGCCAGAAGCGCCCGCGCGTCCTTCAGCCACGGTCCCGACGTCAGCCAGCGCAGCAGGTCCCGGCGCAACTGGTAGTCGAACCGGCGGGCCGCCGCGAGCGGGATCCGGAACAGCTCCTCGTAGCGGGTGTGCCCCTGCCGCACCCAATGCTCCGCCCGGCTCATGAGGTGGTGCGCTTCCCGGTAGGTGAAGTCGATGTCGCGCTCGGCCACCGACCGGACCACGCGCAGCACCCGCTCGTCGTAGTCGTGGCCGCCTTCCGGCCCCAGCCAGAGCCTCATCTGCGCGTAGGTGCCGTAGACCCGCCAGTCGACGCCGGGGCCGGGGTCGAGTCCCTGCTCGGTGAGCTCGTCGAACCGCTGGTAGGCGGCACTCGTGTCCGGGCCCATGTGGTCCCATTTGCTCGCTGGCGTCATGACACGGCTCCACTGATGATCGGAAACGCTGGGTGATCATGAATATCAGCTGGAACCGACAGATTCCCCCTGCCATTGGCTCTGGACAGGCGGCCGGCGGCTCCCCGGGAGCCGGCTTCACCAACCTGACCGCAAGGTCCGGACCTGGCGTGACCCGCCCCTGAGAGCCCGGCAAGACGTTTCTCCCGCTGGTCAGCCGCGCAGCCAAGCCCTACTTCGCCCCTGGCCGTAGCCGTGGAAGTTCCAGGCCGAGTCGTGTGCCGCTACGGAAGGGAGCGGGTCAGCCGGGTGACAGCGTCGCGGGAGGTGAGGCGGACGAAGGTCAGACGGGCGTTGGCGGGGTCGGCGGCGGCGCGTTGATAGCGGTCGCGCATGGTCGCGTGCTTCGTCCAGGCGTAGCGGATGATTGACTCGTCCTTGTCCAGCAGGAAGCGGAACGACTCCTTGTTGCCGTTCCACAGTTCCATCCCCGTGGCCATCCGGTGCAGCGTCCTGGACAGCAGCTGGCGCATCACTAGGTGCCGCGGCAGATCAAGCCAGACCACGGTGTCGGCGCGCGCCCACACCAGGTCTCGTACGGCGGAGTAGTTACCGTCCACCACCCACCTCTCGCCCGAGGTGAACCGGTCGACCTCCGCGCGGAACCCCTCGACCGGCCGCGGCGTCCAGCCCGGCATGTGGAAGATCGAGTCGAGCTCCAGCCACGGCGCGCCCAGCCGCCCGGCGAGTGCCGCCGCCAGCGAAGACTTGCCCGACCCTGAGATTCCCACCACTGATACGCGTCGCACCCGGGCAACTTTAGTCAGCACCGTAACGACCCGGCCCAGGGTCAACGGGAGTTCGTCCTTGGAGATTTCGCCGGTACCACCGGGGCCCGCCGGCGAGCCTCGATTACGCCGGGAAGACCTCGGCCGGGGGGGTTGAGGAACAAACGTTCTTGAGCGCCTACAGCGTGGAACCGTGCCGCCGGAGGTCGGCACTCTGAGAGTGTCGCAGACGGGCGGAACCCACCAAAGCATTTCCATAAACTATGAATATAAAAGGGTTATGCTTCGAGCATGAGTCGTCAAGACACCGTTCCTGGCGCGTCCGCCGCCATCGGGGCAGCCCTCTACGGCCTGGCCACCAGGACCGTGAGACGCCTGCCCCGGGACATGAGCCTGACGTCCGTCGCCACCCTGGCCACCCTGGACCGGACCGGCCCGCGGCGCATCACCGATCTGGCCGCGGTCGAGGGCGTCACCCAGCCCGCGATAACCGCCCTGGTCCGGGTGATGGAGGAGTCCGGCCTGGTCGAGCGGCGGGGCGACGCGTCCGACAAGCGGGTCACGCTGGTGTGCCTGACCGAGGCCGGCGCCTCCTATGTCCGGACGCGGCGCCAGGCGGGCGTCCACGCGTTCGAGCGGTTGATCGGCGAGCTCACCGGCGACGAGGTCGAGGCGCTGGTGGCGGCCCTTCCGGCGCTGAAGCATCTGGCAGAGCTCGAAAGCCAGGACCGCGAAGGGCCGAAGCAGTGACCGGGCGGCCGGTCGGCGGGGTCGCGGTGAAGGCATTCCCGGTGGCGCGTTCCGAGGCGCGGCTGCTGGTCCCCGCCCTGATGTTCATCGCTCTGGTCGTGGCGGCGGTCGCCAGCCTCGGGACGCCGCTCATCACCAGCGTGGCGACCTCGTTCCACGTCTCGCTCGGCAGCGCGCAGTGGACGCTGACCGTCGCGCTGCTCAGCGGCGCCGTCGCCACGCCGGTCCTGGGCCGGCTCGGAGCCGGCCCGCACCGGCGGGCCACGATCCTCGCCACGCTGGCGGTCGTCGTCGCCGGCAGCGCGCTCACCGTGCTGCCGCTGCCGTTCGCGTGGCTGCTGGCCGGCAGGGCGGCTCAGGGCGTCGGGCTCGGGCTGACGGCGCTGATGATGGGCGTGGCCCGGGACCACCTCCCCGAGGAGCGCAGCGCGGCCGTGATCGCCCTGATCTCGGTGGTCTCGATCATCGGGGCCGGCGTCGGCTACCCGCTGGCCGCACTGCTCGCCGAGCTCGGCGGGGTACGGGCCGCCTACGGCCTCGGCCTGGTCGTCACCGCCGCCGCCCTCCTGACCGCGTGGCGCTCCATGCCCGAAGCCCCCGAAGGCCGCTCCGCCCACGTGGACGTGGCAGGCGCGGTCGTCCTGGCCGCTGCGCTGCTCCTGGTGCTGTTCCTCGCCGGCGAACGGAATCTGTGGAGCCGGCACCTCGCCGTGGCGGCGGGCCTCGCCGTCGTCGCGGTGGTACTGCTCTGCGCCTGGGCCGTCATCGAGCTGCGCAGCACGACGCCCCTGGTCGATGTGCGGGCGGTGCGGCACCCGGCGGTCGCCGGGGCGAACCTCGCCATGTTCGTCGGCGGGATCGGCATGTACCTCCTGCTCACGCTCATCACCCGGTACGCGCAGACGCCGCACGGCGCCGGCTACGGCTTCGGGCTGACGACCTTCGTCGCCGGGCTGGTCCTCATCCCGTTCTCGGTGCTGGGGTTCGTCGCCGGCAAGCTCACGCCGCGGGTCCGGACGCGGATCGCCGACCCCCTGCTCCTGGCCGGCAGCGCCGTCGTGGTCGGCGGTGGGTTCGCCCTGTTCGCGGCGGCCCGGTCGGACCTGGCCGAACTGTTCGCGGCGATGGGCGTGCTCGGCTTCGGCGTCGGCGGCTTCTCGGCCGCGATGCCCGGCGTCATCCTGGCCGTCACCCCCAAGAGCGAGACGTCGAGCGCCATGAGCTTCAACTACGTCGTCCGCAGCGTCGGGTACTCCCTGGGCAGCGCCATCGGCGGCCTGATCCTCGCCGCGGGCACCGGCCCCGGCCACCTCTTCCCCGACGACAGCGCCTACACCACCGCGGCGCTGGTCGGCATCGGCGCCATGGCGATCACGACGCTGACAAGCCTCGCTCTCGCCCGCCGACGCTCGTCCGAGACCAACCCGTAAGTCAGATGCACTCATCCCAACACTGGAGGTTCCATGCCCAAGGGCTACTGGGTCAGCGCCTACCGCACCATTTCAGACCCTGAGAAGCTGGCTGCTTACAACAAGCTGGCCTCTCCGGCCGTCAAGGCCGGGGGCGGTCGGGTCCTCGTCCGTGGCGGTCAGGTCGTGGCGCATGACGCCGGAATCGCCGAGCGCACCGTCCTGATCGAGTTCGACAGCTTCGAACAGGCCGTCGCGGCGCACGAGAGTGCGGCCTACCAAGAGGCGCTGGTCGCCCTCTCCGACGGCGTCGAGCGCGACTTCCGCATCGTCGAAGGCATCGACTGACCGAGGGCCAGCCGGATCTTCACTGAAGATCCACGATCTTGGTTTTCGCTGGTGCGGCTGCTGGTGTGGCGGGGTTCGTGTGCTCGTGCTGGTCGTGGGCGGCTGTCTTCGGTCTTGATCGTCTGTCGGCGGTCGAGTTCGAGGTTCGTCAGGACGAGCAGGGCGCGGAGCAACGGAACCTCCCGCAGACGGCGGTGCGGGCCTTGCCGGACACCAGCGTGCCACCTTCCCCTGAACAAACCGTCGAGAAGGACGGTCCGACGGTGCGCTGCGTACGCTTCCACCGTTGTTCAGGGCGAAGTCCGCACCACGGCACGTCCCTTACGTGGCTGACGTGACAGAACGACCCCTGGATATCCGTAAGCCACGTCCGCACCACCCCCACATGCCTTACGTGCCTAACGCCTCACGGCGACCCCAGATAATGCCGAGAAACCTGGTCGCGGGTTCTCAGCCGTGTGACGGAACCAGGGTCTTCGTGAAGTTGGCGCGGCAGAGCTCGGCATAATCGCGAGCTGAGCGCAGTCTCGATCGTGAGAGCACGTGCTCCCAGCGCGAACAGCGCCACATCTGCTCCATATCGGGCTCCGTCCGGGCCACCCCGATGGCGCAAGCGGAACTGTCGTTCGGGATCGCTAGGGTTTCCGCCTGCGACCAGATGGAGGAAATCGAGATGGCCGAGCTGATCCGCAGCGTCTACGACGAGGCACCGATCTCGTATGGGCGCTTCTGTCTGTACGACGGATCCGGATATGGCTGGGATGTCATGCAGGAGACCGAACACGGCGCCCTGCTGGCCGAGCCCGACGGCATTTCGCTAGGCCAGGTCGAGCTGGTGAGCCAGGCCGGGGCACGGCTGGCCGCTGTTCGGATGGAGGCATGGGAGGCCGAGCCCGAGGACGGACCCGGCGAGCCGTGGGTGGAGGCGGGGCGGGTTCTCTACTTGAGCCCGGGCGGCATCGTGGCGGTCAGTGGCATGGGACACAGCCCCACGGGGCAGAAGCTCCTTCTGGGACCGCCTTGTTTCGCCTACTGGCTGAGCGCCTACACCGGTTCGGTGCGGAGCGAGCCGACCTCCTGGGACCCCAGCCAGGTCGAAGCCGTTGAGGAGTCCTGGCTGCTGCGGTTCTGGCCGGCGGCCGAAGCCTCTGGGCCTGCCCTCCGCAGCGAAGAGAGCAGTGGGTATGCGGTCAGGATGCGGGAGATCCTTTCGCTCGATCCCGGCTCGGCAGCGCCGCAATCGGGGGCGTGGCCCGCGCTGCGTTCGCACCCGCGGCCGGAAACCGCCACCGCAGTGATGCATTTCAACCCGCCGAGCCCCGGCCGTGCGATGGTGCGTCATTACCCGAAGGCCGACATCGCTCCGGGGGCCGAAAGGGGACGCATAACGGTCTCGTCCGTCGATTCGGACGATGACCCGCGGCTCGTCGATGAGACGCTGGGCGACCTGTTGTACGACATGCTCGGCAACCTGCCGCAGAACATGTGGTCCTGGTCGCGGTCGATGCTGGAGGACTACGCGACGCGGTTGCGCGTTGACCGGCGTATCGGCCGGGAGCTGAACCCGGATACCGCGCCCACTTTGGTGCTGGAGGCATCCAGTGTGCGAACAGCGTTCTTCGGGGTCGAGCCGGGATTCAGCGGGCGTGCTTGGGTGTGGGGAGCGGATGAGAACACCCATACCGACGTGCTGTCGGTCGGCAGAGAAGTCGTAGCCCGTGACCGCATTCGTCAAAACACGCTGTTCACTGGCATCGTCACCGTCTTGCGCAAGGAAAACGACTTCGTCGAGGTCCGTGCGGCGACGCAAGCGGAGGCCGCACGGGTGATCGAAGTGGAGCGGTTGCGCGGCTGACGTCTCACGCGCCACCGTGGTTGGCCCTGATCACCTACCGGGACACGGCCGCCAACGGGCTGCCAAGGTCGGCATGTGCGTCCCCCAGGCAAGCCCGCTCACGCCCGCCACCGAACTGCGCGGTGTCGTGCGAGGCCGTATCGAAGACGTGTGGGCAGCGGGGCAAAGTGCCCTGGATGTGCCCTGAGAGAGGCTTACAACGAAATCACCGCAGGTCAGAAGCCTGACAGCTCAGAACATCGAGATGTGGACGTGGTCCAGGTGGTTGGCGGTGTTGCCGCCCCGGTTGGACATCAGCTTCCAGCCGGCGCCGGTGCGGACGTCGTAGTACTTCTGCTGCCAGATGATGTACATGACCCCGAAGCGGGTGCCGTTGGTGATGGCCCACTGGGCGAGGCGGTTACCGCGCTCCATGGCCTCCTCGGTCGGGATGCGGCCGCCGCTGCTCATCATGAAGTCGCAGGCCCGGCCGGTGCCGTGGTCTCCGGGGTCGCCCGGGCGCAGGCAGCCGTAGCCGTACGGCATCGGGAAGTTCTGGAGCACCGTGTTGCGCATGGTGACCGTGCGAGGGGTCAGGCCGCCACTGCCCGAGGGGGTCTGGAAACCGTACTTGGCCAGGAGTCCCTCGATCCTGACCCGCTGGCTCTTGAGGTCGATGATGTCTTTCTTGAGCTTGGCGATCTTGGAGTCGGCGGCCTTCTCGGCGGCCTTGGCGTCTTTGATCAGTTCCTTGATCCGGTTGAGCTGGGTGGCGCGCTGGCTGGCGAGGTAGGACATGGTGGCGGCCTGGCCGAGGACGAGGTTGGCGTCGCCGTCGAAGCTCATCAGGTTGCCGTCGTCCAGCACGCCGCCCATGTAGGTGGTCTGGGCAAAGCGCACGATGTCGGTCTCGGCGCTCGCCAGGGCCCTCTTGAGGCTCTTGGCGCTGGCGGTGGCCTTACCGGCCTGGACCCGGGTCTCCTCGAGGCTCTGCACCTGGCCCCGGTAGTCCTTGTTGAGCTGGGCGGCCTCGCTGGTCAGCTTCTTGAGCTCGGCCTCGGGGTTGGGTTTGGCGGCGCGCTGCGCGGTGGCCCCGGCCATGACCGGGGTCAGAAGCAGCAGGGCAAGCACGGCAGCCAGCGTGGCTGAGCGACTCGATCTCACGTTTCGCTCACCTCCAGAGCCCTCCCACGAACGGAGCGAAACTATAGAAGACGATCTTGGGGCTCGCCACCGGAACGGGGGAACTCATGCACTATTGACGAACTATCTACCACTTTAATGGGATTTAAATAGATACCGCCTGGCATGTCACTGTGGCAACCAGAGGCAATCTTTGCACACCGGCCCCTCCGAACACCCGAGCACCAGAGCCTTCGGGTGCCCGGCGGCCGGCCTTCCGGCGGTTCTTGCCACAAGTGGCAGCTCGGCAGTCGGCGTTCTGAGCAACCCTTGCCATAAGCGGCGGTCCGGCAGCAGGCGTTTCGAGCAGTTTCCGCCCCGAACGGCAGCCCGGCGAGCGGCGTTCCGAGCAATCCTCGCGGTAGGCGACAGCCCGCGACCGGCGTTCCGGGCAACCCTTGCCATCGGCGACAGAACATGATTCGGTCTCAAGCAACGGTGGGGCTTGTGGCGCCCTTCCCTGCGGATGACACTTGTCCAAGCAAGCATTCGCTCAAGTTTGACTCTGGCCCGCCCACCAGGAGGCAATACATCATGCGCCAGCACGACACGCTGTTCATCGGGGGCGACTGGGTGGCTCCCGCGGGCACCGGGACCATCGACGTCATCTCACCGCACACCGAGGAGGTCGTCGGCCGCGTCCCCGACGGGACCCCCGCCGACATGGACCGCGCGGTGGCCGCCGCCCGCCAGGCGTTCGACCACGGTCCGTGGCCCCGGATGACGATGGCCGAGCGCGCCGCCGTCGTCGGCAGGCTCGCCGAGATCTACGCGAGCCGCCAGGCGGAGATGGCCGAGCTCATCACCCTGGAGATGGGCTCCCCGATCACCTTCTCCCAGATGGCACAGGCCCCGCAGCCGCTCGGCATGCTGCAGTACTACGCCGAGCTCGGCAAGACGTTCCCCGTCGAGGAGGAGCGCGCCGGCATCTTCGGGCCGGTGGTCGTCCGCCGTGAGCCGGTCGGCGTGGTCGCCGCCGTGGTTCCGTGGAACGTCCCGCAGTTCGTCATCATGATCAAACTGGCCCCCGCCCTCGTCGCGGGCTGCACGATCGTCGTGAAGCCCGCCCCCGAGACCCCGCTCGACTCCTACCTGCTGGCCGAGATGGTCAAGGAGGCCGGCATCCCCGACGGGGTCGTCAACATCGTCGCCGCCGGACGCGAGGCCGGCGAGCACCTCGTCTCCCACCCCGGCGTGGACAAGGTCGCCTTCACCGGCTCCACCGCGGCCGGCCGCCGCATCGCCGCCATCTGCGGCGAGCAGCTCAAGCGCTGCACCCTGGAGCTCGGGGGCAAGTCCGCCGCGATCATCCTGGACGACTGCGACCTGCCCTCCGCGATGGGCTTCCTGTCGGTCGCCTCGATGATGAACAACGGTCAGGCCTGTATCGCCCAGACCCGCATCCTGGCCTCGCGCAACCGCTACGACGAGGTCGTGGACGCGGTCTCGGCGATGGTCAGGTCCATGCCGGTCGGCGACCCCGCCGACCCTGCCACCGGCATCGGCCCGCTGGTCGCCAAGCGGCAGCAGGAGCGGGTCGAGGACTACATCAGGATCGGCATCGGTGAGGGCGCCAAGCCGGTCGTCGGCGGCCTGGAGCGTCCCCACGACCGCGGCTGGTACGTGGCCCCGACCGTCTTCGCCGGGGCCACCAACGAGATGCGCATCGCCCGTGAGGAGATCTTCGGCCCGGTCCTGACCGTGATCCCCTACGAGGACGAGGCCGACGCGATCAAGATCGCCAATGACAGCGACTACGGCCTGGCCGGGACGGTGTGGACCGCCGACACCGAGCACGGCATGGACGTGGCCCGCCAGGTGCGCGCCGGCACCTACGGCGTCAACCTCTTCATGATCGAGACCAGCTCGCCCTTCGGTGGGTACAAGAGCAGCGGCCTCGGCCGCGAGCTGGGCCCCGAGGGACTCTCGGCCTACCTGGAGTACAAGTCGATCGCCCGTCTGGGCTGAGATCGAGGTGTGCTTGTACGGCTCGGAGGAGCCGTACAAGCACACCCGCCGATGGACGGCCCAGCACGCCCCCGCGACGCTGGGCAACCGTTCGACTACATGAAGTATGTCCCACGACCACCACTAAGTGATGGTTCGTGTCCCGCGGACTTCTCCCCACGGATTTCATCCATCCGCTGTAAGTAGACGTGTTTTATTCCGAGTTGGTTCGCGAAACAATCTCCAGAGTTTGCCGGGCGATCTCGAACTCCTCGTCGGTGGGGATCACCGCGACCTTCACGACCGCGCCGTCGGGCGAGATCAGCGATTCGCCGCGCTCGTTGCGTACGGGGTCCACGGTGATGCCGAGCGCCCCCAGACCGGCCAGCGCCCTCTCCCTGACCGGCGCGGAGTTCTCTCCCACGCCCCCGGTGAAGGCGATGACGTCCACCGTGCCGAGCACGGCGTAGTAGGCGCCGACGTATTTGCGCAGCCGGTGACAGTAGACCGACAGGGCCAGTTCGGCGTCCGGATCTCCGGCGGCCACGCGCTTCTGCACCGCGCGCATGTCGTTGTCCCCGCAGAGGCCGAGCATGCCGCTGCGCCGGTTGAGCAGCGTGTCGATCTCGTCGATGGACAGGCCCTCCGTCCGGCTCAGATAGAAGACCACCTCCGGGTCCAGGTCGCCGCTGCGGGTCCCCATGACGAGGCCCTCCAGCGGCGTCATGCCCATCGAGGTGTCCACGCAGCGCCCGGCCGACACCGCCGAGGCGCTGGCGCCGTTGCCGAGATGCAGCACGATCACGTTGGCCGGGGGTGCGTCGGCGAGGAGGGCGGCCTTGCGCGAGACATAGGCGTGTGAGGTGCCGTGGAAGCCGTAGCGGCGGATGCCCAGCCGTACGGCGGTCTCCCGATCGATCGCGTAGGTCGAGGCGGCAGGGGAGATCGTGGAGTGGAAGGCGGTGTCGAAGACGGCGACCTGCGGCAGATCGGGGCGGAGTCTCCGGGTGACCGCGATACCCGCCAGATTGGCCGGATTGTGCAGGGGGGCGAGCGGGATGAGCCTCTCGATGTCCTCGACCACCTCGTCGGTGATCAGTGTCGGCTCGGTGAAGGTCGTGCCGCCGTGCACCACCCGGTGCCCGATCGCGGTGAGCTCAGGGGAGTCGATTCCCAGGTCCCGCTCCTTCAGCTCGTCCGCGACGATCTTCAGGGCCGCCTCGTGGTCGGCCACCGGGGAGCCGGGCTCGCCGATTCGCTCCACCTCTCCCGACGCGAGCCGTTCGCCGTCGGACAGCAGCTCGTACTTCACCGAAGAAGATCCGGTGTTGAGCACCAGTACGCGACTCACGTCGTCCTCCTCGCCCGGTGCCTCATCGGAGACATCTCGCCGACCGGGAGCGAAGATCCTGGAGATCAGGATCTGGTAGTGACCCATTCCCCGACCCGGCGGATCAACTCGGGCGTGGCGGCCGACTCCGCATGGCCGTATCCGGGCTCGATCCACAGCTCCTTGGGCTCCAGGGCGGCCTCGTAGATCTGGTAGGGGTGATCGAGCGGAAAGAAGGCGTCCGCGTCACCGTGCACGACCAGCAACGGCGTCGGCGAGATCTTCGCGGCCGCCTCGTACGGCGCCAGCGGCAACGGGTCCCACACGCCCTTCATGATCCTTGTCCGCTTCCCCACCTTCGCGATCCACCGTCCTAGCGGCTGCTCGATCGCCCAGTGCACCTGCCGCATCGGCCGGGTCCCCCGGTAGTACCACCGCGCGGGCGCGCTCACCGACGCCACCGCGTCCACCCCGCCCAGCACCCCCGCATGCCGTACGGCCACCGCCCCGCCCATCGAGAACCCGACGAGCGCGACCCTGGTGTAGCCGATCGCCCGCGCGTGCCGTACCGCCGCGTCCATGTCGAGGATCTCCAGATCCCCCACGGTCGACTCCCCGCCGGACCGGCCGTGTCCCCGGAAGTCGAACGAGATCACCCCGCCGAACCCGCTGAGCACATGGGCGATCCTGCGGGTGGAGCGTTCCCTGAGCGATCCGGTGAAGCCGTGGGCCAGGACGATCCCGAGATCGTCCGCCCCGCGCGACGGGGTGTGCGCGGCGTCGATCCGCACGTTGTCCCGGGTCCTGAACATCACGGCGAACGATGGAGCGAAAGGCATGGATCCGAGCTTAGGGAATGCCCAGCGCCCGGACACGACCGGACCTGATCTGTCGCGAGGACCGCGAACGCGATCTGGGCGGGAATCCGCAGAGATCCACAGGGGGCTGGGCAGGCGGATCAGGCCAGTTCCGCCTACAGGAGAACCGGTCCGATCCGTACGGCGAAAGGGTGTCCAAAGGGTGAATTAGCGCACTCCATATGGCAGAGACGTGAGAGTGATTGGGCGGATCAACTAAAATGGGAAGGCCGCACGGTCCGCGGCCAGCCTCCACGATCACAGAGTGAGACTCCATCATGCCTTTGAACAGCCGCGACGACCTGCGGAACATCGCGATCATCGCGCACGTCGACCACGGCAAGACCACTCTCGTGGATGCCATGCTCTGGCAGTCCGGCGCCTTCCGCGTCAACCAAGACGTGGACGACCGCGTCATGGACTCCAACGACCTCGAACGCGAGAAGGGAATCACCATTCTCGCGAAGAACACGGCCGTCAAGCACGGCGGCATGACCCTCAACATCATCGACACCCCCGGCCACGCCGACTTCGGTGGCGAGGTCGAGCGAGGCCTGTCGATGGTGGACGGCGTCGTGCTGCTGGTGGACGCCTCCGAGGGCCCGCTGCCGCAGACCCGGTTCGTGCTGCGCAAGGCGTTCGCCGCCAAGATGCCGGTCATCCTGTGCATCAACAAGGTCGACCGCCCCGACTCCCGGATCAAGGAGGTCGTGGACGAGGTCTACGAGCTCTTCATGGATCTGGACGCCACCGAGGAGCAGATCGACTTCCCGATCGTCTACGCCTCGGCCAAGGCCGGCCGCGCCTCGCTGAACCGCCCCGAGGACGCCGGCATGCCGGACTCCGAGGACCTCGAGCCGCTGTTCGAGGTCATCAAGAACACGATCCCGGCTCCGGTCTACGACCCGACCGCCCCGCTGCAGGCGCACGTCACCAACCTGGACGCCTCGTCCTACCTGGGCCGGATCGCGCTCTGCCGCGTCCACCAGGGCACCATCAAGAAGGGCCAGCAGGTCGCCTGGTGCCGCACCGACGGCACCATCCAGAAGGTGAAGATCACCGAGCTGCTGATGACCGACGCGCTGGAGCGCAAGCCCGCCGAGGAGGCGGGCCCCGGCGACATCATCGCGATCGCCGGCATCCCGGACATCATGATCGGTGAGACCCTGGCCGACCCCGACGACCCGCGCCCGCTGCCGCTGATCACGGTCGACGAGCCCGCGATCTCCATGACCGTCGGCACCAACACCTCGCCGATGGTCGGCCGGGTCAAGGGTTCCAAGGTCACCGCCCGCATGGTCAAGGACCGGCTCGAGAAGGAGCTCATCGGCAACGTGTCGCTGCGCGTCCTGCCGACCGAGCGTCCCGACGCCTGGGAGGTGCAGGGCCGTGGCGAGCTGGCGCTGGCCATCCTGGTCGAGCAGATGCGCCGCGAGGGCTACGAGCTGACCGTCGGCAAGCCTCAGGTGGTCACCAAGACCATCGACGGCAAGGTCCACGAGCCCGTCGAGCGCGTGACCATCGACTGCCCGGAGGAATACCTCGGGGCGATCACCCAGCTTCTGGCGGTCCGCAAGGGCCGCATGGAGCACATGACCAACCACGGCACCGGCTGGATCCGGATGGAGTTCGTGGTGCCGGCCCGCGGCCTGATCGGCTTCCGGACCGAGTTCCTCACCGAGACCCGCGGCACCGGCATCGTCAACCACGTGTTCGAGGGCTACGAGCCGTGGTTCGGCGAGCTGCGCACCCGTAACAACGGCTCGCTGGTGGCCGACCGGTCGGGCCCGGTGACCCCGTTCGCCATGCTGAACCTGCAGGAGCGCGGTGTCCTGTTCGTCCAGCCGACCACCGAGGTCTACGAGGGCATGATCGTTGGTGAGAACTCGCGCGCCGACGACATGGACGTGAACATCACCAAGGAGAAGAAGCTCACCAACATGCGCTCCTCCACCAGCGACACGACGGAGACGCTGATCCCGCCGCGTCAGCTCTCGCTGGAGCAGGCGCTGGAGTTCATCCGCGAGGACGAGTGCGTGGAGATCACCCCGGAGACCGTGCGCATCCGCAAGGTCGTCCTGGACGCCAACGCCCGCGGCCGCTCCGCCGCCCGCGCCAAGCGCGGGTAACCCGCACGCCGTACGAGAAGGCGCCGGACCTCGCGGTCCGGCGCCTTCTGTCGTCCGTCTCAGCGGCGGTCACCACGGCGTGGCTACGGGGCCGGCCGGTATCTTCTGAGGTAGAAGACCTGGACGGGCTTCTCGATACGGCAGAGGAGCTCGACTGCGTTCGGGGGTTCTCATGCATCACAAGATCCATCTGGCACTGGTCGTCGTGCTCGGCGCGGGACTGGCCTCGGCGGGCTCGGTCGCCGCGGAGGCATCTCCGAGCCCGCGCGGCACAACCGAACTGTCGGCCCGCGCCGACATCAAGGACGCCACGGGCAAGGCCGTCGGCGTGCTGCTCGTCGGGAAGATGGGCGAGGACAAAACCAAACTCCTGGTCGTCGCCAAGGACCTGGCACCCGGTTACCACGGCTTCCACATCCACTCCGTGGGCATCTGCGATCCCACGTCGAAGGATCCCGCCACCGGCAGCCCGTTCTTCAGCGCGGGCAGCCACTTCGCCCTCGGCCCGGGCAACCATCCCGATCACTCCGGCGACCTGCCCGACCTTCTGGTCGCTCAGGACCGCACGGGTAGCGCCTTCATGGTGACCGATCGTTTCTCGGTGGCCCAGCTCCTGGACAAGGACGGCAGCGCCGTCATCGCCCACGCCCTGCCGGACAACCAGGCCAACATCCCCGACCGCTACCACCATGGCGAGAAAAGCCCCGACGACGCCACCCTCAAGACCGGTGACTCCGGTGGCCGCATCGCCTGCGGAGTGATCACAAAGCGCTAGGGAGCACCGGGTCTCCCTACTCCCCCAGGCTGGACGCGCCACGGGGAAGGCGTCGCAGAGGCCACCCGGCCGCGAGAAGGTCCGTCGAGCGGCCGAGCTGGTTGCGTGCCCGGATGCCGGACCAACTGCCGGGAACAAGCCGGGCGGCACCCATGCTCGCCTTCCCCTGGCCGTCCCTCACAGTCGCCCGATACTCGGCCTCCCGCACATCAACGCCATCGTGAACGATCATCGCCACCCGGGCGGGAGGCGACTGTGATCTTTCTTCGGACGGGAAGACGCGCCCGCCGGCTCAGATGACCGGCGGCATGTCGTCAGGCCCGTTCGGCGGGGGCGGGGGCGTCGAACAACGCGGCGTTGTCGTCGACCAGCATGGCGCGGCCCTTGATGCCGGAGGCCAGCTCGGGGCCGGCGATGCCGTCGTGGCCGGGGAGCTGTCCGGCGCCGCCCTCGGGGCCGAGCGGGACGACGATCGCGGTCGGCCACCGCTCATACTTGGTGAGCTCGCCCTCTCCGGTGATCAGCGTGCGGATGTTCGCGGCGAGAAGCGCGGCCTGTGCGCCGGCGAAGCCCGCCATGTTGCGGTCGGCGTCGGAGATGTCGCCGATCGCGAAGACGCGGTCCTGGCCGTTGACGAGCAGATGCTCGTCAACGCGGACGTAACCGTGATCGTCACGGGTCTCGGCGAGCGAGCCGCGCAGGTAGCCGGTCTGGAGGCCGACGCCGAAGCAGCGGTACCAGACGTCGGCGGTCAGCTCGTCGCCCGCCCCGGTGGTGATCGCGATCGAGGCTGCGGTGGCGGGAGCCGCGCTCGGCAGCGCACGCAGCGGGCTGCCGAGTACGAGTTCGACGCCGAGCTTGTCGAGCTGGCCGCGGAGCTCGTCCCGGAGCGCCTGATCATACGGCCCGGGCATGATGTCGGGCGCGGCGTCGGCGATGATCACGTGCTTGTCGGGGAAGGACGCCTTGATCTCGCCGGCGAGTTCGAGGCCGGACGGGCCCGCGCCGACCAGGAGCACCCGCCGGGCGTCGAACAGCACCTTGTGCGCCTCCCGGAACCTGGCCCGCGCCGTCTCGGTGTCCGGCTCGTCGATCTTGGCGGGGAACGGGTACGACGATCCCGTCGCCAGGATCAGGTAGTCGGGCTCAAGCCGGCGACCCGAGGCGAGCGTGACCTGCCGGCCGTCGACCGCCACGGCACGATCACGCAGGAAGTGTCCGTGGGTCAGAAGGCGGTCGTAGGGCATGAAGATCTTCTCCAGCCACTCCGGCTCGACCAGCGCGCGCCACGCCGCGACGTTGTGCATGAACGCGTCGGAGGGGTCGACGAGCGTCACGTCGGCGACGTCGTCGAGCGCCCTCGCGGCCTTGAACCCGCCATATCCGCCGCCCAGGACCACAACGCTCGGACGTGTGCCTGAATTTTCGATCATTGCATCCCCCTGCTAGTAATTGGATGGCTGCGACGATAATCCTATCTACTTCGAAAATCAAAGCGACAGTGATTCTGCTAGTGTGGTGTCGTGACTCCGAAGTCCCCTCATCACCCCGGCACGGATGACTGCATGCGTGGCGACGCCGCGTTGACCCGAGCCTTCGGCGTCCTCGGCAAACGCTGGAGCGGCGTCGTGCTCGGAAACCTTGGGCTCGGACCCGCCGGGTTCCGCGAGCTCGCGCGTGCGACCGGAGGGGTCAGCGACTCGGTCCTGTCGGACCGCCTGTCCGAACTGACCAAGGCGGGGCTCATCACCCGCGCCGTCGACGCGGGACCCCCGGTGTCGGTCTCCTACGAGCTGACCCCGAGCGGCCAGGCACTCATACCGGCGCTCCAGCAGATCGCGCAGTGGGCCGAGGAGCACCTGCCGCCGGAGTCGAGCTAGTGGCCCCTCCCGCTCACCGTCAGCCCCCGAGCTCCCTCTTACGGCGCAGCAGCGCGGCGCGGGCGGCGCGGGCCCGGACGAGGATCACCAGGGCGACCGCGCCCAGCGTCACGGCGACGAGGATGCCCGCCGCGCTCACCCAGGTTCCCCGGGCGACCGCGATCGCGACCGTCCCGGCTGTGAGCAGGCCCGTCGCGGTCACCGCCAGCCAGGCGGCGATCACCCGGTCGAGGGCGAACAGCGGCGTCCTGCGGGTCAGCGCCCAGGTCCCGTAGCCGGCCCAGGCCAGGCCGAGCGCGACGAGCGCCCCGAAGGCCAGGTGCGTACGGCCCGGCAGGACCGGTTCGGTGGCCCAGAGCAGGCCGATGAACAGCGCCCCGCCCAGCCCGCCGAGCAGCGCCACGACGTTGCCGATCCGGCTGCGCAGCGACAGCGGCCCGGACAGCCTGCCGATCATGTCATCGGGGTTCATCTCCGGTGTCCCTTCTCCGTGAGGTGGTCGCGCAGCATGCGCCGCGCGCGGGAGAGGCGTGACTTGACCGTGCCGACCGGGATGGCGCAGATCTCCGCGCAGTCCTCCAGCGAGAGGTCCTCCAGGTAGAACAGCACGAGGATCTCCCGCTCCCGGACCGGCAGCTCCGACAGGCCCGCGAGCAGCTCGGTGCGGTCCACGAGAGCATCGGCCGGATCGGCGGTCGCCTGCTCCTCCTCCGCCAGGACCTCGTGCCTGCCGTACTCCTCACGCAGCCGGTTGGCCACCGTGCGCCGGGCGATCGTGAACAGCCACGGCGCGAACCTGCCCGGCTCCTTCAACCGCGGCAGCCCGCGGACCACGGCCAGCCACACCTCCTGTGCCACGTCATCGGCCTGCGAGGACCCGATCATGCGCCGCACGTAGGTCCATACCGGGTCGTTCCAGATCCCCACCAGCTCGGCGAACGCCTCGCGCTCACCGAGCTGGCAGCGGACCACCAGCAATTCGTCGGTCACCTTGCCTCCTCCTCAGCACAGTCGGAGAACAGGGCCGGAAGGTTCACCGTCTCGCAACCACAGGCGGTCACCGGCGGCCGGTTCCGGCCGCACCCAGGACGGACCGGTCTATCTTCCCCATGTTCACGGCCGGCAACGGAGGGCGCGGGGAGTTTCGTCCGGGAGTGCGGCACCGGCGGCGCCCATCTGACCGGTCTCAACCGGCAGCCGGACATGTCCTCATCAGAGCGGAGACCTCAAGGTCGTGGGCGCCCTCGGGGGCCGTGGGCCGGGCCGTCGAGCGCTCTCAGCCGGGCCATGGCCGCCCTGGGAATGTCCAGGCTTCTGACCGGCCCTCCGGTCAGCGGCTCGCCGTACAGCTCCGGGATCGTCACGAACGTGTAGCCCTTGGCGGTCAGCTCGTTCAGCAGCCGGGGGACGGCCATAACCGTCGAAGGGTAGATGTCGTGCATGAGCACGATGGAGCCCGGCTCGACGTCCGCCGCACGCTCCGTGACGATCGAGGCCCTGCGGTCACGCCAGTCCACGGTGTCGACGTTCCACAGGACCTGGGCGAGTCCTTCGCGGCGGCTCACGTCGGTCACCCGGGTGTTCGTGGAACCGTACGGCGGGCGCATGAGGGTCATCTCGAACCCGATCGCATGGCGGACGATCTCCTGGGTACGGCGCAGCTGATGGATGATCTCGGCTTCCGGCAACCCGGTGAGATCGAGGTGATCCCAGGTGTGGTTGCCCACCTCGTGCCCCTCGGCCACCATCCGGTAAAGGCTGTCCCGGTGATCTACCGCCACCATCCGGCCGAGCACGAAGAAGGTCGCCCTGGCCTGGTACTTGACGAGGATGTCGAGCAGAAGCCCGGTGTACGGGCCCGGCCCGTCGTCAAAGGTCAGCGCCACACACTTGATCTGCCTGCAGTTCACCGGGCGCGCCGGGGGCGGTAGGGGGAAGTCGCTCTCCGGCCGCCGCTGCTGGACCGCGCCCGGTTTCGCGGCCGGCGTCTCGGGACCGGCCACCGGGGGCGCGCCCGCCGCGGGCGCGGCCGGGGCAGGATCGGCCCGGACAGGATCGGCGGGGACGGACTCGGGCATGAGGGGACCGGCCACGGTGGAGCCGGCCGTACCGGACCCGGGCGCGGGCGCGGCTGGGCCGGTCGTCGTGGAGCCTCCGGTGGCGGGGTCGGTCACGGTGGAGCCGTCCGTATCGGACCCGGCCGCGAGGTGCACGATCCCGGTCGGGGTGGCGTCCATCGGTCTGCCCGTGATTCCCGCCAGGCCGATCGGAGAGGCACATCCTCCGACCGCGAACAGCAGCGTCACCGCGACGATCCGCAGCCGCATGCCCACCCCCGAAAGCGATGCGGGGGTCAGGGACAGTCCTCGGCCGTCTCCCCCCACAAGATCTTGGCCGGGCATTCCCAACAGGATGGGACATCGATCAGCGGATATGCGTGCCGACGCGCCATTCGAGCGGCGCATTCAATGAAATCCGTATCCAGAGGACGACGGTTCCCCTGTCCGCGTTTCCCCTGTCCGCCCCGGTCTCGTCCGCCCCGGTCCGGCCGGATCGATCCCGCCGGATCGGGACGGAGCCCTACCGGTCGGGCGTTTCCCGGGGCTCCGTCACGACCATCATGAACCGCAGCAGGACATCCCCCTCGTTGGCGTACTTGTGCGGGCGATCCGCGCTGAACACGATGGCGTCGTCCGTCTCCACGACGTGGCTGCCGCCGTACACCGAGAGGGTGAGCCGCCCCTCCAGCACGGTCAGCATCTCGCGGGTGCCCGGGGGATGGGCGTCGCCGTCGTGGTGGTCGCCCGGAGCCAGCCGCCAGTCCCACAGCTCCAGGATCGCGGGCGCGTCCGTGCCGACCAGCAGCCGGGCCGCACTCGCCTCGCCGTGCGGGAAGACGACGACGTCGGCGGAGTGGACCACCCGGACCGCGGGGGTGTCGGAGACCTCGACGATCCGCGCGACCGTCACCCCGAGCGCGTCGGCGATGCGGGTGAGCGTGTTGATGCTCGGGTTGGTCCTTCCCTGCTCGACCTGGACGAGCATGCCCCTGCTCACCCCTGACCGCGCGGCGAGCTCGTCGAGCGTCATCTGCCGGTGCGCCCGCTGAGCCCGCACGTTGTTGGCGACCGCGGCGGTGATCGTCTCTGGGTCCATGAGTTCAGTGTAGTGAACTTGATTTGCACTGCAGTGCACTATCTGTGTAGTAATAGGTTGAACTAGAAGTACAACCTATTGAACTGGGGTGAAGAGTGGCGGCTGTGGTGCTGGCAACGGTATGCGCGGTGGTGTACGGCACGGCCGACTTCTTCGGAGGCCTGGCCACCCGCCGATCACGGGTGCTCGCGGTGGTGGTGCTCTCCCAGATGGTCGGTCTGGTCCTGGTGATCGCCCTGCTGCCGTTCCTGCCGGGAACCCTCACCACCGGGACCCTGGCCTGGGGAATGGCCTCCGGCGTGGCCGGCACGGCGGGGCTGGTGCTGTTCTACCGGGCACTCGCCACCGGCGTGATGTCGGTGGTCGCGCCCCTCACCGCGACCGCCTCGGCCATTCTGCCGGTGCTGTTCGGGCTGGCCACCGGGGAGCGGCCGGAGCCGGTCGCGCTGGGCGGCGTGGTGCTCGCGCTGCTCGCGGTGCTGCTGGTGAGCCGCGGTTCCTCCCCCGCGGCGACGGCCGGGCGGAGCTACGGTCCGATCCTGATCTCGCTCGCCGCGGGCGCCGGTTTCGGCGGCTTCTTCATCCTGCTCTCGCAGGCCCCCGAGGACGGCGGCATCTGGCCGTTGCTCGGCGCGCGCCTGGCCTCGGTCACCCTCATCGCCCTGCTGGCCCTGATCACTCGCCGCAGCCTGCGCCCGGGATCTGGCGCGCTGCGCATCATCATCGCGGCCGGGGCCCTCGACATGATCGCCAATATGCTCTTCGTCCTCGCTCAGCAGCGGGGCCTGCTGAGCCTCGTCGCCGTCCTGGTCTCGCTCTATCCGGCGAGCACCCTGCTGCTGGCCCGTTACGTGCTGGGGGAACGACTCAACACGGTCCAGGTGGTGGGCATCGGTTTCACCCTCGCGGCGGTCGCGCTGATAGCCGCGGGCTGAGGATCCCGCAGCCGCGGTCCGGCTCCGCATGACCAGGCCCTCCACGCGACGTGCCCGGCCCTCGGATGGCAGATCCGGATCCGCGCGACATGCCCGGTCTCGTATGACGAGCCCGGTTTCTCATGCCGCCCCGAGGCGAACACAAAAGTACGGCTCCCGCCTGGAGCGGCGGGAGCCGTACTGGAAGATCGGGATGACGGGAGAAGGGGTCGGGGACGGCCGTACGCGACGAGAAGGTCAGGCGACCTGGTGCTGTGGGGTGAGGCGGAGCCCGCCCTCTTCGCGGGCGTAGCTCTCAAGCATGCCCCGGAGCTGGCGGCGACCCCGGTGCAGGCGGGACATGACGGTGCCGATGGGGGTGCCCATCCGCTCGGCGATCTCCTTGTACGCGAAGCCCTCGACGTCGGCCAGGTAGACGGCCACCCGGAAATCCTCGGGCAGGGTACGCAGGGCGTTCATCACCGCGCTGTCGGGCAGTTGCTCAAGCGCCTCGGTCTCCGCGGACTTGAGTCCGGTGGACATGTGGGACTCGGCGGCGGCGAGCTGCCAGTCCTCGATCTCCTCGGTGGCCGAGAGCTTGGGCGACCGCTGTTTCTTGCGGTAGTCGTTGATGAAGTTGTTGGTGAGGATCCGGTGCAGCCACGCCTTGAGGTTGGTGCCCTCACGAAACTGGTGGTACGAGGTGAACGCCTTGGCCACGGTCTCCTGGACAAGGTCCTCGGCATCGGCGGAGTTACGGGTCAAACGCATCGCGGACGCATAGAGCTGGTTGGTGACCGGCACGACATCACGCTCGAACCAATCCTGGCGTTGCTCTTTGGTCATCGTGATCATGTCATCCCCCTTGCGCTGTTCCCCCCATTGCCGTCCGACACAGGTGCGATGCACCCCTGCTGACGGCGGGTCTCATGTTCGCAGGCACCTTGTAAAGGGGCCGTTAAGAGGTCTGCCTGATCAGGGGATCCATCGGTGGCTGCGCTAATAGCGGGTGCGACACGCCCTACAGCCGGACAAGTCTCAGTATCGTAACATCGCACCGCCAATTCGGACGAACATGTGTCTAGTATCACATAACCCCAGTTGGCGATACCTTTAAGGTCATGGAAACCGTGGATCGACACGACCCCAGGACCCGTCACTGGGTGGCCGAGGCCATCCGTCGCGTCGAGGCCGACGCCCATCGAAGCTGCGATACCCATCTTCACGTTTTCCCGCTTCCCGCACGTTGGGGGGTAAACCTCTACTTGAAAGACGAGTCGGTACACCCCACCGGTTCACTCAAACACCGGCTCGCACGCTCTCTTTTCCTGTACGGCCTCGCCAACGGCTGGATCGGCCCCTCCACCACGGTCGTGGAGGCCTCCAGCGGCTCCACCGCGGTGAGCGAGGCCTACTTCGCACGTCTTGTCGATCTGCCGTTCATCGCGGTGATGCCCGCCTCGACCTCGCCCGAGAAGATCTCGCTGATCGAGTTCTACGGCGGCAAATGTCATCTCGTGGACGACCCGGGCACGATCTACGAGGAGTCCCGCCGGCTGGCCGCCGAGACCGGCGGCCACTTCATGGACCAGTTCACCTACGCCGAGCGGGCCACCGACTGGCGCGGCAACAACAACATCGCCGAGAGCATCTTCAGCCAGATGGAGATGGAACCCCACCCCGAACCCACCTGGATCGTGGTCGGCGCCGGCACCGGCGGCACCTCCTCCACCATCGGCCGCTACATCCGTTACCGCCGTTACACCACCCGCCTGGCCGTGGTCGACCCCGAAGGCTCCGCCTTCTACCCCTCCTGGTGCTCCGGCGACGCCACCGTCACCGCCCCGGGCTCGGGCATCGAGGGCATCGGACGCCCTCGCGTCGAGCCGTCCTTCCTGCCCAGCGTGATCGACCGCATGATCCAGGTCCCCGACGCCCGATCCATCGCCGCCATGCGCTGGATCCGCGAGGTCACCGGCCGCGACGTCGGCGGCTCCACCGGCACCAACGTGGCGGCGGCCGTACAGATCCTGGCGGAGATGCGGGAGGCGGGTGAGCAGGGCAGCGTCGTCACCCTGATCTGCGACGGCGGCGAGCGGTATCGGGGCACCTACGGAGACGACGCCTGGCTGGCGGAACGCGGCCTCGACATCGCCCCGCATCTGCGGGAGCTGAGGTCGTTTCTCGCCCACGACTAAAACCATGCCCGTCGATGGAGCGAGTAATTCGGGGTGAACCCGCCTGCGGCCGGTCAACGTCAGCCGACCACAGGACTAAGGCCAAATACGGACAATGCCTAGCAGAGTTCGAAGTAACCCACTAATGTCGCGTTCGATGCGACTCAGGACGCATCACTATGAGAAAAACATAGGGCGCGGACGGCCGTTGTGGCATGCCGTGACGGAACCCGGGGGTGGCGCGTGTTTCACCCGAAGGACGATGGCCGAGCGTATCGAGGAGACCGTCGCGGCCCGGCCGCGACAGGAGGTCTTCCTGAGAGCGGCCAAGGGTGACGACGCAGGTGGCGGCAGTCCGGTCAGGACGGCGGGTGGCGACCGCTCGGTCGAGATGGCGGGTGACAGCCAGTCGAGCGGGATGGCAGGTGGCAGCGGTGCGGCGGATACCGGCGGCCCGTCAGGACCGGCCGTCCCTCTGCGCGTTCTTCTTGGCGATGGCGTCGACCACCGCGGAGACATGAGGTTCACAAACGGGGTCGAGGGAACGCCGACCGGAAAACCACAGGGTCTGGATAATGAAATCAGCCTGATGCCCACATAGGCACGTACCAGGGGCTTCCGGATCTGTCGGTAGAACCGCTGAGCGGTGAGTCACCATGCTCCTGACTTTAGTCCGCTTTGACCGATTCTCCATCAGAAGCCGAAAACTCGGTTTGGTATCGGTGCCGATTGGCGACAAATCTCTGCCTCCGACCGTGATCGGGAGGTCAGACGACCTTCGCCGGACCCGCCTCGAGGTCCCGATCCGCGACGGCGGCGAACGCCGTCGCCGCATCCGCCGTGACGATGCCCGGCCGGTGGAGGACAGCCAGGATCCCGCTCCTCACCCGACCTGGTTCCGCGAACCCACCGTGGCCCCCTCCCGCTCGATCGGAATGTTCTTTCGGGCGCTAGGGTGAACGCGGCTTGAACCGATCTTGAAGCACCTGCCAGGAGGGGCACATGACAACGCCATACGACAACTTCGGGCAGAGCGACGACCTCAATGTGAATCGGTTGCTGGAGAACTTCGGCAAGCTCTCCCAGCAGTACGAGAAGATGATCGACGAACTCGCCGAGGCGAGCGGGCACGGAGAGGCCGCGGACGGCCTGGTCCGGGCCGAGGTGGGCCCCGAGGGCACGTTGCTGAGTGTGAAGATCGACCCTCGGGCCATGCGCCTGGGCTCCGAGGCTCTGGAGGAAGCGATCATGGAGGCCTTCACGAAGGCGCTGACCCAGGCGACGGAGCGTTTGAGCGAAGTGATGGCACCGCTGACCGGTGGGGTCGAGGAGTTCAACAAGACGGTGCGGGACCGGCTGCCGCACTCGGGCCTGAGCCCCCAGGTCGGCTCCGATCCACGGGTGGCCGAAGCACTGCGCGAACTCCAGGAGATCCGCGCCAGGTACGAGCGCCGATGATCCTGTGGACCGGCGCGCCGCGCCGGTCCACCCAGGTCAGATGTAGGTCCAGCCCTCGTCGCCGGACTCCTTGACGCTGCCCCGCCTGATGTCGTCGAAGTCCGTCTGCCCCGCCTCGCTCCCTATGCCGCTGCTGCCGAGGTTGAGCTGGGGTTGCGGGAACTGGTTGTCCGCGCTTACCAACCCGACCAGGTCCCCCAGACTGAAGAGGACGGCCGCGCTGACACCGACCACCGCGGTCATCGTCCCCCCCATGAGGAACAGGCCGGAACTGTCCTTCGTGGCGGTGGCCTTGACTTTGATCCCCAAGCCTCGCGCCTGCAGCTCAACGCCTCGATTCATCATGACCGTCCGTTCGGCGACGGTGGCGGGGGTGATGGGTATGGCCTGGGCAGAAGCGATCATCGCTATGCCCGCGACCTCCATCCGGTGCCCGAACAGCTGCATGAGCTCCGAGGCGATGATGATGGCCAGAAGCGAGTCGATGAAGACCCCGCAGGTATTGATGATCCGGTGAATGTTCGACTGGGCGCTCTGCACCGCGCCGGCCATCTGCATGGTGGCGGTCTCGAACTGCTGGACCTCGTGGTAGACGCGCTCCATGAAGTCGTCGAAGGCACGGCGATCCGCCCCTTCCGGCCACGCGTCCGCGACCGCCTTGACCTTCTTGTCCCACTCCCGGGTTCTCAGCTCCGCGAGCTTGAGGCTCACCACGCGCCAGTCACCCCACGCCTTGGTGACCCCGTCGTCGTCCCATGGCTGGGCAAGCCCCCAGATGGCGCCGGCCCCGATGGCCGGCGCCGCCAGCTTTCCCGCCAGCTCGATCTTGGCCATGGTCTGCGCCCAGACCGGAGCGATCTTTCCCAGGGCCAGCATCGCCCCGATGGCCCCGGCCTCTATGCCGCCGGCTACCCCGAGTTCTTCGCCCGGCACGTGACACCCTCCCTCTAGTCCGTGAGCCCCTGATCCTTCTTCTGCGCCTCGGCGAGATCGACCCTGTCCTGTTTGAGTTTCGCCTCGAGGTCGAGGATCTTCCCCGTGTCGTTGATCGCCTTGGCCGCGACGAGCTCGGCCTCCCGATAGTTCGCCACCACGCTGAGCAGGCCCGCGTTGATGCCGTTGAGGGAGTTGACGAAGCCGACCGCCTGCTTGGCCTGATATTCCTGGGCCGGGGTGTAGTTGTTGGCCACCGTGACCGAGCCGATGAGGCCCCACGCCATCTGGCTGAGATGGGTTCCCTCGACGACGGCCCTGATGTCCTCCGCCATGGGAAGTAGCACCCTGATCAGATCCTGGGTCGCGATCTTCAGGGCTTCCGTCTTGACCTCGACCATCCCGCCTGGCCTCTCAATGTGACGCAAGTGAGCGATGCGATGCATGCGAATGATGCGACATACACCAGGAATGAGTAAATCAGGGTCAACAACGATATGACAAACAAACAATGATCTTCGATGAACAGCCGGCGAACAGCTCGCCGCGCGGCGAAAGGCCCGGCGTCCCCGCTGGGGACGCCGGGCCCGCGGGCGGAAGGGTCAGGCGGCCTTCGCCGGGTCGACCTCGAAGATCTTGGCGAGGTCGTCGAGGATGGAGTGGGCGCCCTGGATGCCGACCGCGGTCATCCAGGTGACGTCGGAGACGTCGTGCTTGACGCCCTTGAGCTTGCCCCAGAGCGGGTTGGCCTCGAACTTCTCCTTGACCGGCCCGACCGACGGGTCGTCGTAGGCCGCGACGAAGATGTGCTCGGCGTCGAGCTGGGAGATGTTCTCCTGGCTGACGTTCACCACGATGGAGTCGCTGACGGTCGGCTGGTCCTCCGGGCGCGGGAACCCGACGTCCTTCAGCACCAGGCCGGAGTAGGAGTTCTCCACGTAGAGGCGGACCGTCGGCTCACCGGCGAAGCGGGCGATGGAGACGGTGGGCAGCTTGCCGTCCTTGGCCTTGATCGAGACGCCGATCGCGGCGGCCCGTTCCTGATAATCCTTGATCTTCTGCTCGGCGAGGTCCTCCTTGCCCAGGGCCTGGCCCATGAGCCTGAGGTTCTCCTTCCAGAGGGCGCCCGTGGTCTCGCTGAACACCGTCGGCGCGATCTGCGACAGCTTGTCGTACAGCGCCTCGTGCCGAACCTTGGCGGAGACGATCAGGTCGGGCTTGAGCGCGACGATCTGTTCGAGGCCCGGCTGCTCCAGGGTCCCGACCGATTTGGCCTCCTTGGCGTGAGCGAGGACCGGGTTCAGGTAATCGGGAAGCTTCTCCTCGATAGACCGGTAGGTGGTGTAGCCGACGACGTCCGTCTCCAGCGTCAGCACCCCGTCCACGAAGCTCTGGTCGAGGGCCACGACCCGCAGGGGCTGCGCGGGGATCACCGTCTCCCCCATGGCATGCTTCACCGTCCGCGGAAACACCCCCGCGCCGCTCGCCGCCGGAGCCGGTGTCGCGCCGGCACCCCCGGAAACTTCAGCGCTCGTACCCGAGGTGCCGGAGGAGCAGGCGGTGAGGCCAAGGGCCAGTACAGCTCCCACCACGCCGACGGTCAGGGCACGCAACGCTCTCATCTGAAATCCTCTCAACCAAAGTTAGGTGAGCCTAATTTAGCTTAGCTATACCTAAACTGGCATACTCATGCCGAAATCGGCAAACGAGAGGAGCGCGGGTGAGCACGGCGGCAATCACGCGAACGGCGTCCTCCGGAAGGACCATCCGGGCGATCCATCGGCATCGCCTGCTCGTTCTGGCGGGACTGTTCGCGGCCCTCGCCGTGACGGTCGCGCTCAGCGTCGCGATCGGCGCGAAACCCGTCCCTCCGGCCGAGGTCTGGCACGCGCTGACCACCCCGACGGGCACCGAGAGCGACATCGTCGTCCGATCGCTGCGCATCCCCAGGACCGCCATCGGCATCCTGGCCGGGATCGCGCTCGGCGTCGCGGGGGCCCTCATGCAGGGCCACACCCGCAACCCGCTGGCAGACCCCGGACTGCTCGGCGTCACCCAGGGCGCGGGGTTCGCGATGGTCCTCAGCATCATGGTGCTCGGCGTCACCAGCCTCTACGGCTACATCTGGTTCGGCCTGGCCGGAGCGCTCCTCGCCAGCGCGGGAGTCTTCGCCCTCGGCATGGTCGGCGGCCGGAGCAGCCCCACGCCCGTGACCCTGGCCCTCGCGGGCACCGCGGTCAGCGCCTTCCTCTACGCGCTCACCTCGGCCCTGGTCCTCATGGACGAGCAGGCCCTGGACGTCTTCCGGTTCTGGCAGTCGGGCTCGATCGCGTCCAGAGGCCCCGACGTCGCCTGGCAGGTGCTCCCGTTCATCGCCGTCGGCCTGCTCCTGGCGTTGTTCAACGCGCCCGGCCTCAACGCGCTCTCCCTCGGAGAGGACGTCGCCCGCGCCCTCGGCCAGAACGTCACCCTGACCCGCGCCGTCGGCATCGCCGCCATCACGTTGCTCAGCGGGGCCTCCGTGGCGGCCTGCGGCGCGCTGGCCTTTCTCGGGTTGGTCGTCCCGCACCTGGCCCGCCCGCTGTCCGGCCCCGACCACCGCTGGCTGCTGCCGTACTCCGGGCTGATCGGCGCCGCCGCGCTGCTCCTCACGGACGTGATCGGCCGGGTGGTGGCGCGCCCGGGCGAACTGGAGGTCGGCGTTGTGCTCGCCCTCATCGGCGCGCCGTTCTTCATAGCCCTGGTCCGACGGAGAAAGCCGGTCCGCCTGTGACCTCCCCGTCGGAAAGACTCGTGAACGGCCGGCCGCTGCGGATCGGCTCCGCCTCCTGGCTGCTCCGCCTGCGCTCCGCCGCCGTGGCCCTGATCCTGCTGGCCTCCGTGGCAGCGCTGATGGCGCTCACCATGCGCATCGGCGACATCCCGATGAGCGTCCCCGAGGTGTTCCAGGCGATCACCGGTGACGGCTCCAACCACTTTGTCGTCATGGAGCTCCGCCTTCCCCGCGCGCTGACCGGCGCCCTCGTCGGCGCGGCGCTCGCCCTGGCAGGGGCGATCACCCAGGCCGTCGCCCGCAACCCGCTGGCCAGCCCCGACATCCTCGGGGTCACCGGCGGCGCCAGCGTGACCGTGGTCGCGATCACCATGGCGGCGGGAGCCACCACGGGCGGTGCCAGCGGCCCGCTGGCCGAGGTGGGCATCCCCCTGGCGGCCCTGGTCGGCGGGCTGGTCGGAGCGCTGACCGTCTACCTGCTGGCCTGGCGCCGGGGCATGGACGGCTACCGCCTGGTGCTGGTCGGCATCGGCGTCTCGGCGGTCTGCACCAACGTCAAGTACTGGCTGCTGACCGTCGGGGACGTCAACGACACCGGCAAGGCCATGGTCTGGATCACCGGCTCGCTGAACGGCCGGGGCTGGGAGCACGTGGTCCCGGTCTCGCTCGCGCTCGCCGTGCTCATCCCGCTGACCCTGCTCGGCACCCGCTCGCTCGGCGCGCTGCGCTTCGGCGACGACACCGTGACCGGTCTGGGCGTACGGATGAACCTCGCCAGGGGCCTGATGATCCTCGCGGCCGTCCTGCTCGCGGCGACGGCGACCGCCTCGGCCGGGCCCATCGCGTTCGTCGCCCTGGCCGCCCCGCAGATCGCGCTGCGCCTGGCGGGGGTGGCGCAGCCGCCGCTGGTCGTCTCGGCCCTGGTGGGGGCCGCCCTGACCACCGCCGCGGACCTGATCTCACGGACCCTGTTCAGCCCCGTCGAGCTGCCGGTGGGCGTGGTCACCGCGGTCCTCGGCGCCCCCTATCTGATCTATCTCCTCATCCGTGTGCGCAGAAAGGCGCGATCGTGAGACTGCAGGCCGTTGACCTCAAGCTCGGGTACGGCGACCGGATCATCGTCGACGGTCTCGACCTCGGCATCGAGGCCGGAACGGTGACCACGATCATCGGGCCGAACGGGTGCGGCAAGTCCACGCTGCTCCGCGCCCTGGGACGGCTGCTCAAGCCGTCGGGCGGCGAGGTGCTGCTGGATGGCAAGCGCATCGACAGAATGCCCAGCAAGGAGGTCGCCAGGATCCTGGGCGTGCTGCCGCAGGCGCCCACCGCACCCGAGGGGCTGACCGTGGCCGACCTGGTGGCCAGGGGACGGCATCCGCACCAGACCTGGTACCGGCAGTGGTCGTCCGACGACGAGTCGGCGGTCAGCGAGGCCCTGTCCATGACCGGCCTGCTGGAGCTGGGCGACAGGCCGCTGGACGAGCTGTCGGGCGGGCAGCGGCAGCGCGCGTGGATCTCGATGGCCCTCGCCCAGGGCACCGACCTGCTGCTGCTCGATGAGCCGACGACCTTCCTCGACCTGGCCCATCAGATCGAGGTCCTGGAGCTGGTCCGCAGACTCCACGGCGAGCTCGGCCGGACCGTGGTGATGGTCCTGCACGACCTGAACCTCGCCGCCCGCTACGCCGACCGCCTGGTCGCCATGCGCGACGGCAAGGTCATCGCCTCGGGAACCCCGGCCGAGGTCCTCACCGAGGGGCTGCTGGCGGAGGTCTTCGATCTGGACGCCAAGGTCATCGAAGACCCGGTGGCGGGCACCCCGCTGGTCATCCCCATCGGCACCCGGGCCCACCCCCCGAGCTGACCCGGGCCCACGCCCCACACCCGGCGTCGACCCGGGCTGCGGCCCGCCCTCGCCATCAGGCCCTCTGCCGCTCCCGACCCGGACCGTCCTCTGTCCCACGTCCGCTCGCCCGCACCGCCGCGGGGCGAAGACCCAGGGCGGTGCGGGGCCGGAGCTCAGTCTCCGAGAAGGGCGTCGACGAAGACCTCGGGGTCGAACGGCGCCAGGTCGTCGGCCCCCTCTCCGAGACCGACGAGCTTGACCGGAACGCCCAGCTCGCGTTGGACGGAGATGATGATGCCGCCCTTGGCGGTGCCGTCGAGCTTGGTCAGGGCGATACCGGTGATGTTGACGACCTCGGCGAACACCTGGGCCTGGCGCATGCCGTTCTGGCCCGTGGTGGCGTCGAGAACGAGCAGGACCTCGTCGACCACGGCCTTCTTCTCGATGACGCGCTTGACCTTGCCGAGCTCGTCCATCAGGCCGGTCTTGGTGTGCAGCCGGCCCGCGGTGTCCACGATCACCACGTCCACCTTGTCCTGGATGCCCCGGGCCACGGCGTCGAAGGCGACCGAGGCGGGGTCGCCGCCCTCCGGGCCGCGCACGACCTGGGCTCCGACCCGGTCTCCCCAGGTCTGGAGCTGGTCGGCGGCGGCGGCGCGGAAGGTGTCGGCCGCGCCGAGCACGACCGTGCTGCCGTCGCCGATGAGGGAACGGGCCAGTTTGCCGGTGGTGGTGGTCTTGCCGGTGCCGTTGACGCCGACCACGAGGACCACGGCCGGACGCTCACCGTGCGGCTTGACGTGCAGGGTGCGGTCCATGTCCGCGCCGATCTGGATGAGCAGCTGCTCCCTGAGCAGGGCCCGCGCCTCCGCGGGCGTCCGGCTGCCCAGGATCTTCACGCGGGTCCGCAGCTCGTCGACCATCGCCCGGGTGGGCGAGACGCCGACGTCCGCGGTGAGCAGGGTCTCCTCGATCTCGTCCCAGGCGTCGTCGTCGAGACGGTCCCTGGAGAGGAGCTCGAGGAGTCCCTTGCCGAAGGTGCTCTGCGACCGGGCCAGCCGGGTGCGGAGCCGTACCATCCTGCCCGCGGACGGCGGCGGAACCTCGATCTCCGGGGTGACGATCACGGGCTCGGCCGGCCTCGCCGGCGGCGGGACGGTGGTCGTCGCCGCGTCGTCATCCTTGGTGACGGTCCCGGCGGGCGCCTGCTCCCCGGGGAGCGGCAGCACCTCGGGCGGCTCGACCGGCGGGGCCTGCCCGCCCCCCCGCCTGAAGAGCAGGAACACGCCGCCCGCCGCAAGCAGGGCGACGACGACGATGATCGCGATTATGCCGAGATAGGCTTCCACAAGACCACAGTTTTCCAGACGACCCGGAATGCTCGGACACGGTGGGGTCAGGCGGACTCGTGTTCTCTCAGGCGCTGGCTGATGACATGGGTCACGCCGTCGCCCCGCATCGACACTCCGTACAGCGCGTCGGCGATCTCCATGGTGCGCTTCTGGTGGGTGATGATGATGATCTGCGAGGTCTGCCGGAGCTCCTCGAACAGGGTCAGCAGGCGCTGGGTGTTGGTGTCGTCCAGCGCGGCCTCGACCTCGTCCATCACGTAGAACGGCGAGGGCCGCGCCTTGAAGATCGAGACGAGGAAGGCCACCGCGGTCAGTGACCGCTCGCCGCCGGACAGCAGGGACAGCCGCTTGACCTTCTTGCCGGGCGGCCGGGCCTCGACCTCGACTCCGGTGGTCAGCATGTCGGTGGGATCGGTGAGCAGCAACCTGCCCTCGCCTCCCGGGAACACCCGCGTGAAGATCGTTTCAAACTCGCGGGCCACGTCCTCGAAGGCGGCGGTGAACACCTGCTCGACCCGGTCGTCGACCTCCTTGACCACGAGCAGCAGGTCACGCCGGGTCTTCTTCAGGTCCTCCAGCTGCGAGGTGAGGAACGAGTGCCGCTCCTCCAGCGCCGCGAACTCCTCCAGCGCGAGCGGGTTCACCTTGCCGAGCTGGGACATCTGGCGATCGGCCGCCCTGGCCCGTTTCTGCTGCTCCTCCCGCACGTAGGGCACGGGGTCGCCGTCCCCCGTGGGGACCGGCTCGGCCGGGCCGTACTCGGCGATGAGGGTGTCGGTCTCGACGCCGTACTCCTCCACCGCCCGCATCTCCAGCTGCTCCAGGCGCATCCGCTGCTCGGTCCTGGCCACCTCGCTGCCGTGCGCCCGGTTGACCAGCTTGTCCAGCTCTCCCGACAGCTCGCGGACCCGGATCCGGATGGACTTGAGCGAGGCGTCGATCTGCCCGCGCGCCTGCTCGGCCTCGTCGCGCTCCGCGGTGGCGGCGAGGATCGAGGTCTCCAGCATCCGCAGCGCCCGCTCGATGCCCCGGACGACCGCCTGGGCCACCCGGGCGTGCCTGCGCCGCCGCTCTCGCAGGTCGGCGGCCCTGGCCCGCTCCTCGCGCTCCCGCTCCGCCGCGCGCATCAACCCGTCGGCCTTGCCCTCGATGCCCCTGGCCCGCTCCTCAGCCGTCCGTACGGCGAGGCGGGCCTCCATCTCGGACTGCCTGGCCACCGCGCAGATCTCGGCGAGCTCGTCGCGCATCTCGGTGGTGGGCTCCGTCTCCAGCTCCCCCTCCTCGCTCGCGGCGGCGAGCCGTTCCTCAAGCTCGGTGAGGCCCGCCGCGTCCCGGTCGCGGGCCTCCTGCGCCGCCCGCACGCCCCTGGCCAGCCGCTCGCACTCGTCACGGGCGGCTCTGGCCGCGGCGTCCAGCTGGGCCAGACGCTTGGCGACCGCGGCGACACGCTGGTCGGCGTCGCGCTGCCTGGCCCGGACCTGGTCCAGCGCGACCTGCGCCGCGTTGACGCCGGCCTGGGCGGTCTGCACGCCCGTCTGCGTCTCGGTCACCCGCGCCTGGGCGCTCTCGACCGCGAACTGCGCCTCGCCCTCGGCCTCGGCGGCCTCCTCCATCGCCGTCCCGGCCTGCTCGGCGGCGACCCTGGCAGCGGCCAGGGCGACGCCCGCCTCGTCCAGCGCGGCCCGCACCTGGAGCGCCGAGGTGCCGCCCGCCGAACCGCCCCTGGCCGCGTAGGCGCCCAGGAGATCACCGGAACGGGTGACGGCCCGCAGCTCGGGACGCTGCTCGACCGCCTTCCTGGCGATCGTCAGATCATCGACGACCAGCACGCCCGCCAGCAGGTGCGCGGCGGCGGCCCGCAGCTCGGCGGGGACCGTGACCAGGTTGATCGCCCACTCGGCGCCGGCCACCGGCACGGAGCCCGTCTGGATCTCCGCCCCGCCGGCGGCGATGACCATGGAGGCCTGACCGCCGTCCTCGTTTCTGAGGAACTCGATGGCGTCGGCCGCGCTCTGCAAGGACTCCACCGCGACGGCCTCGGCGGCCGCGCCGAGCACGGTGGCGACTGCCACCTCGGCACCGGGCCGTACGGTCAGCATGGCCGCCACCGGGCCGAGCACCCCGGCCAGGTCGGCGCCGAGCAGCACCGCGCCGCCGTCCGCACCGCTGATCAGCCCCAGCTCCAGGGCCTCGAACCTGGCCTCCAGCGCGGCCACCTGGCGCTGCGCCTCCTGGTCGGCCTTGCGCGCCACCCCGAGGGCGGCCTTGGCGGCGCCGAGCGCGGCGTTCGGCCCGGCGACGGCCGCCTTGGCCTCCTCGACCCCGGCTCTGGCCCGTTCCACGGACTCCCTGGCCTGCTCCACGACCTCCAGCGCGATCTCCAGCTCCTCGGCGAGGGCGGGATCGGCGGCGGGCTCCGCCTGCTCCTGGCCGTCGTGCTCGGCCTGGGCCCGCTCGGCGCGCTGCTCGGCCTCCTCCAGCGAGCGTGTCAGCCGCCCGATCTCCTCCTCGGCCGCCCCCGCCCGGCTGCGCACGGCGCCCACCTGACCCCTGAGCCTGGCCAGCCCCTCGCGCCTGTCGGCGGCGGCCCTGGCCTCGGCGGCCAGCCGCCGCTCCTCGGCGGCGAGCGCGCCCTCGGTCTCGGTGCGCCGGGCCACGGCCCTGGCGAGCGACTCCTGCTCGTCGGCGAGCAGCTCGGCGAGGACCCGCTCCTGCTCCCTGACCTCCTCGGCCTCGCGCTCGAAGTCTTCGGGGTCGCGCCCGCGCCGCTCCACGGCGGTGTCGGTCGCGTGGCGGTGGCGCTCCGCGGCCAGCCCGCCCAGACCCCTGAGGCGCTCGCGCAGCGAGGAGAGCCGGAAAAAGGTCTCCTGCGCGGCGGCCAGACGCGGCTGGGCCTCGGCCTCGGCGGCCTCCAGCTCGGACTCCGCGACCTGGCCCTGCTCCAGCTCGACCTCCACGGCCGCACGGCGGGCGAGGACGGCGGCCTCGTCGGCCGTCTCCCGCTCCAGCGTGGTCCGCAGGGTGAGCACGTCGTCGGCGAGCAGCCGCAGGCGGGCGTCGCGGAGGTCGGCCTGGATGACGGCGGCCTTGCGCGCGATCTCGGCCTGGCGGCCCAGCGGCTTGAGCTGGCGGCGCAGCTCGGTGGTGAGGTCCTGGACGCGGGTCATGTTGGCCTGCATCGCGTCGAGCTTCCGCAGCGCCTTCTCCTTGCGCTTGCGGTGCTTCAGAACGCCCGCCGCCTCCTCGATGAACGCCCTGCGCTCCTCGGGGCCCGCGTGCAGCACCTGGTCGAGCTGGCCCTGCCCGACGATGACGTGCATCTCCCGGCCGATGCCGGAGTCCGAGAGCAGCTCCTGGATGTCCAGCAGGCGGCAGGTGTCGCCGTTGATGGCGTATTCGCTCTGGCCGGCCCGGAACATCAGGCGGCTGATCGTGACCTCGGTGTAGTCGATCGGAAGCATGCCGTCGGTGTTGTCGATGGTCAGCGTGACCTCTGCGCGGCCCAGCGGGGCGCGTGAGGAGGTGCCCGCGAAGATGACGTCTTCCATCTTGCCGCCGCGCAGCGACTTGGCGCTGTGCTCGCCCATGACCCAGGCCAGGGCGTCGACCACGTTGGACTTGCCCGATCCGTTGGGACCGACGACGGCGGTGATCCCCGGCTCGAACCGGAGGGTGGTGGCCGAGGCGAAGGACTTGAAACCACGCAGGGTCAAGGTCTTGAGATACATCCGCCCCCCTGTCCTCGTCCTCCGGCGCGCCCCCGCTCCAGCCCCAACGCGCGCCGCGCCTGGCGGTTCAGGCGCAAATTTCCGGTGTCTTCCCTCGTCAGTCCGTTGCCCGACTCCCGTGTGGGGGAAGACTACCGTTCTTCACCCGCGCTCGCCTGTACACCGCCTATGGTGCCGTGCATGGATGCGGAACGCGGTGAGGGCGAAGCTCCAGCAACCCCCCCAAGTGGGGAAAGCCTTCTTAAAAGGCGCACTTTTCTCATAGGCGGAGGGCTGACCATGCTGGGCCTTGGCGGGGCCGCGCTGATAGCCGGCCCGGAGGGTATTCGGGATGCATACGCCCAGATTGTCTGCGGCCCGGTTCCCGGCCCGCCGTCGGCACGCCCCGGGGCGCGGCTGCAGAGCAAGGTGGGCAGGCACCGAGTGATCGTCGGATTTCCGCCGGGGGTGCGGGGGGAGATTCCCGTGGTGATCATGCTTCACGGCGACTTGGGCGACGCGTGCACACCGTTCGACCGCTATTCGGCCGATCGCCACCTGGCCGCGAGCGGCGGACGTTTCGCGGTGGCCGCCGTCGACGACTGGCCTTCCGCCGACATCACCGGGGCGGTCCTGCCCTACCTGCGGGCGAACGG
>NZ_FZOD01000098.1 GCF_900188345.1 Streptosporangium subroseum | reverse complement strand
TCCGATGAGGCCAAGGAGGACTCGGCTCCCGTGGTCTCCGATGAGGCCAAGGAGGACTCGGCTCCCGTGGTCTCCAGTGACGCCAAGGAGGACTCGGCTCCTGCGGTTTCCGATGAGGCCAAGGCGGACTCCGCTCCCGCCGCCGCGCAGGTGGACCTGTGCGCGACCGTCAAGACCGTCGCCGGGCCGATCCTCAGCCTGGTCGGCACCGGGCAGATGTCCCTCAACACCGCCCTTAACCTCAATGCCAGCCTCACCGGTGTGACGGTGCCCCAGGTTCTCGGCTGTCTCGTCTAAAAACCGTTTCGCCTCACCACCGGGTCCCCGCGCGATGCGGGGGCCCGGTGGTGTTCGCGTTCGGGGCCCGGTGCGGAACCACTCGTCCGGAGGCCGAGCACCTGCCGTACGGCCGTGAAGCACGGTCTCGCCGCGTACGCGGCCGTGTGCCCGCGAACGTGTATGGATTCGTACCGTGGGATGGGCGCGTCAATCCGGCGCTGGCTGAACGCGGACACATAGGGCATCATGAGGGCGCGAGCTGGGATGATCCCGGCTTTGCGCACCAACCGACGCGGGAGCTTGGGGCAACCAGGCTGAGAGGGCAGCTACAGCTGCTGCCGACCGCATGAACCTGTCCGGGTAATGCCGGCGTAGGGAGCGTTAATGACGCCTGCCATCGTTGATCACAGCGCGGCCGAGGCCCCTCTCACCCTCGATGAGGCACCCCCCAAGACCCTCGGCGCGCTCGATCAGGGCGCGTTCTGGGCCAATCTGGGTGTCAGCCTGCTCGGGTTCTCCTTCGCGCTGTTCCTGATCAATCCACTACTCGACGAAAACCCGCTCACCTTCACCGCGGCGCTGGTCGCGGCCCTCGTCGGCAGCCTGATCGGCACCGCGATGGTCGGCCTCGCCGCGGTGCCGGGAGCGCAGACCGGCCAGCCCGCCATGGTGCTGCTGCGCGGGCTGTTCGGCGCGAAACTCTCCTACGTCCCCACCGTGCTGAACATCATCCAGATGATCGGATGGGGCGCGTTCGAGCTGTGGGTCGTCGCGATGGGCGCACAAGCGATCTTCGGATCGTCGGTCCCCTACGCGGTCTGGGCGATCGTGGCCGGGATCCTGACGACGGCGCTGACCATCTACCCCCTGGGAGCCATCCGGCTGATCCGGCGGTTCGTCACGGTCGGCGTGATCATCTCGATGGCGTGGTTCGCGGTGGTCTTCTTCCGCGACACCCCCGTCCAGACCGGCGGCTCCTGGGACGCCTTCGCACCGGCCGTGGACTTCGTGGTCGCCCTGTCGGTGTCGTGGGTGCCGGTCGCGGCGGACTACGCCCGGCACTCGCGCTCCAGCCGCGGGGCCTTCATCGGCGTCGTCGGCGGCTACACCATCGCCCAGGTCGCCTGCCTGGCCGTGGGCGTCTACGCGGTGACGCTCGCCGGGCACAACCTGGTGCTGGAGCAGCCGACCGCCGTGTTCGCCCCGTTCGTGGCGGCCCCGCTCGGTGCGCTGTTCTTCGGCATCCTCGTGCTGCGCGAGACCGACCAGTCGTTCGCGAACGTCTACTCCACGGCGATGTCGCTGCAGAACCTGATGCCACGGGTGGACCGCCGGATCTTCTCCGTGATCATCGGCGTGCTGACCACGGGCATCGCCCTCATCATCGACGTCAACTCCTACAGTGCGTTCCTCAGCATCATCGGCGCGGTGTTCGTGCCGATGCTCGGAGTGCTGGTGGTCGACTACTTCCTGCTCGGCCGCGGCCGAGACTGGAACACCTCGGAGAACGCCCCCTCGCGCTGGCTCATGGTGATCCCGTGGGTGCTCGGCTTCGTCACCTGGTGGCTGCTCGCCGCGCCCTCTGCGGTGTCGTGGTGGGCACAGATCTGGGACGGCGTCAGGGGAGCCATCGGGTTCACCCCGCAGCCGTGGATGAGCGCGTCGATCGGCGCGTTCCTCGTCGCGGGCCTGTTCACCCTGGGCATCGGCCTGCTCCGGCGCCGCTCCTGACCCTCCGGGCGCCGGTGTGGTTCCGGACCCCGCGGGTTCGGCGCGCTCCGGCGCCGGTTCGGACTCCTTGGACTCCGACGCCATTCCACGCCCATGGGCTCGGTGCGCCGCGCCCCTCCATGATCCTGGGGCCTTCGGTGAGCTCCGGGCTTTGTGGCTTCGGCGTGCGTCCGGTGCCGTTGCCGGACTTCCGGGTGCCCGGCGGCTTACGAGCCGCCGGGTGCGTGGCCCGCGCCGTTCGCCTCGATGCGCAGCAGCCGTTCCTTGACGGCCGGGCCTCCCGCGTAGCCGCCGAGGACGACCTCGCTCTCGACCACCCGGTGACAGGGCACGATCACGCACACCGGGTTGCTGCCCAGGGCGTTTCCGACCGCGCGCAGCGCCCGTGGCCTGCCGATCCGCTCGGCGATCTCGCGGTAGGTGGTCACCGTCCCGTACGACACCGCGAGCATCATCTGCAGCACGGTCCTGGCGAACTGCGTGGCCAGCCGCAGGTCGATCGTCGTCGTGAAGGCGCGCAGCCGGCCGGAGAAGTAGGCGTCCAGCTCCCGGCGGACCGGGTCGAGACGCCGCGCGTCCGGCCCGATGAACGTGCCGACCTCCCTGCTGACCCGCTCGAAGACGATGTTCTCGTCCTCGTAGCTGCATGCCACCACGCCCCGGTTCGTCACGGCGAGGGTGAGGCGTCCCACCGGGCCGTCGAGAGTGCCGAACGCGATGTCCGGATGGCTCGTCCCGATGTAGTTGGGCGAGGTCACCCGTAGCAATGCATCGATGTCGCCGGATGACATGGCCCCACCCTTTCGTATCCAGGTGTGTGGTGACCGCAGCGTATCGGACGGATCGCCCCGGCGAGTGGCGACACGTGCGGGGCGAAAGTGCCAAGATCAGGCTGGTCGAAGCGGCACTATGGATACGTGGGGTACGACGGGGCCGGAAGTGACGGTGGCATCGGCCATGTGGCCGTTGCCGGTGCTCCCCATGCGATCGTCGCCGGTGCTCCCAACGCGATCGTCGCCCTTGACCGGGACGAGACCGTTCTCACATGGAATCCCGCCGCGGAACGCCTGTTCGGCTGGTCGGCCGGGGAGATGCTCGGCCGCCGCGCGCCGGTGGTCCCCGAAGAGCTGGTGGCCGAGCACAACGCGGTTCTCGAGCGTGTCCGCACCGGCGGTCAGGTGTCGTTGCGGACCAAGCGGTTCCACCGGGACGGCAGCCTGTTCGACGTGCGGGTGGACACCAGCGCGCTGCGCTCGGAGACCGGCGACCTGCTCGGCTACGTCAGCGTCTACCACCTGGCACAGGACGACGAGACCGCCGACGACCGGACCTCCCGCCGGGCACAGCTCGTCCGGAGGCTCGCCGACGTGGTCGCCGACATCAACGCCGAGCGGGAGCTGCCCGCCGTGCTCGACCGGATCGCGGCCAGCCTCACCGAGCTGACCGGAGCCGACGCGGGCGGGTTCGTCCGCATCGAGGGCGATCGGCTCCGTCTCGTGGCCCGTCACAAACTCCCCGAATCGCTGCACGGCTCCACCGCCGACCTCCGTACCAGCCTGGTCGGCAAGCTGCTGCGCGGCGGCAGGACCGTGCTGCTGGAGACCGGCGACCAGGGCCGGTTGGACGAGCTGATCTGGTCGCAGCTGCCCGGCCTGCACACCATCGCGCTCGGCCTCGCCGCGATGGGCGGCCGGCCGTACGGCGCGCTGTACGCGCTGTTCGCCAAGCGCAAGGTCGGCCATCTGGAGCTGGAGCTGCTGGAGCTGCTCGCCGGGCATGCCGGGATCGCCGTCGGCAACGCCATGGCCTACCAGGAGGCCGAACGGCAGCGCGCCCACGAGCGGGCGGTCTTCGACGCCAGCGCCGACGGCATCGCGGTCCTCGACGGTCTGGGCCGGGTCGTCCAGTGGAACCCCGCGGCCACCGAGCTGACCGGCTTCCACGCGGCCGAGGTGATCGGCTGGCCGCCGCCGTTCCAGCTGCCGGATCCGGGCGACAAGCTCACCCTCCAGCTTCCCTCGGGCACCTGGCTGGACGTGCTCTGCGCGGAGATCGTGGAGACGGGAGAGATCGTGGTCGACTTCCGTGACATCACCCGGAGCAAGGAGCTGGAGGAGGCCAAGGACCTCTTCCTGGCCACCACCAGCCACGAGCTGCGCACTCCGATCACGGTGGTCCGCGGCTTCGCCAGCACGCTCGACGCGCGCTGGGACAGCATGACCGACGCCGAGCGCCGTTCCGCCGTGCACACCATCGCCGAACGGGCGCGTTCCCTCAGCCAGCTCATGGACCACCTGCTGCTGGGCTCCCGGGCCGGGGCCGGTGAGCTGACGCTCAGGATCGAGGGCTTCGACCTCGGCGAGCTGGTCCGGGCCGCCACGCTGGGCCTGCCGGTCCTGCCCGAGCTGCATCGGATCGAGGTGAACGTCCCCGAGGACCTGCCCCTGGTCTCCGGTGACGCGTTCGCCACCGACATCCTGCTGGGCCAGCTTCTGGAGAACGCGTTCAAGTATTCACCGGACGGCGGTCTGATCAGGGTCCAGGCCTGGGTGGACGGCGATCAGGTGGTGCTGGTCGTCGACGACGAGGGCGTCGGGATCGCCCAGGCCAGCCGGGAGCACGTCTTCGAACGCTTCGTCCAGGGGGACAGCGGTGATCGCCGCCGGTTCGGCGGGGTCGGCCTCGGTCTCTACATCGTGCGCAGCCTGGCGCGAGCCCAGGGTGGCGAGGTGTCGGCGCACCCGCGTCCCACCGGCGGCACTCGAATGCGGCTGGCCCTGAGCATTGCCAACACGCCCGGCCCCCTTACCTAACCGACACGCCGATGCGGTAACGAGTCGGTCACGGAAGAGCTGATCTATTGTCGAATGTGCACAAGCTGTAATTGACACCCGGTTTCTAAGACCATCTAACGGGGCATTTCGGTCGTACAGGGGTGTGTTCCTTAGGGGGAACAGGGATACGGGGAGGTGAGTGCGTCGAGCGTCGTGTTGTTGCCGTATGCACCGTCCAGCGTCGCTGTCGCACGTCAACGCCTCTCCTCTGACCTGCAGGAATGGGGCGTTTACGAAACCGCGATCGATGATGCGGTGCTCGTGGTCAGCGAACTGTTGAGCAATGCGCTTCGTCACGCGCACCCACTGCCGTCGGGGCAGATCAGAGTGGCGTGGCGCTGGGCCGAAGAACACGTCGAGGTTGCGGTGAGTGACGGTGGCGCTGCCACCGAACCTCGGGCAGGCCGCCCCACGCTCTCCTCTCTGGGGGGACGGGGCCTCGGCATTGTCGAGTATGTGGCTTCCAGGTGGGGGGTCAGGCACGAGGGCGAGACCACCACGGTGTGGGCGGTGGTCACCGCTGTCAGCACTGTCAGTAATGGCCAGGTGGGCAACGGCCAGGTCTCCGTCGCCGAGCCCGCCCTGCGGGAATGCGGTTAGCTCCTGTCCCGCCTCACGGCGGTGAGACGGGACAGGAGCTCGCAGATCAGCACCCGGTGAGTGCCGGACGGGGTGAAAAGCGGCCGGGCTCGGCCGACGTGGAACGGGGTCAGTGCCCGGCGAGTGCCGGACGGTGCAGGAAGGCCCGCTCACCGGCCGTCCACGATGTGGTGACGAGCAGATAGATCCCCGCCGCCAGCGGAAGCACGGCCGCGGCCAGCACCGTCCCGAACGGCAGCAGCGGCATGACTCCGCGCATGAACTCCGGCTGGACCTCGTCGCTCATCGTCCGCCTCATGCGCTGTGATGTGATAAATGCCACAGCGATCAGCATCAGGAAGAGCCCGGCGAAGACCAGCGTCGGCCCGCTGAGCAATCCGAACCCGGCCACCGTGCTCGCGAACTGCTGTCCCAGCGGCACCCCGAACAGCCCGTGGGTGAGGAGCGCGTTGGCGTTCCCGGCGATCGTCGAAGAGATGAAGACCTGGTACATCACCATGAAAAACGGCATCTGGGCGACCCCCGGCAGGCAGCCGGCCAGTGGCGAGGTCTTCTCCCTGGCGTAGAGGGCGGACAGCTCTCGCCGGAGGCGCTCGGGGTCGCGGCCGTACCGCTTCCTCAGCTTCTGGACCTCGGGCGCGAGCCGCGCCCTGGACCGCTCGCCCCTGGCCTGCATGACGCCGAACGGCAGCAGCAGGAGCCGGACGCCGAGGGTGAACACGATGATCGCCAGTGCGGTGGAGTTCAGGGGCTGGGCGAGCGCGGTGATGAGACCGGCGGTGAACTCGATGACGGAGTCGAACATGGGAGCCCTTCTGACTGGAATGGAATCAGCACAGAAGGCGCCCGCGATCCGGACGTGTCTGGGTGGCTACGCGGGCGCCGGGCCCGCCGAGGGTGCTCTGGACCGGGATCGCCCGGCCGCGTCGGGGTCGCGCTGCCGTACGAACATGGTCCGCCTGGCGCGGTCGCGCCGGGACAGCGGCGAACGCCGTCCCGCTTCCGAGGCGACGGGAACCTGACGAAGCGCCCAGGCGAGCAGGAGCACACCCAGCCCGACCACGGCGGTCGCCGTCATGAGCCCGCCGCCGTCGAACAACCAGACGGAGAGCGTCTGGAGGGCGAGGAGCAGGTTCACTTGCCGGACTTGCCGAACTTACCGACCACGGTGACCGCGGCGACGGCCACGACGGCCACCAGAGCAAGGAGGAACGCGAACTTGAGAAGCCCGAAGAGTGCCGGCAGCACGAGCCCGAACACCACGTAGAGCGCGAGCATGACGCCCAGAACTGCCATCACGATACGACCCATGAGGCCACCGTACGTCCTCGGTCGGAGCGGGGAGAGTCGGAACCATAACGATCTAGTGATCGCGGACCGGGGCGAGGTCACGGGACGCCCGCGGACCGGGGGCGGAGTCAGGGAGTGCTTACGGACCGGTGACGGGACTGAGGAATTTGCTCGTCCGGGCCTACCGTGGGGACCATGAGCGCACGGATTCTGGTGGTCGACGACGATCCGATGGTCGCCGAGGTCGTGGCCCGCTATCTGGAACGCGACGGCCACACGGTCGAGTGTGTGGGAGACGGCGAGGAGGCGCTCAGGCGCGCGCTGGCCGATCCGCCGGACCTGCTGGTGCTCGACCTGATGCTGCCCAGAATGGACGGGCTCCAGGTCTGCAGGAAGCTCAGGGAGCGCTGGCCGGTTCCGGTGATCATGCTGACCGCGCTGGGCGACGAGATGGACAGGGTCGTCGGCCTGGAGACCGGCGCCGACGACTACGTCACCAAGCCGTTCAGCCCTCGCGAGCTGGCCCTGCGGGTCCAGTCGGTCCTGCGGCGGGCCCGCGGCGTCTCGGCGCCCTCCGGCGTCGGCGTGCTCAGGGACGCCGAGCTGACGGTCGACGTCGGCGCCCACGAGGTGCGGCTCGGCGACGAGGAGATCATGCTGACCGCCCGCGAGTTCGACCTCCTGGCCCACCTGATGCGCAACCCCCGTCAGGCCTTCAGCCGCTCCACCCTGCTCAACCAGGTCTGGGGCTGGTCCTTCGGCGACTCCTCCACGGTGACCGTCCACGTCCGCCGCCTCCGCGAGAAGATCGAGCCGGACCCGACCGTCCCCCGGCGCATCGTCACGGTGTGGGGTGTCGGCTACCGCTACGAGCCCCTGGCACTGCCGTGATCCCCGAGATGCTGCTGATCGTCGCGGTCACGGCCGGGCTGGGCCTGCTGGTCGCGCTGGCCGGACTGGGCCTGATGCGGCTGCTGCGGGAGCGGTCGATCGGGGTGATGCTCGCGGTGGTCGCCGTGGTGACCGTCGTGGCGACGGTGGGCGGCGTGGTCGCCATCACCCTGCAAATGATCATCGAGGGCGCACCCAGGAACATCGTGCTCAGCGTGGTCGCGGTCGGCGGGCTGGTCGGCCTGGGCGTGGCGACGGTGCTCGCCCGCCGGGTCGTGGCGGCCAGCCGCAGGCTCGTCGACGCCGTGCACGAGGCATCGCCCACGGGGGAGTTCGTGCCGCCCGCCGGCCTGCCCGCCGAGCTCGGCACGATCGCGAAGACCCTGGAGCAGGCCTACCGCAGCCTCCGCCTGAGCCACGAACGCGAACGCTCCCTGGAGAGCGCCCGCCGCGAGCTTGTCGCCTGGGTCAGCCACGACCTGCGCACCCCCCTGGCGGGCATGCGGGCCATGGCCGAGGCGCTGGAGGACGGCGTGGTCGCCGATCCGGAGACCGTGAGCCGTTATCACCGGCAGATCCGCCTCGAGGTGGACCGGCTGTCGGGCATGGTGGACGACCTGTTCGAGCTGTCCAGGATCCACGCGGGGACGCTGCGCCTGTCTCGCCGGCGGATCGGTCTCAGCGACCTGGTCGCCGACGCGCTGGCCGGGGTGGAGCAGCTGGCCAGGGCCAAGGGAGTACGGCTGGCGGGTGAGGCCGACGTGGCGGTCCCGGTCCAGGCCGACGCGGGAGAGCTCTCCCGGGCGCTGGGCAACCTGGTGGTCAACGCGATCAGGCACACCCCGGAGGACGGCACGGTGTGGGTGCGCGCGACGGTGGAGGAGGGGGTCGCCTGCCTGTCGGTCGCCGACTGCTGTGGCGGCATCCCGGCAGACGACCTGCCCCGCGTGTTCGACGTCGCCTTCCGCGGGGAGACGGCCCGGACCCCCAGCACCGACGGCGCCGGTGCCGGCCTCGGCCTGGCGATCGCGCGAGGCATCGTCGAGGCCCATCAGGGGGTCATAGGCGTCGTCAACGCCGGCCCCGGATGCCGGTTCGAGATCCGTCTCCCCCTGTCCGTGCCCGAGGGGCCTGCGGTCTTCATGTCCCGGTGACTCCATTTTTCCCGATGACCGTGTTCGGAGCCGCGAGGCCGCCCTCGGTCCCGCGGGGGACCAGGAGGGTCATCTGGGCCGACTCGTCGTCGTGGTCGATCTCGACGTGCTGGCAGGACGTCGGGGTCCTCGCGGTGCCGAAGGACTCGGCCATGGCGCGGAAGGTCGGGCACGGCCACCGCCACATGCAGCTCCGGCAGCGCAGGATGGGATGCGCCGTGTCGCTGGTGATGCCGCCCGCGTCGCGAGGTTGATGGAGGTCGAGCAGCCTGACCCCGAGCGTCGCGAAGTCCAGCAGCTCTTCGCGCGCTCCTTCGAGGAAGTCGAGATCCTCGCTGGACAGGCGGGTTCTGATCGGGACGTAGCCCTCGTGGTTCACCAGACCGCGGAGGGAGTTGGCCGCATCGCGCCACGACGTGGCTTTCTCGGTGCAGGCGATCGTGGACTCCAGGTGTTCCCGGAGTCGCTGTCGTTGTGGATCCTCAGATAGGTCGGTGTTCATTGCGCGTTCGAGCCCGTTTCTCTACTCAACGGCCGTCACTGTCATGGCGCAGCGATGGTCGGGAGGTGCCGGGTCTCCCCCCTTTCCGGCCATGCCGGTGTCGCACAGTGTTAAGTTTCGCGCACCCAGGGTTTCCATGGGGCCGAAACGGGGGACAAAGGGCTGACGACTCGGGTTACTCGAGAGAACGTGACCAGCAGCCCTCGCGCCGCTAGTGTGCCCGCTGTGGAGCTAAAAGTCTCAACTCGATCTCATGCCGGGCACACCGTCGTGACTATCGTTGGCGAAATCGACCTATATACCGCGCCTCGCCTGCAGTCCGAGTTCGCTCGGGTGCTGGAGGAGAGCCGGACCACTCTCGTGGTCATCGACATGTCCGGCGTGGAATTCTGTGATTCCACCGGCATGAACGTGCTGCTCGCCGCGCTCAAACGATTGCGAGAGCGTGACGGCACGCTGGAGCTGGCGGCGCCTCGGCCCGCCGTGCGAAAGATCCTCCAGGTGACAGGCCTCGACTCGGTGTTCACCGTGCACGAGGCCGTGCCCGAGAAACTGCTGACGTCCGAGCCTCAGTGATGACCGGCGTAGCGGCGATCATCCCCGCCAAGGATGAGGGCGACCGGATCGGTGCCACCGTGGCCGCGGCCCTGGTGTTGCCCGGGGTCGACCTCGTCGTGGTCGTGGACGACGGCTCGTCCGACCAGACGGGACGGGTGGCCAAGGCGGCCGGAGCCCGTGTCGTACGGCACAGCCGAAACCGGGGCAAGGCCGCCGCCATGGAGAGCGGTGCGGAGGCCGTGCGCCTGCTCGACGGCGCCGAGTCCCGGCACCTGCTGTTCCTGGACGCGGATCTGGGCGAGACCGCTCGCATGGCCGCGCCCCTGATCGAGCCGGTCGTGGCGGGTGAGGCGGACATGACGATCGCCGTGTTCGTCACCCGCGTGAAGCTCGGCGGCCACGGGTTCGTGGTGAAGCTGGCCCGCGAGGGCGTCCAGCGCATCACGGGGTGGACGCCCGACCAGCCGCTGAACGGCCAGCGCTGCCTGACCAGAGCCGCCTTCGAGGCCGCCCGCCCCCTGGCACGGGGCTTCGGCGTGGAGACCGGTCTCACCATCGATCTGCTCCGCAAGGGCTTTCGCGTGAGCGAGGTCCAGGTGGAGATGGCCCACCGGGCGACCGGCACCGACTGGAAGGCCCAGCTTCACCGGGCCAGACAGTTCCGCGATGTCGCACGGGCACTGGCGGCCCGCATATAGATCAGGTCAGGGCCGCTCGCTCGGCCCGCATGCGAAATATCAGGTCATATAGTCACAGCCCTTCGGCCGACCTGCAGATGGATGTCCGGCCTGTACGCAGAAACAGGTCACGGGCACTCGCCCGGTCCACGTACGGATCGGGTCATGGTCGCTCGCCCGGTCCGCGCGGACCAGGTCATGATCGCCCGGCCCGGGCAGGCCGGGTTCTAGGGCTGCGCCCATTCGGTCCCGATCGCCGTACTCTGGCCGGCTTTCGTCGGCGGTACGTGGCCGGTCGGCGAGACGCCGCCCCGGGCATCGCGCCGGGTGTGCTGAAATTTGCGGGTGACTTGGGATGCGCCGGTTGTCGACGAGAGGCGGAGCCCCGCTCGTGGCACGCCGCGGGGGCTCGACATCGTCGCGTTCACGGCCATCGGGGTTTCGGCGGGGCTGACGGTCCTGATCGGGCTGCTGGGACCCTCGGCCATGGTTCCGCGGCTGGCGGGTCCGTCCTGGCAGCCCCCGTTCTCGCTGGACCTGCGCCCCGACGGCCACCTGGTGATCGCCATGGCCGCGGCCGCGATCGTGCTGGGAGGCCTCGGCCTCGCCGGAGCCCTGCGGTCCCGGTGGAGACCGGATCCGCGCTGGCTGCTCGCGGCGGGCTGCGTGGTGGCCGCGCTGCTCGCCTTCCTGCCGCCGTCGGGCTCGGCCGACCACCTGAACTACGCCGCCTACGGCCGTCTGGTCACGCTCGGCCAGGACCCCTACGCCGTCCCTCCCACGGCGCTGCCCGCCGACCCCGTCACCGGCGCGGTGGAGGAGTGGGCGGGCGTGACCAGCGTCTACGGCCCGGTGGCGACCGCCGTCCAGGCGCTGGCGAGTCTCATCGGCGGCGACTCGGTCAGGCTGACGATCTTCGTGATGGCGCTGGTCAACGCGGCGGCGTTCATCGGGACGGCGTTGCTGCTGCACCGTTTCACCCGGGGTGACGCGGATCTGCAGCGGCGGGCGGCGCTCCTGTGGGCGGTCAACCCGCTGATGATCTATCACCTGTCCGCCGGGATGCACGTGGACACCCTGGCCATCGCCTGCATGGTCGCGGCGCTCATGGCTCGTGGAGCCTCCTCGGGGCTCCTGCTGGGAGTGGGGATCGGGGTCAAGCTCAACGCCGGGCTCGTGGCGCTCGGTCCGGCATGGGAGCTGCGCCGCTCACCCGGCAGGCTCGCGGTCGTGGCCGGGACCGCGACGGCCACCGTGCTGGTGATCTACGGCCTCGCCGGGTCGCACGTGCTCGACCAGGTCGGCGCGGCCAGCAAGAAGGTCTCTCTCGCCACGCCGTGGCAGCTGGCCAAGGGCGGGCTCCAGACGCTGTTCGGGCCGGGCGCCTACTCGACCTGGATCCAGGTCGGCTCCCTGCTCCTGCTGGCGGGTCTGGCCTGGCTGATCCTGCGGGCCCTGCCGGGGACCTCGCCGGGGGACACCGCTCCGGCGGTCGCCGCGGTGATGGTGGTCGCCTGGCTGTTCGCCGCGCCGTACGCGCTGCCCTGGTATGACGGGCTGGCCTTCGCGCTGCTGGCCATGGCCTCCTGGCCGGCGCTGGAGTGCTTCATGGTGGCCAGGGTGACCATCCTGTCCCTGGGCTACCTCCCGGCCAGGGAGGCACTGCGCCCCGAGGACCTGCTCTGGCTCAAAACCCTCCTCAGGGAGCGGGTGGTGCCGTGGTCCCTGCTGGTGCTGACGCTCGCTCTGGTGTGGTGGGCGGTGAGTGCCGGAGCGCGCGCACGCAGGCTGTCAGCGTCAGCGGCACCGCCACCGTGAGGGCCATCGCCGGGATCGCGATCCCCGAGTCGTTCATCAGGAACCCGATCAGTGCGCAGGTCAGCGCGCCGATCAGCCCGGCACGCAGCGCCGGGGCGAGCGCGTAGGCCCGGCCCAGCGCGGGGGCGCCCCATTGGGAGGGGCGGTTCAGCACCAGGAAGAGGAAGGCCAGCGCGACCAGCGTGAGCAGGGTCAGCGACCAGTTTCCGACCGTGACCCCGATCATCGCGCCGAACTTGCGGCCGATCACCGTCCAGGCCTCGCCGTCCAGCACCTGCTGGACGAAGGTGCCAAGGTGGGTGCGCGCGCTCGGCGGTTTGAGCCAGTCGAGCACCGCGATGGTCCCGATCAGCAGGACGCCCGCCAGGCCGACCAGCCCGAGCTTGACCGGCGAGACCCGGCGGCCGGACAGCAGGATCAGGAAGACGGCCACCCCGATCAGGAAGGCCGGGACGCCGCCGAAGTCGGCTCCCCACGCCGGCCAGCCGTCGACGACGACCGCGAACAGGCCGTAGACCCCGCAGACCACCAGCGCGAGCGACCGCCGCCCGCGCGAGATCAGCCACTGGGCCACCCCGGACAGGGCCAGGATCGTCCCTGCCGAGTAGACGGCGAAGGCGATGTTGCTGAAGCCGTAGAAGCGCCCACCGGTGACCGGCTCGTAGCCGGTCACCGCGTTCACCTGGAGTCTGGAGCCGGTCATCACGTCGGCCAGCAGGGCCAGCGAGGTGATCCCCGCGACCACGGTCAGCGGGCCGAGCACATGCGCCCGCCACGGCCCGGCGAGGGCCGGTCCGGCGATCACGCAGGCGATGGCGAGGATGGTGAGGATCACCCCGGCCATCGGGGCGGGCAGGTTCCACCAGGGCACGAGCTGGGCCAGGAAGGTGGCGATCGCGATCGCACCGCTGACCGTCGCGACGACCTGGGTGGCCGCCAGCGCCCGCGAGCCGCCCCAGCCGCGCCGGATCGCGACGGCGGCCAGCAGGTAGAACAGGATCTGCACGGTCACGAACACCGCGAAGAACGGCCCCCGCACCTCGCGTAGCACCTGACTGGCCAGGTCGTCGTCGGCCAGGTTCACGACCATCTCGGAGGCCCGCTCGGAGCTCGGCTCGCCACTCTGCCAGGCGCGGCCCACGACGCCGTTCGGGGCCTCCAGGCCGAGGAGCCCGATCGCGGTGGCGGTCAGGTCGGTGTTGGTGACCAGCCCGTCCTGGCGGGTGGAGGCGGCGGTGAGATAGCCGTGGGAGTACGGCTCGCCGCCGGGGGACACGCCGCGGGCGATCGCCACGTGCAGGTGGGGCGCGATCGTGGTGTCCGACAGCCCGCCGAGCAGGACCGTGGTCCCCGAGCCCCCCGAACCTTCCGGGCTCTCCGTGATGCCCGGACTTTCTGAGCCCCCCGGGCTCTTCGTGATGCCTGGACCTTCAGCGGCCCCCGAGTTCCCGGGGCTCTTCGTGATGTCCGGGCCTTCCGGGGGCCCCGAGGTTTCCGGGCTCTTCGTGATGCCCGGACTTTCCGTGGTTCCTGTGGTCTCCGGCGGCAGCCGGTCGAGGACCGTGCCCACCTGGCGGTCGACCCTCGCCACCGCCTCCCGCCTCGCCTCGCCGGTCATCGAGATCGGGTCGCCATCCTGGTCGAGGCCCGTCCGGGACCACGTCCCGGCCAGGTCCCCGGCCTCCACCACGATGAGTCTGTACGGTGCCAGGTCGCCAAGGTCGTCGACGTTTGCCACGTATTTCGCAACTTTTCCGGACTTGTCGGCCGCGCCGAGTGCGGCCCCCGGCCCGACCGCGGCCACCTTCCCTCCGGCGTCCACCGTGAGCTGCCCGAGTTGCCCGAGCGTCGGCCGGTAGGAGGTGGTCGTGTTGAAGGCCACCAGCTCCGCCCAGCCCGGCACGCTCGCCCCGCCGTCCGGCGTCGCACTCGGGACCGGCGGCGGCGCGCAGATCGCCCCCGGCGCGCCGGCCCGCTGCCCCGCCGAGACGGTCAGCCAGCCCGCGACCGGGCAGGTGATGCCCCGGTCAGGCGGCGGCACCGCCCGGGTGGACAGCGACGCGGCCCCGCCCTGGTCGACCAGCTTCCACAGGTTCGGTGTACGGACCCTGTCCAGGTCACTCCACTCCAGGCCGGGCACCCCGATCACCACGACCCTGGCGGGAAGCGGTCTCGCGACCGCTGCGCCGGCCGTACCGGCCCCGAAGAGCCCGGAAAGCCCGGAGAGTCCGGAGAGGAGGAGGAACGCGGTGGCCAGCGCGGTGCACACGACCCAGCGGTGAGCTCGCGTTCCGAAGGGGATCGTGATGACCGGTGCGGTGCGCGTCATCCGGCGGTGAGCTCGTGTTCCGAGGAGGATCGCGGTGACAGGCGCGAGGCGCACCATCCAGCGGCGGACTCGCGTTTCCCGGCTGTCACGCGTGACGGCCGTCGTGGAGCGCGAGGGAGTATGCCTCCCCTCGGAGCCAGATGATCTTCCGGCGCCCTGGCGGACGACTCTCTGACCGCCGTGCGTCGAACCCATCCGGTTCCCCCGTATCCGTAGCCGTTGGCGGCCGTTTCCTCCAGGCCCACGGTAACCTGCCTGGTCATGACGACAGGCAAGGTGACCGCGCCCAGGCGGCCTCCGTGGACGTGGCTGCTCGCGCTGCTGTTCGTCGTGGTGGCGGTGGCCCCGCTGGTGCTTCAGTGGCTGGGCAACGTCGTCGACCAGCGTCTGGTCGACCTGGATGTGTACCGTACCGGCGGCGAGGCGGTCCTGGAGGGGCGGCCGGTCTACGACTTCCTGACGCCCGCTCCGCAGCTCCTGCCGTTCACCTACCCGCCGATCGCGGCGCTGCTGGCCACGCCCCTGGCGGCGATGTCGTGGCCGGCGGCGCAGTGGGTGTGGACCATTCTGATCTTCGCGACGCTGGCGGTCAGCGTCGGATTCGGCTTTCGAGCCGTTCTGAGCAGGCTCCGTCGGCCGGTCCCCGTCGACGGGCGTCCGGGGTCGTCGTCCGGGGCCGGACACGCGGGTCGCGAGGATCGGAAAGCCGAGCGCGCGGGTCGCGAAGATCCGGATCGGGCAGGCTCTCTGACCGTCCCGGACCGGGCGCGCGGCCTCTGGCTGCCGATGGCGTTCGCCTTCCTGACGGTGGCGTGCACCTATCTGATGCCGATCAGGGACCAGGTCCGCTTCGGCCAGGTGGACATCCTGCTGGTCGCGCTCTGCCTGGCGGACTGCGTGGCCCGGCGGCCGGTGTGGCCGCGCGGCATGCTGATCGGTCTGGCCACCGCGGTCAAGCTCACCCCCGGTGTTTTCCTGATCTACCTTCTGATCGCCGGTTTCGGCCCCGGCGCGAAGGAGGAGCATCGCAGGACCTTCTTCATGGCGGCCTTCACCGCCGCGCTGCTGACCCTGCTCCCCTTCCTGGTGATCCCGGACGACGCCTCCGAATTCTGGTTCCGCGCCCTGCTCGACCCCGAACGGCTCGGCGCCAACGCGGCGACCACCAACCAGTCGCTGCGCGGCATGCTCATCCGGCTCTACCTGCCCGACTGGCTGACCAGCCTGCTCTGGCTGGCCCTGGTCGCGGTGATCGCCTGGTACGGCTTCCGCTACGCCCGCAGGGCGCTGCTCGACGGGCACCGGGTGACCGGGGTGGCGCTGGTGGGTCTGATGGCCGTCCTGTTGTCGCCGGTGGCCTGGATCCACCACCTGGCCTGGGTGGTCGTGGTGCTGGGCGCGCTGTTCGGCAGCGGGCTCGACCCGGTGAGAGTCCGGGTGGCGGCCGGGGTCTGGCTCTACTACGTGCTGCCGATCCCCTGGTGGGGAGTGACGATCAAGGCCGCCGAGATCCCGGTGCTCAGCCCCGTGCTGGGCAAAATCGTGCAGAACGGGTTCGGGCTGGGCGCGCTGGTCCTGGTCTGGTTACTGGGGGTCTGGCTGCCGAGACGGCGAGAGGCTTTCCGGGCGATCCCCGACGCGCGAGGAGAGATTTCCCGCGCGGTCTCCGACGGCGAGTGAGGGTTTCCCGCCGGACGGGGATGATGAGCTGCGTGAATGTGGAGTTCTGTACACACTTTCGGATAGGCGCCGGATAACCTGTGGTCATGCCCAAACTCGCCTACCTGGGACCGGAGGGCACCTTCACGGAGGAGGCCCTGCGCATCCTGGCGCCAGAGGCCGAGCGCCTGCCGAGTCCGAACGTCAGTGCGGCGCTGGACGCTGCCCGGCGCGGTGAGGCCGACGGAGCCGTCGTCCCGCTGGAAAACTCGCTTGAAGGCGCCATCACCACGACGCTGGACGAGCTCGCCTGGGGTGAGCCGTTGCTCATCACCGCCGAGTTGCTGCTTCCCGTCGAATTCTCGCTCCTGGCCCGCCAGGACGCCGTGATCTCCCGGATCAAGCGGGTCTTCACCCACCCGGCGGCCATCACCCAGTGCCGCAACTTCATCGCCCGGGAGTTGCCCGACGCCGTGGTGGTCGCCGCCCCGTCGACCGCTGCGGCGGCCCAGGAGGTCGCCCTTCCCGGTTCGCCGTATGACGCGGCCATCGCCGCGCGCATCGCCGGGGAGCACTACGGCCTGGTCGAGCTCGCCGCCAAGATCGGCGACCGCGCCGACACGGTGACCCGATTCGTTCGGGTGTCCCGTCCCGGCTCGATGCCCGAGCCCACGGGTTCCGACCGCACCTCCCTGGTCGCCTTCCTCACCGACGACCATCCGGGCGCGCTGCTGGAGATGCTCACCGAGTTCTCCGTACGCGGCGTCAACCTGACCCGCATCGAGTCGCGGCCCACCGGCGACGGCATCGGCCGCTACTTCTTCCACTTCGACTTCGAGGGCCACGTGGCCGACGCCCGGGTCGGCGAGGCGCTCTCCGGTCTCCACCGGATCTGCGAGGACGTGCGCTTCCTCGGCAGTTACCCGCGCGCCGACGGATTCTTCCCGCAGATCAAGCGCGGTATGGCTGACGCCGACTTCACCGAGGCCGAAGACTGGCTCACCAGAATCCGCACCGGTCGGGCGTAATCCGGCGACGGGGTCCGATCCGGCATCTGTCGGGTCTGACCTGCGCCCGTCAGGTCTGGTCCGGCGTCGAGCTCCGGCATCGGCCAGGGCTCGATCCGGTCGGTCCGAGGCGCCGCGTGTCCTCAACGGGCGGGAGCGCGCGGGGCTTGGCGTTCCGGAGCTTCGGCGGCCGGGCGTAATGCGTGTGCGGGTGCGAGCCGTACATCGGTAGCCTTGTGGTTGTGATTGACCTGCGTACCCTTCGTGAGGATCCCGACCGGCTACGGGCGTCGCAGCGTGCCCGCGGTGAGGACGACTCTGTCGTCGAAACGCTGCTTGACCTCGACGAGCGGCGGCGCGGTGCGCTGAGCCGCTTCGAGACGCTGCGCGCCGAGCAGAAAAGCATCGGCAAGTCGGTGTCCCGTGCCTCGGGGGACGAGAAGACGGCTCTGCTCGGGCGGGCCAAGGACCTCTCGGCGCATGTCAAGTCGGCCGAGGCCGAGGCCGAGGAGCTGGGCGGGGAGCTCGACGATCTGCTCTACACGGTGCCCAACCTCGTGGAGGAGGGGGTTCCGGCCGGCGGCGAGGACGATTACGTCGTGCTGGAGGAGATCGGCGAGAAGCCGAGCTTCGATTTCACGCCCAAGGATCACCTGGAGCTCGGCGAGCTGCTCGGCGCGATCGACATGGAGCGCGGGGCGAAGGTCTCGGGATCGCGGTTCTTCTTCCTGAAGGGCGCCGGCGCACGGCTCCAGCTCGGGCTGCTCAACATGGCCATGCAGCAGGCGATCGAGGCTGGCTTCGTCCCGATGATCACTCCGGTGCTGGTGAAGCCGGAGTCGATGAAGGGCACCGGTTTCCTCGGCGCCCACGCCAGCGAGGTCTACCACCTGCCCGAGGACGACCTGTTCCTGGTCGGCACGAGCGAGGTGCCGATGGCGGCCTACCACGCCGACGAGATCCTCGACGGTTCCGAGCTGCCGTACCGCTACGCCGGATGGTCCTCGTGCTTCCGTCGCGAGGCCGGTTCGTACGGCAAGGACACCCGGGGCATCATCCGGGTCCACCAGTTCGACAAGGTCGAGATGTTCTCCTACGCACGTCCCGAGGACGCGCACGAGGAGCACCGGCGTCTGCTCGCCTGGGAGAAGGAGATGCTCGCCAAGGCCGAGCTGCCCTACCGGGTGATCGACACCGCGGCCGGCGACCTGGGATCCTCGGCCTCGCGGAAGTTCGACTGCGAGGCGTGGGTCCCCAGCCAGGGCCGTTACCGCGAGCTGACCTCGACCTCCAACTGCACCGACTTCCAGGCCCGCCGCCTCGGCGTGCGGTTCCGTGACTCCGGTGGCAAGCCCCAGCACGTGGCCACGCTGAACGGCACCCTGGCCACCACCCGCTGGATCGTCGCCATCCTGGAGAACCACCAGCAGGCCGACGGCTCCGTCGTGGTCCCCAAGGCCCTACGTCCCTACGTGGGCCTCGACGTCCTCGAACCCGTCAAGTAGCCGCTCCGCCGGCCTCGACGTAAGCAACAGCAACCGTTCGCAGTGAGGTCCCCGCCGTACGGCGGGGACCTCACGCGTTCATGTCGCCGGAGGTCCCGACCGTTTCCTCGAGGTCATCCAGCCGACCATGACCGATGCCGCGACTCCGGCGCCGCCGGCGAGGCAGGCCAGGAAGCTCGCCGTCGGGTAGTCATCGAGGGGGCCCGACTCCCAGGCGGAGAAGGTCGCCCAGATCGCGAACGACGTGCAGGCGGCAAGGGCGAGCAGCGCGAACCAGGTCCGGGTCGGTACGCGCGCCTGGACCGCCGCCGTCGCCGCGAGAGCCGCCGCGATGAGGGTGCAGGCCATGCCGAACAGGAACCTCGGGGGGCTGTCGGACGGCAGGCTGAACAGGAACCCGATGGCGGTGAGGATGTACGCGAACACGGTCAGGCCGTTGACCCGCGGTTCATGCCGGTGCGCCCCGGCCATGCCGGCCATGAAAGCGATCAGGCCGGCGAAGAAGCCGATGAGATGCTCCGTCCTCAGATCGACGTGCGGTGAGGGGAGCGGTGGCGCCGTGTCCGCGGAGAAGCCCTCGGACGTGAAGCCGAGCCGCCGCCAGATCCCCCGCGCGTCACGTACGGCGATGCCGTCGACGCCGTTGGCCACGACCACCACGTGGCCGCCCGCCACGCGCTGCACCGCCACGGCCTGAGAGCCCTCCCATGCGACCGGGGCCCTGTCCGGGCTCCACTGCCGCAGCTCCTTCTCCCGCCGCTCCGAGACGCCCCAGGGCGTCTCCCAGGTGACTCCGCCGTCCCATGACTCGTCCACGCCAAGCCGCGGTGGGGCGACGCGGTAGCAGTGCAGGGGCTCTTCGGGCACGCAGACCCAGGTTACGGGAGCGGGCAGGACGTCCAGAGGGCCCAGAGGGGTCGGGGAATCCGGAGAGTACGGAGAGTACGGAGAGCCCAGGAGGCTCGGGGAGCCCGGAAGGTACGGGGAGGCCGAGGGGCTCAGGGAGTCCGGGAAGTACGGAGAGGCCGCAGGGCTGGGGGAATCCGGGAAGCCCGGAGAGCTCAGAGGGCGCGGGGAGCCCGGAAAGTACGGAGTGGCCGAAGGGCCCGGGGAGTCTGGGAAGTACGGAGTGGCCGAAGGGCCCGGGGAGTCTGGGAAGTACGGGGAGGCCGCGGGGTTCGAGGAATCCGGGAAGCCTGAAAAGTACGGAGAGCTCAGAGGGCTTGGGGAGGTCGGGAGGGGATCAACCGGGCTGGGCGAGGGAGAGACGATCCACGTGAGCCCGCCGTCGTAGGACAGGACCTTCTGGTTGGAGGCGAAGTAGTGATCGCGGACGACGGTGATGACCCCGTCGGTCAGGGAGACCCGCTTCGCGGTGGATGGCGGAGGGGTTGCCGAGGTGGCGGTCACCCCGAACAACGCGATCGGGACGATGATCAGCGCGCGGGCACGCCGTACCGCCCGATCGGTCTGGCACCCGCACCAGAGCAGCCAGGTGACGCCGAGCGCGGGCAGGGCGATCAGATCGGTCGGGTCGGCGAGGACCCGCGAGGGGCCGGCGACCAGGGTCCACACCTGGGAGGCGAGCTCCGCGCCCGCCTCCGTGGTCTTGACCAGGGTGAAGCCGAGACCGGTGACGACGATCGCGGCGGGGGCGGCGAACCGGTTGAGGGGGCCGGTTCGGGAGGGAACGGGGGCAAGGAAGAAGGAACCGGCTCGGGGCAGGGCGAGAGATCGGGACGGAGCGAGGGAGAAGGAGCCGGCTTGGGAGAAGGAAGCGGCTCGGGACAGGACACGTGATCGGGACAGGGCGAGGGAACCGGCTTGGGGCAAGGAGCCGACTCGGGACAGGACGAGGGCCGGGAAGTGGGACAGGGCGAGGGCAGGGAAGCGGGACAGGGCGAGAGCCGGGAAGCGGGACAGGGCGAGAGCCAGGAAGCGGGACAGGGCGAGAGCCAGGGAGAGAGCGAGGGCGAGCAGGGGCGGGGCGACCAGCAGCCCCGCGACGTCGCTCAGCTTGCCGGTGACCGGACCGGGCCACAGGGCCTTGAGGAGATGGTCGTTGATCGGCAACACGATGGTGGCGACCACGGTCGCCGGGTGCCCGAGCCAGGCGAGGACGGGACCGTGCGGATGCTCCATGGGTGAGTAGACCTGCCGCGACGCGGCCTGGTTCGGGCGCGGCGGCATTCGTGACCGGGTCGTGCCCTGCGGCGGATCACTTCACGAGATAGCGCTGCACGTCGTCTTCGCCGGGCGGCTCTCACGACTGACCACCATGAACGAGCACGTCCGGCCGATCCGGAACCTGGCTCTGCGAACTCTGGCGCTCAGCCCGATCTTCCGCCGCATTCTCGCCCGGCGGCTCTCGGGCCTGGTCTACCGGTGAGGCCGGGCGGACACCGCCGAGAACACCCGGAAACAGAGAAGGCGGAGTTCGCGTAAAGCGAACTCCGCCTTCTCTGGCAACTAGAGGTCTATGCGGCGTCAGACGGCGCGGACCTGCGAGGCCTGCGGGCCCTTCTGACCCTGCGTGATCTCGAATTCGACCCGCTGGCCGTCTTCGAGGCTACGGTAGCCATTGCCTTGGATCTCGGAGAAGTGCACGAACACATCCGGTGCACCGCCATCCGGTGCGATGAAGCCGAAGCCCTTTTCAGCGTTGAACCACTTGACGGTTCCCTGAGCCATTAAAGCTCTCCCTCAGGATTTGAAGCTTTGGGATTCACACCTCGTGAACCCCATGTGTCGTACAGCGGGCCCCGGGGTGGCTCAGTCAAACTGGTTTTCACAACGGGATTCAGCTAATACAACGCCATCACATCTAACACTATCCGGAGAGGCCGTGTTCCCGCCATCAGGAAGATTGCTCGGTTAGAGATCCCGAGTCGGGCACGTTGAGGATCACGGTGCAGACTGGACCTGTTATGGGAAGCCCTCGGCTCGTCGCCACCGACCTTGACGGCACCGCTCTGCGCTCGGACGGCACCGTCTCCCCCCGCACCGCGGCCGCATTTGCGCTTGTGGAGAACGCCGGGGCCACGCTGGTCTTCGTGACCGGTAGGCCGCCCCGGTGGATGCACACGGTTGCGGGGGTCGTGCACCATCGAGGGCTGGCCATATGCGCCAATGGCGCCCTTGTCTACGACCTGCACACCGAACAGATCGTCAAATCGCATCTAATGCACTCAGATGTGCTCGAAGAGGTCGTTAGGCGACTCCGCGAAAAGGTTCCCGAGCTGGCCTTCTCGGTGGAATACGAAGGCGGATTCGCTCACGAATCGGACTTCCGTCTCGGAGGTTGGGATAGTAGGGAGGTCGCCGCACTCAGTGTCGGAATGGCCACACTCATCTCACGGCCCTGTGCCAAACTCCTGGCCCTGCACCCCAGGATGGACCCCGACATTCTCCAGGCGATGGTCTGCGAACTGGTCGGCGATCTGGTTACGCCCACTCACTCCAGCGGCCGGGCTCTGATCGAGATGAGTGCACTGGGTGTCACGAAGGCCTCGGCGCTCGCCGAACTCGCGGAGGCGCAGGAGATCAAGCCCGCTGACGTGATCGCATTCGGGGACATGCCCAATGATCTGCCCATGTTGCAATGGGCCGGCACCTCCTACGCGGTCGCGAACGCCCACGCGGAGGTGCTGGCCGCGGTCGATCACGTGACCGCGGCCAACAACGACGACGGGGTCGCCAGAGTCCTTGAGGAGCTCTACGCGTAAGAGCTTCCATAGCTTTCGAGAGCCTTGTGACCAGAGGACTCCGAGAGCAGGGAGCCGGCAAGTGGGTCTTTACAGGTAGGGACCCGAACTACCGCCCTGCTGCCCCTCCTGCTGCTGGAGGGACACGCCGCCGGGCAGAGCCCTGCGCATGTTCTCCAGCTGGGCCCGAGCCGCCATCTGCTGGGCGAAAAGCGTGGTCTGTATCCCGTGGAACAGTCCCTCAAGCCAGCCGACCAGCTGCGCGTGGGCGACCCTCAGCTCGGCCTCGCTCGGCGGGGTGCCGTTGTCGTTCTCGGTGAAGGGCAGCGACAGCCGTTCCAGCTCGTCGACCAGCTCGGGCGCCAGGCCGTCCTCAAGCTCCTTGATGGAACTCTGGTGGATCTCCTTGAGGCGCTTGCGGCTGGCCTCGTCCAGCGGAGCCGCGCGGACCTCCTCGAGCAGCTGGCGAATCATGCTGCCGATGCGCATCACCTTGGCAGGCTGTTCGACCAGGTCAGCGACGGACCGCTCCCCGCCCTCCTCCTCACCCTGGACTTCCTGGGGACCCATGACCACGATGTGCGGAGTGCTTTCCTCAGCGTTCATAACCTCAACTTACTAGCAGGATTTTCCCAATGTGGTCTCCGGTTTCCATGATCCGGTGGGCCTCGGCGGCGTCGCTCATGGGCACCCGGGCGTGCACCACCGGCCGGATCACCCCGGCGTCGACGAGAGGCCAGACGTTGTCGACGACTCCGCGCACGACGGCCCCCTTCTCGTCCGTGGGCCGCGCACGGAGTGTGGTTCCGTGCACCGAGGCCCGCTTGGTCAGAAGCGCTCCCAGATCGAGCTCGCCCTTCGCGCCGCCCTGGAGCCCGATCACGACCAGCCGGCCGCCGGTCTTGAGGGCTTTCACGTTTCCCGGAAGATATTTGGCGCCCATGATGTCGAGGATCACGTCGGCCTTGACCTTCTCCGCGAAATGCTCCTCGCGGTAGTTGATCGCCTCGTCCGCGCCCAGCTCCAGGCAGCGGGCGATCTTCTCGGCCGATCCGGCGGTGACGACCACGTGGGAGCCGAACGCCTTCGCCAGCTGGATGGACATCGTCCCGATCCCGCTGGAACCGCCGTGAACGAGGAGGGTCTCGCCCTTCCTGAGGCGCGCGATCATGAACACGTTGGACCAGACCGTGCACGCCACCTCGGGCAGCCCGGCCGCCTCGGTCAGATCCACGCCGTCCGGGACCCGCATGACCTGCTGCCAGGGAACGGCGACCTTCTCCGCGTAACCGCCGCCGGTGAGCAGCGCGCACACCTGGTCGCCAGGCTTGAAGCCCTCAACGTCGGAACCCACCTCGGCGATCACACCGGAGCACTCCAGCCCCGGGTACGGCGAGGCGCCGGCGGGCGGGTTGTAGAAACCTTGTCTCTGCAGCGTGTCCGCCCTGTTGACCGCCGACGCGGTCACGTCGATGAGGACTTCGTCACGCTCGGGCCGAGGGTCGGGGACCTCTCGCCAGACCAGTACTTCGGGTCCACCTGGTTCGTCGATCACGATGGCGCGCATGATTCCAAAGGTATCCGCTGAGCCCTAAGTTGGTGGTTGCGAGCGTTGACGAGAACACAAGGCGTTAACCTGCTATGTGTTTGCTGCCCTTTTATGCCCATCCCGAGGGGGAACACGGTGGCAAGACACGATCGTGAGGAATCTCTCGAGGAACAGCTCGCCTGGCTTGACGCCATTAAGGAGCAGGAGGAGGCGCCTGTCGTCGCGGCGAAGAGCGCCGCCGTGGTGGACGACGCCGTCATTTCGCCATACCCGAAAGACCCCTGGAGCTCGGTGCCGACCGAGTCCGATGCGACGTCGTCGCCGCTGTTCCGCGCGGCCGTCGACTCGGCCTACCAGCCTGCGAGCGCATCCACGACCGTGATCGTCCCGCCGGCGGAAGACGCCGACGCGGCCGAATGGATGGAGACCTCCGACACGGGGAGTGCCTTCACCGTGCCTCCTCCCGGCGCGTCCGGCAAGCAGGACAACGACGGTTTTCTCGCACCGCTCAAGCCCCTGCCTCGCCAGGAGCCGGGTGGCACCGACACCTACACCCCGCCGAGCGAGTTCACCGAGCCCGCGGTCCGCACGCCGTACGTGGAGCCCGACCAGGAGCCGTCCCGGGGCCTGTTCGAGCAGCCCCACCGTCCGGACGAGCAGGTCGAGCCCTTCAAGGTCACTCCGGCCATGCCCCTCGGCCCCGACATCGGACCGTTCGAGCCCGCGGCCTCCGAAACCCAGCGGTTCGCGTTCGGCAGCTCGGACTTCGCGGACTTCGCCGCCAAGGACTCCGGCCGGGTCACTTCCGGTGGCACGGACTCCGCTTCCGGCGGTACGGACTCCGTTCCGTTCACCGCCGGTGGCGCCGACTCTGATCGGTTCTCCTTCGGCAGTACGGACTCCGGTTCCTTCGCCTCCGGTGGTGCCGACTCCGCTTCCGGTGGTACGGACTCCGGCCCGTTCACTTCCGGCGGCGCCGACTCCGCTTCCGCTTCCGGCGGTACGGAATCCGGCCCGTTCACCGCCGGCGCCGACTCCGATCGGTTCTCCTCCGGCGGGAAGGACGCCGAGGGGTTCACCGACGGCAGCGCCGAACACGACAGAGACCGGTCCATCTTCAAGGCCGCCGAGCCGATCGAGGCCAAGGAGCCTCCTCGGACGACGCCGGAGCGGTTCGACTCCGAACCGCTTGAACCCTTCCGGGCCCCCGAGTCCTTCGGTGTCGACCGGCCGCAGCCGGCGTCGTCGCCGGATCGTTCCGCCTCAGGTGCGTTCGGCTCGGACTTCTCCAGCCCCTCGGACTCTCCCGGCTTCTCCGGTTTCTCCGGACCCTCGGCTTTCGGCCGGGAGCGGGACACGGCTTTCGGGCCCAGCAGGGACATGCCCGCCCCTGCCGACCGGACCTCCTCTGACCGGACCTTCTCCGACCGGCCCTCTTCGGACCGAGCCTCTTTCGATCGGACCTCCTTCGACCGGACCTCTTTCGACCGGGTCGATCAGGTCCCCTCCGATCAGGACACCGTCTCGATTCAGGGGGAGACCGCCTTCGCACCGCCGCAAGACACGGGCGAGCCCGCTCGAGAGCCGTACCAGGCACGCCGTCGCCAGTCATCCGCTCCGCCGCCCGCTTTCAGCACCCCGCCCCGGCAGCAGCTTCCGGGTGTTCCCAGGCAGTCGGCAGACAGCCTGGATCCCGAGTCGCTGCTCAGGGGCCGCCGCAACGGGCCCGCCGGCGGCTGGCGAAAGATGATCTACAAGGCATCGGCAGGCCTGATCAAGCCCGGTGAGTCTCCCGAGGTTCGCCGTCGCCGCGAGCTGGTCAGCCGTGCCCGTACCCCCGTCGCCACCGGCCATCACCGCGTCGCCGTACTCAGCCTGAAGGGCGGTGTCGGCAAGACCACCACCACGGTCGGCCTCGGCGCCACCCTCGCGCAGGTCCGCGGCGACAGGGTCATCGCGGTCGACGCCAACCCCGATCGTGGCACTCTGTCGGACAAGGTCGAGCTCGAAACCTCGGCCACCGTCCGTGACCTGCTCAACGAGCGCAAGCAGATCAAGCGCTATGTCGACATCCGGGCCTTCACCTCGCAGGCCCCGTCCCGCCTGGAGATCCTCGCCTCCGACCGCGATCCGTCGGTGTCCGAGGCATTCAGCGCGTCGGACTACCAGTCGGTCTCCCAGGTCCTGGAGAACTTCTACTCGATCTGCATCACCGACTGCGGTACCGGCCTGCTCCACTCGGCCATGTCCGGCGTGCTCGGACTGGCCGATCAGCTCGTCCTGGTCAGCTCGCCATCGGTCGACGGCGCCCGCGCCGCCTCCGCGACGCTGGACTGGCTGGAGGCCCACCACTACGAAGATCTGGTCCGCTCCGCCACGGTGGTCCTGTGCAGCGTCCGCCCTCGATCGAAGTCCACGGTTGACCTCGATCGTCTGGAAGCTCACTTCGCAGCCCGCTGCCGCGCCGTGATCCGCGTCCCCTACGACCCACACCTCGAAGAGGGCGCGGAGATCGACCTGGAAAGGCTGCAGCCTGCCACACGCGAGTCCTACCTTCGCCTGGCCGCCTCGGTAGGCGATGGCTTCGCCGGATTGCAACCCTGAATCCGGGTACGGCGGGCGAAACCGGGTAATGCGGGAGCCTCGTCTCGAAGGAGAGGTGAGGCTCCCGCAGTCCCGTGCACGCTTGGGACAGTGAGAGACTAAGGTGCATCTGACACGTTCTTCGGACGTGTCACCAGGAGAGCTCGCCTAGTGGACGATGGCGGCGGTCTTGAAAACCGCTAGGCCGGGTGACCGGTCTCGTGGGTTCGAATCCCACGCTCTCCGCTGAGCACGCAAAACGGCGTCTGACCAGGCACTTGGCCTCGGTGAGGCGCCGTTGATCGTTTCCGGAGTGTGCAGCCATATGCCGCCGTGAGCGGCCCTCTGTCGGTGTTCGCGGGATATACGCGGGATGGATCTTGAGGTGTTCTTCCTGGTCGCAACCGCAAAACACCGGTGGGGCGTTATCACTCCCGGCCGTCGGCTGGTATTGGGTGCCGCGACAGTGATGTCCGTTGATCTCGGCTGTGCTCCCGTGTCAGCGGGTCCGCTGGCTTTTCGCTGACTCCGCCCAGCCGTCCACAGGCCGGTGTGGCCATGATCGCCGTAGGACACCCTCCGTAGACCAACCGCGGCACCGGCCCGAATGTGTCGGCCTCGCACGCCATGATCGGCGTTCATATGTCCCGTACATCCCCTCAAGGAGTGTCATGGTTGCCACCGACGATGTCAGATGGTGGGGCGTCAACGACTGGACAGATCTCGACCTGGTCCGCGCCGAGCTCGCCGCGGGTGCCGATCCGAACTCCGGCGTGCCCGTCTTCGAAAAGCCGCTGCACGCCGCGGCTGATCGCGGCTCGCCTGAAGTGGTCGCCGAGCTGGCCATGCGCGTCGATGACGTCGACGCGGAGAATCAAGGCCGCACCGCCCTCTGGATGGCTGTCTTCGAAGGCCGCACGGACAACGCCCGAGCCCTCGTCTCCGCCGGTGCGGACCCGTGGCGCCCCATGATGGCGGGCTGGTCTCCCGGCCGCCTCAGCCTGGCCGGCCCCACTCCCGATCCCTTCTCCCTCCCCTCACCGGAGGTCGGT
>NZ_FZOD01000005.1 GCF_900188345.1 Streptosporangium subroseum | reverse complement strand
CTGGGTGGTGGTGGAACCGACGACCTTCACTCTGAGGAAGTCGGCGCTGGAGGCGTTGGAGCCGTGCGCGAGATACCAGGAGAACGACAAATTCAGCGTTCCGCTCGGCAGGGTGATCGCGGGTGAGCGGACGCTGGTTGTGCCGCCGTCGAGGTCGTAGTCGCCGGCGGCCGCGCCCGCCAGTCGTCCGGTGACCAGGTCGTTGGAGCCGCTGACGGTGGTGCCGAGCTGCTTGGCGCCGCTGGAGGTGGTGGCCTCCGGGTCACCGCGCTCCCACTGGCCGAGCGTGGCGGTGTCGGTGGCGCCGGGGTTGGTCGTCCAGCCGGTCGCCGTCTCGAAGGTGTCGGAGTAGACCGTCGTCGGCGGGGTGCCGGTGCCGCAGTACTGCGACTCCTTGCCGATGATCCGGTAGACGCAGTCGGAGTACTCCAGGAAACGGAGCGAGGCCTCCCGGTTGCGGGTCGTCTGCGGAACGATCTGCTCGTCGGGGGGGTAGAAACCGGGAGACGTCCCGGTCGGGTACATCTCGATGGTGTAGCTGAAGATCTTGTACGTGGCCCACATCCAGTCGTCGATGGAACCGTCGGTGACGTAGAGGTCGCTGGCCTGCTGGGGGGTGTACGAATTGGTGGAGGCCATGTTCTGCCCCAGCGCCTCGAACGCGTCGTGGTCGTCCTGCGTCAGGCCGGGGGCGGTGTCGCTGGAGGTGTAGCCGTAGGGCCACAGGATCAGCTCGCCGTAGGTATGCCAGTCGATGTGTGACTTGACCTGCTGCACGCCGCCGACCACCCGGCTGCGCACCCAGTTGGCGACCGCCCTGGTCTCCGGGGCGGACTCGCCCGCCGTACCGCGGTAGGTCTCGCTGGAGGTGGAGCCGGAGGAGCCTCCGCAGCAGCCGAACTGGTAGGCCCAGTTACGGTTGAGGTCGGTGCCCACGTAGGACGAGCCCGCGTTGGGCTGCCGGTTCTTCCGCCAGGAGCGGTAAGAGCCGCCGGCGATGTCGTACTCGCCGCCGTCGGGGTTGAGGTCGGGCATGATCCAGATCTCGCGGGTGTTCACCAGGTTGGTGATCCTGCTGTCGCTGCCGTAGCCGTCGGTGAGCTGGTTGAGCAGGTAGAGCGCCATCTCGACGGTCAGATGCTCCCGGGCGTGCTGGTGATGGGTGAACAGCACCTCGGGTTCGTTCTCGTCCGTGCCGACGTTGTCGCTGATCTTGACGGCCATCAGGTCACGGCCCTCGTACGAGGTGCCGTAACTGATCTTTCTGGCGATGGTCGGATGGTCGGCGACGATCTGGTTGACCGCGGCGGTCAGCTCGGCGTAGTTGTGGTAAGCGGAGTCGGCCGAGGGGAAGTCCGAACGATCCTCGGGTCCCACCGGGGACAGAGGCTTGGAGATCTTGCTGACGGCGTAGCCGAGCTTCTTGATCTCGGCGACCTCGGACTCGGTGGCGGTGACCACGATCGAGGCGGAGTCGACCTGGTCGATCGCGGCACCTGTGGCGGCGACCGCGCTTCGCTGCTCCGAGTTGCTCGGACCCTGCACCTTGTACTGGCTGTTCGGCTGTGGCTCAGCCGAGGCACCCGCCCCGGTCATGCCGAAACACAGCAGCGCCAGGACCGTGAATACCACGGTCAGACGGCCTCTCACCTAGATCCTCCTCAGACACGTGATCTCGGATTTTTCACGCGCCTGCACTGAGAGTCAAGCAACCACGTCGATTCGGAAAGACCCAACTTTAAAGACTTGTACGGCTCACTTCATCGCCATATCCGACTTCGGGCTATAAAGGTCAGAAGTCGACCTCGAACCAGAGAGTCCTGAATCCCCGGGCGATGTCGTCCTGGACTCCCCATCGGGCCGCGAGCAGGTCCACCAGGAACATGCCCCGGCCGTTCTCCGCCTCCGGCTCGTTGCGCACGTGCGGCACCGACGTCCCCGATCCAACGTCGCGCACCTCCACGAGCACGGCCTCCGATCCCACCGCCACGGTCATCGCCACCCTGCCGCCGCCGCTCGACCCGGAGTGGACCACCGAATTCGTCACCACCTCGCTGACCAGCAGGACGACGTCGTCGGACGCGGGATGCCCCTCCCCCAGGAGTTCCCTGACCCGGTGCCGCGCCACCGCCACCGATTCCGGCACCCCCCGCAGGGTGACCGTCGATCTAGGCAAGACAGTCTGGCGTCCGGCCGTCATGGCTAACCTCACTCCCCGACATGCATCGTTCACATGCACATCGCGCTCCGGGATGGCACACTCACTCACGGTGAACTGTTCTATCAAGGACTGCAATAGCTCATGTTGAGATTCCACAGTTTTCCTGTAATAGAACGGAGGGAGGTAGATGCGTGGCTTCTCGGCGCAGCCCCACGGCCCGGCATCGCCGCCTGATGGCTGAACTAAGTCGTCTGCGAAAGAGCAGTGGGCTGTCACGGGTGGAGGTGGCCGAGCGGATCGGCTCCACCGACACCACCGTCTGGAGATACGAGACGGGCCTGACCCGTCCCAAACCCTCCGACGTGTCAGCCCTCACCGACGTGTACGGCGTGACCGGGGAGGCGCGGGACTCCCTGATCCAGATGGCCGTCGAAGCCCGGCGGCGGGGCTGGTGGCACCAGCATCGCCAGACGCTCAAGCCCGGCTTCGACTCCTACATCGGGCTGGAGGCGGAGGCGTCGCTCGTGCGCTCGTACGAGCCGCTGGTCGTCCCAGGCCTGATGCAGACCGAACCGTACGCACGTGCTGTGACCAGGGCGACCTCCATGGTCCATGACCCCTCCGAGGTCGAGGAGCAGGTCTCCGTGCGCATCTCGCGTCAGCGGCTGCTGCACGGTCCCGGGGACCCGATCCAACTCGTCGCGGTGCTCGACGAGGCAGTAATCCGGCGTCGAATCGGCAGCCGCGAAATCATGGCCGCGCAGCTGGAACACCTGATCGATCTCAGCCGACTGCCCAACGTGGAGATCCGGGTCCTCCCCTTCTCCGCCGGAGAGCACGCTGCGATGGACGGCAAGTTCTGCCTGCTCAGTTTTCCGGAGCCCGAGGATCCCGACCTGCTCTACCTGGAGCAGGCCGCGAGCGGGCACGTGCCGGACGACCCGGAGGAAGTGCGCCGATACGCCTCCATGTTCGAGAGCTTGTCAGCACTGGCTCTCGACCCGGAGGCCTCGACCGCCTTCATCGCCCAGATGGCGAAGAGATTTTCCAACCTCAGCCCGTAGAAAGAAGAAAGAGTGCGAGGGTCCACGATGGATCTGTCCAGCGTCGCGTGGCGCAAGAGCGGTCGCAGCACCAACGGAGGGGACTGCGTGGAAGTGGCGGTTGTTCCGGGTGACCCGGCTGTAGCCGGGCACAAGGCAGACGCCGATGAGCTCTATCTCATCCGCGACTCCAAGGATCCGGACGGCCCGGCGCTGGCATTCACTCCCAGCGAGTGGAGCGCCTTTGTCGGCGGCGTCAAGGATGGCGAGTTCGACTGATGAATCTCCGGGGGAATCGGGTCGCCGGTTCCCCCGGAGCCTTCGGCGGAGCTCCGCCCGCCGGTGCGGGTGGAGATGCCCCCGCCCCAACCGGTCAGGTCAGATCAGTGCATTTCTTGGCATCCGCGTCCTTGGCCGCCTGCGGCACCCATCGGACGTTGGCGAACGACGCCGAGAACGCGCCCTCGGTGTAGACCAGGAACGGCGTGTTGATCACCTCGAGGTCGAGGGCTCCCGTCGCGAAGCACGCGATCGGGATTTTGACGGTCGTCTTGCTCCCGATCGGAAGCCCCGCGAACAGCGACGTGGCCACCACCTCGGAGAAGCAGGGATAGACGCAGTGGACGCTGATCACGGTTCTCGCGGCCGGAGCCTGGTGGACGATGGTGTCGAAGACCAGGGCGCCGTCGGCGTTGAGGTAGCCCCGCTGGTCGGTGCCGCCCGCCGGATTCTGCATGTAGAACTGCGCCGGCCCACTGCCGGTCCAGGTCGCCTTGAGGCCGTCCTGCTGCACGTTGACGTCGGACGGCACCACGTTGATCTCGGAGTGCGCCGCCTGGCCGTCGACGCCGATCTCGGTGCCGCCCCAGTTCTCCGCCGAGCCGATCATGCTCTTGTACGGCGGGACGTCCGTCCGGTTGAAGATCTCGAGGTCCTCGGTCGCGTTGCCGCCGCCACCCGAGGAGCCACAGCCGAGCTCGGGTGCGGTCTCGTCGAGGACCCCGACCGAGCCGCTCTGCCCGTAGTGCAGGCCGTATCCGAGCGGGAAGAGGGGGTCGTAGCCCTCGTCGCCCGGATTGAGCGGCGTCTGGCACGCGCTCTTCGGCCAGGAGTAGGACAGCTTGCCGGTGTAGCCGCTGCTCCGGTGCGAGCTCCGGACGAGCAGGTCCGCGACGCCGCCGCCCTCGGTGCCCGGGAGCCATGCGGCGACGAAGGCGTCGGAGCGGTTGAGCTCCTTGTTGACCCAGAGCGGACGGCCGGTGACGTAGACGGTGACCACGGGTGTGCCCTTGCCCGAGACCTTGTCGAGCACGGCGAGGTCGCCGGGGTAGAGCTTGGCCGCCTCCAGCGAGCGCCGTCCGAGGTCTCCGACCCCCTCGGCGTACGGCGTCTCACCGATCACGGCGATGACCGCGTCGTAGGCCGCGGGGTCGACGCCGTCACCCGTCTCGCTGAAGGTGACGTCGGCCTCGCCCAGCGTCTCCCGCAGGCCGCCGAGGATCGTCGTGCCATTGGGGAAGTCGGCGTTGGTGTTGCCGGTGCCCTGCCACGTGAGGGTCCAGCCACCGGTCTGGTTCTGCATGCTGTCGGCGCTCTTGCCGACCACGAGCACCTTGGAGTTCGCGGCGAGCGGCAGCACCCTGTTGTTGTTCTTGAGCAGGACCTGCGACTCGCGAACGGCCTCGCGGGCGAGCTTCCTCGCTTCGAGCGCACGGGCCGACCCGGCCAGGTCGCGGGCGGACGGCTTCGGCGCGGAGAACACACCGGCGCGCAGCTTCACGCGCAGGATCCGGGTCACCGCGTCGTCGATGCGCGACATCGGGATCTCGCCACTGGTGACCTGGGCGAGGGTGTTGGCGATGAACGCCTTCCAGTCGTTCGGCACCATCACGACGTCCAGGCCGGCGTTGATCGCCTGCGCGCAGCTGGAGTTGGTGCATCCGGCGACCTGGCCGATGCCGTTCCAGTCGGAGACGACGACGCCGTCGAAGCCCACCTTCTGCTTGAGGATGTCATTGATGGCGTACTTGCTGCCGTGGAGCTTGCCCTGGTTGATGCCCAGGTCGGCGTTGGTCCAGCTGTTGAACGACACCATCACGGTCTGGGCGCCGGCCGCGAGCGCGCCGTAGTAGCCCTGACCGTGCACGTTGATCATCTCGGCCTCGGACGAGGGGTTGACACCCTGGTCCGTTCCCCTGACGGTGCCGCCGTCTCCGATGAAGTGCTTCGCGGTCGCGATGACACCGTCCTCGTCGACGCGGTGCGCGTTTCCGCCCTGCAGGCCGTTGACGACCTCGTAGCCGTAGGCACGGGTGATCCGGGGGTCCTCGGAGAAGCCCTCGTAGGTGCGCCCCCACCGGTCGTCCCGGACGACGGCGAGCGTGGGCGCGAAGGCCCAGTCCTGACCGGTCGCGCGAATCTGCTCCGCCGTCGCCGATCCGATGTCGCGGACGAGACACGGGTCGTGCGCGGCGCCCAGGCCGATGTTGTGGGGGAAGACCGTCGCGCCGTACACGTTGTTGTTGCCGTGAACGGCGTCGATGCCCCAGATGACCGGGATCTTCGTCCTGGTGGTGACGGACGCCTGCCAGTAGGCGTCGGCGAGGTCGAGCCAGGCCTTGGGCGCGGCGTGCTTGTCGCGGCCGGGCCACGAGCCGCCGCCGTTGAGCACCGAGCCGATGCCGTACTGCCTGACCTCCTCGGGGGTGATCGCGCCGATCTCCGGCTGGGTCATCTGCCCGATCTTCTCGGCCGGCGTCATGCCGGCGAGGATCTTCGCCACCCGCCTCTCGTCGGCCGGGTTCTGCTTGATCCGGCTCTTGACCTTGGGCCAGTCCGCGAGCGTGGGCAGTTTCTTCTCGATGCGGGCGCAGCCGTCGGAGTCCAGGGCCGGACCCTCGATCACCGGCTGCCGGACGCCTTTACCCGTCCCGGCGTCCGCGCTCGGAATCCCGGCGCCCCCGGCCAGAAGGGCGAAGCCCGCCAGCAGCGCGAGCCCGCTCCGGCGAGCACGTAATCGGGCGAAAGGTTTGGTCATGGACAGTCCGTTCTTGAAGCGCGTCAACGGTCATTGCGGCCTTCTGAGGCCGCACTGGGCAGATCCTGACCCTGTGATGACAGTTGCGTCAAGAGCTCGCGAGAGCGCTCTCTCAGCCGCACCGCTGTTCGACGGCGGGCGCGAGGAGACGAAACCGGCCTCCACAGGCCTGTCCAATCGAGTAGCGAGGGACTTGACCGCGCGAAAACACCCAGGTCAGCGCTGATGTGAGAGCGCTCTCAACAAAATGGACGTCCCGTTTCCAAAAAACGGACCCGATGGTTCCCGCCGGAAGCCGAGGCGATGTCCAGGGATCGGAGTCCGGGAGGATTTCCGGAAACCGCCCCGGGCTCCGCCGCCGGCACCCGTCAGAACCCCAGGCCCGTCAGGACGGTGTCAGGGCTGTCAAGCCATCGTTCTGCCGCCGTTGACGGCAAGACGCTGTCCGGTGACAAAGCGGGCACCGGGCGAGGCGAGAAAGGCGATCACGTCGGCGACCTCGGCGGGCACCCCCATCCGGCCCAGCGGCACCCTCTCCGGGTAGTCCCCGAAGTCCGCGCCCTCGTGCCGTTCCACCGGTATCCAGCCGGGCTCGACGGTGTTGACGGTGATTCCCTCCCGGCCCAGCTCATTGGCCCAGGAACGCGTCAGCCCGTGCATGGCGGCCTTCGCCGAGACGTAGTGGCCCATCTCGGGATTGCCCAGGTCCACGACCTCGCTGCCCACGTTGATGATCCGGCCCGCCCCCGCCTCACGCATTCCCGGGAGTACGGCGTGCAGGATCAGCAGCGGCGCCTTGACGAAGAACCTCAGCTGGTCCAGATGGTCGTCCCAGGTCTGCTCGTCGAGGGGGATCAGCGGCTGTGGCCCGGTCGCGTTGTTGACCACGACCTCGATCGGACCCGCCTGCTCGGCCGCCTCGGCGACGCCCCGCCGTACCGACTCCTCGTCGGTCACGTCGAAGCGGGCCAGATGCGCCTTCCCACCGGCCGCGGCGATCGCGGAGGCGATCGCGGTGGCACCCCCGGTGTCGTGGGCGTAGTTGAGCGCGACCGTCCAGCCGTCCTCCGCGAGCCGTACGGCGATGGCGGCGCCGAGCCCTCGTGAGGCTCCGGTGACCAGGGCGCATCCCATGGGTCTCCCCTTTCACAGCATGTATGGAACCGCACTCATTGTGGGGGGGAACACGTCACCCGTGCGATTCGGGGAGGATCTCCTCGGGGACCACGCCGATCCTCGCGAGCACCCCGCATGACGGCTCAGCCGACGAGCATCGCGAGCACCTCGCTCCGGGACATCCGTGCCCCCGCGTGCCACTCCTCCTCGTAGGCGGTGTCGCCGATCCGGGCGCGGACGGCCGCCGTGGTGCGGACGACGTCGGGGTGAGCCGTCGCGGTGCCGTGCAACGCCGTGGCCGCGCCCAGCAGCCGGGCCGCTCCCCCGGCGTCGCCCTCCAGCAGCGCGACCTCCGCCAGTCCCTCGGCCGCCGCGCCCGCCACCAGCAGGTAGCGGTGCGGGCTCTGCTCCAGCGCCTTGCCGTACCAGGCCCTCGCCTCGGCCCCGTCGCCACTCGACGCGGCGATCCGGCCCAGGTCGACGATGATGCGCAGCCGTTTCTCCTCGGCGCTGTACCACCCCTGCGGGCACAGGGCCAGAGCCTCGTGGGTCAGGACGAGGGCCTCGTCCAGATCTCCGCGGAGCCTGGCGATCTCGCCGAGGCCGCGCCGGACCCCGGCTATGGCCTCGGGGGTGCCCGCCCGGCGGGCGTACTCGGCCGCGCGAAGGTATTCGGCGTGGGCGGTCGCGAGGTCACCGGCGCGCACGGACCCCAGGGCCCTGCGATAGATGAGCTCCGCGATGTCCTCCGCCGATTCGAGCTCCTCCGCCAGGTGGAGCGCCTCGTCGGCCAGCGCGTGCGACGCCACCCTGTCATCCCGCAGTTCGGCGAGCTCGGCCAGCTCGACCAGCGTCAACACGGCCCCCCAGCGCTCTCCGATGGAACGGAACAGCTCCAGCGCGTCCCCGAAGGAGCGCTCGGCTCCCCCGGCGTCGTCGCCGTACAGCTGGAGATAGCCGACGCCGAAGTGGGACAGCCCCCGCAGCCACGGATCCGCGACGACCAGGGCGGTCTGGGCCGAGAGCGGGTCGAGGGCGAAACCGGGGGGCGGACCGGTGAACATCGGCCACAGTATCCCGAGGAACGGCCACCGGTACCGCCGGTCGATCGGCGGGACGAGCGGCCTGACCCGCTCCAGCCGCTCCCGCAGCTCCGGGGTCTGCGACTCGCCGGAGGAGGCGACGAGCACGCACATGGCGTACTCCTGCTCCAGCCCGGAGAGCGGGTCGGGCCCGATCACGTCGAGGAGGTCGGTGGCCAGGCCCTCCCCCTCGGAGCGCCGCCCCCGCACCCACCAGTACATGGCGAGCCCGGCCAGCAGGCGGAGTCCCACCTCGGCCCGGCCGGTCTCGATGGCCCAGCGCAGCGCGGCGTGCAGGTCGTCGCGCTCCTCGTCGAGCCGCCGCAGCCACTCCAGTTGCTCGCCGCGGCGCAGGTGAGGGTCGGCCTCGGCCGCCAGGTCCGCGTAGTACGCCGCGTGCGCCTCGCGGCGCTCCTCCACCTCGCCGGTCTCGGCCAGCCGTTCCGCGCAGTAGGCGCGGATGGTCTCCATCATCCGGTAGCGCTCGCCGACCACCTCGACCAGTGACTTCTCCGCCAGGGAGGTCAGCAGGTCGACGACCTCGGCCTCCGGCAGGCCGCACACCCGCCCGGCCGCCTCCAGGGTCGCGCCCCCCACAAAGACGGTCAGCCGTCCGGCCAGGAGCCGCTCGCCCTCGTCGAGCAGGTCCCAGCTCCAGGCCACCACCGCGCGCAGCGTCTGGTGCCGCGGCAGCGCCGTACGGTTGCCGCGCGACAGCAGCCGGAACCGGTCGCCGAGCCGGGAGGCCAGCTCGGTCACCGGCAGGGAGCGCAGGCGCGCCGCGGCCAGCTCCAGCGCGAGCGGCAGCCCGTCCAGCGCCCGGCAGATGTCCAGCACCCGCTCGACGTTCCCGGCGTCGACGCGGAAGTCCGGCCGCACCGCGACCGCCCGGTCGGCGAACAGCCGCACCGCTGGATAGCCGAGCGCCTCCCGCGTGCTCGTGCCCGCCCGCGGCACCGGCAGGGGCGCGACCGGGTGGAGCGTCTCTCCGGTGATGCCCAGCGCCTCCCGGCTGGTGGCCATGACGCGCAGTCGCGGGCAGGCGGCGAGCAGCCGGTCGACGAGCTCGGCCGCGTCCGCCACCACGTGCTCGCAGTTGTCCAGGACGAGCAGCAGCGGGCGGTCGGCCAGCGCCGCGATCAGGCGGGCCGGCGGATCGGGCACATGACGGCCGGACGCCGGTGGCGGGAGCAGAACGGCGTCGCGGATCCCCAGCGCGTCGAGGACGGCCTGCGCCATCTCCTCGCCGTCGGAGACGGGGGCCAGCTCCACGAAGCAGACGTCGCCCCGCCGCGCCCCGGCGACCTCTCCGGCCAGCCGGGTCTTTCCCGCCCCGCCGGAGCCGACCAGGGTGACCAGCCTCGACTCGCCGAGCAGCGCATGCAGCCGGGACGTCTCGTCCTCCCTGCCGACGAAGCTGGTCAGCTGGGCCCGCAGGCCGAGCCGGGTGGCGGCGGAACCGGGGACGGCGGTGAGCGCGGGGTCGGCCCTGAGCACGGCCAGGTGCACGGCGGCCAGCTCGGCCGACGGGTCGACGCCGAGCTCCTCGCCGAGGATCCGCCTGGCTCTGCCGTATACCTCCAGGGCCTCGGCCTGCCGCCCCGAGCCGTACAGCGCTCGCATCAGCTGTCCCTGAAGCCGTTCCCTGAGCGGATGGGCGGCCGTCAGCTCCTGCAGCTCGGCGACGAGCTCGCGGTGGCGGCCCCGTTCCAACTCGGCCTGGACGCGGTCCTCCAGGCAGTCGAGCCGGAGCCTCTCCAGCCTGGCCGAGAACGCCTGGGCGAACGGCGGCTCTCCCACGTCGGCCAGGGCGGGCCCGTGCCACAGCGAGAGCGCCTCACCCAGCAGCCCGGCCGCCCGCCCGGGGTCACCGGCCGCCAGGGCTCGGCGCCCCTCGGCGGCGAGCCGCTCGAAACGGTGGGCGTCGACGGCGTCGGCGTCGACCACGAGCCGGTAGCCCGCCGGATGGAACTCGATCACGTCCCGGGCGCCGAGCGCCCTGCGCAACCGCGAGACCTGGGACTGCAGGGCGTTGGCCGCGCCCGCCGGGGGGTCGGTGCCGTACAGCCCGCCGACCAGCCGCTCGGTGGTCACCACCTTCCCCGCGTCGAGGAGCAGCAGCACCAGCAGGGCGCGCATCCCCTGACCGCTCACGGAAACCACACGCTCACCGTCGAGCCGAATACGCGTGGGGCCGAGGATGTCGAACCACATGCCTCGATTATCCGGGTTTTCGCGTCCCATAATCGATCATCCCCCGGAACCGCCGTGCTCCGCGGCCGTGGCCGCGGGGTCGCCGGGCGCCGGTTAGGTTAGCCGGGGACGGTCATGCCGGGGAAGGCGACGGTTTCTGTAACGCCGGAGGATCCTCAGCACGACACATAGCTATATATCGGGGCGATTAATGAAAGGGATCTATCTCTGGCGCTGGAACTGGCGAAGGATGAGGGGGTCGAGACGCCCCTCGCTGCGCTCGCGCCCCGACCGGCTTGGCTGACGTACTCGGAGTCCTCATGAGCGACCACGCGAACAACCCCTCCCCCGATCGCCGGGCCCGCGGGCTGGAGGCCATGAAGCGGGTGAACGGCCGTGACCACCTCGGCGACGATTCCGGTGCCTTCCTCGGGATGACCGTCGAGCACCTGTTCGCCGAGGTGTGGTCCAGAGACGTGATCACGGTCCGCGACCGCCGGTTGCTGCTCCTCGGCCTCCTCGTCGGCCAGGGTCTGGACGACGAGATCGAGCTCCAGCTGGACGCGGCGCTGCGGACCGGGGACCTCACCCCCGCGGAGCTCCGCGAGATCGTCGTCTTCCTGACCCACTACGCCGGATGGCCACGCGGTTCCAGGCTCAACTCCCAGGTCGAAGAGCTGATCGCCCGCGTCCTGAGGTCATAGCCTCTCCACGTTGGGCCCGCTGCAGCGGTTACGCGTGTCGAAGACGAAGGTGCTCGATCGCTGGATCAGCCCGTAGTCGAAGCAGTCGTGGTCGGTGAGGATCACCACCGCGTCCGCCTGGGCCAGCTCCCGGGCCACCGGTTCGACGATCTCGATCCCCGGCGGCATCAGGAAGTCGTCGATGTGGGGGTCGGCGGCCCGCACCTTCGCGCCCAGCTTGCGCAGGGCTCTGGCCACCTCGATCGCGGGTGACTCGCGGCAGTCTCCCGCGTTCGCCTTGTAGGAGAGCCCGAGCACGAGGATCCGGCTGTCCCTGAGCGGCTTGCACCGCTGGTTCAGCGCGAGGATCAACCGGTTCACGACATGATCTGGCATGTGGTCGTTGATGTCGTTCGCCAGCTCCACGAACCGGAAGTTGTGTCCCAGACTGCGCTTGACCTTCCACGACAGGTACGACGGGTCGATCGGCAGGCAGTGCCCGCCGACACCGGGGCCCGGGGTGAAGCGCATGTAGCCGAACGGCTTGGTGGAGGCGGCGTCGATGGCCTCCCAGACATCGATCCCGAGCTGCTGCGCGAAGATCGACAGCTCGTTCACCAGGGCGATGTTGACGTGCCTGAAGGTGTTCTCCAGGAGCTTGCACAGCTCTGCCACCTGGAGGGAGGAGACGGCGACGATCGGCTGCACGAGGAGACCGTAGAACGCCCGGACCCGCTCCAGGGAGGCCTCGTCGATCCCGGACACGACCTTCGGCGTGTTCTCCAGACGCCAGTGCGGGTTGCCCGGGTCGATCCGCTCCGGACTGTAGCCCAGGAAGAAGTCCTCCGGCGTCCGCAGTCCGGAGCCCTCCTCGAGCAGCGGCCGGAGGTATTCCTCGGTGGTTCCGGGATAGGTGGTCGACTCCAGGACGACCGTGGCGCCCGGCCGTATCAGCGGGGCCACGGACCGGCCCGCCGAACCGATGTGGCGAAGGTCGGGAGCGCCCTCGCGGAGGGGCGTCGGCACCGTTATCACGCAGACGTCGAACGCCTCCGCGTCGGCGTAGTCGGTGCTGGCCAGATAGCGACCGGAACGCACGGCGGCGGCCAGCACCTCGTCGCCGATGTCCTCGACATAGGACTCGGCCACGTTCAGCCGTTTGACCCGCCATTCGTCCACGTCGATCCCCACGACGTCGAACCCGGCCTCGACCGCCCGCATCGCGAGTGGCAGGCCGACGTACCCTTGGCCGACGACAGCCAGTTTCTCTCCCATGTCAGGACCCCCGTCACTTCGAGATGAGATATTCCCGACTGTAGGAGCCAGACCTTCTCGCACCGCCGATTCGGCGGCGAGCCGGGCGTGTCGGGCGCCCCTGTCTCTCGGCGGGAGGAAATCAGTCCCGACACCGCATAAAAGAGTGGCAAGAATATCGGCCGGACCGGAGGTCTGGACCGGCCCAAAGGCCCGAAGTGATCAGACTTACCCGCATGACCACGACTCCGTCCCTTCCTGACTCCGCTGCGAACCCGCTGAGAACCGGGGCGGACACGGAGCCGGATGCCTTCGTCCGCCGGCAGGCGTCTTCGCCCTCTCCCCGAGGAGTGCGGCGTTTCCTGGCGTCGCGATGGCTGCCGGTCGCGTTCGCGACCGTCTTCAGCGTGGTCGTGCTGAGTGCCTACGGCGTTTCCGGCTCGGAGATATCCCTCTTCGGCGCCTACGTGGCACTGGGTGTCGCGTTGCCGGGCGTGCTGCTGGTGCGGGCCCTGTATCCCGGTTCCCGCACGCTCGCGGAGGAGGTCGCGCTCGGCGTGACCCTCGGCTACGCCGTAGAGGTGATCGTCTACATCGCCGCCCGGGCCGCCGGGCTGCCGCTATGCGTCCTGGTGTGGCCGGTCACCACCTACGCGGCCTTCCTGCTGGTTCCCCGCCTTCGCCGGCACTGGAGAGGCATGCCCCGCTCCGCTGCGCCGCTCTGGTGGTCCTGGTCGCTCGCGCTGGTCGTCGTGTATCTGGTCGGCTGGAGCGCCTTCACGTTCTTCACGCGTTCCCTCAGCTGGCCGGGGCTGGGGACCAACGTCGACGTGCCGTTCCATCTGGCGCTGACCGGCGAGCTGAAGCACCACGTGCCGCCCACGATGCCCATGGTCTCCGGCGAGCCCCTCTTCTACCACTGGTTCGTGTACGCGCACCTCGCCTCGGCGAGCTGGGTGACCGGGATCGAGCCGCTGGTGCTGCTGCTCCGCCTGGCCATGCTGCCCATGCTGGCCGCGTTTGTCGTCCTCATCGGGATGATCGGCAAGCGCGTCATCGGCTCGCGCGCGGGTGCGCTGATCGCCGTCGGAGGCACGATCTTCGTGGCGCCGCCGAACCTGTATCTGGGCACGGACGTGGTCTTCACCTGGGGCGGCGTACCGGACCTCGCCTGGATGAGTCCCACCCAGACCTTCGGATCCCTGCTGTTCGTCCTGGTCGTCATCCTTCTCGGCGACCTTTTCCGGAGCCGCGGGCAGGGCCCCGGCAGGTGGGTCGTGCTGGGTGTCTCGCTCATCGCGGTGATGGGGGCGAAGGCCACCTACCTGCCCCTGCTCATGGTGGGGCTCATCGCGGTGGTCGCGGCCGAGCTCGTCCGGCGACGGCCGCCGTGGCCCACGCTCGCCGCGCTCGGGATGACGACGGCGTGTTTCGTCTACGCGCAGTTCGTGCTGTTCGGCCAGGCGAGGCAGGGCATGGTCGTGGATCCCCTCTCCTTCATGCGCACGGCCTGGGGAGAGTGGACGGGCCTGGGCGAGCAGGCCCGTCCCTCACCGGCCTCGATGCTCGGCGTCACGTTGATCTTCGTGCTGTGCTGGCTCGTCACCTGGTCGGGAATCCTCGGGCTGCTGAGCCGCCCGCGGCTGATCCTGGGATCCGAGACGTCCCTCATGCTGGGAATCGGCGCGGCGGGCATGGGCGCGACGCTCCTGCTCGGGCACCCCGCGCGGAGCCAGCTCTTCTTCCTCTGGAGCGCCTACCCCTATCTGGTGATCGTCGCGGTACACGGACTTCTTGTCGTCCTGCGGCGGGCCCGGGTATCGCTCACGGCGAAGGCCGCCGCGGCCGCCGCGGGGCTGCTCGCCGTCTATCTCGTCCCCTTCGTCGGCGGCGTCGAGGTTCCCCTCGCCCCGAGCCGGCCGGATACCGTCCTGTACCGGCCCTATCTCGTGCTGCTGGCCGGTTCCCTTCTCGCGGCGGCCGTCCTGACGGTCATGAAGGGACGCCTTCGCGCCTGGGCTCTCGTGACCGTCGCCTTCGCGGCCATCGGCCTGCCGGCGGATCTGCACGCCCGGGCCCTCAGGGTCGCGAGCGACGCCCTGGGAGACGGCCGCACGCCGACGGTGTCGAAGCTGACGGCGCGGACCATCCCGCAGGGAACCCTGACGATCGCGCGGTGGTTGCGCGACCACTCGGACCCGGACGACCTGGTCGCCACGAACGCCCACTGCTTCTGGGGATACGAGAATCCGTGCGACAGCCACCACTTCTGGGTGGCCGCCCTGTCCGAGCGGCACGTCCTGGTCGAGGGGTGGGCGTACTCCTCCCGGAACCTGGACCGCTGGCGCCCGGGCCGGCCCGCGTTCGAGCTTCCGTTCTGGGATGACGAGCGAATCCGGCTGAACGACGAGGTCTTCAACGCGCCTTCGGCGCTCGCGGTCCAGCGCCTGCGCGAACGTTACGGAGTGGACTGGCTCCTGGCCGACGAACGTCACCTGGGCCCCGGCTCGAAGATCGGGGACTTCGCCGATCTTCAGATCCGCTCGGGCGACTACGCCCTCTATCGCTACCCACCTCGATGATCTATGAGCCTGGACGGCTCGGTGTCCCTCCGGCCGTCAGCCGAAGGTCTCGGGGTCCACGCAGAGACGGGTGCCGTCGTCCAGCCGCGCGATCGCGGCCATGTCGTCCGGGTCGAGCTCGAAGTCGAAGACATCGATGTTCTCGGCGATGCGCGCCGGCGTCACCGACTTGGGGATCGCCGCGTTGCCCAGCTGCATGTGCCAGCGGAGCACCACCTGGGCGGGGGTCCTGCCATGCTTGGCGACCAGCCCTGCGAGCGTGGGATCGTCGAGCAGGCGGCGGCCCCGGCCGAGCGGGCTGTACGCCTCGGTCACGATGCCGTGCTCGGCGTGCAGGGCCCGCAGTCCGGTCTGGGCCAGATTCTGGTGAAGCTCGATCTGGTTGACGGCGGGCACGACGCCGGTCTCGCCGAGGAGCCGTTCGAGCGTCTCGGCGGTGAAGTTGGAGACGCCGATCGCCCGGGCCCGCCCGTCGGCGTGGAGCCTCTCGAAGGCTTTCCACGTCTCCACGTATCTGTCCCGGACCGGACAGGGCCAGTGGATCAGGTAGAGGTCGACGTAGTCGAGGTCCAGCCGTTTCATGCTCATGTCGAAGGCCCACAGCGCCTCGTCATAGCCGTGCTCGTCGTTCCACAGCTTCGTGGTGATGAACAGTTCCGCGCGTGACACGCCCGAGGCGCGCACCGCGCACCCGACCTCTTCCTCATTGTGGTAACGCGCGGCCGTGTCGATGCTGCGATAGCCGGCCTCGATCGCCACGGCGACCGCCCTGGCCGCTTCGTCGCCGGACACACGCCCCACACCGAAGCCGAGCTGCGGCATCGTGATCCCGTTGTTGAGCGTGACGGTGCTCACCCGTCCCCCAGCGCTTCCCGGGATCGCTCCGTGCTCCGGAGTCCCGTACGCCTGCGGGACGGATCCGAGGTCGTTCATATCGTTCTCGCCCGTTCCTCCGCTCCGGAGCCCACTCCCGCGTACGCGGGGGCGTCGGTCCGGAGTTGCTGCGGAGCGACGGCCTCCGCGGACGGTCCCGCGTGCTCGCGGATCACGTAGGTCGGCCGCCCCATCCCGCTTCCGTGGATGCGGCCGACGTATTCACCGAGAATCCCGATGGCTATCAACTGGACGGAGGAGAAGATCGCGACCATGGTGGCGATGGTGGTGAATCCGGCGACTTTGGTGTCCCCCGTGATGAAGTACCAAAGGACGCTGCCGCCGAGGAACAGGCCGACGAACCCCGTGAGGAACCCCAGATAGCTGGCCACCCGCAGGGGCGCCGCGCTGTAGCCCAGGAGCATGTTCACGGCGTGCCGGATCAGCAGGCGCGGGGTGTAGTTGGATTGCCCGTGGCGGCGTTCGTCCATGTGCACCCTGACCGCGCCCACCTGCGTGGTGGTCCAGGAAAGGGCGACGTCGACGGAAACATGTGGTCCGGACATTTCCTGAAATCCATCGCGCAGCCGCGTGTGAAAGGCACGGAAAGAGCTGATCGACCGCGCATGACGGACCCCCAGCGTGGCGGACATGCCGGCCTTCACCGACCGGGAGGCGAGACTCCGGAGAAATCCGTGCTCCTCCTCGTGCGGAATCCCGTAGACCAGATCGTGGCGATCGCCCTCAAGCGCGGCCAGCAGGAGGGGAATCTCCTCCGGCGGGTGCTGCAGGTCGTCGTCCATCGTGACGATGACCTCGAATCTCGCCTCCCTGATGCCGACGACCAGTGCGTTGTGCTGGCCGTAGTTGCGAGAGAGGCGAATCGCGCGAACGCCCTCGAAAAGGCGGGTGAGTTCAGCGGCCACGTTCCACGTATCATCCGGACTTCCGTCGACGGCGAGAATCACCTCGTGCTGGATGGAGGCGTCGCGCAGGACGGAAACCAGCCGGTTCACCAGCGCCGGAAGGGTTGTCGCCGAGCGATAACATGGAATAACCACTGACACTGACATTAATCCCCCGATTGCAAGACTTGATTTCTCGCGAGACAGCTACACTCCTCTTGATCCCACTGCTCGACCATGGTCCAGAGGAGCCAAAAATGGTTGAAATGGAAAGTCGGACCGTTCGCGACAAAGATTCAGGGTTCGGGCGGCGAGCTTTGATCTCCGCTCTTAGCGGACAGCGCATCACATACCTGGTGGCCGGCGCCATGACCGCTGTGCTCTATTACGGTCTCCTAGGCCTAGGATTGCTGATCGCTAAAGATGGGGTTCCCTATCTTTTCCTGGTCGTGGTCTGCTATTTGGTCGCCGCGACGATCATCTATCCCTGGTACAGGCTGGTGGTCTTCCGTGGCACGCGCGAATCGTGGCCGGTCGGCTATCTCCGGTTCTACGCGGTCGGACTGAGCTTTCTGGCGACATCCATCATTGGCCTTCCCATTTTGGTGGGATTTGCCGGAATTCCAATCCTTGTAGCACAAGGTCTCATAATAATTGCAAGCCCTCCGCTGAGTTATCTAATACATCGAACATGGACATTCCGCACCCACTGAAACATCTAGTCTTGGCAATTTGTCACACATCCTTTGATAGAGGCAGAGGATGGCGAAGAGTCGCTAATCCGAGCTCCGCATAGATTCAGCGGGCAGGTGGTCACTGTGGCCATGCGTTCTTCGCGGAAGGACACAGAGTGATGAAAGCACTCGTTCTAGCTGGGGGCAGAGGGACGAGGCTGCGGCCGTTAACCCATACCTCCGCGAAACAGCTGGTCCCGGTAGCCAACAAACCGGTGCTCTATTACGGGCTCGAAGCGATACGGGACGCGGGAATCACCAGCGTGGGCATCATCATCGGTGACACGGGTGCCGACATCCGGGAAGCCGTGGGAGACGGCTCGCAGTTCGGCCTCGACGTGACCTACATCCCCCAGGAGGCTCCCCTCGGACTGGCGCACTGCGTCCTGATCGCCCAGGAGTTCCTGGGCCAGGAGCCGTTCGTGATGTACCTCGGCGACAACTTCCTGGTCGGCGGGATCTCCGGCCTCGTCGACGCGTTCCGCGTCGGCGGGTACGACGCCCAGATCCTGCTCACCAAAGTCGACGAACCCCAGTTCTTCGGGGTCGCCGAACTCGGTCCGCAGAACGAGATCATCGCGCTGCAGGAGAAACCGGCCCATCCGCGGAGCGATCTCGCCATCGTGGGCGTGTACTCCTTCTCCCCGGCCATCCACGAGGCCGTCCGGGCGATCAAGCCGTCGGCCCGCGGTGAGCTGGAGATCACGGAGGCGATCCAGTGGCTGATCGAGAACGGCTACTCCGTGCACTCGCACATGGTCACCGGCTACTGGAAGGACACCGGCCGGCTGAAGGACATCCTGGAGTGCAACCGCATCGTCCTGGAGTTGATAGAACCCGATGTCAGGGGCACCGTTGACGGCCTGAGCGAGATCACCGGCCGGGTGATCCTCGAACCGGGGGCGGTGGTGGAGAACTCCATCCTCCGCGGGCCCATCGTCGTGGGAGCCGACACGAAGGTCACCTCCTCGTACATCGGCCCCTTCACGTCGATCGGGTCGAACTGCCTCCTGCAGAACTCCGAGATCGAGTACTCGATCGTGCTCGACGGTTCTTCCGTTCACGGTGTCTCGCGGCTCGCCCACTCCCTCATCGGGCGCAACGTCGAGGTGAGCTGCGCCGCGGGCGTGCCCAACACCCACCAGCTCATGGTGGGCGACCACAGCCAGATACAGGTGAGGGCATGAGAATCCTCGTCACCGGGGGCGCCGGATTCATCGGATCCCACTACGTACGGTCGCTGTTGCTCGGCGCCTATCCGGGATACGAGGATGTTCGCGTCACGGTTCTGGACAAACTCACCTACGCCGGCAACCTCGCCAATCTCGCCTCGGTGGCCGGGCACCGAGGCTACGCGTTCGTCCGGGGGGACATCGCGGATCCGGCGCTCCTCGATGACGTCCTGCCCGGGCACGAGGTCGTCGTGAACTTCGCGGCGGAGACCCACGTCGACCGCTCCATCGCCGAGGCGGGCGACTTCGCGACGACCAACGTGCTCGGCACCCAGAGGCTCCTTCAGGCGGCGCTGCAGGCGAAGGTCCGCACGGTCGTCCACATCTCCACGGACGAGGTCTACGGCTCGATCGCGCAGGGGTCGTGGAGCGAGGACGAGCCCCTGCTGCCGAACTCGCCCTACTCCGCCGCCAAGGCCGCGGGTGATCTGTTCTGCCGCGCCTACGGCCAGACCTACGGCCTCGACGTCCGCGTGACCCGCTGTTCCAACAACTACGGCCCCTACCAGTATCCGGAGAAGGTCATCCCGCTCTTCGTCACCGACCTCCTCCGGGGCAGGAAGGTCCCCCTCTACGGCGACGGGCTCAACGTCCGGGAATGGCTGCACGTCGACGACCACTGCCGGGGTGTCCAGCTGGTGCTGGAGAAGGGCTCCCCCGGTGGGATCTACAACATCGGCGGCGGTGTCGAGCTGACCAACCGGGAGCTGACCGAACGGTTGCTCGCGGCTCTCGGCCTGGGCTGGGAGATGGTCGAACACGTGCCCGACCGGCTCGGCCACGACCGTCGTTACTCGGTCGACAGCGGCAGGATCCGCGCGATCGGCTACAAGCCCAGGGTGGACTTCGACGAGGGACTCGCCGACGTCGTGCGGTGGTATCGCGACCACGAGGACTGGTGGCGACGCCTGAGGACGACCGGCCGGTGATCTCCGGAGCCCGCCGGCCGGACGCCGGCGCGTTCACGGTGAGGCGGTGACCGCGCTCGCGGTGAGGCAGGAACCCCTTTCACACATTCGAACAGGTCCGAGGAGGACGCATGGAGGCCACAGAGATCCGGTGCATGGTCGAGCTGGAGGACCGGCATTGGTGGTATCGCGAACGGCGTGCCGTCCTCGCCCGGGAGCTGCGCCGGCTCGGCACGCCGGGCAGGGCGCTCGACATCGGTGCGGCGGGCGGCGGCAACACCCGCGTGCTGGTGAGGCACGGATGGGACGCGCTGGTCGCGGACTACTCCGAGACCGCGGTGCGGTTCGCCCGGGAGCGCGGCCTGAAGGCGATCCACGCCGACGCGCGGGATCTGCCCCTGCCCGACATGCGGTTCGACCTCGTGCTGGCGCTCGACGTGCTGGAGCACATCGAGGAGGACGACAGAGCCGTACGGGAGATCGTGCGTGTGCTCCGGCCCGGGGGAACGGCGCTGATCACGGTCCCCTGCGACATGGCGCTCTGGTCGGCGCACGACCTGGCGTGCGGGCACGTCCGCCGGTACACGCGGGACGGCCTGAGCGCCCTGCTGACCGATGGAGGCCTGGTCATCGACGCCCTGTGGAGCTGGAACGTCCTGCTGAGACCGGTCGTCGCCTGGCGCAGGAAGAAGAGCACCGGATTCGACCTCAAGGAGACGCCGCGCCTGGTCGGCGCCGCCCTCACCGCCGTGATGGTGGCGGAGAGATACCTGCCGGTCAGGTCACTTCCCGGAGTCACCCTCACCGTGCGGGCGCGTCGCCCGCTGTGAGCTCGCCGCTCCCCCGGGGATCGGCCCGTGTCCGTCGGCGGTCCCGGCGACCGCTCACAGGGATGTGCCGTCCGCCATCCGGTAGACGGCGTAGTCGCCGGAGCGAAACCGCAGGGCCGCGAATCTCCCGATCCCGGAGCCGGTGCTCGCGTGACGTTCGTCGACGAAGAGCCAGCGCACCCCGTAGCGTTCCCGCAGCTGCCGCATCACGGCCGCCGAAGGCGAGACGAAGGCCTCGTCGTTCAACCGGATTCGTCCGGGATCCCAGAACGGCAGCGTGAACGCCTCCTGCCCCGGACGCCAGTGCTCCAGGTTCTTCGAGGCGTACGCCCACCCCTCGACGAGCGCGTGACGCTCGGACAGCGCGGTCAGCCAGAAGTGGCGGCTGTCACACGGGATCTCACGCTCCCAGAGGCAGTGCGCGTTCGTGGCGACCAGGTCGTCCGGCTCCGAATGGTCACGCAACCAGCGTGCGGCGGCCATCGTGCCCGGCGGGATCGCCGGGGTCGTTTCGACGGAGGCGTTCTCCGCGACGCCGTGCCCGATGGCGAGGACACGCCCGTGCAGGTCGGCGGGAAGCCCGATGGCCGCGCACGCGGCGGTCATGAGGGCCCACGCGCGAAGGCGTCCGCGGGTGAGGGTCAGGACGAGGGCCGCCGACGCGGCGACGGCCAGCGACGCGATGTACGGCCGGTACAGAACGGCGTCGTCCTGGCCCGGCCCCAGGGGAATCCTGACGCCGCAGATGAGGGCGACGAGGTAGAAGGCGACCACCCCGGCGGCGGCCGCGGACGCCGCCGCCCGGAGTGACACCCGTGCCCGCCGCAGGACGACGACGAGTCCGTAGGCCGCGACGATCGCCAGATAGGGACAGGCCCCCCAGAGGAAGAAGAGCTGGCTCCGGGTGGGGTGCCCGAGCAGGAACATCGTGCCGAGCCCCGCCGCGCCGATCCCCAGCATGAGGACCACCCCGGGCCGCACGAGCAGCCGCGGCCGGCTCAGCAGCCCAAGGATTCCCGACCAGGTGACGAGCCAGCACAGCAGGAACACCAGCGTGATCCCGAGCGTCGAGGCCGGCGAGGGCACCGCCTGGTCGCCCAGTCCCGTCCACTCTCCCCAGGCCGTACGCATGAAGGACAACGGGTCCACGACGGTGGCGTGGGACGCCCGGCCGAACAGCACGAACTGCGCGTACAGAAAGCACGCGGCGGTCATCCCCAGTGCGGCCAGCGCGGGCCAGGGTGGCCGGCGCCTGCCGACCGCCTCGACCGCGGTCACCGCCAGCAGTCCCGCGCCGAGCAAGGGCAGGTAGGTGGCCTTGGCTCCCATGACCGCCACCAGGAAGACCCCGAGCAGGAGCCATGGACCGGCTTCCCGCCGCCGGCGTTCGAGAAGATCGACGAGAAGGAGCATCACCGGAGCGAACAGGAGCGTGCCGAAGGTCTGGGTGGGACTCGTCCATGCGAGATCCGGGATGCCTCCCCAGGTGAACACCCCGTTCGTTCCCAGATACAGGCTCGGCGCCGTCGCCAGAAGCGTCCCCGCGACGGCCGGCAGCGCTCCCGCGCGGAAGCCGATGACACGCCGCCCGATGGCGCCCAGGATGACCACGAACGCGGCCAGCATGGGCAGCATGGTCAGCCGGAGCAGCAGCATCAGCGGTTCCACCCCGGTCACCCAGCTCGCCGCCGCCATGTGCGCGTAGACGAACCAGTGGTAGAAGAGAGGCTCGCCGTCGACCATGGGCATGGTGGGCGGCATGTGATGCTTCAACTCGCCGATCAGCGCCAGGTGAAAAGGCATGTCACGGAAGGACGTTCCGAGCCCCGGCCAGGTGAGGGGGGTGACCCGGAAAACCGTGCGGGCACTCCAGGCGACCAGATACGCGATGGCCAGGGCGATGGACCACGACCACCAGATCGGCGCTCTCGGGCGGGGCTCGCCCCGCCAGTGCCGGCGGAGCCGGGGAACCAGCAGGAAGGCCGCGTAAGTGGTGACCGGCCACGCCAGGACCAGCAGCGGCAGCCCGACGGCCCGGGCGGCGATGTAGGCGAGCACTTCCACGGCGTAGCCCAGCGCCAGCCCCAGTGCGACCTCCTCCGCCAGCGTGCGCGTGCGGCGATGAAGGGCGCGGATCAGCAACAGGCCCGGAAGCGCCAGCCCCAGCGCGACGTACGCGCCGAAGAGGGCCATGTCCGAGGCCGGAACATCGTAGAGACTCAGCACGGTCACCGTGAGAACGATCACGAACGCCGCCGGCGACCACCTCGACATCGAGGAACGCCATGTCCCCCGACGCCGATCGCCCCGCCCGGCCTCGTTCGCCTGAGCGTCTCCCGCGGGCGCGAACGGGCTCGGCCCGGAACCTCGGACGGGCGAAGTTGTGTCCATGCACGCAAGCCTGGTGACCTCGGACGCCCGATGGAGACTCAGGCACCCGCGCTCGGCGATGTCCTTGCCCGTTTTTGGTGAGGTCCGGCCCCGACCTTCTGTCACGGTGTCGCGGGGTGAAGGTGGTCCTCGCCCTAGCTCTCCTTCCGGCCCACGGCCACAGCGCCGGGCGCGGGCCCCGGAACCAGCCGTGACAGCCACCGCCTCATCGGTGTTTCGATCTTGTCCGCCAGCAGCACGCATCCCAAGACCACCAACACGATGAAGATCGGACCGAGCAGGGGCGAGTCCTCGATCTGGAGACCGAAGATCAGCAGCAGACCGGAGAAAAAGGCGAGCGCCGGCAGGTGCAGCGCGTAGACGGCGTACGACGCGACCCCGGTTCTCTCGCAAAAAAGCCTCGTCATCCCCGAGGTCTCGGTCTTCGCGCCGAGCAGCACGATCAGCGGAAGCACGACCAGTGCGCAGAACAACTGGCCGTAGGCGCCCAGTGGCAACAGCGCCAGCACCGGCATGGCCACGAGCAGCAGGCCGGGTGGAACGCGGCGAAGGGTCACCGCGCGGTGGAATCGATGAAGAAGGATTCCCAGCGTGAACGAGTAGAGGACACGCGGGAAGCCGGGCAGGAACGTGTTCCACCCCATGCCGACGGCAGTGGTCTTGAACAGGAAGGTGTCCACGACCAGAAGCGCCCCGGAGCCGATGACGACGGCGACCAGAAATCCGGTGCGCTCGAGGCGGCGCCAGAACACGACCCAGATGAGATTCGCGGCCAGCTCGAAGAATATCGACCACATGACCGCGTTGAAGGGGAACAGATACTTGTCGAACGGCGCCGGGAGCATGACGGCCGCGAACGGAAGGCTCGGAAGGATCCTCGGCCAGTTCCAGATGTCCGGCCCCTGGTAGTACAGAGCCATCAGCACAGCCTGCAGAATCCCCAGGGTCGTTCCGAGCAGATACAGCGGGTAGAGCCGCACGATCCGTAAACGCAGGAAGTGCAGAGGGGTCATGCCCGCGCGGAAACGCGGCTCGTAGACATGCGCCAGGACGAATCCGCTGAGAACGAAGAACATGTCGACGGCCATCTGCGCGGAGAGCAGCCAGCTTCCGAAACACTGCGGCATGTGGTGCGCCACGATGCATATCGCGGCGACCCCGCGGATCCCGTCAAGCGTTCGAAAGCTCCTCGCTGTCATCGATGCGTCCTTAATCTTGCCTGGCCAGAGGTGTGAAGGCGCCTTGACGGGCGCGGCACCGGACATCGCCACCGGCATTCGTCTCATGAGATGCCCGGAGGTGAACGCTCGTCCGGCTTCGTGTTCCAGCCGATGGAATGGTTGCGTGAGCGACAGCGAAAACGTCGGCGGTCGCATCGTACGTATTCTCTTTCCGCGATTCGGGGACTTCCGAGTCGCGGCATCTGCAAGTCTGTGGAACAGGTCGGTATGAGAGGGCCAAGGCAAGGGAAAACCGCCGGATTCGGGTGGCGCGCCCGCGGGTCCCGGTAACCGGGGTCGAGACGCCGCCGCGCCTTCCCGTGACGCTCCGCGTCAGTCGCGCCGCGCCGCCGCGGTCATCTCCTCGTAGAGGTGCTCGAACCACTCGGCGGTGTCCGCCATCTCGACGCCTTCCGAACTGGCGGCGGCTCCGGAGCGCAGCCTGCGGTGCACGTCGGGTTCCATCGCCTCAAGGATTCCGGCGGCCAGCGCGTCCGGCGACCCCGGCTCCGTCAGGATCCCGTTCCAGCCCGAGCGGACCAGCTCCGGTATGCCTCCCACCTCGGTGGACACCACCGGCACCCCTGCCGCGAGCGCCTCCATGACCACCACGGGCAGCCCCTCGTAGTGCGAGCTCAGGACCACCAGATCGGCCGCCGCGGCCAGTCTCCCCGCCTGCCGCACCCGGCCCAGGATCCGCACGCGGCCGTCGAGCCCGCGCCGCTCTATCTCCCCGGCGACGTGTTCCTTCAGCGGCCCGTCGCCGGCCAGGAGAAAGACCGCGTCCGCCCGTGCCCGAAGCACCTCGGCCGCGGCCTGGATCAGCAGCGAGTGGTTTTTCTCGGGCCGGAAATTGGCGACGCAGGCCACGAGGAACGTTCCTTCGGGGACGCCGAACTCGCACCGGACGCTCGCGGAGCGCGTCGCCCACAGCCGTTGCTCGGTGACGTCCACGCCGTGCACGCGGGTCAGCAGGCGTCGAGCCCCCCGGACGGAGGGTGAGCGTGCCACCTGCGAGGAGACCGCGACGGTCCGGTCGTCGAGCCTGCGGGTGAGCCGGTCGGCGAGCAGGCTGATCCCCGTCGTCAGACGGTTGAAGTGCACGGTGGTCGGTCGCCGGCAGTAATGAACCGTCGACACCAGGAGCGGCCGCCGCCGAGTGAGCCGTACGAACGGCCAGAGCACGGCGGCGGGCGTCGGCGAGTGCACGTTGAGCACGTCGGGGGCGAGCCGCCGAACCGTTCTGACGAGGTCGGCGTAGACGAGGGAACGCGGGCTCGGCCCGAGGTTGACGACCGTGATGCCCGAGGCCCGCAACCGTTCCACGAGTTCGTCGGTCGACGCCTGGAGGCATACGACCGTGTAGTCCTTGTTCACTCTGGGAGCGCGCCGGAGCCGCTCCACGAGAAGCACCTCGGCGCCTCCGGCGTCAAGGGTCTTGACGACCTCGCACACGCGCAGGTCCCTCATCGCGTGTCGCCGTTCCGGGAGCCCGTGGGCAACGCCACGCGGCACCATTCCTCGACCCGGCTCGCGACCACCGGCCAGTCCAGGGCCGCGACCGCTCGCATCCCCAGCTCGCTCATCCGGCTCCGGCCCTCCTCGTCGTCGAACACGGCGCCGAGCACGGCGACCAGGTCGTCCAGCGAGCCGGACCGGAAGGTCCGGTAGACCCCGTGGTCCGGCACCACCGGATCCAGGGACGCCTCCGACGAGAGGACCACGGGCGTCCCCAGGGCCAGCGCCTCAAGCGCGGCCGTGGGCACCCCCTCGCCCTTGCTCTCCAGACGGCGCGAGGCCAGCACGAAGACCTGCGCACGCCGGACGAGCTCGTAGATCTCCTTCCTGCCCAGGTGACCGGCCAGCTCGATCGTTCCGTCGGTTCCCGAGAGCCCGCGTAGCCGGTCTCGCTCCGGGCCCTCTCCGGCGATGACCAGCCGGGCTCCCGGCCGGGTCCGCCGGAGGACGGTCACGGCCTCGATCACGAGTTCGTGGTTCTTCACCGGATCCAGGGAACCGACGCTGACCACGAGGCCCGGGACGCGAACGACCGGATTCCGGAAGCCGGAGACGCCTTCGAGATCGAGCCCGCTCGACATGGCCAGGATCCGCCTCGGATCGACCCCCAGCTCGACGAGATCCCCGTGCGGCCGGGTTCCCAGGGCGATGAACGCGTCGACCGTCCTCAGCGCCCTGCGCGCCAGCGGACGATGTCGCCTTGTCATGGCACCGTGCACGGTGAGGAGCAGCGGAATGCCGCGTCGCCGGCAGACCGGCCCCAGAACGGCCGCCTCAACATGATCTCCATGAAGGTGGACCAGATCGGCGGGACCGGCGTCTCGAAGTGCCCGCCCGACCTCGGCCGCGAACGCGAGCACGTCGGACTTCGCCCCCAGGGCCACGGACAGCGGAGTCGGCCGGGTGGGCAGCACCGTCGCGCCCTCCGGCACGACGTCCCCTCGCCGGAACGCGAGCGTCACCTCATGACCGCGCTTCAGTTGCTCTCGGGTGAGGCATTCGACGTGTCGCTCCTTACCACCCGGTTCCGGCGGAACGCTGTAACTCACCCGGACGATTCTCATTTCCGGAACACGTCCATCCGCTCGCGTATCGGTGCGGACCGCGACGGAAGCCGCTGCCCTCCCTGCTCCGTCCTGGTCCACGCGATCGCGGCCAGCAGGCTCGTGACCAGCACGATCGGAATCCGCTGGCGGAATATCAGGCCGACATTGGCCATCGTCGTCGCATAGGCGATCGTGCTCGGAATGATGAACAGCACAAGGACGAACAGCAGCGTGCGATCGTAGCTCCACAACCGGCGGGCCCCGCGCACCGCGCTGTAGACGAGGTAGTACCAGAAAAAGGTGTCGATCTTTCCCAGCTGCAGCGCCAGGCTGCCGCTCATCCAGGGAAACGGAGCCAGAAGTGTGTAGAGGAGCTTGGGCCCGAACGCACCCCACGCGTTTCCGCTGTCCTCGAACAGCACGCCGGAACCACCGTCGGCATTGGCGTTGCGCGCCACCGCCGACTGACCGTGATCCAGCTGTTCCTGCATCATCGAGAACGGCGAGTTTCCGCCCGCACCCTCAAGAAGCGCCAGGACGACCGCGAGCAGCACCGTGGAGACGACCAGGCCGCGCACGGACAACCTGCGCTTGATGCTCGAAAGCCCAAAGATCAGCGGCAGTCCGCACATGAAGACCATGTACGGTCGCACGTGCCAGAGCGCCCACAGCAGCGGGACCAGCATGAGCAGCTTTCCCACGTCGAAGCGCCGCACGTTCGAAGCGACGAGACCGAGACAGGCCACGACGAGGAACGCGTTGATGCCGTCCTTGAACGTGTCGGACGTGTGCACCAGGAAGGCCGGGAGAAAGGCGACGAAGATCAGCAGCCGGAACGCCGCGGGCTCGTCGGCGCCGATGAGCCGCGCGACCCTGTACATGACGACGCACAGCCCGCAGGCGATGAGGGCCACGACCGCCGTGCAGGCCAGCGGAGCCGGTCCGCCGACCAGGTAGACGACGGCCCCGAAGAGATTGCACGGCACCTCGACGGAGTACAAGGATCCGATCTGATCGGAGGTGACGAACCGAAAGCCCTCACGGTTCCAGTACGCGGCGACCTCCAGCGCCCTGGTCTGGTATGTGTGGTTGTCTCCGCCGTAACCGATGACGCCGGACCGCATCACCAGAACGTGCACGATCAGGCGGACGAAAAAAGCGGCGAGCACCACCGGGAGCACCCGGTTCGCCTCTCGCGTGTCCAGGCTCGCGTGAACCATCAGAACGCAGAGCGCCGTCAGGGTCACGACGATGACGTATTCCATGAGGGAAACGCCTTGGGTCCACATCATGATCATGGTTTGGAAAGCCCGCCCCCTGGTCGATGTGCTGACAAGTGATTCCGCCGAGGCGCCGTCGGCCGCGAGACCGGACCCGATCCGCCGGTCATTTGACGCCGCGGATGACGTACATTCCACGTCGCCGTTCGATCGAGACCTCGCGCAGCGCCAGATCCCTGGTCCAGCGTTCGACGCTCCGGCGCGACTGCGGCTTCTCGTACCGCGGTGACAGCCAGTCGAACGTGTCCAGCACCGACCAGTTCCTCAGCGTCTCCCCGTTTCTCAGGCCCAGGTGCCCGTGGTTCGCGACCGGCACCAGACGGGCGAGGTACGGGCCCACTCCCGGAGCGGCGGAGAGCGCCATGGACAGCGGAAGCAGGCGCGGAACGGCCCTCTCCACCAGTGGATAGAGTTTCGCGGGAGACATCCGCCTGGTGAAGGGCCGCAGCAGCTGCCGGGGGTGCGGATAGGCGACGATCGCCGCGTAGACATCGACGCAGAAGCGGCCTCCGGGCCGCAGATACCGCATTATCGTCTTGAACGTCCGCTCGACGTCCGGCGTGTGCTGGATGACCCCGAAGCAGAGCAGGAAGTCGAAGGACTCCTCGGGAAAGGGCAGGTCGTAGATGCTCGCCTGCACGAGCCGCAGGTTGGGAAAGCGGCCGTTCGAGGCGGCGTTGGCATGGACGGCGCTGGAGATGTCGAACGACGTCACGGTGGCGCCGGTCTCGCACAGCACCTCAGTGAAGCGCCCCGCGCCGCTGCCGCATTCGAGCACGCTCCGGCCCCGCAACTCGTCCACGGACCAGCGGCTCCCGGTCATCAGGCGATCGCGCGAGATCGGCATGCCGGTGTAGGAGTCAAGCTGCGTCAGCCGGTGCCGGTTCCACTGAAATCCGAATCCCTCCGCGTAGTTGTCCCGGGGAACGAACCGTGGAATCCCATTGTCGATCGGATACCTCGCCTCGCACCCGTCGCATCGAAGCTCGTCCCCGTTGCCGAGTGAGCCACCGCAGCGGGGACAGCACAGTGCGGAGTGCCAGGGAATCCCAACGCGGGCACTGCCGGGTACGTTTTCCGCAAGGGTCATTCGACTGCCCATCCAGCGAGAGAAGAGGGAGTTCGACGCCGCAGCCGGGCCTCGGAGTCGTCCTGAGGAAGTCATCGGCCAGGCACGTATGCGAACCGGACATGTTGCCATGAGCGTTGAAACGACGTCGTTCGGCATGCTCGCGTTCAAGCTCGCACGTCACCGCCGGGACCAGGGCGTTCACCCGCGCCCTTATAGGCAATGATCTTCGCAGTCATTACCCGCAATTAAAATTCGCCGCGACACACATCGCTCGCGGCCCGGTCCTGGACGGCCCGGTATGGTCACTCTCGGTATGGTCATGGTGACGTTGGGAAGTCGGGAGATGACTTCCTCAGAGGCCCCCGGCACGTGCCGGGGCGGCACGAAGAGTCCCCGGCGCGACCGTCGCGCGGCGAGGAACGCGTCAACCGGTAACACCGACCAGTGGAGGCCCGATGTGCGGGATAGCCGGAATGGCGTCGACGTCGCGTCCAGACCCGGAGCTCGTTCGCCGCATGTGCGACATGATCGTGCATCGAGGTCCCGACGGTGACGGCTTCCACGGCGACGAGCACGCGGCGCTCGGCATGCGCAGGCTCGCGATCATCGATGTGGCGACCGGCGACCAGCCCGTCTACAGCGAGGACGGCCGGATCGTGGCGGTCTTCAACGGTGAGATCTACAACTTCGCCGAGCTGCGGCGGGAGCTGGCGCACCGGGGACATCGGCTGCGCTCGGCGGGAGACTCCGAGTGTCTCGTTCACCTCTACGAGGAGCACGGTGCCGACATGGTCCACCGGCTGCGGGGCATGTTCGCCTTCGCCCTCTGGGACCGCGATCGCGAACGCCTGATCCTGGCCCGTGACCGGGTCGGCAAGAAGCCGCTGTACTGGCGGTCCGACCACGCCTCGATCTGGTTCGGATCGGAGCTGAAATCCCTCTCCCAGGATTCCGGGATGGACCGCGAGATAGATCCCGTGGCCCTGCATCACTACCTGACCTACCGATACGTCCCCGCGCCGTGGTCGATCTACAAGGGGGTTCACAAACTCCCGCCGGGACACGTGCTCACCTGGGAACGGGGGCAGGTCACCACGCGTCGTTACTGGCAGCCGGACCGCACCCCCCGGCCGGTGGCGGACGAGCGGGAGGAGGCCGAACGGCTGCGCGAGCTGCTCCTGGAGGCGACCCGGATCCGCATGGTGAGCGAGCGCCCCATCGGAGCGTTCCTGTCGGGCGGCGTCGACTCGTCCGCGGTGGTGGCGGCCATGGCCATGCAGAGCGGCGACCAGGTGAAAACGTTCTGCATCGGTTTCGACGAGAGCCTGTACGACGAACGCCACAAGGCGCGGATGGTCGCCGACCGGTACGCCACCGATCATCACGAGCTCGTCGTCACGACCGACCTCCTCGACGTCCTGCCGCGCCTCGCCTGGCACTTCGACGAGCCGTTCGCCGACTCCTCGGCGATTCCCAGCTTCTACGTGGCGCAGATGAGCCAGCGGCATGTCACCGTCGTGCTCAACGGCGACGGCGGGGACGAGTGTTTCGGCGGCTACCAACGCTATGCCCTGATGAACCAGGCCGGCCACATCCCGGCCATGCCCCGCGCCCTCGCGGCGGTGTCCGCCCGCGCCGGCGCCCTCCTGGTCGAGCGGAGCGGATACAAGTCGGCGAGGAGACAGCTCGGCCGCCTGGTGCGGTTCGCCGCCGAATCCCCGTCGCGGCGCTACGCCTGCCTGATGTCCTGCTTCACGCCGGAGCAGAAGTTCGAGATCTACACCCACGGGCTCCGCGACCGGCTGGCCGGCGTGGACAGCTACCGGCTGCTTGAGGAGCTCTTCCAGGACTCGTCGGCGACGACCGACCTCGCCCGGGTCCTGGAGGTCGACACCGCCACCTACCTGCCGTACGACCTGCTGGTCAAGGTCGACATCACGACGATGGCCAACTCGATGGAGGCCCGCTCCCCGTTCCTGGACCATCACCTGCTGGAGTGGGCGGCGGGCCTCCCCGACGCGCTGAAGGTCCGCAACGGCCAGACCAAACTGCTGCTCAAACAGGCGGTCGCCCCCTGGCTTCCGCAGGAGCTGCTGCACTATCCCAAGCAGGGGTTCGGCGTGCCGCTCGCCGCCTGGCTCCGGGGAGAGCTGCGAGATCTCGCCCACGACCTGCTCACCGACGGCACCGCCCGCGGCAGGGGTCTGTTCCGGCCCTCAGTGGTCCGCGGCCTGCTCCGGCGGCACGCCGCCGGCGCCGACCACAGCGACCGCCTGTGGGCGCTGCTGCAGTTCGAGCTCTGGCACCGCGCGCACGCGGTTCCGGGTGGCCCCGTCATGACGGAGATCGGATGCCCCGCGTCCCGAGCATGAGCGTGACCCTCACCGGCGCCGTCCAGACGACGGCCAGTCACCTGCTGCGGCTGACGCTGGCGGCGCTGACGGGTGTTCTCATGGCGCGCACCCTCCAGCCCGAGGGCCGGGGTATCTACGCGATGATCGCGACCACCGGCGGCATCGCGATCGTCATCGGCAGCCTGTCGATAGGGAGGTCGCAGATCGCGCTGTGGCCGGACGGCGCGCGCCACCGGACCCTGACGGGCAACGGCCTGCTCCTCGGGTTGGTCCTGGGGGTCGCGTCCGCCCTGGTCACCCTGGCGATCGTGATCACGTTCGTTCCTCTCACCGCGCCTCATCTGCTGGTCGTCGCCCTGCTCGCGGTGCCGTTCGGCGTCGCGGCGGTCAACCTCAACGGGATCGCGCTCCTGCGCTCCCGCATCGGCCTGGCCAACCGGACGGTCGTCGCGTCGGCGCTCGTCCTGAACGTGCCGGTCCTGGTGCTCGCGGTCATCGGGCACCTCACCGTCACGGCGGTGGTCGTCTGCTGGACGGCGGCCATCGCCGTGCCCTTCTGGCTGCTCCTCGGTCCCCTCGGCCTCCGCTCCATGCGCGTCGAGGCGGCGCTCGCCCGGCGCCAGCTCGCCCTGTCGTGCCGCTACCACGTCGGGGTGGTGGCGTCCCACCTCCTGTTGAGCGCCGACATCTTCCTCCTGAGCGCTCTCGTCTCCCCCGCCGAGGTGGGCCTGTACACCGTCGGAACGGCGTTCCTGACCTTCGCGCGCGTACCGGCCGACGCGGTGACCCAGATCGCCCTCCCTCGCCAGGCGATCCAGGACGAACACGCCGCCGGGGACGTCACCGCCCGCGTCCTGCGGGTCAACCTGCTGATCTCCTCCACCCTCGTCGGCACCCTGGCGATCGTCTCCCCCGTTCTCATCCCCCTCCTGTACGGCGCCGCCTTCGCCCGCAGCGTGGCGCCGCTGCTCCTCCTCGCTCCCGGTGTGATCGCGCTGTCCCTGATCCGGCCGGTCGAGCAGTACCTCGTACGGCTGGGCCGTCCGATGACCATGACCGCCATCGCCCTCGGCGCCCTCGCGGCGAACCTCGCGCTGAACGCCGTGCTCATCCCGCGCTGGGGAGCCTGCGGCGCCGCCCTGTCCGCCACCGTGAGCTACACCGCGATGCTGGCGGTCGAGGTCGTCTGGTTCGCCAGGGCGGCCTCGGCCGGGGTGCGCGAACTGCTGCCTCAGGTCTCCGACCTGCGCTCCATGGTTTCGATGCTCTCCGGCGCGGGCCGCACGCCTTCGACGGCGGCGACGCGGCAGGCGGAGGACCGGGTCGTTCCGTGAAGGTCACGGTGGGTTTTATGCGCACAACAACCAAACCTGATCATGCGCAGGTAGGGAATAGGGAAAACATCTCGCCGCGACCGTGACGGTGCCGACGAACAGCCCAAACGGCGAGCTAACTTCTCCGACGTGAGACGACAGGTCAATCGCTGAGGAGCCGCATGAAGCCGGACAGTCGGATTCGTGTCATGGAGATCATCGCACGTATGAACGTCGGCGGACCGGCCACTCAGATCATGGGATTGTGCGAGCGACTGGACGCCGAGGAGTTCGACCACCGCCTCTACACCGGCCACGTCGACGACGACGAGGGTGATCACCTTCGCCTGAGGGAGGCGACGACGCGGGTCCACCGGGTGCCGGGCCTCGGCCGATCGGTCAGGCCCGCCGACGACTACCGTGCTCTCTCCTGCCTGATCAAGGCCATGCGCACCTTCCGCCCGCATATCGTCCACACCCGGACGACAAAGGCGGGTGCCCTCGGCCGGGTGGCGTCCCGCCTGTCCGGTGTCGATTCGGCCCGGGTGCACGTGTTCCACGGTCATCTCTTACACGGATACTTCTCCCGGCCGAAACGCTCGCTCTACGTGCGGTCGGAACGACTCCTCGCCTCCCTGTCCGACCAGTTGGTGACCGTCGGGTCCCAGGTCCGTGACGACCTGCTCGGAGCCGGGATCGGCCGCCCCGAGCAGTACGTCGTGATCGCACCCGGCGTTCAGCTGAACCCGGTCCTCGACAGGAGGGCGGCCCGCGCCCTCCTGGGCCTCCCCCCGGATGTGCCGATCGTGGCGTACGTGGGACGCCTGACCCAGGTGAAACGACCGGACCGGTTCCTCGCGGTGGCCGGGGCCGTACTCCAGCGCGTGCCCGGCTGCCACTTCGTCGTCTGCGGGGGCGGCGAGCTCCACCAGGACCTCGAGCGGCGCATCGAGCCCGTACGCGACTCCTTCCATCTGCTCGGCTGGAGAAAGGACGTGGAGACGGTCTACGCCGCGGCCGACGTCGTCCTGCTGACCTCCGACAACGAAGGCATGCCCCTCAGCCTCATCGAGGCCGGGATGGCCGGGACCCCGGTCGTCTCCACGCGGGTGGGAAGCGTCGCGGAGATCGTCCGGCACGAGGACACCGGTCTGCTGGCCACCACCGACGTCGGCGCCCTGGCGGCGCCCGTCGTCCGGCTGCTGTCGGACCCCGCGCTCGCCCGCCGGATGGGTGAGTCGGCCCGGCGATGGACGACCGCCTCGTTCGGGGTGGACCGCCTCGTCGCGGACACCGAGGCCCTTTACCGATCGCTGTACGGCGTGCCCCGGCTCCGCTTCGCCACAGAGGAGACAGTCAAATGAAGGTTCTTGTGACGGGGGGCGCCGGCTTCATCGGCGCGAACGTCTGCCGCGCGTTCACGACCCGGCCCGAGGTGGAGCGGGTCACCGTGCTCGACGACCTCAGCAGCGGAGATCTCGCCAACCTCGACGGTGTGGGCGCGGACTTCGTGATGGGCAGCATCCTGGACCGGGATCTCCTGGCGGAACTCGTCGCCGACGCCACCACGGTGGTTCATCTCGCCGCGCGCCCCTCGGTGCCCCGGTCCCTGAACGATCCGATGGCCTCGCACACCGTCAACGCCACCGGCACCCTCCACGTCCTGGAGGCGTGCCGGGAGACGCGACCGCACCTCATCCTCGCGTCGTCGTCCTCCGTGTACGGGGACTGCCCGGAACCGTACAAGCACGAGGATCTCCCCACCCGGCCGCTCAGCCCGTACGGAGCCAGCAAACTCGCCACGGAGGCCTACGCCCTGGCGTACGCGGAGAGCTACGGCCTGCCGGTCCTTCCCTTCCGTTTCTTCAACGTCTACGGCCCCCTGCAAGCCGCCGGCCAGGCCTACGCCGCGGTCATCCCGGCGTTCGTGTCGGCGGCTCTCGACGGCCGTCCCGTACCGATCTACGGTGACGGGCACCAGGCGCGGGACTTCACCTACGTGGGATCGGTGACCGGCGTCCTCACCGATGCCGCCGTCCGCCGGATCACGAGCAGGAAGCCGGTGAACCTCGCGTTCGGGACCCGCGTCTCCCTGCTGCGCCTGAAGGACGTCCTGGCCTCGGTCCTGGAGCGGCCGATCGAGACGACCTTCCTGCCGCCCCGGACGGGCGACATCCACCAATCACAGGCCTCCCCTCATCTGCTCCGCGAGATGTTCCCCGACGTCTGCCCGGTGTCCCTCGATGACGGCCTCCGCATGACGGTCGCCTGGTTCGAGAAGGCCTCGGTCCCCGGTGCCGGTACGTGATCCGGCACATCTGACAGATCACCTCTCCCCCGCGACAAGCACCTTTCCAGGCAAGTAGGCATAAGGGGAATCCCGTGGGCAAGGAAGCAGCGAACACCTACCTGATAACGGGCGGCAGCGGGTTCGTCGGATCGCATCTGACAGACGCGCTGCTCGCTCGCGGCAGCTCCGTCGTGGTTCTGGACAACCTGTCGACAGGGCGGTCCTCCAACCTCAACCCGCACCCGAACCTGCGGTGTGTACAGGGGTCGGTCCTTGACGAGCTCATGGTCGACGAGCTGGTCCACCAGTGCGACGTCGTCGTCCACCTCGCGGCCGCGGTCGGCGTCAAGCTGATCGTGGAACAGCCGCTGAGATGCCTGACGACCAACATCCGCGGCTCGGAGATCGTCATCGAGGCCGCGCACCGGTACCGGAAAAAAATCCTGATCACCAGCACGAGCGAGATCTACGGCAAGAACTCCTCCGGCGCGCTGCGGGAGGACGCGGACCGCATCCTCGGCAGCACCGCCGTGGTGAGGTGGGCCTACAGCACCGCGAAGGCCGTCGACGAGATCCTCGCGAACGCCTACCACAAGGAGCGCGGCCTGCCGACGATCGTCGTCAGGCTGTTCAACACCGTGGGACCACGGCAGAGCGCGGCCTACGGCATGGTCATCCCACGCCTCGTCCGGCAGGCGCTCGGCGGCATGCCTCTCACCATCTTCGGCGACGGCACCCAGAGCCGCTGCTTCGCCCACGTCGCGGACGTCGTCGACGCGCTGCTCCTGCTTCTCGGCAACGACGAGGCGATCGGGGAGACCTTCAACATCGGCTCCGATCACGAGGTGAGCATTCTGGAGCTGGCGAAAATGATCATCGATCGCACCGGCTCCTCGTCCGAGGTCGCCTTCATCCCCTATCACGAGGCCTACGATCAGGGTTTCGAGGACATGACCCGCAGGGTTCCCGACACCACCAAACTCCAGAAGCTCACCGGCTGGGCTCCACAGCACTCTCTCGACGAGATCCTCGCCGACGTCGTGAAGGAGGCCCGTGCGGATCTCGCGGCGTTCACCCAGTGAACGCCGGGGTCCTCCTCGCCGCGGGAGCGGTCGCCTTCCTCCTCAGCACGGTGACGATCGTGCCGCTGAGACGTCTGGCACTGCGGTGGGACCTCACCGACCGCCCGGGGGGGAACAAGGCCCATGCCTGCCCGACCCCCTACCTGGGGGGCCTCGCGATCGCCGTGGCCACGGTCGTGCCCACGGCGGCGGTGATCGGCCTGAGCGATCACCGGATCACCGCGATCCTCCTGACGGCCACCGCGGTGGCCATGCTCGGCCTGATCGACGACATCGGCTCGCTGTCCATGCTCATCCGGTTGACCGTGGAGACCGCGGCGGCGATCGGGGTCGTGCTCTCCGGCGTCCGGATCACCATGACCGACAGCTGGCTGGACGGGCTCGTCACGGTGGCGTGGATCGTCGTGATGACAAACTCCTTCAACCTGCTGGACAACATGGACGGCGCGCTGGGAGCCGTCACCACGGTCACCGCCACCCTTCTCGCGGTGACGGCCTTCGTGTACGCCCAGCCGGTTCTGGGGCTGCTCCTGTCCATGCTGGCCTACTCCGGCCTCGGCTTCCTGCTCCACAACTGGCCGCCCGCGAGGATTTTCATGGGCGACTCCGGGTCCCTGTTCATCGGCTTCGTCCTCACCTGTTCGGCGATCCTCCTGGTGATGGGGACGAGGCTTGACACGACGGTCGCCGGACTGCTCCTGCCGACCTTCGTCGCGACCGTCGACACCGGCGTCGTGTTCCTGTCGCGGATGCTGGCGGGCCGCTCGCCGCTGGCGGGCGGCACCGACCACGTCTCGCACCGGCTCCGCCGGATCGGCCTCGGCCCCCAAATGGTCGCCACGGCACTCGGTCTGATCACGGCGATCGCCGGAGCGCTCTGCCTGGCGATGGCCCTGCGCTGGATACCACCGCTCCCCACCGCGATCGTCACGGTCGGAAGCGCGCTCGTTCTCATCGGCCTGCTGCAGGGCGTGGACGTCTACTCGCCGGCCCAACGTCAGAAAGCTCTTCCCAGAATCCGTGAAAGGTTGCGTTGACCCGGTGGATCTGCTCTATTTCGCGCGACTCGCGCGCAGGAACTGGCTCCTCATTCTCTTCTCGCTGGTCCTGGCGGTGTCCACGTCGCTCATCGTCACAGCACGCATGCCGACCAAGTACGTCGCGACGATCTCCATGCTGGTCTCCGGTTACGACAGGGAGGGCAGCCTCTCCACCGCCATCCAGGCGGGGATGCTGTCACAGCAGAGGGTGCAGTCCTATGCCAATCTGCTTCCCAGCCGCCGGGTGGTCAGTCAGATCACCACGGGCGACGACATCCGGCGCGTCCAGGAGAACATCACGGCGGAGGCCATCCCCGGCACCGTGCTTCTCCGCGCCACGGTCACCGACACCGATCCCGCACGCGCCGCTCGACTGGCCAACGCCCTGGGCGGGGCGTTCACCCGGCTGGTCGACGAGATCGAACAGCCCCTCCCCACCCGTAAGAGGAAGCACGCGAAAAAGGACGGGGAAAAGGACGGCCACTCGTCCCGTAAGAACGACCAGCCCAACGTCAAGGTCGCGGTGGTGGACCCGGCGGACGTTCCCAGGGACCCGATCAGTCCGAGGCCGCTGGTCAACCTGGCGCTCGCCGTACTCACCGCGCTGCTCATCGCCATGGCCTCGCTGGTCCTGCGCGACCGCATGGACACCACCATCAAGGCGAGCGAAGTGCTGCACGAGGCGTCGAAGAGCTCGGTTCTCGGGATCATCGGATACGAGCGCGACGCGCGACGCCACCCTCTCATCCTCCGCGACCGTGGCCGCTCGTCCAGATCGGAGGCGTTCCGCTCGCTCCGTACCAACCTGCAGTTCATCGGCGTCGACCGGCAACCGAGATCCCTCGTGGTCACCAGCTGCCTGCCGGGCGAGGGGAAGTCCTCGACCTCCGCCAACCTGGCGATCACGCTCGCGCAGGCGGGGTGGCGGGTGCTCCTGGTGGACGGCGACCTCCGCCGCCCGCGCATCCCGAACTACCTCGGAATCGAGGGGGCGACCGGCCTCACGGATGTGCTGATCGGCAGAGCACGGCTGGAGAACGCGATCCAGATCTGGGGCGAGTCGGACCTCGCCGTCCTGCCGAGTGGCCAGATCCCGCCGAACCCCAGCGAACTGCTCGGCTCGAACGGGATGCGTACGCTGCTCAGCGGGCTCACGGAGAGATACGACATAGTGATCATCGATGCTCCGCCGGTGCTGCCGGTCACCGATGCCGTGGCACTCGCGGCGATCTGCGACGGCGCGCTGCTCATCGCGCGGTACGGCAAGACCCGGCGCGAGCACGTCATCCGTGCCGTGGAGGTGCTGACGTCGATCAACGCCCGCCTGGTCGGCACCGTCCTGAACTTCGCACCCGCCAAGAGCAACCGGTACTACGGGTGCGAGTACGACGCCAAGGCCGAGGTCACGCCACGCGTGAGTGTGTGAGCAGCCCGAGCGGGACGGCGAGCGACGTCGCGATCCTTCGTCCCGCCGCCCGGTAGGCCAGCCGGGAGCCGCGGTAGGGATCGGGAATGTCGGGTTGGTCCACTCGGACCAGCCCGCGCCTCGCCCGGACCTCTCGGATCAGCGTGTGCGCCCGCCGTACGGGATCCTCATGGCAGATGACCGCCAGGGGCGGCACGGCCCCGGCCAGCGTCCCGAACTCGGCGATGGTGAAGGTCCGCGTGGCCGCCGGGGGGAACGCCGCCACCGATTCGGCGCGGTGCTCGGAGGCGGCCGTCAGCACGAGATCGGCGGCGGCCACCAGTTCGGAGGTCAGCGGGCGAGAACCGAAGCCGTCGGGGTCGCCGCCGAGACGGACCAGCACCCGTCGCGCGCGCTCCGTCATCTGCGTCCCGGCTCTGGCCCGGGTCCCCGCGCTGGTCACCTGAAGCGCCGGGCAGGGTCCGAGGATCGACCGGGTCAGCCGCTCCGCGAGCGGAGAGCGGCAGATATTGCCCGTGCACACGAACAGAAGACGGAAACGGACGTCGTGCCGCGACGCCGGCGCCGCTCGCACATCCCTCCAGCATCGCGGACCGCAGTGCTCGTGACCGGGCTGTGCGACCCCGGCGGCTTCACCGATCTCAGCGATCTCCATGAGCGCGACGGTAGGTCTCCCCCGTGGGGCCGCCGCCCGTGGCACGCCGGACTTTGCGCTTTTCTGCCGATACCGGCGGTACGGCGTGCGGAAGGCCCTCGCCGCGTTCCACGGCGAGGGCCGAGACGTATGCCGCCCACAGATCCACCCACGGGACCACCCGCCGAGCCGGCCGCCGGGGCCTCCGGGAGGGTGATCAGAGAGGGCATCCCTGCCGATCCTGGGTGACGCTGGTGCGCTGGGAGCGGACCAGCGGCTGCTCCGGAACCAGTGGCGGCTCGTCGGAGGCGAACTCCGTGAAGTCGAGCTCCAGGGTCCTGGACTGCCCGGGAGCGAACTCCAGGATGGTCGAGTAGACGGGGTGGGACCGTTCGGTCGCCTTGATGAGCGACACCGGGTCGCCGTCGAGCCGGGCCCCGGTCATCTTCGCCCCGAGCCCGCCGTACAGCGACACCCACAGCAGGTTGGACCCCGGGGCGTGACGGCGCGTCGGGGAGTCGAGCCGGCTGGTGACATAGCTGGGCAACGCCCCTCGCGGGACGTCGTTGGTGAGGCGGACCCGCACGGTCGAGGGGCGCAGCCCGTCCCGGCAGGGCCCCAGTTTGTAGTCGAGGGAGCGTTCCAGGTAGTAGTCGAGCTTGCCGCCGGCGGAGTTGTTGACCACCAGGCCCGCGAACGGTCCCGAGCGCAACGGCAGCACGCCGCTGACCGGGGTCCGCGACAGGCGTCGCTGCTCCGCCTCGTGGCTGCTCCAGATCTGGATCCGCCGCTCGCTCACCATGCGGGTCAGCACGGGCAGCAGTCTGGCGGGCTGGGTGAGGGACGCGGGCAGCGCCTCGCTGACGGCGCCGGCGATCGTGATGAGGAACCGCTTGCGCGCCATGGGGTCGGCGAAGCGGGCGTAGGCCGTCCGCTCGGTGAGGTCGACGACGTTCGAAGAGGTCACCTTCTCCCCACCGGGCAGGGTGACCGGTCCGATCAGCTGCAGCAGGTAGGACAGGCCCACCGGGTCGGTGGCGAGGGCGCCGTCCAGGTGGCCGCGGGCCTGCTGCTCCCACAGTCCCGTCCAGGTGGCCGCGGCGTACGGGAAGTGCGGGGAGAGGTTGGAGATGGAGAGCAACTTGGTCGACCACGGTCCGTAACGCGCGCGGTAGTCCGGGCCGTGGTCGGCACCGGGAACGGAACTCCCGGCGAGGCCGTTGTTGGCGGAGAGGTGCCCGATGTCGACCTTGCCCCGGTCGGCCTTCAGGATGCCGAACGCACCGACCAGGCCTCCGGTGCCTCGTGCTTCGGCGTTGGTCTGGAACGCGAGGAAGTAACGACGGGGGCCGTCGAGGCCGAGCATCGGCGGCAGCAGGGTGGCGGCGGTCGCGGCGGCGTCGAGCCAGCCGTGCAGCCGGTCGACCTCGTGCAGCGCCGTACCGCGTGCCTGGTCCAGCTGCTTCAGGCCGGTCTCCGCCGGGGTGGCCTCCAGGCCGGAGCCGATCCTGGCGAGGCGGGCGGCGGCGGATTTCAGGGTCGGCGACGCCGCGTCGAGGTCGGTCAGCGGCTGCCGCAGGTTGCCCGGGGATCTCTTTCCCATCGTGGTGAAGGCCGCGGCGAGGGGCCGGACGTCGGCCAGCACGCCGGTCAGATCCGCGGCGCTCTCGGCCAGTCCTCGCACGGTCGTCGCGGCGTCTCCCACGACCGGAGTGTGGGCGATCGTCCACCAGTCAGGGCCCTCGGTGAGCCGTCGTGCCTCGTCCGCGTGCCGCCGGGCCTCGGCCAGCGCCGTGGCCATCGGGCGCGGGTCGCCCGTGCTCGCCGCCGCGCGCACCTGGACCAGTGCGGCCCCGGCGGCCTCCAGATGATCGCGCACGCGCATGCCGAGATGGGCCGACCAGCCTCCCGCCAGTATCAAGACCGCGGAAGCCAGCAGGCCCACTACGACTATGCGACGTCGTCTCCTACTTGACACTGGTGGATCGGCGGCGACGTACCGGAACCAGCACGCCGACGGTTCCCATGGCCAGCAGGCCACCGCCGAGCGCGGCCACGGTCGTCACGGGCGCTCCCGTGAACGGCAGCTCCCTGCCCCTGCCGACCCGTTCGCCACAGCCCCCCTCGCAGCAGTCATCCCCGCAGTTGCGGAAACCGCGCCTGTGGTGGCGGTCCTCGTCACCGAAGTCCTCATAGACGGCTTCGGGATCGACGTTGTTGTTGTTGTTCGTGTTGTTCACCTCGCCGCCCCCCTCACATCCGCGGCGGGCGATCTCCTGAGCCCGCTGGGCATCCGCATCAGCCCCGACGGCCATCCTCTCCGCGTCCCTGGCCATGTCCTCGGCCTCGGAATCGCCTGCCGCATCGGCGGCGTCGGCGATGGCGTCGGACCTGATCCCGATGTTCCTGGCCTCGGCCTCGAGCGCCTCGGCCGCCGCGGTTATCCTCGCCGCCTCGGCGGGGCCGCCCTCACAGTTCTCGGCCTCCCGGAGGAGAGCCTCGGACCTGTCGTCCACACTCGCGGCGTCGGCCATGGCCGCATCGGCGAGGGCTCCGAAGTCGGGTGGATAGGGCTGCGCGTGCACGGCGGCCATCGGCGCCGGCATGCTGGTTGCGGCGATCGCCATTCCGGTGGATCCGAGCGTCAGTCCGCTCCCGGCCACCACTGCAAAAAGAACAGATATTGTGTATTTTCCGGCCATTCCGGACCCCCTGTGGCAATGATTCAGGTCATAGAAACCAGACGCTTGGAACACAAGCGGCATGTCCCCGGAACCCGTTATATTCACCACCGGAAAATGGCAACCCGACCGGCGCACACCTCTTACCGAACAATCAGTGGTTGTTCTCCGAACATTGACATTCGGAGGACGACAACGCCCCGGCCGGAGATCGGTGAGGTCACGGAGCGACCTCGATCCGGTAGACGGGTCCGTCCAGGCTGAGCGCGTACAGCTCGCCGTCGTGATCCTGGCCGAAGGACGACAGCTGCTTCACCTCGCCCAGGTTCTCGGCCCGCTCCGGCTCCCCCGCGGGAGCGGACCTGATCCATCCCGCGCAGAAGTCGCCGTAGAGGAAACGCCCCTCCAACCCGGTGATCTTCTTGCCGCGGTAGACGTATCCGGCGATCACCGAGCAGTTCCCGCCCTCGTGCAGGGGGTATTCGATGACGGGGTCGACCAGATCGCCCGTGGCGTCTCCGTCCCGGAACCGGTGGGTGGCCTCCTTGATGTTCCAGCCGTAGTTCTGCCCGCCCTTGCCCCGTGGCTGGACGTCGACCTCCTCCCAGGCGTTCTGGCCGACGTCGCCGATCCACATGTTCCCCGTCTCGGAGTCGAAGGTGAACCGCCAGGGGTTGCGCAGGCCGTACGCCCATATCTCGGGCTTGGCGCCGTTCGTCGCGACGAACGGGTTGTCGCCGGGAACCTTGTACGGAGTGCCGCGCGGATCGATCCTGAGGATCTTGCCGAGCCAGGTGTTCAGGTTCTGGCCGTTGCCCTGCGGGTCTCCCCCGCTGCCGCCGTCACCGAAGGCGATGTAGAGGTAACCGTCGGGACCGAAGGCGAGCTGACCTCCGTTGTGGTTGGCGTACGGCTGCTCCTGCGTGAGCACGTCCCTGCGCCCGGTGGCCTTTCCATCCTTGAAGGCCCATTCCGTCACGTGGGTGTGCCCGTCGCGGTCGGTCCAGTCCAGGTAGAGGAAATCGCCCCCCGGATGGAAGGCCACGCCGAGCAGCCCCTGCTCGTTGCCCCCGCTCACCTCCGCCGAGAGGTCCACGACGGGCTCCTGGGCGACCTTGCCGTCCGTCACGGCGCGCAGCCGTCCCGTCTGCTCCACGATGTAGAGCGTGCGGTCCCCCTTGCGCACGGCCATCGCCACCGGCTTCTCCAACCGGGCGAACTCGGTGAACCTGACCCGCGGGGCGGTCTCCCCTGCCGAGCCTCCCGAGGCCGTGTCGGCGGGCGTGGCTGCGGGCGTCGCCGCGGATGTGACGGCGGGCGGGGAGGCGGCCTCGGTGGGCGTGCCGGAGGAGCAGGCCACCAGCGCCGCACTCAAGAGGGCGAGGCCCAATCCGGTCCGGTAGGAGATCGTCATGGTTCTCATCCTTCAATAATCGGCGACTACCTGACTGACTGCCTTCTACCCAGGCCTGGCGGCAAAGGTTCCGCGATGGTCCGGGCCCGTGCTCCGCCGAGCCCATCGTGAATCGCGGGGACCGTGGAGGTTGGGGGATCCGATGGCGCGATCTTAGACTGCGTGCATGCCAACCGCACTGATCACGGGAGCGACCGCCGGCATCGGCGCCGCCTTCGCCCGCCACCTGGCCGCCGACGGCTTCTCCCTCGTCCTCGTCGCCCGCGACGGCGAGCGCCTGTCCGCCGTCGCCGAGGAGCTTCGCCTGCGCTACGGGGTGAGCTCCGAGGTGCTCCCGGCCGACCTGTCGGCCGACGAGGGCCTGGAGGCGGTCGAGGAACGGCTCCGCCGGGGAGTCGACCTGCTCGTCAACAACGCGGGTTTCGGCCATGGCGACGCCTCCTCCGAGGTGTCCGTGGACGAGGAGCGGCGGATGCTCAAGGTCCACTGCGAGGCGGTCCTGCGACTGACGCTGGCCGCGCTACCCGGAATGAGAAAGCGCGGCCGCGGCGCGGTGATCAATGTGGCGTCGGTGGCGGCGTTCTTCCCCCAGGGCACCTACAGCGCGTCCAAGGCGTGGGTGGTCAGCTTCAGCGAGTCCATGGCCGCGGAGCTGGCCGGCAGCCGCGTGCGGGTGATGGCGCTGTGCCCGGGATTCGTGCGCACCGAGTTCCACGACCGCGCCTCGATCGACATGTCGGGCCTCCCCGGGTTCCTCTGGCTGTCGGCGGACAAGGTGGTCGGCGAGGCCATGCGCGATCTGGCCCGCGGCGTATGGGTGAGCGTCCCCGACCTGCGCTACAAGGTCATCACCAGAATCGGCACGCTGGTCCCCCACCGGCTGGCCGCCGAGGTCTCCCGCCGTTTCGTCCGCCGGTAGTCGCGGCCCGGCCTCGGCGCGGGCAGCTGGGAAGACGAAAGGGCCCGCGCCACGGGAGGGGGTCGTGGCGCGGGCCTTTTCGGCTTACGAGGTTGGTCACGGGCGGGCCTCGCGGCCCGCGGGGTCACTCAGGCTCAGACGTTGGCCTCGTGGCCGATCGCCAGGCCCGAGACCGGGTCGAAGAAGTGCAGGTTGTGGGTGTCCACGACCAGCTCGATGGTCTGGCCGGGGCGGACGTGGCTGCGCGAGTTGACGCGGGCGGTCCACAGCGACTTGTCGCCGACGAGCGGGAGGGTCGCCTCCTCGTCGTCACCGGCGTCGGCCGCGGCGACCGTGTCCTGGTGCACGACGGGCGGGGCGTCGATCAGGAACAGCACGTTGATCTCGGAGCCCAGCTCCTCGGTGACCTCGGCGCGGACCTGCAGGTGCGTCCAGCCGCCGGCGGAGCCGTTGGCCGCGGTCGAGTCCTCGAAGTCGGAGGGACGGATGCCCAGGATGATCTTCTTGCCGAAGTACTGGTCGAGGCCGGGCTTCTCGGCGAAGGTCGACTCCGGCACCGGCAGGCGAAGGTCGGCGAAGGCGACGTAGGCGCCACCGTCACCGCGCACCAGCTCGGCGGTGACGAAGTTCATCGAGGGGGAGCCCATGAAGCCGGCGACGAACAGGTTGACCGGCTTGTCGAACAGGTTCTGCGGGGTGTCGACCTGCTGGAGGAGACCGTCGCGCAGGACGCAGACGCGGTTGCCGAGGGTCATGGCCTCGACCTGGTCGTGGGTGACGTAGACGGTCGTCACGCCCAGGCGCTCGTGCAGGGTGTTGAGGGAGGCGCGCATGGAGACGCGGAGCTTGGCGTCCAGGTTCGACAGCGGCTCGTCCATGAGGAAGGCCTGGGGCTCACGCACGATCGCGCGGCCCATCGCGACACGCTGACGCTGACCACCGGAGAGTGCGGCGGGCTTGCGCTTGAGGTACTGCTCGAGGCCGAGCATCTTGGCGGCCTCGCCGACGCGCTTGGCGATGTCCGCCTTGGGCATCTTACGGAGCTTCAGACCGAAGGCGAGGTTCTCCTCGACGGTCATGTGCGGGTAGAGCGCGTAGTTCTGGAAGACCATGGCGATGTCACGGTCCTTCGGGGGCAGATGGTTGACCATCTTGTCACCGATGAAGATCTCGCCGCCGCTGATGTCCTCGAGACCGGCGATCATGCGCAGGGCGGTGGACTTGCCGCAGCCCGACGGCCCCACCAGAACCATGAACTCCCCGTCCTTGATCTCAAGGTCGAGAGCGTTCACGGCTTTTACGCCGCCTGCATAGATCTTGTCGACTTTGCTGAGAACGATGGAAGCCATGAAAGTCCTTAGCGCTTCGGGCCAACCCCGTGTTTACCCGGTGTGGATACGTTTTCATGCATCTCACCGGAAACGGACATCAGTGTCAAGAGGTAGGTCGATTTTGGCTTGTCAGAAGCACTTCTGTTACCTCTCCGCACTGGATTGCTCACGGAAATCATGATGGAATCGTTTCCATGAGTATGCGTCGTACGACCATCAAAGACGTCGCGGGAGCAGCCGGGGTCGGGGTCGCCACGGTGTCACGAGTCCTGTCCGGCGGCTCGGCGAGCCCCGAGACCAGGGAGCGGGTGCTGAACGTGGCGGCCCAGCTCGACTACCGGCCCAGCGCGCTCGGCCGTAACCTGCGCCAGCAGAGATCGGGCGGGATCGGGCTGCTGCTGCCCGACATCACCGACACCTTCTACGGCCGCCTGGCCGACGGCGTGCTGGCCTGTGCCCGTTCGGCGGGCGAGCCGGTGATCCTGGGCACGACCGGCGACGACCCGGAGCGCGAGGCCGAGCTGATCGGCATGCTGATGGAACAGGGCGTGGACCGTGTGATCGCGGTTCCCTCCGGCGACGGAGAGATCTGGGCGCCGACCCTGCGGGCCGGGCTCACCATGGTCTTCGCCCACCGGCTCTCGACGGGGCATGGCGACGTGCCCGCGGTGCTGGCCGACGACCGCGCCGGCGTACGGACCGCGGTGGACTACCTGACGGGGCTGGGACACCGCCGCATCGCCTATCTGGGCGGCCCCGGGCAGGAGCAGCGCCTGTCGGTCTTCCGCCAGGCGCTGGGCGGCCTCGTGGACGAGGAGCTCATCGTCGTCGCGCGGGGCAGCCGTGACTCCGCCTACGCCGCCGCCGCCGGGCTCTTCCAGCACCGGCCCGACCTGACCGCCGTGCTCGCCGGGGGCAACCTGCTGGGCGAGGCGGCCGTGCTGGCCGCCAGGGAGCTGGACCTGCGGGTGCCCAGGGACCTGTCACTGATCATGTTTGACGACGTGCCCTGGGCCGAGCTGTGCGCTCCGCCGCTGACCGTGATCGCCCAGCCCGCCCAGGACATCGGCTACCGCGCGGCCGAACTGGTGCTGCGCGAGGGTGGCCGGCGCCCGCGCGGCGTGCTGCTGCCCACCGAGCTGATCGTCAGGGGCAGCTGCGCGCCCAGGAGAACGCCGAACAAGAGCGGTTGAACCGATCGGTCAGAGAGACTTCTCGATCGCCTCGACGACCGCGGGGTCGTCGGGCTGGGTGCCCGGCCTGAACCGGGCCAGCACCTCTCCCTCGCGCGAGACCAGGAACTTCTCGAAGTTCCATTTGACGTCTCCGGCCTCCCCTTCGACATCGGGAGTAGAGGTGAGCTCGGCGTAGAGCGGGTGGCGGTCCTCCCCGTTGACATCGGTCTTGGCGAGCAGAGGAAAGTCCACGCCGTAGGTGACGGAGCAGAACTCCTGGATCTCCTCGGCGGTGCCCGGCTCCTGACCGGCGAACTGGTTGCAGGGGACGCCGACGACGGTGAAGCCCCGCTCGCCATAGGCCTGCTGGAGGCCGACCAGTCCGGCGTACTGGGGGGTAAGGCCACATCTGGATGCCACGTTGACAATCAGGACGGACCTGTCGCCGGCCAACTCGGCCAGGGTGGTGGACACGCCGGTGAGAGTACGAAGAGGGGTATCACGGAGACTCATGCTCCGCAGCCTAATCCTCGCGTCGCATTGGAGAGTCGGCGCCCCGGGGGGTGGGACATGATCGATGCGATATATGAGATGTCAAACCATTCACCAGCCCTTTTGCCACCTGCGAGCCCTTCCTTGACATAAAAAACGACGGGTGAGGTCGGCGTGGCCGCCGGAGAGCCGTCCGTACGTCGCATCGCCCTCCTCTCGGGGCCCGGGCGGACGGCGGCCCAGCGGGCCCGAACCACCCCGGGGAGCGCCGCGGATAGCCAGGTGGGGTGCGAGCTCGTTTTCCGTCGCACAGCCGGCCCCGATTTGAAACCCCATGCCGAAGCTATTTTTGAATCGGTCCTCCATAGAGGAGAATCGCCTGGCGTAATTCGGTACCCGCCGAATCGCCTTTAGACCACGAAGATCGGGCAAACACCTTTCCTCCGCGTGTCGCATCCGTCTCTCAACGATCCCTCGGCGTACTAGAAAGCGGCCTAGAGAGATCGTCGCGGTGTCTCATGCCGGAAACAGGCCGGCGAGACCACGCGGGCATTCCTCACCCGGGCCACGGGCGCTGGATCGCCAAGCACGTGAGAGCACCTCGTGCCCTCACGTGCCTCCCGCACGCGGCCAGAGGACAAGGATCACCTTGAACAGCTACCGCCTTGTGCGCAACACCGTCGTGACCATGATCGCCGCGTCGACCATGGTCGGATCGGCGGCGGTGGGGCGAGCAGAGGAGACCGTCGAACCATCCGGAAAAGGAACGGAGGAGACGGTCCGCGAGGACGCATGGTCCACCCAGGCCGAACCTGGGGTCACGATCCGCGAGAACATCAGGACCGCCCAGGCCGAGCCTGGGGTCACGGTCCACGAGGGCATCTGGTCCACCAAGGCCGCACCCAAGGCCGTGGTCCGCGAGAGCACCTCGACCACCCGGGCGAAGCCCGGGGTCGCGATCCGTCGAAGCACCTGGCCCACCCGGGCGAACCCCGGCGTGACGGCCCTCGACGGCACCTCGTCCATCCGGGCGAGGCCCAGCGTCGCCGTCCACCAGAGCACCTGGTCCACCAAGGCCGCACCCAGGATCAGACTGGCCACAAGGACCGCCAAGGGCAGGAACAAGGCGATCGCTTATCGCCTCGTCTCCCGCCGCGCGTGGTCACACAGCCAGTTCCGATGTCTGGACAGCCTCTGGACCAGGGAGAGCAACTGGAATCACCGGGCCTACAACCAGTCCTCGGGGGCCTACGGCATCCCGCAGGCGCTGCCGGGCTCGAAGATGGGCGGCAGCGGCGGGGACTGGCGGTACAACCCGTTCACACAGATCCACTGGGGTCTGAGCTACATCAAAAGCCGTTACGGGTCACCGTGCGGCGCATGGGGTCACTTCCAGTCCAGTAACTGGTACTGACACCGCCGGGGAGCTTCCAGGGGAAGGGAACGCTCCCTGATGACGCCCGGGACCTGGCCGGTTCCGGGCGTCACCTTTTCAGCCGTACGGTTATCGCCTCTATGAGCAGTTCCAGGCCGAACTCGAACTCCGCCTGGTGGTCGCAGTCGCTCAGCGCCGAGGTGAGCCCGCTTACCTCGGGGAACAGCTGGGGATCGACGTCCTTGACCGCGAGGTCGGTACGGTAGGTCGGGGTCACCCCGACCTACCGCAGCAGTGAGCCCACGATGTAGGCGATGAACGTGCGCAGGACGCGCACCGCGTCGTCACCGTCGAATCCGGCGCCGCGCAGCGTGGTGAGCGCCCGCTCCACCGGCAGCAGCCCCGCGTTCGACTTGAGCCGGCGGCTGACCACCACCATCGTGCACCGGGGATAGTGGTGCGCGATCTGCCGGAAGGCGAGCGCCTGTATGCGCACGCGATCGGGCCATTCGGCGAGAAGCTCGACGCCGAGCGCTTCGCCGCCGAGGAGACCGAACGCCACGCGGAGGTCGCCGAGACGGTGGCCCTCGGCGTCGACTCCTGACCTTCCGTACTCCAGGGCAGGCCGAAGACGCTCGGCTCCCGTACGTCAGAGCAGATCGAGGGCGCTCGAACCTCCGTCGTCATGGCAGGCCGAGGGCCCTCGAACCTCCGTACGTCACGGCGGGTCGAGGGCGCTCAGACCTCCGTACGTCACGGCAGGTCGAGGGCGCTCAGACCCAGCAGCAGGGTCTGCCTCTCCCTCGTGGTCAGGGTCTCGTACGGCACGGCCGCGCGGCGGTTCGTCTCCGCCTCGATCCGGTCACGGACGGCGCCCGGCGTCAGGGCGATGATCTGCGCGGCGGTGAAACCCTCCTCCTCCCAGACCGCGGCGTGAACGTCGGCGCGGTGGTAGCGCAGCGCGGCCAGCCGGTTGAACAGGAGCACGCCCGCGGGGGTTCCCTCCGGCTCGTAGGGCGGCGAGGCCTGGGTGAAGGCCGCGCCGCCGCTGTCCGCACCGGCCGCCAGGAGCCGCCCGGCGAGGTCCGCGAGCTCGGGCAGCCGGTCGGCGTGGTCCGCCCACAGCGCGCCGGTCACCGTCGCGTGCACCTCGTACAGGGCCGCGATGAACGCGAGCGAGATGTCCGTCGCGTGCAACGCGCCGTCGTCGACGAGGATGCCCTGGGCGATCTGCGCCTCGATCTCGGCCCGGTCGAAGGGGTTGTAGCGGTAGAGGGCGGTCAGCCCCTCGGGGGTCAGCGGCCGGATGGGGAGCACGTAGCGGAGATCGATCATCAGCTCCGTCTGAAGACCCGACTGCCTGACGAGTTCCCCGCCGATTGGCCGGCTCGCGACATGGACGCCCAGGTGAACGGCATCGATCAGCGGAGCGATCGATGCCGCGTAACCCGGCAGATCATCGAAGCGTGACATGCTGCGCCATCTTGCCCCATTTTTGATGGGTCAGGAGACGTCATTCGATGCCTGGCAGTTCTCCGGCCACCCGCCGCCGACCGTCGAACCCCCCGAACGGACCGGGCGGACCAGGCGGACCAGGCGGACCAGGCGGACCGGATGGACGGGCGACCCGGACGACCGGCGCGCCTACCGGGTGAGCACGAGGCTGAGCGCTCCGAGGGTGACGGCGAGGGTTCCAAGCCAGGCGATGAGGGCGTCCACCCGGTTGTCGAGGGGGCGGCCTCTCCGGATGGCCTCCTGGGCGTTCCGGTAGCGGATGCCGGTACCGGTGAGCAGGAGCGCGCCGCAGAAGACGGCAGGGGCGAAGGGGATTATGGCGATCGCAGGTGTGCCGGTGCGCAGGGCGAGGCCCGCGCCGCCCAGGCCGGTGACGGCCAGCAGCGCGGCGGTGCGAACCCAGGCCAGCCGGGTCCGCTCGCTCTGCAGGCCTTCCCCTCCCCTGAGGTTCGACGGCGGGTCCGGAGGTTCCTCTCCGCGAAAGCTCATCGGCGGAACAGGATGAGAACCAGGGCGAGCACGGCTACGGCGGCCACGCCGTAGCCGAACAGGGGCGCGAGGGCCGGAGGCGGGAGCGGGGCAGCGCGGCGCAGGGCGCGCTGGATCAGGCGCCAACGGGGGTAGGCCATCGCGGCCGACAGGGCGGACAGCGACACGAGGATGACCGCGAGCACGGTCCGCATCCAGGGCACGAAGACGTCGGCGGAGACCGCCGCCATGGCGACGCCGCCCGCGCTCAGCGCGAGCGACGTGCTCAGCCAGGTCAGGAACGTTCGTTCGTTCGCGAGCGTGAACCGGGGGTCAGGCTCGTTTTCCAGGGTCTTCATGAGAACGACGCTATTTCAGCCACATTCCCCCTAGAGAACCCGGGATTGAGCGGAGGCTCAGCCGCCGCAGGCGCCGGCCAGCTGCTCGACCCACTTCACCGAGTCGGTCGCGACCTTCTGGGCCGCGTCGACGGCGTTGTTGGCGTTCGTGGCGTTCAGTCCCTCAAGGTCCTTGGAAACGCCTTCGGCGGCTTCCTTGAGCGTGGTGTTGGCCGCCTCGTCAGCCAGGGTGCCGAGCTTGGCGGCGCCGTCGTTCAGCGCCTTCTCCATTTCGGCGGGGTCGTTGACCAGGCCGGCGACCTTCGCCGCCGTCTCGGTGACGATGCCCGTGGCCTGAACGCACTGCTGAGCCTTGTCGATGCCCTGGCTCACGTCCTGGATTTCGGAACAGCCGGTGGTGACGAGCAAAGCGGCCAGAACCGAGGCGGAGAGGATGGGAATTCGTCGCGGGAGGGGTCGCATGCCTCGACCCTACCCAACGGGCCGCCGCGACAGGCGCCTGACGCGGCGGTCATTGTCCGCCCGCCGTTTCGTGGAGCGGGAACCGCCCAACATGCGGCCCCGCGCCTTGCATGGGCCGCTCCCCGAACATCGGACCGAGCCTCGGGTGATCTCGCCGTCGTGCACGTCCGGCAAGCCGGAGAGGGTCCGGAGTAAGGTTGTTCTACCGGCTCCGTTCACGCCGAGAAGAGCCGCCATCGAACCGGTGGGCGCTTTCAGACCGACACCCGCGCGACACCGGCGTCACGCCGTCGTAGACGACCTCAAGATTACGGACCTCCAGCATCGGACTCCCACGAGGTGAACTCCATGCCACTCTCCGTCGATGGAATGGCAACTCGCCGTGACACCCTGTATCGATGGGCAAGGCGGCCGAGTTGGAACCCGGCTCTGGAAGTACGATCATTGGATGTCTAAGTAAGGGGAGAACATGAGTGTTTGTGAGCACATCGTTGAAGCGCAGGACCCGCCCGCCAAGACGCCCCAGGGGTGCGAGGAGTGTCTGGCGATGGGTACGCGCTGGGTTCACCTGCGCAAATGCCTTTCGTGCGGGCACATCGGTTGTTGTGACTCATCGCCCGGCAAGCACGCCACGGCCCACTACAAGGAGACCAGCCACCCGGTCATGGCGTCCTTCGAGCCGGGCGAGAACTGGCGCTGGTGCTTCGTGGACAACGTCATCGGCTAGAGGGGCCCCTCCTCGGGCGTCGAACAGATGTCACCGTCGGACGGTCGGCTCCTGCCGGGGCCGGTTCTCCTCGCGGGACGGTCTGACGGGGGATGATCCTTTCCCGTCAGGCGTTCACGGAGCCGGTGCCGGTCCTTCTCGCGGGACGGCCTGACGGGCCGTCAGTCCCGCTCCAGGGTGGCCTCTTCGAAGTCGATCTCGTGGATGATCCTGCGGAGCACCTCGTCCTCGATACGTCGCTCGTCGCGGAACCGTACGAACACCTCACGCTCGACGACCAGCATCTCCCTGCGCAACCGCCGGTAGATCGTGCTGGGTGTCTCCTCACCCTCCTGGCCCGTGCCGCCGCCGAGCCGCTCCCAGGCCGTGAGAGTCCGGCGTTCGGACCGTGACCTGAGCTGCTCCACGATGTCCTCGTGGACGTCGGCGACGCCCTCGGCGACAAGCTCCTCCAGCCGGGCGAGCCCGGCTGAGGCAGCCGCCTGCTGGGCTGCCGCCTCGGCCAGATTGTCGGTGTAGAGCTCTCGATCGTTGGAGATCTTCAGCCTGCGGATCAGCGCCGGGAACGACAGACCCTGAACCAGCAGGGTTCCGATCACCACCACGAAGGTGAGGAAGAGCATCGTGGGCCGGCCCTCGAAGTCCAGGGGGATGGCGAAGGCCGCCGCGAGGGAGACCACCCCGCGCATGCCCGCCCAGCTCACGATCGCCACGTTCTGCCAGGCCACCGGATGCGGCTCGCGCCCCCGGAACCTCCTGGCCAAAAATCCCGGCAGGTAGCTGGTGGGCACGACCCAGACGACCCTGGCGAACACCGCGGCGGCGAAGACCGCCAGCGCCATTCCCGTGAGCTTCCACCGGTCGTCCCAGTCCAGCGCGCTCATGATGGGCCACATCTGCAGGCCGATCAGCACGAAGACGATCGACTCCAGGAAGAAGTCCATGACTCGCCAGACCGCGTCGGACAGCAGCCGGGTGCCGAAGCCCGCCCGGGGCATGCGGTGCCCGATGTAGAGACCGACGATCACGACGGAGATCACACCGGAGACGTGCACGCTCTCGGCCACGAAGTAGACCGCGAACGGGGTGAGCAGCATGACGGTGTTCTCGACGAGCGCGTCGCGCAGGCTCAGCAGCACGCGGGCGAGTATCCAGGCGAGCACGACCCCGATCAGCACGCCGCCCACCGCCGAACGGGCGAACTCGAAGGTCACGGCCTGCCAGGTGGCCGCTCCATGGCCCAGCGCCGCCGCGATGGCCACCCGGTAGAGGGTGAGCGCGGTGGCGTCGTTGAACAGGCTCTCCCCCACCAGGATGGTCACCACCTTGCGGGGCAGCCCGAGCCTGCGGGCCACCGCGACCGCGGCGACGGCGTCCGGCGGCGCCACGATCGCGCCCAGCGCGAACGCGGCGGCCAGCGGCAGCTCGGGCATGAGCAGGTGGACGACCCACCCGATGACCAGCGTGGTGAACAGCACCAGACCGATCGAGAGCAGCGCGACCGGGCTGCGGAAGGCCTTGAGCCTCAGGTAGGAGCTGTCGATCGCGGCGGAGTAGAGCAGCGGCGGCAGGAACACCAGCAGAATCAGGTTGGGGTCCAGCTGGTAACCGGGAACCAGCGGCGACAGCACCAGCCCGACCAGCACCAGCACCAGCGGGGACGACCACCCCATGCGCCTCGCCACGGCGGCCACTGCGATCGCGATGACCGGCACCACCAGTATCTGTACCGCCAGCGCCTGGTCCATCCCACCCCTACCGACAGAAAACGATCAGCATGCGGAACCATGCTCACATACGCGCATTAACGCGGTTTTACCGTAGGCAGAGTACGCGTAACCGCTCCATACACGCGCATGGGATCGGCCCTACCGGGATCAGCCCGCGCAAGGCACGCGGAGCCGCTCTACGCGCGCGGACTCCGCAATGATCGGACGGGCGTAGCCGCCCCGTGCGAGGACTCCGCGGACGTGGCCGCCTCCACGCCGGCGCAGGCATGCCGCCCCACGCGCGCGGCCTCGGCGCGCCACACCACCCGCATCATGTCGCCGCCTCACACGCACCCGGACGCGGCGGCAGTGATCGCCTCCACCCGGCCGGGGCCTGCCCGCCTCACCCTCGCGCATGACCCCGACGCCACACCGCGCCACCCGCGTCGACGTCCTGCCGCTTCACGCGCGGACCGGGCGCCTCACCCGCGGCGGGAGGACCTTGACGGCCCGATCACCAGTCGCGGCGCTCGTCTCGCTCGTCCCGGCGCCGCCCTTCGCGGCGCTCGTCCCGCCCGTCGCGCCGATCGTCGTAACCCTGGTCGTCACGACGCCGCTCGTCGTAACGCTGCTCGTCATAGCGCTGCTCGGGACGGAGCCTCTCCCCGGTGGCGTGCGACGGCTCCTGGATGTAGGGGCGCGGCGCCAACTGCTCGGGCTGCTGACCGCGCAGGCCCAGCGGGTCGGACGGGTCCACGTTCTGTTGCTGGTAGGCGGGCGGTGCGCCGTACAGGTCGCGCAGGTCCGCCGGGTGACCGGCCTGCGGGGACTGCGGCGGGCCGGGTTGCTGGGCGCCGAACGCGTAGAGGTCGGGCTGGGCCGGGGCGGGGTAGCCGTAGGCGTCGGGCTGGGCCTGATAGGCGGGCTGCTGCTGTTGCTGCTGGGCCGCGAACCCGAAGGGGTCGGTGGAGTGCTGCTGTCCCTGGGGCGTGTAGAGGTCGGCGTGCGACTGGTGCGCGGACGCCGGGAACTGGTCGGCGTGGGCCGCGAAGGGATCGACCGGCTGCCGGCCCGCCGGCGCGGTGAACGGGTCCACGGGCTGCTGGAGAGGAACGCCGTACGGATCCGGCTGGCCCCCCGGGACGGCGAACGCGTCGGGCTGCTGACCCGGCGTGCCGTACGGGTCCGGAGCGGCGCCGTACGGGTCGGGTACGCCGTACAGATCCTGGTGGCCCTGCGAGGCGCCGTAGGGATCCGGTTGCGAGGTCGGGTAGCGGTCGCCGGGCATCTGGTACATCGGCTCGCCGGAGCCGAGCGGCCCCGCGGGCTGCGGCTGCCCGTAGGGCAGGGCGTCGCCCACGATCATGTTCTCGCGCGGCACCGCGTCGCCCGAGCCGTAGGCGGCCATCCGGTCCTGGGATCGATCCGGGGCCTGTGGCGCGGTGCCCCGGGCGACGAGCACGTCGTTGGGCCCGAGGGTGGCGACCTGGCGCGGCTCGTCGAGCGGCGGGGCGTGACCGACCGGGTCGGCGTACGGCTGCGGCGGCTGGGCGTAGTCCTCCGAGCGCGGCCGGGCATACTGCCCGGTGGCGGGGAACTCACCGTGCACCTGGTGCTCGACCATGTGCGCGGGCTCGCCCGCCTCGTCGGGATACTGGCCCCCGGCCTCGACAAAACCCTCGTCGAGGGTGTCGACCAGACGTCCCACGTCGTCCATGGGCATGCGGAAACTCGCGGTGCACATCTCACCGCGCCACAGGCTCAGCACCAGCGTGCCTTCGTGCCAAGTGACCCGGAGCACCCGCTCCTGGCCACGCTCGTCAAAGAACACCTCGCCGAACGACGGCAACGGGACAACTTCCGACATGGAAGACATAGTGCTTCAGCCAGCCTTTATTCGTCCACTCGACCTCAGGAAACTCTACCGAACCGACCTTTCCACCCCCATCTTCCGCCCCAGCAACACCAGAACGGTAGATCTTCCTTGACCTTTGGGGGATTGGCGAGCCGGGTGATCGAGCCAGTTTGCCACGGAACATGAGCCCCAGGTTTGCGAATACCGCGATGCGTCCGCACAGTGACTCCCCGGAGCAGCCGCGATTGTCAGGGCGAGCGGGTACGGTTGGCTGTCGTGCCAACCGACTCCATCGCCCCTCCCGAAGACGTCTCCTCAAAGGTGGATATTCCCCCAGTTGAGGATTTGCTGAGCATCGCCGTCGAAGCCGTCGGCGGGGTCGAGCGCCCCGGACAGATAAAGATGGTCCAGGCGGTGCAGCACTCGATCGAGTCGGGTGACCACCTGGCCGTTCAGGCGGGCACGGGCACGGGCAAGTCCCTGGCCTACCTGATCCCCTCGATCCGGCACGCGATGACCTCCGAGGGAGCCGTGGTCGTCTCCACCGCCACCATCGCGCTCCAGCGCCAGCTCGTGGACCGCGACCTGCCCCGCCTCGCCGAGGCGCTCGCCCCGCAGTTGCCGCACGAGCCCAAGTTCGCGATCCTCAAGGGCCGCCGCAACTACCTGTGCCGTTACAAGGCGAGCGCCGGATGGCCCGACGACGAGCAGGATCAGCTCTTCGACCCCCGCGAGGTGAACGCGACGGGGCGCATGGTCCAGCGCATCCAGGACTGGGCGAACGAGACCGAGACCGGCGACCGCGACGAGCTCGTCCCCGGTGTCAACGAGCAGGCGTGGCGGCAGTTCTCGGTGAGCGCCAGGGAGTGCCTGGGCGCCACGCGCTGCCCGAGCGGGATGGAGTGCTTCGCCGAGCTGGCACGGGCCCGCGCCGGGGAGGCCGACGTCGTCGTCACCAACCACGCCCTGCTCGCCATCGACGCGATGGAGGACTTCCCTCTCCTGCCCGAGCACGACGTGGTCGTGGTGGACGAGGCCCACGAGCTGGTCGATCGGGTCACCTCGGTGGTGACCGGCGAGCTGTCCGAGAACATGGTCTCGCTGGCCGTGCGCCGGGTCGGCAGGCTGATCGACCAGCCCACCTCCGACCGGCTCATGGAGTCGGGAGAGGATCTCAAGGCCCTGCTCGCCGCCGCGCCCGCCGGGCGCCTCGACGAGCTGCCCCAGGTGCTCGGGATGACGCTCGCCCTGGTCCGCGACTCGGCGTGGACGTGCATCACCTCCCTCGGCCCTCGGATGGGCGGCGACAAGGACGACCCCGAGGGCGCGGGTCTGCGCAAGGCGGCCTTCACCGCCCTGGACGAGATCCACGACACCGCGCAGCGGATGCTGGACGCCTTCGGCCACGCCGAGGAGATCGACCGGGCCGAGGTGGTCTGGCTGGAGGCGGGCACCGAGCGGCGCCCACCCCTGCTCCGGGTGGCGCCGCTCACCGTGGCGGGCATGCTCCGCGACAAGCTCTTCGGCGACCGGACGGTGATCCTCACCTCGGCCACGCTCGCTCTGGGCGGCGCCTTCGACGGCCTGGCCCGCCAGTGGGGTCTGGGCTCCGGAGACGGCGCGAGGGACGAGGCCCGGGTGACCGGAGGCGAGACGAGCACCGCGAACGGCGCGACCGGGGACGAGCCGAAGAACGGAGCCGGAGACGGGGCGAAGGACGGAGCCAAGGCTCGGCCGAAAAAGCGGGCCGGCTGGACCGGCATGGACGTCGGCTCACCCTTCGACCATCCCCGCAGCGGCATCCTCTACGTCGCCAAGCACCTGCCGCAGCCCGGCCGCGACGGCCTGCCCGAGGCCTACCTCGACGAGATCACCGAGCTGATCGAGGCCGCCGGGGGCCGAACCCTCGGCCTGTTCTCCTCGATGCGCGCGGCCAAGGCCGCCACCGAGGCCCTGAGGGACCGCCTGAGCGTGCCGCTGCTCTGCCAGGGCGACGACTCCACGATGCTGCTGGTCAAGCAGTTCGCGGAGGACGAGCCGACCTGCCTGTTCGGCACCCTGTCCCTCTGGCAGGGCGTGGACGTGCCGGGCCCCTCGCTGCGGCTGGTCATCATCGACCGCATCCCCTTCCCCCGCCCGGACGACCCGCTGAGCTCCGCCCGCCAGCGCCACGTCGCCGCCAAGGGCGGCAACGGCTTCATGGCCGTCGCCGCCACCCACGCCGCCCTGCTTCTCGCCCAGGGTGCGGGCCGGCTGCTCCGCAGCCAGCACGACAAGGGCGTGGTCGCGATCCTGGACCCCCGCCTGGCGACGGCCCGCTACGGGAGCTTCCTGCGCGACTCCCTGCCGCCCTTCTGGCCCACCAACGACCCCGCGAAGGTCCGCGACGCCCTCAAACGCCTCAGCTCGTCATAGGGCGTCGGCGTGAGGCGCTGCCGGAGAACGGAGGGACCCGCGTTTCCCGGCAGCGCGCCGTTTCGGCACCGCCGGAACCGGTCCTGTGAGCCGGTGGCCTGTCACTCGGGGGTCGCCGGAAAACCGGTCCGTCAGGAGCCGGTCATACGACAAATGCGCGACGCCCGGAGGCGGCCGCTAGGGAAAGATCCTCAGGTCCGGACGCTTGGGGTCGACGGCGTCACCGGAGGAGCGCCCGCGCAGGCGGCGGCCGAGCCAGGGGCCGAAGTGCTCGCGGACCCACTGGGCGTCCTCGCGGCGCTTGGCCCTGCGGTCCACGTGCTCGCGGGGCGGCCAGACCTTGCGCCAGTCGTCGTCGCAGTCGATCCCGAGCACCTGGCAGATCTTGGCGGCCACGATGCGGTGGCCCTCCTCGTTCATGTGCAGGCGGTCGTCGCTCCATGCCCGCCAGTCGCGCAGGCCCTGCATCGACCACTGGTCGACCAGGCGGCAGCCGTACAGCTCGGATATGGACCTGACGTGCATGTAGAAGATCGCGAACGTGCCGCGGGCGCGGCGCATGATCGGGGTGTCGCGCGGGTCCACGCCGGTGAACAGCAGCACCTCCGCGCCGGTGGCCCGCAGCTCCCGTACGGCTCCCGCCAGCTTCTTGGCCATCCGGTCGGGGTCGCTGCCCGGCCGGAGCAGGTCGTTGCCTCCGGCGCAGAAACTGACCAGGTCGGGCCGCATCTCGATTGCCCGCGGAACCTGGTGCTCGACGATCTGGTCGATGAGCTTGCCGCGCACGGCGAGGTTGGCGTAGCGGAAGTCCGGGTCGAGCGCGGCCAGCCGTTCGGCGACCCGGTCGGCCCAGCCCCGGAAGTGACCGTTCACACCGGGGTCGTTCAGCCCCTCGGTGAAGCTGTCGCCGAGGGCGACGAACGAGGAGAAGGAGCGGTCGCGCGCGGGGCCACTCGCCGAGCCGCTCACCGGGCCGTTCATCGAATCACCCGCCGAGCCGTTCACCGGGCCGTTCATCGGGTCACCCGCCGAGCCGTTCATCGAATCACTCGCCGAGCCGCTCACCGGGCCGTTCATCGGGTCATTCGCTGAGGAGTCGTTCACCGGGTCGCTCGCCGGACCGTTCATCGGGTCACTCACTGGGTCACTCATCGGGCACTCACTCCGCAGAGATCTCGGCGATGGCCTGCAGCGCGAGCACGTAGGACCTCAGGCCGAAGCCCGCGATCGTACCGGTGGCCACGGCGGCGACCACCGAGTTGTGCCGGAACTCCTCGCGGGCGGCCGGGTTGGAGATGTGCACCTCGACCAGGGGCGCGGTGCGCTGGGCGATGGCGTCGCGCAGCGCGTAGGAGTAGTGGGTGAACGCCGCCGGGTTCAGCACCACCGGCACCCGGCCGTCGGCCGCCTCGTGCAGCCAGCCGAGCATCTCGGCCTCGTCGTCGGTCTGCCGGACCTCCACCGAGAGGCCCAGCTCCCGGCCGGTCTCCCGGCAGAGCGCTGTCAGGTCCGCGAAGGTCTCCGCGCCGTAGACGTCGGGCTCACGGGTGCCGAGCCGCGACAGGTTCGGGCCGTTGAACACATAGACGGATCTCATGGAATCACTACCGCTCTTCAATGGCCGCGTGTCTGCGACACGGCCGACGTTCTGTGCTCACCGCTGCTCCCCGGTCGCCTCGTCCGCGACTCCGCCCGTTACCTCGCGCACCGGAGCCGAGTCGCCCCGTTCGCCGCTCAGCACGTCGCCTCGCGCACCGCGGCCGAGCCGCTCCGCCCGTCACTCCGCATATCGGAGCCGAGCCGCTTCGTCCGTCATTCCGCGCACACCTCGGGCGAGTCGCACCCGCTGCTCAACGGGCCACCTCGTCGTAGGCGGCTTCGAGCAGCGCCTCCGGCGGATCCTCCAGCGGGGAGAGCTTCGCCAGGTCGTCCAGGAGGATGAAACGGAGCTTGGCGCCGCGGCTCTTCTTGTCCAGGCGCATGTGGTCGCGGAGCTCGGGCCAGGCCTCGCGGCGGTAGGCGGTGGGCAGCCCGACCGAGGTCAGGATGGACCGGGTCCGCTCCACGAGGTCGGGGCCGATCCTGCCGGCCAGGCGGGACAGCTCGGCGGCGTAGACCATGCCGATGGCGACGGCCTCGCCGTGGCGCATCTGGTAACGCTCGACCCGCTCGATGGCGTGGGCCAGGGTGTGCCCGTAGTTGAGGATCTCCCGCAGGCCGCCCTCGCGCAGGTCGGCCCCGACCACGGCGGCCTTGATCTGGATCTTCCGTTCGATCAGCTCGCGGGTGTGCCGTCCCTCGGGGAGCCTGGCGCCCTCCGGGTCGTCCTCGATGAGCGTCAGGATCGTCGGGTCGGCGATGAAACCGCCCTTGATGATCTCCGCGAGGCCGCCGACGTAGTCGTCGCGGGGCACCGAGACCAGCGTGGCCAGATCGCACAGGACCCCGGCCGGAGGGGAGAAGGAACCGACCAGGTTCTTGCCCTCGGGGGTGTTGATGCCGGTCTTGCCGCCCACCGCGGCGTCGACCATGCCGAGCAGGGTCGTCGGCACCTGCACGACCTTGACACCACGCAGCCAGGTGGCGGCGACGAAGCCGGCCAGGTCGGTGGTGGCTCCCCCGCCGACGCCGACCACGGCGTCGGATCGCGTGATGCCGTGACGGCCGAAGGCCGACCAGAGCTCGGCGGCCACCTCGATCGTCTTGGCCCGCTCGGCGTCGGGCACCGGCAGCGCGACGACCTCGTATCCGGCCGCCTCGATCGCTCCGCAGACCGGCCGCGCGATCTCCGGCAGACTCGCCGGGTGGATCACGGCGACGGTGCGGACCCTGGGCCCGAGCAGGCCGGGGAGCTCGCCGAGCACGCCGGCGCCGACCACCACGTCGTAGGGGGTCTCTCCGTCGACCTTGATCCTGGAGATCGTCACGGCTCCAGGCCCTTCACGATCTCGTCGACGACCTCGTCGGGCTTGTGCTCGTCGGTCGCCACGGTGATCCGGGCCAGGCCCTCGTAGATCGGGCGGCGGGCGTCCATCAGCTTCTTCAGCTGGCTGCGCGGGTTCAGCACGAGCAGGGGTCGCGCCGAGGCCAAGCCCACCCGCTGCACGGCCTGTGAAAGACCGATCTCCAGGTAGACCACCGTGTGACCGGCCAGCAGCTCGCGCGTCGCCTCGTCCAGGATGGCGCCGCCGCCGAGGGACAGCACGCCGCCGTGCTCGGCCAGCGCCCGCCGTACGGCCTCCGCCTCCAGCTCGCGGAAGCGCTCCTCGCCGTCCTCGATGAAGATGTCGCCCACCGACTTGCCCGCCACGGTCTCCACGTCGGTGTCGGTGTCACGGAAGTCGACCCCGAACCGGTCGGCCAGAAGCTGGCCGACGGTGGACTTGCCGGATCCGGGGGGACCGATCAGCACTACTCGGGGACTCACTGTGCCTCCTCAGCTCGCGTCTCGCCCGCCCGGGAGCCGAGGCGGCTCCCGCGGGTGCGCCCGCTCACTTGATCACCATCGAAGAAAGGTATCCGGACAGGTTGCGCGCGACCTCCTCGACGGAGTCGCCGCCGAACTTCTCGATCGCGGCGTCGGCCAGGATCAGCGCGACCATCGCCTCGGCGACGATCGCGGCGGCTGGGACCGCGCACACGTCGGAGCGCTCGTGGTGGGCCCTGGCCGCCTCGCCGGTCAGCACGTCGATGGTGGCCAGCGCCCGGGGCACGGTGGAGATCGGCTTCATCGCCGCGCTGACGCGCAGCGGCTCGCCGTTGGTCATGCCGCCCTCGACGCCGCCCGCCCGGTTGGTGATCCGGTGGACGCCGTCCGCGGTGTTCTCGATCTCGTCGTGGGCCCTGGAGCCGGGGCGGCGGGCGGTCTCGAAGCCGTCGCCGACGGCGACGCCCTTGATCGCCTGGATGCCCATCAGGCCGGCCGCGAGGCGGGCGTCGAGGCGCCGATCCCAGTGGGTGTAGCTGCCCAGACCCGGGGGCAGTCCGTAGGCGATCACCTCGACGACCCCTCCGAGGGTGTCGCCGTCCTTGTGCGCCTTGTCGATCTCGGCGACCATCGCGGCGCTGCCGACCGGATCGGCGCAGCGCACCGGATCGGCGTCGACCGCCGCCAGGTCGCCGGGACCCGGCATGACGCCCGGGGTGGCCTGTGCCTCGCCGATCGAGACGACGTGGCTGACGATGTCAACGCCGAGGGCCTGCTTGAGGAAGCTCCGGGCGACCTGGCCGAGCGCGACACGAGCGGCGGTCTCGCGGGCGCTGGCCCTGTCGAGCACGGGGCGGGCGTCGTCGAAGCCGTACTTCTGCATCCCGGCGAGGTCCGCGTGGCCGGGCCGGGGACGCGAGCGCGGCGCGTTGCGGGCCTGCCCCTCCAGCAACGCGGGGTCCACGGGGTCGGCCGCCATGACGGTCTCCCACTTGGGCCACTCGGTGTTGCCCACGCGGATGGCGACGGGGCTGCCGAGCGTGCGACCGTGCCGCACGCCGCCCACGACGTTCACCACGTCCTGCTCGAACTTCATCCGGGCGCCGCGGCCGTAGCCCAGACGACGTCTCGCCAGCGCCTCATCGATATGGGCCGTGGTCACCTCCACCCCGGCGGGCATGCCTTCCAGGATCGCGACGAGCTCGGGGCCGTGGGACTCTCCGGCAGTCAACCAGCGCAACATGGTGACAAGTCTTCCATGTGCCGCCCACTGGAATGGCCCCAGCTCACCGGGTGAGACGCCGACCGGCATTCCGAAACGGTCGTACCGCCCGACATCGGGTCACATGAATCACAACAAGGTTATACAAACCCGCATCGGGCCAGGTAGTCATAACGGGGTCGGCCAGACCGGCACCGGGTCGTACGAGCACCGGGCGGCATCCGGTCACACGGGTCACCAAGCACCTGCGGCCTGGAAGCCTCGTCTTTCAGGACTTCGGCGGCCGATCCGTTGTGGCTCTTCTCGACCTGCGCGTCCGACCCCGACCGCGACACCGGACGTGGCCCGATGGGAATCGGCCGGCGGAGTCCCTCGGGGCGGGAGGGTGTCAAACCAGGATCGCCGCGAACGCGCCAATGATCATGAACGGGCCGAAGGGAATCTCACTCTTGCGGCCCGCGCGGCCCGCGGCCATCAGCGCGACGCCGTAGAGGCCGCCCGCGACGAAGCCCAGGAACGCCCCGATGACCACGCTGTCCCAGCCGAGCCAGCCGAGCGCGGTGCCCAGGCTTGCCGCGAGTTTGACGTCGCCCAGCCCCATCCCCGCCGGATTGACCAGGAAGAGCGCCAGATAGAAGGCCGCCAGCGCGGCGCCCGCCAGTCCGGCCCTGAGAAGGTCGTCGAGTCGTCCTCCGGCCAGGGCCGCCGCCGCGAGCAGGCCGCCGGTCCCGAGGTACGCCGCGAGGGTGAGCCTGTCGGGGAGCCGGTAGACGGCCAGGTCGATGAAGGCCAGCATCACGGTGATCACCGCCAGCCACCAGAAGGCGAGAAGCTCCCCCACCCACGTGGCGTCCGGCGGAAAGAACGCCCCCGAGGCGGGGCGGTCCGCCAGGGCCCGCAGGGCCAGCGCCCCGAGCGCCAGGGCGGTGACCACCGGAACGACCGGCGACGGTGACCGGGACGGCCGGGACGGCTCCCCCTCGGCCGGGGCGTACCGGGCTATCAGGGCGCGTGTCCGGAGCCCGATCACCAGACCGGCCAGGGCCGCCACAACGGGGAGGAGGATCACGCGACGACCATAATCCGCGGGGGCCTCCCCCGTCCGCCGGGCGCCTGAGTCCGCATCGACGGCCTCAACCGCCGACTTCGCCGGTCCCCGAGGCCGCTGCCGGAAGAGCCCATCCTCACCTCGGCCGGTCCTCCCGAGATCGCCGCCGGAGCTACCGGAAGAGCCCACCGTCGCCGGTCCTCCCGAGGTCGCCATCGGAGCTGCCGGAGCTGCCGGAGCTGCCGGAGCTGCCGGAGCTGCCGGAGCTGCCGGAGCTGCCGGAGCTGCCGGAAGAGCCTGCCGTCGACTCGGTCGGTTCGCCCGAGGTCGCTATCGGAAGGGCCAGCCGAACCGCCGGCGCCGGGGAGACGGAGCGGGCTCCTCCTCCATGCGCGCCACGGTGACCTCGGGCCCCAGCCCGCCGATCGTGCCCGACTCGACCGCGGCGAGCGCCCGCAGGAGACTCCCCTCGATCACAAAGGGCACCGGGCCCGCCACGTCGATCACGACGGCGGCCACGCCCTCCTGCACCGCGGCCTGGCAGACCTGGAGGGTCGTGGCCTGGATGGGCCGGGCGTCGGGGCGCCAGAGCCTGAGCGACTCGGCCCCGGTGAAGGCGGGAACGGCCTCACGCCCGTCGTTGCCGACCAGCTTCGGGAGAGCCATCTCGCTCTCCTTCTCCTGCTTCAGCCCGTGCTCCCCGACCTCCGACTCGGTCAGCAGGGCCACCACGGGGACGAGCAGCCTGGCCCCGCCCAGCGCGGCCACCACCTCGCCCGCCTCCGCCGTACCGGCGGCGAAGGCCGCGAGCGCGGACGTCACGGAGACGTCGGCGCCGCCGTCGTCGTCGGGAACCAGTGGTTGCGGAATGCTCGGCACGAACCGGGAGCCTACCCGCGGACGGCGGTGAGGCATGACCGCCCCGCCGCGGTCCCGCCTCACCAGCACGTCCCCGTCCGCGGATCCCCGGGTCACCCGGAATCCTCGGGCGCCCGGGCGACCCGGCCCGTGCTCGCGTGAGACGAGTCAGCCCAGGTCGGCGATGGCGGCCACCGGACCCCCGCCGCTGGGGCCTTGGTGGACCGCGGCGACCGAGACGAACACCGCGGGATCGCCGGTGACGCTGGCCGCGACCCCGCCGACGGTGGCCTTGATCTGACGGTGCCAGTGCACGTCGGAGTCGTCGAGCATGATGTTGCGACGTCCCCTGACGCTGCCCGACGGATCGGCTTCGCACTTCATGAAGACGTTGACCAGTTTGTCGCCCAGGTCCGACGGATGGGGGCGCTCGGGCAGGTCGATGCCGCTGGAGCGGATGGCCTCCCAGATGCCGTCGGCGTCCAGCGCGTCCTTCATGACGGAGTGGCCGATCCGGTAGCGACCGCCGATGCCGCGCACGTTGCCGACGACCACGATCTGGGCCCGGTCCAGCTCGACGCCCGAGGAACAGGACGCGACGGAGGAGAAGAGCGACAGGTCGCGGTGGATCTGGTCGGCGGCGGGCATCTCGATCTCGCCGAGCGCGACGGCGATGCCGAGCGCGGTGGTGGAGTTGGAGATGTCCATGGACGGGCCGGTGTCCTCGATGACCACGTCCTTGCCGCGCGACTTGGCCTCGTTGATGGTGGCCAGGGTGAGCAGGGGCGTCTTGGTCTGGACGTAGTGAACGTCGGCGGGATCGTCGATCCCGGCGGCCTTCATCGCCTCGCGGACACCGGCGGCGACCTTCTCCACCATGGCGGGACGGCCGATGTCCTCGGGAAGGATGACGTCGCTCATCGCGATGCCGACGCTGACGCGCGGCTCGTCGCCCGGCTCGGCGTTCGCCGTGGTGGCGAAGATCGTGGCGTGCGGGCTGAGCACACCGTCGGTGCCGCCCGACCACACCAGCGGGACGCTCTCGGGGGAGGGATGGCCCTTGGCGGCGAGCACCTCGCGGAAGGCGCGGTCGGCCAGGATGCGGGTGTAGTCGTTCACCCCGCCGTTGCCCTCGGTCTTGCCGATCACCGCGAGCACCCGGTGCGCCTCGATCACCCCGTCGTCGATGAGCCTGGTCAGCCCGGAGGCGTCGGTCACGCTCTCGATGGCCACCTTGCGTACTTCAATCGGTTCCGGCATCCCTGCCACCTTTCAATCGGGTCGTACTCACATTCACTGTCGCACCACGGTTCCGGCCTCCCCCGCGACCGCCGCCCCGATGTTCTCCAGGGAGGTGATCACCGAGCGGTCGCCGCCCTGTTCGACAAAACGCAGGGCGGCCTCGACCTTCGGGCCCATGCTGCCCCCGGCGAAATGCCCGGCGGCGTGCAGCGCGCGCAGTTCGGCCGTGGTGACGTGGCCGACGGGCCGGGCCTCGGCCGTACCGAATCCGACGACGGCCTGCGGCACATCGGTGGCGATGACCAGGGTCGTGGCCCGTACGGCGCGCGCCAGCATCGCGGCGGCCAGGTCCTTGTCGATCACGGCCTCGACTCCGCCCAGCTTCCCGTCGGCGTCGCGGACCACGGGCACTCCCCCGCCGCCGGCGGCCACGACGGTGAATCCCGCGGCCACCAGCGCGGCCACCGCGGGCGCGTCGAGGATCTCCAGCGGTTCCGGGGAGGCCACCACCCGGCGCCAGCCCCGGTCGAACCGGTGCCAGGTCTGGCCGAGTTTCTCGAAGCGGTGGGCCTCCGCCTCGGTGAAGTAGCGGCCGATCGGCTTGATCGGGTCCTGGAAGGCCGGATCGCCGAGGTCGACGAGCGTCCGGGTCACCACCACCGCGGCGCGGCCGTCGAGCGCGTTGAGGATGAGCGTGCCGATCGTGGCCTGGGTCTGAGCGCCGCACCAGTCGAGCGGCACCGGGGGCACGACGTCGGCCGCGATCTGGTTCTTGAGGATCAGGTTGCCGACCTGGGGTCCGTTGCCGTGGGTGAGGGTCACCTGGTGGCCGGCCGCGACCAGGGTGGTGACATGGAGCATCGCGTCCTCGACCGCGCGGCGCTGATCGTCCGGCGACGCGCTCCCGTCGGGGGCCGTCATCGCGTTGCCCCCGAGCGCGATCAATACTCGTTCGCCCAACTCATTCACCCAACCCGCTCACCCGGCTCGTCCCCTTCATTCCTTCACCCACACGGGCGACGTTAACGGGCTGCCCGGCCCGGCTCATGGGCACTCTTTGCCCAAGGCACGCCTGTTCTTCGACAGAACCCGCCGGTCGGAGGCCCGGCGCCCCGCCCTCCCCTCCGCTTTGCCGTCGCGTGGAAGGCGGGATGTTGCCTTGCCGGGGACGCCTTGCGTAATATATGAGCATCTGTTCAGGTGTTAGAGAGATGGATCTTGCGATGGGTCACGGACATGGTCACGGGCACAGCGCGAACTCCGACCGCCGCTACCTGGCGGCGGCGCTCGCCCTGCTGGTCGTCTTCATGGCGGCCGAAGTCGTCGTCGGCGTCATCGCCAACTCCATCGCGCTGATCTCCGACGCCGGGCACATGCTCACCGACGCCGCCTCCATCGCGCTCGCGCTGATCGCGATCAACATGGCCGCCCGCCCCGCGCGCGGCGCCTACACGTTCGGCTGGAAGCGCGCCGAGATCCTCTCCGCGGCGATCAACGGGCTGACCTTCGTGGTGCTCGTCGCCTACTTCGTCTACGAGGGCGTCCGGCGGCTCATCGAGCCACCGGAGGTCAAGGGGCTCCTGGTCTTCGGTACGGCTCTCGTCGGGATCGCGGTCAACGCCGCCGCCGCGTGGCTCATCGCCAGGGCCGACCGGAGCAGCCTCAACGTGGAGGGCGCGTTCCAGCACATCCTCAATGACATGTACGCCTTCGTCGCCACCGCGATCGCGGGCGCGGTCATCTGGCTCACCGGCTGGGGCAGGGCCGACGCGATCGCCGCCCTGATCGTCGCGGCCCTCATGGCCAGGTCCGCCTACGGCCTGCTGCGCGACGCCGGGCGCATCCTGTTCGAGGCCGCTCCCGCCGGCGTCCATCCGACCGAGGTGAACGCCGCGATCGTCGCCCATTCCGAGGTCACCGCCGTCGAGGACCTGCACGTGTGGACCGTGACCAGTGGCTTCCCCGCGCTGTCCGCGCACGTCATCGTCAAGCCCGGTGGCGACTGCCACCGGGTCCGCCGCGAGCTGGCCGAGCTGCTGCACGAGCGGTTCCACATCGACCACACCACCCTGCAGGTCGACCACGTGCCCGGTACGGCATGCCGGATCGTCTCCGCCTGAGCCGGCCTCGCGCCCGGGCCGGAGCTCGAAATCGGCCGGGTGACCACAGCATCGTGGCCGGGCGAGTGTGATCACACTCGCCCGGCCCTCGTCGTCCTCGTACCGACGATGTCCGATCAGGACATGCCGGGAGATCTACCGGAAGACGTGTCGGAGGACATGTTGCGAAGGTCCTTCATGCTCCCGTTGGGCGTGGCCTTGTCGACGACCTCGGGCAGGAAGCTCACGAGTGCCACGATCACTTCCTGCTCGCTCATTCCGGCCCTTTGAGAGATTCGTTTGAGGTCAGCCTGGTCGATGGCGCCCCTCAGCTCCTCTTCGGTCAGCTGCTTGTTGGGACCGGTGCCGACCCAGGACTTCGTGTGCTCCTCCAGGCCTCCGCTTTTCAGCTGCTCGACCGCCCTGGCCGGCCCGCCGGCCTTGCCGGAGCCGCTCTCGTCCTCTGGGGAGAAGAATGATTTGACCATGTTGCGGACACCCTCGTCAGGGATGAGCCGCTCTAGGAAGTTGTCGAATGCCATGGAATCCCCCGGTTACGCGATGGCGCCTTCGCGCCGCGAACAAGAACGGACCCGAAGGCCCATAAACCGGAATACCCCGAAATGCGCACCAGTAATCGATATGTCACTCTAAGTGAGTAAAATCAGCGATAAGTTGCCTCGCCCTTCCTGGAACCACCTAGGAGAAGCGAAAACGGACGCCCCATGACCACCCGACGGAGCCGGAACGGGCCGCCCGGAGCCACCTCGGGTAAAGCCCGGGCGGACGCCTTCGCCCCCGCCCGCCTTCGCCGGATCATCCGGCGGCCTAAGGCTTCTCGGGAAATTCGGCGATCAGCGCGGTACCGATGCGGCGGAACCCGATCCGGGCGTACATCCGGGCGACGTCGTCGTCTCCGGCGGACAGGAAGACGGTCTTCACACCCCGTGATCTGGCGTCGGCCACCAGCGCGGCGGTGACCGCGAGCCCGAGACCGCGCCGGCGGGCGGCGGGCAGCGTCCCGACACCGACGATCTCGCTGACCGCTCCGACCGGCTGGTGCTGGCCCGCGCACAGCGCCATCCCGTCCTCGACGGCCGCGGCGATCGCCGTCAGTCCCGCCCGCATGCGCGAGACCGCGCGCTCGACCGAGCCGTCGGCGGCGCGGGTCACCGCCGCCGTGGCCAGTTCCGCCAGGCCTGCCACACCGACGCCCGTCCCGGGTTCCGCGAAGGCGAGATGCGGAACGGCCAGCGCGGAGGGCAGCGCCGGGTCGTCCGGGCCCATGATCCGTACGGACGGTCCCCCGGAGAGCTCGCTCCGCTCCGGTATCGCGGCGTCCTCGTCGAGGACCATCAGGGGATGTTCGTGAATCACGAGCCCCGACTCCTCGACCGCGGGCCTCAGCGCGGGCGAGGTCTCGGCGACCCACTCGAAACTCTCCGGAATCCCGAGCTCGCGCTGCCGGGCCCGCACCAGTGTCACATCGGTGGCGCTCACGGAACCGCTCCATTCCCGAGCGGGCCGTGCGTAGAACGGCCAGCCCTCGCCCTCCCGCACGAACAGCGTGAGGGGCCCGTGGCGCTCTACGCGAGCGCCGGAGAGCGGGACCGCGTCGTAGTACTGCTCAAGCCGGTCCAGCAGGGCCCGCTCAGGGTGATCATCGAGTTTCACGGAAGTCATACGGATCATCCAAGCAACACCCGGCCGATCACCGCCACCCGATTACGGCCCAGGTCAGGGCATCTACCGTTCAAAGGGACGGTCGACCCGGTTTCCGGCGAACCGCCCCGTCGCCACGCTCACCGGTCCCGTGCCGAGCCGGGTTCCGCGAAGGAGCGAGACGGACTCCGTAAAGAGACGGACTCCGCAAAGAGCCGGGCTCCGTAAAAGAGCCGGGCTCCGTGAAGGAGACGGCCCGCCCGAGAAAGGGGGCGGGCCGCCGTCACCCGGGGTGACCGCCCGTCCCGCCGAGCCGGGCCAGGCGGCTCACGGCCTCGTCGATGACCTCGTCCTTCTTGCAGAAGGCGAAGCGGACGAAGTGGCGTCCGCGCTCGGGGCGGGCGTAGAAGACCTGCGTGGGGATGGCGACCACGCCCGCCAGGGACGGAAGCTCGCGGGTGAGGGCGAGACCGTCGGTGAAGCCGAGGGGGCGGATGTCGGTCTGGACGAAGTAGGTGCCCGCGGGGCGGTAGACCTCGAAACCCGCCGCGGACAGCCCCGCCATCAGGCGGTCGCGCTTGGACTCCAGGTCGGCGCGGAGGGAGGAGACCCAGCCGAGCTCGTGGCGCAGGCCGTACGAGGCGGCGAGCTGCCAGGGCGCGGCGGCGGTGAAGGTGAGGAACTGCTTGACGGTCTGGACCGCGCGGACGAACTCGGGCGGGGCACAGATCCAGCCCGTCTTCCAGCCGGTGACCGAGAAGGTCTTGCCCGCGGAGGAGATCATCACGGTGCGGTCGCGCATGCCGGGGAGGGTGGCCAGGGGGATGTGCTCGATGCCGTCGAAGGTGAGGTGTTCGTAGACCTCGTCGGTGACGGCGATCAGGTCGCGCTCCTGGCAGAGAAGGGCGATCTCCTCCAGCTCCGCGCGGGTGAAGACCGTGCCCGTGGGATTGTGCGGGGAGTTGACCAGGATCGCCCGGGTGCGCGGGCCGACGGCCGCGCGCAGTTCGGCGGGGTCGAAGGTGAAGCGGCCCTCGACCGGGCGCAGGGTGACCGGGCGGAGCACGGCTCCCGCCAGGGTGACGGAGGCGGCGTAGGAGTCGTAGTACGGCTCGAAGGCGATCACCTCGTCGCCGGACTCGCACAGCGCCAGGATCGTCGCCGCGACGGCCTCGGTGGCGCCGACGGTGACGAGGACCTCTCCGTCGGGGTCGTAGTCGAGGCCGTAGTGGTCCTTGCGGTGCTCGGAGACGGCCTGGCGCAGCTCGGGGACTCCGGGACCCGGCGGATACTGGTTGAAGCCATCCCGGATCGCCGCCATCGCGTGCTCAAGCATCGCGGCGGGCCCGTCGGTGTCGGGGAAGCCCTGCCCCAGGTTGATCGAGCCGGTCCGCACGGCCAGCGCGGACATCTCGGCGAAGATGGTCGTTCCGAACTCGCGCATCCGCGCCACCAGAGGATCGCTCACGCGTCCCAGCCTAACCGGCACGCCGTTCGGCGATCACGCTCGGAAGATGCCCGGCGCCCGACGGGTCGTGGTGAACCCGCCGGGCATCGAGGTGCCGGTGGTCAGCCGGCGACGATCTCGAACTGCTCCCAGGGTCCGATCGCGTCGCGGTTGGCGATCAGAGGCTGCGCCCCGCCGCCCTCCGCGCACACGTACTTCCCGTTGACCTGGGCCCGGATGCTGGTCGAGCCGTCCGGGTTGCCGATCAGCTGGAAGGTCTCCCAGGAGCCGGCCGTGGCGCGGTCGGCGATCAGTGACTGTGCCCCCGCGCCCGCGGCGGACACGTACATGCTGTTGATCTTCGCTTTCAGGGCCACGTTCCCGTTGCCCAGGTCGACGCGCTCGAACTGCTGTCCCGGTCCGACGGACGTCCCGTTCGCGATCAGGGGCGCGCCGTTGGCGGCGGTGACGTAGCGGCCGTTGGCCTTGGAGCGCAGGCTGACCACCGAGGAGACCGGTGTGCCCGGTGCCCCGAACCAGCTGAGGTTGACCGCGTTCGCGATGGCCTGCAGGCCGGCCTCGTTGGGGTGCAGGTGGTCGCCGGTGTCGTAGGCGGGGAGGAACATCGTGGGATTGGCCGGGTCCCTGGTCGCCGCGTCCTGGTCGAGCACGGCGTCACAGCCGCTGCCGGCGCCGCGGACGAAGGTGTTGTAGGCGACGCGCTGGTTCTCGGCCGCCTGCGACCAGCCGCCCGCGCCGCGGAAGGGGGTCAGCGTCGAGCAGATGAACGTGATGTTCCGCTGGTGGGCGCGGGAGATGAGCTGCTTCGCAGCGTCGATCAGCTGCGACGCGGCCGGCGGCGAGGCGACGCCCAGGTCGTTGATGGGATCGTCGGAGAAGATCACCCATTTGACGCCCGGCTGGGCGAGCACATCGCGTTCGAAGCGGTTGGGCGCGCTCTGCCCGGCGCCGTCGGCCAGCAGCTTGTTACCGCTGATGCCCTGGTTGAGCACTCCGACCGCGCGGCCCGAATCGACCAGCCGGGAGGCCAGCCGGTTGGGCCAGCGCCGGTTGGTGTTGGAGCTGGAGCCGACACCGTCGGTGATCGAGGCGCCCAGCGTGGCGACGGCGCCCGGCGCGGAGGCGTTCTGCACGTCCAGGTTGGCCAGGAAGTAGTAGCTGCCGACCTGCTGGGCACCGGGGAGGGTCGCGTTCGCGCTGACGTTCCCCGAGGTGACGTAGTTGGTCTGGCTCGAGGTCTGGTGGTAGGTGGCGGGGCCGGTCGCCTGCGGCAGGTAGATGCTGACCGCGAGGTCCGACTGCGCGGGGACCACGAGGTCGATGGCGTCGCTGATCGCCATTGACCCGGCGGGGATGGTGACGCTCCGCTGACCGCCGAAGGTCGCCACCCGGTCGGTGCCGAGATCGACGCCGGAGTCGGAGGTGCGGCGGGCCACGTGCACGTTGTCGATGGTCACTGGTTGCCTGCCGAACGCGTTCGACAGCTGGACGCGCGCCGACGTGCCGCCGATGCTGGTGTGCACGATCTGGCGCACGGTCTGCTGGTTGAAGACGGTGCTGCCGGCCTGTGGCGAGACCGCCCAGGTGCCGGTCCATCCGATCGCCGCCGCGTCGGCCGGGCCGGTCGTCACGCCGGTCATGCCCGCCGTCAGGACGGCCGCGAGGGCCACTGCTGACAGACGGAAAACGCCGCGTCGTCTCAAGAATCCTCCTGTGAACCGGTGCTGCCGTGAACGGAACCCGGTGGCCGGCCGTATTTACGGACGGCTCATGTCATGGTCCGGTCATCGAATTAATCAAGGCGACATTAGGGCGACATATAGGACTCGGTCAAGACATAGATAGGATGTATCGACAAACTCCCGTCGGGATGTTTTCGACATGATCCATTGCAACGTTCCTAAAAATACGATTTTTCAGCCCGATTCCCCAGGCGAGCGGGGAATGGGCGATGGGATCTCTCCAAATAGGTCCGATCTATTGGGGAGAAGGGCGACTCACCGAGCGACCTGAGATCCGCCGCCGATCCGTCTGCCCAGGACCGCGAGGCCCTAACTCCGGCCATCGAAGACGCCACCGTCGGCGCTCAACGGCTCGTCCGGCCCGAGCATCACGACACCCAGCGCGTCCGGACGTCCCCGGGCGCTCCGCACGTCCGAACCGGCAGCGCGACGGCCTGAATCCCGGCCGCCCGCGTACGGACCACGCACGGGCCCGGTGGGTCCGGCGGACCCGCCGAACCGGCGGGCCGGTGGAGATCCGGCCGAAAGTTTCACCTGGTCGGCGCCCGTGTTCGCGACTTCTTCCAGGTCATCGGCCCGCCCTCTGACGAGGTCCGCGGCGAGGCTTGTCCTCTGAAACATTTCTATAAACACTTCGAAATATTTCAGACGGTCGCACCCTTGATGCGGTCCGCCCCAGGACAGCCAGAAAGGACAACGGATGAGGGTGAAAGCTCACGCGTTGGGCGCGGTGATCGCCGCCATGGTGCTCGTCATCACGGCCCTGGTCACGGCGCCACCGGCCTCGTCGGCATCCCTGACCGAGGTGACCGGCTTCGGCACCAATCCCACCAACCTGCGAATGCACCTATACGTACCGGACCGCGTCGCGGCCAGACCGGCCATCGTGGTGGCCGTGCATTACTGCACCGGCACCGGCCCGGCCTTCTACTCGGGTACGGAGTTCGCCTCCCTGGCCGACCGGTACGGGTTCATCGTCATCTATCCGTCGGCGACCCGGAGCGGCGCCTGTTTCGACGTCTCCTCACCCCAGGCGCTCAGACATGACGGCGGCAGCGACCCCGTGGGGATCGTGTCCATGGTCAGATACGTCCAGCAGCGCAACAACGCCGACCCCGGCCAGGTCTACGTCGTCGGCGCGTCCTCCGGCGCCATGATGACCAACGTCCTGCTGGGCGACTACCCCGACGTGTTCAAGGCCGGGGCGGCGTTCATGGGAGTGCCGTTCGCCTGTTTCGCCACCACCGACGGCTCCGGCTGGAACAGCGCCTGCGCCAACGGCACCGTCGTCAAGACCCCGCAGCAGTGGGGCGACCTGGTGCGAGGGGCCTATCCCGGCTACAGCGGCGCACGTCCGCGCATGCAGGTGTGGCACGGCACCGAGGACGCCACCCTGCGCTACCCCAACTTCCAGGAAGAGATCAAGCAGTGGACCAACGTCCACGGGCTCAGTCAGACCCCCACGTTCACCGACCACCCGCAGTCGAACTGGACCCGGACCCGGTACGGAGGCACCGGCGTGAACGTCGCCGTGGAGGCGATCAGCGTCCAGGGCGTCGGGCACAGCCTTCCCACAGGCGGCATGGCCGCGGCCGCCATCCAGTTCTTCGGCCTGACCGGCGGCCCCTCGCCCACCCCGACACCCACACCCACCCCGACGCCTACACCGACCCCCACCCCGACACCTACGCCGTCGCCCTCCGGTCCCTGCCGCGTCACCTACACCATGAACACCTGGAACAACGGATTCACCACCGCGGTCACCGTTGCCAACACCGGAACCTCCCCCATCACCAACTGGTCCCTGGCGTTCGCCCTCCCCGGCGGGCAGACGATCACCTCCGCCTGGAACGCCACCGTCTCACCGGCCAGCGGTCAGGTGACCGCCAGGAACGTCTCCTACAACGCGACCATCGCGGCGGGCGCCTCGGCCGGCTTCGGCTTCCAGGCCACCCACACCGGTAACACCGGCAAACCCGCCTCTTTCACCCTCAACTCCGCCACCTGCACCACGGGCTGAGAGGATCCGCGTCGGCGCTCGGGGGCCGGCGCGGGCCTGAGGCAGGCGGATGCCCCCACCGCCGACCACTCGGTACAGGGGTGAGGGCTCGTCCCCCGGGCGACCCCGGAGGACGGGCCCTCACCCCTGGTCACCGATGAAATCCCGGTACCAGTGGTAACTGGCCTTGGGCGTGCGAGCCTGGGTGGCGTAGTCGACGTGCACGAGGCCGAACCGGGCGTCGTACCCCCTGGCCCACTCGAAGTTGTCGATCAAGGACCAGCAGAAGTAACCGCGGACGTCCACCCCGTCGGCGATGGCCGCGCCGGTGGCGGCCAGGTGCTCCGCCAGGTAGTCGATGCGGCCGGCATCGTCGATCTCGCCGCGGTCGCCGTAGCCGTTCTCGGTGACGAAGACCGGCGGCAGTCCAGGAAACCGCGCGGCAAGCCCGGTGAGGGTGTCCCGCAGGCCGCGCGGCTCGATCCGCCAGCCGAGCCCGCTGGTCCGCGGCCCGTCCGGCATCACCGTGCGCACGCCGATGTCGTGGGCGGAACGCAGCGCCGGGTCGGGCTGGGCGTACGGCGCGGCGGCGGCGTGGATCGGGTAGTAGTAGTTCACCCCGAGGAAGTCCAGCGGCGCCGAGATGAGTTCGAGGTCGCCGTCGCGGCGGAAGGAGAAATCGCTGATCTCTCCGTAGACCTCGGGCAGGTCCTCGGGATAGGCGCCGCCGAGCAGCGGCTCTGTGAACTGCCGGTTGACCATCAGGTCCATCCGGCGGGCGGCGGCCGCGTCCTCGGCCGAGGGGCTCGCCGGCACGCCCGGCGACATGTTGAGCGTGACGCCGATCTGCTCGCCCTCCCGGGCGCGCTCCCGCAGGCGGCCGGTGGCCAGGCCGTGCCCGACGAGCAGGTGGTGTGCCGCGGCCAGGGCTCCGTGCCCCTCCCGGGCGCCGGGCGCGTGACGGCCCTCGGCGTATCCGACGATCGAGGAGCAGTACGGCTCGTTCAGCGTAATCCAGTACGGCACGCCGTCCAGTGCCTCGTGCACAGTCGCGGCGTAGTCGGCGAAGCGCTCGGCGGTGTCCCGATCCCGCCACCCGCCGCCGTCCTCCAGCGCCTGGGGCAGGTCCCAGTGGTAGAGGGTGACGAACGGCACGATGTCCTGCTCGTGGAGCGCGTCGACCAGGCGGCGGTAGAAGTCGAGGCCCCGCTGGTTGACGCGGCCGCCTCCCTCGGGGAACACCCGTGGCCACGCCACCGACAGCCGGTAGGCGCCGACGCCGAGACCGGCGAGGAGCTCCACGTCCTGGGGCCAGCGGTGGTAGTGGTCACAGGCGGGGTCGCCGGACTCCCCCGCCGCCACGGCTCCCGGGACCTTGGCGAAGGTGTCCCAGATCGACGGACCGCGGCCGTCGACGTCGACGGCCCCCTCGATCTGGTAGGCGGAGGTGGCCACGCCCCAGACGAAACCGGCGGGGAAGGTCCCGGCCGCCGCGACGTGCTCTTCGGTCGCCGTCATCCCTTGATCGCCCCTGACATGATTCCTCCAATGATCTGCCGGCCGAGGAGCGTGAACACGACCACCATGGGGACGGTCGCGATCACTGCACAGGTCAGCACGCGTGCGAAGTCGGTCGTGTAACCGCTGGCCAGGGTGGAGAGCGCGACCTGGACGGTCGGATTCTCCGGGGTCAGCACGACCAGCGGCCAGAAGAAATCGTTCCATGCCTGCATGAAGGTGAACAGCCCGAGCACGGCCGCAGCGAGCAGTCCTGCCGCGATGATGCGCATTCTTCCCGAGAACACAGGGACTCCTTCTTCCTGAAGAAGCGGGGAAAGGTCCCAGAAATAAGGAATAGCGCGACCGCGGGCAACGAGCGGTGACCCAGATTTCACATAGAAAGACACCTGCTTGTCAAGTCACGGACCCGTGAAACGGGACGCCTTTACTTGACCGCGAGGAAATTCACCTGGCTGCGGGATACGCCGGCCGCAGAGGGGTTGACGGAGTCAGCCAGGACGGCTACCTTCCATGAAACCGGTTACATGAAACCGGTTACAGAGGTGCGGTAGTGTGCGGTCGTGGCAACGATCAGAGACCTGGCCCGCCAGTGCGGCGTGTCGGTGGCGACAATCTCCCGTGTTTTCAACAACCCCGAGGTGGTGAACGCCGAAACCCGCGACAACGTCCTGCGCGTCGCCGCGCGTATCGGCTACCAGCCCAACGAGTCCGCGCGGACCCTTGCCACGAAGAAGTCATACATGGTCGGCCTCATATGGGACACCGACCATCGACGCCCCGGATGGCGTCATCCCTTCTTTCAGGAAATCATCATCGGCCTGAAAACCGCTCTGAGTGAGCGGGGATACCACCTTCTGATGCTCGCCACGAGCGACGACGAAGGAAGCCATCTCCGTGCCGCGAAAAGGCACAATCTCGATGGCGTGGTATTCATCGACAATGGCACCCAGGATCCCGCCCTGACCCAGCTGGCGGAGTCCGACGTGCCCTGTGTCTCTCTGGACCGCCCGATCACGGGGCCCAGGACGACCTACGTCATCTCCGACAACGCGGGCGGCGCCCGCATCGCGGTCAACCACCTGTACGAGCAGGGAAGACGGTCCATCGCCACGATCGCCGGGCCGGGTCGCACCCGGCCGGGCATCGAACGGCTCGACGGATACCGCGACGCGCTCGCGGCGCTCGGCCTGCCCGAGCGGAGCCACCACGTCGTCGAAGGCGACTTCTACCTGGCGGGCGGGCACGCCGCGATGCGGCGCCTGCTCGAGCTCGACGAGCGTCCCGACGCCGTCTTCGCGGCGGGCGACGAGATGGCGATCGGCGCCATCCGCGCCATCACCGAGGCGGGGCTGAAGGTCCCCGAGGACATCGCGGTGGTCGGTTTCGACGACATCGAGCTCGCCGCACTGGTCCAGCCGGGCCTGACGACCGTCGCCCAGGACAAGGGCGGGTTCGGCACCGCCGCCGCCACCGCGCTGATCGCCATGATCGACACCCCCGCCACCGGGTCGCCTCCGCCCAGCGTGCTGCCCACCAGCCTGGTCATCCGGGGAACGACGTCGACCCTGCCGAGGACGTCACCTTAAAGGCTCATAGACGCCTTTGTTCCCACTGATGTCTATGCGTGATCAGTTATGTGGTGATACGTCTATTTCTTGTGACCAGAAGACTGCATGAGCTCGACGCGCTCCGTGGCTTCGCGGTGTGCGGGATCATGGTGGTCAACACCTGGCAGCACACGCGCGAGCACCTCACGAGCCCGGGGCAGAACGCCGTCGACTGGGCGATCGACAACCTGCTGCAGAGCAGGTTCTATCCGATCTTCTCGTTCCTGTTCGGGCTGAGCTTCGTCCTCTTCCTGAGGTCGGCGGCCCAGCGGACGGATCACCCCTGGGCCGCGCTGCTGCGCAGGCTGGCGGTGCTCGCGGTCTTCGGCGCGATCCACTGGATCGTGAACCCGGGCGAGGTGCTCCTGCCGTACGCGATCTTCGGGGCCCTGGTCCTGCTGCCCGTCTCGTTCTTCCCTCCACCCGCGACGGTGATACTCGGGGGCGCCCTCACGATCTGGGCGGTGCACGAGGGCGGCGGGATGATCCTCATCCCCGGGCTGTTCCTGCTGGGCATGGCCGCGATGGAGCATCCGCCGCCCGAGCGGTGGCTGCTCCCCGCCTTCCTCGTCTCCACCGTGCTGGCGGTGGCGCTCGTGTATCTGTGGGCCCTGACCTTCGACGATCCCGACACCTTCTACCGGGGCACCTACCCGGCCGCGGGGCTCGCCGCCGCCACGGCGTACTGCACCGGTCTGCTGCTGCTCCTGCGGACCCGGCTGCGGGACCCGCTGTTCGCCGTCTTCACCCCGCTCGGCCGGATGGCGCTGACGAACTACCTGCTCAGCACGCCCATCATCCTGATCTCCCTGCCGCTGCTCACCGCGGATTCGACCCGGGTCACCGGGGTGGTCCTGTCCGTCGTCGTGCTGGCGCTCCAGGTCGTGTTCAGCCGGATGTGGCTGGCCAGGTTCAGGTACGGCCCGATGGAATGGGTGTGGCGGTGCCTCACGTGGATGGAACGAGTCCCGAACCGACGGATAGGGTCAGAGCGTGACACGCATAGCCCTGTGCCAGATCCCGGTCTCTGAGGAGCCCGCCGCCAACCTGAGCCGTGCCCGCGAGGCCATGGACAGGGCCGCCGCCGACGGCGCCGATCTGGCGATCTTCCCCGAGGCCACGCTCACCCGGTACGGCAAGCGGATCACCGACCTGGCCGAGCCGCTGGACGGACCCTTCGTCACCGGGCTGGCCGAGTCCGCACGGGCCCACGGCCTCGCGGTGATCGTGGGAGTGTTCGAGCCGGGAGACGACCTGGTCCACAACACGGCGGTGGCCATCGGCTCCACCGGTAGGATCGAGGCGGCCTATCGGAAGATCCACCTGTTCGACTCCTTCGGCGCCCGCGAGTCCGACCTGGTCTCGCCGGGTTCCACCCCGGTCGTGGTGGAGCTGGCAGGACTTCGGATAGGCCTGGTCACCTGCTACGACATCCGCTTCCCCGAGTTGACCCGGGCGCTGGTCGACGAGGGTGCCGAACTGTTCGCGGTGATCGCCGCGTGGGGGTCGGGACCGATGAAGGAGGAGCACTGGACGACTCTGGTCAGAGCCCGCGCGATCGAGAACACCACCTGGGTGGCGGCCGTGGGCCAGGCGCCGAATCCGGAGGCCCGCGACGGCTTCGGGATCGGCCGGAGCATGCTGGTCGATCCGATGGGCGTGGTCCGCGCCGATCTCGGCCCGGCACCCTCCGTCCAGACCTGCTCACTCGACCCTCAGATCACGATTGTCACCCGGAATGCCCTACCGTGCCTGGAACACCGACGCCTCAACATCGGCAGATCGTAAAATGCGACCGTGAGTGAGCCACCAGGGCGTAGAACGCAGATGCAGAAGGTCATTCCCCCTCGGCTGCTCGTGCCCTATCTGGCCGGCAGGCGGACGGTGATATCGGGTTACGTCTACCGTGTTCAGGACTGTGCCCGCCTGACCACCCCCGCGGAGTTGTTCATGGGCCTCGACCTGGCGTTCGAGGGCTCCGAGCTGACCGTGACGGTTCCGGAGATCTACCTCATGCGCTGGTTCGCCCGCGACATGGACGCCTATGTCGTGCCGTACGGCCCGCACATGGGTGGTGACTGGAACGATTCACCGCCGTTCGCCGGGAACGGCTTCACCACCTCGCGCGAGCATGTCGTGCCCCAGTTCCACACCACGCCCATGCCGATCCCCGCGGGGGCAGAGATCATCCATGTGACTCCCGACGAGGAGCGCCTCTTCGGCCTCTACGACGGACTCAGCTGGAGGCCGGCCTCATGAGCCCCGAGATCGAGCCGGTGGCCTCGGGTTTCGCCGCCCACTACGAGGGCCAGACCTACGCCGCGGCCCTCGGGCCCGGCAGCGCCGAGGTCGTGCTGTTCAACGAGGAGGCCCACAAGGGCTTCGAGGCGGCCTCCGGCTACTGGCGGGCGGTGGTGGCCCGCGAGGACCTCGACTGGCTCGTGCTGGTCCGCACGGTCGGCGCGTTCGGCGGTGAGCCGTGCCTGATCCTCGACGTCTCGGAGGAGAACGGCGAGGAGAGCCTGCACATCGCCTACACCGGGCACAGCGGGCTGAAGGCCGAGGCCCTAGGTTACTGGATGGTCGACCACGGAGCCTACGAGGTCGTCGTCCCCCGCGACGAGGTCTTCTCCATCCGGATCGAACGACTCCCCGTCCCGCTCGCCCCGGCGGGCTCGGAGCCGTAGCGTCGTCCACCGGCGGGGCCCGCCAGCCCGCGGCCCCGTCCAGGCGCCCGCCACCGGTGCCTTCTCAGGCCATCCCGAGCCGACGGTAGCGGGAGAGCCTGGCGGCGAGGCGGTCGGCGGGGGGCTGGTCGAGCAGCCCGGCGATCTCGTACTCCAGAGCCCGGGAGATCCTGCGGCAGAAGGCCTCGGGTTCGTAGGCGGCGTCGGGGAGCTCCGGGATGATCCGGTCCACGACGCCGTCCCGCCGCAGGTCGGTGGATTTCACCCGCTGGGCCGCGGCGATCTCCGGGGCGAAGTCGACGCTCCGGTACAGCAGCGCCGAGGCCCCCTCCGGGGAGAGCGGCGACAGCCAGCCGTGCTGGGCGCAGAGCACCCGGTCGGCCGGGAGCAGCGCGAGCGCCGCGCCGCCCGCGCCCTCGCCCAGCAGCAGGCAGACGGTCGGGGCGTCGAGCATCACCAGGTCGGCCAGGGAGCGGGCGATCTCGGCGGCGAGCCCGCTCTCCTCCGCGACCTTGGACGCCGCGGCCCCGGCTGTGTCGATCACGGTGACCAGCGGCAGGTTCAGCTCGGAGGCCAGGCGCATGCCTCTCCTGGCGACCCGGAGCCCCGCGGGGCCGACCGGGGCGACGATCCGCTGGCGCCGCCGGTCCTGGCCGAGCACAACGGCCGGAACCTCGCCGAACCTGGCCAGGGCGAGAAGCATCCCGGGGTCGTTCTCCCCCTCCCCGGTGCCGCTGAGCGGCGTGACGTCGGACGCGCCGAGCTTGAGCAGCGCCCGCATGCCCGGACGGTCGTCCCGGCGGGAGCGGCTGATCGCGTCCCAGGCCTGGATCGGCTGGACGTGCTCGTCCGGCTCGGGCCCGGCCTCCAGCCCCGTGCGGGGAGCGCACAGTACGGCGAGCGCCCGGATCGCGATCCTCCGGGCGTCCTCGGCCGACACGACCGCGTCGACCAGGCCGCGGGCGAAGAGGTTCTCGGAGACCTGCACCCCGCTGGGGAACGGGTAGCCGTGCAGCGACTCGAACACCCTCGGCCCGAGGAAGCCGATCAGCGCCTCCGGCTCGGCCGCGGTGACGTGCCCGAGCGAGCCCCAGGAGGCGAAGACGCCGCCGGTGGTGGGATGGCGCAGATAGACGACGTACGGCAGGCCCGCGGCGCGATGGTTGGACACCGCGACGGTGATCTTCACCATCTGGGCGAAGGCCACCGCGCCCTCCTGCATCCGGGTGCCGCCGGAGGCCGGGGCGGCCAGCAGCGGGAGCCGCTCGGCGGTGGCCCGCTCGATCGCCGAGGTGAGCCGCTCCGCGGCGGCCACCCCGATCGAACCGGCCAGGAAGGAGAACTCGCAGGCGACGATCGCGACCCGGCGCCCGTCGAGCAGGCCCTCACCGGAGACCACCGCTTCGTCGTATCCGGTCTTGGCCCGGACCGCCGCGAGCTCTTCCGCGTAGCCGGAGCCCGGCTCGGCCGGGTCGATGGGCGTCTCGTCCCACGACCGCCAGGTCCCGGGGTCGAGAAAGGTGTCGATCAGTGTGCGCGCGTCAGGCCGGGTGAGGCTCATCCCTCACGATCCTCCAGCCAGGCGAGCACCTCGTCGTTGTGCTCACCGAGTGCGGGCGGGACCCGGTGGCGCATGGGAGGGGCGCCGTCGAAGCGGAGCGGCGGCCCCGGCAGCTCGATGGGGCCGAGCACGGGGTGGTCCACCTCGATGACCAGTCCCTGGGAGCGGGCCTGGTCCCAGGCGTACACCTCGTCGATGGACCTGATGGCCCCCGCGGGCACACCGGCCTCGCCGAGCGCGGTCAGCCAGTGTCCGCGGTCGTGCTTGGTGAGCGCCCGCTCCATGTCCGCGATCAACTCATCCCGATGAGCAAATCTTTCCCTATTTGTCGCATATTTCGCCACATTGGGATCAATGTCCAGCAGGGCGGCGACCTTTCGCCACTGCACGTCATTCGCCGCGGCGATCTGGATCATGCCGCCGTCGCAGTGAAACGCGCCGTAGGGGGCGATGGAGGCGTGGTGGTTGCCTCCCGCCCCGGGCACCTGGCCGCCGACCGTCCAGGCCGTGCCGTGGTAGGAGTGCACGCCGGCCACCGCGGCCAGCAGCGAGGTCCGCACGACCTTGCCCAGCCCGGTCCGCTCGCGCTCGTAGAGCGCGGCGACCACGCCGTACGCCCCGTGGATCCCGCCGAGCAGATCCGCGATCGAGGCGCCCACCCGGTACGGCTCGTCGGGGGACGGGCCAGTGAGGCTCATCAGGCCCCCCTCGCCCTGGGCGATCTGGTCGTAACCGGGCCTGCCGCCCTCGGGACCGTCGTGGCCGAAGCCGGTGATCGACAGGATGACCAGGCGCGGGTTGAGCTCGTGCAGCCGCTCGACGGTGAAGCCCAGTCGGTCCAGGACGCCGGTGCGGAAGTTCTCGATCAGCACGTCGCTCTGCCGTACCAGCCGTTCGATCAGGGCCTTGCCCTCGGCGGCCTTGAGGTCGACGGTGATCGACTGCTTGTTGCGGTTGGCGGCCATGAAGTATGTGGACAGGTCGCCGTCGGGGCCCACGAACGGCCCCCAGCCCCGTGACTCGTCGCCCCCTCCGGGATGCTCCACCTTGATCACACGGGCCCCCAGATCGCCGAGCATCTGCGCGGCGTGCGGTCCCGCGAGCGCGCGCGAAAGGTCGAGAACGACGATGTCGCCGAGGGCTCCCTGCAAGATCAACCTCCAGTGGTGGTGGCCGAGCCTAGTCGAACCGGGTCCGGAAAGGCATTCCCCTCCCCACCGGTCACCTTGCCAGGTGACCACCCGGCACGACATCCAGATGTGGAGAAAATAGTCGATTCCTCACGCGGAGGATCAATAGGGTAGGCGACGGATGGAATCATGGGAAAATGGCAGTCGCGATCTCCTTCACGGAACTGGCCGGAAAGATCAGAAAGCTGCCGCCGTCGTGCGGGCCCACCCGGGTCGTCGCGGTGGACGGCCCCGCCGGATCGGGCAAGACCACCTTCGCCGGACGGCTGGCGCGGGAACTGGGCGCTCAGGTGATCCACAGCGACGACTTCCCCGTGCCGTGGGACGAGCCTCCGGCGGCGTGGTTCGGACGGGTGGAGGACCAGGTGCTCGGCCCGCTGGCGACCGGCGGACCGGGACGCTACCAGCGCTACGACTGGGTCCGCGGCACGTTCGAGGACTGGGTGGACGTGCCCGTCGCGCCGGTCCTTCTCCTCGAAGGGGTGAGCACCGCCCGTCGCACCGCCCCCGTCGCCTTCGCCGTCTGGGTGGAGGCTGCCAGGGAGCTCCGGCTGGCCCGCGTCCTGGCCAGGGACGGCGCCTCTCTCGCGCCGCGCTGGCGGGACTGGATGCGCGCCGAGGACGCGTGGTTCACCGCCGACGGCACTCGCGCCCATGCCGATCTCCTCCTCGACGGCGCCGCGATCCCGGGCGAGTTCGTCGGAATCCGATAGGGCTCGGTCACCTCGGGCAGGGGGCGCCGCTTCTCTCGCTGACTTTAACAATCTGCCCATTTACCAGCGATATTTACATGTGTCGGGTAAAAATCCATTTACGGTGAGACGTGCGGGTAAAAGCGCGTCCGCTCTCGCGCCGCCGTACCCGGAATCCGGCACGTGACCTCCACCGGGATGTCACGGCCGGGACCCGGCGCCCGGCCGCCGCCACGCCGCCATGGCTGGGATCCGGCGCCCGATCGCTACCGGGCCACCGCGGCCCGGGAGAGGAACGAGCCGAGGAGTTTCGCCGTCGTCTCGGGCGCCTCCTCGGGCACGTAGTGATCGCAGGGCAGCGCATGGCCGCGCACGTCGGTCGCGTACCGGCGCCAGACGTCGAGGACGTCATAGGTGCGGCCGACAAAACTGTCGGCGCCCCACAGGGCCAGGACCGGGCAGCTCACACGCCAGCCCGCGTCCGCGTCGGCGTCGTCGTGACGCAGATCGATGCTCGCGGCGGCCCGGTAGTCCTCGCAGGAGGCGTGGATGGCCGCCGGATCGGAGAAACAGCGGACATACTCGTCCAGGGCCGCCGGGTCGAACGGGGTTCCGCCGTTGTGGCGGGCCTGCATCCGGGAACGGACCCAGAACTCCGGGTCGCCGCCGATCAGGTGCTCGGGGATGCCGCCGCCCGCGGCGAGGAAGAACCAGTGGTAGTAGCCGAGCCCGAACGCGGCGTCGGCGTGCTGGAACACGTGGCGGGTGGGCACGATGTCCAGGACCGCCAGCCCGGTGACCGCCCGCGGGTGATCCAGGGCGAGGCGGTGCCCGACCCGGCCTCCGCGGTCGTGACCCACCACCGCGAAGCGGTCGAAGCCGAGTTCGCGCATGACGAGCAGCTGGTCGTAGGCCATCGCCCGCTTGGAGTAGGCGCTGTGATCCGGCGTGGAGGGAGGTTTGCCGCTGTCTCCGTAACCTCGGAGGTCGGTGAGGACCACGGTGTGCTTGCGGGCGAGCACGGGCGCCACGTGGTGCCAGATGAGATGGGTCTGCGGGTAGCCGTGCAGCAGCAGCACCGGCGGGCCGTCGCCGGAGACGTGGGTGTTGATCCGCACGCCGTCGGCGTCGATCACGCGATGGGCGAACGAGGCAGGCAAAGGGATACTCACGATGACGTCCCTCCCGGGCGCGGCAAGGTCGTGGGGTCGGTCGACCGTTCCGCGGCCTCCCTTGGGCGGGCGCTGATGTGCCCCTGATTCGATACCAGCACATACCGGGCCCACCGGCCACACCCGTGCCGCCGGTCGGCACAGAGGTTTTGTCGTATCCCATCGGAAAGCGGAGGTTCGCCCTTGACCCGTGCGCGTTCGAGGCGTCGCGGGGCCTCGCCCCCACCTGGAGAGCAGCCCGTATGTGTTAATTCTGGCGAAATATAATTCTTTAACGGCCTAAAAGCTTGAAAAATTGACAAGATCGATTCACGATTCTCCACGTGGGTTGCAAAGATCATGCGCATCCCACTTCGCTTTCCCCGGCGGGACCCCCCGCCCGGCGTGAAGGAGATCGTGTGTCCAACACCTTCCGGAACTGGCGAGCGGCCCTGATCGGGACCGTCGCCGCCCTCGCGCTCGCGCTTCCCCAGGGCGTCGCCCAGGCCGCGCCCGATCCCGACAAAATCCACCAGACCGTTCTGACGGAGCTGGCCAACGGCGACAAGGCCACCTTCTGGGTACGTCTGAAGAACGGCGCCGACCTCAGCGCGGCCCGCAGGGCGACGACCAAGACCGAGAAGGCCAAGCAGGTCTTCCGGGCCAAGACCGAGCTCGCCACGTCCTCACAGGCGGGCCTGCGCAAACTTCTCACCGCCCAGCATGTCGACTTCACCTCGTTCTGGATCGCCAACGCCGTCCAGGTGACCGGGAACGCCAAGCTGGCCGCGGAGATCGCGAAGCTGCCCGAGGTGGAGCGAATCGATCCCAGCCGCGTCACCAAGTTGCCCGACCCGCTGCCGGGCAAGGTGGAAGCGAAGATCAGCGCGATCGAGTGGAACATCGACCGCGTCAACGCCCCGAAGGTCTGGAACGAGCTCGGCACCCGCGGTGAGGGCATCGTCGTGGCCAACATCGACAGCGGCGTGCAGTTCGACCACCCCGCGCTGGCCGCCCAGTATCGCGGTAAGAAGGCCGACGGCAGCGTCGACCACAACTACAACTGGTTCGACCCGGCCGGGGTGTGCCCGAGCGCCGCGCCGTGTGACAACAACGACCACGGCACCCACACCATGGGCACCATGGTGGGCGACGACGGCGGCGCCAACGCCATCGGCGTCGCGCCCGGCGCGAAGTGGATCGCCGCCAAGGGCTGCGAGTCCAACACCTGCTCCGACGCCTCGCTGCTCGCCGCCGGGCAGTGGGTGCTCGCGCCCACCGACCTGAACGGCCAGAACCCGCGCCCCGACCTGGCGCCGGACATCGTCAACAACTCCTGGGGCGGCGCCGGGTTCGACCCCTGGTACAAGGAGACCGTCGAGGCGTGGGTCGCGGCGGGAATCTTCCCCGCCTTCGCCAACGGCAACGTCACGGGCGCGGGATGCAACTCCAGCGGCTCCCCCGGGCAGTACCTCTCCAGCTACAGCGCCGGCGCCTTCGACATCAACAACACGATCGCGACCTTCTCCACCCGCGGCTCCGGTGAGAACGGCGAGATCAAGCCCAACCTCGCGGCGCCCGGCGTCAACGTGCGCTCGTCCATTCCCGGCGGTTACGACTCCTTCAACGGCACCTCGATGGCCTCCCCCCACATGGCGGCCACCGTGGCGCTGATGTGGTCGGCCTCTCCCGCCCTGCAGGGCGACATCACCGCCACGAGGGAGCTCCTCGACCAGACCTCGATCGACGTCAACGACACACGCTGCGGTGGCACCGCGGCGGACAACAACATCTGGGGCGAGGGCCGGCTCGACGCGTTCGCGGCGGTCCAGTCCGCTCCCGTCGGGGATCTCGGCGCGCTGAAGGGCACCGTCACCGCGGGCGGCTCGCCGGTGTCCGCGGCGACCCTCACCGTCACCGGGCCGCTGAGCCGTACGGTCACCACCGCGCAGGACGGGACGTACACGCTGCCGCGCCTGATGGTCGGCGACTACCAGATCACCGTCAAGAAGTTCGGATACGACGACGCCACCGCGACGGTCACCGTCGTGGTCGACCAGACGGTCACCGAGGACGTGTCCCTGACCCTGAAGCCCTCGGGCACGGTGTCGGGAACGGTCACCGCCGCGGGCGCACCCGAGGCGGGCGCGGCCGTCGTCGCGGTGGGCACCCCGGTCAGCACGGTCACCGACGCCGCGGGCCGCTACCAGCTCACGCTGCCCAACGGTGACTACGAGCTGAGGGTCACCCCGGTCTCCCGATGCGCGGGCGGCCTCACCGTGCCGATCACGGTGAGCGGCGACCTGACCAAGGCCATCGACCTGCCGCGCCGCAGCGACACCTTCGGCTACACCTGCACCAGCGCCGCCGAGGCGTACGTCGCGGGCACCGACAAGCAGCCGATCACCGGCGACGACGTGGCCCAGCCGATCACGCTGCCGTTCACCTTCCCCTTCTACGGCACGAGCCAGACCGCGGGCTGGATCAGCAGCAACGGGTTCCTGAACTTCGCCGCCAGCAGCACCTCGGCGGCCAACGGACCCCTGCCCTCCACCGCCGCGCCCAACGCGGCGATCTACCCCTACTGGGAAGACCTGGTGCTGGACGACCAGGCCGGGGTCTACACCGCCACCCTCGGGACCGCGCCGAAGCGCACCTTCGTCATCGAATGGCGCAACGCCCGGTTCTACTCCGACTCCAGCCTGCGCATCTCGTTCTCGGCCCTGCTCGGCGAGGACGGCTCGATCGGGTTCCGCTATCGCGGCATCGACAGCGAACGCGCCTCCGGTACGAGCACCACGGTGGGCATCGAGAGCCCGGGCGGCACCGACGCGCTGCAGTACTCCTCCGACAGCGCCGCGCTCAAGAACGGTCAGAGCCTGACCTTCACCGCGAGCCGGCACGGACTGCTGACCGGCACCGTCACCGACGCCAACGACGGCAAGCCGCTGGCGGGCGCGACGGTGAAGGTGGGCGACCTGGCCACCTTCACCACCGGGGAGAACGGCACGTTCATCGGGCAGGTCCTCGCGGGCGACTACAGGGTCGAGGTCTCCAAGGAGAACTACGGAACCTTCACCCAGGACGTCACCGTCGTCGCCGGAGCCTCGGTCCGGGTGGACACCGCCCTGACCACCGGCCGGGTGGCGGCCTCGGTCGGCGAGCTGACCCTGGTGATGCCGGCCGCGTCCACCAGGAGCGGCACGGTCGAACTGTCCAACCTCGGCGGCGCCACGACCTACACCGTCGTGAACGATCCCGCCCAGACCTGGCTGAGTGTGACACCCACCGGTGGCGACCTCGGCTCGGGCAGGTCGGTGACGTTGAAGATCACCGCCTCCAGCGCGGGTCTCCAGCCGGGCACCGTCCGCACCGGCAAGCTGCTGGTGCGTTCGGCGAGCGGCCGCAACCCGCAGATCGAGATCATCGTGACGGTCGTGGTGCCCAAGCACCGGGTCGCCGTCGAGGTGGGCGGCACCAAGGACGTCGTCGACGCCGCCGGTGACCGCTGGACCGCCGACCGGAAGTACAGCGCGGGCGGCCACGGCTACGTGGGCACCGGCACCAAGACGAACACCGCGAGCAAGACGGTCGCGGGCACCACCGAGCAGGCACTGTTCAAGAGTGTCCGCGAGTCGATGCTGGAGTACCGGTTCGACCAGGTGCCCAACGGCACCTACACCGTCGAGCTGGGCTTCGCCGAGACCCGGGGCAAGCGTGAGGGCCAGCGCGTCTTCGACGTCATCGTCGAGGGCCAGCTCGCGATTCCCGCGCTGGACCTGGCTCTGGAGGCCGGCGCGTACACCGCCGTCAACCGGCAGTACACGGTGAAGGTCACCGACGGCCAGCTCAACGTACGGTTCGCCGAGCGGGTCGGCGACACCATCGTCAGCTCCATCCGCATCTCCGAGCGTCCCGACAAGGCCACCCCGTAGCGGCCTGAACCATCACCGGCCCGTCCCGCCTCCATGGCGGGGCGGGCCTCATGCGTCGCCGCCGGGACGTTCGCCGACAGACACGCCGGCTCACGGAACAACCGCGACGGTCTGGGGACACCTTCGGGAGAAGACCCCCGGTCAGGAGTGGCGCGGGTCGTAGTTCTGGAACTCGACCAGGTGGACGTCGCTCTGCGGCAGCAGGGGCACTCCGCTGCTGGAGTCCAGCACCACCCGGCGGCCCAGGGGCTCGCGCAGCGTGACGCCGATCCGGTCGATCTTCCCCATCGCATTGCAGATCTCCACGTCGTCGTCCCGGACGTCGACGTCCACGACCACCGCTTCGGGCGTCTCGTGGACGCGGGAGCCGTACGTCGTGTCACAGGTGCCGTGCACGTAGCTCAGCTGGAGCTCGGTCGGTACGCGCACCTCGTAGGTGTGCACCTCCTGGATTCCTTCGTCCAGCGGCCGGGGCGGCCCGCCCATCGCTGCCGGGTCCACCGCGACCCGCCGGGCACCGATAGGACATCTGATCTCGCCGCCCAAAAAGGGACAGAACGCTAGAGCCGTTCCGCCGGGGCGGCCAGGCAGAAGGTGTCGCCGCAGACGTCGATCACCAGGCCGTCCCGGAGGAAATACGCCTTCTGCACGCGGGCCGCGGGATTGTTCCTGGGGTCCTCGTGCGGGTCGCGGCCGTACTGCGGGCCGGACGGCGGAAGGTTGACCACCGGGGGCGCGGGGGTGCCGCTGTCCCAGACGACCAGGGCCGAGCCGGAGTACGGACCGCGGGGAAGCGCCCTCAACCCCCAGTACGGCTCGACGTCGGGATTGCGCCCGCCGGCCACGACCGGCTGGTGGATGCGCGCGCCCACCGTACGGGCCTCGACCTCGGCCGTCACCGTGGAGACCTGATGGTCGCCGAAGGCGACGTGCAGCAGCACGCGGTGGCGGGGCGAGCCGGGCAGCGGATCGTCGGTCAGGTGCTGGGCGTAGCCGTTCGTCTCGGCCCGGTCCCAGAGCATCTGGATCAGCGCGAAGCAGATCTGCTGGATCTGCCTGTCGGGATAGGAGTCGTTCATGAGCTGCTGGAACGGCTCGAAGTCCACGCTGCGGTTGAGCAGCGTGCTGTAGTTCATGCCCGTCACGCCGAGCACGGCGTTGCGCACGTCGGGCGAGACGGCGACCAGCGCGCCGCCCGCGATGCCGCCCTGGCTGTTGCCGTCGTAGGCGAGCTCGGCCCGCCGGTCGATCAGCGATCTGCCCCGCTTGTCCTGGAAGGCCTTGTGGCCCGCGAAGCCGTCCCTGGTGATCATCGCCCGGCCGAGGAGGACGAAGTTGAGCAGGCTCTGCTGGAGCCGGTCGGTCACCGTACCGAACCTGGAGAAATCTCCGAACACGCTCGCCACGTTCGAGACGTCCTCATCGGCCATCCCGATCCACTTGGTGGCGCAGAACATGAAGCCGTGCTCCCCCGCCATCGCCCGCACGTTGCGGGCGCGCACCTCGGTGGCCTTCCCGAGCAGGCCGTGGCCGTACAGGGAAGGCTGCGCGGGCCGTTCGAACGCCGAACGCGGGATCTCGCACAGATACTGCGCCTTCAGGCTGTCGCCGAGGGGCCGCGGCAGTCCGCCGGGTCCCCGGTTGAGGTTCGAGCCGGGCGGGCCACCCGGCCTGTCGAGGAAGTTGGGGACCGTGATCTCACCGGCGACCTCGCGGGCCACGTTGGGATCCTGCTCGGGGGTGAGGTCGGTGACGGTGGTGACCGTGAAGCGCGGTGAGCGGCCGCGCAGGGCGCTCAGCGCCTGGTCGCGCATCGCCAGCACCGGGCCGGCGATGCCCTGCTCGCTGGCGACGGTGAAGTCCCACGCCAGGTGGAGCCCCTCCGCGTTGACCCCGGCGCGGGCGAGGTCGCCGAGCGTCTGCCGGAGCTCGCGCTGCCGCCGGACGAGGAGGTCTCCGGCGGGGGGCCCGCCGTCGAGGAGCGCGGCGAAACCCTCCGGAACCGGGAGGTCCTCACCCGCGGCGTTCTTCAGCCGTCGCAGGGCGACGGCGTAGCGGTGACCCTCGAGGAAGTTCTTCGCGGGCCTGATGATCAGCATCCGCCGGGCGGGGTCGGTGGCGCCCGCGTCGAGTTCGGTCCAGTACGGCCAGCGCTCCCCGGTCCTGGTATCGACGATCACGATGGGGGCGTCGCGTCTCAGGGACCATCCGACGTCGGTGACGGGCGCGGCGCCGGTCTTGGCGAGGTCGATGCCGGGCACATGGGCCAGCAGCATCGAGCCCGGGGAGAAGCCGTCGGCCGTGTTCCACTGCGCCGGGTTGATCGGGGTGCCCGCCGTGTTGCGGGGCATGGCCTCGGCGGAGAGGTTGACCCGTAGCCCGGTCGGGGTGCGGGCGTTCGTGGTGAACCAGTCGTTGGGGAACGGCAGCAGGCACTCCGTACCGGCGATCGGATCGCACCCGGCGACGGCCGGTACGGCCGATCCGGCGGACCCGGGAGCGGGACCGGCGGAGACGGAGGTGAGCCCGGGTCCCGCGGCAGCGGTCTCGGAGCCGGCGCCGGGAATCGCCCCGGGCTCCGGGACGGCCCACGCGGGTACGACCGTCATCGATGCCACGACCAGAACGAGGCTCGCCATCACCATGCGCAGACGCATGCGGCTCCTTCCACGAACCTCATGCCCATGAGGATCTACAAACGACTAGGCGCAGCAGACCTCAGTAAGGCTCAATCGTCAATGGAGCGGCCAGAATCCGCCTGAAATCATGTCCTCCGCAGGTGTTCAACGGCGTTGAGCACCTCGATCGAAGCAGTGCCCTCCGGCGGGTGCCCGGCGGCCGTTGAAGGTCCCCCGGCGACACCTCCGCGGGCGTCCACCGGCATTGAAGGCCTCGGTCTACAGGTGCCCCGCGTCGTTGGAGACCTTGGCTAGAACGAGGTCTCCCGCAGGTGCCCGACGTCGTTGAAGACCTCGGCCTCGGAGCCCCTCCATATCGAGACGGAGGCGTTGCGGACCGGGAGGAGCTCCGCCAGGGCGTCCGTCGGAATATCCTCGATCACCTGCTTGAGCATCAGCACCACTGAGTCGTGCGCGACGATCAGCACCCGGCGTCCGGCATGCTCGGCGCGTAGCTCCTGCAGCACCTCGCGCAGCCGGTCCGCGACGTCGGGAAGACTCTCGCCGCCGGGCGGGCGCCATCCGGCGAGCAACCGCGACCTCAGGTTCTCGGCCTCCCCGGGAAACCTGTCCCGGATCGCCGCCAGGTTCATTCCCGACCACTGCCCCATGTCGTGGTCTCTGAGCCGGGCGTCCAGCCGGACCTCGGGAGACGTGTCCAGCTCGGCGGCGACGAGCTCCCAGGTCTGCACGGCCCGCAGGTACGGCGAGCTCAGGACGAGGTCGGGCGGGTCCTCCGCCGCCAGACGTCGTCCCAGCCGCGTGGCCTGCTCCCGGCCGAGCGGGCTCAGCGACACGCCCCCGTCCGGACGATCCAGGGCGATGCTCACGCCGCTGCGCTTGGCCTCGTCGAAGGCCGCGTTGGACTCGCTCTGGCCATGCCGTACCGCAGTGATCGTAGAAGGCATACCACCAGCGAACCTGTCCGCCCCTCCCTTGGCAAGGCTCGACTTCTGGACACAAGCCCTTGGCTTGGTCGGCAAGGGTGCGGACCTTGGTCGAAGATCGGGGAGGTGGACACGCACGGCCACCGAAAAAGAAACAGGCACCGCAGACCATCGGACGGCTCGCCGCCTCGTCTGCTTCCCTATTCTCCGAGACGATCCAGGGCAGCTTTTCGCCCTTCCTCATACAACGAACAACGCATACGCGATGCAGTTCACCCTGTTAAAGCTTTTAAGCGCTGGATCCGGGCAGGCCACTGATGGGAGCGGGGTCGCGGCTGACCCAGGTGACGGTCTCGGGATGAGCGAGAATCCAGTCGGCGATCTGATCCTTACGCGCCCACCACACGTCATCGTGTTCGCGCAGCCTGGTGAGAACACGGTCGAGCACACGGACCCGGGAGGCGTGGCCGGATAGACGATCGTGGAGAGCGACGACCATCATTCGGCGCTTGTGAGCCCCTTCCTCATAGAGCTGATCGAACTCGTCGATGAGTTGCTGCTCGTACGCGGCCGGATTGAAGTTGGAGAAGTCGAAACTGACGATGTCGTTCAGATGCACCGTATACGGAACGGTGACGAACGGCCTTCCGTTGATGGTCTGCAGGAACGGCTCATCAGCGGACAGATCGTCGATGTGATACCGGAATCCCAACTCCTGCAGGATTTCCAGGGTGTTGACCCCGGGGCGAATCCAGTAATTGGTGTAGCCACTGGGGCGGGTGCCCGTGGCTTCCTCGATGGATCGCACGTTGCTCGCGATCCACGCCGTCTCCTGGGGGCGATCCAGCTGGTACTGGCGCTGCCAGCTCTGCCCGTGCGCGCCGGCCTCATGCCCGCGCCGCACGATTTCTGCGGCGAGATCCGGGTGGCGACGGACCGCGTCGCCGACCATGTAGGCGCTTACCTTGATGCCGTGCTTGTCGAAAAGATCCAGAAGGCGAGGTATCCCCTCGCGGGCGCCGTATTCATAAAAACTGTTCTGCCCGAGGTCCGGAAATCCGGGCAGGATCGGCTCGGCGATAGGGCCCGGTGCGCCGCTGATCGGCTGCCCTCCCGCCTCGAACTGAAGAGTGACCGTGACGGCCAGTCGTGCCCTGTTCGGCCAGAAGGTGCTCGCCATGGTCATGGGGTGGTTCCATTCCACGTAGGTGTGAACAATGCCGCCGCGTTGCGTACGCCATCCGATCCTCAGGGAGCGGGAAGGTCCAGCGCCTGTGGCTCGCGTTCTCGCGGACATGCTCCACCTTCGGGCACGCCCCTAGAACCCCCACTACCCGATCAATCGGCACCTGGTCGGATCCGACCACAGCATTGATCATTTATTTAGAGGTTTTTAATGGGTGTTTGATCAATAAAAATGATGAAAGATGCCATTTTCAGAGATCACGCGAGCCGGCCGGCGATTGAGGTTCCGTTGTCGCTCCTCATTGGGCGGCTCCTCCCACGATGGCGTGCAGGTTGATCAGTTCGTCCACCGCTTCCCGGTCGGGAAGTGACGGGCTGGCGCCGGGCCGGGTGGTCGCCAGGGCCCCGGCGGCCATCCCCCGACGGATGGCCGTGGCGGTGTCAAGGCCGCCGGCGAGGGCTGCGCCCAGGGAGCCGGTGAAGGCGTCACCCGCGGCGGTGGTGTCCACCGGATTGACGGGGTAGGCGGGGAAGTGCCGTTTCTGCTCCGGGGTGACCGAGAGAGCGCCGGCCGCGCCAAGCGTGATGAGCGCATGCCGTACACCCCGATCGAGAAACCAGGCCGCGGCCCGCTCGGCGGATTCGAGGTCGACGACCTCCACGCCGGTCAGAGCTGTGGCCTCGCTCTCGTTGGGGGTGACAACGGCGATGTACGGCCAGACGCGGTCAGGCAGCGATTGCGCGGGCGCCGGGTCGAGCACGACTGTCAGGCCGGCGTGCGCGCCCGCCTCCGCGGCGTGACAGGCGACCTCGGTGCGGATCTCAAGTTGGAGGAGGAGCACGCTCGCCCTGTCACGGACGGCACGGATGCTCTCGTCGACCATGTCGATGCTCAGGTCGGAGTTGGCGAGGGGTGTGATGACGATGTCGTTCTCGCCCGACGCGTCGACTCTGATGTGTGCGACGCCCGTACGGTTGTCGACGGTGCGAATCTCCGTCGAAGCCACCCCGTAGGAGTGCAGCCCCGCCAGCACGATCTCGCTGAACGGGTCCTTGCCGACGCAGCCGACCAGCCAGGTGGGCGCTCCCCCACGGGCGGCGGCGACCGCCTGGTTCGCGCCCTTCCCGCCCAGGACCAAAGTGACGTCGTCGCCGAGAATCGTCTCTCCCCGGCGGGGCAGTCGGCGGCTGAACGCTGTGACATCCGCGGTGATGCTCCCGACGACGAGGACGCCTTTCGGTTTCATCTCGGTCCTCCTATTTCAAGCTGTTTCAGGCATTGCCAACTGAGGTCGCGGCGCACAGCCGTGGACGGGATAGGGGATGCGCCGGGTTCAGATCCCGATCGGATGCCAAACCGTCTTGGTCTCCAGGAACGCCGTCATCCGGCCGGTGCCCGGGTCGGTGATCCAGTCGGCTTTCCCGGAGGCGGGGCGTAGGACGCGTTTGAGGTTCTCGGCGGCGTCCTGCTCACAGGAGACGGCCAATTCGGGCTCCGCGCCGGTGAGGTCGATGGCGTTGACGTCCATGTGGCCCGCCAGCCATGGCGCGATCTCCGCGGCCGAGCCGGTGAGGATGTTGACCACACCACCGGGCAGGTCCGACGTGGCCAGCACCTCGGCCAGCGTGATCGACGGCAGCGGCGCCCGTTCCGACGCGACCACCACGCACGTGTTGCCCGTGACGATCACCGGAGCGATCACGCTGACCAGTCCGAGCAGCGGGCCGGCCTCGGGGGCCACCACGGCGACCACGCCGGTGGGCTCGGTGCTGGACAGGTTGAAGTACGGCCCGGCCACCGGGTTGGCCGATCCACGGATCGCGCCGATCTTGTCCGACCAGCCCGCGTACCACACGAGCCGGTCCACGGCCGCGTCCACCAGCTCACCGGCCCTGCGCACGCCGACGCCGTCGGCGTCGACGAGCTCGGTCACGAACTGGCTCCGGCGCCCCTCCAGCATCTCCGCGACGCGATAGAGGATCTGACCGCGGTTGTACGCGGTCGCGGACGACCAGCCGGGGAAGGCCTTCCGCGCGGCGGCCACCGCCTCCCTGGCGTCCTTACGGGAGGCTTTGGACGCGTTAGCCAGGAACTTACCCTTCGAGGAGCTCACGACATATGACCTTCCGCTCTCGGATCGCGGAAACGCGCCACCGATGAACAGCTTGTACGTCTTGCGCACGACCACGCGCTCACTCATTGCCGCATCGCCTTCTCGCGTTCTTCTGGTACGTAAGCTTTCCGGGGATCACACATCGAGATACGCCTCCAGACCGTGGCGTCCACCCTCGCGCCCGTACCCGGACTCCTTGTAACCGCCGAACGGGGAGGTGGGGTCGAACTTGTTGAAGGTGTTGGCCCACACGACGCCGGCGCGGAGCTTGCTCGCCACCCACAGGATGCGCGAGCCCTTCTCCGTCCACACGCCCGCCGACAGGCCGAACGGGGTGTTGTTGGCCTTCTCCACCGCCTCGGCCGGCGTACGGAACGTCAGCACGGACAGGACCGGACCGAAGACCTCCTCGCGGGCGATGCGGTGCGACTGGGCGACCCCGGTGAAGATGGTCGGCGGGAACCAGAAGCCCTTGTCCGGCAACAAGCACGCCGGCGACCACCGCTCGGCGCCCTCGGGCTCGCCGGCGTCCGACAGCTCCCGGATCCTGGCGAGCTGGGCGGCGGAGTTGATCGCACCGATGTCGGTGTTCTTGTCCAGGGGGTCGCCCAGGCGGAGCGTGCCGAGCCGCCGCTTCAGCGCCTCCAGCAGTTCCGTCGCGATCGACTCCTGGACCAGGAGCCGGGAGCCCGCGCAGCAGACATGGCCCTGGTTGAAGAAGATCCCGTTGACGATGCCCTCGACGGCCTGGTCGAGCGCGGCGTCCTCGAAGACGATGTTGGCGGCCTTGCCGCCGAGCTCCAGGGTGACCTTCTTGCCCGATCCGGCGACCGACCGGGCGATCTGACGGCCGACCTCGGTGGAGCCGGTGAAGGCGACCTTGTTGACGTCGGGGTGGTTGACCAGGGCCGCGCCGGTCTCACCCGCGCCGGTCACGATGTTCACGACGCCGGGCGGCAGGTCGACCTGCCGGCAGATCTCCGCGAAGGCCAGCGCGGTCAGCGGGGTGGTCTCGGCCGGCTTGAGGACGACCGTGTTTCCACACGCCAGCGCGGGGGCGATCTTCCATGCGAGCATGAGCAGCGGGAAGTTCCAGGGGATGACCTGACCGGCCACGCCGAGCGGACGCGGGTCGGCGCCGTATCCGGCGTATCCGAGCTTGTCGGCCCAGCCCGCGTAGTAGAAGAAGTGCGCCGCCACCAGGGGGAGATCAACGTCGCGGGACTCGCGGATGGGCTTGCCGTTGTCCAGGGACTCCAGCACGGCCAGCTCGCGCGAGCGCTCCTGGATGATCCGGGCGATCCGGAACAGGTATTTGGCCCGCTCGGATCCGGGCATCGCCGACCACACGGTGAACGCCTTGCGCGCGGCCTGGACCGCCCGGTCGACGTCGGCCTCGCTCGCCACGGCGACCTCGGCGAGCACCTCCTCGCTGGCCGGGTTGACCGTCTTCTCGCGGCCCTCACCGAGGGGCTCGACCCACTCGCCGTTGATGAACAGGCCATACGACGGCTTGAGGTCGACGATGTCCCGCGACTCCGGCGCGGGTGCGTACTCGAACATGGATGGCCGCCTTAGTCCAGGGTGAAGTAGTCGGGCCCGGCGTACCGGCCGGTGGCCATCTTCTGGCGCTGCATGAGCAGGTCGTTGACCAGCGAGGAGGCCCCGAGCCTGAACCAGTCGGGATCGAGCCAGTCCGGGCCTGCGGTCTCGTTGACCAGCACCAGATACTTGATCGCGTCCTTGGTCGTCCTGATGCCGCCCGCGGGCTTGACCCCGACCTTCCTGCCCGCCGTACGGAGGAAGTCGCGGACCGCCTCCAGCATGACGAGCGTGACCGGCAGGGTCGCGGCCGGCGACACCTTTCCCGTCGAGGTCTTGATGAAGTCGGCGCCCGCGATCATCGCAAGCCAGGACGCCCTGCGCACGTTGTCGTACGTCGAGAGCTCGCCGGTCTCCAGAATGACCTTCAGGTGTGCGCTGCCGCAGGCGGCCTTGACCGCCGCGATCTGCTCGAAGACCTTGAGGTAGTCCCCCGCGAGGAACGCGCCCCGGTCGATCACCATGTCGATCTCGGACGCGCCGTCCGCGACCGCGAACGCGGTGTCGGCGACCTTGACCTCCAGCGACGACCGGCCGCTCGGGAACGCCGTGGCGACCGAGGCGACCTTCACCCCTGAACCGCCCAGAGCCTGTACGGCCGTCGCCACCAGGTCGGGGTAGACGCAGACCGCCGCCACCGAGGGGACGGAGGGGTCGGTCGGGTCGGGGTGAACCGCCTTGGCGCACATCGCCTTCACCTTGCCCGGGGTGTCCGCGCCCTCGAGCGTCGTGAGGTCCACCATCCGGAGGGCGAGGTCGATGGCCTGCCTCTTGGACGTGGTCTTGATCGATCGCGTGCCCAACATCGCAGCCCGGGCATCCGCGCCCACCCGGTCCACACCGGGTAGGCCGTGCAGGAACCCCCGCAGCGTCGAGTTGGAAGCGGTGACCTCCGCGAGCGGAGCAGTGGTCATCGTTGACGGCCCCTTCCGGTTCGGCCCGCGCCTGCCGCGGTACGCGGCTTGCGCGGTGGCGCTGTCGAGGCCCGCTCGATCAGCTTGGTGTCCAGGATGATGCGCCGGGCGGCATCGTTTGCGTACTGGTCCTCGAAGCGGCGCAACAGCAACCGCATGGCGAGCGCTCCCTGCTCGACCATCGGCCGGTCGATGACGGTCAGCGGCGGCCGCAGCAACGGGCCCGTATCAAGGTCGTCGAACCCGATGAGACTCATCTCGCCGGGAATGTCCGTACGTAGGTCGCGCAAGGCCTTGAGCGCGCCCAGCGTCATGAGGTTGTTCGCGCTGAAGATGGCGGTGGGCGGTTCGGGCAGCGACAGCAGGGACAAGGCGAGCTGGTAGCCGCTCTCCTCCCGGAAGTCGCCGACCAGATCGTGTTCGGGAGGGATCTCGACGCCCGCGGCGGTGAGGGCCTTCACAAAACCCTCGCGGCGGCACCGTCCGGGAGTGGTGTCCTGGCTCCCGCTGATCGCGGCGATCCGGGTGTGGCCGAGGCCGAGCAGGTGCTCACCTGCCTGCTGACCGCCCTTGGCGTTGTTGACCAGGACGGCGTCGAAGTGCTCTCCGCCAAGCAGGTCGCGATCGACGAAGACCAGTGGGACGCCGGCGTCCCGGACATACAGCGGAGTCTGGTCCTGCTCGGTGGCCGGGGCGAGGATGATGCCGTCCACCCGGCGTATCATCTCCGCGAGCACGGCGTCTTCCCGCTCACTGCTCTCGTCGGTGTTGGCCAGCTGGATGCGGTAGTCGGTGTGGCGGGTAACGGATTCCATCCCCTTGACGACCGCGGCGAAGTAGGGGTTCGTGATGTCGGGGACGACCACGCCGATGGTGTGCGTCCGGCCCGACTGCAGAGACTGGGCTGTGGCACTCGGCCAGTAGTCCATCTCATCCACAGCCGCCTGGATCGCCTCCGCCGAGCGCACCCGTTGACCACGCAGGAACCGCGAGACCGTCGCGGGAGAGACCCCGGCACGGGCGGCCACATCGTGGATGGTGGCCAACAGGACCTCCTCATACTCAACTGAAACCGTTCTCAGAGAATGGTCGCAGCATCTACATAACCCGCGTCAACGGAGGTCTCCGACATGTGGCCGATTCGAAACCTTCTGGCTCGCCGCCCAGCTCACCGGCGACGGAACCACCCGATCATGGGATGACTTCCATTAGAGCGACGATCAGTGAAATCGATGCCAGTTACGGGTTCCGCGCCTCACACGGGAGCCGTAGGGTCACGAATTTGTGTCGCTGTGTTCAGTTCTATCACCATCCCCTTGACAGCCGCTCGACATCGCAGCGATCGTCTTACCAGCAACTACGCGGACAATCGTGCCATTTTGACGCGGTGTACCTGCCAGAGGAGTGTCGGTGATCGGTCCCGAAAAACGGCGCGGACGTTGGCGTCTGTCCAACGCCCGAGGGACACCGTTTTCAGGCTGACGCCATCGTGACGATAGGTCTCGTCGCCCATCGCCATGCCCGCCCTGGTGGCGGGCTCGCCCCCCGTTTCGTGGCCTGCCCCCAGGCGTCCGAGAACGGTTGCACACCCCCAGCCGCCCCGGCCAAGCCAGCGCCTCCCTGCCGACCGGCGTGAGTCGCCATTCTCCGCCAGGCCGTTTTGCTCACCCCAAGAAAGGCTCCTTCCATGCCTGCGCCCTTTTCTCGTCGCGCCTTCCTGTCCGGCGTCGGAGGCGTGTCGCTTCTCGCCGCCGGTATGGCGCTGAGCGCCTGCTCGTCCTCCTCCACCACCCCCTCCGCCTCCGGCCTGGCCAAAGTGAACTTCCAGCTCGGATGGTTGGCCAATGTCGAGAACATGGGCCTGTTCATGGCGGACCACGCCGGCTACTTCCGCGACGAGCGGCTCGACGTCACACTGACGCCGGGTGGTCCTTCCGTCGTCGTCGAACCGCTCCTGGTCAGTGGCAAGGCGATGGTCGGGCTCGACTCCGTCGACACCATCGCCAAAGCACGTAACGAGGGTGCCGCCCTCAAGATCGTCGCCGCGACCATGCAGACCAATCCGACGGCGATCATGTCTCTCGCCTCGGCTCCCGTGCGAACGCTGAAGGATCTGGTCGGCAAGCGGCTCGGTGTCCAGCAGAGCGGCGTGGAAATCGTTAACACCGTTTTCAAGGCGAATGGCATCGATCCCGCCGGCGTGACCATCGTGCCGATGCAGTTCGACCCGGCGCCCCTGGTGGCCGGGGACTGCGACGCGTTCATGTCGCTGCTGGTGAACCAGCCGATCCAGCTGGACCTCGAGGGTGTGAAGACCACGACGTTCACGCTCGCCGAGTACGGCTACAACGTCTGGGCTGACGTGCTGCTCGTCAGCGAGCAGACGCTCGCGGACAAGGACAAGCGCGAGTTGATCGTCAAGATCGTCCGGGCCTCGGTACGCGGCTGGCAGGACGCGCTCAGCGACACCGACGCCGCGGCCAAGATCGTCGTGGAGAAGTACGGCAAGAGCCTCAACCTCGACCTGAAGGCCCAGCAGAAGACCGCCGCGGCGTTCCAGTCCGTCATCGAAGCCGGGGACGCCAAGACGAACGGCCTGCTCACGATGAGCGCCAAGGGGATCGCGGACAACATCGCCACCCTGAACTCGCTCGGTATCAAGGCGACCGCCGAGGAGTTGTTCGACACCAGCGTCCTCGGCGATGTCTACGCGGGCAAGACCCGCCTCTGACGTCCCCCTTCCCGTTACCCCTCCATACCAACAGGAGCCCACCGCAGTGCCTGTCCCGCACACCGAAGATCCTTGGACACACGTCAACAGCGTGCGGGGATTCCCCGCCGACGAGCTGATCTCCACCCTCCAGAAGTCGGTACGCCGCGGCCTGCTGGAGAACGCCCTGCTCGTCGCTCGTGAGATGTACGAGAGCAGCGGCGAACTGGAGGAGGTGATGTGGTCACGCCTCCTCGTCATGTCAGTCGAGGACACCGGAACCGGCACGTTCGCCGAACCCGTGGTCCTCGACTGCCTCTACCGCATGCACCAGCACCTCCCCCGAGGCACCGGCGACAGGTGGCTGTTCGCGGTGCACGCCATACGCTTCCTGGCCGGCCGTACGAAGGACCGTACGACCGACGAACTGGCGCTGTGGACCACCAACGTGCTGGGCAGCGGAGAACGCCTCCCCGAGATCCCCGACTACGCCCTCGACATGCACACCCGCCGCGGGCAGGAGATGGGCCGCGACGTCTCGCACTTCCTGACGGAAGGCTCGAAGGTGGAGAACGAGCTCCCCGGCCGCGACACTTCCTACCGTGACCGGTTGCTCGCCATCCTGGCGGCGGGAAAGTGGGACGCGTGACAGCCCGCCCGCACGCGGCCCCTTCGCACGCCGCCGACCCGCCGAGCACCGTGGGCCTGGCCGCGACCACGCTCAGCAGGACCTTCAGCGTAGGGGCGGCCGAAGTCGCCGCGCTTCGCGACATCGACCTGCACACGAGACGCGGCGAGTTCACCGCCTTGCTGGGTCCTTCCGGATGCGGCAAATCCACCCTGCTGCGGATCTTCGCCGGTTTGGAGCAGCCATCTTCCGGCGCCGCGCACGTCCACGGCCGCTCCCCCGACGACCTGCGGCGTGAGCATCGCATCGGGGTGGCCTTCCAAGACGCCGCCCTGCTGCCATGGCGCAGCGTCGAGGCCAACATCGCGCTGCCCTTCGAGGTGGCGGGCCGGCCGGTGAGCCGGGCGGCGGTGGCCGACCTGGTGCGCCTCACCGGACTCACCGGCTTCGAGAAGGCCCGGCCCGCCCAGCTGTCCGGTGGCATGCGCCAGCGAGTGGCGCTCGCGCGGACCCTCGCCGGCGAGCCGGAGGTCATGTTGCTGGACGAACCGTTCGGCGCACTGGATGAGATGACCCGCCAGCGGCTCAACCTGGAGCTGCAGCGGATCTGGCTGGAGCGTGCGACGACGACCCTCCTCGTCACCCACTCCATCAGCGAGGCGGTGTTCCTCGCCGACACCGTGGTGGTGATGGGCGCCCGTCCGGGACGAATCATCGACGCGGTACGGATCGACCTGCCACGACCGCGCGACGTCGGAGTTACGCGCTCACCCGAGTTCCATGCGCTCTGCGACACCCTCAGCGAACTGCTCTTCGGACAGAGCGGCGACGGTGACTCCAGTCAGAGCGGCCCGTCCGGGGACATGACGTGAACCCATTCATGGCGACCCGGCGTGGCCTGATCGCGGCCCGCAGCGGTGTCCGATCGCCGGTGGCCGTGGCACTCGGCGTGGCGGGCCTGCTCCTGATCTGGGAGATCCTCGCGCAGATCTTCGCCGACCTCCGGGTCGTCCCCCAGCCGTGGGCAGTACTGCAGGCGATGTGGGACGACCGGAACATCTACTCCGGCAACATCTCCACCACGCTGTCCGAGGCGGCCATCGGCTTCTTCTGGGGCAACGTTCTCGCCGTCGCGCTCGCCGGTGTCTTCGTCCAGGTCCCGGCAGTGGAGCGGTTGCTGCTGCGCATCGCCGTCGCGAGCTACTGCGTGCCGCTCGTCGCGATCGCGCCCATCCTCGTCGTCGTCCTGCCCGGCAACGCCCCCAAGGAGGCACTGGCCGGGCTGTCGGTCTTCTTCACCACCTTGACGGCCGCCGTGCTCGGACTGCGATCCGCCGATCGGAGCGCGCTGGATCTCATCCACTCCCTGGGCGGGGGCTCCTTCTTCATCCTGCGCAAGCTTCGCCTCCTTTCCGCGTTGCCCAGCCTGTTCGCAGGGCTCAAGATCGCTGCGCCTGCGGCGCTGCTCGGCGCGATCATCGGAGAGTACCTGGGCTCCAGCAGCGGACTCGGCGTAATGCTGGTGCAGGCGCAGTCGTCGTTCCAGGTGGCACGCACCTGGGCGGTGGCACTCGTCATCTCGGCCCTGGCGGGCCTGGGCTACGCACTGGTCGCGATCATCGCTCGGTGGCTCACCCCCTGGGCCGGCCGGGACGTGAGCGTGGGGGTGGGCGCGGCGGCATCCGCGGTAGCGGGCGATGGACGGGCGCGGTCCCTGCTTGTCGGCACGGTTGGACTGGTCGGCTCCATCCTCCTGATCGTGGTCGGCTGGTATGCGATCATCTGGGGTTTCTCCCTCGACTCGTACTTCGCGAAGACGCCGGCGGACGTCGCGACCTATTTGTTCGCCGGCGAGGACGCGGCGGAGCATCGGCAACGTCTGCTGGCCGCGTTGGGCATCACGCTGCTTGACGCGGGTGTCGGCTATGTCGTGGGGCTGATCGCCGCATCGCTCGCCGCCGCGGTCCTGGTGGCGTTCCGTCGCGTCGAACAGATCGTCCTGCCTCTCGCCATCGTGCTGAGGTCCATTCCCCTGCTCGCCCTGACCCCGCTGCTCGCCCTCGTCTTCGGACGCGGGCTACTGGGCGTCACCATCGTCGTCGCCGTGATCACCTTCTTCGCCACCCTCGTAACCGTCAGCCAGGGACTGCGGGCAGCCCCCGTCCTCGCCTGCGAGGTCATCACGTCGCTGGGCGGCGGGCAGTTGACGGTCACCAGGAAAGTGCGGCTGCTCTACGCGCTCCCCTCGCTGTTCGCGTCCGCGCGGATCGCCATCCCCGGCGCGATCGCCGGCGCCACTCTCGCGGAGTGGCTTGCCAGCGGCAAGGGACTGGGCAGCCTGCTGGTCTCGGACTACACCGCCTCCCGCTTCGCGGGGCTCTGGTCCGGATCGGTGGTAATCGTTGTCGTGTCCGTGGCCCTCTACGGACTCGTCACCGCCCTGGAACGTCCGGTTGTCGCGCGTTACGCGCCGCAACAAGTGGAGTGAGGAGATCCTTCACCTCCATGCATCCTCGACGTCGGCGGCCTCTGCCGACACCGGCGGCGCGAGGAGCCAGGACGCAGCGGCGGCAACGGCCGCCGTGGCCTGCGCGACCTCGGCCTCAGCCACTCCTTCACCGCCTGACTTCGGAGCCATTGTGGACACCGCAGCCCTTGCCACCGCCTTCGGCGCACGTCTGCCCGGCTGGGTCACCGCCGAGCTCGGCGGCGTCCCGGAGATCCTCCCGACCGACGACGACCGCATCCGCCTGACCAACCGGCTCGCCGAGCGTAACCACCGCGAGAACACCGGCGGCCCCTTCGCCGCCCTGGTCGTGGAGTCCGCCACCGGACGCCTGATCTCGGCCGGTGTCAACGTCGTCCTGGCCTCCGGATTGTCGTCGACCCACGCCGAGGTCACCGCGCTGTCCCTCGCCCAGACCCGGCTCGGTGCCTGGGATCTGGGTGGCCCGGACCTGCCCGACCTGGAGCTCGTCGTCAACTGGCGGCCCTGCGTCATGTGCTACGGCGCCACCATGTGGTCCGGCGTCCGGCGTCTGCTCATCGCGGGCGACGGCCCGGAGCTGGAGAAGCTGACGGGCTTCGACGAGGGCCCGATGGTCGCCGACTGGGCCCCCCAGTTCGCCGCCCGCGGCATCGAAGTCGTCCTCAGCCCGCTGCGCGAGGAGGCCATCGAGGTGTTCCGCGCCTACGGGGAACGCGACGACGCCGTCGTCTACAACGCCCGCGGCACCTCTTAAGTGGTGTTCGATCCCATGGATTCCGCCTGAATCGGCTTCAGGTACCGCGCCAGATTCCGGCATCGCGAGGTGGAAGACAAAACCGCCGAGCACCCGATCGGCCTCCGGGCCGAGCAGCCGGAAACGCCCGGCCGTGAAGCCGAGCAGTGTCAGTGCCCAGATCGGGATGAAGGCCGCGATCAACGGGGGATCATCACAGCTTCCTCACCTCGGCAGGGTTCAAGCGTACCTTGCCGATCTTGACGGCCCTGAGCCGCGGTTCGGCGAGCGTGCGGTGCCGACGTGGCCGGGCGGAAGCAGGCCGCCGGGCGGCTACAACGAGCATCCGAGTCGACGGCTCGCAGCATGAACCGGCCGCGGAGAAGCCGCCTGGAATGATCCTGGTCTCTCATCCTGAGCGCTCAGGATGGTGAGCCCGTTCGGTTCCCTATTTGTCGTCGGATCGGCGTCGGGTCAGCGGCCGGGGGCGCGGGTGACGATTTCCTGGAGCACCCAGCCGTTGCCGTCGGGGTCGCTGAATGAGGCGAACGATCCGTAGCTGCGACGCTCCGGGTCCGGGCCGGCGACGCGTCCTTCCGTTCCGGCGTGGTGGAACACTCCGTCCGCGTCATGGAACACCTCGCTGATGTCGACGCCACGGGCGGCAAGATCGGCCCGGGCGGCGACGATGTCGGTGACGACGACGTGCAGGCCCTGAACGGAGCCCGGGAGCGCCGACGTGACTCCCTTGCCGATGATGACGGACGCCTCAGAACCGGGGGGTGTCAGCTGCACGACGCGGAAGTCTTCGCCGACGACGAAGTCGGCGTCCAGCCGGAAGTCCAGGTTTTCGTAGAAGGCCTTGGCACGATCGACGTCGGAGACGGGGAGCGTCAGTACTTCAAGCTTCAGGTCCATGCTGTGCCCTCTCATTGGTGACCCCGGCGAGACGCGCACCCTTGTGCGTTACCGGTTCAACTGGTGACGAGCATGGCATGTTTTTCCGTCACCCGTCAATGTGGTGACGCACGATGGTTCGTCACCTGGCAGACTGGTGACATGGAACATGCATTCCCCTGCGGCAACCTGGCTCTCGATTTCATCGGGACGCTGCGAGCGCGACGCAACCCCGTGCCGACGGACATGCTCGCGTCTCCGCGCAGCCTGGACGCCTGGTTCCGGGAGTCCGGACTCGTCGACGTCGACGGCAACGCCCGCCCGGCCGATCTCGACGACGCGATCGCGCTGCGGGAGGCGATCTACGCGCTCGTCATCGCGCGAATGAAGAACAGCGGGTACGACGAGGACGCCCTCGCGCTCGTGAACCGTGCGGCGGGCCTGCCCTCCGCGATCCCGCACCTCACCCAGGGCGGCCGGCGGACCGAGGCGACGACGGAGCAGGCGATGTCGTCGGTGGCGAGGGACGCAATCGACATTCTCGGCGGAGCCCATGCCTCGCACCTCAAGGAATGCACCCGCCCCGAGTGCACCCAGGTCTACCTCGACCATTCACGAGGTGGACGCCGCGAATGGTGCGCGATGCAAACCTGCGGCAGCAGGGTGAAAGCGGCGGCTTACCGCGCGCGCAGACGGCGAGCCGCCGTTTAGTGCTGCACCCGTTGGCTCGTTGAGGGGTCGGCCGAACCCGACGCGGTGCGGCGCTAAGGAGATCCCAGGCCGGTGTGGGCGGCGCAGAAGGCGAGGATGTCGGCCTGCAGCGCGCTCCAGCGGGACGCGGCGCGTGGTCCGTGGCCGACTCCTTCTTCGTAGCGCAGCAGGATGGGGTTGCCGGAGGTGGTGGCGTGCTGGAGGGCCGCGGTCATCTTGCGGGTGTGCATGGAGTCCACACGCGCGTCGTGGTGCGGGCTGATGAGGAGCACCGCGGGGTAGGCGCTGCCCGGCCGGACCCGGTGGTAGGGAGAGTAACCGAGCAGGGTGTCGAACTGATCGGCCTGGCCGGGGTCACCGAATTCGGTGACCCACCAGGGGCCCAGGCCGAAGTACGGGTAGCGGACCATGTCCAGGACGGCGGCGGAGCAGGCGACCGCGGCGAACAGGTCGGGGCGCTGGGTGAGGGCGGCCGCCACCATGAGCCCGCTGTGTGAGGCTCCCTTGATCGCGAGCTGCCGCGGAGTGGTCCACCGGTGATCGATCAGCCAGGTGGCGGCGGCGATGAAGTCCGCGAAGGCATTGGGCTTGTTGAGTCCGCGGCCGGCGGCGTGCCAGTCGGTTCCCCGTTCACCACCGCCGCGTACGTTGGCGATCGCGTAGGTGCCGCCGGCCCGCACCCACGCCAGGATCGTAGGTGAGTAGGCGGGCAGGCAGGAGGCACCGAATCCGCCGTAGGCGGTCAGGAGTGTCGGACGCGGACCTGGCGCCTGCTGCCCGGCGGCCGGGGCGATGACATACATCCGCACCGGGGTGCCGTCGGAAGATGCGTAGGTGATCTGACGGATCCGCGGAGGTGGTTGCCCCGGCTCTGCCAAGCCGGAGACCGGGCCGGGGACCGAGCCGGAGGGGGCGGGAGCAGCGGTGGTGGCCGGGGCGGCGGGGGCGGGAACAGCGGTGGTGGCCGGGGCGGCGGGATGGCAGCGCCGGTCGTGCAGGCTGAAGCGGTAGACGGCCGGGGCGGTGACGAAGTCGCTGTAGCCGAACCACGCCTCGGCGTCGCCGTGAGCCGGTGCGGTGAGTCTGGTGATGGATCCGGGTCCGGGCGTCGGCACCTCGGCGAGCTGGTGGCCTTCGCCGTCGTGCAGTGACAGCTCGGCCGCCCCGTGACGGGAGCGGCTCAGCAGCAGGCAGACCTCCTCAGAACCAGAATCAGAACCGGGTACGGGGCCGATGCCAGGGGCGCAGGCAGGACCGGGAGCGGTGTCGGGGCCGGGGACAGATCCAAGGTCGAGAGCAGTACCGGGGACGGACACGGAGGCAGGATCGGGGGCGGTGTCGGGGCCGGGGACAGATCCAAGGTCGAGAGCGGTACCGGGGACGGACGCGGAGGCAGGGCCGGGAGCGGTGGGGCGGGCTACAGCAGTGGCGACGTCGGAATCGGGGCCGGGGGTGGGGAGTGGGACGCAGCCGGTGAGCACGGCGGGCGGGTCCTGGGCGATCAGGGTGCGCCAGGCCGGGGCGCGGGGGTCCGCCAGGTCGACGGCGCACACCCGGCCGAACGGCGCGCCCGCGTCGGTGATCGCGTAGATCCGGCCACCGGGGCCGAAGGTGAGCACCGCCTGAGCGCCGTCGGCGCTCCCGTCGTGGAGAAGACGCGGCCGCAGGACGTGCTCCTGCCCCGCGGTCACCTCGGCCAGCCACAGCATGTTGCCGCTCTGCGCTCCCGGCGCGCAGCTCAGCATCAACCACCGCCCCTCAGGGCTGATCTTGACCGACAGCTGCGGGGAGCAGGTCTCGAAGACCACAGCGTCCCGGTCGGGGTCATGACCGAGGCGGTGCAACCGGACCTGGCGCTGTGGCGCCGCCCCGGAGCCGCGGCTCCGGGAGAGGGTGACGTAGTAGAACCCGTCGTCGCCGGCCAGCCAGGCCGTCGGCGTCGCCCGGCCCGGAACCAGCGGGCCGTCGACGACCCGGCGACCGGCCACCTCCATCACCCACAGCGCGGGCCGCTCATCGCCCTGGTAGGAGAGCTGGTAGGCCAGCAACTCGCCCGTCCAGGACGGCCGCCAGGCGTCCAGCGTCGTGCGTCCCGACGGATCCACCGCCAGCGGATCAAGTAGCGCACGCGGTGGCTCACCGTCCTCGGCGACCATCAGCACGGGCAGTTCCTGGTCGGGGGCGCGGTGCAGGAAGAAGCGACGCCTCGCCCGCCGCAGCGGCGGTGTCACCGCGGGAACGGCCACCGCGCCATTGCCGGCCAGCTCCGCGACCACCCGGTGGAACATCTCCCGCTGCGGCCAGGTGGCCGCCTGCGCCGCCAGCAGATCGTCCTGGGCGGCCAGCCATGCCGCGCACTCGGCGCCCTCGTCCGACTCCAGCCAGCGGTAGGGGTCGGCCACCGTGCGCCCATGCAGTTTCTCGACCAGCTCTTGACGCCGCGCCGCGGGATAGACGATCTGTTCCTTGACTCCCTCTTGTCGTGCCATTGTCGCCGGTTCGCCTCGCCTGATTGAGCTCCCACCCGGCAGTGGGCTTCCCACCCGGGAAGCCCACTGGCCTTTGAGGTTTCAGCGGTGATGTTCAGTCGACGTTTCCGTCGACCAACTCGATCCGCCAGTCTTCGACAGAGACGACCTCATCAGCGAGGATGCTCATGACATCGAGTGGAAGTTCGGTCATGGTCTTCTCTCTTCTTTGCCGATTAACGGCCTCACTCCGAGGCGTTCATTGCACGTCACGCCCAGTTTGACGCCATTGATTACTAATCGACTATGTTCCTCCACTTTGACTTACCTGCCTATGAGAGTGGTGGGTTCGCTCACCTAAAATCTCGACCAGGAAATGGCCAAGCACCGCGCGCCCGAAACGCTCGCGACGGTTTCAAAGGTGGTCCACCTCCGCGTACGGCAGGCCGCCCGACAGCGACGGGAAGCCGGAACCCCGGTCGAAGAACGGGGCATCCGCGGGGACACGGGCACGCAGTTCGCCACGGAGGCGGCCCGTACCCTCCTCGTCGATCGACGGATCGCCGGCGGGGCCGTGAAGGATCACGCCGTAGTGTTCGCGGGCCCCCTCGGCCGAGACCTTGCCGTCGCGGACGTCGGCGGCCACCAGCGCGGGGTCGCGATCCAGCGGCGAACCCCAGCCACCCCCGCCCGTGGTGCGCACGCGAACGACCTCGCCCGCGCGGACCGGCGAGTCGTCCACCAGCCCCTCCATCACCCGGCCCTCGATCTCCACGACGAACGGCCTGCCGGCCCGGCCGCCGTTCACTCCCCAGCAGGACAGGATCGAACGGTCGGCGATGGACATGAACGAGGCGTCGCGGAGCATCCGCAGATGCTTGTCATAGCCGAGACCTCCCCGGTAGAGACCCGGACCGCCGGAGTCCTGCGCCAGGCCGAGCCGCTCGACCCGGAACGGCCAGCGGGACTCGGCGAACTCGACCGGGATGTTGCGCGAGTCGGGGACGACGTGGATGGTGTCCTCCCCGTCGGCGTACCACCGTCCGCCCGAGCCGCCGCCGAGGACCTCTCTCATCAGGTACGGCATGCCGTCGAGGCCCTCGCCGTAGACGCCGGTGTAGCGAATGGTCTCCTGGTCTGCGGGCATCCGGCCGCCGGTCGCCTTGGCAAGCACCCCGGCCAGCACCCCCAGCAGGCGCAGGATCACGAACGTCCGGGCGTTCGTGGGCGCCGGGAAGATCGGGGTGAGCAGGGTCCCCTTCTCCGGAAACCTCATCTCGATGAGGGGGACGACGCCCTCGTTGACGTCCAGCTCCGCCATCCGTTCAGGGGTGTCGGCCAGGTTGCGCAGGATCGGCGCCAGCCACTTCTTCAGAAACACCCCGTCGGCGTAGTCGCCCGCGTGGTTGATCGGCCCCTTGGCCTGCGGCGACGTGCCGGTGAAGTCGATGATGAGGGGAGACGTGGCGGTGTGGTCGACGGTGAGGGTCATCCGCTGGGTGTGCAGGCGAGGCTCGTCCACGCCGTCGTGCTCGGCGTAGTCCTCCCACACGTGCGTACCCTCGGGAATCTTGGCCAGCAGCTCCCTGCGGAACGTCTCGGTGGTCTTGGAGATGATCGCGTCGAAGCAGTCTTCCACCGCCTCACGCCCGTAGCGGTCGAACAGCTCCTCCAGCCGCCGCGCGCCCATCAGGCAGGCCGAACACTCGGCGTCCAGGTCACCGGCGAGCGAGTCGGGCATCCGCGAGTTGCGGGTCATGATCGTGAGCGCCGCCCTGTTGGGCACGCCCTCGTCCCACAGCTTGATCGGCGGGACCATCAGCCCCTCCTCGAACACGCTCCGCGCGTGGCTCGGCATCGAACCGGGCACCGACCCGCCGATGTCGTCGTGATGCCCGAACGCCTGCACGAAGGCGACCACCTCCCCGCGGTGAAAGACCGGGACCGTGACGCACAGATCGGGCAGATGCCCGATCCCGCCCTCCGACAGGTAGACGTCGTTGTGAAAGAACACGTCGCCGGGCTTCATCTCCTCGGTGGGAAAATCCCTGACGACGGGCTGGACCAGCGCCGAATAGGACCTGCCGGTCAGCTTGCGCAGCCGTACGTCGTGGATGCCCGCCCGGAAGTCGTGTGCGTCGCGGATCATCGGTGAGCGGGCGGTCCGCGCGATGGCGGTCTCGACCTCCTTCTCCACCGACGCCAGCGTGCCCTCGACGATCTCCACCAGCACCGGGTCCGCCACACTCACCGCTCGCTTGGCGCTCACTGGTCGCTCACCGCTCCTCGCTCACTCCGCGGGCCACTCGTCCCTCGCGGACCACTCCGCTCACTGCGTCGGGTTCGCTCCGCGCTCACTGGTCGCTCACCGCTCCTCGCTCACTCCGCGGGCCACTCGTCCCTCGCGGACCACTCCGCTCACTGCGTCGGGTTCGCTCCGCGCTCACTGGTCGCTCACCGCTCCTCGCTCACTCCGCGGGCCACTCGTCCCTCGCGGACCACTCCGCTCACTGCGTCGGGTTCGCTCCGTCACGGCGCACCTCCAGGTTTCCGAACGCGTCCACGACGGCCGTGAAACCGGGATGCACCGGCAGCGTGGATCCGTACTCCTCGATGACCGCGGGGCCCGCGATCACCGTTCCGGCGGCCAGGGCGGTGCGGCGGTGGATCGGGGCCGGGCCCCACTCGTCGTAGAAGACCTGGCGGGCCGTCGCGGGTTCGGGTTCCGGCGGCACCGTGCCGTACGGCCTGCGCCCGATGGCCGGGCGGGTGATCGGGCCGATGCCCGAGACCCTGAGGTTGACCCACTCGACGCCGTGCCGGGGGTCGTCGCGGTAGCCGTACCCGTAGAGCTTCTGGTGCGCCTCGTGGAAGCGGTCCAGCACCTCGGCCCGCCACGCCTCGTCCAGCGGACCTGCCGGGGCGGGCACCCGGACCTCGTAGGCCTGGCCGTAGTAGCGCAGGTCGGCGCTGCGCGCGTAGACGTGCCTGTCGGCGGCGAACCCCTCCCGGTCGAGGGCCTCGGCCGCCTGTCCCTCCAGGTCGCGGAAGATCTCCGCGGCGTCGGGCAGGGAGAGGTCGCGGGTGACAAAGGTGCGCACGTAGTCGTTCTTGACGTCCACCGTCAGCAGCCCGAACGCCGACACGTTGCCCGGATCGGGCGGGACGATCACCGACGGCAGCCCGAGGATGTCGATCAACCGGCAGACCAGCAGCGGCCCCGAACCGCCGAAGGCCACCATGGGGAAGTCACGCACGTCCAGACCGCGCTTGACGGTGATCTGGCGGATGGCGTTCGACTGGTTGAACGCGCTGATCTCCAGGATGCCTGCGGCGGTCCGCTCGGGGGTCAGCCCGACCTTTCCGGCCAGCGCCTCGACTCCCTGGCGGGCGGCGTCCGCGTCGAGCGGGATCTCCCCGCCGAGCAGGTGCGGCGGGACCCGGCCGAGGAAGACGTGCGCGTCGGTGACGGTGACCTCGGTGCCGCCCCTGCCATAGCAGAGCGGGCCGGGATCGGCCCCCGCCGACCTGGGCCCCACCTTCAGCGTGCCCTCGGGCGAGATCCACGCGACGGACCCGCCCCCCGCGCCCACGGTGACGATGTCGATCATCGGGATCTTGCAGGGGTAGCGGCCGATGCTGCCCTCCGTGGTCAGCGACGGCTCCCCGTCGACCACCACCGCGACGTCGGTGGAGGTGCCGCCGCCGTCCAGGGTGATCGCCGAGGGGTGACCCGCGGTGGCGGCGATCAGCGCGGCGCCCAGTGCGCCCGCGGCCGGGCCGGAGAGCACGGTCGTGATCGGCTGGTGCACGACCTCGGCCGCGGACAGCACGCCGCCGTTGCTCTTCATGACGGAGAACGGCATGCCGCTCCCCCCTGCCTCCTCCAGCCGTTCGGCCAGGTTGGCGATGTAGCGGCGCATGGTCGGCTTGACCGCGGCGTCCACCAGCGTGGTGACCGACCGCTCGTACTCGCGGTACTCGCGCAGCACGTCGCTGGAGATCGAGACGACCGCGTCGGGGTGCTCCCGTTCGAGGACCTCGCGCATGCGCAGCTCATGGCCGGGGTTGGCGTAGGAATGGAGTAAGCACACGCCGATCGCGGTGATCCCCCGCTCCCGGAACCACCTGGCCGCCGCCACGGCCTGCGCCTCGTCGAACGGCCGGACCTCGGCTCCGGTGTGGTCCAGGCGCCCGCCGACGGTCCTGATCCGGTGCACCGGAACGATGCGGGGCGGTTTCACCCAGAAATAGGAGTTGCCGTAGCCGTCGGGGACGCTCTGCCGGGCGATCTCCAGGATGAACTCGAAGCCCTCGGTGGTGACGAAGCCCAGATCGGCGATGCGATCCTCGAGAAGCTGGTTGGTGGCGACCGTGGTGCCGTGCACGACGGCCGACACGGCCTCCATCCCCGCGTCGCCCTCTGTGGCCGCCTTCCGCAGGACCTTCCGTACTCCCTCCATGAATCCGTCGGCCGGGTTGGCGGGGGTGGAAGGGGTTTTGGTCGTGGTGATCTCACCGGTCTGTTCGTTCACCGAGACCACGTCGGTGAACGTGCCTCCGGTGTCGACCCCGATACGGACGCTACGCATGCCCCCGTGTCTACCCAGTCCTGCGACCTCGGCAAATCGGCGGACCCTGCCGAAGCTTCGCCTGGTCCTTGGGCAGTGTTGGTCGACATCGGCCCCTGCTTGAAGGACTCCACCGGCCGATTCGTTGTGGATCTTCTCGACCCGCGCGTTGACGCCGGACCGCGATACCGGACGTGGCCCGATGGGAATCGGCCGGCGGAGTCCTTCAGGGCGGGGATTCGGACGGCGGCCACCCCACGGGGAAAAGGTCACGTTGAGGGGGAGACATGGAACGGCCACCGCGCGATGCTCCGAGTACAACAGGTGTTCGGAGATCTGTGGTGGCCGTCGTTTCGGGCGTCAGCCCGGGTGGTCTCAGCGGCGGCGGGGACCCATGGTGGAGTTGATCACCGCGTCGGCGTCGTGCGCGTGAATCTTCGCGGCGAGCCGGATGGCGATCTCGTTCGTACGGCGCAGCTCGGACTCGACCCGGTCCTTGCCGGACTGACCGACCTGCACGCCGAAGTAGGCGCCGATGATCGCACCCGACACCCCGACGAGGCCGGCGAACGCGGCGCTCGTGTCATTGCTGCGCAGTGCGATCACCACGAACCCGATCAGGATGACCACGAGTCCCGTGACCACGACGAAGAACCCGTACCGCCAGCGAGCCGCCTCGGCCTGGGCGGCGACGGCCTCGTCCTCGGTCATCATCGCCGCAAGCGCCGTGGGCATCTCCGAGGTCTCCGCGGTGGAGGGGCCGGAGGTCGTGGTGGCTGGGATCTTGCCGAGAGGTGGAGCAGAGTTATTGGTGGTCGTCACAGATTCTCCCACTTTGATAGGCCAAAACGAATCTCCCACGCTTTTCATAATCAAGCCAAGTCAGGCTGTGTCTGCCTATGTTTGCTCGTATCACACACTTCTACCAGCGCACCGCCTGCCCAAACAGTCCCACCAGACCCACTAGGCTGGCCTCCTGTGACCGAATTGTCTGCGCTCTCCGCTGTTCCCGTCGGCTCCAGGGATGGAGTACTGCGCTTCTACTTCGGCCCAATGGACTGCGGCAAGTCCACGCTGGCCCTTCAGATGAATTACAACCACGGCCGCCAGGGCAGGCGCGGCCTGGTGCTGACCAAGCACGATCGCTCCGGCGGACCCCAGGTCACCAGCCGTATAGGGCTGGGCAGCGAGGCCGTCGAGGTCGTCGACGACCTGGACCTGGTCGCGCTGGTCCGTGCGCACGAGCGCATCGACTACGTGATCTGCGACGAGGCGTGCTTCTACACGGTCGCCCAGATCGAGCAGCTCGCCGACCTCACCGACGACTTCGGCATCGACGTCTACGCCTTCGGCCTGGCCTCGGACTTCCGCTCGCAGATGTTCCCGGCGGCCCAGCGCCTGTTCGAGCTGGCCGACGAGATCAACCGCCTCCAGGTGGAGGTCCTGTGCTGGTGCGGGCGCCCCGGGCGCCTGAACGCCCGGGTGGTCGGCGGCGACCTGGTGCGCACCGGCGAGCAGGTGGTCATCGGCGACACCGGCGCCGACCCGATCCGCTACCAGGTCCTCTGCCGCCGCCACTATCGCTCCGGCGACCTCGGCCTCTCCACCTGACCTTCTTCGCCCGGCCGGATCCACGGTGGCGGGCGGGTCTCCCCACCCGCCACCCCCATCGGCCCGGCGCCGTCGGACGGCGCGGAGCGGGCGATCCCGCGACCCGGCGTCGTCGGACGGCGCGGAACAGATGATCCTGCGGGACCCCTGAGTCAGACGGCGCAGTATCCCTCGTCGTCGCAGGCGTCCCCGCCGGATGCGGCGGCCTTGACGGCCCGGGCCGCCGGGCTCTGACCGGTGCGCTCGGCGACCTCTTCGAGTGCGGCGAGCAGGGTGTCCTCGGGCTGGGCGCCGGAGACGGCGAACTGCCCCTCGAACAGGAACAGCGGCACCGAGCTGACTCCGAGAGCGCGGGCGTGGGCCAGCTCCTCCTTCACCGCGGCCGCGCCGTCCTCTCCCTCAAGGTCCGCCCGCACACCGAGCTCGGTGGCCAGCTTGGAGAGGGCCTCGCGCGAGCCGACGTCGAGGCCGTCGGTGAAGTGGGCCCGGAAGAGCGCGTAGAGCGCCTCCTCCCCCTTGCCCTGCTCACCCGCGAGCCGGATGAGGCGGTGCGCGTCAAAGGTGTTGGCCTGGATCGAGCGATCGAAGTCCAGCACCAGCCCGTCCTCGGTGGCGACCTCGGTCACCCTCCCGAACATCTGCGCGGCCCGCTCGGACCCGCCGAACTTCTCCGCCGCCCATTTGAGGGTGAGCTCCCCGTTGGACTCCGCATCCGGCGCGAGCTGGAACGGCCGGAACTCGACCTCCACCTCACCGCCCTTGGCCCGGTAACGCTCGACGGCGCGGGCGAAGCGCGCGTGGCCGATGTAGCACCAGGGACAGACCACGTCTGAGTAAATTTCAACCTTCACATGTGGCTGCAACCAGTCCGGAGACCCGCTGATTCCGCCACCGAGGCCGTTGTTCCCGTGGGATCGCGCGACCCGGCTCGGCGGCTCGTCCGTGAGTCCACTCCCGGCACGAACGCCTACTCCGCGCCGGCCTTCGCGGTTTCGGCGGCTCCGGCCACGCCGGGACGGGTGAGGCGTTCGGGGTCGACGACCCTGTCGTACAGGTCCTGGCCGACACCCGACCTGAGGGCGGCCTCCTTGAGCGTGAGGTCCTCGTCGAGCGCCCGGTGGGCGATCCGCGCGGCCTTGTCGTAGCCGATGACGGGGCTGAGCGCGGTCACCATCATGACGGACCGGTCGATGTTGTCCCGCAGCTTCGCGGTGTTGAGCCGGACGCCCTCGACGAGGTAGGTGCGGAAGTGGTCCATCATGTCCGACAGGATCCGCGCCGAGTGCAGGACGTTGTTGATGATGACCGGGCGGAAGGCGTTGAGCTCGAAGTTGCCCTCCGCGCCGGCCATCGAGACCGCGCTGTCGTCGCCGATCACCTGGATGGCGACCATCAGCATCGCCTCCGCCTGGGTCGGGTTGACCTTGCCCGGCATGATCGAGGAACCCGGCTCGTTGGACGGCAGGATCAGCTCGTGCAGGCCCGTACGGGGCCCTGATCCGAGCCAGCGCATGTCGTTGGCGAACTTGAACAGCGACACCGCCAGGGTCCGCAGCGCCGAGGAGACGCGGACCAGCGCGTCGCACGAGGCCTGGGCGGCGAACTTGTTGGGTGCGGTGACGAAGGGATATCCGGTGAGATCGGCGATCCGCGCGGCGACCTCGTCCCCGAACCCCGGCGGCGCGTTCAGCTCGGTGCCGACCGCCGTGCCGCCGATCGCCAGCCGGTGCAGCCCGGAGAGGGTGTGCTCAAGGTGGTCGGCGGCGTCCTGGAGCTGGGCGACGTAGCCCGACCATTCCTGGCCGACCGTCAGCGGGGTGGCGTCCTCCAGATGGGTGCGGCCGATCTTGACCACGTGCTCCCACTCACGGCTCTTGGCCGCCGCGGCGTCCCGCAGCCGCGCCAGCGCGGGCAGCAGCCGGCTGTCGATCGCCCGCACCGCGGCGATGTGCATGGCGGTGACGAACGTGTCGTTGGACGACTGCCCCATGTTCACGTGGTCGTTGGGGTGGATGGGCTCCTTGCTGCCGAGCCGGCCGCCGACCAGCTGGATCGCCCGGTTGGAGATCACCTCGTTGACGTTCATGTTCGACTGCGTGCCGGAGCCGGTCTGCCAGACGTACAGCGGGAACTCGGTGTTCAGATCACCGCTGATGACCTCGTCGGCGACCCGGCTGATCAGGTCGGCCTTCCACCGGGGAAGGCGGCCGGCCTGTCCGTTGACGTTCGCCGCGGCCTTCTTGATGAAACCGTAGGCGTGGTAGACGGCCTTCGGCATGCGGTCGTCGCCGATGTTGAAGTGGATCAGCGACCGCTGGGTCTGCGCGCCCCAGTAGTGGTCGGCCGGCACCTGGATCTCGCCGAGGGAGTCACTCTCGGTGCGCGTGCCGGAGGCCTTCAGCCCGATCGGCAGATCCAGGATCCTGGGCGCGGCCTTCTGTCCCTGGTGGGCGGCCATGTCAGGCCGCCCGGACCGGCCGGTACTCCGGCTGCCACATGGCGTCCTGGACCTGCTGGACGGGGTCGTGCAGGTCGACGCGGGCCAGCTTCTCCTGGGCGGCCTGCTTGGCGACCGCGACCGCGACCGTGGCCGAGACCTCCCTGAGGTTGTCCACCTGGGGCAGCAGTGACGCGCCCGGCGTCGAGACGTCCACCAGCCCACCGACCGCCTCGGCGGCGGCCTGAAGCATGCCGTCGCTGACCCGGCGCGCCCTGGAGACGATCGTGCCCAGCCCCAGCCCCGGGTACAGCAGGGCGTTGTTGGCCTGGCCGATGACGTAGGTGACGCCGTTGTAGGTGATGGGGTCGATCGGGATGCCGGTGGCGATCAGGGCGCGGCCGTCCGTCCACCGGATCAGATCGGCCGGCATCGCCTCGATCCGCCCGGTCGGGTTGGAGATCGGGAAGATGATCGGCCTGTCGGCGCCGGCGGCCATGGCGCGCACGATCTTCTCGGTGAAGGCGCCGTGGACGGTGGAGGTGCCGAGCAGCATCGTCGGCCTGACCCGTTCGACGACCTCTCCGAGCTGGATGCTGTCCCCTTCCCCGCTCCAGTCGGCGACCTCGGAGGCCGGCCGGGCGTAGGGGACCTGGAAGTCACGCAGATCGGCCATGTCATCGATCAGCAGGCCCTGCTTGTCGACCGCCCAGATCCGGCGCGTGGCCGTCTCGCGGTCGAGGCCGTCACGGACCATCGCGTCGCGCATCTGGTCGGCGATCCCGATGCCCGCCGTACCGGAGCCGAAGACGACGATCCGCTGGTCGCGCATCGGCGTGCCGGAGACGCGTACGGCGCCCAGCATGGCCGCGAGCACGATCGCACCGGTGCCCTGCATGTCGTCGTTGAAGGTGGAGATCCGGCCGGTGTACTTCTCCAGGATGCGCCGGGCGTTGGACGGGCCGAAATCCTCCCAGTGCAGCATCGCGTTGGGGAACAGGCGGGTGGCCACCGAGACGTAGGCCTCGATGAAGTCGTCGTAGCGCTGTCCCCGCACCCGTGAATGCCCGTTGCCGACGTAGAGGGGGTCGTTGAGCAGTTGTTCGTTGTCGGTGCCGACGTCCAGCGCGACGGGGATGACCCGGGCGGGGTCGATTCCGGCGGCGGCGGTGTAGACGGCCAGCTTGCCGGCGGCGATGCCGGCGCCGCCGCCCACTCCCCAGTCTCCGATGCCCAGGATCTCCTCGGCGTCAGAGGCGACGATCAGGTCGACGTCGTCGGGCCCGATGCCGAAGTTCCGGAAGGCCTGCTCGATGCCGTCGATGTCGTCGATGGACAGGTAGACGCCCCGAGGCCGGCGGTACTCCTGGCTGTAGCCCCTGATCGCCTGCGCGACCGTCGGGTCGTACACGATCGGCAGCATCTCCCGCAGGTGATCGGCCAGGAGCCGGTAGAAGAGCACCTCGTTGCGGTCCTGCAGCGCCAGCAGGAAGACGTTCTTGAGCAGGTCGGTCGGTTGCTCCAGATACTGCGCGTACGCGCGACGGGCCTGCTCCTCCAGCGTCTCGACCACCGGCGGGATCAGCCCGTCCAGATCCAGGTCCGCCCGCTCCTGGGGGCTGAACGCCGTCCCCTTGTTCAGGAGCGGATTCTCCAGGACCTCCAGACCGCCCGCCGGGGTGACGTAACTTCCGTCGGGATTCTCCGCGAAGCCGCGGCGCATCCCTTTCGACCGTTCGTTTCTGCTGGACGACATCGCCTTCCCCCGTTTCCCTGGGTGGAGCGTTCACCCGCCGCGCGGGCCCTTGCCCAGGTGGCCGGCGGCCGGATCGTCCCCGCCCAGGTTCCCCGCGACGTCCCTGCTAGGGCTTCCCTATGGGGTGTTATGGACACCAAAACAGCTACAAAATTAGATTTGCCCCAGTTTCGCCGTCCCCTTGGGTCACCCGGCGATCAGAGCATCGTCCGGCCCTCCCCTTGGGCCACCCGACGATCCGGGCGGCCCAAGGGGAGGGACCTCAGTCTCCGGTCACACCGTCGGCCATCTCCCCGAGCAGGTCGATGTGCCCGTTGTGCCGTGCGGTCTCCTCGATCAGGTGCATGATGATCCACCGCAACGTGACCGGTTCACCGGTGCTGATCTTCCTCTTCGAGAGGGCGTCCAGGTCGAGGAGGCCACGAGCCGCCGGTTCCGTGCGCACTCGGCTTCGTACTCGGCGAGTAGCCGGACGATCGGGATCTCGACGGCGACGCGCATCTCGCGGTCGGGATCCTCCTTGGTGCATGGGCTGAGGTCCTCCCCGCCGAGGAACGTGTATTCGAACCAGCCCGCCTCCACCCAGCGCAGGTGGCTGACCAGCCCGGAGATCGTCATCAGTGGAGAACCGGGCAGGGGCGCCCGGCGGGCGTCGTCCTCGGCGATCCCGGCGCAACAGATTGATCTTGAGCGGAATCGATGGATTTACGATGGGAGTGTCGACTCCACCACCTTCCTACCGTGAAGGAGGCCGGCCCGTGACAGATCACGTCCACGCTCGCCACGGGAGTGGCAAGGAGCGCAGCACCGCGATCCTGGAGGTCAGCGGGTTGCTGTGGGCCTCCGAGCAGAACGTCGTCGAGGCCCGGCTCGGCCGCTGCCCGGGAGTGCTGGAGGTGGAGGTCAACCCGGTCGCCCAGACGGCGTCGGTGCTGTTCGACCCGGCCCTCACCTCGCTGGCGGAGCTGCGCGCCAGGGTGATCGAATGCGGTTACCACTGCGCGGGACAGTCGGTGCCCGCCCATATCTGCGATCCGATGGACGAGCCGGACCCACCGCCCGTAGGCCACGGCGGAGCCGGGGCACCGCTCTCCTCGCACGACACGATGGAGCACGGCGGAACCGAGGCGCCGCCCTCCCCGCACGACACGATGGACCGTGGCGGAACCGAGGCGCCGCCCTCCCCGCATGACACAGGCCACGGTGGAGCCGGGACGCCAACTGCCCCGCACGACACGATGGACCATGGCGGCCATGCCGGGATGTCGATGGCCGCGATGGTGGCCGACATGCGCAACCGGTTCCTGGTGGCGCTGCTGTTCTCGATCCCGATCGTGATGTGGTCGCCGATCGGCACCGAGGTGCTCGGCCTGGACCTGCCGGTTCCCTTCGGGCTGCGCCCGGACATGTGGGCGCTGCTGCTCAGCCTGCCGGTGATCTTCTACTCGTGCTGGATCTTCTTCAACGGGGCGGTGCGGGCGCTGCGGGCCCGCACGCTGGACATGATGGTGCTGGTCTCGGTGGCGGTCGGCGCGGGCTGGCTGTACTCCCTGGTCGTGACCCTCACCGGCGGCGGCGAGGTGTTCTACGAAGCCGCCACCGTCCTGGCCGCCTTTGTTCTGCTGGGGCACTGGTTCGAGATGCGCGCCCGCGGAGGCGCCAACGACGCCATCCGCACCCTGCTTGACCTGGCCCCGCCCAGGGCGGTCGTCATCCGCGGGGACGCGCTGGTCGAAGTGCCCACCGCCGAGGTCGCCACCGGCGACCTGCTGCTGGTACGTCCCGGCGCGAAGATCCCGGTCGACGGGGTCGTCGAGGACGGTGACAGCGAAGTGGACGAGTCCGTGGTCACCGGTGAAAGCCTGCCGGTGCACAAGCAGCCGGCCTCGGCCGTCATCGGCGCCACGATCAACCGCAACGGCACGCTACGGATACGCGCCACCAAGGTCGGCGCCGACGCCGCCCTGGCACAGATCGTCAAGCTCGTCCAGCAGGCCCAGAACTCCAAGGCTCCCGGGCAGCGCCTCGCCGACCGGGCCGCCTTCTGGCTGGTGCTCGTCGCGCTGACCGGTGGCGGCCTCACCTTCGTCGCCTGGTTCCTGCTCGCCGGTCAGCCGTTCGGCATCGCGATCCTGTTCGCCATCACCTTCGTGGTCATCGCCTGCCCGGACGCGCTTGTCCTCGCGACCCCCACGGCGATCATGGTCGGTGCCGGACTCGGCGCCGAGCGCGGCATCCTATTCAAGAACGCGATCGCGCTGGAGACTTCCGCGCGCATCCAGGTGGTGGTCATGGACAAGACCGGCACCCTGACCAGGGGCGAACCGGAGGTCACCGACGTCATCACCGACGGCGTGGCGGAGGACGAGGTGATGCGACTGGTGGCCGCGGTGGAGCGGGAGTCCGAGCACCCGCTGGCCGAGGCGGTCGTCCGCCACGCCGACGCGCGCGATTCGGACGCGTTGCGGGCCGTACGGTTCGAGAACGTGCCCGGCCACGGTGCCGTCGCCGAGGTGGCCGGCCATCGGGTGGTGGTGGGCAATCGGCGTCTGCTTGAGCGCGAGGGGGTGGATCTCGGCAAGCTGGGCGCCCGCCGGGACGAGGTGGCCGCCGGAGGCCGTACCGCGATCATGGTCGCGATCGACGGCACGGCGGCCGCGGTGATCGGCATCGCCGACGCGCCTCGCCCGACCTCCGCGGCGGCGGTGGCCGCCCTGCACGAACTCGGCCTTGAGGTGGTCATGCTCACCGGCGACAACGCCGCCACCGCGCGGCGGATCGCCGATCAGCTGGGCATCGACACGGTCATCGCCGAGGTGCTGCCCGGCGACAAGGCAGCCAAGATCACCGAACTGCAGGCCGGTGGCCGCAAGGTCGCCATGGTCGGCGACGGTGTCAACGACGCCCCCGCACTCGCCCAGGCCGACCTGGGCATCGCCGTCGGCGCCGGCACCGACGTGGCCATCGAGACCGCCGACGTCGTGCTCATGCGTTCCGACCTGCTGGACGTGCCCACCGCGTTACGCATCGGCCGCGGCACCCTGCGCAAGATGCGCCAGAATCTCGGCTGGGCGATCGGCTACAACACCATCGCCCTGCCGATCGCCGCGGGCGTGTTCGAGCCCGCGTTCGGCCTGGTACTGCGCCCCGAGATCGCGGCTCTGTCCATGTCCGGCTCCAGCATCATCGTCGCCGTCAACGCCCTCGCCCTCAAACTGATGCGCCTGCCCTCGCCCGCCGGCACGACCTCGAAAGGCGACCCTCGCGCGTGACGCCGGTTCCGCACCGGCCGTTACGGGGTAGAGCGAAGCGAATACCGATCCCGGCCTTTGGAACCTCCCGACCACCGACGGCTACCGCGTGCGGCCACGACGATGAGGTCAGCGGTCGGGCCAGAGCCTGGTAATCGCCAGCGCGTCCTCCGGGGACGACGCGTGCCTGATACCGGCCACTGGGCGCCCGTCATGGTCGAGGAGCCGCCAGCCGCCGAGCTGGACCACGGGGACACGTCCGCGGCGCATCGCGAGTGCCAGCTCGGACAGGGTGCCCCACGACCCACCGATGACGATCACGGCGTCCCCCGAGTTGACGATGACGCTGTTTCGCGCCTCTCCGATGCCGGTCGGGATCACGATGGAAAGGTCCGGGTTGGCGTGCTCCCTGTCCGCTCGGGACAGGATTCCCACCACCGTTCCGCCCGCCGATCGGGCGCCGGCCGCCACGGCGGCCATGACCCCCGTGTAACCGCCGCAGATCACCGCCGCGCCGCGCTCCGCCAGCAGCCGGCCGATCTCGCGGGCGTTGGACTCGTCTTCGCCTGTGCAGTCGCGCGGACCACAGACCGATACCTGGATCACGATGAGATCCTGCCAGCGCCGCCCCGGTATCGAGCGCCACCACGAGCGAGGCGAGGACGGCCGCCGCACAATCTGGATACTCCGCGCCGACGGATCATGGGTGCGGGCGTCCGCTATGAACGGCGAGGCGCCGATCGTGCACCAAGGGGCCTCGCCTCGGTGATGCGGGGCGTGGGCGACAGATGATCTGGCCGGCCCGCTCCGCCCACGAACTCGCCGATCCACGCCACCGGCCGGCCCCGCCCTCGCTCCTCCCCGCACCGTCGCAGGGCTGATGGAGCAGCGGAACGCACATCGACGTCAAGCTGCCGCGTTGGACGCACCGGTACCACGGTCACGGACATCACACCCAAAAAAGGCCGTTTATGTGTCATAGTGCGCATTAGTGCTTATATGTGACTTTGTACGCAGAAAAGAACATTTCACCCATCTAGCTTGAGGGTGCGCGTTGAGAACGGCGCGCACCACTCAAGGGGGAAATGACATGAAGAAGATCACACGGAGCCTGGCGACGGCGGCCGCGACGCTGGCGATCGCGGGCGGCATCATCGCCTCCACCGGCGGAGCCGCCTCGGCCGCCACCACGACCACCGCGTCCGCCCCGGTCACCGCGGCCGCCTCGGTCACCGCGCATCAGACCGTAGCGGTGAGCGTGTCCAACCGCGGCGAGCGCTACCGCTTCGACGGTCACCGTTTCTACCGGTGGTTCAACGGCGGCTGGAGGGCGGTGTCCTTCGACTACGCCCGTTCCCACCACTACGACCGCAACCACCGCGACCGCGACTACGACCGCGACCACAACCGCCGCGACCACGACCGGCGCGACCACAACCGCGGCGACCGGCACTGAGGACCGAAGCCCGGCCCGGTAGCACCGCCGGGCCGGTCCGCACCTTCTCCCATAGGGGACAGGGCTCGGCGCACGATCCGGCTCCACCGTTCCTCGGATGCTGCGTCCTGCCGAGCGCGACTCTCGCCCTGAGGTGAGCCGGTTCGCCCAGGCCACCGGGCTTCCGAGAAGGTCGCGTTTTCGAAAGCGGAGAAGGCTGCAACGTCCAAGAACATGGTCGGCTGACTGGCACCGTTAAGGTTTTCGGGGGCGTGCCGGTCAGCCGATCAGGTGCACGGCGAAGTGACCGCAGATCGGGAAGCCAGAGCGTGCGAGTTTATCGATTCGCTCATCTCCGAGGCCCGCGGCACGGCGAGAGATCGCACGGCGGTGTGCGGCAGGGAACTCGGCGCTAAGCAGCGTCAGCGATCTCTTCGAGACGGGCGGCGAGCTGCTTGGGCTCTCCGTCGACCAGAGCGGCCACGCCTCGCCACCAGGCGAACCACTCGGCGCTGCGCCACATCCAGTCGACCCTTTCGATCGCTGCGACGACGTCGCCCTTGACCTTCCAGACCTCACCCGCCTGCTGGGCGGAGGCGCCGTGTCCCAGGGCCCAGGCGTGCAGGATCTCGGCGGCTCGGGCGTCCACCGGCTCCCCGTAGGGATCGGGATCCTCGTCCAGAAGGTGCGGGCCGAGCCCGGCGGCGACGCCCCAGCTCCACTGGGCCTCGGCCGGGCGGGAGTAACGCAGCGAGTCGAAGTCAAGGTTGGAGCCGAGCTCGTCGTCCGGTCGGCGGAGAACCACCGCGTCGAGCCGGCCGCCCGCGTCGAAGGAGACCACGATCCGCTGTCCCGAGGTGGCGTCCTCGGGCAGCTCGACCCGGTCCTCCGCCTGCCAGGAGTTGAGGTCGGTCACGGCGAAAGGGCGGCCCCAGGCTCCGTCCGCCACGTCGTCGGCGATCCAGGCGGCGAGCATCTCCAGCACGGTCAGGTCGGTCCACGGGTCGATCGCGGTCGAGGTCCGGAGCACCTCGTCCGGCGACGGCAGCTTGCCACCGCGCTCGCGCCGCCACCATTCCTCGCCGAGCTCGCGGGTGCCGACCAGCAGGCCGGCCAGCGCGGCGAGCTCGGTGGACCTCCGGGTGAGAGGAGCGCCGCGTGCCAGCTCGACACAGCGCTCGACGCGGTCGGCGCCCAGCATCGTGCCCGCCTCACGCAGCAGAACTGCGGCGTCAGGCCGCTCCTCACCCAGCAGATCACGTATAAGTCGTCTGGCCTCGGTCCTTGCGTCCTCCGCACGTGCCTCCCGCATACCGACACGGTACGCCGGGAGATCCTTAAGCGCGAGGTTCTGAGAACGGGCTCGCCGTGCCGTCGTCCTCCGGCGACTCCCCCAGATAGGCGGCCCGTCCCACCACGTAGGCGGCCACCGCCACCGTGACCACCTGGAAGACGGCGATGAGCAGCAGCATCCCCACGACCGTCCAGCCCGGGTTGCGCAGTCCCATGGCCAGCAGGATGAGCAACAGTCCGAACACCTGGGGCTTCGTCGCCGCGTGCATGCGCGCCAGGGTGCCGGGGAACCTGACCATCCCGACTCCCGCCGCGAACGCCAGTCCCGCGCCCAGCAGCACGCACGCCGCGGCGGCCACATCCAACGGGGTCAACGGACCCACCTCCCGGAGAACCGGAGCGGAACCGTCAACGGACCCACCTCACCGGGAACCCGGCCGACGTGACAACCGGTCCACCTCACAGAGAACAGGTCGATGCGACCAACGGACCCACCTCGCGGAAAACCGGGTCGGTGCGGCCAACGGACCCGGCTCGCGAAAGATCCGATCGGCGCGGTCATCGGGCTCGCCCCGAGAAGAACCTGGCCAGCGAGACCGATCCGACGAACCCCAGCAGGGAGAGCACCAGCAGCACGGGCAGCGCCGAGTATTCGCCGAGTGCCGTCGCCCCGGCTCCGATCCCGCACATCACCACGGCGGTGAGCACGTCCAGCGCGACCGCGCGGTCCAGCATGGTGGGACCGCGCACGAGCCGGTAGAGCGTCATCGCCGCCGCGCCGCCGAGCAGCGCGAGCACGGTCAGATATACCGCCGTCATCGCAGTTCCTCCTGATCGGCGCGGGTGCCGAAGGCCGCCAGGATGCGGTTCTCCAGCCGCGCCACGTCCGCCTCGGTGACGGCCCGCGCGTCACCCGTGATGCCGAGCACGTGCAGCACCAGCTGCCTCTCCCTGACGTGCGCCTCGAGCACCAGGCTGCCCGGCAGCGCCGACAGCGCCACCGTGATCAGCACGGCCATGACCTCCGACGACGAGCGCAGCCGTACCTCGACGATCTGGACCGGAGGAGCGCCCGGGCGCAACGCCCAGAAGGCGACCCTGAAACTGGAGACCAGCATGTCCACCGCGAAACGGCCCAGGAAGACGAGCAGTCCGATGGGGTGGATGCGGAGCCCGGAGTCCAGCACCGGCAGTGGCAGCAGCCACACGACGACCAGCCCGGCCAGCAGACCGCCGAGCACGTTGCCCACGGTCAACTCGCCCCAGAGCAGCAGCCAGACCAGCGTGAGCCAGGCCACCTGCACCAGTGGTACGCGCCTGCCCAGCAGCCGCGGTGCGAAGCGCTGACCTCCTCCCCCGTTCACCGCGCGCCCCCGAACACACCGGGCCCGCCGTTCACCGCGCGCCCCCGAACACGCCGGGTCCACCGTTCACCGCGCCTCCGAGCGCCACCGAGCCAGCCGTTCACCGCGCCTCCGAACCGGCCGTTCACCGCGCGCCTTCGAGCACTGCCGAACCGGCCGTTCATCGCGCGCCTTCGAGCACTGCCGAGATGTACGGCTCGCGGGCCAGCAGTTCGGTGGCGATCCGTTCCGCCAGGGCGGACAACGGCCCGGCCATGACGGTGTACGACAGGGCCAGCGCCACCAGCGCCATCGTGGAGCCCAGCATGGCGAGCGGCATGTTCACGCTGGTCACGATCGCGCGCCCGGTGATCCCCTCGGTGCCGTGCGCGCGGGAGGCGGGGTCTTCCCCGTCCTCCCGCTCCTCGCTCTCCAGTACGGTTCCCGTCTGCCTGATTCCGGGGGGCGGTGCCCGCCAGAAGGCCCTGCTCCACGTCGTCGCCACGGCGTACAGGGTGAGCAGGCTGGTCATCAGACTCCCCGCGACCAGGGTCAGCGCCATGGGGCGGCCGTCCGCCACTCCCGCCTGGATCAACGCCAGCTTGCCCAGGAAGCCGGACATCGGCGGGATCCCCGCCAGGTTCATCGCGGGAACGAAGAAAAGCACCGCGATCAGGGGCGCCAGTTTCATCAGGCCTCCCAGCCTGTCCAGCGAGGTGGTCCCGGCGCGGCGCTCGATCATCCCGGTCACCAGGAACAGGCTGGTCTGCACGGTGATGTGGTGAACGACGTAGAACACCGCGCCCGCCATGCCCGCGACGGTGGAGAGCGCCACCCCGAACACCATGTAGCCGATGTGGCTGACCAGGGTGAAGGAGAGCATTCGCTTGATGTCGGTCTGCGCCACCGCCCCGAACACGCCGAGCAGCATGGTCAGCAGCGCCGCCCACATCAGCAGGCCGCTCACCGGCCCGCCGGGGAACAGCAGCGCCTCCAGGCGGATGATCGAGTAGATGCCGACCTTGGTGAGCAGCCCCGCGAAGAGCGCCGTCGCGGGGGCGGGCGCGGTCGGATAGGAGTCGGGCAGCCACGCCGACATCGGGAAGATCGCCGCTTTGACCACGAAGACCAGCAGGAGCATCAGCTCGACGAGCAGCTTGACGTGCTGGGGAAGGACCGAGAACCGCTCGGCGAGCTGGGCCATCGACACGGTGCCGGTCGCGCCGTAGGCCACCGCGATCGCGACGAGGAACAGCAGCGACGACGCCAGCCCCATCACCACGTAGGTGGCGCCCGCCCGGATGCGGGATTCGGTCCCGCCGAAGGTGAGGAGTACGTAGGACCCGCTGAGCAGCATCTCGAACGCGACGAAGAGGTTGAACAGGTCGCCGGAGAGGAAGGCGTCCGACACTCCGGCGACCATGATCAGGTAGGCCGGATGGAAGATCGACAGCGGGGCCCTGTCCTCCTGGTCGGCGTAGGCCTGGGCCAGCGAGTAGATCATCACGCACAGCGTCACGGCCGAGGAGACCACCAGCATCAGCGTGGAGAGCCGGTCGGCGACGAGCGCGATGCCGATCGGCGCCTCCCAGCCTCCCGCGCGGGCCACCAGCGGCCCCTCCCTGTCGGCCACCGGCAGCAGGATCAGCGACACCGCCAGCACCGCCGCGAGGGTGAGCACACTGATGAGCGCCTGAAGCCTGCGCAGCCGCCTGCCGATGGCCAGCTTGAGCCCCGCGGCCAGCAGCGGCAGCACCACGGGCACCGAGATCAGCGCCTCCACCGGCGCTCCCCCCGTGCGTCCCGTACGGCATGCGGCATCGCCATCAGCTCTCCTCCTCCGGGTCCGGCCCCTCCAGGTCGGGGTCCTGCGCCCTGGCCTGCCGCTCCCGGTCGGCCCGGATCGCGGCGCGCAGCTGCTTGCGCGCCTCGCGCCGGCGGGTACGGAGCCGCCTGCGGATGTGCCGTTCCCGCTCGGCCTGCTCCCGCTCCCTGCGGGCGAACTCCGCGCGCAGCTCACGGACCCGCTCCTGCCTGCCCTCCTTGGAGACGTCCTCGGCACGCTGGGCCTCGGCGAAGCGCTCCGCGAGCCGCTCCGTGGACAGTCCCTCGTCCTTGTTCTCCTGGAGCCATCGGCCCAGGTCCACGTTGACGTCCAGGATCCGCTGCTCCAGCTCCTCGGCCTCCCTGCGCTCCCTCTCGTGCCGCGCCGCCTCCAGCCGGGCGAGCTCCGCGCGCTGCTCCCGGACCATTCGCCGGTACGCCTCCTGCCTGTCGAGCACGGCCTGGGCGAGCTCTCCGCGCCTGGCGCGCAGCCGTACCCGGCGGTCCTCGGTGTCGTCCTGCACCTCGTCGCCGCCGGTGAGCTGCCAGGACCGGTGAACCATGGAGAGCAGGAACGCGGTGACGCCAAGGGTGATCACGATGGAGGTGAGCACCATCGCCTGCGGCAGGGGGTCGGCCATCCGGTCCGGGTCGGACCTGCCGAGGATCGGCGGCTCCCCCGCGGGCCCGCCCGCGGTGAGGATCAGCAGGTTCACCCCGTTGCCGAGCAGGATGACACCGGCCAGCAGCCGGACCAGGCTCCGTTCCAGCAGCAGCGTCACCCCCGTCGCCACCAGAACCCCCGACGCCGCGAACGGCACCAGCGAGGCGGTCACCCGGCCTCCTCCTCGATCTGCCGGTCCAGCTCGGTGCCGAGGCTGCGCAGGATGTCCTGCACCATGCCCGCCACCGTGATGTAGACCCCGAGATCGAACAGCAGCACGGTGGACAGGTGAAGCCCGCCGACCAGCGGGACCGTCAGGTCGGCGGAGAGCATGTCCAGCGGCGCGCCACCGAACAGCAGTCCCCAGAACGCGGTGGTCGTGGACAGCAGCAGTCCCAGGCCGATCAGCACTCCCGCCGTGACCGGCGCGGCGACGGCCAGCTCGTAGCGGCCACCGGCGAGGTAGCGGATGACCAGGGCAAGCCCGGCCACGATGCCTCCCGCGAACCCCCCGCCGACCGAACTGTGCCCGGTGAACAGCAGGAAGACCGAGATCAGCACCACCGTGTGGAAGATCAGCCGGGCCACGACCTCGACGATGACGGCGCGCTGCCCCGCGGGCAGGGTCGCCGAGAGCCAGGCCGTCCGGGTGTCCGTGCCCGCCGTCTCCGGCGGGCGTTCCATCGAATACGTACGGCGGCGCAGGAAGACCAGGCCGGTCACTCCCAGGGTGAGGACGGCGAGCACCGAGCTCTCGCCCATGGTGTCCCACGCCCTGATGTCGACCAGGAGCGCGCTGACGACGTTGGAGGCCCCGGCCTCCTCGGCGGCGGCGGCCATCAGCGTGCCGACCGGCACCGCCTGGCGCGCGTTCACGGCCAGGATCCCGGCTCCGGCGGCCACGGCGCCGCTCACCAGCCCGAGGACCAGTCGCACGCCGAAGGGGATCCTGAACCGGCCCTCCTTCGATCCCGCCGGGAGCCTGCGGAGCACCAGCACGAACACGACCAGGCTCAGCGTCTCGACGAGAAACTGGGTCAGCGCCAGGTCCGGCGAGCCGTGGACCAGAAACAGCAGGGCGGTGCCGTATCCGGTCAGCCCGGCCACCAGCACGAGCACGATGTGCGCCCGCACCCGGAGCGCGACGATCGCCGTGGCGATGAGGAGGATCCCGATGACGGGCTGCTCGACGCGCTCCCAGGGGACCACGTCCAGCCGGATCCGGGTGATGGGCCCGTACAGCAGCGAGAAGACCTCGACCCCCGCCGCGGTCACAAATGCGATCATGAGGTAGTCGGGGAGCGAGCCGCGCTGGGTGACACCGGTCAGCTGGAGGGAGAAGCGTTCCAGTCCCCGGACGAGAGCCCAGTAGATCCGGCCGGAGTCGATCACGTGCAGGGCGGCCCCGGCACGCGACAGCGGCTCCCTGGCCAGAAACAGGATCGCTCCCCCGGCCAGTGCGGCGGCCGACAGCAGCAGCGGCACGGGCGAGGCGGTCCACAGCGCGAGGTGGGTGCCGTGGCCGGGTCCGGGGAAGGTGCGGGTGTAGCTCTCCATCGCCTGGCCGTACCGGCCGGAGAAGGGGGCGGCGAGAAGTCCGAGCGCGGCGAGCAGCGCGGGCGGCAGGAACATCGCGGCGCCGGTGCGGTGGACGGGGACCGGTTCCAGGCCGGGCCTGCTGCCGAAGGCTCCCCACAGGAACCGCGCGCTGTAGCCGACGGTGAGCACCGAGCCGGCGACCACCCCGGCCAGCGTCACGGTGTCGGTGAGCCGCCCGGTCAGCAGCGACTCGAAGGCGGCCTCCTTGCCGACGAATCCCAGGAACGGCGGGATCCCCGCCATCGAGGCCGTCGCGGCCACGGTCGCCGCGCAGAGCCAGGGCGCCGAACGCCTCAGGCCGCTCAGCTCGCGCAGGTCGCGGATGCCCGTGGAGTGGTCGACGACGCCGACGATCAGGAAGAGCGACGCCTTGAACAGCGCGTGCGCCGCCAGCATGCCGACGCCCGCGATCGCGGTGTCCCGGGTGCCCGCGCCGAACAGCACGGCCAGGAAACCCAGCTGGCTCACCGTGCCGTAGGCGAGCAGCTTCTTGAGGTCGTTCTCGCGCAGGGCCCGCCAACCGCCCAGCAGCATGGTGAGCAGGCCGAGGGATACGGCCGGCCACCGCCAGACGGCCGGTTCCCCGAACGCCGGGCCCAGCCGGGCGAGCAGGTAGATCCCGGCCTTCACCATCGCCGCGGCGTGCAGGTAGGCGGAGACCGGGGTCGGCGCGGCCATGGCGGCCGGCAGCCACATGCTGAACGGGAAGATCGCCGACTTCGACAGCGCCCCGGCCAGGATGAGCACCACCGCCGCCGAGACCATGCCACCCGCCGGGGGGTCGGCGACGATCTGTGAGATCCGGTAGGTCCCCGCCGCCTCGCCGAGCATGACCATGCCGGCGAGCATCGCCAGCCCCCCGGACGTGGTGACGGTCAGCGCCTGCATCGCGGCCCTGCGGCCGGTCCTGCTCTCGGGGACGTGGCCGATCAGCAGGTAGGAGCAGACCGTGGTCAGCTCCCAGAACACGTACAGCAGCAGCAGGTCGTCGGCGACCACCAGCCCGAGCATCGCCCCGGCGAACGCCACCAGCACCCCGCCGAACCGGCCGAGCCCGTCGTCTCCAGGGGCGAAGTAGCGCGAGCAGTACAGCAGGACCAGCGCGCCCACGCCTGTGACCAGCGACATCATGAGCACGGCGAGCGCGTCGGCGCGGAAGGACAGCCCGAGGCCGAGAGCGGGGGCGAAGGAGTGGTGCGACTCGACCGGGATGCCGGTCAGCGCCACCCACAGCGTGTAGGCGAACCCGCACACCGGCGGCACGGCGAGCACGAAGAAGGCGTCGCGACCGAGACGGCGCACCAGAGCCGGGGCGAGCACCGCGGCCACGGCGTGCAGGATCAGCAGCGGCTCCATGTTCCCCCGGCAACCGTCGTGGTCGACGTATCCCAAACTGCCAGGAGATGCGCGTTTCACCGGTCAAGCGCGCGAACCGCTTGACCCGAAAACCGCTGGTTCTTCACCGGGGCATGATCAGCGCTTCCTATCGCCACCGCCGCTCGGCACTTCCCTGCGACACAGCCGGCCGATCACCGCTTTCCGCCGGTACAGCCGATCACCGCCTCTCGGCGACACGGCCGGCCGTGTCACCGCTTCCCGCCGATGCGGCCGGTCACCGTTTCCCAGCGGTACGGCCGATCAGCGCTTCCTGCTGCTACGGCCGAGCAGCCAGCCGATCACCGCGCTGCCGAGCGCGACGCCCGCGCCCATCCCGAACCCCGCGAGGAGCGACCACGCGGGAACGCCGGGCCTGGGCTGCTTGGCGGGACGTTCGAAGACCTGCGCGGTCCCGGCCTGCCCCGCTGTACCCGGGACGCCCGGCGCGGCCGGCGCGGTGAAAGCGGTGGCCGACGGCCCGCCCGGCGCGGCGCCGTCGAGAACGGGGACCGCGGGCGCGGTCACGGCGGGAACGGGGACGGCCTGAACGGGCACGGCCGTCTCGTTGAGGACGAGGTGGCTCTCGACGGCGGCGAAGAAGTCCTTCGCGGTCTTCTTCGCGACCGAGCTGAGCATGCGCTGGCCGACCCCGCCGATCATCCCGCCGATCACGGCCTCGGCGTCGTAGTCGACCCGGGTGCCGCCCTCGACCTCGCTGAGGCGGACCTCCACGACGGCGTCCACGGTGCCGGGGGCGCCCTGGCCCCGGGCCCTGAGCACGAACCGCTGCGGCGCGTCGGGTTCGGACAGGGCGACCTCGCCCTGGTAGACGCCCTTGATCGAGGCGACTCCCGCGGTGACCATCATCCGGTAGGTGTCGGGCCCCGTCTCCTCCAGCCGCTCGCAACCCGGGATCGTGCACACGAGCACGGCCGGGTTCTGGAGCGCGGACCACACACGATCTCTGTCGATGCCGAGTACGGCACTGCCTGCGAGCTTCACACGAACCACCCTAGGCAATCGCCCGGCGGAGCGATAACAGCAACATCTGCCCTATGGCGTGGCGTGCGATTGTCAGAGAGGTCCCAGCTCATGAGGGTTCCGGAAAGATCGCCTCGGTCGCCCGGGCCCGCGAACCACACGTTGGGAACGCCCCCGGCTCCTTGGGGAGGCCGGGGGCGCGGTGTCACTGAAAGGTCAGGACTGTTTCCACGGTTCGAAGTAGGCGACCGTGACCATGTCCACTTCGGCGGCGTTCGGCGGGGTGCCGCCGGTCGCGCTGACGCCGGTCACGAAGATGCGGACTCCGTTGCCGGAGGTTGCGTCCACGGCCAGGCCGCGGGCGGAGTCCCCGGCCGCGACGTTTCCGTCGTAGCGGCCCGTCCAGATCGGCTCGCCGGTGGCCGCGTCGTAGGCGATGGTCACGTAGTCCATGGTCACCGCCGTGCCCAGCTCCGTTTCGCTGCTCACGCTGCTCTCGCCGGTGACGACGACCTTGCTCCCGTCCGGCGTCACCCGGACGCCGTTGGCGTAGTCCTCGTTCTTGGCCGTGCCGTCGAAGCTCCGCACCCAGGAGCGTGCGCCGGTGGCCGGGTCGTAGGCGATGGTGGTGTAGTCGGACCCGGAGCCCTCGCCGGTGGTGTTGCCGGTGACATACAGCTTGCCGCCGGGCGCGAAGGTGATGTCGTGCGGGGTGTCGCTCTCGTGCGCGGGGCCGTCGTAGGTGTCGGCCCAGAGCTGCTTACCCGTGGCGACGTCGTAGGAGACGGTGGTGTAGTCGGTCAGCGTTCCGGGGTTGCTGGTGACGCCGGTGACGACGACAGCCTTGCCGTCCTCGGTGACCGCCAGGGCGGAGGGGATGTCCAGGCCGTTGTCCTCGCCGTTGAGGTCGGCGGCCCAGAGCTGCTTGCCGGTGGCGGCGTCGTAGGAGACGGTGCCCCAGTCGGTCAGGCCGGTGCCCTCGGGGCCGGCGCTCTGGCCGGTGACGACGACCTTGGACCCGTCGGGGGTCACCACGACCTCCCGGCCGTCGTCGGTGCTGGAGCCCGGGCCGTCGTACTGGACGTACCAGGACTGCTTGCCGGTGGTGGCGTCGTACGCGGCCGTGAAGTAGTCGTTCTTGTCGGCCTCACCGAACGAGGTCATGCCGGTGACGTAGACGGTCTTGCCGTCGGGCGCGACCGCGGCTCCCTTGGCGTAGTCGCCGGCGGAGCCCTGAGTGGTGTGCCGGGTCTCCCACAGCTGCTTACCCGAGGCGCTGTCGTACGCGATCGTGACGGCGTCGAGGCCGGTGCCGGTGCCCTGGCTGGCGCCGACGACAAAGAGCTTGGAGCCGTCAGGGCTGGTCTCCAGGCCGTACGGCTCGTCGTACACCTTCGCCGGGCCGACGTAGCTTCTGTTCCACAGCTCGGCGCCGGTGACCGCGTCGTAGGCGACGGTGACCATGGACCGGCTGTCCTGGCCGAACGTGGCCACCTGGCTGAGGCCGGTCACGTAGACCCGCTCACCCTTGGGGTCGAGCGTGACGTACTCGCCGGAGTCGGGGCCGCCCGCGACGCCGTACGAGGCCGCCCAGGTCTCCTGCGCCGGTCGCAGCACCAGCGGGATGCGTACGGTGTGCTTCTTCTTCTCCTTCCAGGTGAGGTGGCCGCCGACGTAGGCGTTCATCGCGGCGGTGGTGCGGCTGAACGTGACCGTGAACGACTTGGTCTCGCCCGCCTTGAGCTTGAGCGTGCTCGGCGACACCTTGGCCTTGATCCCGCCCAGGCCGGTGACGGAGGCGGTGTACGTGGCGGTCGAGCGGCCGACGTTGGTCACCTTGCGGGTCACGGTCTGCGTGCCGGTCAGGCGGCCGATCGCGATCGAGGGGGTGTTCAGGTCGTTCGGGTCGAACGAGTAGCCTTCGCTCTTCAGCTCGTCGCAGGCGGCCTTGGTGACGCCCTTGGTCTCGCCGCAGAGGAACGCGATCCAGTCGTTGGTGCCGCTGTCGTAGACGAGGCCGGGGTCGGCGGCGTTGTTCGGGGCGGCGTGGCCGGCGCCCGCACCGAAGATCACCGAGGGGTCGTCGGCGGGGCCGTCCTTGACGTCGGTGCCGCTGGTCATGAGGGCCGACTTGACGGCCATCGGCGACCAGTCGGGGTGCAGGTCCTTCAGCAGCGCGGCGAGACCGGCGATGTGCGGGGCGGCCATCGACGTACCGCTGGACAGGTTGAAGTCGAGACCCCCCGAGCCGGCCGGGGAGAACGCGGCGAGGATGTCCTGGCCGGGGGCGATCACGTCGGGCTTGAGCACGTCGCCGCCGCCGGCGTTGAGCGGGCCGCGCGAGGAGAAGTCCGCGACGTACGGGGCCGGGGCGTCGGTGTTGACCGTCGCCTGCTCGACGGTGGCGGTGGCGCCGCCGGTGGCCGCGTAGTCCTTGACGGCCTGCCGGTCCTTCACCTGCAGCTGCACGGTCGGAACGCTGGTCAGGTCGGTGTAAAGCGAATCGTCGTCGACGTTGGTCAGGATGACGCCCAGGCCGCCGGCCTCGGACACCGCGACGCTCTTGTTGACCCGGGACGTCACGCCGCGGTCGCAGACCACGATCTTGCCCTTGGTCTTGGCCGGGTCGAGCACCGCCGTGCCGCCGTTGTCGCGGGCGGCCCAGCACTGCGCCGCCTTCGCCGGGTCGGCGCCGGGCAGGCCCGCCGTCGCGGCGTCGATGAGCGGCGCCGGGCCCGCCTTCGTGGGAGCCGCGGATGGCCCGGTGTAGGAGGCGCCGTTGCCCAGCGTCACCCTCCCCTGCGTGGTCCGGTTGTGCGTGCCGGCGGCGACCGTGGTGATCCACGGGGACGGGTGAGCCACCGTGTTCGCGGCCGGGCCGCTGTTGCCGCCGGCGGCGGAGACGAAGATGCCCGCGTCGGCGGCGGCCAGGAAGGAGAGCTCGGCCGGGTCGAGGAAGTCCGTGCTCGTCCCGGAGACGGAGTAGTTGATGACGTCGACGCCGTCGGCCACCGCCTGGTCGATGGCGGCGACCATGTCGGAGTTGTAGCCGTTGGCCGTGTCCGCGGCCTGGGTGGACCACAGCGCCTTGTACACGGCGATCCTGGCGCGCGGCGCGATGCCGCTGATCGTGCCGTACCCGGCGGCGGGGCCGGTCACCCGCACGTCGTGGTTGCCCGCGGCGGTCGAGGAGGTGTGGGTGCCGTGGCCGTTGTAGTCACGCGGCGAGGCGAACTCCCACGGCATGAACTCCTTCATGCCCTGGTCGCCGCCCCAGCCCTCGTCGAAGTGCCGGGCGCCGACGATCTTGCCGTTGCACAGGGAGGCGTCCCAGGAGTCGTCCGGGCTGCCCTGGTCGCACGTGCCGGTGTAGCCGTCGACCGGCCTGTACGCGTGGCGGTCCGGATCGGGGTTGGCGAAGCTCTGGTTGTCCGCCCAGATGCCGCTGTCGATCACGCCGATGACGAGGCCTTCACCGGCGCCGCCCTTCTTGCCGCTGGGGCCGCCGAGCTGGTCCCACAGGCCGCCGCGGGCATCGAGGCCGAGGAACGACGGCGTCGAGGAGGTCTGCACCGTGACCTTCTTGTCCTCGGTGACCGCCACGACGTCGGGTAGCGTCCGCATCTTCACCGCCTGCGCGGCGGTCATCTTGGCGGCGAACCCGCCGAAGGAATAGACGTAGTCGTAGATTTTCCTGCCGCCGGCCTTCTTCAGCGCGGCGTCATGCTGGCCCTTGAGGTGGTCGGCGTATTTTGTCACTGCGGCGGACCTGGGCTGGATCTTCTTGCCCCGCTCGGGCTTGGTCCTGGCCAGCCCGGCCACTTCGCCGTCGTACGTCGCGACGGGTTCGGGGAGCATCTGCACGATGTAGGTCTTCTGCTTTTCGTCGCCGGTCGCCGCGGAGGCCGATCCAGGCCAGGCGAGGCCGCTCACCACCAGCGCGGTCAACGCTGCGGCTGTGGCCAGCCTTCTGGGAATTTGGGGGGATATGGGATGCATCGTTGGCCCTTCATGCCTCTCCGCACGTCGCACGGACGATCACTGAGGCTAGGGAGGGGCGCGGGACGGGGCATCCGTACCGTATACGGATTTTTGGGCAGTACTTAATGAATTTTTGGTACCCTGTTTGCACTAATTAGTGCAGGTAGGGGGTGGCCGCATGCCGTCGGGCGCCCTGTCTGACGTCCTCGTCGGCCGGCACACCGAGCTGGCCCTCCTGCGTGCGGCCATCGGCGCACGGCCCTCGCTCGCCCTGGTCGAGGGCGAGGCGGGAATCGGCAAGAGCCGCCTGGTCGCCGAGCTGTTCGCGGCGCCCGACCTGGCCGCGACCCGCCGGCTCGTGGGCCAGTGCGAACAACTCCAGGAACCGCTTCCGTTGTCGCCGCTGCTCGACGCGTTCCGCCAGGCGGAGGCCGAGCTGGCCCGGTCGCGGCCGTCCAACCCCGTCGTCGGGGCGCTGGCGCCGCTGCTGCCCGAGATCGCCGAGCACCTGCCGCCGCCGCTTCCGCCCCTGCCCGACCAGCGGGCCGAGCGGCACCGGGTGTTCCGCGCCGCCGTCGCGCTGCTCGACCACCTCAGCCCGCTGGTGCTCGCCCTGGAGGATGTGCACTGGGCCGACGGCGGCACGCACGACTTCCTCGCCTTCCTGGCCGCTCACATGCCGCGCGACCTGACGGTGATCCTCACCGTACGCACCGAGTCGGGCTTGCTGCCGATCCGCGAAGCCTTCGCCCGGGCCCCGTCGGGACCGGCCCGCACGATCAGCCTGGCCCCGCTCACCATGCCCGAGGTCGAGGAGCTCGCGCGGAGCATACTCAAAACCGATCTTCCCCCGGCGTTCGCCGGACCCCTCTGCGAGAAGACCGGCGGCATCCCGTTCGTCGTGGAGGAGGTGCTGCGCACGCTGCTGGAACGGCTGCCCGCCGGCGAGATCCCCGGCCGCCCCGACGTCCTGGCTGGCCTCGCCGTGCCGACCGTGCTGCGCGACGTCGTCCTGCAGCGGCTGTCCGCCCTCGACGACCCGGCGCGGGAGATCCTCGGGGCCGCCGCCGTCGTCGGCATGACGCCGGACGAGCGGGTGCTCGCGGAGGTCGCGGACAGTGGGCCGCCGGCCATCGCCAGGGCGCTGGCGCAGGCCCAGGCAGTGGGGCTGCTGCACGAGGAGGGCGGCCGGTGCCGGTTCCGCCACGCGCTGGCGCAGCAGATCGTGTACGAATCCGTGCCCGTGTCCAGCCGCCGCTGGCTGCATCTCAGGACCGCGCAGGCCCTTGAAACCGGCGCCGAATCCGGCGGCGGGCCGAGGCCCGTGGCCCGGCTCGCCCACCACTACCGGCACGCGGGGCGCACGGCCGAGTTCGTGGGCAATGCGGAGGCCGCCGCCGACACCGCCTTCTCCCACGGCGACGACGCCACCGCGGCACGGTTCCTGCTCCAGGCGCTGGAGATCGGCGAGTTGTCCCGCGAGGTACGCGTGCGGCTGGCCGTCAAGCTCGGCCGGGCGGCGGTGGACGGGCTGGCGCACACGGAGGCCGTGCCGGTACTCGAACGCCTGCTGGCCACCGAGCCCCTCCCCGCCCACCTGCGCGGCGAGCTGCGTTTCGCGCTCGGCCGCCTGCTGCGGCAGCAGGGCGAGACGCGGGCCGGCCACCTCCAGATCGAGGGCGCCCTGGAGGACCTCGCCGACCGGCCCGCGCTCCTGGGACGGGCGCTGGCGGTGCTCTCCGCGCCGGAGACCGTCGTGGACCGGCACGTCAGCGAGCACGCCGCACGCTGCGACCAGGCCGAGGCGGCGGCCCGCCGCAGCGGCGACCGCGACGTACGCGTCGCGGTGCGCATCGCCAGGGCCTCACTCCTGCTGGAACAGGGCGACCCGGCCAGCACGCGGCTGATCGCCGGGCTGCTGCGCGACGACGAGCTCAGGGCCGCGCCGCGGGAGCACGCCCGCGCCTGCCTCAACTGGGCGCAGGGCGCCCTGCACGTCGGCCGGCTGGAGCTGGCCGAGGCCCTGCTCGCCGAGGGACGCCAGGTGGCCGACCAGGCCGAGTACCTCCGGCTGGCGGAGGTCACCGAGCTGGTGACGGCCGCCGTCGACGTGGCCGCCGGGCGGTGGGCGGGCCTGGAGGAGCGCAGCCCCCGGTTGGCGGACTCGGGGGCCAGGGTGGGGGCCGCGTCCCTGGACCGGCGGCTGCTGCAGGCCACGTTGCTCGCCGCGACCGGCCCGGCCGAGGAGGCGACCGCCCGCCTGGACGACGTGATCGCGGTGGCCGAGCGGGTCGGGGCCGTCTGGCCGCTCATCCCCGCCCGGATGACGTTGTCCCGGCTGCTGCTGACCTTGGACGACGCTGCCGGGGCGGTCGAGCACGCCACCGCCGCGCTGGCCCACGTACGGGCCAAGGGGAACTGGGTGTGGGGGGCGGAGAGTGTGCTGTGCCTGGTGAACGCCCTGGACGCGCTCGGCGAAGCGGACCGGGCGGCCGGGCTGGTGGACGAGCTGGGCGTGGGGATCTCGGGCGCCGACGCGCCGATCGCGCAGGCGGCGCTGCTGGGCGCGCGGGCGGTCCTGGCGCGGTCCCTGGATCCGCTGGAGGCCGACCGGCTGCTGGACGCCGCGCGTACCACCCTGTGTGAGGCCGGGCTGCGCTACGAGGAGGCGCTGGCCGCCGAGCGCCTGGGCCGGTGGCGCTGCGAGCACGGGGCGGCCGACGGCGGGCCGCTGCTGGAGGGCGCGCTGCGGCTGTACGGCGGGATGGGCGCGGACCGGGACATCGCGCGGATCTGCCGGATCATGCGGCAGAACGGGGTGCCCATCCCCTATCCGTGGCGCGGCGGGCGGCCGTCCCACGGGCAGACGTTGTCGTCCCGGGAGCGCGAGGTGGGGCTGCTGGCGGCGCGGGGGAAGACGAACCAGGAGATCGCCACCGAGCTGTTCCTGTCCAGGCGCACCGTGGAGAGCCACGTCTCCAACGCGCTGCGCAAGCTCGGGCTGCTGTCACGCAAGGAACTGCGGGGGCTGGCGGCGCTCCTGGCCGAGCCGGTCGGCGGGGCGGAGGCTTAGCCCCGGCTCGGTCCTCTCTTATGACGAGTGGGGCGGTTCCGTGGCGGCGGGAGCGCCGTTCGCGCATGGCGACGGGGTGCCTCGGCTCGTCGACGGTCACTGATGAGCGTGGAGTGCAAGGGCCGTCATACCGTCGAGTGCGGGATCAAAGGGCCGGAGCCGCCCCAGGGACAAGCTGAGGCGGCAGCGTCCTTAAGACACGGCCTGGCGCGCCACGCGATGGCGGAGGTAGACGCCCCTTGAGGTGAAGGTGCGGGTCTCGACGCGAGCTAACGGGCCGCGGCGGCTTGGGCTCGCAGCGGTGCCCCCACCTCGTGCAGGTGGCGCAGCGCCTGCGCGTAGGAGCTGACGATCCCGGACTCCAGGTAGTCGACGCCGATCTCCTGGCAGTACTGCTGGACGATCGGCTGGGCACGGCGCAGGTTCGGCATCGGCATGCTGGGAAAGAGATGGTGCTCGATCTGGTAGTTGAGCCCGCCCAGCACCGTGTCCACCACGTAGCCGCCGCGCACGTTGCGCGAGGTCAGCACCTGACGCCGGAGGAAGTCGAGCTTCTCGTCGCCCCGGAACATCGGCATTCCCTTGTGGTTGGGCGCGAACGTGCAGCCCAGGTAGACGCCGAAGAGCGCCTGGTGCAGGAAGAAGAACGCCACGGCCTTGCCGGGCGACAGCACCGCGAACAGCGCGACCAGGTACAGGACGGTGTGCACGACCAGCAGCGACGCCTCCACGGGACGGTGCTTCATCGTCGGGCGCAGCAGCGCCCGGACGCTGGCCACGTGGAGGTTGAACCCCTCCAGCGTGAGCAGCGGGAAGAACAGGTACGCCTGCCAGCGGCCCAGATACTTGGGCAGTCCCTTGGTGACCGCGGCCTGCTCGGGCGACCAGAGCAGGACGTCCGGCGAGACGTCGGGATCGTGGTCCTCGTGGTTGGGGTTCGTGTGGTGGCGGGTGTGCTTGTCCATCCACCAGCCGTAGCTCATGCCGATGGCGACGTTTCCGGCCACCAGTCCGGCGATCTCGCTGGAGCGCCGGGAGCGGAAGACCTGCCGGTGAGCCAGGTCGTGGGCGACCAGCCCGATCTGGGCGAACACCACCGCGAGGAAGACCGCGACCAGGAGCTGGTACCAGGAGTCGCCCAGTGCGAAGAATGCGACCCAGCCGCCGACGAAGGAGGCGGTGACGAGACCGATCCTCAGGGCGTAGTAGCCGGGGCGCCGCTCCATCAACCCCGCCTGTGTGATCCGGCGCGACAGACGGGCGAAGTCGCTGCCCCGTGCTCCATCTTCTGGGTCGGCGGCTTGATACACGGCATCGGTCACGATCGAATCGGTCACTGCTCTCCTCGGGTGGGCCGGATCCCTAGACAGGATTTGTCAGCTATTAGCGCCAAAGGTTGGCATACAAAAGCTGACAGGGTGACCGTCTTAGGGTTTCGCGATTGTCGTGTTCCCGAACTCCGGCCCCCACCCCGGCTTGTGGTAGTGCTGGCCCTACCAGCACGCGTCGAAGAGCCTGGTGACGATCTCAGAAAATCCCCACGGCGACCTTGGGGAGGGACGGATGACCAGGTCTGACCTGCGGGGATCTATACGAGCCTCACCTCTGTCGGCCGTATTCCGCCAGGCTGCTCGAAGCACGTGAGTCGAATGTGCTATAGGGGGCCGCGCGGTCGTGGCGGACGGAGGCAGCCGGTCGAGATGACGGCACGGCGGAGAGAGCCGATTGACACGGCGGGCGCGAGGCGAGTGGAGACAACCTGTCGAGGGGGCGGGTGCACGGTGGGCGGAATCCATGGCAGCCAAACTCCCAAATCGGGCATTTACCCCTTCGACTACTGGCAGGATGATCGTCCATGTCACCGGCGAAGTCATGGGCGATCAGATCGGCGGCCGCGTTCGCAGTCCTGGCGGTGGGCGCCGGATGTGGCACCGGAGTGGACCTCGACGGGGAATCCGGCGACGACGGCACCGTCTCCGCACCCGGCGCCTCCCCCATCGGTTCCCCCGAGCCGGCGAGCCCGAAGGGACCGCCGGGGGCACTCCTCAGGCCGGGTGAGGTGAAGAGGATCCCCCGGTCCGGCGACGGTCTGCCGCCGGTGATCAGCTCCATTCCGACCAAGAGGAAGGTCGTCTTCCTCACCATCGACGACGGCTGGGAGCAGGATCCCGGCTTCGTGGCACAGGTCAGGAATCAGCGGATTCCCATCGCGGCCTTTGTCATGCGCGACGCCGTGGAGGCCAGGGGCGCGGTCGATCCGACCGCTCAGGGCGGCAAGTTCCTGGGCGCGGGCAAGTGGGGATACGTGCGCGACCTGCGCGACGCGGGCGCGACGATCGAGAACCACACGCTGACCCATCCGAACCTGCCGACGCTCGGCTACGAGCAGCAGAAGGCCGAGATCTGCGGCTCCTCCAAACTGATCCGCAAGCACCTGGGAACCCAGCCCACCCTGTTCCGCCCGCCGTTCGGCAGTCTGAACAGCCTGACGCGCAAAGCGGCCAAGGCCTGCGGCATCGACGCACTCCTGCTCTGGACCGCGACCGTGCAGCCCGGCGGGAAGATCGCCTATCAGGTGCCCGACAAAAAACTGCGCCCGGGCGACGTGTTGCTGCTGCACTTCCGCCCGAACCTCTCGCGCGACTTCCGCATCCTGGTGAACAAGATCAAGCGCCGTGGTTTCGAGCTCGGCAATCTCGACGCCTACCTGAAGGCCGCGACCGGAAACCCCTCCGACAACTCGTAACCCACGCGACCCCTGGCGTTCTCTCCAAAGCCACAATTAGCCATAAAATATGATTTTCGATAAGCAATGATGAAAACAGGAAAATCGACCGATAGGCGCGACCCATAAACCTCGTGAAAGGCCGAACGGCCCGCCCCGGAAAGGGGACGGGCCGGTCAGGGCTAGGGGACGGGGCCTATATGTGATCACTCGCTCTCGGCGGTGTAGAGGTACTCCCAGTCGCCACACCTGGTCGGCGAGGAGCTGTGCAGGGGGATCTGGCAGACCTTGACGCGGACGCTGTCCACCCGGTTCTTGGAGAACTGGAACTGCTTGGCCCCGCCGGCTCCGCAGTAGGTGTAGGACTTGCCGTCGTACCACTGGCCGTCGTGGTCGCCGAAGTGGTGCACCGCGAACTTCACGTAGGCGCACTTTCCGCCCTGCTTGTACGTGCGGTGGTCAAGGTCGTACAGGGAGCCCTTCACCCGCACGCTGTTCCACTTCTGGTGCTTGTCCCACTCGACGCCGATCCAGCCGCGGGCCTTGGCCTTGTGGTTGGAAGAGAAGTAGCTGCCCCAGTAGTCGCTGTAGTCGTAGTCGGACGAACCGGCCGCGGCGGTCGTCGCGGTTGCGGCCGTGGCCGTGGCCGACGTCGCGGCGGACGCGGTCGCCGGAGTGGCGAAAGCGAGGGCGCCGGTGGCGGCGAGCGCCAGCAGACCGGTGGCCATTTTCTTCATCATGATTTCTCCTCAGCCCTCCGTGCCGGCCCTTTGCCGACTCCCCCTTCGGGCTGATTCATTGATATCGGGATGCACTTGCACATCCCCATATCATTCCTTGCAATTTCCTTTAAGAAATGGCTGCAAGCCGGACGGCCGTCGTGCAACCCCGCGGGCCCGCTCCGGGCCGTGTGACGAAGATCGCACGAGCTCGCGGCACCTGCCCCTCCCAATGCTCTACAGCGTGTAGTACTACTGAAAGTAGAACTACAACCCGTAGAGCATCGGATCGGCGAGGGGAAGATGGACGCACTGGACCTGGCACGGTGGCAGTTCGGGGTCACCACCGTGTACCACTTTCTGTTCGTGCCCCTGACGATCGGCCTCGGCGTCTTCGTGGCCGGCCTGCAGACCGCATGGCACCGCACCGGCAAGGAGCACTACCTGCGGCTCACGAAGTTCTTCGGGAAGCTCTTCCTGATCAACTTCGGAATGGGCGTGGTGACCGGCATCGTGCAGGAGTTCCAGTTCGGCATGAACTGGAGCGAATATTCGATCTTCGTCGGCGACGTCTTCGGCGCTCCGCTGGCCCTGGAGGCGCTGCTCGCGTTCTTCCTGGAGTCAACCTTCCTGGGTCTGTGGATCTTCGGCTGGGACAAGCTGCCCAAGCGCGTCCACCTGGCCACCATCTGGGCGGCGGTCATCGGGTCCAACCTGTCGGCCTACTTCATCCTCGCCGCCAACGCCTGGATGAAGCACCCGGTCGGCTACGAGGTCGTCGACGGCCGAGCCCGGATGACGGACCTGTGGGCGGTGCTCACCAACTCCACCGCGCTCGCCCAGGTGCCCCACGTGGTCGGGGGCGCCTTCGTGGTCGCGGGCGGATTCGTGCTGGCGGTCTGCGGCTACCGCATCCTGCGGGAGCGGCGGAACGACCCGGCGGATCCCGGCCTGACCACGCCGGCGCGGGAGGGCTCGGCGAGCATGTGGCGAACCCCGATGCGGGCCGCACTGGTCATGGTCGCGATCGCCGGAGTCGTGGTGGTGGGCAGCGGGGACACGTCCGCCAGGCTGCTGTACGAACAGCAGCCGATGAAGCTGGCCGCCGCCGAGGGGCTCAGGCACGACACGGCGGGCGCGCCGTTCTCCCCCGTCCCCGGGGTGGAGGTGCCCAGGCTGCTCAGCTTCCTGTCCACCCACGACCCGAACGCGGTGGTCCAGGGCACCGAGAACCTGCAGGCCACCTTCGAGAAGCAGTTCGGCCCCGGCGACTACCGGCCCAACCTGCCGGTGGTCTACTGGTCCTTCCGCGTGATGATCGTCTTCGGTCTGTCCACGGTGGCCCTGGCGGCCCTCGGCCTCTGGCTCACCCGCAGGCGCCGCCGCACTCCCCGCCCGCCGCGCGAGATCCCCGCGTGGTTCGCCCGGGCCTGCGTGCTGGCGCTGCCGCTGCCGACCATCGCGATCATCGCGGGCTGGCTGCTCAGCGAGGTCGGCCGCCAGCCGTGGACCGTCCAGGGCGAGCTGCTCACGGCCGCGAGCGTGTCACCCGGCGTCAGCCTGACCGAGGTGGCCATCTCCCTGGCGATTTTCACCGCCCTGTACGGCGTGCTCGCGCTGGCCGAGGCCGTTCTGCTCGTGCGCCACGTCAGGACGGGTCCCGAGCCCGTCTCCCCCGATCCCCTCACGCGGCCCTCCCACGACGACGAGGACCGGGCCGCCCGGCTCCAGCCGACCCTGATGTACTGAAGGCGGAAATCATGGAACTCACCACCTTCTGGTTCGCGGTCATCGCGTTCCTGTGGACCGGTTACTTCGTCCTGGAGGGCTTCGACTTCGGCGTGGGCATGCTGGCACCGGTGCTGTCCAGGAACGAGGCCGAACGCAAGCAGGTCCTGGGCACGATCGGCCCGGTCTGGGACGGCAACGAGGTCTGGCTGATCACCGCCGTCGGGGCGATGTTCGCCGCCTTCCCCGCCTGGTACGCCGGGCTGCTGAGCACGTTCTATCTCCCGATCGCGCTGGTCCTCGTCGGGCTGATCGTGCGCGGAATCGGCCTGGAGTGGCGGGGCAAGGTCCACAGCTCCACGGGCCGCGCCCGGGCCGATCTGGGCATCCTGATCGGCAGTTTCCTCCCCGCGTTCCTGTGGGGCGCGATCTTCGCCGACCTGCTGCACGGCAGCGCGACGGCGGCGCTGGCCGGCGGGATCTTCTCCCTTTCGCTGTGCGTGCTTCACGGGGCGGTCTTCGTCGCACTCAAGACCTCCGGCCCGGTGCGCTCGCGGGCCCGCCGTACCGCGATGATCACCTCTGCGGTGGCCCTGCCCGCCGCGGTGGTGGCGCTGTCCGGCATCCCCGGCGCATCCGCGTCCGTCTCCGACTGGGCCGCGGCGCCGTGGCTGTGGGCGTGCGCGCTGGCCGCGATGGCGGCCCTGTCCGCCGGGATCGCGCTGACCTGGCGCGGCCGGGACGGCTGGGCGTTCGCCGCCACCGCCTCGTCCATCGCCGGCACCGGCGCCGCCCTGTTCGGCGCCCTCTCCCCGGCGCCCCTGCCGGGCCTGACCATCGCCGAGGCCGCCTCCGGCCCCTACACGCTGAACGTGCTGACCTGGATCGGCCTGGTCGCGCTGCCGTTCGTACTGGGCTACCAGGCCTGGTCGTACTGGGTGTTCCGCAAGCGCCTGGTCGCCGAGGTGTCCTGAAACACCGGGCTCTCGCCCGCTTGGGCGAGGTCTCCCGCAGTCAGCCCGACCAGGACGAGGCCAGGTCCTCCCACCGGGAGGCTCAGGCAGACCGCCGGTCGTCCCGGACGGAACGGGACCGCACCCTCCCACCGGCAGGCTCGGGCGGAACGGGACCGTGGCGGCGTCGCCGCCTACTTCACGACGCGAAATTCCAGATGCGTGGCGTGCGGCGACTCGATCACCCGGGTCCGTTCCAGCTCGATGTGCTCGGTCCCGAGGTGGTCGAACAACCGGCGGCCGTCACCGATCAGCACCGGTGCGATCTGAAGGTGTATCTCATCGAGGAGGCCGGCCCTGAGGACCTGCTGGGAGACGTCCGCGCCCATCACGATGACGTTCTTCTCACCCGCGGCCGCCCTGGCCAGCCGGAGTGCGCTCTCGACGCCGTCGGTCACGAAGGTGAACGTTCCGCTCTTCATGGCCAGTTCGTCTCGAACCTCATGTGTGAGCACGAAGGAGGGTGCGGGGAAAGGCGTGTCCTCCCACTCCCCCAGGCCCACATCGAACGTCCTCCTGCCCAGCACGACCGCCCCCGTCGTGGCGAACAGCTCCCGGATCACCCCGGCGTCCACGTTGTTGGAGGACGCGTTGAATATCCAGTCGTGCAGCCGCGGCCCGCCCCGGCCCATGGGCAGCTCAACGCTGATGTCCGGACCGGCCATGAAACCGTCCAGCGACATGGTGACGTGCAAGATGACCTTCCCCATACGGCCCGACAGTAGAGCACGAACAAGGCCTCGCACGACGCTTTACGGTCATCGGGCCGTTTATATCCGAAATGTCAGCTCTCCCTTTTCGGGACCAATGGACAAGACCACAGGTCCGGCCCTGCAAAATACGAAGGAGTTCCGCCCCGGATCATCAGGACGGAACGAGGTGGGAATCCTGTTCGATCCCCACCTCAACGCCGTCGGAACCCTTGCTGTCGGCTCCAGCGGCGGAGTAAAGGTGTTGATTTTCGCCGCACAAGTCGTCAGCATGCCCCGGTGACCTCACCCAGCCTGTTCCGGCATCGGAACTTCATGCTCCTGTTCGGCGCCGACACGATCAGCCAGGTCGGCACGCAGATCAGCATGCTCGCGCTTCCACTGGTCGCGGTGCTCGCGCTCAAGGCGAGCGAGTTCGAGACCGGACTGCTGGTCGCGGCCGAGACCGCCGCGTTCCTGCTGGTGGGGCTGCCCGCCGGGGTGTGGGTGGACCGGATGCGCAGGCGGCGGATCCTGATCACCGCGGATCTGGTCCGCGGCGCACTGCTGCTGTCGGTGCCGATCGCGTGGTGGCTCGATGGGCTGACCCTCCCCCATCTGTACGGCGTGGCGCTCGGCATGGGCCTGGCCACGGTCTTCTTCGACATCTCCTACCAGAGTTACCTGCCGAGCCTGGTCGGGCGGGAGCGACTGGTGGACGGCAACGCCAAGTTGGAGATCGTGCGGACGACGGCGGGCGTGGCCGGGCCCGGCGTGGGCGGTCTGCTGGTTCAGGCGCTCACCGCGCCGGTCGCGGTGCTCCTGGACGCCGTCAGTTTCCTGGGCTCGGCGCTGTTCCTGTGGCGGATCAACGCCACCGAGCAGGTGCCGGACCGCGCGGCGCGGCGGAGCCTCCTCAAGGAGATCGGCGAGGGATTGCGGTTCGTGTCCACGCACCGGATCCTGCGGATGATCGCCGCCTGCACCGCCACCTCCAACTTCGGCAGCGGGATGCTGGCGGCCGTCGAGATGATCTTCCTGGTCCGGGTGATAGGTCTCTCCCCCGGCGGCATCGGCCTGCTGTTCTCGGTGGCGGCCCTCGGCGGGCTCGTCGGCGCGACAATCGTGAGCGTGGTCGGCCGCCGGGTCGGCACCGCCAGGATCATCTGGCTGTCCAACCTCGTGACCAACCCGTTCATGCTCCTGGTGCCGCTCGCCGAGCCCGGCTGGAGAATGTCGCTGTTCGCGATCGGCATGTTCATGAACGGGATCGGCGTGGTGCTCTACAACGTCGGACAGCTCAGCTTCCGCCAGAGCGTCACCCCCGAGCACATGCTCGGCCGGATGAACGCCACCATGCGTTTTGTCGTATGGGGCACGATTCCCCTCGGCGGCCTGGTCGGAGGGGTGCTGGGCGAACTTTTCGGCGCCCGCACCACACTGTGGATCAGTGTCGCGCTGGGGCTGCTGTCGGTGGTGCCGCTGCTGCTCTCCCCGCTGCGCACGATGCGCGACCTGCCCGCCGCGGACCAGGTCGACGCCCGGCCCTGAGCCGCAGCCCGGCCGTCGCCTGCCGGGCAGGTGTCAGCCGGGCTGGCTGTTGTCCTTGAGCGTGCCCCAGCCGTGCCAGCCGTCGATCTCGATCCAGGCGCTGACCCGGCTGCGATCCCGCCGCGGGTACGGCTTCCCGGTGTACTGCTGAGACAGCCTGTCGATGCCGACCAGATCCTTGTCGTCGCGCATCTCGGCGACGTGCCCGATGATGCTGACGTGTGTGTACCAGTCGCCCTCGTCGAGCACGGTGAGGGCGACCCGGGGATCGTCGCGCAGATGACCCAGCCGCTTGCGGCCCTCATCCATGTTGACCAGGATCCGGCCGTCGTCCCAGAGATACCAGGTAGCCGTGGACACCGGCTGTCCGTCGGACCGAAGCGTCGTGATGACGGCGGGATTCGGCTTTTTCAGCATGGCGACTGCTTCCTCGGGAAGCGGCGGCTTTGACATGATCACTCCTCTTCGCCTCGGCGTCCCCCCACGGTGAAGGTCACGCATGCGGCTCGCGAGATATACATCCACGGTGTCACATCTCAGATGGTCACGACTCGGCGACCCTCCGTGAACGGTTCGTCTCATATCGGAACGCCCGTCCAGGCGGCCGGAACCCCTGGCGCGCAGGTGGCGTCGACGGGCCTCGCCGAAGGTGCCGAGCACGTACCCACCGGTGGGAACCCCGTCCCTCGGCATGGCGATCCGGCGGCGCGGCGTGGGTCGAACGGCAGGGCGATCCGGCGGATCAGCCCGTGGCGGCTCGGCGGAGGTCGAACAGCTCCGAGGGGGAGATCGGCATCTTGTCGATCCTGATCCCCTCGGCGTCCTCGATGGCCGAGGCGATCACCGCCGAGCCCGGGATCACCCCCGCCTCACCCGCCCCCTTGATGCCCAGGGGGTTGAGCGGGGACGGAGTCTCCAGGTGGGCCGTCTCGATGGAGGGGATCTCCGTGGCATAGGGCATCAGGAAGTCCATGAACGAGGCGTTCAGCAACTGACCGTGGTCGTCGTAGACCATGCGCTCGTACAACGCGCCACCGACGCCCTGGGCGACCCCGCCGTGAATCTGCCCCTCCACGATCATCGGGTTGATCAGGTTTCCGCAGTCGTGGACGACGGCGTAACGCAGGATGCGGATCTCGGCCGTCAGCGAATCGGTCTCGACGATCGCCGCGTGCATGCCGGAGGCGAACGTCGAGCGGATCGGCGAGTAGTAGTCGCGTCCCTCCAGCCCCGGTTCCTCCCCCGCCTCCACCGGCGGCCGGTCGAAGGACGACGCCCCGGCGAACTGGGTCGCCCGGGCCGTCTCGGAGTCGAAGGCGTAGCGCAGGGGGTTGGACAGCACCGCCACCGTCGCCAGCGGGATCGAGGCGCCGGGCGAGCCCACCACCCTCACCTCGCCGTCGATGATCTCCAGGTCGCGGGGGTCCGCCTCGAGCGCCTCGGCGGCGATCCGCAGCGCCTTCTCCCTGACCTTCCTGCACGCCAGGGCGATCGCGTTGCCGCTCATCACCGCGGCCCGCGAGGCGAACGTGCCGACCGCGTAACCGAACCTGCGGGTGTCGCCGGTGACCACCGAGACCCGTTCCATCGGCACGCCGAGCTCGGCCGCGGCGATCTGCGCGAACACCGTCTCGTGGCCCTGGCCCTGTGAGGTGAGCCCGGTGGAGACGTGCACCCGGCCGTCGGAGGTGATCTGGACGTGGCCGCCCTCGTAGGGGCCGACTCCGGTGCCCTCGACGTAGCAGCCGATGCCGAGCCCGATCCTCCGTCCCTCGGCCGCCGCCTGGGCCTTCAGCGCGGGGAAGCCGTCCCAGCCGATGAGCTCCTTGAGCAGTCGCAGCGACTCGGGGTAGTCGCCGCTGTCGTAGATCAGCGGACGGCCGTCCTGGAAGATCAGGCCCTGGTCGTAGGGGAACTCGTCGGGCTGGATGAAGTTGATCTCGCGCACCGCCGTACGGTCCGCCCCCAGGTATTCGGCGATGTGGTCCATCGTCCGCTCCATGCAGAAGACCCCCTGCGGGCGGCCCGCCCCACGGTACGGCGTGACCTGCACGGTGTTGGTGTAGATCGAGGAGAACTCGACCCGGTAGGCGCCGATCTTGTAGGGGCCGAGGAGCTGGGTGGAGGTGATGATCGGGACGATGATCCCGTACGGCGTGTAGGCGCCGTGGTCGTGCAGGATGTTCACGTCGAGGCCGAGCACCCTGCCGTCGTCGTCGAAGCCGACCCTGACGAACTGAACCTGGGCCCGCTCGTGCGCCGAGGAGACGAAGTGCTCGCGCCGGTCCTCGGTCCACTTGACCTCGTGGCCGAGCAGCATCGCCGCCCACGGGACCAGCACCTCCTCCGGCCACGGATGCACGATCTTGACGCCGAACCCGCCGCCCACGTCGGGCGCGATCACCTCGACCTTGGGCAGCGGCAGGCCGAGCTTGGCCGCGATGGCCATGCGGACGCTGGTGGAGGTCTGGGTGCTGGAGTAGACGCGCAGGGACCGGTCGTCGGCGTCCCAGCGGGCGTACACCCCGCGCCCCTCCAGCGGCATGGAGGCGCTGCGCTCGATGTCGAGCCGGAAGGTCAGCGTGTGCGGCGCGGTCTCGATCAGCTCCCGCGCGTCGAGCCCGTCCGCCGAGGGCACCTCCTGGATCAGGTGCGCGCCGACGTTGTCCGGCACGTCCTCGTGGACGAGCTGCGCCGACTGCGCCGCCTCCTCCACCCCGACCACCGGCTTGAGCAGCTCGTAGTCCACCTGGATGAGCGCGCAGACGTCCTCGGCGAGGTAGCGGTCGCGGGCGACGACCATCACGACGGGCTCGCCGACGTGCCTGACGACGTCGCGGGCGAGGGGGTAGGCGGTGCGGCCGTGCGTCAGCGCCGGGTGCGGGATGAGCAACGGCAGCGGCTGGGCGAGGAGGGTGGGCAGGTCCTCCCACGTGTAGATCGCCACCAGCCCCTCCACGTCGAGGGCGTCCGACACGTCGATGTCGCGGATCCGGGCGTGGGCGTGCGGGGATCGGACGAACGCCACCTCGAGCGCGCCCGCTCCCAGGTCGTCCACGTAGCGTCCCTGCCCGGTGAGCAGCCGGGGGTCCTCCCGCCGCTGAACCGGCTCTCCGAACAGCTTCGTGCTCATGATGTCCTCGCCTCGTGCCCGTCCCTGTCCTGTCCCGCGGCTCGGGGTCCGCATCGGCACACGCCGCACCCACTCACACGATCTCCTCGCTCCACGGTTCGGAGTCCGTATCGGCGCACGCCGTGCCCGCAGGCCCGGTCCCGTCGCCCCCTCACACGATCTCCTCGCCCGGCTGCTCGGAGTCCGCGTCCGCTCGCCGCTCCTCCGCCATGATCTCGGCCGCGCGATGAACGGACTTGATGATGTTCTGATACCCCGTGCACCGGCACAGGTTGCCGGAGATGCCCTCCAGCACCTCCTGCTCCGTCGGCGCCGGGTTCTCCCGCAGCAGGGCGGTCACCGTACACAGGAAGCCGGGGGTGCAGAAGCCGCACTGCAGGCCGTGGCACTCGCCGAAGGCCCGCTGCACCGGCGACATCGTGCCGTCGCGTGCGGCGAGCCCCTCCACGGTGGTGATGTCGTGCCCGTCCACGGTGACCGCGAACGTCAGGCAGGACCGGACGGGCTCGCCGTCCAGCAGCACCGTGCAGCAGCCGCAGACCCCGTGCTCGCAGCCGACGTGGGTGCCCGTCAGGCCGAGATCGTGCCGCAGGCAGTCCGACAGCAACCGCCGCCCCGGCACCTCGACCTGCCGGATCATCCCGTTGACGGTCAGCGTGATCTCATGCACCGGTGGCCTCCCTGGCCGCGTCACGGAGTGCCTGCTCGGCCAGGACCCCGGTGAGATGCCGCCGGTAGTCGGCGGTCGCGTGAATGTCGGTCTCCGGGTCGACACGATCCTGTACGGCCCACGCCGCCGAGGCCCAGTCGGCCGTCGCCGGCGGCCGGTGACCGCATGCCGCGGTGACGTCGACGACCACCGGGACGGGGCCGACGCTCACGCACGCCACCGTGGCCGAGGTGATCCGCAGGTCGTCGTCCAGGCGGACCAGGGCCGCGATCCCGGCCAGGGCGTAGTCGCCGTGCCTCCTGGCGACCTCGCGGAACGCGGTGCCCGAGCGCGGGAGCAGGGCGGGGAAGAACGCGGAGACGGCCAGCTCGCCGGATTCGACCGCCGATTCCAGGGGCCCCACGAAGAAGTCGGCGGCCGGGACGTCGCGGGTGACGCCGGGTCGCGCCAGCCGTACCGAGCCTCCCAGAAGGGCCAGTACGGCGGGCAGCTCGGCGGCCGGGTCGGCGTGCGCCAGGCTGCCGACCACGGTGCCCCGGTTGCGGATCACCGGGTGGGCGACCAGCCGGAGCGCCTCGCGGAGCAGCGGCTGAACGGCCGCGACCCGCTCGGACCGCTCCACCTGGGCGTGCCTGGCCAGCGCGCCGACGCGGACGCCGTCCGGCCCCACGTCGAGGGTGGCCAGCTCGGACAGCCGGTTGATGTCGACGAGGTGCGCCGGGGCGGCCAGCCGCATGTTCAGCATCGGGATCAGGCTCTGGCCGCCCGCGAGGACCTTGCCGTGCTCCCCGGCCTCGGCGAGGGCGTCGAGCGCCTCGCCGAGGGAGCGGGGTGCGTGGTAGTCGAAAGGGGGTGGCTTCACCCGGCGGCCTCTCGTTTCAGCCCGGTCGGCTCGGTATCGGGAACGGGGCCGGCGGGACCACCGGAACCATCGGAACCGCTGCCCGCACCGGTGCGGTTGGAGATCGCCCGGAGCACGTGATAGCCCACGAGGACCACGATGGTGCCGAGGGCGATGCCCTCCAGCGTGAAGTCCGAGCTGATCATCTGCTTGACCGGGCCGATGGCGAGGATGATGCCCGCTCCGATCGGAACCATGTTGACCGGGTCGGAGAAGTCCACCCGGTTCTCGATCCAGATCTTCGCGCCGAGCAGGCCGATCATGCCGTAGAGGATGACGGTGATGCCGCCGAGCACGCCGCCCGGCGTCGCCGCGACCAGCGCGCCGAACTTGGGGCAGAGGCCGAACAGGATCGCGATGACGGCCGCGATGTAGTACGCGGCCGTCGAGTAGACCCTCGTCGCGGCCATGACCCCGATGTTCTCGGCGTAGGTGGTGGTCGGGGAGCCTCCGAAGGCGCTGGCCACCACGGTGGCGGCCCCGTCACCGATGATCGCCCGGCCGATGTAGGGGTCCACGTCGGTGCCGGTCATCTCGCCGACCGCCTTGACGTGGCCCACGTTCTCGGCGACCAGCGCGATCACGGCAGGGAGCACGAGGATCACGGCGGAGACCTTGAAGTCGGGGAGGTGCATGTTCGGCAGGCCGATCCAGTCGGCCTGGGCCACCGCGCCGAAGCTCACCCTCGGGTGCGCGTCGACCGCGCCGGTGCCGGCGTTGTAGGCGGTGATGTCGCCGAAGATCCTGTCGGCCCCCCAGGAGAGGAGGAAACCGATGATCAGTCCGAGCAGGATGCCGATCCGGCCGATGAACCCCTTGAAGAGCACGATGATCAGGAAGGTGACGCACATCGTGATCAGGGCGATCCACTGGTCCTGCGGCCAGTAGATGTCCGCGACCACGTACGCCAGGCCGAACCCGATCAGCATGACGACCGCGCCGGTGACGACCGGCGGGAAGATCCGATGGATGATCTGCACGCCGACGTAGTGGATCGCCACGCCGATGAGCGCGAGCACCAGTCCCACGACGAGGATCGACCCGGTGACGATCGCGTCGGCCATGGGGACGTCACCGCCGAAGGCCGCCCGGATGGCGAGCACCCCGCCCACGAACGACGCGCTGGTCCCGAGATAGCTGGGGATCTTCCCCTTCACGATGAGCAGGAACATGATCGTCGCGACGCCCGAGAACATGATGGCGACGTTCGGGTCCAGCCCCATGACCAGGGGGAAGACGAACGTCGCACCGAACATCGCGATGACGTGCTGCGCGCCGAACCCGACCATGCGCGGCCAGGAGAGCCGCTCGTCCGGTTTGACGACCTCTCCCGGTGCCAGGGTTTTTCCGTCGCCGTGTTTTGTCCAACCTGCAACCATCAAGCCCACCTTTCACCGGGCCGTCGGTCGGTGGCCGCCCCGCAGGCATCCCTCCGGCGAATCCCCATGCTGTCGTTGCGGGCACATTAGGCCCGCGATCACGCCCTTACACCGTCATGATCTGCCAAATCTGAGTCGCTGACCAGTGAAAGCGTCGCGCACGATCGGCGAGAACGCCCGGTGAACACGCGAGGAACCACGAAGACCTCCCGCGCGCGGCCTCGCCGGGCCCTTCACGAGGCGACGGTGCGAACCGCCCGATTCAACCATCCAAGCGGTGCGTAACGCACCTATGCCAGGGCGGAACGGCTGCTTACCGTACTCCCAACTCACTTCTGGAGGCCCGGATGGCTGACACCGTCGGCATGGACGACTACTCGCTGGCACGTGTGCCCGCCGAAGCGCGCTACCCCTGGTGGTCGATCGCCGTACAGCGGTTCGGCCAGGTCTCGGCCCTGACCCAGTTTCTGCTCGGCGCGACGCTCGGCTTCGGGATGGACTTCTGGGGCGCGTTCTGGGCGTTGACCATCGGCGCGGTGATCCTGGAGTTCGGGATGATCTTCGTGGGTATCATCGGCATGCGCGAGGGCCTGTCCACCTCGATGCTCGCCCGCTGGACCGGGTTCGGCCGCGGCGGCTCCGCGGTGATCGGGCTGGCGATCGGGATCAGCCTGATCGGATGGTTCGGCGTCCAGTCGGGCGTCTCGGCCCGCGGCCTGTCGGCGCTGATCGGCGGGCCGCCGGAGTGGGTGTGGGCGATCGCCTTCGGCCTCGCCGTCACGGCCATCGTCATGCTCGGCTTCCACTCCATGGCCTGGACCGCCTACCTGACCGTCCCGCTCTTTCTCGCGCTGGTCGCCTGGTCGATCATCTCCGAGCTGAGCAGTCACCCGCTCGGCGCGCTCGTCTCCTCCCCGCCACCGGGGCCGGCCATGACCCTGCTCCAGGGGGTGGCGCTGGTCGCGGGGAGTCTCATGGTCGGCGCGGTGATCACTCCCGACATGACACGGTTCAACCGGAGCGCCGCCGACGTCGTCAAGCAGACGCTGGTCGGCGTCACCCTGGGCGAGTACGTCATCGGACTCTCGGGAGTGCTCCTCGCCCACGCGGTCGGCAGCTCCGACGTCATCGCGATCGTCACCTCCTCGGTCGGCCTGGTCGGCACGCTGGTGATCGTCGCGGGGACGCTGAAGATCAACGACTGGAACCTGTACTCCTCGGGCCTGGGCATCGTGAACTTCGTCGTCGTCATCACCGGCCGCCGCCCCAACCGGGCCGTGGTCACCGCGATCGTCGGCGTGGCGGGCACGCTGCTGGGCGCGGCCGGGATCCTCGACCAGTTCACGAACTTCCTGCTGATCCTCGGGGTGGTGTTCCCGCCGATCGCCGGGATCATGATCGCCGAATACTTCGTGGTGCGCCGCTGGCGCGACCGGCTCGCCGAGGGCCGCGCGGCGGGCGCCGCCCCGTCGAGCTCTCCGATGTGGGTCCCCGCGACCCTGGTGATATGGCTGGTCGCCTCACTCGTCGGCCAGTACGTCACCGCCGGGCTGGGCAGCGTCAACTCCCTGGTCGTGGCCTTCCTCCTCTACGTCGTCTGCGGGAAGCTCGGCCTGGTGAGAGAAGTGGGAACCGCTCCGTCCGACATCGCGATCTCCGAGGGGGCCCGGGCATGAGGATCGGCATCGACGTGGGCGGCACCAACACCGACGCGGTCCTGATGGACGGCGAGCGGGTGGTCGCCGCGGTGAAGCGGAGCACCACCCGGGACGTCACCGGCGGAATCGTCGCGGCCCTCGAAGGCCTGCGGGACCAACTCCTCCACGACCGGCCCGGGGCCGGATCCCCACGGGCCGCGGGCGGTACGGACACCGCGACACTGAGCGACGTGAACGCCGTGATGATCGGCACCACGCACTTCATCAACGCGCTGGTGGAGGCCGATCGGCTCGCCCCCACCGCGGCCGTACGGCTCGGCCTGCCCGCCACCTCGGCCCTGCCCCCGTTCGTGGACTGGCCGGACGCGCTGGTCGAGGCCGTCTCCGGCCGCGGCTACCTGTGCCACGGAGGCCACGAGTTCGACGGGCGGCTCATCTCCGAACTGGATCCCGACGAGCTGCGCCGTACCGCCGACGACATCCGTGCCCGCGGCATCCGTTCGGTGGCGGTCTCCTCGGTCTTCTCCCCGGTGAACATCGAGTTCGAGGAGCGGGCCGCGGAGATCCTCGCCGCCGAACTGCCGGGCGTGCCGATCTCGCTCTCCCACGAGATCGGCCGGATAGGCCTGCTGGAGCGGGAGAACGCCACGATCGTGAACGCGGCGCTCAGGGAGCTCGCGACCGGCATCGTGGACGGCCTGGCCGGGGCGATGGCGGGACTCGGCATCACCGCGCCCCTCTACCTCAGCCAGAACGACGGCACGCTGATGGACCTGGAGTTCGCCAGGCGCTACCCGGTCGCCACCTTCGCCTCGGGACCGACCAACTCCATGCGCGGCGCCGCGGCGCTGTCCGGCATCGGCACCTGCGCGGTCGTCGACATCGGCGGCACGACCAGCGACATCGGCATCCTCAGCGGCGGCTTTCCCCGCGAGGCGACGACCGAGGTCACGGTCGCGGGCATCCGCACCAACTTCCGGATGCCCGACGTGCTGTCGATCGGCCTCGGCGGCGGCAGCCGGATTCACCCCGACCACGGCGTGGGTCCCGACTCGGTCGGCTACCGCCTGCCCGAGCAGGCGCTGGTGTTCGGCGGCTCGACCCTCACCGCCACCGACATAGCGGTGGCCGCGGGCCGGGCGGAGATCGGCGACCCCTCGCTGGTCGCCCACCTGGACCGGAGCATGGTCCAGGCGGTCCTCAAGCGGATCGCCGACGAGGTGGCCGAGGCCGTGGAGCGGATGCGGACCAGCCCGGAGCCGCTCCCCGTGGTGGCGGTCGGCGGCGGATCGATCCTCCTGCCCGACGAGCTGCCCGGCTGCGGCACCCTGCACCGGCCGGGCAACCACTCGGTGGCCAACGCCATCGGCGCGGCCATCGCGCAGATCGGCGGCGAGGTGGACCGGATCTACACCGTCGCCCCCGGCCGCCGGGAGACCGTACTCGACGAGGCCCGCCAGGAGGCCGTTGACCGGGCGATCGCGGGCGGCGCGCAGCCGGGCAGCGTCCGGATCGTGGAGTTCGACGAGATCCCGGTGCCCTATCTCCCCGGGGACGCCACGCGCATCCGGGTGAAGGCCGTGGGCGACCTGGCGATCAAGGAACTTTCGACGAAGGGAACGGGACATGCGTGAGATCGGCCTCGACGACCTCGCCGACATCGCCACGGGAGCGGCGATCCTCGGCACGGGCGGGGGCGGCGACCCCTACATCGGCCGCCTCATGGCCCGCGCCGCCCTGCGGGAGAACGGCCCGGTGAAGCTGACGCCGCTGGCGGAGCTGCCCGACGACGCGGTGGTCCTGCCGGTCGCGTCCATGGGCGCGCCCACGGTGATGGTGGAGAAACTGCCCGCCGCCGACGAGCTCTCCAACGCGGTGGAGGCCCTGTGCGGCTACCTCGGCCGTCGCCCGACCCACCTGGCCTGCGCGGAGGCGGGCGGCGTGAACTCGCTGATCCCCGTCGCCGCGGCGGCCAGGACCGGCCTGCCGCTCATCGACGCCGACGGCATGGGCCGCGCGTTCCCCGAGCTGCAGATGTTCGTCCCCGGCCTCTACGGGGTCAAGGCCTCCCCGATGGCGATGTCCGACGACAAGGGCAACCGGGCGGTCATCCACACCGTCGACAACCACTGGACCGAGCGGCTCGCCCGAGCGGCCACCGTGGAGATGGGCGGCTCGTCCACGACCGCCCTCTACGCCATGACCGGCCGGCAGGCCCGCGAGTACATGGTGCCCGGAACGCTGTCGCTCTGCGCCGAGCTCGGCGCGCTGGTCGAGCGTCACCGGACCACCGGCGACACGGCCGAGGCGGTCGCGGAGCGGCTCGGCGGGCGGGTGCTGTTCACCGGCAAGGTCCTGGACGTCGAACGCCGCACCGTCGGGGGATTCGCCCGGGGCACGGCGAGGCTCACCGACGGCTCGGCCGAGCTGCGCCTGTCGTTCCAGAACGAGCACCTGCTGGCCGAGCTCGACGGGGTGCCCGTGGCGACCACGCCCGACCTGATCTGCGTGCTCGACCAGCAGACGGGCGTTCCGGTGACGACCGAGGGCACCCGGTACGGCCAGCGGGTCACGGTGCTGGTCGCCCCGTGCGACCCTCGCTGGCACACGCCGGAGGGCCTGGCACTCGTCGGACCGAGGTACTTCGGATACGACCTCGACCCCGTGACAACCTAGAGAGGTGATCACCGAGCAGGACGTCGCCGCCCTCGACAGTGGCTGTGTCCTGCTCGGTTCCGGCGGCGGCGGTCCCAGCGCCACGATGGCGACGCTGCTGCGGCAGCGGCTCCGCGCGGCCCCGGTACCGTTCCTGGCGGTCGCCGACCTCCCCCGTGACGCCGTGGTCGTGCCGATCGGGTTCATCGGATCGACCGGACTGCTGGACGAGAAACTCCCCTCCGGCGGCGAGCCGAACGAGGCGATCGAGGTGGTGGCCCGCTGGAGCGGCGTCCGGGTGGACGCGGTCATGTCCCTGGAGGCGGGCGGCGTCAACGGGCTCGCCGCGTTCTGCTGCGGGCGGCCGGTGGTGGACGCCGACCTCATGGGACGGGCCTTCCCCAGGCTCGGCCACATGTCCACCTCGCGGGCGAACGTGGCCGCCGGGCCGTACGCGATGGTGGACGCCGCGGGCCGGACCACGGTCATGGACCGGTGCGACCCCGACGCGGGAGAACGGATGATCCGCGGCGCACTGGCGGCGAGCGGCGGCTGGGCCGCGTTCGCGCACTGGCCGATCCGCGCCGTGGACCTCCCCGGGCAGGCGATTGTCGGCAGCCTCTCGCGCGCCCTCGCCCTTGGGCGCACCATGCTGTCGCTGCCGGGGCGCGCACCGCGTGCGGCGGCCCTCGGCGGCAGGCTCGCCGGGACCGGGCGGGTCGTCGAGGTGAACAGGAGCCCGAGCGGACGGGGCACCGTGACGGTCCTGGACCACGGTGGAGCCGTGCTGCGCGTGGAGATGGAGAACGAGTACCAGGTCGTGTTCCGGGACGGCGTGGCGGTGGCGACCACCCCCGACGTGCTCTGCCTGCTGGAGTCGCGGACCGGGGCGCCGATCGCCTGCCACAAGATACGGCCCGGACACCGGGTCGAGGTCGTCCAGCTGGCATCCCCCGCTCTCTGGCGCCGGCCCAACCGCCTCGCCCAGGTCTCCCCCGCGGCGTTCGGCATCGAGATCCCCCCGTGCCTGATGGAGGACGGCGACGCCGATGACCCGGCCCCCGCCGGAGGCGGCCCATCGCGCTGGGACGGCCCGCCGCACGGAGATGACCCGCCGATTGGAGACGGTCTGCCGCAGCGGGACGACCTGCCGATTGGAGACGGTCTGCCGCAGCGGGACGACCTGCCGGACGGAGAGGGCCGATGATCATCGCGGATCTGTTCGTCCGGGCCCCGCTGGTCGCGCTCGCGGGTGAGACATCAACGAAACGCCAGGTCACCGGTGTGCGCGTGGCGGCGAGAACGGCCGGCGCGACCCTCTCTCCCGGGGAGCTGCTCGTCCTGCTGGACCCCGACCGCACCGCCTGGCGGCTGGACGCCGAGCTGAGCCGGGTGGCCGAGGCCGGGGCCGCCGGGCTGCTGGTTCCGGGGACCGAACCGCTGCTGCGCAGCACGGTCCTGCTCGCCGACCGGTTGGAGATGCCCGTACTCGGCTGCGGGGAGGATCCGCTGGAGACGGCGATGAGGCTGGCCGTGCTGGTCGCCTCCCCCGAGGTGGACGTGGCACGGCGGATTCTCGCGGCACATCGGGTTCTCGACGCCGGTGCGACCGCCCTCGCGGAGATGCGCGACCGGACGAGCGCGGTCCTGGGAACCGAGGTCACCGTACTGGCGAGGGACGGGGCCGTACTGCTCGGCCCCGCCATACCGGCTCGGGTCAGGACGACCGTCCCGGTGCGTCAGCGGCTGACGGGCGGCGGCGTCGCGGTACCGGTCCTCGCCCCCGACGGCCGGACCCCGGAGCTGTGGCTCGTCACAGGCGGCACGGCGGGCGAAGCGGCGACCGGCTCGGCCGCGGTGGCCGGCGACGAGGAGGTTCTCGCGGTGGCCGCGGCGGCGGTCCAGCGATCGCTGGCACTGCGCCGGGTGGATGTGGAGCGCGATGCCCGGCGCAGGTCGGGCCTGCTCGGCGAGCTCCTTCAGGCGGGCGACGATCCCGGCCCCTCGCTACGCCGCCGCGCGGCGGAGGCGGGCTGGCGGCTGGACGGCTGGCACACGGGCATCCGCATCGGCGTGAGCCGCTCGGTGGACGTGGTGGCGCTGAGCACCGACGTGGTCTCCGCGCTGGCCGCCGAGGGAGTCGCGGCGGTCGTCGTGGCGGAGGACGACGGCTGGATGGCCTGGGTGACCAACGACACCGAGCCCGGTCCCGGACCGGTGAACCGGCTGGCCGCTCGCGTCCGGCAGGCTCAGCGACGCCTGGCCGACCTCGACCTCCACGTGGGCATGGCCCGGCCCCACCTCGGCCCAGGCGGCATCGCCCGCACCCTGTCCGAGGCTCGTGACGCCGCCCGCCTGGCCGGGTCGCGGGTCGAGACCGGCCGTTTCCTGCACGTCGACCGCCTCGGCCTGGCCCAGCTCCTGCTTGCCTGGACCAGAACCGACACGTTCGTCCCCGCCGCCAAGGCGCTTCTCGCCACCCTGGACTCCGAGCCGGGCGACCTGATCCGGACCCTCACCGTCTATCTCGACGCCGAGTCCTCCCTGATCGAGGCCGCCGCCGTCCTGGGCGTTCACCGCAACACCATCGCCCGGCGGATCGCCAAGATCGGGCAGCTCCTCGGCGTCGACCTCACCGACCCCGACACCCGCCTGGCCCTCCACCTCGCCTGCCGCGTCGCACGCATCTGAGCCGCGCGCCTGAGCAGGAACCCGCCCGTCCGGAGCCGTTCAGCCGCGTTATCCGTGAGAGGCCGCCCGTCCGGAGCCGTTCAGCCTCGCCATCCGTGGGAAGCCGTCCGTCCGGAGCCACTCAGCCTCGCCATCCGGCAACGGGGGTTCCGCCCCGGACGACGGCCACGGGTGAAGACCGGCGGAGGTCAGCTCGCGGGGGCGACCACGCGGATCTCGAAGCCGTCACCGGTCACGACCTGCCCCGTACGGATCTTGCAGGTCTTGCGGAGCTCGATCTCGCCGTCCACCATGACGTTGCCATCGGCGATGAAATGCTTGGCCTGGCCGCCCGTGTCGGCGACGCCGCAATATTTGAGCAGGTCGCACAGTGGGATGTACTCGGTTTCCAGCTCAAAGGTCTCGTTCACGACCCAGAGTTTAGGTCCCGCCGGTCAAGGTGCCGTGCATCCGCAGGACATGCGGGACCACGACGAGGTTGGATGCCCCGCATCCGCAGGGCATGCGAGACGAGGGCGAGGTTCGGGTGCCGCGCATTCCCAGGCGTGCGGGACGAGGCTCAGGTCTCATGCGTACACAGGATGTGCGGGGCGCCGCGCATTCCCAGGAGTGCGGGACGGGGCGGGGTTCAGATGCCGCGCATTCGGAGAACGTGCAGGGCGAGGGTGAGGTTCAGCCGTAGATGTGCGTCCTCGGTGAAGCTGCCCAGCATCCGTTCGAGCTTACCGATCCGGTATCGCAGCGTGTTGTAGTGGAAGTGCAGCCGCCTGGCCGTCTCGGCGACGTTGAGGTTGGTCTCCAGCAGCACCTGCAGGGTCCGGCGCAGGTCCGCGTTCTCCGCGTCGGCGTCGGAGGCGAGCGAGCCGAGCGTCTCGCGGACGAAGGAGTGCAGCTCGGCGGTGTCGTTCACCAGGGACAGCAGGCGGTAGACGCCGAGCTGGTCGAAATGGGCGACCGCGCCGTGGCCGTGGAGCTGGCGGCCCACCCGGGCCGCCTTCAACGCCTGACCGTACGCCTCGGGCAGGGCCTCCGCCCCGACGGCGACGCGGCTGGCACCGGTGGAGAAGGTGGCGGGCAGGCATTCGGCGAAGGCGGCGGCGGCGTCCCTGGCCAGGCGGCCGGCGTCGACGGCGGCGTCCACGATCGTCACGACCTCGTGAGAGAACCCGGCCACCGCGCCGCGCGGGTCGTGGCGGCGCATCGCGGCGGTCCAGCAGGTGACCAGGCGATCCTGGGCCACGCGCTCGTCGCCCTCCGGGTCGAGCTCGGCCACCAGCACGGTGACCGGGCGCTCCAGGTCCCAGCCGAAGGTCTTGGCCCGCGAGGCGACCCGCTCGGAGCTGCCCGCCCTCCCGGTGAGCACGTCACGCAGGAAGTCCGCGCGGTATTTGCTCTCGACCGCGGTGACCGCCTCCTGCCGCGTCACCACCAGCGCGGCGACCGTGGCGGCACGTTCCAGGATGCCGATGTCGCTGTCGCCGATCGACCCGACCGGGCCGCAGGCGACGATCCGGCCGTGGTGGTGCCCGCCGGCGACGACGGGAACCGAGGTGTGGCGTCCTTCGGGGGCGTCGCGCAGCGCGGCCACGTACTCGGCGGGTCCGGCGGAGGCCAGCATCTGGCCCGCCCCGTCCAGTACGGCCACCGCCACGTCGAGCAGTCCGGCGACCTCGGCCGCCACCTCGCGCAGCCCTCCCCCGGCGAGCACGACCTGGACCAGCGCCCGGTGTGCCTCCTCGGCCCTGGCCATCACGGCGGCCTGACGGTTGAGGATGTCGGTCAGGACCTGGTTCAGGATGTCGTCGAAGCCGACGTCGTCCGGAAGCTGGATCAGCGGGAAGCCCAGCCGGTCCGCCTGCTCCACCATCTCCGGCGGCAGCCGGTCCAGATAGCGGCCGAGCTTGATCGCCAGCGCCGCCAGGCCGCGCTCGTCCAGGTCGATCACCAGCCGGTCGAGCGACTGGGGGGTGTTGCGCAGCGGGTAGCCGGTGGTGAGCAGCAGCTCGTGAGGCTTCACCCAGGCGAGGATGTCCGGGACCTCCATGACGTTGAGCCGCTGCACGATCCGGCCCAGTCCCCGCTCCCCCGCGATCAGCCGGGCTCCGGCCAGTGTCGAGACGCCGAGGACCTCTCCGACGGCGACTCCGTGGATGATCGTGCCGGTGCTGGCCAGACGCACGGGGGGTTCCATGAGGTGATTGTGACTGATGCACCCGTCTGTCAGGAAGAGCCAACCTTTAGCCAGACTGTTGGCATCTTTCTCCGTACGGCCTGGATCCATGCCCGTTCTACCGTCGCCTCAAGGGATAGGGGTGTCTGTGAGCGAGCTCAGCGAGCGAACCGCTGGAAAAGGGCCTGGAAAAAGCCCTGTGGCAAAGGTGGCCACATGACCGTTGGAACGCGTCCGAGGGCTCCGCGCGCGCACGTGCGGACGCACGGGACCGGTGCGGTCAGCACGGCACTGCGCCAGATGCTGGAGACGCCCCGCCGCCCCGCGCGAGTGCTGGCGGCCTTCCCCTCCGGGATCTACCTGGAGGTCCGCACGGAGCTCGAACCGCATGTGATCGCGGTGGTGACCGGGGACGCCACCCGCCTGCCCAACGCGATGGTGGTCACCGGCTCGATGCCGCAGGTCGCCGTGGGCGACGAGGCCTCCGTCGGCGACGGCTCGATCGAGATCGGACGGCTCAGCCTGCGGGCCCACCGCTGGTGGAACCCGGCCCCGACGCTCGGGCCCGTGGATCCCGTACGGCTGGCCCGCTCGCTGCCCGTGCTGGCCGAACTGTGCGACCGCTCACCGAGGCGTCCGGGGCTGGAGGGCAACCGTGCCGCCGACCTGCTGACCGAGGGATGCGCCGAGGCCTCGCTGCTGAAGAGCGTCACGGCCGCCGAGCAACTGGTGGGCCTGGGCCCCGGGCTCACCCCGAGCGGCGACGACGTGCTCGCCGGGCTGCTGGTCGCGCTGCGCCACCTGGGTACGGCGGCCGGGGTGAGCAGGGCCGTCTGGCTGGCCGACTGGCTGGCCGCCGCGGTCACCTTCGACGCCCGCGGCAGGACCACCCCCATCTCGGCGACACTGCTGCACTGCGCGGCCAGGGGCGAGGCCAGCGGCGAGGTGCTGGCCGTACTGCGGGGCATGGCCGGACGGCAGTCCCTGGAGCCCGCGCTGCACCGCCTGCTCCAGCTCGGCCACACCTCGGGAGCGGACCTGGCCTGCGGACTGCGCATCGGCCTGGCCGCGGTCATCGATCTGGAGGGCGGGGGCAGTTGAGCACTGATGTGGTCCGGATACCCACGGGCGTCTACCACGTGGAGGGCGGGGGCAGTTGAGTACCGATGTGGTCCGGATACGTACGGGCGTCTACCACGACTCGGTGAGCCTGATGCGGGTCAGCCAGGCACTCACCGCGCTGCCGGGGGTGGAGGTCGCGGTGGTGGCGATGGCCACCGAGCTCAACCGCGACATCGCCACCGAGCTGGGCTTCGACCTTCCCCAGACCGGCCCCGCCGATCTGCTGATCGCGCTGCGGAGCAGTGGTCCCGATGTGCTGGAGTCCGCCGACGCCGAGCTGGAGCGGCTGCTGACCGGGCTCGCCGGCCGGACGACGGGCGCGACCGCGGCCGAGCGGCCACCGCGGACCGTGCGCGCCGCCGCCCGCGGCCACGGCGCCACGCTGGCACTGGTCTCGGTGCCGGGCCCGTACGCGTTCGCCGAGGCGATGGACGCGGTCGAGGCCGGACTGTCCGTGATGATCTTCAGCGACAACGTGCCGGTCGAGCAGGAGGTGCTCCTCAAGAGGCGCGCCGGGGAGCTGGACGTGCTGGTCATGGGCCCCGACTGTGGCACCGCCGTGATCGGCGGGGTCGGCCTCGGCTTCGCGAACGTGCTCCGCCCCGGACCCGTCGGCGTGGTGGCCGCCTCCGGGACGGGGGCGCAACAGGTGACCTGCCTGCTGGACCTGGCGGGCGTGGGGGTCAGCCATGTGCTGGGCGTGGGCGGCAGGGACCTGTCGGCGGACGTGGGCGCTCTGTCCACCCTCCGCGCCCTGGAGGCGCTCGACGCCGACCCGGCGACCGAACTGATCATCCTGATCTCCAAGCCCCCGGCCCCCGAGGTCGCCGACGTCGTACGGGAAGCCGTCTCGAAGCTCGTAACACCGGTGGTGACCGCGCTGCTCGGCCCCGGCCAGGGCGACCTGACGGCCGCCGCCGAGACCGCCCTGCGCACCCTCGGCGTGCCGATCCCCGCGTGGCCTTCATGGCCCTCCACCGTGCCGAGCCCTCCGGACGCGACCCGCCTTCCCGGTGACTCCGCCGCCTCTGATGCCTCCGGTACTTCCGCCGCCTTCGGCGTCCCAGACTCATCCGGCCCTCCCGGTCCTCCCGGTGCCCTGGAGACTTTCGCAGCTTCCGGCTCCCCCGGTTCTCCCGGTGCCTCGGATGCTTCCGACTCGCCCGGTTCTCCCGGAAGGACGCTGCGGGGCATCTACTCGGGGGGAACCCTGTGCGTGGAGGCCCGGCTGATCGCCGGGACCGGGGAGTTCACCGATTTCGGCGACGACGCCTACACCCGCGGCCGGCCCCATCCGATGATCGACCCGTCGCTCCGCCTGGAGGCCCTGGCCGAGGTGCCGCCGGGCGCGGTCGTCCTGCTCGACGTGGTGCTCGGGCACGGCGCCGACCCCGATCCCTCGGTACGGCTCGCACCCGCGATCACCGCGGCCGTCGCCAGGGGGGTCCCGGTGGTCGTCGTGCTGGTCGGCTCCTCCGGTGATCCCCAGGGGCTGAACGCCCAGGCCGAGGCGTTGCACGCGGCCGGGGCCACCGTGTTCACGTCCAACGCGCGGGCCGCCGGGTACGCGGCCGATGTCGTCGCGAACACCCTGTGACCCACTAACCCGTTCCCCGCTCAGGAGTCGTCGATGACGTTGCCCATGCTCTCCGGCGAGCCGGAAGTGATCACTGTCGGCGCCGACGTGCTCGGCGAGGCGCTGGACGCGCAGGCCGTACCCAGGGTGAGGGTGGACTGGCGTCCGCCGATGCCCGGCACCGACGACGACCTGGCCCGGGTGCTGGCCGATCCGCGCAGGACCGGTGCCAACGAGACCGCCGTGGGCCGCCTGCTGTCCGCCCGGCCCCAGCTCATCGGAGTACGGCCGGCGCACGAGGTGCTCGACCTGCCGAAGGGCACGTTCCTGCACGCCGGGCCACCGATCGACTGGGAACGGGCGTCGGGCCCGATGCGTGGCGCGCTCATCGGGGCGATGCTGCTGGAGGGGCTGGCCGCCGACGCCGAGGAGGCCGGGGAGCGGCTGGCCGCCGGGCAGGCGCGGCTGGACTCCTGCCACCATCACCGGACCGTCGGCCCCATGGCGGGCGTCGTCACCCCGTCGATGTGGATGTTCGAGGTCCGTGACGCCGAGCACGGCGGCACCGCCTACTGCTCGCTCAACGAAGGCCTGGGCAAGGTGCTGCGGTACGGCGCCTACGGCCCCGAGGTGCTGGAGCGGCTGCGCTGGATGGGCGAGGTGCTCGGCCCCGTGATGCGGGCCACCCTGGACAAGCTGGGACCGCTGGACCTCACGTCGCTGATCGCGCAGGCCCTGCAGATGGGCGACGAGCTGCACAACCGCAACCGCGCGGCCACCTCGTTGCTGGTGCGTGAGCTGGCCCCCGGAATCGTGGACGCCTCCCCCGGCCACGCGGCCGAGGTCCTGCGTTTCATCAACGGCAACGACCACTTCTTCCTCAACGCGGGCATGGCCGCGTGCAAGGTCAGCACCGACGCCGCCAGAAACGTTCCCGGTTCCACCCTGGTCGTCGCGATGGCCCGCAACGGCACGGATTTCGGCATCCAGGTCTCCGGGCTGGGCGATCGCTGGTTCACCGGTCCCGCGGGCGTTCCCGACGGTCTCTATCTCGGCGCGTACGGCCCGGCCGACGCCAACCCCGACATCGGCGACTCCACGATCACCGAGACGGCGGGCCTGGGCGGCTTCGCGATGGCGGCGGCCCCGGCGATCGTCAGGTTCGTCGGTGGCGACGTGTCGGACGCGATGGCGGCCACCAGGTCCATGTATGAGATCACCCTGGCCGAGCACCCCGCCTACCAGATCCCCGGGCTCGACTTCCGGGGCACGCCGGTCGGCGTCGACGTCACGCTGGTCGCCAGGACGGGTCTGCTCCCCACGGTGAACACCGGCATCGCGGGCCGGGTGGCGGGCACGGGACAGGTGGGCGCGGGTCTGGTGAGCCCGCCCGCCTCGGCCTTTACCTCGGCTCTCGCGGCGCTGGCCGAGGTCGCCGGGCACAACCGCGCCTCAGCTATGTGATTCCTGCCAATAAATTGTGACGAAGCTGACAGTGCTGCTATCACGCCGGAGCGCATTCACCGACGTCAGCCCCTCACTCGGAAGATCGACTCCGCAGCAAGATCTGCTTCCGATAGATACCGTTATGTGCTTTCTTTGCAGGTCAACTTCCGCTAGCGAATGTTATCCCGATATCGTGGCCCACCTCACAAACGGAACTGGTTTAGGGGAACGGGGTCCGATGACCGATCGCTTGCTCGGCAAAGCCCCCCACGGGCCGGAGGGCGACGGCGCCCCGGGGACGGCGCCGGAGGGCCAGGGCAGGCTGGTGGGCAGACGCTACCGCCTGATGTCACCGGTGGGCCGTGGCGGAATGGGCATGGTGTGGCATGCGCACGACGTCCTGCTCGACCGGGACGTGGCCGTCAAGGAGCTGATCCTCCCCTATGGGATGGATCACGCGGGCAAGCAGGTGGCGCACCAGCGGATGCTGCGCGAGGCCCGCTCGGCGGCGCGACTCAGTCACCCCGGCATCGTCACCGTCCACGACGTCGTCGAGGAGGACGGCCGCCCCTGGATCGTGATGGAGCTGGTCCGCGCCTGGTCCCTGGAACAGGCCGTACGGCAGAGCGGGCCGCTGCCCGTGGTCCAGACCGCCGAGATCGGCGTCCGGGTGCTCGACGCGCTCCGCCACGCCCACGCCGCCGGGATCATGCACCGCGACGTCAAGCCCGGCAACGTGCTGCTCACCTCCGACCGGGTGATCCTCACCGACTTCGGCATCGCCGCCATAGAGGGTGACTCCACCATCACCCAGGCCGGCATGCTCATGGGCTCCCCCGCCTACATCCCGCCGGAGCGACTGTCCGGCCAGCGGATCACGCAGGCCGCCGACCTGTGGTCCTTCGGCGCCACGCTGTACGCGGCGGTCGAGGGACGCCCGCCGTACGAGGGCTCCGACTCGATGGCCGTGCTCGGCGCGATCCTCACCCAGGAGCCCACCCGCCCGCAACGGGCGGGGGCCCTGGTCGCGGTCCTGGAGGGATTGCTCCGCAAGAACCCCGCCGACCGGATGTCCGCCGCCCAGGTGTCGGACCTGCTGGACCGGATACTGCTCAGCCACGGCTCCAGCACCCCGAACCGGGCGCGCCCGCCGCACCCTCCGGCGATGCCGCCCCCCGGCGAACCCGTGCCGATGCACATGATGCCCCCGCTGGAGTCGCCGTCCGGCCCGATGCCCTCGCGGATCATCGAAACGCCCTCGGGCCCGGTACGGGTGCCCTACGACCCCGCGGCCAGCACGTCGGGCGGTTACCCGATGCCCTACGACGCGCTGTCCAGCCCCTCGGGCACGCACCGCACGGACCAGCTGGCCGCGCCCCATCCGTCCGTGTACTCCGCGCCTCCGATGGCCGGCCCGCCGAACGACGTCGCCGGCCTGTCCGGCGGGCACCAGCGCGGCTACGACGCGCTGCGCATCCCCACGGCCGGCCTCGAACGCGACGCGCCCGACGCGCCGTCCGACTCCTCGGGCGGCTTCCCCGGCGGCGCCTCCGGCGCCGGGCTGTGGCCCACCGCGGCCCCGTCCGCCCCGGCCCGTCGCGACAGCGCGCAGGACTCCCAGAGCCTGACCTCGCCCGGCCGGTCCGGCGACCGCAGGAGCCGCCGTCTCACGAACGACGGAGGCCGGAACCGCGACGGCCGCCCGCGACTTCGCCTGCTGCTGCTCGGCGGCATCGGGGCGCTGGCCGTCCTGGTCATCGCGCTGCTCGTCTTCCTGCCCGGCGACGACGCCACGGACACCGCGGCCACCACGGTTCCCTCCCCGGCGAGCTCCGCGACCTCCGGCGCCGAGCCGCCGTCCCAGGAGCCCGGCGAGGTCCCGGACGGGTTCAAGGCGCTGGAGGCGGGAGGGATCTCCGGCGCGGTGCCCGAGGGCTGGACGGTGAAGACGGGGACCGGCGGAGCCATCGTCTTCTCCGAGCCGAAGGCCGGCGGGCAGAACATCGTCGTCACCAAGGTCCCCGTCGCCGACCCCGTGACCGCGCTCGGCCGGGCCGACAAGGAGGGCCTGGAGGAGTACATCGAGGTCGGCGTGACGGCGGTGCCGTACCGCGGGTGGAAGGCCGCCGACTGGGAGTACACCTACTCCCAGTCCAACGGCGTCCCCATGCACGGGCTGACCCGCTACGTCGCCGTCAGCGGTCAGACCGCCTACGAGATCACCTTCAGGGCGCAGGACCTCGAGTGGGAGAAGAGCTCGGACGTCCTGGAGACCTTCTTCAGCACGTTCACCCTGACCGGCTGAACGATTCTCGGCCAACCGGCCCCGGCGGAACAATCCTCCCGGTTGTGTCACGAGTGATGGCAGACTTCACTCGTGACCATGACTCCGGCGAACCCCGATGTCTCCTCCGGAGATGTGATGTCGATCGCCGCCGTGCAGCGGCGGACACTCGCCGTCCTGTCCGCCACGCAGATCTCCAGCGGGATCGGGGTCGCCGTCGGGCTCTCCCTCAGCTCGCTGGTCGTCGCCAGACTCTCGGGCTCGACGGCGATCAGCGGACTGGCCGGAACCGCGACGGTGCTGGGCGCCGCCCTGCTCGCACTGCCCACCGCCAGGGCCTCCGGCGGGAGCGGACGCCGGGCCGGGCTGACCCTGGCCTACGGGTGCGCCCTGATCGGCTCCCTGATCGCGGTGCTCGCCATCTCCCTGGCCTCGTGGCCACTGCTGCTGGGCGGGCTGGTGCTGTTCGGCGGGGCCAGCGCGGGCAACCTGGCCTCCCGCTACTCCGCGACCGACCTGTCTCCCCCCGGGCACTCGGCCCGGCATCTGTCGTGGGTGGTGTGGGCGGGCACGATCGGCGCGGTCGCCGGCCCGAACCTCACGGGACCGGCCGAGCACCTCGGCCGCGCTTTCGGCCTGGCCCCGGACACCGGACCCTTTGTCCTCGCCCTGCTCACCTTCGCGGTCGCGCTGGTCATCCTCGGAATCGCCCTGCGCCCCGACCCGCTGCTGCTGGCCCGCTCGGCCGCCCTCGCCGCGTCGCTCCCCACCACACCGTCTCCCACCACGCCACCCCCCGCTGCACCGTCTCCCACCACGCGGGCCTCCACGGCGCAGGTCCTCCCCGAACATGACCCGGCCGCGCCGGCCCTCAACCCGTCGGACTCCACCGCGGCAGCCCCCTCCACGCCGGCTCTCGACGCACCGGCTCTCGACGCACCGGCGCCGGCCGCGCCGACCTCCACCGCGAAGGGCGGGGGCACGCTACGCACCGCGTGGCGGGCCCTGCGCGATACGCCAATCGCGCGGCGGGCACTCATCGCGATCGCGGTCAGCCACACCGCCATGGTGTCGGTCATGTCCATGACACCGGTCCACCTCGACCACGGCGGCGCGACCTACACGGTCATCGGCATCGTGATCAGCCTGCACATCGCCGGGATGTACATCTTCTCCCCCGTGGTCGGCTGGCTGGCCGACCGGATCGGCCGGATCCAGGTGACGATGCTCGGCATGTTCCTGCTGCTGGCCGCCGCCGTCCTGGCGGGCGGGGCGGGACCGCACGACGTCGTACAGGTGACCGCCGGCCTGTCGCTGCTCGGCGTCGGCTGGTCCTGCGGGCTGATCTCCGGGTCGGCGATGCTCAGCGAGGCCGTTCCGCTGCGGCACCGCCCCGCCGTGCAGGGTCTGTCGGACCTGACGATGAACATCTGCGGCGCGACCGGCACGGTGGTCGCCGGAGTGATCGTCGGCAACCTGTCCTACGGCGTGCTCGGCGCGGCGGTGGCGGTCATGGTGACGATCACCGGCGTGTGGCTGGCGGTGACCGGGAACATCGGATCACGACGCTAGTACGGCAGGTAGTAGCTGAGCACGTCGGCGGTGAGCGGCGGGAAGAGCGCCCGGAACAGCTCGCCGTCGGAGCCGGAGTAGACGTCGGGCCGTATCCGGGACAGCCCGTCGATCCCGTGCGGGCCGAACAGCAGCGCGGGCAGGTAGTCGGGTGCCACCCCTGCGCCGCCCACGACCCCTGGCGCCTGCATCGCACCGTCGGCGGTGACCGCGCCGAGGTCGTCGGCGAGGACCGGGATCCGGTAGTGGGCGCCGAACGTGGAGACGACGACGTCGCGGCCGGTACATCCGGATCCCGGCCGCGGCCAGGCGGCGCCACAGCACCGGCCGCAGCCGGTCCAGCAGGCCCGCCACGTCCGGGATCCGGATGTAGTACTGCTCCGCCTGTCATGTCCTGCAGCTCCACCATCGCCGGGATGTCCGAAGGCAGGGCGGCCCGCAACGCCGGCGTCCCCTCGCCGGCCGGTACGGCCCGCACGGCCCGCACGGGCGGTATGTCGATGGCGTACTCGTAACCGAACAGCCGGTAGAAGTACGGGATTCCGATCATCGCCTGCACGACGTGACCCCGGGCGGCGGAGCGGTCGTGCGCCCACCGCATGAGCTCCCGTACGAGCCCGCGCCCTTCGTACTCCCGGTCCGTGGCGACCAGTTCGACCTGTCCGGCGGGGAGCCGCACCTCGGCGACGCGCAGTTCCTCGTCGAGGAGCGTCGCGGTGGAGACGACCCGGTCGCCGTCGACCACCACGGCGCAGGCCGGCCAGCCGGCGTCGGGATCCGTCACGACCAGCCGGTGGTCGAGGGTGTCGTCGGGCTCGCCCCGTTCGGCGAGGAGCGCACCGATCTGCTCGATGTCCGTCGGGCGCGCCTCTCTCAGGACGAGGCCGTTGGCCAACGGGACGGGCGATGAAGGGGCAGCCGCGATCACTCCGGGACTATTTCACCGTCCGGGCAACCCGTCCATGGGTTTCCTCACCGCCCAGGCGGCCCGTCCATGGCGGTTCACTTGGCGTCGGCGTAACACCGCGGCGGTTCACTTGGCGTCGGCGTAACACCGCACCGCGACGGCCTCCATCGGGAAAAGCACCGGGGTCGGCCCGAACAGCAGCCTGGTCGCCTCCTCGGCGGCCCTGCCGACCGCCACGACGACCTCCTCGGCCGCCTCGGCGGGGCAGTGCACCATCACCTCGTCGTGCTGGAAGAACACCAGCCTGGCCGGGGCGGGCAACAGCCCGCGCAGCACGGCCATCAGCGTGAGCGCCCACTCGGCCGCCGTCGCCTGGACGACGAAGTTTCGGGTGAAGCGGCCCCGGTCACGGGCCGCCCGGTTCCCGTCGGGACCGGAGACCAGCTCCCGCCAGCGGGCCGAGGGCGGCGGGCAGGTGCGGCCCAGCCAGGAACGGACCAGCTTGCCCTCCTCCCCCGACCGGGCGGCGTCCTCCACGAACTGGTAGGCGCGGGGGAAGCGCTGCCGCATGACGGCCAGTAACTTGGGCGCGTCTCCGCTGGTCCCGCCGTACATCGCCGACAGCATGGCGATCTTGGCGTTGTCGCGCTCGCCGCCGAACGGCTGGGCCAGTGCCTGGTAGAGGTCGATCTGCCCGGCAGCCCTGGCCAGGCCGCCGTCACCGGCCATCGCGGCCAGGACCCGGGGCTCCAGCTGGGCCGCGTCGGCGACCACGAGCGTCCAGCCCTCGTCGGCCACCACGACCTTGCGCATCACCTTGGGGATCTGCAGCGCGCCGCCGCCGCTGGTGGCCCACCGGCCCGACACGACGCCGCCCACCACGTATTCGGGCCGGAAGCGGTGGTCGCGGACCCACTGGTCGGCCCAGACCCAGCCGTGGAAGCTGTAGATCCTGGCCAGCTCCTTGTAGGCGAGCAGGGGTGCGACGCCCGGGTGGTCCACCTGCTTGATCTCGTGGGCCCGGGTGGAGGCGACGGGCACGCCCGCCAGTTTGAAGGCCTTGACGATCTGCTGCGGGGAGTCGGGGTTGAACGCCATGCCGAAGGCCGCCGACACCTGGTCGGCCAGGGCCTGGAGCTTGGCCGGCCGCATGCCGTGCACCGGGCGCGGGCCGAGCAGGCCGGTCAGCAGCTCGTCGTGCACGTCCTGCCGCCAGGGCATGCCCTCGTGCTCCATCTCCCCGGCGATCAGCGCTCCGGCCGACTCGGCGGCGACCAGCAGCCGGAACCGGTGCGGGTCGGCGACGGCCTCGATCCGCCGGAGCTGGTCGGCGTGGACCTCCGCGACCAGATCGGCGTCGGGCGGGGGCGGCTCCTCCTCGAAGAGCGTGGCCTGCCGCGCCTGCGGCCCCTGGTGGTCCTCGAGCACCGGGAGGCCGTGCAGCCGGGCGTGGGCGGCCTGGGCCGACCGGGGCTCGCCGTAACGCCCGTCGTATCCGAGGAGCAGTCCCTCGGTCAGCGCCAGGTCGTGGCAGCGCGCCAGCCGCACGCCGGCGCCGAGGAGCGCGGGGTAGATCTCCCGCGTGTCCGCCCAGATCCAGCGCGGGTGGCTGGTCTCCTCCAGCTCCCGCACCGCCGCCGCCAGGTCGGTGACGGACCTGGCGTCCTGGCCCTCGGGACGCAGGACCCCTCCACCGCCGGAACCGGCCGCGACTGCCACATGCATACGTCACAGACTGCCACGCGACACCGACATTCTCGATCAGACGAGCGGGATGACGACCTCGTCTTCGAGCGGGGGTTCGATCTCCTGCGGCAGGCAGCCGGTTGCGGCGAAACAGCGGATCTTCAGGGCTTCCGGCGTCACGGAGATGTGCAGGAAGCTCTTGAAGAACGGCGGGGTGTCCCAGTCGGACAGCTCCGACAGGTAGCGGTGGAAGACCTTGCCCACCGGCAGCCGGAACGGCATCGACCGGCCGCCGAGGATCCGCGCCGCCCATCTCATCCGCGCGGTGATGCGGACGGGCGGGATGTCCCTGGGCGGGGTGTTGCCGATCTGCTCCGACATCAGCGCCACGCCCTCTTCGGGCGTGAGGTAGAGCCAGCGCATGCGCAGCCGCTCGCTGTAGAGCCTGCTGTAGAACGACAGCGAGTCGCCGCGCAGCGGGTAGCACTTGTAGTCGTCCTCGTGGAGGCCGCCGACCGTGACCCTGGGGATGGTGTGGGTGGCGTGCATGAAGGCCCCGGAGCCGCCCGCCACGAAATACTGGATCGTCCGATCGCCCACCTTGATCGGGAAGCGCTGGTAGTTGTGCACGTCGCCGCCTATCGCCGCGACGTAGTTGTTCGCGGGATCGACGACGATGTCGTCGATCGTGCCGCCGCCGTCGAGCGCGGACGGCTTGTAGTCGTTACGGGTGTAGATGGGCTTGCCCGTGATCAGCACCTTGGGCCGGGGGTCCCGGGAGACCTCGCGCAGCCAGTCGGCCTGCTCCCGATCGAGGTCGCCGTGGATCCCGGTGTCCACGCCCACGATGAGCAGGCCCGGAGTCTCCATCGCCCAGTACGGGGCGGGCTGCACGGCCTGCTGCTCGGGCAGCGCCCTGCGCTCGCGCGCCTTGACCAGCCGGTCCTCGTCGATCGTCTCCGGTTTGCGCCAGAGCAGCCCGCGCAGTCCCGAGGGCGACAGCTTGAATCCCTGGCGCTCCGCCTTCAGCGCGGGGGCGTCGCAGAAGACGCGCATGAAGCCGCCGAGCCCGTCGTACCAGTCGTGGTTGCCGGGGATCGCGTATATCGGCGCCCGGTAGTCCTGGTAGGGACGGAAGAACTTGTCCTCATACTCGTTCGCGGACCCGGTGGGATAGATCACGTCGCTGGCGACGACGGCGAAGTCGGTGTCCTGGCCCAGTTTGAGCATGCCCGGCACCACGGCGTACTGCGAGGCGTCGCCCTCCCCCGTGTCGCCGAGGACCAGGAAGGAGAACTCGGGGCCGACGTCCATCGGGATGCGGAAGGACGGATCGACGCCCCGGTCGCGCTGGGAGCCCACCCAGCGTGCCCGGACCTGCCCGGAGGGATCGCCGAACAGGCCCGCGAGGACCTCGTTCCTCGACCTCCAGATCGTGCGCGGGCTCAGCCAGGTGAAGGTCTCCTGGTTGGGCCTCAGGTCCTTGAAGGTGCCGACCTGGACGCAGGACCAGCCCGCCCCCTCCTCCGAGACCCGGGAGGAGACTTCGCGTCCGCGTTCCGCGGCCTGCCCAACATCAACCATGACCATATTTTTACCGCGATCTGAGGATCATGTGCGCCTCGGAGCAGAAGATCGATCTCAAAGTCGCCGAAGCACGCCCGGGCCTCGGTGGATCACCCCGGCCGGAGGGGTCTCCCGATCCACTCTGGAATATGGTTCTACCGTGTACGCCTACTGGGAAACCGTTCCGACGAGGTGGAAGGACAACGACGTCTACGGCCACGTCAACAACGCCGTCCACTACTCGCTGATGGACACAGTGATCAACACCTGGCTCATCAGGACCGCGGGCCTGGACATCCACGGCGGGGACGCCATCGGGCTGTGCGTCGAGTCGCACTGCGTCTACAGGGCGTCGGTCGCCTTCCCCGAGGCCCTCAGGATCGGCCTGCGAATCGGCCGCCTGGGCCGCTCCAGCGTCCGGTACGAGCTCGGGCTGTTCCGCGAGGACGGCGAGACGGTCGTGGCCGAGGGCCACTTCGTCCACGTGTTCGTCGACCGGGAGACCCGGCGGCCCGCCGAGATCCCGGGCCCGCTGCGCGAGGCCATGGAGAAACTCCTGATCAGTGGATGACACCGCGCGTCCGCCGCACGGGAGCCGCTTCCCCGGTGGATTGCCGGCCGCCAGGCGGGGTAAACGCCTTCCGCGACTGTCACCTGGGCAGGCGCGGCACGCAGCGCATATCCGCGACCCGGCGGACGCGATCTGAGATGCGAGGACGGCGATGCAGACCTTCCTCCCTTATCCGGACTTCGCCGCCACGGCGCGGGTCCTCGACCCGTTACGGCTCGGCAAGCAGCGAGTCGAGGCGCTGCAAACACTGCGCGCGCTGACCGTGCGTGGATACGGCTGGCGCCACCATCCGGTGGTTCGGATGTGGGCCGGCTACGAGGAGGCCCTGGTCAGGTACGGCCTGGAGGTGTGCGAACAGTGGTGCGCCATGGGACGGCCCGACACCTGTTCGATCACGATGTCACGGGAGCTGACAGAACGCTGCGGCATCGTGGCTCCACGCTCACAGTCGCTGCTGGCCGCCGCCGGAGAGCTGCCGCCCTGGCTTGGCGATCACGATCTGCACCTCAGCCACCGGTCGGCCCTGCTCCGCAAGGCTCCCGATTTCTACCGCCCGATCTTCGGCGACGAACCGGATGGCCTTCCCTATGTCTGGCCCGCCTCCGGCCGCTCCCCGTCGTACCTGCCACCCGAGTGACCGGCGTGCGAAGGTGCCGGTCGCGGACATCAGGCCCACGACCCGATCGCTGTACATTGTAGATTTTCAACGGGCGTTCATACGGACCGCGCCGGCGGGATACGGAAACGGAAGCTAACCGATCAGCACGCCGGGGTTGAGGATGCCCCGCGGGTCGAGCCGGTCCTTGATCCCGCGCAGGATCTCCACGCCCAGCTCGCCGATCTCGGCGGCGTAGCCCTCCCGGTGGTCGCGGCCGACGCCGTGATGGTGCGAGATCGTGCCCCCGGCCGCGACGATCGCCTCGCCGGCCGACCGCTTGGCCGTCTCCCACTGCGCGAGGGGGTCTCCGCTCTGGGCCGTGACGACCGTGAAGTAGAGCGAGGCGCCCGTGCCGTACACGTGGGAGATGTGGCACATCACCAGCGGTGAGCCGAGGGAGGCCTGGAGCGAGAGCCGTACGGCGTCGTAGAGCCGGGGGAGGTTGGACCAGAACCCCGCCGTCTCCAGCGTCTCCACGGTGGCTCCCACCGCGAGCAGGGAGTCGCGCAGGTAGGGGGCGGAGTAGCGGCCGTGCGCCCAGGACTCACCGGGCTCGGTGCCGAGGTGGAGGCCACCGGACTCCGACAGCACGGCGGCGGCCCGCTCCCGCAGCGCCGTCACCTCCCCGGAACCCTCGTACCCCGCGATGGCCAGGCAGCCCGCGTCCGCCGCCAGGCCGCCGAGCTCACCCGGCCTGGCCAGGCCGATCATCGTCTCGGTCTCGTCGGACAGGCGGAGCACGGTGGGCACGGGGCCCTCCTGGGCCAGGCGCCGCAGTGCGGCCGAGCCCGCCGCGAACGACGCGAACCGCCACCCCTCGTAGATTCGCCGGGTGGGGGCGCGCCGGACCCGCAGGCGCAGGGAGGTGATCACGCCGAAGGCGCCCTCGGAGCCGAGGATCACCTGGCGCAGGTCGGGCCCCGCCGCGGACTTGGGCGCGCGGCCGAGGTCGAGGGTGCCGCGCGGGGTGGCCACGGTCATGCCGACGACCATGTCGTCGAACCGGCCGTACCCCGCCGAGGCCTGGCCGCTGGAACGGGCGGCGGCGAAGCCGCCCAGGGTGGCGTATTCGTACGACTGGGGGAAGTGGCCCAGGGTGAGCCCGTGGGTGGCCAGGAGCTGCTCGGCCTGCGGCGTGCGCAGGCCGGGTTCCATCTCGGCCGTCATCGACTCAGTGTCCACCGAGATCAGCCGGTTCAGCCGCGCCAGGTCCAGCGCGACGACCCCCGCGAAGCCGCGTCTGGTGGCGACCAGGCCCCCGACGACCGAGGTGCCGCCGCCGAACGGGACCACCGCGACCCGGTGCGCGGCGCAGAGCCCCAGCAGCTCCGCCACCTCGGCGTGGGAGCCGGGCAGCACCACCGCGTCGGGCGCGTCGGAGCCGTCTCCCGCGCGCATGCGCATCAGGTCGGGGGTGGACTTGCCCCGGGTGTGCCGGATGCGGGCGTCGGCGTCGGAGCGCACGTGGCCGTCGCCGACGACGGCGCGCAGCTCGGCGAGAACGAGCGGCGAGAGTGCCACGGGGGCCAGCCGCACCTCGCCGAAGCTCGCGGCCGGGGTCTCCGGGGCGCGTACGCCCAGCATGTCCTGGAGCAGCTTGCGGAGCGGTTCGGGCAGGGCCGCGGCCTTGGCGGGGTCACCCCAGCCGGACCAGAGCATGGGTTCGGCGGCGACCTTCGGAGTTTCCACCTATACACTGTGACATATGGCGTCCATTCGTCACAATACGACTGAAAACAGCGGGGGGCCCATCCTCGACGCCGCCCGCGAGGTGATCCTGGCCGTCGGGGTGAGGCGGACCACGCTCACCGACGTGGCACGCCGGGCGGGGCTGTCCCGGATGACGATCTATCGCTCCTGGCCCGACGTGCGCAGCCTCGTCGCCGACCTGATGACCCGCGAGTGGATGCTCGTCGCGGACGGCTTCGCCACCGAGGACCCGGTCACCGCGGCGGTCGCGGTGGTCCGGGCACTGCGTGACCACCCGCTCTGGCGCAAGATCGTCGAAGTGGACCCCGAGCTGCTCCTGCCGTACCTGACGGAGCGCCGGGGATCCAGCCAGGAGGCCATGCTCGCGCTGATCGAGGCGGCGATCGCGCGGGGTCAGCGGTCGGGCGCCGTACGGCCGGGCGACCCCGCGACGCTGGCCAGGACCGTGCTGCTGACCGCCCAGTCGTTCCTGATCTCCGGCTCGACCATGCTGGCCCCCCTCGCCCGGGACAACCCCGGCGCCCCCCTCGCCCCGGGCGACCTGGACGCCGAACTCGCCACGATCCTGGAGAGGTATCTGAGGCCATGAGCTCCTCCCTCAACGCCACCCGCCGCACGCGCGAACTCGCCGAGGTCCGCGACCTCGTGGTGGACGTGCTGGTGGTCGGGCTGGGCGCCACCGGTGCCGGCGCGGCTCTCGACGCCGCCTCCCGGGGCATGTCCGTCGCCGCGATCGACGCCCACGACCTGGCGTTCGGCACCTCCAGGTGGAGCTCCAAGATGATCCACGGCGGGCTCCGCTACCTGGCCAGGGGCCAGGTAGGGGTGGCCTACGAGAGCGCGGTGGAGCGCGACGTCCTGCTCCGTCACACCGCCCCCCACCTGGTCAGGGCCCACCCGTACATGCTGCCGCTGGTCCCGGCGGTCTCCCGCGGCCAGGCGGCGGTCGTAATGGCCGGATACCGACTCGGAGACGGGCTGCGGACGGCGGCGAGCACGCCCCGCCGCCTCCTGCCCGGCCCGTCGCGGATCTCCGCCGGACAGGCGCTGGCCCTCGCCGCACCGCTGAGCCCGCACGGGCTGCGCGGCGCCCTGCTGTCCTGGGACGGGCGCCTGGTCGACGACGCCCGCCTGGTGGTCGCCCTGGCCAGGACGGCCGCCTCGCGGGGAGCCCGGATCCTGACCCGCTGCCGGGCGCTGGAGCTGGCCGGGGACGGAGCGCAGGTCCGCGACGAGCTCACCGGGGACACTTTCACGATCCGGGCCAGGACGGTGATCAACGCCACCGGGGCCTGGGCCGCCCAGCTGAACCCGGAGATCAGGATGCGGCCCTCGCGCGGCACCCACCTGGTGTTCCGCCCCGAGACCCTGCCGGGCCTCGCGGCCGGGATGCACGTGCCGATCCCCGGCGAGGGCAACAGGTTCGTGCTGGTGCTCCCCCAGCCCGACGGCCGCGTCTACGTCGGCCTCACCGACGAGCCGGTGGACGGCCCCGTGCCGGACGTTCCGCAGGTGCCGGAGGAGGACGTGACGTTCCTGCTCGAGGTGCTCAACTCCGTGCTGGAGGCACCGATCGGGCGCGCGCAGGTGGCCGGGACCTATGCCGGGCTCCGGCCGCTGCTGGCCGCCGGGGGACGCACCGCCGACCTGTCGAGGAAACACGCGCTGCTGACGTCCCCGAGCGGGGTCGTGACGATCGTGGGCGGCAAGCTGACCACCTACCGGAGGATGGCCGAGGACGCGGTGGACCGGGTGGTGTCGCTCGGGCGCCTCGACGCGGGCCCGTGCCGTACGGCACGGCTACCCCTGGTCGGCGCTCGTACGGGCGCCGCATCGGGCGGCGGCGCCCCCAGTGCCCTCAGCGCCCGCTCGGTACCCGATGTGCCGGACCGGCTGCTGGAGCGCTACGGGAGCGAGGCCGAGGCCGTGCTGGCGCTGATGGCGCAAGACCCCGGGCTGGCCGAGCCGGGACCGACGGGGATCACCGGGGCCGAGCTCGTCTGGGCCGTCAGGCACGAGGGAGCGCTGGACGTCGCCGACCTCCTCGACCGCCGGACCCGGATCGGCCTGGTCCCCGAGGATCGTGAGGCGGCCCTTCCCGCGGCGCGGGCGGCCCTGGCCTATTGACGACGATCCCACGGAGATCACGAACCCCCAGGCGGCGGATCCGCCGACGGCGAGAATCCCGGTGACGGCGAATCCGCAAGCGGTACTGCCCCATTGACAGCGAACCCGCAAGAAATGCGGGCCCATTGGCAGCAGACCCGCAGAACACGCGAATCCGGATGCCCGCGAATCCGCAAGCGATGCGGGCCCATTGACAGCCAATCCACAGGCCACGCCAACTCATTGACAGCGAATCCGCAGGCCACGCGGACTTCTTGTCGGCGAACCCGCAGATCGGGCGGACCCGCTTGGCATCTGATCCGCAAGCGGTTCGGATCCATTGGCAGCGAACCCTCAGGCGGTGCGACCGCCGGAGCCGGTGGTCGACGGGGGCGGCGCCGTTCTCCGGGAAGGAGGGCCCGTATCCGGCGCGGTTCATGAGGGCCGACCCCTTGACGGGATGCCGCCGAGAGGCATAGGGATTCAGCCACTCCAGTGCTCTGTCACCCCTCCGACACCACCCAACACCGATTAGGTTAGTCTTACCTAAGTCGAATTAGAGGGGGAGAGCGTGGCCGCGGGGAGCGTTTCGGATATGACGGTCAAGGGTTGCATGCACCCTCCGGGCTGCCATACCGGCGATCTGCCGGTTCTCGCCAGCGCGACCGTCGGCGCCCGATTCTGGCTGCTCATCGAGCATTCCGGGCCCTGGGCGGCCTACCTTGAGGACTGCCTGCTTCCCAAAGATGTACACACCCTTATCAAACGGGCCACAAGCCTCGGCATCCGGGCTCAACTGATCCGCCGACCCGGGCGACGAAACCCCACAAACACCGGCATTCACGTCATGGTCGCCAACTCCACTGGCCCCGAACCGTGGATCGCCGAGGGCGTCATCGCAGGTCCAGACGATCTTGACCTTGACAACGTGGTGGCCGGAGTGGTCCCGGAGTCCTGCATACTTGTGAGTGAGCCGGTTTTTCTGGTCTGCACGCATGCCAAGCGCAACGCGTGCTGCGCCCGCATTGGACTACCCCTCGCTCGGTCCTTGGCAAAAATGTTGCCGGACACAGTATGGGAAACATCACATGTTGGCGGCGATCGATACGCCGCCAACCTCGTGTGCTTGCCACACGGGCTTTACTACGGCAGCATGTCTCAGGCTGCCGCGATCGCGGCAGCCGATGCGTATCGGTCCGGCGAGGTCATCCTCGACCGTTTCCGGGGACGCTCAGGCACCCCAGAGCCATTGCAAGCCGCCGAGCATTTCGTCCGTATTCATACGGGTGAACTCTCGGTTGGCGGAGTGGCCGTGGAGTCCTCCAGGTTGGACGGCGACATTACCGAGGCATTGGTGCGCGGTAGTGACGCTCGTTTTCGGGTAGTGGTCGAACCCATGACGCCAACAACGGCATGTGGTACGGCTTGTGCTGACACGATCACTACCTATCGGCTGGTCACGCTGGACAGGGTAAAACCTGTGCGGTATGCCCCGTCCGCACTGACCTGACCTGAGGGAACATCACGGCCTATCCAGGCGTTGGACTCAGGGACGTCATAAACGTCCAATGCGGCATCAACCCGAAATACCTCTCACTGTAAGGTGGTTTTCTCATGTCTCAGGTACGTCGGCAGACCGCCCGGCCTCGGCCCAGCTGGGGCTGGCAGGATGACGCCGCGTGCCGGGGCGAGGACCTCGTGCTCTTCTTCGGTCCCGATGGCGAGCGTCAGCCCGAGCGTGACATCCGCGAGCGTAAGGCCAAGGCCATCTGCGCCCAGTGCCCCGTGCGCGCCGAGTGTCTCGACTATGCGCTTTCCCGCCCGGAGAAGTATGGCACCTGGGGCGGTCTGAACGAGGACGAGCGCGCCTCCGAGCGTCGCCGTCGCATGCGCCGCGCCGCCAGCGCCGGCATTAGTGCCGTCGCCTGAGCAGTACCTCCACCCGGCTTTCCCCCCACGTGTGATCTCGCGTATTCCCCTTGCGAGATCACACGTTGTTGTGTGGGGTCCGTCGTGCCCGGCCTTAGACGTTAAGGACGGCTACGACCCGGCTTCCGCATCTCCTTGTGGATGATCTTCCACTTGTTCTGCAGTTCCTTACGGAGCCGCGCGTCACTCCTTGACGCCATCCAGGCGGCCTCGCGCTGGAGTTTTCTCCAGCTCTCCAGCCGCCGTTCGGGGAGCGTCCCGTCCTCGATCGCGGCGAGTACGGCGCAGCCTGGCTCGCTGTCGTGGCCGCAGTCGGCGAATCGGCACCGGTCGGCGAGCGCTTCGAGGTCGGAGAAGACCATGTCCACGCCCTCGCCCATGTCGTACAGGCCGATGCGGCGGATACCGGGCGTGTCGATGATGAGGCCCCCGCCCTCGAGCGGGATGAGCTCGCGGTGCACGGTGGTGTGACGCCCGCGGCCGTCGCCGGCCCTCACCTGCTGGATCTCCATCACCGCCTCCCCCGCCAGGGCGTTGACGAGGGTGGACTTGCCCGCACCCGAAGCGCCGAGCACCACGGCGGTGCGCGTGCCCTTCAGATAACCGCGGACGATCTCGACCCCCTCGCCGGTGATGGAACAGATCGCGTGCGCGTCCACCCCCGGCGCCACCGTCGCGACCTCCTCCATCAGGAAGTCCAGCCCCTCGCCGATGAGGTCGGACTTGGTGATGAGCACCACGGGGAGGCCTCCGCTCTCCCAGGCCAGCGCGAGCAGCCGCTCGATCCGGCCCAGATCGGCGGTGTCGGTGGCATGCAGGGCGGGTTCGGCGACGAACACGACGTCGACGTTGGCGGCGAGCACCTGCCCCTGGGAATCGCCGGACAGGCCGCCCCTGGAGACCCTGCCGACACCGCCGCGCACAAACGCGGTACGGCGGGGCAGAAGCGCCTCCAGCTCGAAGCGGCCCTCGGGCAGCCTGCGGAGCGCGGCCCAGTCCCCGACGCAGGGCAGGTCGACCGGATCGGCGGCGGCCGCCCGTCGTACGTGGGCGCTGTAATGGACCGGGAAGTGACCGTCGGCGGACAGCACCTCGGCGGCGCCGCGGTCGACGCGGGTCACCCGGGCGGGGATCAGACCGGTGGGAAGCTCGGCGGCGAACGCGTCGTTCCAGCCGAGCGAGAAGAGAACGGAAGAATCAGAGCCGATTGGCGAAGACAACGTGGATACACCCTTTGGAAAGCCGGGTGCCCTGTCGCAAGTCGGCTAGGCGGGCACCCGGAGGTTGATGGACGGCAGGCTCACCAGAACAACCCGCATGGTCCTCACCTCCAAAGTTCGCGGCCATTCATCTGCCGAATGGCGTCTCCGCCAGAACTTTAGCGCAGCATCTCCCACTCCGCGCAAGCCGATATCCGCCCCGGCCGCATCGTGACCTCCGGCGAAGCACCGTGCGGAATCATCCGGCGAGTCGGCGAATCGGTGAATCGGTGAATCACCAGCTGAGAATGTCCGGCGAAATACGGCACGTCCGGTAAACACGACGCGTCCGGCGAAACACGGCGCGGGAGCATCCGGCACATCACCCAGGCAGGGATAAAGCGTGCGGACGGGGAGATCGCCGACGGCTCCGCCGGGATCTCCCCGCCCGGGGGCGAGCAGCACGAAGCCCCGGGACACGTCGGTCCCGGGGCCGGGTGGATCGGTTACAGGCCGGGGGCCGGGAAGTGGGAGGTCAGCTCCGTGACCTCGCCGTGGACGCGGGTGATGACGTGCTTGGCCTCGTCCTCGCCCTTGGCGACGGCGCTGACGACCTGGTCGATCCAGGCGCCGATCTGGCGCATCTCGGCGACGCCCATGCCCCGGCTGGTCACGCCGGCGGTGCCGATGCGGATGCCGGAGGGGTCGAACGGCTTACGCGTGTCGAACGGCACGCTGTTGTAGTTGGTCTCCAGACCGGCCTTGTCCAGGGCCTGGGCGGCGGGCTTGCCGCCGATGCCCTTGGGGGTCAGGTCGAACAGGATGAGGTGGTTGTCGGTGCCACCGGAGACCAGGTCGAAGCCCCGGCCGCTGAGCTCTTCGGCCAGCGCCTGGGCGTTCATGACGACCTGGCGGGCATAGTCCTTGAACTCGTCGGTCGCCGCTTCCTTCAGCGCCACCGCGATGGCCGCGGTGGTGTGGTTGTGCGGGCCGCCCTGCAGGCCGGGGAAGACGGCCTTGTTCAGCGCGGTGGCGTGCTCGTCGGAGGTGGCCATGAGCATGGCGCCCCGGGGACCGCGCAGGGTCTTGTGGGTGGTGGTGGAGATGACGTCCGCGTGGCCGACCGGCGACGGATGGGCGCCACCGGCCACCAGGCCGGCGATGTGCGCGATGTCGGCGGCGAGCACCGCCCCGACCTCGCGGGCGATCTCGGCGAAGGCCGGGAAGTCGATCGTGCGCGGGATCGCGGTGCCGCCGCAGAAGATCAGCTTGGGACGCTCGCGCAGCGCGATCTCGCGGACCTCGTCCATGTCGACGCGGCCGGTGTCCTGGCGGACGCCGTAGCGGACCGGGTTGAACCACTTGCCGGTGGCCGAGACGGACCAGCCGTGGGTCAGGTGACCGCCGAAGGGAAGGCCCATGCCCATGACGGTCTCGCCCGGCTTCAGGAAGGCCAGGTAGATCGCCAGGTTCGCGGGCGAGCCCGAGTAGGGCTGGACGTTCGCGTGGTTCACCCCGAACAGGGACTTGGCCCTCTCGATGGCGAGGATCTCGATCTGGTCGATGACCTGCTGGCCCTCGTAGTAGCGCTTGCCCGGATAGCCCTCGGAATACTTGTTCGTGAGGACGGTGCCGGTGGCCTCGAGGACCGCCTTGGAGGCGTAGTTCTCTGAGGCGATCAGCTTGACGGTGTCGGCCTGGCGCCGCTCCTCCGCCTTGATGAGCTCGGCAATCTGTGGATCGACGCTGTTAAGAGAACTCATGCCGCGTGCACTCCCCTGTCATCGTTGACAACGGGCGAAGACCCAGGCGCACGGCCTCCGCCACTCGCTCCCCGGTGGTCCTTCCACCCAACGCGCCAGTCACGGTTTAGACGATAGCGGACTACCCGATACGGCCGACGCGACTTGTGCCGCCGGCGGGCCAGAGCCGATCCACCTCGGCGTTGAGTATGGCTCCGATGAGCACCGCCAGCGCGGTGATGTAGAGCCAGAGCAGCATCGCGATCGGGGCGGCGAGCGAGCCGTAGATGGAGACCGGGGAGAACCAGGCGGCGAGCACCGCGCGCAGCACGGCGGCGCAGGCGATCCAGATGATCAGGGCGAGCACGGCCCCCGGCAGCTCCCGCCACCAGCGCGTACGGACCGGCACGCTCACGTGGTAGAGCAGGGTGAGGAAGCAGACCGAGCCGATGATGACCACCGGCCAGTAGAGGATGTCGACCAGGACGGCGTAGTCATAGGGCAGCGCGCTCCGCAGCGCCGCGGGACCGAGGACGAGCACGGGCATGACGACCAGCCCGATCAGCAGGCCCGCGAGATAGAAGCCGAAGGACATCAGGCGGGTGCGGATGATGCCGCGCTCCTCGCCGAGCCCGTAGGCGACCGAGATCAGGTCGACGTAGACGAACAGTGCCCGCGAGCCCGACCAGAGGGCCAGCACGAAGCCCAGGGAGATCAGCGACACCTTGTTCTCGGGCTTCAGCACGTCCTTGATGAGAGGGGTGACGACGGTGTCGACGGCGTTGTCGGTGAACAGCAGGTGGGCCTGTGTCTCGATCCAGACGCTGACGTCCTTCACCGTCTCGGGACCGAAGATCTTGGTGAGCTGGCCGAGCACACCGATCAGGCCGAGCACGAAGGGGGGCAACGACAGCAGCGCGAAGAAGGCCGCCTCACCGGCCAGACCGGTGACCCGGTAGGCGACGCCCGCGTTCGTGGTGGCGCTGACCAGCGCCCAGGTGCCCGTCCCCCGGACCCAGGAGAGTCCGGCGCGCAATCTGGCCCTGCGCCCACGCGGCGAGCGCCTTTTGGGTCCGGGCCGCTGCGCCGAGGCATCAGTGGACGTCATGCCACACAACGGTATTCCTAGCCACGCTTGATCACGAGTCCGGCCCGCAACGATCGAATCTCGTGTCGGCCAACCAGACCAAACAATCGGATTTCGGGTCAGCTAACCGGACTACCTGCGATAAAACGCCTCGGCCTCGTTCACGTCGACGATCCGGGCGCCCAGCGGCAGCAGCGAGACCGGGATCAGCTTGATGTTCGCGATGGCGAGGGGAATGCCGATGATCGACAGGAAGAGCGGGATCGAGGTCAGCACGTGCCCGATCGCCAGCCAGATCCCGGCCACGACGAACCAGATCACGTTGCCGACCAGGGACAGCACGCCCGCGTCGGGGTCGCGCACCACGGTCCGGCCGAAGGGCCACAGTGCGTAGGCCGCGATCCGGAATGACGCGATACCAAATGGAATCGTAATAATCAGGACACAACAGATGATGCCCGCGAGGACGTAGGCGAGCGCCAGCCAGATGCCGGCGAACACCAGCCAGATGACGTTCAACAGGGTCCGCATGATCAAAGCATCTCAGACCCCGCCCTACCGGCTCTATCGGGTGCGCCCCTGAGAGATCCCCGAGGAGGAGCCTCCCGATCCCAGGGGCGCCCGCCCCCCGCCCGGCGGCCCGGCGAACGCCTGGGCCACCGCCATCCAGGCCTCCGCGGCCGGACCGCGCACCTCCAGGGAGGTGTCGGCGAGGTGGCGCCGCTGGACCACCAGAAGGCAGAAGTCGAGCACCGTCCCCGCGACCACGTCCTCCGCGTCCTCGGGACCCGCCGACCACGGTGACCCGCCGGGCATCGTCAGCTCCACCCGCACCGGACGCGCGGGCGGCTCCAGACCGCGGATCGCGAAGCCGTACGGCATGGCGCGCACCCCGAGCATCGCCACGTGCCTGAGCCTGGCGGTCGGCGTTCGCACGACGCCGAGCGCGTCCGCCACGTCCTGCCCGTGGGCCCAGGTCTCCATCAGCCGCGCGGTGACGAAGGACGCCGCCGACATGTCGGGCCCGTACCAGGGCAGCCTGGTCCGGGGATCCAGCCGGGCGAAAGCCTCCAGGCTGCGGGCCCTGGCCGCGCGGAACCAGTCGCGGACCTGGTCGGCGGTGAGGCCGCGCGAGGCGACGACGAGCTCGTCCACCCCGGAGTACCCGCGGGCGAGGAAGGCGGGCAGGGCCGCGCGGAAACCCTCGGGGTCGGTCGCCGAGGTGGTGGCCGCGTCGTCGAACCAGGCGAGGTGGCTGATCTGGTCTCGTACGGCCCAGCCCTCGGCCGGGGTGGGAAGCTCCCAGGCGGTCGCGTCGAGCCCCCGGATCATGGCGTCGAGCTCGGCGGTCTCGGCGCGCAGATCCGCCGATAGCTCGTCCATCAGACTCACGGCGCCTCCCTGGTCACGGCGAGAAAAGAGTAACCGAGGGATGTTCTGGAAGGAACAGCCACCCGGAGTCGCACAATGGAAGGGTGATCTGCGACGAGTGCAAGCAGCGAAGGCACGACGGGTGCCGGGGCGGCTCGTGGTGCGACTGCCAGCACCAAGCGAAAACCCACCAGGAGCAACAGCCCAGTTGCTCTGGGCAGCGCGAGGAACATGATCCCGAGCCGTCCGTGAACTGGCTGAGTCAGGGCTGACCCCGCGCCGGGCAGAGGGGGAAGAGCACCCGGATTGTGGGCATCCCCGGCGGTGCCCACCCAGGATGAGAACCTGGCGGCGTCCATCTCGGCGCCGAAGAACGCGGTCACCGGGCCGGCCAACCGCGTCAAGGAACCGCGGGCGGAATTCGAGGTCATGAAGGGCGCCCAGGCGCGGATGCCGGAGATCCCGATCGAACTCCAGAGGCGCGTGAGCAGCGCGAGCGAGTAGCTCTCCCGCGTCTCATGGCAATCGATCCCGGAGACTCCCCCTCGCCTGGCGGGGTGCCGGCGACAGTTCTGGCGGCACGGGGGAGTCTCGCAGCGGCATGCCAAGCGGAGCACAGCCTGCCAGACAAGGCAGCCTTACCCACCCTTAACCCATGCTTGGGCTCCGTTTTGTTTGAACGTTCTACCAAATTGCATATTGTATGCAGTATGCAAGAAAAACCAGTCATCGGACCATCCGACCAATCGCCCGAGGGGGCAAAGATGCGTGCGGTACCTCCAGATCTAGTGCCTGGGGAGGCTCTACGGGAGCTTCGGGACTGGAACAGGCTGCTTGCCGAGGTGAGCTGGCACGAATCCATCTATTGGGTGCTACGGAGCCCGCAGAACATCAAGGCATACCGTGACCTGGCACACAAGGCCCATCTCATCAACTACTTCATGTTCCAGATTCACGACTGGCTCCTGATCCACCAGCACGAGCTGGTGAAGGACATCCTCGTGCCGTTCCACTGCCCGAAGTGCACCTACCGCATCCACCCGCCGGAGATGATGGCGGAGATCTAGTGGGTTCCCACTGCGCGCCAGAGCCGGCGCATGCGCTGCCGACCCAGCGCCTTGAGGGTCCTGGCAGAACGCCAGGACCCTCAAGGGCTCGGGAAGGTTCTCGAAGATTCGATAGACGCCAGCCGCCGCTCTGGGCCGGCCCCGACAAGGCTAGGACCGCGTCGGGCTGTCACCGGCGGGGTTAAGACCATGTTTCCGTCCAGATTCTGGACCGGACATTGGACATCTCGGGCCACCAAGGTATCGTCGTAGACATGCCAGTGGACCCATTGCTCGTCGTGCGACGCCACGTCGACCTTCTGCGTGTCCGCAGTGCCATCTGTTGTGACGTCCGTTAATCGTCGCCCTCTGCTGATTTCATCCAGCTCGGCCGCGTAACAGGCGTCCTCGTTTGAGTAACCAACGACCCCCGCACTCAACGATGAGGCGGGAGGTGCCGCCTGTGCGTGTCCGGAAATCATTCCATCGAGCAACAAAAGGACGCGCACATGACGACCCCGGCCCGGCCTGCCAACCGCCACCACAAGCGCCCGCGTGGCGAAGGTCAGTGGGCTCTCGGCTACAGCGAGCCTCTGAACAAGAATGAGGAGAACAAGAAGAACGATGACGGGCTCAACGTCCGTCAGCGGATCATCGACATCTACTCCAAGCGCGGCTTCGACTCCATCGACCCGGCCGACCTGCGGGGCCGGATGCGCTGGTACGGGCTCTACACCCAGCGCAAGCCCGGGATCGACGGCGGCAAGACCGCGATCCTGGAGCCGGAGGAGCTCGACGACCGTTACTTCATGCTCAGGGTCAGGATCGACGGCGGCCGGCTCAACCTGGCGCAGCTGCGCGTCATCGCCGACATCTCCAACATCTACGGCCGGGGCACCGCGGACGTCACCGACCGGCAGAACATCCAGCTCCACTGGATCGAGATCGAGGCCGTCCCCGACATCTGGGAGCGGCTGGAGTCGGTGGGCCTGTCCACCACCGAGGCCTGCGGCGACACCCCGCGCGTCATCCTGGGCTGTCCGCTCGCCGGGATCGACACCGAGGAGCTCATCGACCCGACCGAGCTGATCCGCGAGATCTACGACACCTACATCGGCAACCCCGCGTTCTCCAACCTGCCGCGCAAGTTCAAGTCCGCGCTGAGCGGCTGCCCGGCGCACTGCACCGTGCACGAGATCAACGACGTGGCGTTCGTGGGCGTCGTCAACGCACGCGGCGAGAAGGGCTACGACCTGTGGGTGGGCGGCGGCCTGTCCACCAACCCGATGCTGGCCAAGCGGCTGGGCGTCTTCCTGACCCCGGAGCAGGTCGCCCCCGCCTACGGCGGCGTGATCGGCATCTTCCGTGACTACGGCTACCGCCGCCTGCGGCACCGGGCCCGGATCAAGTTCCTGATCAACGACTGGGGCGCCGAGAAGTTCAGGGAGATCCTCGAGACCGAATACCTCGGTTACGCCCTGCCCGACGGCCCCGCGCCCGAGCAGCCCCGCGGCGGGCGCAGGGATCACGTGGGCGTCTTCAAGCAGAAGGACGGCAACTTCTACGTCGGCTTCGCCCCCAAGGTCGGCCGCCTCGACGGCGACAAGCTGCACATGATCGCCGACATCGCCGAGCGGCACGGCTCGGACCGGGTGCACACCACGGTCGAGCAGAAGATGGTCATCCTCGACGTGGCGCCCGACCAGGTCGACGGCATCGTCGCCGAGCTGGAGGCCAACGACCTGCGGGTCAAGCCCTCCACCTTCCGCCGCCAGACGATGGCCTGCACCGGCATCGAGTTCTGCAAGCTGGCGATCGTCGAGACCAAGGCTCTCGCGGCCAACCTGATCGATGAGCTGGAGGAGCGCCTTCCGGACTTCAAGGACCCGCTGACCATCAACGTCAACGGCTGCCCCAACTCCTGCGCGCGCATCCAGGTCGCCGACATCGGCCTCAAGGGCCAGCTCGTCGTCAACGACAAGGGCGAGCAGGTCGAGGGCTTCCAGGTCCACCTGGGCGGCTCGCTGGGCGTCAACCCCGGCTTCGGCCGCAAGGTCCGCGGCCTGAAGGCCACCGCCGAGGAGCTTCCCGACTACGTGGAGCGCGTCGTCACGAACTTCGAGAAGCAGAAGGACGAGGGCGAGACCTTCGCCGCCTGGGTCCAGCGCGCCGACGAGGCAGACCTCAAATGACCGAGCGAGCTGTTCCCTTCCACTGCCCCTACTGCGGTGACGAGGATCTCGAACCCTACGAAGGTGACGGCGGCTGGTACTGCCGCTCCTGTGTCCGCGCTTTCAAGCTGAAGTTTCTGGGAATCGGAGTGCGATCATGACCACCCTGGTGGACGTCGAAGTCGGATTACGGCAGCAGCGCGGCGCGCTCGATTTGCAGGACATCGTCGAGTCGGCCGCGCGTTTCCTGGAGGACGCCTCCGCCCTTGAGATCATCCGCTGGGCGGCGGCCACCTTCGGCGACCGGCTCTGCCTCACCGCGTCGATGAGTGACGCCCTGCTGATCGACCTGGTCAGCCGGGTCAAGCCGGGCGTGGACGTGCTGTTCATCGACACCGGTTACCACTTCGCCGAGACGATCGGCACCCGTGACGCCGTTCAGCAGGTCTATGACGTGAACGTGATCGACGTGAAGCCGTCCCGGACGGTCGCCGAGCAGGAGCGCGACCTCGGCCCCCGCCTGTTCGGGCGCAACCCCGACCTCTGCTGCTACCTGCGCAAGGTCGAGCCGCTCAACCGGGCGCTGGAGCCGTACCTCGCCTGGGTCTCCGGCATCCGCCGCGACGAGGCCGTCACCCGCGCCGGCATCAAGGTCGTGGAGTGGGACGCCAAGCGCCAGATGGTGAAGATCAACCCGATCGCCGCGTGGACGCAGGAAGACGTCGACAACTACATGGCCGACAACGGCGTGCTCATCAACCCCCTGCACTACGACAACTACCCCTCGATCGGCTGCGCCCCCTGCACCCGCCAGGTCGCTCCCGGAGAGGACCCGCGCAGCGGTCGCTGGGCCGGACTGGGCAAGACGGAATGCGGTCTGCATCTATGACGTGGCGTGCCCCCGGCACCGCGCCCACGATCCCGTTGATCGCGGTGGCGCACGGGTCGCGTGACCCGCGCGCCGCCGCGACGGTGGAGAGCCTGCTCGACCTCCTGCGCCGGGCGCGCCCGGAGATCCCCGTGCGCACCGCCTACCTCGACCACGCTCCCCCGACGCTCGGAATGGCGCTGTCCGGGCTGGCCGAGGCCGTGGTGCTGCCGCTGCTGCTCACCGAGGCCTACCACAGCCGCGTGGACATCCCCGGTGCGCTCGCCGAGGCGACGGCCCGCCGGCCGCTGCTGCGCGTGCACAGGGGCGCCACGCTGGGCCCGCATCCGCTGCTGGTCACCGCGCTGGAGCGGCGTCTGGCCGAGGCGGGGGTGGAGGCCGGTGACCCCGGCACCGCCGTGGTGCTGGTCTCGGCCGGCTCCAGCGACCGGCGCGCCAACGCGACGATCGCCCGGATCGCCCGAGAGTGGGCCGGGCTGCGCGGATGGTGGTCGGTGACCACCGCCTACGCCTCGGCCGCAGAGCCCACCCCCGAGCAGGAGGTCCGGCGGCTCGTCGAGGCCGGGGCGCCGCGCGTGGTCGTGGCCCCCTACCTGCTGGCCCCTGGCTACTTCGCCGACAAGATCCGCGCCACGACCCTGGCCGCGGGCGCCGAGGTCGTCGCCGACGTGCTGGGCGCCGCCCCGGAACTCGCGACCGTGCTGCTCGAACGGTACGAGCAGGCCGTGCAACGGGAGAAGAACTTCGCGACGGCCTGAACGGCACGCCGTCAGGGAATGGTCGGAGGCATCGTCGACTCCTTGTCGCACCGGAGCCGGACGATCTCTCCGGTGTCCGGGTCGACCTGGATGACGTTGTCGCGGCACCCCGGGGCGCCCATTCGCTCGACGTTGACGCCCCACTCGAGGTCGAACCGCTTGCTCGCCGCCAGCAGTTGCTCGACATCCGCCGTGCCGGAGACCTGTTCCGGGGTCTGTGCGTCGGTCCGCAGTACGGCGCCGGCCACGATGTGCTCGGAAGCTCGATCGTCCTGCGGTCGATCCCAATTGATCATGTAGGTCAGACCGTTCTTCCCACCGCAGGGGCCGGCATTGACCAGTTTCCCGTCAATCCAGAGCGCGGCCTTCATCAGCGTTCCGGAGCACCACAGACTCACGGAGAACTGCGAGGACCCTGTCGAGACGGTGAACTCCTTGCGGGCCCCGCCTTCCTTGTATCGTCTGTTGGCCAACATATCCAGGAGTATCGGTCCTCCCACAGCGGTGGAGACGACCCTGGGCGTCTGCGTGGGCTGGGCCATCACGCCGGTCCAGATGTCCTCCGGCACCACCGTGTTCCTCACCTGCGGCACGGTGAACGCCAGACCCGCGACGATCCCCAGGCCCGCCACCGCACCCACGACCCGCAGGCGGCGGCGTTTGATCACGCGGACGCGCCGATCGACGTCGGCGACGGTCACGCCCCTGTGCCGATCCTCGCGTCCCTCCCCGGTCAGGATCTCGCGCAGCTCGGATTCGGTGATCGTCATCTCAGCTCCCCGTGGTGATCGCGGCGATCGCCGCGGGATCGACGCGTAGTTTGGCCAGGGCCCGGCTGGCCTGGCTGCGGACGGTCGCCGCCGAGCAGCCGAGGATCTCGGCGATCTGCGGGTCCGGCAGGTCGGCGAAGTAGCGCAGGACGATCACGGCTCGCTGCTTATCGGGCAGGCCGGTCAGAACCTGCCGTACGGCCTCACGCGCCCCGAGTTCGCCCGTCTCGTCCTGCCCCACCACTTCGGGCAGGATCTCGCTGGGCACCTCTCCCCGCCATCTGCGCCGCCACCAGGAGGCGTGGGTGTTGGCGAGGATGCGGTAGACGTACGGGTCGGGGTTGTCGCCCACCCGCCGCCAGGCCATCCACGCCTTGGCCAGAGCCGTCTGCAGCAGATCCTCCGCCGTACCCCAGTCTCGGCACAGCAGGTAGGCGGTCTGCAGCAGACGGGCCGAGCGCTGCTCCACATAGCGCTCGAAGTCGGCCCGGTCTCGCATTCGGGATCCTCACTGTTCGGTGTCCATCACCGATCACTACGCTCCGGCCCCGTGAAGACGTTGCACGCATTCCCGATGCGTTTCAACCGGAGGTGCGGAAAGCGCCGCCGTGACGCCGGTTTCCACAAATCCGGAGGACCCCGCGAGTAGTGACGGGATGCCCATCTGCGTCACTCCGGCCAGGCGATCGACGGAAGCCGCCCCGCCGGGCATGAAATGGGGACACGGAAAGGTGGGCGTGACGGCGCGAGCGTGAGAGCGCGAAGAAGGCACGGGGCGAGGCCCGCGCGAGGGTCGTCTACGGCGCTGCCGTCCGAAGCCGGCAGCGCCGGCCGTCAGCGATCCCGTCGCCGGCGGTCCTCCCTGCGGTCCTCCCGCCGGGAGCGCTGCCGGTACGGGTAAGCCGGCTGCTGGGAGTACTGCTCGTACGGGTACGGCGCCTGCGCGGGAGGTTGCTGTCCGTAAAGCCCGGGGTACGGAGGGTGCTGCGGCTCGCCCATGAGCTCGCCTCGTATCTCCCGCCACTGCTCCCGCCAGGCGGCCCAGGCCTTCTTGACGGGCTCGGCGCGCGAGTCGCCGATCACCTTGACGTCGCCCATGATGGCGTACGCCTTGACCCGGATGAGCGGGACGTTCATGCCCGGGGGCGCCTCGATGACCTGGACCTTCTTGTCGCCCATGATCGCGATGCCCTCGAGGTCGACGTCCACGCCGTCCGGGACGATGATCTTCACGTCGCCCATGACCGCGGTGGCCACGATGTCCACCACCCCGCTCCGGACCTCGGCCTGGCGCAGGTCGAGCACAACGTCGCCCATCACGGCCACCGCGCCGAGCGGCTTGTCGATCCGCCACTTTCCGCGCCGCTTGGAGTCGCCCATCACGGCCACGAACCAGCGTCGCGTCCGGCCCTGTTGCTCCGCCGGAGCCTGGGCGGACGCGTAGGCGGGCGCGGGCATCGGGGCCTGGCCGGCCAGGGGCAGGTCCGAGGTGACCACCGCCAGCTCCGCCTGGGTGACGGCGGTGTAGGCCGCCTCCGTGCGCTCGCTCAGCTCGCCAAGGGTGAGACGCCCCTCGACGGACGCGACGCGCAAACGCTCGACCGCGGCTTCCCGCTCGGCGTCCGAGGCCCGCATTGCACCAGGGTCGTTCATGACACACAACATATCTCGACTTGTCTTCGCGGGGGATCCCTCAAAGGGAGGAAGCGTCATCCGTATTCCGGACGGCGTACGTCCCCCAGGTCCCGCGAACCCGGACCGAGCCGATCGGCCGAGCTCAACCGTACGGTTGGGCTGGACGACCGGGACGAGCGGCCGAGGTGTGCGATGCGCTCGCCGTACGGCCAGTCCGGGCGGTCGTGCCCGCCATACGGCCGGGGCGGGTGACCGAGCCGGGTGGTCGGGCTCGCGGTACGACCAAGACGTGCGGTCAGGACGCGCGACCGAGCCGGGCGATTGTGGCAACCCTCCGAGGTGTGCGTCTGGGCCCGGCGGACACCGCCTATGATCCGGAGACATGTACCAAGAACTTCTGGACGCGGTGACGGGGAACGACGCCGAGCGGGTCGAGCACCTGCTCCAGAGCGGCACGAGCGCCGACCCGGACGGCGCGGACGAGACAACGGCGCTCTATCTGGCCGCGATGCGGGGCCGCCTGCCGATCGTGCGGGCCCTGCTCGCCCACGGGGCCGACCCCAACCGGCTCAGCGGCGGCGAGGACGAGGGGCTGCCCCTGTCCGGGGCCGCGGCGTGGGATCACACCGAGGTCGTGGAGACGCTGCTGGCCGCCGGGGCCGATGCGGCCGGGCGGGAGAGCGACGGGTGGAGCGCCCTGCTCTGGGCCGCCTCCAACGGACGGGCCGACGCGCTGCGGGTGCTCCTGGAGGCCGGGGCCGACGCCGAGGACGCCAACGAGAGCGGTGAGACCGCGCTCACCCTGGCGACCCGGCGCGGAGCCCTGGGCGCCGTGCGCGTGCTGCTGGAGGCGGGAGCCGACCCGGCACGCTCGGACGGCGAGGGTGACACGCCGCTGATCATCGCCAACGACTGGCTCGGCACCCAGCTGGAGAGCGCCCTGCTGGAGCAGCTCACCGAGCAGGCCCCCGAGGACTCCCAGTTCGTCATCGGCCGCACCCGCGCCAAGGACGGCACCGACCTGGTGACCGTCGCGGCCGTGGGCCCCGACGGGACCCGCACCGCCGAGCTCCAGTGCCAGCGCGGCCACGCCGCCATCGCGACCTTGCTGGAGGACGCGACGAACGAGCCGCAGCCGTTCGACGACCTGGTCGAGCGGGCGCTGCCGTACCGGGACGTCGACGAGGAGGCCGAGACCTGGTGGACCGTGGCGAGCTCGCTGAGCCGGCGCGGTGACCAGGAGACCTTCGACGCCCTGGCTCGGCTGAGCGTCAGCGAGGACCCGCGCAAGCGGGAGTTCGCCGTCGACGTGCTCGCCGAGTTCGGGTTCGCCGAGGGAGAGAAGCCCTACCTGGAGGACACGCTGCCGATCCTCCGGCGGATGGCGGCCACCGAGGGTGACGAGCGGGTGCTGCGCTCGGTGCTCGGTGCGCTCGGTCACCACGCCGACCCGCGGTCCCTGCCCGAGGTGCTGGAGATCATCACCGCCGAAGGCTGGGTCCGCACCCAGGCCGATCCCGCCGCGCTGGCCGCCGTCCTGCCGCAGGGACACGCCGAGGGACTCGCGCTGCTCATCTCGATGACCGAGGACTCCGATGAGGAGGTGCGCGACTGGGCGACCATGGGGCTGGCGGGCCTGCAGGAGGACACCGAGCAGATCCGCGACGCGCTGGCCGCCCGGCTCGACGACGAGGACCTGAACACGGTGGCCGAGGCCACTCGCGGCCTGGCCGTCCGGGGCGACGGGCGCGCCCAGAGGGGTGCGGACCGCGTGCTCGCGGAGAGCGACGAGGACGACGACTACATCCGCGACCTGGTCAAGAACCCCTGACCTACGGGGGATTCATCGGGATCCACCTCCCTCGGCGAGGTGGATCCCGGAGCGGGAACAGGCCTCGGGGCGAAACAGGATCCCGGGCAGGACGGCTCCGGTGAAACCGGGTTCCGGGCGAGACGGGTCACGGCGAGACCGGCTTCTGGACGGAAGCAGGTCTGGGGCGAAACCGATCGTGGGGCGGAACGGGTTCCAGCGGGGCCCTGCCTCTCGTCGACATCATGTTCGCGAGTCAGACATCTGATCTCCACGCGGGTGGGTGGATGCGAGCAGAATGCTGAGATGAGGGACAGGACCCGATAAGGGGTTCAGGCGAGTTCATCGGAGGCCGTACGTGACCCATGACGTCTTCAACCAGGCTCCCCCGTTCAGCGGTCATGACGTGTTCGCGGACGCCACGCTGGTGGCCGGCGTGACGCGCGAGGGCGCAGGCTGGGCCACCGGCGAGCTGCACCGGCTCGGCATTCTCGCCGGGTCGGAGCAGGCCATGGAGTGGGGACGGCTGGCGAACGAGCATCCGCCCGTCCTGCGCACCCACGACCGGTACGGCAGGCGGATCGACGAGGTCGAGTTCCATCCCGCCTGGCACGAGCTGATGACCGTCGCGGTCGAGAACGGCATGCACGCCACCCCGTGGTCGAGCGCCAGGCCGGGCTCGCACATGGCCCGCGCGGCCAAGTTCTACATCTGGAGCCAGGTCGAGTCGGGACACGGCTGCCCGATCTCGATGACCTACGCCTCGATCGCCGCGCTGCGTCACACTCCCGCGCTCGCGGCGGACTGGGAGCCCCTGCTGGCCTCCCGGAGCTACGATTTCGGGCTGCGCCCGCCGCTCGGCAAGCGCGGCGTGCTCGCCGGGATGGCGATGACCGAGAAGCAGGGCGGCTCCGACGTCCGCGCCGGCACCACCCGCGCCGAGCCGCTGAGCGACGGCGGCTACGCCCTGACGGGGCACAAGTGGTTCAACTCCGCCCCGATGTGCGACGTGTTCCTGGTCCTCGCCCAGGCCCCCGGCGGGCTGTCGTGCTTCCTGCTCCCCCGGGTCCTGCCCGACGGCAGCCGCAACGCCGTGCATCTGATGCGGCTGAAGGACAAGCTGGGCAACAGGTCCAACGCCAGTGCCGAGGTGGAGTATCACGGTGCGACCGCCTGGCTGGTGGGCGAGGAGGGCCGGGGCGTGCGGACCATCCTGGAGATGGTCAACCTGACGCGGCTGGACTGCGTGATCGGTTCCGCCGCCGGCATGCGGTACGGCGTGACGCGGGCCGTCCACCACACCAGGCACCGCGGCGCGTTCGGCAGGAAGCTGATCGACCAGCCTCTGATGCGCAACGTCCTGGCCGATCTGGCCCTGGAGTCGGAGGCGGCGACCGTCCTGATGACGAGGCTGGCCGGGGCCACCGACCGGGCCATCGCCGGGAACCAGGCCGAGAGCGCGCTGCGCCGTACCGCGCTGGCCGTCGGCAAGTACTGGGTGTGCAAGCGCGCCCCCGTCCACGCGGCCGAGGCGCTGGAGTGCCTGGGCGGCAACGGTTACGTGGAGGAGTCGCAGATGCCCCGGCTGTTTCGCGAGTCGCCGCTGAACGGCATCTGGGAGGGCTCGGGGAACGTCGCGGCACTGGACGTGCTGCGCGCCCTGGGCCGCGAGCCCGAGGCGCAGGAGGCGTTCTTCTCGGAGATATCGCTCGCGGCCGGCGCCGACCGGCGGCTGGACGACGCCGCCGACCGCCTGCGCAAGTCCCTCGGCGACGGCGCCGACCTCGAGGTCAGGGCCCGGCGCATCGCCGAGGACATGGCCCTGGTCCTGCAGGGTTCCCTGCTCGTACGGTTCGCGCCCCCGGCCGTCGCCGACGCCTTCTGCGTCTCCCGCCTGTCCGGTGATTCGGGCCGCGCCTTCGGCACCCTGCCTCCGGGTCTGGACCTGGACGCCCTCATCGACCGGGCCGCGATCGCCCCGGCCCCGGCGTCCTCGATGGGACCTCGGTGACTCCCGCGGACCCCTGTGACGACCATCACCTTCCCGAAGCGGTTAAGGGGTGCTCCGGGGAGCGGCTCCGTGATCTCGGCGAGTAAGGTCGTGCATGGCTAACGCTTCGTGATCGAAAGGACAATCGCCATGGCGACGACACGCACCGCGACAACTCAGTGGAAGGGCGCGCTGCTCGACGGGTCGGGCACCGTCTCTCTGGACACCTCCGGAGTGGGCACGTTCGACGTGTCCTGGGCCTCGCGGGCCGAGCAGGCCAACGGCAAGACCTCCCCGGAGGAGCTCATCGCGGCCGCGCACTCCTCGTGCTTCTCGATGGCTCTGTCCCACGGGCTGGCTCAGGCGGGCACCCCGCCGCAGTCGGTGGAGACCAAGGCCGATGTGACCTTCCAGCCGGGTGAGGGCATCACCGGGATCGTCCTGTCGGTCCGCGCCCAGGTTGACGGCCTGTCGGCCGAGGACTTCCAGCAGGCGGCCGAGACGGCCAAGGCCAACTGCCCGGTGAGCAAGGCTCTCACCGGCACGACGATCACCCTCAACGCAGAGCTGCTGAGCTGATCACCCCCTTCCGCGACCACGCACGCCCCATCCGAGCGTGCGTGGTCGCGTGACGGGTGGCGGAAAGGCTTCGCATGCGCGGCGGCCCCACCCCGAAACCTCGTACCGGGAGTCACGCCCCTCCGCACGCCGAGGCCCCGCCCACGGGACCTCCCACCCCGGGGTTCCCAGGTCAGAGCCCTGCAATCATGCGTCGCGTCCGGCCACTTCGAGCGCATACACTCAGGCGACCCGCACCCCCGCGGACACAGCCGTCCGGAAGACCGAGGCAGCCGACACCGTGCGCGCGTCCGGGCCGACCTGTCCGGAGGCCGCCCGAGGTGGCCACGCATCCGACAAGAAGAGCAAGCAGAGCAGGCAACACGAAGACCCGCAATACCTCGTGAGCTCCCCCGACGCAGCGGCAAGGTGGGTCAGGTCAGCCTTGGCCTCCGAATTTTCCTGCCAAAGGGTGACAACAGCGACAACATGCTGCACACGAGGGCCAAACTGGAGGAGAATAGGGCCACATGCGCGAAGTCTGGCCGGGAGAATCGTATCCACTCGGTGGCACCTGGGATGGCGTGGGCACCAACTTCTCGGTGTTCTCCGAGGTGGCCGAGCGGGTCGAACTGTGCCTTTTCGGAGATGACGGCCGCGAAGAACGCATTGACATGCCCGAGGTGGATGGATTCGTCTGGCACGGTTTCTTCCCCGGGGTCATTCCCGGGCAGCGGTACGGCTACCGCTTCCACGGCCCCTACGACCCTTCCCAGGGGCACAGGTGCAACCCCTCCAAGCTGCTTCTCGACCCCTATGCCAAGGCCATCGAGGGTGATCTGGAGTGGAACGAGGCGCTCTTCTCCTACCAGTTCACCGATCCGAGCAGCCGCAACAACGACGACACGGCCCCCTTCATGCCGAAGAACGTGGTGGTCAACCCGTTCTTCGAGTGGGGCAACGACCGGCTGCCCCGCACGCCGTACCACCAGACCGTGATCTATGAGGCGCATGTGCGCGGGCTCACCATGCGTCACCCCGCCGTGCCCGAGGAACAGCGCGGCACCTACGCGGGGCTGAGCCATCCGGCGGTCATCGATCACCTGCTGAGCCTGGGCGTCACCGCGGTCGAGCTGATGCCGGTGCACCAGTTCGTGCCCGAGCACGCGATGGTCGCCCGGGGGCTGACGAACTACTGGGGCTACAACACCATCGCCTACCTGGCCCCGCATGCCGCCTACTCCAGTTCGGGGCAGCGCGGCGAGCAGGTGCTGGAGTTCAAGGCGATGGTGCGGGCGCTGCACGAGGCCGGGATCGAGGTCATCCTCGACGTGGTCTACAACCACACGGCCGAGGGCGACCACATGGGGCCGACCCTGGCCTTCCGCGGCATCGACAACGCGGCCTACTACCGGCTGCACGACGGCGACCGGCGCTACTACCTCGACTACACCGGGTGTGGAAACTCCCTCAACGTCCGTTCGCCGCACGCGCTGCAGCTCATCATGGACTCGCTGCGCTACTGGGTCCTGGAGATGCACGTCGACGGGTTCCGGTTCGACCTGGCCGCCGCTCTCGCCCGCGAGCTGCACGACGTCGACCGGCTGAGCGCGTTCTTCGACCTGATCCAGCAGGACCCGGTGATCTCCCAGGTGAAGCTGATCGCCGAGCCGTGGGACGTGGGCCCCGGCGGCTACCAGGTCGGCAACTTCCCGCCGCTCTGGACGGAGTGGAACGGGAAGTACCGCGACAGCGTGCGCGACTTCTGGCGCGGGAACGGGTCCGCGCTGCCCGAGTTCGCCTCCCGGCTGACCGGATCCGCGGACCTCTACGCTCTCTCCGGCCGCCGCCCCGTGGCCTCCATCAACTTCGTCACCTGCCACGACGGGTTCACGCTGACCGATCTGGTCTCCTACAACCGCAAGCACAACGAGGCCAACGGGGAGAACAACCGCGACGGCACCGACGACAACCGGTCGTGGAACTGCGGGGCCGAGGGCCCGGTGGAGGACCCGGAGATCGTGCGCCTACGCCGGCGCCAGCGCCTCAACTTCCTGACCACCCTGTTCATCTCCCAGGGCGTGCCGATGATGCTGGCGGGCGACGAGTTCGGCCGGACCCAGGAGGGCAACAACAATGCCTACTGCCAGGACAACGAGATCTCCTGGGTCGACTGGTCGCTGGCCAAGACCGAGGAAGACCTCCTGGACTTCGTCAGGGTCCTGTCCAAGCTGCGGCGCAGGCACCCGGTCTTCCAGCGGCGCCGGTTCTTTCACGGCCGCAAGGCCGAGGACGGCACGCGCGACATCGTCTGGCTCACCCCTGCCGGAGAGGAGATGTCCGCCTCGGACTGGCACACCGGTTACGCCAAGTCACTGGTCGTCTTCCTGAACGGCAACGCCATCACCGAGCCGGGCCCGCGCGGTGAGCAGATCGTGGACGACTCGTTCCTGCTTCTGATCAACGCCCATCACGAGGACATGACCTTCACCCTTCCCGAGGCGAAATACGGCAAGAAGTGGCAGATGGTGCTGGACACCGCCGACGAGACGCTGAAGGATCGGCCGGTTCCCAATGCGTTCTGGGTGCCGGAAGGCGCGGTCGAGGTGGCCTCGCACTCCATACAGATCCTTCACTGCCCCAGGATCCATGGAGCCTCACCGGACTCCGCGCCTAGACTCCGGACGCGACCGCGGCGGTGAGCAGCACCAGGACGAACGTCGTGAGCCCGGCCGCGCCGTGCAGCAGGACAGCGATCATGGGGAAGCGCTGCTCTGCGCCGCGGGCGTGACGGCCGCCGCCCAGCCAGCGGGTGAACATGGTGAAACCCAGTAGCGCGGACGTCGCGAGTACCCCGAACGACAGCCACGCGAGAACGCGCTCCGAGGTGAGCACGTAGGCGACCCAGCAGAGCAGCGCGGAAACCGCCAGGACCGGATGGGCGAGGATCAGCAGGGTGGGGAACCGAGTCACCTTCGTCGCCTGCTGGCGCAGTCCTCCCCCGGAGATCCACAGGTAGAGCAGGTAGATCCCCACCATCGCAGTGATCAACCACGTCACGATCGCGACCAGCCCCACGCAATCCTCCAGGTCTCCAGTCACGAATCATGTAACGAGAGTCAACAGAAGTCACTAGAAGTGTCGAATCCGTTATCGATCACGCGGAGAAACACGTACAGATCACTGCTGTGTCAAAGTGGGGAGATGCGCCTCATCCATCCCGCGAGCTCAGACGACGTCGACCTGTCACAGGTCTACGCCTATCCTGACCGTCCGTGCGTCAGGGTCAACATGGTGGCCAGCGCCGATGGCGGGACCTGGCTGAAGGGCCTGTCCGGCGGCCTGTCCGGCGGAGGCGACCGGCAGATCTTCGGGGTGCTGCGCGGGCTGGCCGACGTCATCGTGGCCGGCGCGGCGACCGTGCGGACCGAGGGGTACGGCCCGGCCAGGCCGAGAAAGTCGTGGCATCCCCTGCGGGAGGGACGGACGGCCGTCCCCCCCGTGGCCGTCATCACCCGGCGGCTGGACCTGGATCTGGCCAGCCCCCTGTTCACCGAGGCGGAGCCGTACGCCCGGACGATCATCATCACCTGCGGCGCGGCGCCCCCGGAGCGACGCCGGGAGGCCGCCGCGCACGCCGAGGTGATCGTGGCCGGGGGTGAGCGGGTGGATATGGCGCTGGCCGTGAAGGAGCTCGGCGACCGCGGCCTGAGCCGGGTGCTGTGCGAGGGCGGCTCGAAGATCAACGGTCAGCTCGCCGCGGCGGATCTGATCGGCGATCTCTGCCTCACGGTGAGCCCGATACTGATCGGCGGGGACGCCTCCCGGATCCTCAACGGCCCGGCCGCGCTCAGCCAGCTCCGCCTGGTCCACGTCCTGGAGGACGAGGGATTCCTCTTCACCAGATACACCCGGGAGTCCTGAGCCCGTACTCCGATCATCGCGGGCCCGCGTCGCACGAAGGGTCGCCGGGGGCGGGCCGGGGCGGGGCGCGGCCGGGGAAGTCGAGGATCGGTCCGACGATCTCGCCGACGCCGGATCACGGCACGGTGACGGAGCGCCCCATCGGGGGCGGCCTCCGGGCAGGATGAGGGAATGAACCTGCCGATAGCCCCGCCGGTGGCGCCGATGCTGGCCAAGCCCGTCAAGATCCTGCCCTCGCAGGACGGCACCTTCTTCTACGAGCCCAAGTGGGACGGTTTCCGGTGCATCGTGTTCCGCGACGGGGACGAGGTCTATCTCGGCAGCCGCAACGAGCGGCCTTTCACCCGCTATTTCCCCGAGCTGGTCGAGGCGGTGAGAGCGGAGCTGCCCGACCGGGTGGTGGTGGACGGGGAGATCGTCATCCGCGGCGGCCAGGTGCTCGACTTCGAGGCCCTGCAGCAACGCATCCACCCGGCCGCCTCGCGGGTGAGGTTGCTGGCCGAGCAGACCCCGGCGTCGTTCGTCGCCTTCGACCTGCTGGCCCTGGGTGAGGAGTCCCTGATGGACGCCCCGTTCTCGGCGCGTCGCGAACGGCTGGAGTCGATCTTCGGCGGGGCGGGTGACGCCATACGGCTGACGCCGGTCACGACGTCCGAGGAGCAGGCGGCCGGGTGGTTCGAGACGTTCGAGGGCGCGGGGCTGGACGGCATCGTGGCCAAGCCGGGTGGCCTGCCGTACCAGCCGGACAAGAGGGTGATGCTCAAGGTCAAGCACGAACGGAGTGCCGACGTCGTGGTGGCGGGATATCGGCTGCACAAGTCGGGCCCGGTGGTCGGGTCCCTGCTTCTGGGGCTCTACGACACGCAGGGCGAGCTCCGCCACGTCGGCGTCGCGGCGGCGTTCCCGATGAAACGCCGGTCCGAGATGGTCGAGGAGCTCGCTCCCTACGTGAGCCACGACGCCCACCCCTGGAGCGCCGAGTCCCTGCCCGGCGCGCTCTCCAAGTGGAGCGCGTCCAAGGATCTGTCGTTCGTGCCCATGAGGCCCAAGCTGGTGATCGAGGTCGCCTACGACCACATGGAGGGGCATCGGTTCCGGCACACCGCCCAGTTTCGCCGCCTGCGCCCTGACCGCGCCCCCGAGTCATGCACCTACGAGCAGCTCGAGCATCCGGTCTCCTACGACCTGGACGACATCCTGGCCCGCTGAGACCTCGTTCGCACGGACGATGGACAGGGGCGCAAAGAAGCGATATATCTCGACTATGGCACGATCATCCTCCTCCGGCGACGAATTACGCGCCTCGCTCGCAGCCCGCCGAGACCTCGGACCCGACTACGAAGACTCCCTCGTCGAGGGCTTCCTGGAGAAGATGGACCAGGAGATCGACCGGCGGGTGGACGACCGGGTCGCCGCCCGCGTCCGCAAGGAGAGCCCGCCGGTCCGCCCCTCCGTGGACGCCGGCCAGCGGCTGGCGCTGGCGATCATCTCCCTCGCGTTCGGCGTGCCCGGGACGATAGCGATCTCCTTCAGCGGCCTGAGCGGCCCGTTCCTCGGGTTCGTGCTCGTGCTTCTCTGGGTCGGCATCCTCGGGGTGAACGCGTCCTTCACCCTCGGGCGGCGCCACCACTAGCGGGGTCGATCGCTCACTCCGGATCGTGCCGGGCCTTGCTGGGCTGGACCCGCTTCGGCTCGCCGGGCATCTTCGGGTAGTTCGGCGGATAGGGCATGTCCTGCCGGCCGTCGCGCTCGAACCGCTCCAGGAGGAGCTCGATCGAGAAGGCCTGATCGTCGATCGCGGCGTGCACGTCTCCCAGCTTCGCGAACCTGGCGGGGACCGTGCGAATGTCGAAGTCGCGCGGGTCGGCGTCCGCGAGCTCGTTCCAGGTCAGCGGCGTGGAGACCGGGGCGTGCGGCTTGGCCCGCACCGAGTAGGCGCTGGCCACGGTCCGGTCGCGGGCGTTCTGGTTGTAGTCGATGAAGACCCGCTCCCCGCGCTCCTCCTTCCACCACGCGGTGGTGGCCAGGTCGGGCACCCGGCTCTCCACCTCGCGGGCGAGGGCGATCCCGGCGTAGCGCACCTCGGTGAAATCCCAGCGCGGCTCGATCCGCACGTTGATGTGGATCCCCCGGCCGCCCGAGGTCTTGACGAAACCGATGATCCCGAGCTCGCTGAGAACCTCGTGAGTCGCGAAGGCCACCCTGCGCGCCTCGTCGAAACCGGTGCCGGGCTGCGGGTCGATGTCGATGCGCAGCTCGTCGGGATGGTCCACGTCGGAGGCGCGGACCTGCCAGGGGTGGAAGTCGATGGTCGCCAGGTTCGCGCAGTAGGCGATGGTGGCGAGCTCGGTCACCCGGATCGCCTCGGCGGTGCGTCCGCTGGGAAAGCGGATCTCGACCGTCTCCACCCAGTCGGGACGCTTGACGGGCGCGCGCTTCTGGTAGATCGCCTCGCCCTCCACCCCGTCCGGATGGCGCTTGAGATGGGTGGGCCGGTCGTACAGGGCGCGCAGGGCGCCTTCACCCACGCTGAGGTAGTACTCGACCAGTTCTCGCTTGGTCCCTCCGATTTCCGGAAAGTAGACCTTGTCAGGGTTCGTAACCTTGACGACCCTGTCCCCTACCGTGAACTCGATGTACGGCGACGCCATACACAAACCGTATCTTGCCGGGGCAGGTCCGCCCCGGAGCCGCCACGGCGGCGGGACCGGGCACTCAACGGGACGGACCGTCCGACCACCTGTCTCGCACTCCGGTTCCAGGCGCTGGCGCGCCACCTGGCCGGCGGCATTCTGACCGCTCCACAACCGGTGGGACGGCCGGACAGATGATCTCACCCCTCAAATGGAAGGCGAATCACCCTCCACATCTATAAAGACGCCAAATCGGTCATGAATGGATGCTTCGCCCTTCAAGATTTTTCCGGGCGCCCAGACCCGCGCCCCCGCCGCCGGAACGCTCCGATGACCGCATAGGCTTGAGAAATGGACAAGGTGGTCAAGAGCGACGCCGAATGGCGCGTCGAACTCTCTCCCGAGGAGTTTCACGTCCTCCGGCAGGCAGGTACCGAGCGCCCCTTCACCGGGGAGTACGTCGACACCAAGACCGAGGGCGTCTACAGCTGCAGGGCCTGCGGCGCCGAGCTGTTCCGGTCTGACACCAAGTTCGACAGCCACTGCGGCTGGCCGAGCTTCTACGAACCTTCGGAGTCCAAGGCGGTGACGCTGATCGAGGACCGCGCGCTCGGCATGACCCGCGTCGAGGTCCGGTGCGCGGCCTGTGACTCCCATCTCGGCCACGTCTTCCACGGCGAGGGCTACGCCACTCCCACCGACGACCGCTACTGCATCAACTCCGTCTCGCTGAGGCTGGAGCCCACCAAGTAAACCGGGTTTCACAGCCCTGACAACCGCACGCGAGCCCCGTCGGCCCCGAGCCGGCTTCCCATCCGGCCGATGGGGCGTCGCGTGGTCAGGTGGGGTTAGCAAGGGGCCGGGAAGGGCACAGCAAAACTACGCATGGTATGCGGTCATCTCCGTAGCGTATTTTTCCTCAGGAGCCCCTCAAGGAGCCCCCGTGCATTTCCGCCACAGATGGGAGATCGTCGAGACCATCGGCCGGGTGATCACCCAACGCTGCGTGATCTGCGGCAAGACCCGAGTCCGGGTGACCTGACCGGCCACGATGATCGCTGTTCCCAGACCGCGAGTCCCATGGCGCTCGCCGTCTCTCCGCTTCGGAACACCCGCTCTTCTTGCGGAAGCGCCCGCTTCCCCGTCCGGGGCGCCCGCTCTTCCCGTACGGAACGCCCGCTCTCTTTACGCGGAACGCCCCCTCGTTCGGACGCCCGCTATTTCCCCGGCTCGGGATGGGTGACACGACAGTCGGAGTCGTCCGGGCCGAGGATGTTGGCCAGGACGGGATTGCCGTTCTCCCCGAACTCCGCCTGGACGAAGACCACGGGGTTGGGCTTGCCGAGCTCTCCGACGAGATAGTCCCGGCCCGCCTCGCAGAGTTTGATCGCCTGCTTCGAGTTGCTCGCCGAATCGGGCAGATCCGTATAAATCCTGAGATAGCCACCGACGATCCGGATGTCCTTGACCCGCTTGGTCTCCTTCCGGCTCTCGAAGTAGGCGACCGCCTCCTTGTCGGTGTGCTTGGACGGCCCCGCCGCCTCGTCCTCGCTCGCCTGCCGCTTCTTGTCGGCGCTCTTGGAGGACCCCGCGCCCTCGTCCTTCTTCTCCAGCTCACCGGCCGCCACCGGGCCTCCCCCGACCGCCTTCGGCGGGGCGGACGGCGCCGCCGAGGCCGCCGAGGCCGCGTTGGCCGCCCCTGCGCCCTGCTCCGACGAGTCTCCCCGCAACCACGGTCCGCCCAGCGCGAGACCCCCGACCGTCAGCGCGGCCACCCCCACTGAAATCTCAAGAACCCATGATCGGGACTTCTTCCTACGGCGTCCGCGTGCGCGCCCCGTGGACCGTGCCAAACCTTCGCCCCCTTTCACCCTCGGCTTCTATATAAACAGGTGATTTTCCCTGAGTATCGCAAAAGCAAAGGATGATATGGACGTTCCACCGGATTATTTCAGGGTGATATCCACCACGGGCACCACCTGTACCTCGGGAAACAACGATCCCGCCGCCCACAGGACGCTTGGGTCCGTGGCGACGGGATGCGCGGGGCCGTACCGGCCGGAGACGGGTGACAAGGTGTGCCGGCCGGCCCGGGAAGGACGGATCCGCATCCGGCCGGAGACCGGTGACGAGACGTGCCGGCCCGGGAGAGGCAGGGCCGCGTCCGGCTGGAGACGCGGCGCCCGGCCGGTTACGGCAGGGCGGCGATCAGCTCGCGGGTCGGCTTCTTGACGCCCGTGTAGAAGGGGGTCTCCTCCCGGGTGTGCCGCCGGGCCTCGGCTCCGCGCAGGGTCCGCATCAGGTCGACGATGCGGTGCAGCTCATCGGCCTCGAACGCCAGCATCCACTCGTAGTCGTTCAGGGAGAAGCAGGCGACGGTGTTGGCCCGGACGTCGGGATAGTCGCGCGCCATCTTGCCGTGCTCGGCGAGCATCCGGCGACGGTCGGCGTCATCCAGGAGGTACCACTCGAGGGAGCGCACGAACGGATAGACGCTCACGTAGGCGCGCGCCTCCTCGTCGGCCAGGAAGGCCGGGATGTGCGACTTGTTGAACTCGGCGGGGCGGTGCAGCGCCATCGCCGACCAGACCGGCTCGCTCAGCCGCCCCAGGCCGGTGCGACGGAAACGGGAGTAGGTCTCCTGCAGGTCCTCGGCCGTCGGGGCGTGCCACCAGAACATGAAGTCGGCGTCGGCCCGGAACCCGGCCACGTCGTACAGGCCGCGGGTGACCACGTCCTTCTGGGCCATCTGGGCCATCAGGTCCTCGACCTCTTCGGCCATGCCCTCCCGGTGCCCCGGGCAGGGCTCGCTCAGCCTGAAGACCGACCACATCGTGTAGCGGATCACCTGATTCAGGTCACGTGCCTTGGGCCGCGCGTTCCCGTCCGTCGTCCTCACCCCTTTGTCAGCGAATCGGCTTCTCGGTGCCATTCTCCCGCCGGATCCAGGTGGTCCAGAATCCGGGCCGCCGCCGTGCGGGCGGTGGAGATACAGGCGGGAATGCCGAGGCCATCGTATGCGGCCCCGCACAGGGCCAGACCGGGCTGGGCGGCGACGGCCGCGCGGATGCGGGCGATCCGGTCGAGGTGGCCCACGTCGTACTGCGGCAGGGAGCCGCCCCAGCGGGTCACCCGGGAGTCACGGGGCAGCCCGCGCACGCCCATGACCTCGACCATCTCGGCCATCGCCAGGGCGACCAGCTCGGCGTCGTCACGCTGGAGCACGGCCTCCTCACCGATCCGGCCGATCGAGCAGCGCAACAGGATCAAATTGGGGTCGGTCTCGGCCAGGTGCGGCCACTTGACCGAGCTGAAGGTGGCGGCCTTGATCGCCCGCCCGTCGACGGGCGGGACCAGGTAACCGCTGCCGGTCGGCGGCTCGGGGAACGCCTCGCGCGGGTAGGCGAGGGTGACGATGGCCATGCTGGCGTACTCGATCCTGGCCAGCTCGGCGGAGGCCTGGGGCACCTCGGCGGCGAGCAGGCGGCTCGCCGCGGGGCCCGGGGCGGCGACGATCACCGCGTCGGCCTCGATGATCTCCGGCTGGGGCACCGGTCCGGCCACCAGCCGCCAGCCGCCCTCGGTCCGCCGTATCTCCCTGACCATGACCCCGGTCCTGATCTCCGCGCCCGAGGCGGCGGCCACGGCCTCCGGCAGGCTGCCCATCCCCCTTCGCAGGGTGGTGAAGACGGGTCCGGTGTTCTTGGGCGTCTTGGCGATGATCTCCCGTGCCGCGTCGAGCAGCGACCTCTCGGACCTGGCCGCGATGGCGATCTGCGGCATCGTCGCGTCCAGCGACAGTCGCTCGGCCGTGCCGGCGTAGACACCGCCGAGCAGCGGCTCGATCAGCCGCTCGACCACCTCGGCGCCCATCCTGGCGCGGATGTAGGCGGCCACCGACACGTCGGCGGTGACGCGCGTCTCCGGGAGGATCTGGTCCAGCGGCACGCGGGCGAGGCCGCCGAGGCTGAGGATGCCCGACTTGGCCAGCATGGTCACGTCCGACGGCACACCCATGACGTGTCCCTTGGGCATCGACCGCATCGTGCCCCGCGTCAGGATGCCCGCCTGGGTGGTGCCGGGGAGCCGCAGCTCGTCGTCCAGGCCGACCATCCGGACCAGGTCCTTGCCCTCGGGCCGCCGGGCGAGCATCGCCTCGGCGCCGGCGTCCATCGAGACCCCCGCGACCTCGGTGGCGTGGAGCTTGCCCCCGATCCGCTCGGCGCCGTCGACGACGGTCACCCGGACGCGTTCGCCGCCCTGCCGCAAGTACCAGGCGGCGGCCAGCCCGGCGATCCCGCCGCCGACGACCACCACATGCCACCGGTTGCCTTCCATGGCTCCGACCGTACCGTCACCCGCGCGCGGTCGTGTGTCCCCCCGGCCTCCGGCGCCTCGTCCACCACTCAAACCATGCCCAGGCCGCCCGCCCCCGCCCGGTCCTGCTTCCTCCCGCCTCCGTGACCCGGCGGCACCGAGAACGTGACGCCATCGTGACTGCCTGTTCCAAACCCCGCCGCCACCGGACCCGTCACAAGAGCATGAACAGATTCCGGTACGGCCCGCGCCTCGCGATCCCCCTCGCCGGCCTGGTGTTGCTGTTGTCCGCCTGCTCGGGCTCAGAGTCCACGAGCGGGATGTCCTCCACGAGCGGAGCGGCGGCACCCGCCGCCGGCATGGCGGGCGCGGACAGCGGCACCGTCGCGAAGCCCCAGGCAGGGGAATCACAGACCGACCAGTCGAAGACCAGCCAGGTGAAGGTGGTCCCGCAGGATCGGGCGATCATCTACACGGCGGAGATGACGGTCAGGGCCAAGGACGTCACCGTGGCGTCCGACAGGGCCCGGCAGATCGTCACCGCCGCGGGCGGCTACCTGGCCATGGAGAAGTCGGGCTCCTACTCCGGCGGCGAGGGCTCCGCGAACCTGGTCTTCAAGGTCCCGCCCGGCGTCTATCCCAGCACCGTCGACCGCCTGGGCAAGGAGCTCGGCGCGCGTGAGTCGCTGCAGCAGAACACCGAGGACGTCACCGAGCAGGTGGCCGACGTGGAGAGCCGCCTGAAGTCGGCGAAGGCCGCCCTGGACTCCCTGCGCACGCTGATGAAGAGGGCCGAGACGATCGGCCAGGTGCTGGAGGTCGAGCGCGAGGTCTCCAACCGAGAGAGCGAGCTGGAGTCCCTCCAGGCCAGGCAGAAGTCCCTCGCCTCGCAGACGAGCATGGCGACGCTGACGCTGAACCTGGTCGGCCCGGCGACCGTGATCCCCGAGGTCGAGGAGGAGCCCTCCGGCTTCCTCGCCGGGCTCAAGGCGGGCTGGAGCGGCTTCGTCACGGCCGTCAAGGTCGCCCTGACCGTCCTGGGCGTGCTGCTGCCCTGGCTGCTCGTGATCGTGCCCGCCTGGCTGCTGGTGGCCTTCGTGCTCCGCCGCAACAGGAGGAACGAACCGCCGCGGGCTCCACAGCCCACCGTCCGTCCGGGCGAAACCGAGCGGGAGGAGGACCCGGTTCCGTACGAACGGTCATGACCCGCGCCCGCGGTGCTCGCGGGCGGCCCCTCCGGGCCGGAGACGGGCCCGGAGACGGGGGGTCAGCGGGCCGAGGCCTCGTGCACAAAATCCGTGAGGCGGGCGAGCTGGTCGGGGTCGGTGCTGGGCAGCACGCCGTGGCCGAGGTTGAAGACGTGTCCCTCGGCCTTGGCCGCGCGGGTGAGGATGTCGCTCGCGCGGCGCTCCACGACCTCCCAGGGGGCGAACAGGATCGTCGGGTCCATGTTGCCCTGCAGCGCCTTGCCGGGGCCGACCCGCCGGGCGGCCTCGTCGAGCGGGACCCGCCAGTCGATGCCGACCACATCGGCCCCGGCCTCGCCGAGCAGGCCGAGCAGCTCGCCGGTGCCGACGCCGAAGTGGATGCGCGGGGCGCCCAGGTCGGCCAGGCCCGCGAAGATGCGGCTGGTGTAGGGGAGGACGAACTCCCGGTAGTCGTCGGGCGACACCGCGCCGACCCAGGAGTCGAAGAGCTGGACGGCGGAGGCTCCGGCGGCGAGCTGGACGCGCAGGAACCCGAGGGTGATCTCGGTCAGCCGGTCCATCATGGCGTGCCACAGGTTCGGCTCGCCGTACATCATGGCCTTGGTGTGGTCGTGGTTCTTGGAGGGCCCGCCCTCGATCAGGTAGGACGCCAGGGTGAACGGCGCGCCCGCGAAGCCGATGAGCGGGGTGGCTCCCAGCTCCTTCGTCAGCGCCTGGACGGCCTCCGTGACGTAGGAGACGTCGTCGGGCTCGATCGGGCGCAGAACCTCGAGCGCGGCGGCGTCCCTGATCGGAGCGGCCACCACCGGGCCGATTCCGGGCTTGATGTCGAGGTCGACGCCGATCGCCTTGAGCGGCACCACGATGTCGCTGAAGAGGATGGCCGCGTCCACGCCGTAACGACGGACCGGCTGCATCGTGATCTCCACGATCAGGTCCGGGGTGGCGCAGGCGGTGAGCATCGCCACGCCTTCGCGCAGAGCCCGGTATTCAGGCAGCGAACGGCCGGCCTGACGCATGAACCACACAGGCGTGTGGGAAACGGGCTCGCGGCGGCAGGCGCGCAGGAACGGAGAGTCGGCAAGCTCGGGAGTCACCCCCCCAGGGTGCCACGTCAAAGGGCCGGTCCGCTCATCAAGGCTGTTGACCGGCGCACTGAGTACGAAATCACCGGTTATTCGATGAGATTGCGCCTAACAACACATAGACAGTTCCAAGTGCCGATAATGATCGCGTCTTACCCGTTTGGAGTACTTCGTCCTCCAAAACCCGATGTCAGCACGCCTTAGGCGGCGCTGGACGGCACGACACGATCATGTTTCCGGGTACAGTTCCTCCCATTGGGGAATCTGGCCCAGCCCCCGGCTGGTCCAAATGTTCGCCAAGTCACCGCGCGGCATCGATTCCTACACCACTTTCGGGACACGCCGAGCACGCTGCGCGGAAATGTCGGCGCGACGTGCCAACGTCGGACCACGACCCGACGAAAGGCCCGTGCGATGTCCACAATGTGGAGTTCACCCGAACGTCGCGGTGAGCACTGTGCTTCCTGTGCCGACGAGCGGGTTTTCGAGCAACCACCCTGCCTCGACGGCCACCAACCGGGCGAATGTCCCGAGTGGGCCTGCGTCGAGTGCGGTCACGCGCTCTTCCTGGGAGTTCCCCACGGCGGAGGCGCGTCCGCGTCCCGCAGGTCGATGGCAGCGGCTTGATCGGCTCCCATGGCTTCTACACGCACCCCAGTGGTCCCCATGCGCTCAGTTTCGACCTACTCTTCCGATATGACCCTCGGTGATGCGCCGCCCGCTCCCGCCGCCTTCCGGCGCGCGGCGGCCAGCATGCGCCCGGCGGAGGTCAGGCCGGAGATCGAGCTGGAGGACATTCCAGCGCCGCAGCGCCTGGCCCCCTACTCGGCCGCCATCGGCGCCTCGGTCTACCGCGACGACGACGAGCTCGCGGTCGGCCGCCTCATCATGCTCTTCGACCCGGACGGCCAGCGCGGCTGGGACGGCCAGTTCCGTCTCGTCGCCTACGTCCGGGCCGACATGGAGCCCGAGATCACCGAAGACCCGCTGCTCGGCCCCGTCGCCTGGAGCTGGCTCACCGAGTCGCTCGAAGCGCACGACGCCGGTTACACCGCCGCCGGGGGCACCGTCACCAGAGCGGTCTCCGAGGGCTTCGGCAACAAGGCCGAAGATCCGGTGACCACGGAGCTGGAGTTGCGCGCGTCCTGGTCCCCGCTGCAGGAGGACCTCTCCGGGCACGTCGCGGCCTGGTGTGACCTGATGTGCCTAGCGGCGGGCATACCACCCCTGCCACCCGACGTGACGGCGCTGCCGTCGCGTCGTCGCGAGGATCCGGAGCCCTTTCGAACGTGACCGACGAGACGACCGTAGTTCCGCTGCTGGAGCCCCGAGACGGAATACCACCGGTCATCGAGGGCCCGGCCGACCTCGCGCGCGTCGTGCGCGCCTTCGCCGAGGGCACCGGCCCCGTCGCCGTGGACGCCGAGCGTGCCTCCGGCTACCGCTACAGCGGCCGCGCCTATCTCGTACAGCTGCGCCGCACCGGCGCGGGCAGCGCTCTGATCGATCCGACCTACTGCCCGGACCTGTCGGAGCTCGACGCCGCGCTGGCCGACGCCGAGATCGTCCTGCACGCGGCCTCCCAGGACCTGCCGTGCCTGGCCGAGCTGAACTTCCATCCGCGTGAGCTGTTCGACACCGAGCTGGCCGGCCGGCTGCTCGGCTACGAGCGGGTCGGGCTCGGCCTGATGGTGGAGAACGTCCTCGGGCTCAAGCTGGAGAAGGGTCACTCGGCCGCCGACTGGTCCACCCGTCCGCTGCCGGAAGACTGGCTGCGTTACGCGGCGCTCGACGTCGAGGTCCTGATCGAGCTCCGCGACATCCTCTACCAGGAGCTGAAGGACAGCGGGAAGCTGGCGTGGGCACAGGAGGAGTTCGCCGCCGTGCTGGCCCACAAGACCCCCGGCCCGCGCACGGATCCGTGGCGGCGCACCTCCGGCATCCACAAGGTCCGCTCGCTGCGCGGGCTGGCCGTGGTCCGGGAGCTGTGGACGCTCCGCGACGAGTTCGCCCGCGAGTCGGACGTCGCTCCCGGCCGGGTCCTGCCCGACTCCGCGATCGTCTCCGCCGCCCTGGACATGCCCCGCACCACCAAGGCGCTCACCGACATCGCCCCGTTCACCGGCCGCAGCGCCCGCCGGCACCTGCGCGAGTGGCTGGCCGCCATCGGCGCGGCCCGCGCGCTGCCGGACTCGGAGCTTCCGCAGCCCAGCGCGGCGGGAGACGGACCTCCGCCCGCCAACCGGTGGATGGACCGCGACCCCGTGGCCGCCCGGAGACTGGCCGCCGCCAGGGCCGTGGTGGCCGCGCTCGCCGACGAGCACCACATGCCGACCGAGAACCTGATCCAGCCCGACTCCGTACGCCGCCTGACCTGGGAGCCCCCACCGGTCATCAGCGACGAGACCGTCGCCGCCCGGCTCCGTGAGCTCGGAGCCAGGGAGTGGCAGATCGAGCTGACCGCACACCCGATGGCCAAGGCCCTCATCCGCCTGGAGACCAAGGGCGAGGTCTGATCCGACCGCGAGCCGGCCCCTTTACAAAGTAGATCATAATTTCTTCCGCGGGAATCCGACGGCCCGCCGGTTCGGAGGCCCGACGCAGGGTCACAGGCCCGGGCCCGGGCCTGTGACCCATGAGCTTGTTCAGCAGGTGGCGAGCATGCTCTGCAGGGCGCTCTTCTCGGCGCTCTGCAGCTTCAGCTTCCAGTAGTACTTCACCTGGATCCACGCCCTGGCGTAGGTACAGCGGAACGAGGCGACCGACGGCTGCCACGTCGTCGGGTCCTGATCGCCCTTCGACTGGTTGACGTTGTCCGTCACGGCCCACAGCTCGGGCCCGCCCAGGTCGTTGGCGTAGGTCTGCCGCTGCGCGCTGGTCCAGGCGTAGGCGCCGGACCGCCAGGCTTCGGCGAGCGGCACCATGTGGTCGATGTCGACGTCACTCGCGGCCGTCCAGGTGGCGCCGTCGTACGGGGAGTACCAGCTGCCCGAGGTGGGCGCGCAGTTGGAGCCGGCGACCACGCCGACGCCGTCCCTCTTGAGGACGGTCTCCCTGGTGTTGCACGCGCCGCTGATGGTTATCCAGTGGTTGAACAGTGACCGGTCGTAGGAGGACTGGTTGGTTTCCGGAGCGACGGTGAGCGTCGCGAGCCGGGTGGCGGCGGTGGCCGCCGAGGGAATGCTGGGCGGGGTGGCCGACGCCGTTCCCGTGGTCAGGGAGAGCGTGAGAAAAGTCGCTGTGAGGGCAGCGAGAACCGCGGTGACGACTCGTTTCACGAGTGGCCCCTTCTGTCCGCCACCTCGGCCAGTCGGGGGGTCTGGGCTCTGCGAGGCGGGACAGACGGAACTTCTCAAGTCCTGACAAATACAGAAATGTCAGGGTTTGACGATGAGTCAAGGCGCGTTTGGTCGGATCATGCCTCTGATTCGCGAAAGAGCCCTTACGACCTGCTGCGATGCCCGGATGGAAACGACCGGACGACGCCTAACAGCGCCGAACGCGCCGTGAAACTCTGGTAAACAACCTTGCACTGGCCTCCGACTACGCCGGGCCATGTGGCCAGAAGGCACAGAGGAAAAGGGCCGGGAAGAAAACCGCTGGGCGGCGAGACACGGGGCGAATCCGTTCGATCGCACATTCCGCCCGGCTCGGGCGAACGGGACCGACCCTTCCCTTCTCCGGCGAACCGAGCCGCGTCCGGCGGCCGGAGAACGCCGGACCCTCAGGTGGCGAACCCGGCCAGCAGGTCGTCCAGCCCCGCCTTGACGCGCTCGACCGTCACCCCGCAGCCGCGCAGGCGGTGTGCGAGCAGCGGGGCGGCCAGTGGAGCCAGAAGGGCGTCGGCCAGAACGTAGGCGTCGGCGCCGGGCCTGGCCTGGGTGACGAGCATCGACAGGTGAGCGTGGTAGCCGTCGTAGGCGCCGCCGAAGCGGGCGAACGGGGCCGCGGTCTCGGCCATCAGCAACAGGTCCAGTTGCTCCACGGTCCTGTCGGTCAGAGCGTGCAGGAAGGCGCTGATGCGGGCGAACACCCCGGCGCCGGGCCCGAGGGGTGGCGGCCCCTCGATGAAGGCCTCCTGGAACTCGCGCTCTCGCTCGTCGATGAGCGCGTAGGCCAGCCCCGAACGATCACCGAACCGGCGGTACAGCGTGCCGACACCGACCCCCGCGGCGGCGGCCACCTCCGCCATCGACAAGCCCTCGACACCGTGAGCGGCGACGATGTCAGCGGCGGCGGCGAGGATCTTCACCCGGTTACGCGCCGCGTCGACCCGCTCGCGTCGCGGGTTCGTGACGAGATTCACGATCACAGGCTACTGGAGGACTTGCAAGCGGAATCAGTTCCGTTTTAAGGTTAAGCGGAACTTATTCCGCTTAAGGGAGACGCCATGGCACGCAGAGTCGCGCTCGTCACCGGAGGGAGCCGTGGGATCGGCGCCGCCATCGCCCTGCGACTGGCCGCCGAAGGCACCGACGTGGTGATCACATACACGCGCTCGGCGGAGCGGGCGGCAGCGGTCGTCAAGGAGATCGAGGCCGCCGGTGCCCGCGGGCTGGCCGTGGCGATGGAGGCCGCCGACGCCGGCATGCTGGTCTCGGCGGTCGAACGCACGGTCGCCGAGTTCGGGCGGATCGACATCCTGGTCAGCAACGCCGGTGTCGCCCCGTTCGGGCCGCTGCACGAGGTGACGCTCGCCGAGGTCGACAGCACCCTCGCGATCCACTCCCGCGCCTCGTTCGTGCTGGCCCAGGCGGCCGCCCGGCACATGGGCAGGGGAGGCCGGATCATCTGCATCGGCAGCAGTCTCGCCGAACGCGTGCCGTACCCGGGATGGACTCTCTACGCGATGAGCAAGTCCGCGTTGACCGGCCTGACCAAGGGGCTCGCCAGGGACCTGGGCCCCCGGGGCATCACGGCGAACCTCGTCCATCCCGGTTCGACCGACACCGAGATGAACCCGGCCGACAGCCCGGACGCGGAAGAGGAGCGACGTTTCACCGCCCTGGATCGTTACTGCAGCCCCGGCGACATCGCCGCCACCGTCGCCCATCTGGCGGGCGAAGGCGGCAGGAACATCACCGGAGCCGCCATCACCGTCGACGCCGGCACCACGGCCTGACCGCCATGGCCTGGGCTCTGCTCTTCCTGGCGGCCGTGCTGGAGATCGTCTGGGCCACCGCGCTCGAGCGCTCGGACGGATTCACCCGGCCCTGGCCGACGGTCGTCGGGGTGACGGCGGCGGCCCTGAGCTTCGTCATGCTCACCTTCGCGCTCAAGACGCTGCCCATGGGCACCGCGTACGCCGTCTGGGTCGGGCTCGGCGCGCTCGGAGTCGCCGTCGCGGGCATCGTGGTCCTGGGCGAAAGCGCGGCGCCCGCCCGGCTGGCCTGCCTGGCGCTCATCCTGATCGGCGTCATCGGCCTCAAGCTCCTGGACGGGTGACGGACCGGGCGCCGCCCGTGTGAGAACGGTGGGCGGAAAGTGCGCGGCTCACCCCCCGGTCGCGACGGGCATGGCCGGGGGGTGGGCGCCGACCGGGTCCCCGGAGCAGGCGAGATCGGATGAGTCTTGCCGAAGACATGGCGGCTGCCGTACCGTATGATGGAAAGCGCTTTCCCTAGGAGGCCCGAAAAGATGTCCCCGCGAAGCATCGGTGTCGTGATGAACGGTGTCACCGGCCGCATGGGTTACCGCCAGCACCTGGTCCGGTCGGTTCTGGCGATCAACGAGCAGGGCGGCGTGGCGCTGGCCGACGGCAGCCGGATCATGCTCAAGCCGGTGCTCGTGGGCCGGAACCCCGAAAAACTGGCGAAGATCGCCGCCGACCACGGCATCGCCGGCTGGACCACCGACCTCGACGCGGCCCTGGCCGACGATGACAATCTCATCTACTTCGACACCCAGGTCACGCAGGCCAGGGTGAAGGCCGTCCTCAAGGCGGTGGAGGCGGGCAAGCACATCTACGCGGAGAAGCCGATCGCCGAGACGTTCAGCGACGCCCTGGCGCTGGCCGAGGCCGCGACCGCCAAGGGTGTGAAGAACGGCGTCGTGCAGGACAAGCTCTTCCTGCCGGGCCTGCTCAAGCTCAAGCGCCTGATCGACGGCGGCTTCTTCGGCCGGATCCTGTCGGTGCGCGGCGAGTTCGGCTACTGGGTCTTCGAGGGTGACTGGCAGGCCGCGCAGCGCCCGTCGTGGAACTACCGCGCCGAAGACGGCGGCGGCATCGTCCTGGACATGTTCCCGCACTGGGCCTACGTGCTGGAGAACCTCTTCGGCCGCATCCGGTCGGTCTACGCGCAGGCCGTCACCCACGTGCCCGAGCGGGTGGACGAGCGGGGCATGACCTACCCGGCCACCGCCGACGACGCCGCGTACGGCGTGTTCGAGCTGGAGGGCGGGATCATCGCGCAGATCAACTCCTCCTGGAACGTTCGAGTGAACCGGGACGAGCTGGTGGAGTTCCAGGTGGACGGCACGCACGGCAGCGCGGTCGCGGGCCTGCGCAACTGCCGCGTCCAGCACCGCGCCACCACTCCCAAACCGGTCTGGAACCCCGACCTGCCCGCCACCGCCCGCTTCCGCGACGACTGGCAGGAGGTGCCCGACAACGCCGAGTTCGACAACGGCTTCAAGATCCAGTGGGAGATGTTCATCCGCCACGTGATCGAGGACGCGCCCTTCCCCTACGACTTCGTCTCCGGCGCCCGCGGCGTCCGCATCGCCGAGCTGGGCCTGCGCTCCTCTGCCGAGGGGCTCCGGCTTCCCGTGGAGCCGTGATGAGAATCGCGCTCCCCGGCGGGGACCACACCCTGCGCGAGCCGGTGACCTGGGCCAGGCCCGCCGGTCCCGCCAGGAGCCGCATCGCCTACGCCGCCGCCCACGTGACCGCCGACCCGCTCGGCGACAACACCCCGGGCTCCCCCGCCGTCGTGGACTGGGAGACCACCCTGCGGTTCCGCCGCCACCTGTGGTCGTACGGCCTGCGGATCGCCGACGCCATGGACACCGCCCAGCGCAACATGGGCCTGGACTGGGCGGCCACCCGCGAGCTGATCCAGCGCAGCGCCGCCGAGGCCAAGGAGTTCGGCGACCCGGCGACGCTGGTGGCGTGCGGCGCCGGCACCGACCACGCGCCGCGGGCCCGGACACTGGACGAGATCGTGGCCGCCTACACCGAGCAGATCGAGACCGTGCGCGACGCCGGCGCCGGGGTCGTCCTCATGGCCAGCCGGCAGCTCGCCGCGATCGCGCGGGGCCCCGAGGACTACCACCGGGTCTACGGGCGGCTGCTGACCCAGACGGACCGCCCGGTGATCCTGCACTGGCTGGGTGAGATGTTCGACCCGCAGCTCGCGGGCTACTGGGGCTCGGGGGACGTGGCCGAGGCCACCGCGTCGTTCCTGGCGCTGATCCGCGAGCACGCGCCGATGGTGGACGGGGTCAAGGTCTCACTGCTGGACGCCGACCACGAGATCAGGCTGCGCGCGGCGCTGCCGAGGGGCGTCAGGCTCTACACCGGCGACGACTTCAACTACCCCTCGCTGATCAAGTCGGGGAGCCACGCGCTGCTGGGCATCTTCGACGCGATCGCCCCCGCGGCCGCGGCGGGTCTCCAGGCACTCGACGAGGGTGACTACGACCGGTACGACGAGATCATGGACCCGACGGTCCCGCTCTCCCGGAAGATCTTCGAGACACCGACCTACAGCTACAAGACCGGCATCGTCTTCCTGGCCTGGCTCAACGGCCACCAGAACGCCTTCACCATGATCAACGGCGCCCAGGCGGCCCGCTCGATTCCGCATCTGTCCGAGGTGTTCCGCCTGGCCGACCGGGCCGGGCTGCTGGTGGATCCCGAGCTGGCGGTCTACCGGATGAGGTCCCTGCTGGCGGTGAACGGATTATGAGCGGGCGGAGCGAACGTCGTTTCTCGCTGAACCAGTGGACCACCAAGCGGTGGTCGGTAGCCGAGGCCGTCGACGGGTGCGTGCGGCACGGCGTCGAGGCCATCGGCCTGTGGCGGCAGAACGTCGCCGAGCAGGGCCTGGACGAGACCGTGAAGCTGGTCGCGGACGCCGGGCTCCGGGTGTCGTCCCTGTGCCGGGGCGGCTTCCTCACCTCCGGCGGCCCGGAGGCCCTGGACGACAACCGCAGGGCGATCGACGAGGCCGCGGAGCTGAACGCCGCGTGCCTGGTCATGGTGGTCGGCGGCCTGCCCGGCGTGGTCCCCGGTGAGCCCCTGGGCACGATCTCCCGTGACCTGTCCGGAGCGCGGGAGCGGGTCGCCGAGGCGTTGGCCGTGCTGGCGCCGTACGCGGGCGAGCGGGGGGTCAGGCTGGCCCTGGAACCGCTCCATCCGATGTACTGCGCCGACCGGGCCGTGCTCTCCACGCTCGGTCAGGCCCTCGACCTCGCGGAGCCGCACCCGCCCGCGCAGGTCGGCGTCGTCGTCGACACCTTCCACGTCTGGTGGGACCCGCAGGTCTTCCAGCAGATCGCCAGGGCGGGCGGGCGGATCGCGAGCTACCAGGTGTGCGACTTCCTGTCCCCCCTCCCGGCCGACGTGCTGCTCGGCCGGGGCGTGATGGGCGACGGTGTGATCGACTTCGCCCCGCTGACCAGGGCCGTGGCCGAGGCGGGCTACACCGGGGACATCGAGGTGGAGATCTTCAACGCCGAGGTGTGGGCCGCCGACCCCGACGAGGTCCTGACCAGGGTCAGGACCAGGTTCGGCGAACTCATCGGAGGCTGACGCGGCCGGACGGCGCGAAGCGGCCCGCGCCGCAGTCCGCCCGGGGCCCCCGGGCCGCCCGGCCGCGGTCCACAAAGGTCCACAGAAGGCTGCGAAGGGTCGCGCCCGCGAAGTCCTCAGATCAGCTCGCGCGTGCTTTCCCGCAGGACGACCTCGCCGGCCACGGACTCCACCCGGATCCCCATGTCCTCCTCCAGGGCCAGCTCCAGCGCGCGGGCACCCATGTACGCGAGCGGCAGCCGTACGGTGGACAGCGCCGGAACCAGGTCCCGCAGCGTGACGATGTCGTCGAACCCCGCCACCGAGACGTCGTCGGGCACCCTGATCCCCCGATCCCTGAAGGCCGCCAGCGCGCCCACCGCCATCACGTCGTTGACCGCGAACACGCAGGTGGCGCCGGACACCTGGGACGCCGCCGTGTAACCGCCGTCCCGGTCGAAGGAGCCGTGCACGACCTGCGGCGCGGGCAGGCCGAGCGCGTCAAGGGCCCCGGCGAACCCCGCCACCCTGTCCCTGGCCGTGATCAGCCCGGGAGGGCCGGCGAGCACGGCGAAACGCCGGTGCCCCAACTCTGCGAGGGCCCGGGCCAGCGCGGCGGCGCCCTCGTGGTTGCTCGGCACCACCGTGTTCACGCCCAGCAGGTCCTGGCCCACGCAGGCCACCCGCCCTCCGGTGTCCCGGTAGCGATCGAGCTCCTCGCGGAGCCTGCGGGTCACGTGGGGGTCCGCGATCCGCGATCCGGCGAGCAGCACGGCGCAGACCCGCTGCGCGTTCAGGGTCGAGACGAAGGCGATCTCCCGTTCGGCGTCGCGATGCGTGGTTCCGACCATGACCATGAGCGCTTGGCTCTCGGCCACCCGCATGGCTCCGTCCGCGAGAGCCGCGAAGTAGGGGTCGGTGAGGTCGTGGACGACCAGCCCGATCACGTTGCTGGCTCCCTTGGCCAGGGTCTGCGCGGCCACGTTGGTGCGGTAGCCGAGCTGGGCGGCGGCCAGCTCCACCTTGGCGCGCAGCGAAGCTCCCACCTGCCGGGTGCTCCCGTTGAGCACCCGCGACGCCGTGGCGAGCGAGACGCCCGCGTGCCGGGCGACATCCTCGAGCGTGGCCACAGAAAACCTCCAGGAAAGCGTTTTCCAAACTGCCAGAGATGCTTTCTTCTCGCATTCCGAGCACATCGGCGAGGCGCGGCCCCAGACCCGCGCACGCCTGTAAGAAACAATCTACTTTCCTGTCCGTCCCGTCCCGCGATCTATCCGGGCACCTGGTCGCGTCAAGCGTTGTTACCGGCGAGTAGCATAGGGGTGAAGCAATCCAGCAACGAGGAGCGAACTCCGTGCCTTCGTCTCGTGACGTCGTATTCGTCGACGGTGTACGCACGCCTTTCGGCAAGTCGGGTCCCAAGGGCCTGTATGCCGGGACGCGCGCCGACGACCTGGTGGTCCGCGTCATCCGCGAGCTGATTCGGCGTAATCCGAACCTGCCGCCCGACCGCGTCGACGAGGTGGCCATCGCGGCCACCACGCAGATCGGCGACCAGGGCCTGACCCTCGGCCGCTCCGCCGCCATCCTGGCCGGGCTGCCCAAGAGCGTGCCCGGATACTCGATCGACCGCATGTGCGCCGGCGCCATGACCGCGGTGACCTCGCTCGCCGGGGGCATCGCCTTCGGCGCCTACGACGTCGCCATCGCCGGCGGCGTCGAGCACATGGGCCGCCACCCGATGGGCGAGGGCGTGGACCCCAACCCCCGTTTCCTGGCCGAGCAGCTCGTGGACGGCTCCGCCCTCGTCATGGGAATGACCGCGGAGAACCTGCACGACCGCTACCCGTCCATCACCAAGGACCGCGCGGACGCCTTCGCCCTCGCCTCGCAGGAGAAGGTCGCCAAGGCCTACTCCGACGGCAGGATCCAGCCCGACCTGGTGCCCATGGCGACCCGGTCGGCCGAGGGGGGCTGGGGTCTGGCGACGGTGGACGAGGCTCCTCGCCCCAGCACCACGCTCGACGGGCTCGGCGCCCTGAAGACCCCGTTCCGCCCGCACGGCCGGGTCACCGCCGGCAACGCCTCCGGGATCAACGACGGCGCGACCGGCTGCATCGTGGCCGCCTCCGAGGTCGCCGAGGAGCTGGGTCTCGCGCCCAAGATGCGCCTGGTCTCCTACGCCTTCGCGGGCGTGGATCCCGAGGTCATGGGCGTCGGGCCCATCCCGTCCACCGAGCGGGCGCTCCGCCTGGCCGGGCTGTCCGTCTCCGACATCGGCCTGTTCGAGATCAACGAGGCCTTCGCCGTACAGGTGCTGGCGTTCCTGGAGCACTTCGGCATCGCCGACGACGACGCCCGCGTGAACCCCTACGGTGGCGCGATCGCCTTCGGCCACCCGCTGGCCTCCTCCGGCGTGCGCCTGATGACGCAGCTCGCCCGCGAGTTCGGCGAGCGCCCCGACGTCCGGTACGGCGTGACCACGATGTGCGTCGGCCTGGGCATGGGCGGAACGGTCATCTGGGAGAACCTCAGCTGGGAAGGTAAGAAGTGACGGACATCAAGGAACTCTTCGCCGACGAGGTCGTCACCAAGGCGATCACCCGCGACGTGGAGCTGCCGTACGGCGCGGGCACCATGGCACTGATCACCCTGGACAACGGCCTGGACCACACCAAGCCGTCCACGTTCGGCCCCGGCGGCCTGACCTCGCTCGGCGAGGCCCTCGACGCGATCTCCGCCCGCGGCGACGTCGTGGCCGTGGGCGTCATCGGCAAGCCGTTCATCTTCGCGGTCGGCGCCGACCTCAACGGCGCCGCCCTGGTCTCCGAGCGGGACCAGGCACTGCGGATCGGCAAGCTGGGCCACGACGTGTTCCGCCGTCTCGGCGAGCTGGACGTGCCGTCGTTCGCGTTCGTGAACGGCGCGGCCATGGGCGGCGGCCTGGAGGTCGCGCTCCACTGCACCTACCGGACCATCTCCTCCGGCGTGCCCGCGGTCGCGACGCCCGAGTGCTTCCTCGGCCTGGTTCCCGGCTGGGGCGGCACGCAGTTGCTGCCCCGGTTGATCGGCCCGGCCGCGGCCATCAAGCTGATCATCGAGAACCCGCTCTCGCAGAACCGCATGATCAAGGGCAGGGACGCCTTCGCGTCGGGGATCGCCGACGCGATGTTCGAGCCGGCGGACTTCCTGGAGGAGTCGCTGCGCTGGGCCGCCCGGGTGCTGCGCGGCGACGTGAGCGTCTCGCGAACCGACCACACCGCCGATGACTGGTCCAAGACCGTCGCCGACGCCCGCTTCCTGCTCGACATGAAGCTGCACGGCGCCTCCCCCGCCCCCTACCGGGCGCTGGACCTGATCGAGCTGGCCCGCACCGCCTCCCGCGACGAGGGCTTCGACGCCGAGGACCAGGCCCTGGCCGACCTCCTCATGGGCGACGAGCTCCGCGCGGGCCTCTACTCCTTCGACCTGGTGCAGCGCCGGGCCAAGAAGCCCGCGGGCGCACCCGAGGCGGCCCTGGCCCGCAAGGTCACCAAGGTCGGCGTGGTCGGCGCGGGCCTGATGGCCTCCCAGATGGCACTGCTGTTCGCCCGCCGCCTGGAGGTCCCGGTCGTGCTGACCGACCTGGACCAGGCCCGGCTGGACAAGGGTGTCGGCTACGTCCACGCCGAGATCGCCAAGTTGCTCGGCAAGGGCCGCGTCTCCGCCGACCAGGCAAATCGGCTCAAGGCCCTGGTGACCGGCTCGCTGACCAAGGACGCGTTCGCGGACGCCGACTTCGTCATCGAGGCCGTGTTCGAGGACCTGGCGGTCAAGCGGCGGGTGTTCGCCGAGGTGGAGGAGGTCGTCTCCGCCGAGTGCGTGCTGGCCACCAACACCTCCTCGCTCTCCCTCACCGAGATGGCCTCCGGGCTGCGGCACCCCGAGCGCGTCGTGGGATTCCACTTCTTCAACCCGGTCGCCGTGATGCCCCTGCTGGAGATCATCCGGGGTGCCGAGACCGACGACGCGACGCTGGCCACGGCCTTCTCCGTCGGCCGATCGCTGAAGAAGTCGTCCGTGCTGGTCAAGGACGCGCCCGCGTTCGTGGTCAACCGGCTCCTGACCCGGTTCATGGGCGAGGTCATCGGCGCCGTCGACGAGGGCACCCCGCTGGAGGTCGCCGACCACGCGCTGGACGGGCTCGGCCTGCCGATGACCCCGTTCACGCTGCTGCAGCTCGTCGGCCCCGCCGTCGCGCTGCACGTGGCGGAGACCATGCACGAGGCCTTCCCGTCCCGCTACTCCGTGTCGGAGAACCTCGCCAAGCTGGTCGCGGCGGGCAAGCCCGGCGTCTACGCGCCCGACTTCTCACTGGACGCCGAGGCGGTGGCGCTCTTCTCCGGCGGGACCTCTCCGTCGACGGCGGAGGAGGTACGGCTGCGCGCGCTGCGGGCCCTCGCGGAGGAGATCCGCCTCATGCTCGACGAGGGTGTGGTCGCGGCGGCCCAGGACATCGACCTGTGCATGGTTCTCGGAGCGGGCTGGCCCTTCCACCTGGGCGGCATCACCCCCTACCTGGACCGGACCGGCATCTCCGACCCGCGCTTCCTCGCGCCGGGCGTTGCCTCACTCCCCGCCTGAGTCCTCGGCCTATCGGATCGCCGGGTAAAAAACCAGGAGAATCCTTGACGTGAAAAAACTCGGATCTTGATCCGGCAGAGGGAATCACCCCTCACATGAGAACCGTCATGATCGTGTCCGCGGGCGCGATGTTCGCGCTCGCGACCGCGCTGCCCACGACCGCCGCGCCCGTCTCGGACAATCGATCGTCGCCGCCCGTCTCGCCCGCTCCGGACGGCCGGTCTCAGCCGCCGGTGGCCGCCGTGCCCGCCGGGGAGGGCCGGTCCTCCCTGGCGCTCAGCGTCTCCGTCGCGGGTGCCCCGGCCAAGACCGCCTTCCTCGACTGCGACCGGGGTCACGGCGGCGGCGCGGCCCTCACCACGTCCTGCGACATGATCCGCAGGGTCGGCGGCGACCTGTCGAAGATGGCGTACGACATCGACATGATCTGCACCGACGAGTACGCCCCGCGCACGGTGAGAGCGATCGGCACCTGGGAGGGCAGGTTCGTCTGGTTCACCAAGACCTACGACAACGGCTGCGAGATGACCGCTCTCACCGGTGCCGTCTTCTCCATCTGAGCCGGCGGGTCAGCGCGGGGTCGCGGGGGCGAGGTGGAAGGTGTACTCGAGGGAGTGCCACGGGCCGTCCAGCTCCCGGCCGTCGGGCGCGGGGCCCTTGCGCTCGGGGAAGTCGACGACCAGTGCGTCCTTGACACCGAAGACCACGTCGGAGTCCTGGTGGGGGTCGCCGGCGACAAAGAGCTGGGTGACCAGGCGCTGCCGCCCCGGAGCGCTGATCATGAAGTGTACGTGCGCCGCCCGGTAGGCATGCCTGCCGGCGGCGTCGAGCATCTCCCCTACAGGACCGTCACCGGGGATGGGATACGCCGAGGGCAGGATCGACCAGAACTCCACCAGCCCTTCGGCGTCCGAGCGGAAACGTGCCCGCAGGGCGGGACCGTCGAGGTCATGGAGCTGGACGTCGTAGAAACCCTCGTCGTTGGACTGCCAGACGTCCACGACCGCGTCCGGCAGGGCGACGCCCTCCGGGTCGGTGATCCGTACCGAGGTCCACAGCGGTGTGCCGCTCATGCCCTGGGAGATGTCCGCCCCTACCGGTAGCGGCGGCGGGCCCTCGACGTAGAACGGGCCGAGCACGGCGGAGGGCGTGCTCTCGGCCGTACGAGAGTTGGTGAGCAGGTCGACGGCGCTGGAGACGCCGAGCGTGTCGGAGAGCAGGATGAACTCCTGCCGGGTGTCGCTGGACATCTGCCCGGTGCGGGTGAGGAACCCGATGGCGTACTGCCATTCGTCCTCGGTGAGGTCGTTGTCCGCCACGAAGCCGTGCAGCCGCCGGACCAGGTCGGTGAGCAACCGCCGCACTCGCGGGTCGGGGGTGCCGTCGAAGCTCGCCACCACCTGGTCGGTGAGTGTACGCAGCTCGGCGGTCGGCAGTGCCCGGCTCTCGGAGGCGGGCCCGCGTCCCTCCCAGGCGTCGCGGAGCAGCGCGGCGACGCCGTCTGCGGTGATCTCCCGGGGGTTGGGGTACGACGCGCCGACCGCGAGCTCGACCACCCTGGCCAGGTTCTCCTCGCGCAGGCCGAGCTCACCCAGCGAGACGGGCCCGTGCAGGGCTGAGACCAGGTCGTACACGGCGGCCGGCGCGTCCGCCGCGCCGAGGGCTCCGGCGATCCGCCGCATGGCGTCCGGCGCCGCCCCCGCGTTGTAGGCCATGACGTGCGGCAGGACGACCGTGTGGGTCGCGGCGTGCGGCAGGCCGAACGAACCGCCGAGGATGTGACACAGCCTGTGGTGCAGGCCCATGCCGACGGCGCCCAGGCAGGTGCCCGCCAGCCAGGCGGCCTGCAGGGCGTCCGCCCGTGCTTCGCGATCGGTGGGATCTGCTGCGATCCCGGGGAGGGCGGCGGACATCAGGGCGATCGAGCGCAGCGCCAGCTCGTCGGTCACCGGATTGGCCTGCGGTGCGTACAGCGCCTCGATCGCGTGGGCCATGGCGTTGACGCCGCTGGTCACCGAGATCGGCACCGGCAGGCCCAGGGTGAGGTCCACGTCGTAGACGACGGTCTCCGGCAGGATCTCCGGGGAGGACTGGGTGGTCTTGACCCCGTTGTCGGTCTCGCCGAGCACCGGCGTGACCTCGGAGCCGGCGTAGGTGGTGGGGACGATGATCTGCGGCAGGCCGGTGCGTACCGCCAGTGCCTTGGACAGACCGGTCGTCGAGCCCCCGCCGATCGCCACGACGCAGTCGGCGCCCAGCTCACGAACGAGGTCGAGGGCGGACGCGGTGACGTCGGTCGGGGTGTGCGCCACGGCCCGGGTGAACTCTCCGGCGGCCAGCGGTCCGAGCAGCTCCCGCGCGCGGGCGACCAGGCCCGCCTGGCGCGCGGTGGTCAGGACCACCGCGCGCGAGCAGCCCAGCCGTTCGACCTCCTCGCGCAGCCGAGCCAGCGTCCCGGCACCGAACACGACCCGTGCGGCCTGTCTGACGTAGGTGAATTCCTGCATGACTCGCTCCTGTCGCACGGCTGACTGTCACCACAAGTCTCGGGCCCGCGGGCGGGGAATCTCCTGCACGATCCCGCCGCCGGAGATGCACAAAAAGCGCGGGACCTCAGCCGCTCCGCCGCAGGGCGGCGGGAGTCCTGCCCAGCTGCGCCCGGAGCACGCGCGTGAGGTGTTCCTGATGGGAGAAGCCGCACCGAGCCGAGACGTCGGCGATGGGCAGCGTACTCGTGCGCAGCAGCCGTACGGCCTGCTCCACGCGCAGCCGCATCAGATACCGGTGCGGAGGTTGCCCGGTGCGGGCCTTGAAGGCGCGGGCGAACTGGCTGACGCTCAACCCCGCGACCTCGGCCATGTCCTTCAGCGGCAGGGCCTCGGAGATCCGGACGTCCAGGAGCTCCCGCACCGCGGCGAACCGCCTGTCCGTCAGCCCGGACGGACCCGCCGGTTCCGGGGACTCTCGGCGGCGCGTGCTGTGGTGCCGGGCCAGCTGCGCGGCGACCGCGACGGCCAGCTGGTCGGCATACGTCCGGTCGCCGGGCTGCCGGTCCCTGACGACCCGGTCCAGGGCCAGGACCAGCTGCTCCAGCAGCGGATCCGTGCCGCCGAACGCCTCTTCCAGCCGGACCGGCCGCCTTCCTTCTCCCGCCTCCTGAAGCGCCTCATCGGTCAGATACGCGTGCACGGTGTTCAGCGGTCCGCCCAGCTCGACGTTGAGCGTGGTCTCGGCGGGGTGCAGGAACAGTCCTCCGGCGGGCACCCTCTCCGTGGAGACGAGCCCGCGCCGCCCGCGTCGCACGGTGACCGGGCCGTCCAGATGCAGGACCATCAGGTGGCACGGCGCCCCGTCGAACGCGTCGTGGTAGGGAAGCTCCCGCTGGGTCGAGAGATACAGGCTCCCCCAGCCCAGACCCTCGCTTGTCCGGGCTGGGCGCACCCCCGGCCGCGTCAGGATGCCCTGGGTATCGCTCAGCCCCAGCTCCCCCGTCATGATGCCGTCCTCCTGCCCGTGCCGATCCCGCAGTTCACGATATAAGGCGTTTTGCACCCTTATCGGACACGAATCGAGCCACAGGTCGGTTCAGAGCAGGACATCCGCCCGGCGGCATCCCGGCGCCACGAGCCCCGGCTCTGATTCCCCATCGTTGTCCAGGCCAGGGCAAAAGATCACAACACAGGGCGCGGCTCTCGAATATTCGAACATACGAGCGGTTACATAGCTGGTGACGGGAACCGGTCGCCCGGCTGCCGCTGAATGAGAGGTCACCAAACACAAGGAGTCTCCCGATGCTGCTCACCACACGGGCCGCTGTCATCTTCGGTCTCGGAATAAGCGTCTCGGCCACCGCGGTGGCGCTGAAGCGCACCGAGGGGAAGTCGTGGCCGTCCTCACTCATGTACGGTGGCGCCACGTTCGGCGCGGTCGTCGTCTTCGCCAACAGCGTCATCTCTTGACCGCGGCGCGGGCCTGCGGACGACGACGCCGGCGAGGCGAACGACCCCGCCGGCGTCCGGATCGGCGGCGCCGCTACGACGCCGGAGCCTCGTTGGCGCTCGTAGGTCGCCGGTCCTCCGGAGAGTGCCCCGACAGCCTGCTGTGGCGGTAGCCGTACCCGATGTAGACCACGACCCCGATGAGCATCCACACGACGAACCTGAGCCAGGTCTCCACCGGCAGGTTGAGCATCAGGTAGAGGCAGGCCAGCACCGACAGGATCGGCACCAGGGGCACCAGCGGCGTCCGGAAGGAACGCGGCAGATCGGGGCGGGTGCGGCGGAGGATGACCACGGCGATCGAGACGATCACGAACGCGAAGAGCGTGCCGATGTTGACGAGCTCGGCGATCGTGGCCAGCGGCAGCAGCCCCGCCAGCAGAGCGACCACGACGCCCATGATGATGGTGATCAGGTACGGCGTGCGGTACGTCGGGTGGACCTTGGCCAGCCCGCCCGGCAGCAGGTTGTCCCGGCTCATCGCGAACATCACCCGCGACATGCCCAGCATGAGGATCATCACGACCGTCGTCAGCCCGGCCAGGGCTCCGATGCTGATCAGGGTCGCCGCCCAGGTCAGGCCGACCGCCTTGAACGCGTCCGCCAGCGGCGCGGACTCGCTGAGCCGCTGGTAGGGCTGTATGCCGACGACCACCAGGGAGACCGCGACGTAGAGGATCGTGCAGATGGCCAGCGAGGCGATGATGCCGATCGGCAGGTCGCGCCGGGGGTTGCGGGTCTCCTCGGCCGCGGTGGCGACCACGTCGAACCCGATGTAGGCGAAGAACACGATCGCCGCGGCGCTGAAGATGCCCAGGACGCCGAAGGCGACGGGGGTGACCCCGAACAGCACCTGGATCAGCGGCGCGGACAGGCCCTCCACCGCGGGGGTCTGCTTGGAGGGCGGGATGAACGGGACGTAGTTCTCCCGATTGATGAAGAACAGCCCCGCCACGATGACCAGGGCGATCACCGCGAGCTTGATCGAGACGATGATCAGGTTGACCCGGGACGACAGCTTGATCCCGATGACCAGGACCGCGGTGAGGATGAGCACGATCAGCGCGGCGGGCAGGTTGAACACCGGGTTCTCCCCGGCGATCACATCGGGCAGGGGGATCCCCAGGGACTCCAGCAGCGAGTTCAGGTAACCCGACCAGCCGACCGCGACGACCGCGGCGCCGAGCATCATCTCCAGCATCAGATCCCAGCCGATGATCCAGGCGGGAAACTCGCCGAGCGTGGCGAAGGCGAAGGTGTAGGCCGATCCCGCCACCGGCACGGTGGAGGCGAACTCGGCGTAGCAGAGCGCGGCCAGCGCGCAGACGATGCCCGCGACCACGAACGACAGGGCGACCGCCGGCCCGGACATCTCCCGGGCGACCCGGCCGGTGAGCACGAAGATGCCGGTGCCCACGATGACGCCGATACCGAAGACGGTCAGGTCGAGCGCGCTGAGGTCCTTGCGCAACCGATGTTCGGGAGCCTCGGTGTCCTGGACCGACTGTTCTACCGACTTGACGCGTAAAGCATCCATGCCGTTCACCTTGACCGTCCGGAGTCGTCGTTCTCTATGACTCAAGTCATGCCCACCCGGTCAACCGACGAACGGCAAACTCGGGGTTCTTCGGGGGAAAGTCCGGATGTCTCCGGGGTTCCCGGGCGACACCCTTGAGCCATGCTCATGGAAACTCTCGGACAGTTGGACCCATATCTGGTCGGTGCGGTGCTGCTGGCGGTGCTGGCGCTGGACGGTTCGCTGCTGATCGGAGTCGTGCTCCCCGGAGACGCGGCGATCATCGTGGCGGGAACCGCGCTGACCGGCCCCTCCGAGGTCGCGCTCGTGGCGGTCGCCGGGGTGGTCGGGTGTCACCTCGGCGCCACCGGCGGCTGGCTGATCGGCCGGCGGTACGGTTCGCTCGTCCGCCACAGCAGGGCCGGACGGTGGATCGGCGAACACCGGTGGGCCCGCGCCGAACGACTGGCCACGGGCGAGGGCAGCGGCCCCGCCCTCGCCGCCGCCTATTTCCTGCCCGTGGTCAACGCGCTGACCCCGGTCCTCGCCGGGACCCTCGGCATGTCGTACGGCCGCTTCATCCGCTGGGCCCTGGCCGGCAGCACGGTGTGGGTGAGCGCCTATCTGGTGCTGGGCTCCGTCGCCGGCGAGTTCGTCCGGAACAACGAGCACCTGATGGTGCCGGTCGCCGGATGCGTCGCCGTCGTCGTCGCGGGCCTCATCGTGATCAGCCGACGGGCCCGCGCGAACAGAGAAATGGAGATCAGCGAGCCGGCTGGTTCTCGAACTCCGGAGACCGCTTCGCGACCGCTTCAGTGATCTCGCGGGCGATGTCCTGCGAGGTCAGCCCGATCTCGCCGAGGATCTTCGCCCGCTTGGCGTGCTCCAGGAAGCGCTGCGGGATGCCGTAGGTGCGGACCGGGACATCCACGTCGGCGTCGCGCAGCGTCCGGGCGACCGCGTCGCCGACGCCACCCACCCGGCCGTTGTCCTCGACCACCACGACCAGCTTGTGCGCGCGGGCGGCCGGCACCAACGCCTCGTCCAGAGGCTTGACCCAGCGCGGGTCCACCACGGTGGCCGAGATCCCCTGGGCGTCGAGCAGGGCGGCGGCCTCCAGGCACAGCTCGGCCATCGGGCCGACGGACACGATGAGCACGTCGGACGGCACGTCGAGGTCGCCCGTGCGCAGCACGTCCATCTCGCCGAGCCGGCCGACCGCCTCGATCTCGGCGGACACCGGCCCCTTGGGGTAGCGGAGGACGGTGGGGCCGTCGTCGACCTCCACGGCCTCGGCCAGCAGCTCGCGCAGACGAGGCTCGTCACGCGGGACCGCGATGGACAGGCCGGGGACGACCTGCAGGATCGACAGGTCCCACATGCCGTTGTGGCTGGCGCCGTCGTCGCCGGTGACGCCCGCCCGGTCGAGCACGACCGTGACCGGCAGCCTGTGCAGGGCGACGTCCATCAGGAGCTGGTCGAAGGCCCGGTTGAGGAAGGTGGCGTAGAGGGCGACCACCGGGTGGAGCCCGCCGAGCGCCAGTCCGGCGGCGCTGGTCAGAGCGTGCTGCTCGGCGATGCCGACGTCGTAGAGGCGGTCGGGATAGGCCTGGGAGAACGGGATCAGACCGGTCGGGCCGAGCATCGCCGCGGTGATCGCCACGATGTCCTGCCGCTCGGCGCCCAGCCGTACGATCTCCTGGCTGAAGACGTTGGTCCAGCCGTGCGGCTTGGGCTTCTCCTCGCCGGTCAGCGGGTCGAAGACCCCGGGCGAGTGGAAACAGTCCTCGTCGTGGTTCTCGGCGGGCGAGTAGCCGGCGCCCTTCTTGGTGAGCACGTGCACGATGACCGGGCGGCGGAACCCGCGGGCCTTGCGCAGCGCGGTCTCCACGGCCTGCTCGTCGTGGCCGTCGACCAGCCCGATGTATTTCAGGCCGAGGTCCTCGAACATGACCTGCGGGGCCAGGACGTCCTTGATGCCCTTCTTCACGCCGTGCAGGGCGTCGTAGACCGGAGGGCCGAGCACCGGGACCTTGGTCAGGTTGCCCTTGACGAAGTCGAGCATGTTCTCGTAGCGCTCGGTGGTGCGCAGCGAGGCCAGGTGCGACGCGAGCCCGCCGATGGTCGGCGAGTAGGAGCGGCCGTTGTCGTTGACCACGATGATCAGCGGCAGATCCTTGTGCGCCGCGATGTTGTTGAGCGCCTCCCAGGCCATGCCGCCGGTGAGCGCTCCGTCGCCGATCACCGCGACGACCGCGCGATCGGACTCGCCACGCACCTTGTAGGCCTTGGCCAGGCCGTCGGCGTACGACAGCGCGGTGGAGGCGTGGGAGTTCTCGATGACGTCGTGCTCGGACTCGGACTGGCTCGGGTAGCCCGACAGGCCGCCCTCCTGGCGGAGCGTGTCGAACTGCCCGGCGCGACCCGTGAGCATCTTGTGGACGTAGGCCTGGTGGCCGGTGTCCCACAGGATGCGGTCGTGCGGCGAGTCGAAGACCCGGTGGAGCGCGATCGTCAGCTCGACCACCCCGAGATTGGGCCCCAGATGGCCGCCGGCGCGGGCCGTGGAGCTGATCAGCAGGTCCCGGATCTCCACGGCGAGCTGTGGAAGCTCGTCGGCGGACAGGAGTTTCAGGTCCCGTGGCCCCTTGACCGACTCCAGAAGACTTCCAGGCTGCCCGGTCCGCTCGCTCACGGAATCATCCCCTCTGTCCAGTCATCGTCGAAACGAGTGTAGTTCGCGCGGAGGGCGCTGCCTCCAAGAGGTGAGATCCTGCGCGCTTTATCCACACTTGCCCTAGCCTTTTCCTCACAATGGACACCCTCCCCCCCAGGCGACCATCGTCACTGCTCCTCGCCTCTTTAGTCTTCCTGGTGGCGGCCGCGGGAATCGTCATCATCGCCACTCCGTCCTCCACCCCCTCCAGCGCCCCACCCGCCGCCGAGGCGGCCCCGCCCGCCTCCAAAGTGGTCCCACCCCCCGCCAAGGCCCCTTCCGCGGCCAGGGTCCCCCTCGCCAAGGAGCGGGCGGCACCGAGCGGTCGCGCCGCCGCGACCGCGAGCCCCCTCTACCGGGTCGGCGCGATGCCCAAGGTCAGATGCCGGGCCGGGCAGATCCAGCCGGGGAACGCGGCTTCCTACCGATCCTTCATGACCGGCGTGAACCGGTGCCTGAACCTGGCCTGGAGGACCCAGTTCAAGAAGGCCCGGCTCCCCTTCTCCCCGCCGAAGCTCCGCTTCGTGACCTCCCAGGTAAGCAGCCCCTGCGGCCGCTGGCCCACCGGAGCGGGCGGTTATTACTGCTCCGTCAACCGCACCATATACATCGGGGTGACCCGCAAGATCTTGAAGGACGCGTACGGCCCCAACCACGCCCAGTTCATGGCACATGAGTACGCTCACCACGTACAGCAGCTCGCCGGCATCCTGCCCTACTACGGCCAGAGCTCCTGGCACGCCAAGCCGTCCGCCAGGCTCGCCCTCTCCCGGCGCCTTGAGCTCCAGGCCGACTGCCTGGCCTCAGCCTTCCTCCGCGAGGCCGCGGGCAGCCTGTCGGTCACCCGGCAGCACTGGGACGCCATGGTCCAGTGGATCTCCGCCAATGGCGACAAGACCTGGCCGCGCAACGACCACGGCAAGGGCCGCAACCAGGCCTACTGGATGGAACGCGGTTTCGCGTCCGGCTCCCCCGCCTCGTGCAACACCGGGCTCGCCTCTCCGCGCAGTGTCAGCTGACACCCCCGATCACCCGGCCGGCGTGGCCACCCTGCCCGCGCAGCTTATTTCCGCTTTACCCCGGCTTACGGGCTCCCATAGGGTTTGATCATGCGTCCCCCCATCATTGCGCTGCTGTGCGGCGTGCTGGCGAGCGTGTTGTTCACCGGTACGGCGAGCGCGGGCATCACCGAGCGGAACGGGCCGGTGCCCACCGGCGCCGCGGCCCTGATTCACAACCCGATCTACAAGACCGGGAAGCTCGACCCTGGAACGTGCCAGCAGGAGGAGTCGCTCAGCCCCGGCGATCGCGAATCCGCCCGGGTCTATCTCGAGTTCGTCCTGGACTGCCTCAACGACAGCTGGCGGCAGCAGCTCACCAAGGCCAAGCTGCCCTTCACCAAGCCCAGGTTCGAGACGACCTCCCGCCTCGGCTTCCCCACGGGCTGCGGCCCGTTCCCCAAGGACGCCCAGGCGCTCTACTGCTCCCGCAACAACAAGATCACCTTCTTGCTCAGCCCGGGGATCCTCTCCCAGGCGAACGAACTGTTCCTGTTCCAGACGATGGCCCACGAGTATGGCCATCACGTGCAGCAACTCACCGGGATCATGCGGACGTACGCCTCCCGGAAGTACAGGACCGAAAAGGAGTTCCTCGCCGAGGTCCGCAAGGTCGAACTCCAGGCCGAGTGCCTGAGCGGCGCCTTCACCGGCAGCGTCTGGCGTTCCCTGAACCGCCGCCCCTCGGACTTCACCTACGTCCTGAGCTACGCCCGCAGCACGGCCAGCCACGGCAGGGGCCAGAACGTCGCCTACTGGCTGACCCGCGGCTTCGAGCAGGAGAGCCCCGGCGCCTGCAACACCTTCTCCGCGCCCAAGTCCAAGGTCGCCTGACCACAGCCCGAGCTCGCCCGACCACCACCCGCCGGACAGACCACCCGTCGCCGTTTGTGCGCGACGGGTGGTTCTTTTTCCCACCCGGTGGAACCGCCGCCACCCCGGCCGACTCGCGGACGCCACTCCGAACCGATCACGAGTGGCAAGTCGTTCGTGACCGTGCGTAGTCTGGTGCTGCCACCTGAGCGCCCTCCATGGTCACGAAACCGCCGGCTCTGGCTCCCCCTACTGTTCGACTGCGAGGAGAGATGACATTGGACGCGAACGTGGAAACGCGGGTAAAGGTCGTGGAGGGCGAGATCGTCACGCTCCGCGAGGAATCCAGGGAACATCGAGCAACCTCGGCGGCGATCATGGTCGTCCTCAGTGATCTCCGCACGATCACGAACGATCTCCGTACAACCACCAACGAGCTCCGTACGACCACCAACGAGCTCCGTACGACCACCAACGAGCTCAAGGTCGGCCAGGAGGAACTCCGTAAGTCCACCGACGAGCTCAGGATCGGCCAGGCCGAGATCCGGGAGGAAATCGGCACACTCAGACGCTCCGTCGGGAACCTTGAGGTCTCGATGAAGCGGGTCGAGGGTGACGTGGCCGAGGTCAAGGCCGGGCACATCGAGCTGCGCAACCTGGTCGCCGGCCTGATCAGGTAATGCGCGACGGCCGGCGGCGCCTCGGAGACCCGGGGTGCCGCCGGTCGGCGGCAGGCACGGGACCGCGCATGAGGACGGTCCCGCCCGGAGGTGCGAGAACGGCGAGGCCACCGGATCCGGCCGGACGAGGGCGGCGGGCGAGAGGCCCGGCGGGAGGGTCAGGAGCCGGCGCGGGCGAGGACTTCGATGGGGTCGGCGAGCACCTGGGCGAAGGCCAGTTCGGCGGCGCCGACCAGGGTGGCGTCATCGCCGAGGGCCGAGGTGCGCAGGCGCAGGTTGTCGCGGCAGGTGGGGAGGGCGTCGACGGCGAGGCGGCTGCGCACCTGGGCGGCGGAGCCGAGATAGATCTCGCGGAGCATGCCCCCGAACACGACCATCTCGGGGTTGAAGATGTTGACCAGGTTGGCGACGCCCAGACCGAGCCAGTCGCCGACGCGGCTCAGGGCCGCCTGGGCGCCGATGTCGCCGCGGTCGGCGGCGTCCACCACGGCACGGACCGCGTCCCTGCCGACGCCGGAACCGAAGAGGCCGGCCGACTCCAGCAGTGCCCGCTCCCCCACTTCGGCCTCCAGGCAGCCGAGCGAACCGCACCCGCACGAACGGCCCTTGGGGTTGACGACCATGTGCCCGACCTCGCCGCCGAAACCCCCGTGACCGCCGAGCAACTGGCCGTTGACGATCACGCCGCCGCCGATGCCGACGTCGCCGTGGAGGTAGACGAGATCGCGGCAGCCGACGCCGACCCCGCGGGTGTGCTCGGCGAGAGCGGCGAGATTGGCGTCGTTGCCCACCATGACCGGCAGGCCGAACGCCAGTCTGCGGGCCATCTCATCGGCGAAGGGCACGTCCACCGCACCCATGTTCGGCCCGAACCTGACAACGCCGTCACCGCGGGCCACTCCCCCGGAAAAGGCGGCCGCCACCCCGACGCACACCGTGTCGGCCCGGGTCTTGCGGTGCATCTGCCGCGCGAAGGCGGCCAGCGGCCCGACGATCTCGTCCAGGGAGAAGGTGCCGCGTCGCCGTACCGTCTCTCGCCGGTCCAGGATCGTGCCGCCCAGGCCGACCCGGGCGGCGACCAGCCGGTCGACGCCCACGTCCAGGGCGAACACGTAGACCCGCGCCGACTCCGGACGCACCACCAGGGACGGGCGCCCTGCCCTGCCCGTCTCCCTGGGGAGCTCCTCCCTGACCAGGCCCGCGGCGGTCAGGTCCGCCGTAAGGGCCATGATCGTACTGCGGTTGAGCCCCATCCGGCTGGTGAGTTCCGCGCGCGAGGTCGGCCCGCTCAGATGGACGTGGCGGAGCAGAGCACCAAGATTGTGGCGCCGGATCTCCTCTTGGGAGGGGCCTGCCCGCATCGCGTGAGATTCCTTCGGTGGATCGAGGTCGCTGATCACCTTAGACCAGTGGCGGCCGCCCGCTTGCGGGACAGCGCGTCCACCATGGCGGCCAGCAGCAGGACCGATCCGGTGACCATGAACTTGATTCCGGCGCTGTAGCCCATCAGGCCCATGCCGTTCTCAATGATCGCGACCACGGCGCCGCCGAGGACGGCGTCCAGCACCCGGCCCTTGCCGCCGAACAGGCTCGTGCCGCCGATGACGGCGGCGCCGACCGCGTAGAGCAGCACGTTGCTGCCACCGGTGTTGGGGTCGACGGAGCTGGCCCGGGAGGCGGCCATGATGCCGCCGACCGCGGCCATGGAGGAGCAGATCACGAAGGCGCTGATCTTCATCCGGTCGACGTTGATGCCCGCCCGGCGCGCGGCCTCGGCGTTGCCGCCGACCGCGTAGAGATGGCGTCCGAACGCGGTACGGCGCAGCACGAACGTCAAAACCACCAGCAGCACCACGATGATGGGCACCACGATCGGCACGCCCGCGAGCGACACGACCGCCGCGTTGCGGCTGCGTTCCAGGTTGAGGAAGTAGACCGCGAGCCCGCCGAGCAGGGCGAGGGCGGCCACCCGGATCGCGATCAGTGAGATCGGGTCGAAGGTCAGGCTCCGGGCGGCGCGCTTGCGGGCGCGCAGAAGCTGGAGCCCCGCGTAGGCGGCGACTCCGACGGCCAGCAGGATCCAGCCCAGCACGGGCGGGAGGTTCTTGTTGGCGATGGCGAGGATCGTCTCATCGCGGATGGCGATGATGGTGCCGCCCTGGACCAGCAGCAGGACGAGTCCCTGGAAGGCCAGGAAGGCGGCGAGCGTCACCACGAAGGACGGGATGCCGAGCTTCGCGACGATGGAGCCGAGCGTGGTGCCGATCACCACGCCGGTGAGGATGGCCGCGCCCACCGCGACGTACCAGGGCAGTCCCTGATTGCTGAGCATGATCGCGAGCACCGCGGCGCAGACCCCGCTGGCGAAGCCCGCCGACAGGTCGATCTCGCCGAGGAGCAGCACGAAGACCAGGCCCATGGCGATCACGGTGACCGCGGCGCCCTGGGTGAACAGGTTCGCGAAGTTGCCGTTGGTCAGGAAGGCGGGACGCAGGATGGCGAAGATCGTACAGAGCACGACGATGCCGAACACGGCGGGCAGCGCACCCATGTCGCCACCGCGGACCCGCTCGGCGTAGCCGCGGACGTTGGTCCTGATCGAGGGTGACTCGTGCGTACGCTTCGGGGAAATCGTGGCGGTCATACGGTGACTCCGTTGGTGAGGCCGAGGTCCCCGCTGCGGCCAGAGGTGATCAGTTCGACGACCTGCGCGTGGGTGACGTCCGAGGTCTTCACCTGGGCCGCCATCCGGCCGAGATAGAGGGTGGCGATCCGGTCGGACACGGCGAACACGTCGTTCATGTTGTGCGAGATCAGGACGACGGCCAGTCCCTGGTCGGCGAGGCGACGGACCAGCTCCAGCACCTGCGCCGTCTGTGCGACGCCCAGTGCGGCGGTCGGCTCGTCGAGGATGACGACCTTGCCGTTCCAGAGCACGGCCTTGGCGATGGCCACGGTCTGCCGCTGCCCGCCGGAGAGGCTGGCGACGAGCTGGCGGATGGACTTGACGGTCCTGACCGACAGGCTCTCCAGCGTCCTGGCCGCCATCTCCTCCATCGTGTCCTCGTCGAGGACGAGTCCGCGCTTCTGCTCGCGGCCGAGGAACATGTTCTGGACGATGTCGAGGTTGTCGCAGAGCGCGAGGTCCTGGTAGACGATCTCGATGCCCAGGGCGCCGGCGTCGCGAGGGCTGTGGACCTGGACGGCCTTGCCGTCGAACAGGTAGTCGCCGGAGTCGATCGGGTAGATCCCGCCGACACACTTGACGAGGGTGGACTTGCCGGCGCCGTTGTCTCCGACCAGCGCGGTCACCTCTCCGAGATGGACGGAGAAGTCGACGTCGTGCAGGACCTGTACGGGACCGAAACTCTTGTCGATCCCACGAAGTTCCAGTACGGGGGTCATTAGGTGCTCCCTGTGTTCATTTCCCGTAGCGAGGCCCGGGCGCCTGAGGCCTGTGCCTTCCCTCGTGGCTCGGAAGTGCTCGTGACGCGCATTTCCTCGTCCCTCGGGGCACCGTGACCGCACCCGGGCGCGGGGGCACGACCGGCGGAAGATCACCGGCCGTGCCCCCCTCAGCGCGTTACTGGATTCCGGCCTCGGTGCACTTGGCGGCGAACTCGCCGGTGCACAGCTCGTCCTTGGTCACGAAGCCATCCGCGACGACGTCCTTCACGCTGTCGAAGAAGATGGGCTGCGGGTCGAGGAGAACGGCGGGCACGTCGGCGCCGCTCTCGGTGTCCTTGACCGTGGCGGGCGCCGTGGGCTTCTCACCCTTGGCCAGGCCGATGGCGAGCGCGGACGCCGCGTCGGCCTCCTTCTTGATCGCCTTGTAGACCGTCATGCACTGGTCGCCGGCGAGGATGTTCTGCAGTCCCTGCACGGTGGCGTCCTGGCCGGTGACCGGGACCTTGCCGTTGAGGCTGTTCTTCTTCAGCACCGCGATGGCGGCGTTGCCCAGGCCGTCGTTGGCGGCCAGCACGCCGGCGATCTTCGGCTGCTCGGTGAGCATCTGCTCGAAGATCGTGCCCGCCTGCGCGTTGTCCCAGTCCGGAACCGACTGGTCCGGGCCCGCGACATACTCCTTGGAGTCGTACTTGGGCTTGAGCACGCCGTCATAGCCGTTCTTGAACAGCGTGGCGTTGTTGTCGGTGGGCGAGCCGTTGAGCTCGGCGATGATCGGCTTGTCGGCCTTCTTGTCCGTCAGGCACTTGACCAGGCCCTCACCCTGCAGGGTGCCGACCTTGGTGTTGTCGAAGCTGACGTAGTAGGAGGCGCCGCCGTTCAGCGTCAGGCGGTCGTAGTCGATGGTCGCCACACCCTGGGCCTTGGCCTTGTCGAGCACAGCCTTGCCGGTGCCGCTGTCCAGGTTGACGATCATCAGGACCGTGGCGCCGTTGGTGATCATCTGGTCGGCGATGGTCTGGAACTGGGTCTTGTCACCCTGCGCGTTCTGGATGTCGTAGGCGACACCCGCGGCCTTGAAGGCCTCCTCCAGATACTTGCGGTCCGCGGTCTCCCAGCGGGCGGAGGACTTGCTGTCCGGCAGGATGACGCCGACCTTGCCGGCGACGGCGGCGGGGGCGGACGCGCTTCCGGAGGACGCTGCGTCGCTCGGGGCAGCGGTGGTGGCACCATCGCCCCCGCAGGCAGTGAGGCCGAGGGTCATTACCGCGGCGGCGGTGGTCAGGCTGAGGATCCCCTTGCGCATGATGCACGGGTCCTTTCTTCGAAAAAGGTGGGGGGTCTGGGAGTGCGGCATGCCGAATTCACGGGGACGGCGCTCCGGGTCTCGGCTCACCGTTCCGTTGAATGTTGTTTGCGGCAACGTATTCCGCTGTTGGCCTGGAACACCAGACCCCCTGCAGGTAAAGTTTGTTGTGGCTGGTAACAATCCAGAAACGCACTCTTAACCCCAGGTGCTCTGTGCGACCAACAACAGAGCGGATACCCCGGCCAGCACGAGAATCGTGCCTCTGACCAGCCCACCGTCCAGAAAGCGCCGCAACGGCCTGGATGCCAGAAAGCCCACGACAAGAAACGGGATCAGCAGCGCCCCGGATGTCAGCGCCTGCGCGGGGAGCTTGCCGAGGAGCGCGAGAATGCCCAGCGACCGGTGTGGCGGGGAATCCGGCCGAAACGCAGAACCGCCCGGAGGGATGGTGTCCCTCTGGGCGGCTCTGGTTTTCGGGGTGTTCCCCCGATGCGGGCGGGAGCTTGCGTACGGCCCCGCCCCCCTGCTCAGCTCTTGGCGAGCAGGGAGCGCAGGACGTACTGCATGATGCCCCCGTGGCGGTAATAGTCCGCCTCTCCGGGGGTGTCGATGCGCACGACGGCCTGGAATTCCTTGTCGCCCGCCCTGACCGTCACGGTCTGCGGGGTGCCGCCCTTGTTGAGCTCCTCGACCCCGATGACGTCGAAGGTCTCCTCACCGGTCAGGCCCAGCGACTGCGCCGTCTGGCCCTCGGGGAACTGCAGCGGCAGCACGCCCATGCCGATCAGGTTGGAGCGGTGGATGCGCTCGTAGGACTCGGCGATGACGGCGCGGACGCCGAGCAGCGCGGTGCCCTTGGCAGCCCAGTCGCGCGAGGAGCCGGAACCGTACTCCTTGCCCGCCAGGACGACGAGCGGGATGCCCGCGGCCTGGTAGTTGGCGGAGGCGTCGTAGATGAAGGACTGCGGGCCGCCGTCGAGGGTGAAGTCACGGGTGTAGCCGCCCTCCACGCCGTCGAGCAGCAGGTTCCTCAGCCGGATGTTGGCGAAGGTGCCGCGGATCATCACTTCGTGGTTGCCGCGGCGGGAGCCGTAGGAGTTGAAGTCCTTGAGCTCGACGCCGTTCTCGCGCAGGTACTGCGCGGCCGGGGTCCCGGACTTGATGGAGCCCGCCGGGGAGATGTGGTCGGTGGTGACCGAGTCGCCCAGCTTGGCCAGCACCCGGGCGCCGGAGATGTCGGTCACCGGCTCCGGGGAGGCGGGCATGCCGTCGAAGTAGGGAGGCTTGCGGACGTAGGTCGAGGTCGGGTCCCACTCGAAGATGTTGCCGGTCGGGATCGGCAGCGAGCGCCAGGTCTCGTCGCCCTCGAACACGTCGGCGTAGTCGTGCAGGAACATCTCGCGGTCGATCGAGGAGGCCACGACCGCCGCGATCTCCTCCTGCGACGGCCAGATGTCGGCGAGGAACACCGGCTTGCCGTCCGAACCCACGCCCAGCGGCTCGTTGTTCAGGTCGAGGTCCATGGTGCCCGCGAGGGCGTAGGCGACGACCAGCGGCGGCGAGGCCAGGTAGTTCATCTTGACTTCGGGGTTGATCCGGCCCTCGAAGTTGCGGTTGCCCGACAGCACCGCGGTGACCGCGAGATCGCCTGCCTGAATGGCCGTGGAGATCTCCTCCTGCAGCGGGCCCGAGTTGCCGATGCAGGTGGTGCAGCCGTAGCCGACCAGGTTGAAGCCGATCTTGTCGAGATACGGCTGGAGGCCGGAGCGCTCGAAGTAGCCGGTGACGACCTGCGAGCCGGGGGCGAGGGAGGTCTTGACCCACGGCTTGCGGGTCAGGCCCTTGTCCACCGCGTTCCTGGCGAGCAGCGCGGCGCCCATCATGACAAACGGGTTGGAGGTGTTCGTGCAGCTGGTAATGGCCGCGATGGTCACCACGCCGTGGTCGATCTCGAAGCTCGTGCCGTCGGCCAGGGTGACCTGGACCGGGTTGCGCGGCCGGTCGCCGTTGAGGCCGGGGGCGTGCGGCTCGTCGCCGTTGCCTCCGTGCGAGATCGACGGGGAGTCGGAGGCCGGGAAGGACTCCTCGGAGGCCTCGTCCACCGGGCCCGGGACGCTCGGGGCGTAGTCCTTGACGGCCGCGCGCCAGGCGCTCTTGGCGTCCGACAGCGCGATGCGGTCCTGCGGGCGCTTGGGACCGGCGATCGACGGGACGACCGTGCTCAGGTCCAGCTCGATGTATTCGGAGAAGACCGGCTCCTCGCTCGCCGGGTCCAGCCACAGCCCCTGGGTCTTGGCGTAGGCCTCGACCAGGGCGACCTGCTCCGCGGGGCGGCCGGTCAGCGTGAGGTAGTCGATCGTCTGACCGTCGATCGGGAAGATCGCACAGGTCGAGCCGAACTCGGGGCTCATGTTGCCGATCGTGGCCCGGTTGGCCAGCGGCACGCTGGCCACGCCGTCGCCGTAGAACTCCACGAACTTGCCGACGACGCCGTGCTTGCGCATCATCTCGGTGATCGTGAGCACCAGGTCGGTGGCGGTGGCCCCCGCGGGGAGCCTGCCGGTCAGCTTGAAGCCGACCACGCGCGGGATCAGCATGGAGATCGGCTGGCCGAGCATCGCGGCCTCGGCCTCGATGCCGCCGACGCCCCAGCCGAGAACGCCGATGCCGTTCTCCATGGTGGTGTGGGAGTCGGTGCCGACGCAGGTGTCGGGGTAGGCGGTCAGCACCGCCTCGCCGTCCTTGCCGACGCCGCGCGTCATGACGACGCGGGCCAGGTGCTCGATGTTCACCTGGTGCACGATGCCGGTGCCCGGCGGGACGACCTTGAACTCGTCAAAGGCGGTCTGGCCCCAGCGCAGGAACTGGTAGCGCTCGCGGTTGCGCTCGTACTCCTTGTCGACGTTGCGCTGGAAGGAGTCCTGCCCGCCGAAGAAGTCGACGATAACCGAGTGGTCGATGACCATCTCGGCCGGCGCGAGCGGGTTGATCTTGGCGGGGTCGCCGCCGAGGTCGCGGACGGCCTCGCGCATGGTCGCCAGGTCCACCACGCAGGGAACCCCGGTGAAGTCCTGCATGATCACGCGGGCCGGCGTGAACTGGATCTCCACACTCGGCGTGGCCGCGGGGTCCCACTGGCTGAGGGCACGCACGTGGTCGGCGGTGACGTTCGCGCCGTCCTCGGTGCGGAGCAGGTTCTCAAGAAGGATCTTCAGGCTGTACGGGAGGCGTCCCGACCCCTCGACGGCGTCCAGCCGGTAGATCTCGTATCCCGCGTCACCGACGCGGAGCGTGTCACGGCTGTCAAAACTGTTCGCGGACACGGTTCGCCTCCCTCATCACCCTGGTGTCTGGCGCGCCGGTACTGAAGGCGCAGTTGAATCCTGCCGCACCGTCGGAGTGCCCGAGTCTGTTAGGTATGCCTAACTCGACGGCCACCTGCGGATCGCAGCGGATGTCTCGATATCAAGATATCCCTACAGATATCTCGACATCAAGTTACTCGCCAGTAAACTCACAGGGGGGCGAGGCGGAAGTACAGCAGCCCGAGAACGACGACCGAGAGCACCGGGGCGAGGAACTTCTGCTCGAACTTCTTGCCCGTCTTGATCCCGATCTTCCACGGCAGCAGCCAGTTCTGCTGGAGCGGCCACAGCACCGGGCAGCCCTTCTCCGTGCAGCAGTCTCCTAGGACGTGGATGAGACATCCGACCGCGACCGCCAGCCCCAACCAGGCATAACCCACGTTCTCACTGCGGAAGACCACGAACAGTCCGGCGGTCATGCCGATGTTGAGGATCGCCGAGGAGAACTTCTTGCCCGGGATGCCGATCCCGATCGATCGCAGCGACAGACCGATCAGCAGCACGACCATGATGTCGCGGCCGATCATGAAGTTGCTGGCCAGATAGTGGGTGCCGAACCCCATGGCGATCGCGAACGCCAGCGAATGCGTGGCGTTGCGGTGACCGCCGCTCAGCCATGCCACGACCTTGCTCAGTCCCCAGGTGATCGGCCCGAAGGTCTGCGCGATCGTCGCACTGGGATGGTCCAGGTCGGGCAGCATCGCGGCCCCGGCACAGACGATCGCCCCGGCCACGAACTCGGCCGGCGTGAGCGCGTTCACCATGATGCCGGTCTCCGTGAACCTGGAGGTCTCGGTGAGCAGCGGCAGGGCCGCCAATGCGGGCGCCACACCCAACCAGGCGATCGCTCCCGTCAGCGCGTGCGTATGCCCCATCATCGCTCAAACACCACCATCAAGATCACCCCGGGCGACTCTACGGCAAAGCCTCCTCCGGGCGGAGGACCGTGCCATTTTGCAGTATCGGTGCGTCGCCCAAGCGAGATCAACTCGCCACGGTGGCACTCTTTGCTCTTCCCCGGTTTCGCGGTCATGCGAGGGGACAAGGGCCTGTCTCGATCCGTCCGCCCGTCCGCGTGCGTCTCGCCTGGTCCGGCCCTTCGCGACCGCGCCGGCGGCGATTGCCGGCCGCGAGGACGGCGGTCACGGGGTGATCACGAATGTCTCTGCGGACGGTCTCCATGGACGGAGAACGGATGAGCCCGGCGATCAGTGCCGCCGATCAGGAAGGGTGGCGGTCCCCGGCGTCGGCAAGATCCCGGCCGATGCGGCCTTCGCCCGGAGAGAGTCGCGATCCACCGAAGATTCTTCGGTGGATCGGCGTCAGAGTCCTGAAACGACAGACGGGACCGTTCCGCACCGAAAGCACCCCCCAGCCCTTCCGGCACGGAACGAATCCCGTCTATGTCATTTGTAACGTGCAGGTCTCAATGCTTGTTCCAAAAACGGCCAAGATTTAGGTGATCTGCCTCACTTCTTCTCTGCGCAACGACAAGTTCACTTTAGGTAACGACCTCCGGGGCGGCGCGGCGGACGGGATCCGCCGCCGCCGATCCCGGGGAGAGGGCCGCCCCCGGCGCCCGGGTCGATCTCCTCGGCCCCCGGCCCGGGTCGGCACCGGGCTCTCGATCCGGGCGAGGTCAGGGACGGGTCAGGCGCCTGTAGACCACCGCGGTCGTCAGGCCGTAGACCAGGTGCGGGACGATGTCCGAGGCCCACGAGACCGCGTCCCACTCGCGCGGGTCGGTCAGCCGGAGCGCGGTGTAGGGGGCGTCGCCGGCGGCCATCCCCGCCACCGACAGCCCCAGGGCGGCCACCGGAAATGGAACGTTCCGGTCGCCCGCGAGCAGCCCGTAGAGTCCGCCGACTCCCAGGCCCACCGCGTATCCGAGCAGCGCGCCCACGCCTTCGCGCCTGCTCTCGGCGACCTCTCCCGAGCCGAGGTCGGCACCGGCCCGCTCGGCCAGCTTGCCGGCGGCCCGAGCCGGCAACACGCTCGCCGGCCGGCCGCGTACGGTCATGTCCAGATAGGTGACGATGTCCAGCGCGGTGGTACCCGCCGCGCCCGCGAAGATTCCCGCCATCAGGCTCATGAAAGTCGCCTCCTCCGCTGTGGGCTCCCCGGTAGGACGCCGCCGTACCCGGGCGGGGCGATGCGGCCGTGGAGTCGTCCGGCCCCTTCGAGGATCTCGCGGTCGGCGAGGCAAGCGATCCACATCTCTGGCCGTCGCCGCCGTCGTTTTCGAGTGATCATCACGTCATCGTGCCGCCCCTGTGACATGCGCGTTCTCCCCATGTCGACGATGAGGGCGATATGCCCGTCGTCGCCGCGACCAACCGCGCCGTCCACATCCACGGCGACGCCGACGCCCCGTTGATCGGCGCGGCCGACACGGGCGCGGTACCCCGTTCTCGATCAGGGTGCCTGACCAGCCAAAATGCCTTTTTTCACCACATGGGCTTGTAGATAGAATGCTATCGATATATCTTTGAAGCATCGAGAGCGATCTAAAGACGATCGCGAGATGAGGAGATGACATGAATTCGGCAGATGCGATGGGCGGCCAGTGGGCCGGCGTCGTCCCGCAGGAGGTCCGGCGCGAGATGAAGCGCGCGGCCAGGGAGGCCTTGCGGACCATGGCCACCGGCTGGCACCACGGAGGGCCCCACCACGGAGGACCGCACGGACCGCACGAGGGGGGACCCCAGGAGGCGGGCCCGCACGAGCACCGGCACCGCGGTCACCGCGGTCCCTTCCCCGGCGGCTTCCCCTGGGACTTCGGCCGGGGCGGCCGAGGCCGCGGCGGCCCGTTCGGCGGCGGTCCCTTCGGAGGAGGCCCCCCGTTCGGCCGGGGACGCAAGGCGAAGCGGGGCGACGTCCGCGCCGCGATCCTCGCGCTGCTCACCGAGGACTCGCACAACGGCTACCAGATCATCCAGGAGATCGAGCAGCGCAGCCAGGGCGGCTGGAAGCCCAGCCCGGGAGCGGTCTACCCGGCGCTGCAGCAGCTCACCGACGAGGGACTGGTCCTGTCGGAGGAGAACGACGGCCGCAAGACCTTCCGCCTCACCGACGCCGGCCGGGCCTACGTGGCCGAGCACTCCGACGAGGTGCGCGCTCCCTGGGAGGAGATGACGCCCGACGTCGACGGCAGCACCTGGGAGCTGATGGACATCGCCCGCCAGTCGGGGTTCGCCATGCTCCAGATCCTGCAGACCGGCAGCGACGCGCAGATCCAGCAGGCCAGGCAGACCCTGTCCGAGACCCGCCGCAAGCTCTACCAGATCTTGGCCGATGGCGACCCCGGCGAGGAGTGACCAGACCATGACGTCCCGAGACGATCTCCGCATCGGAGACGCCGAGCGTGACGCGGTGATGACGGCCCTGCGCGAGCACTACGCGCAGGGCCGCCTGACCCACGAGGAGCTCGACGAACGCCTCGAACTGACCCTGTCGGCGCGCACCGGGCGCGAGCTGGCCCTGGCCGGCGCCGATCTCCCCGACCTGCACGGCTCACACTCCGAAGACCCCCGGGGATTCTCAGATCACGACCACCGCGGACACGGGGGGCCCGGCTGGGCCTGGCGGCACGGCGGCGCGGAATGGGCCTCGCGGCACGGGGGCGCGGGCTGGGGTCATCACCGGCACGCTCCCCATCCCGGGGCCTGGCATCATCGCCACCCGGCCCGCCGGGGCGGGGCGCCGTTCTTCCCCCTCCTGATCCTCCTGCTGATCGTCGGAGTGGCGACCGCCGGGTTCGGAGTGCTGAAGTTCATCTTCCTGGCCTGGCTGGTGATGACCGTGCTGGGCATGTTCCACCGGAGGCACCGGCATCCCCGCGCCCGAGCCCGCCGGGGCAACCACCCGGGCCCTTTCTGAGCGGCTTCCGAGCCGGGACGCATATCGAGTCGCCGAGCGCGACGACGGCCGTCCCGAACGCACCGGCCGTGACCGCGGGGGCTGTGGGGGTCGTGGTCGTGTCGGCTCCCGAAGACGCCCGTCCACTCGGCGAAGACCCGATCTCCGTCGGTGGCGGGCGTCACGTCTGACGTCCTCCCCCGACTGAAGAGCGGGGATTCACCGGCGATCACCTCGCAAGGAGGATGCCTCCACGCCGTAGGCGCTCGGTGACACCGCCCCCTGATCATGGGGGTCGGGGGGCGGATATTCCCCGGTCATGCGGGTGAAGGCCGGGTTCGTTACTTGAGGGACTCCCGGAGCCGCCGCATCTCGTCCGCGATCCGGTCCAGCGGCCAGTGGGCGTTCAGGCCGCTCGGGTTGGGAAGCACCCACAGCCTCGCATCGCCGATCCTGGACTCTTGCGGCCCGATCACCGCCTTCGGTTCCCCGAACGCCATCCGGTACGCGGTGACCCCCGCCACCGCCAGCACCTTCGGCCGGACCTCGGTGACCAGTCTCACCAGCCGCTCCCCGCCCGCGCGGAGCTCCTCGGCGGACAGCTCCGCCGCCTGCGCGCTCGCCCGTGTCACCACGTTGGTGATGCCCAGCCCCAGGGAGGGGAGCAGTCCCTGCTCCTCGGGGGCCAGCAGCCGGGGCGTGAAGCCCGAACGGTACAGCGCGGGCCAGAACCGGTTGCCCGGCCGGGCGAAGTGGTGACCGGTCGCCGCCGAGTAGAGGCCGGGGTTGATGCCGCAGAACAGGACGTCCAGCGACGGCCCGAGCACGTCCTCGATCGTCCGGTCCTTGGCCGCGTCGAGGTCGGCCTTCGTCGGCCGTACGGCTCTCTCCCGAGGTGCGGCCGCCGCCGACGGCACACGCTCCGGTTCGGACATCCGCTCTCCCGAGGATTCGCGCTCCGGCCCGGACATCGGCTCTCCCGAGGACATCGGGCGAACCTATCCCATCTCCTCCAGTTTCCGGCCCTTGGTCTCCCTCACCTTGAACCACACGAAGACGAAGGACAGCACGGCGAAGAAGGTGTAGCCCACGTAGGCGCCGGCCAGGCTCCACGCCGCCAGCGACGGGAACGACACCGTGATCAGCCAGTTGGCCACCCACTGGGCGGAGGCGGCCACCGAGAGCGCGGCGGCCCTGACCCGGTTGGGGAACATCTCCCCGAGCAGCACCCAGACGACGACGCCCCACGACAGTGCGAAGAACAGCACGAAGACGTGCGCGGCGACCAGGGCGACGAAGCCCTGCGCCTCCGGCAGCCTGACGGTGTCGCCGGACGGGACGCCCGAGCTGAACGCCCACGCGGCCACGGCCAGCGCGACCGCCATGCCCGCGGAGCCGATCAGCAGCAGGGGCCTGCGGCCGATCCTGTCGACCAGCGCGATGGCGATGAACGTGCCGACGATGTTGATGATCGAGGTGGAGAAGCTGATCAGCAGCGAGTTGCTCTGGTTGATGCCGATCGACTGCCAGAGCGACGCCGAGTAGTAGAAGATGACGTTGATACCCACGAACTGCTGGAAGACCGAGAGCAGGATGCCGATCCAGACGATCGGCAGCAGGCCGAACTTCGGGCCGCGCAGGTCGCGGAGCCGGGGCCGTCGCTCGCTGCGCAGCGAGTCCTGGATCTCCGCCAGCCGCGCGTCCACGTCGGAGCTCTCGCCCTCCACCTCGGCGAGCACCCTGCGCGCCTCCTGCGTCTTCCCCGCCGCGACGAGGAACCGCGGCGACTCGGGGATGATCGTCGAGAAGAGCAGATAGAGCAGGGCCGGCACCAGACAGGCGCCGAGCATCCACTGCCAGGCCTCCAGGCCGGCCAGCTTGTTGTTGACGTTGCCCCCGGCCGTCTCCGCGATCGCGTAGTTGACCAGCTGGGAGACCGCGATGCCCAGCACGATGGCGAGCTGCTGGAAGGATCCCAGACGCCCCCGGTAGGCGGGTGGCGAGACCTCGGCGATGTAGGCGGGCCCGATCACCGAGGCCATGCCGATCCCCACGCCGGCGAGCACCCGCCAGAAGGCCAGATCCCAGACCGCGAAGGGCAGCGCCTGGCCGACGGAACTGATCGCGAACAGGATCGCGGCCACCTGCATGGTCCTCGTGCGTCCCCAGCGGTCGGCCAGTCCCCCGGCGATCCACGCGCCGAGCGCGGAGCCCAGCAGCGCGATCGCGACCACGAACCCGATCTGGACCGGACCGACAGCGAAGTGTTTCTGGATTCCGGTGACGGCCCCGTTGATGACGGCGCTGTCATAGCCGAAAAGAAATCCGCCGATCGCCGCCGCGGCGGTGATGAAGACGACGTGACCAATGTTCTCGCTGGAAGTACCCGATGGGGCGGTGCCGGCCATGACAGTCCTTTCCCCCGAAAGGAAGTATGAGACGTCAATACCCCAACCAAATACAGGTGATCACCCAGAGGTCGTCATCTACCAGCGAAGAATCGCGGCGACCCCGTCGAAATCAGCGAGAATCTCCGATGCCCCGGAGTTCAGAACGGTGACCTCCGCATCGATGTCCAGAGCTCGCTCGATCATGCGCTCACCCATCGCGGGCTCCGGGACGAGCGTCCGCTCCGACTCCCCCGGCGGGATCTCGCCGGGCAGGTGGAGCATCCCGTAGGCCGTACGGCTGCCGCTCCATTCACGGGACTCGTCCAGCAGCAGGTTCGCGACCCGGCTCTCGTTCAGCGCGTGGAGCGTGTCCCTCAGCCCCAGGGCGCCGCGTCCGCCGGCCAGCGTGGCGTCCTTGGCCCGGTTCGCCAGGTCGGTGCCGTGCCGGGTCCTGGCGGCCTTCAGGTGTGGGGCAACGTACTCGACGATCTTCGCCGAGGGCAGCGGGTCCACCACCGCGTCAACCTGGATGACGTCTCCGGTCAGCTCTCCCGCCAGGATGTCGGTCAGCTGGACGTCGCCGACCAGCACGAGCGTGGTCCAGCCCAGGGCCGCGGCATGGGTGCTGACCTGCGGCGCGTCCGCGCGCAGCAGCCTGGAGAGGTTGTCCTCGATCCGGCTGGCGAACCTCTCCCGGTGCGAGACGCCCTGCTGGGAGAACTCCGAGGGCGCGGGGCCGCGCATATCCCGCCAGTCCTCGATGTCGACCTCGTACCGCGATTTCCCGACGTCCTCGACCATGCCGTAGCGGTAGTCGATCACGCGCAGTCCGTCCCTGCACACGACGACGATCCCGGCGGGCGGTGCGGCCTCCACCGTGTTGACCAGAGGGCGCACGTAGGCCGTCGGCTCCAGCACGATCTGGTCGACGACCGGTAGCTGGAAGGAGAAGACCCTCGCCTCGCCCCCGCAGACCGGGGCGAACAACACGCGCCCCAGCCCGGACTCGGCGGGGTCGAGCAGATGCTGGAAAGGTTGATCCAGCTCAGCCAGCCGCTGGAGGACCGCCTTCTTCCGCGTCCCGTCCCTGTCTGCCATGACCCGCTCTCGCAGATCGGACAGTTCGTTGCGGAAACGGATCCGCCAGGCGGGCCGGAAGGACTTCTCCTCTCGTGGGTCCGCGTTCAGATAGAACGACAACACCCCGATCTCATCTCTGATCGAGACGACTTCCCGCAGGGCAGCGCGATCGAATTTCACTGCGTTCCTCCCTGGTGGTCGGCCCTTAAAAGCCTAAAGACCAGGGAGAAGAATTCCATCATCGCAATCCGGAATATGTCTTTCTACTTCACCTGCCTTTATCCAAAAATCACAGACGCGGATCCACCGGCTCGGATTCCAGGGCCAGGACCGCGAAGACCGCCTCGTGGACCCTCCACAGCGGCTCCCCCTCGGCCAGCCGGGACAGCGCCTCCAGCCCGAGCGCGTGCTCGCGCAGGGCGAGCGAGCGCTTGCGGCCCAGGAACCGGTGGCGCAGAACCTCCAGGCTCTCGGTGTAGTCGGGGCCGTAGATGATCCGCAGGTATTCCCGCCCGCGCACCTTGACCCCCGGCTGCACCCGGCTCCGCTGTCCCGTCGCGCCTGCGCCCGGGTCCGACCCCGCGTTCGCGCCTGGGCCCGTGTTCGCGCCCGATCCGGCCTCCACGGGCAGCTCCGGTCCCGCTCCGCTCACCACCGGGCTCTGCGCCCGGCCGTCCGGGGGTCCCAGCGGCTTGACCACCATGCCCTCCCCGCCCTCGGCGGTCAGGCCGGACCACCAGGCGGTCGCCGCGTCCCTGGACTCCTCCGAGGTCAGATCCACGAACAGGTGCCGGGTGGGCACGATCAGCGGGTCGTCGAGCCGGGACAGCATCTCCAGGTGCCAGGAGTGCGGCTCCAGCACCGCTGTCGCCCGGCCCTCGCAGGCGAGAATCTGGAACGGCGCCAGGCGCAGATCATCCAAACTGGAGACAGGCCAGCAGTAACGGGCATATGCGTCCCTGAATCGGGCAGCGTTGGTGGAGCGGCGGCGGGTGCGGTCCAGTAACAAGCCCACATCCAACCCGCGCCCGGCCGCCGCTTCCAGCACCGTGACCGCCTCAGGCAGCACCGTGCGGGCCGCGGCGCCCACCGACGCGTACTGGCTGCGGATCAGCCCTTCCGCCTTGGCCGACCAGGGCAGCAGCTCGCAGTCGAGAACGATCCAGTCCGATCCCAGCTCGTCCATGATCGGCGTGCACGCCTGCCTGAGCCGGTCCACCAGCTCGGTGGTGTCGGCGAAGAAAGGCCTGCCGGTCCGGGTGTAGACCGCCCCCGCGCTCCCGTCCACGACCCCGAACCGCGCGGCCGCCGCCTCCGGGCTCCGGGCCAGTACGGCCACCGCCCGCGAACCCATGTGCTTCTCCTCGCACACGACCCGGGTGACTCCGGCCGCCGCGAACTCGGCGAACGCCTCGGCCGGATGCTCCAGGTAGCCGTCGAGCCTGGAGGTCTCCGGCGGTGCCATCGTCGGCGGCAGGTAGACCAGCCAGCGCGGATCGACGGCGAACCGGCTCATGATCTCAAGTGCGGCGGCCGAGTTCTCCTTCCGGATCTTGATGTGACCGCCGCCGTGACGCACCTCGATGTGCTTGGCGCCCTGCACGTCCCCGATGGAGAGCACGCCCGGGTCACGGTGGCCGGGGGCGGCGAACGGCTTGACCGACTCGTACCAGACCTTCTCGGCGGGCACCGAGACGATCTCCTTGTCCGGGTAGCGCAGCGCGGTCAGCCTCCCGCCGAAGACCACTCCGGTGTCCAGGCAGATCGTGTTGTTGATCCACTCGGTCTCGGGGACCGGGGTGTGGCCGTAGACGACCATGGCCCGGCCCCGGTACTCCCGCGCCCAGGGGTAACGCACCGGCAGGCCGTACTCATCGGTCTCGCCGGTGGTGTCGCCGTACAGCGCGAAGGAGCGCACCCGGCCCGAGGCACGGCCGTGGTAGGCCTCCTTCAGCCCGGCGTGCGCGACGACGAGCTTGCCGCCGTCGAGACGGTAGTGGCTGATCAGCCCGTCCATGAAGGCCAGCGCCGCCCGCCTGAACTCCTCCGGCTCGGCCGCGAGCTGGTCCAGCGACTCCTGCAGGCCATGGGCGATCTTGACCTTGCGGCCGTTGAGGGCGCGGGCCAGTTTCTGCTCGTGGTTGCCCGACACGCACAGTGCGGTTCCGGCCGTGACCATGCCCATCACCAGCCTGAGCACGCCGGGTGAGTCCGGCCCCCGGTCGACCAGGTCGCCCACGAACACCGCCGTCCTGCCCTCCGGGTGGGTGGCGCCCGTACCGCCGGGGGCGATCTCCCATCCCAGCGTGCGCAGCAGCGTCTCCAGCTCGGAGCGGCAGCCGTGCACGTCGCCGATGATGTCGAACGGCCCGGTCAGCTCACGCCTGTCGGTCCACGACTTCTCCCTGACGACGACCGCGGCCTCGATCTCCTCGGTCCCTCGCAGCACGTGGACCCGGCGGAAACCGTCCCGGGAGATCTTGGCCATGGACCGCCGCAGGTCCTTGCGCTGCCGCCGGACCACCTGGGGCCCGAAGTTCCGGTCGGGCCTGTCCTCGTTGCGCGCGATCGCCACCTCCTCGGGCACGTCCAAGACGATCGCGTCGACCAGCACGTTGTGCTCCTTGGCCAGCTCGATCAGGCTCTTCCGCGCCTCCCACTGGACGTTGGTGGCGTCGACGACCGTGAGCAGCCCCCGCTTGAGCCGGGTGCCGACGATGTAGTGGAGCACGTCGAAGGCGTCGGATGTGGCGGCCTGGTCGTTCTCGTCGTCGGACACCAGCCCTCGGCAGAAGTCCGAGGAGACCACCTGGGTGGGGATGAAGTGCTTGCGAGCGAAGGTCGACTTCCCGCTCCCGGACACCCCCACGAGCACGACCAGGGACATCTCCGGCACGTTGATCTCAGTCATCTCCACCTCCCACACCTACGATGTTTCCAGCGTTTGCGACGTTTGCGGCGCTTACGGCGTCTCCAGCGCTTGCGGCGCTTGCGGCATCTTCAGCACCCGTGGCATTTACTGCGACTTCAACACGTGCGGTGCTTGCGGCATTTACGACGCCTTCAACACGTGCGGTGCTTGCGGCATTTACGGTGCCTTCGACACGTGCGGCGTTTTCAGCGCCCCCGCCACTGAATTTTCCGGCATTTGCGGCATTTACGGCGCTGAACAGGGCCATCTGGGTGGGCGAGCCCACCTCGGGATCATCGTCGCCGACCGGCCGGAACGCGACGTGGTAGCCGTACTCGCCGCAGACCTTCGCGGCCCACGCCTGGAACTCGGCCCGCGTCCACTCGAAACGGTGGTCGGAGTGACGCATGCCCTCCAGGAAGTCATAGCGCACGTTGTACTCGACGTTGGGCGTCGTGACGATCACGTGCACCGGCCGGGCGGTGCCGAAGACCACCCGCTCCAGCGCGCTCAGCCTGGACGGATCGACGTGCTCGATGACCTCCATGAGCACGGCGGCGTCATATCCGGCGAACCGGTCGTCGGTGTAGGTCAGCGCACCCTGGAACAGCTCCAGCCGCTCCAGCTGCCTGTCCGGCATCCGGTCGAGCTTCAAGCGCCTGGCCGCGATCGCCAGCGCCTGCGCCGACACGTCCGTCCCGGCCACCTTGGTGAATCCCGGCCGGCCCAGCAACGCCCCCACCAGCTGACCCGATCCACAGCCCAGGTCGATCACCCTGTGCGCGCCCAACTCCTCCAGCACGCCGACCACGGCCTCGCGCCGCAGGGTGTTCAGGGGCCGCTTCCGCGTCGAGTCCCCGGCCCCGCCGTCCGGCGTCACCTCGTCATCTGCGATTCCGCCGGATGGAGCCACCGCACCATCCACGGCGCCGCCGGACGGCGCGGCCCGACGATCCACCGCCCCGCCGCCCCACACCGCCTCACCATCCACGGCGCCGTCAGACGGCGCAGCCTGACGATTCGCGGCCTCGCCGTCCGGCACCATCTCGTCATGAATCGCCGGGGACCCCTCATCCCGCAGGGCACCGGCGTCCTCCTCCGGCGGGACGGAGAAGGTCTCGGCGGACTCCTCCTCGACGGGAGGCTCAAGGTCCTCCTCCACGTCGTCGCCGATCTCGGCCAGGCGGGCGAAGGCCGTGCGGGTCAGCGCCCAGCGGCGGCCAAGGTAACGGCGGGTGATCAGCCCTCTCTCCGGGTGGGCGGCCAGCCAGGACTCGCCCGCCCTGATCAGCTTGTCCACCTCGTCGGAGGCGACCCAGTAGTGCTTGGAGTCGTCGAGCACCGGAAGCAGCACGTAGAGCTGGTTGAGCGCGTCGGCCAGGCGCACCTCGCCCCGCAGCGACAGCCCCACGTAACGGGAGTCGCCCCACTCGGGAAACCCCTCGTCCAGCGGTACGGCCCGTGCCTCGACCTCCCAGCCCAGCGGCTCGAACAACCGGTGCGCCAGCTGGGGACCGCCCCTGCAGGGCAGCACAGGCAGCGCGATCTCCAGCGGAATCGGCCCGGCGGCCAGCTCCGGACGGCTGTCGCAGCGTCCGGTGCGTGCCGTGCGGAACACGTCCCCCAGCGCCACGGCCAGCAGTGACGACGCGGCGTAGGGCCGGTCGTTGACGTACTGGCCCAGCGTGTAGTCGGGCGTGGAACGGCCGCGCGAGCGCACCAGGCGGACCGGGTCGACGTCGAGCATCAACGCCGCCGTGCAGCGCTCCTCGTCCGCCTCCGGATAGAAGACGCGGGCCATGCCGTATGACTGGCCGAACTCCTGAACCCGGTCCGGATGCTTGTGCAACAGGAATCCGAGGTCGGTTGCGGGCCGTACGGTCGTGGAGATCGTTAGCAACACCCGGCTCAGTGTGCCTCACGTCCGGCAAGCCCGGCCATCGGTTAACCGTTCCGGCTCACGCCTGAGCCGCGGACTCCCGTCCACGAGCACCCTGCCGCGACGGTCACGCGCATCCGGCCCTGGATCCGTCTCTCAGACCTCGGCTCGCTGAGGACGCGGACTCCGTCCACGACGGTCCCGCGTATCGGCCCTGGGCCCGTCCCTCAGTCCTCGGCCCCTCTGAGGACGCGGACTCCGGCTGCGACGGTCACGCGTATCCGGTCGTGGGCCCGCACCCCTGGCCTTCGCCCCTTGAGGATGAAGTGCGGACCCATGGCTCTGCGCCCTACACGTGGGGCAGGACCTCGGCGGCGATGAGCTCCAGGTGGTCCAGGTCCGACAGGTCCAGCACCTGCAGGTAGATCCGCTCGACGCCCAGCTTCGCGAACTCGCCGATCTTCTCGACCACCTCGGCGGGAGTGCCCGCCAGCCCGCTCGCGCGCAACACAGCGAGGTCGTGTCCGGTGGCTTCGGCCCGGCGCGCGATCTCCGCGTCGTCGGTGCCGACGCAGACGGTCTGGGCGACGGAGAACCGGATCGACTCACGCCCCTCCGCCTCGCACGCCTGCCGGACCCGGTCGAAGGCGATCGCGGTGTCGTCCAGGGGGTGAAACGGCAGGTTGTACTCGTCGGCGAACCGCGCGGCCAGCCGTGGGGTGCGCTTGGCGCCGGCCCCGCCGATGATGATCGGCGGCTTGGGGCTCTGCACGGGCTTGGGCAGCGCGGGCGAGTCCGCCAGCCGGTAGTGGGCGCCCTCGAACGAGAACGTCTTGCCCACGGGAGTGGTCCAGAGCCCGGTGATGATCTCGAGCTGCTCCTCGAAGCGGCCGAACCGCTCGCCGATCGGCGGGAACGGGATCCCGTAGGCGGTGTGCTCGACGTCCAGCCAGCCGGTGCCGAGGCCGAGCTCGACCCGGCCCCCGCTCATCTGGTCCACCTGGGCCACACTGATCGCCAGCGGGCCGGGCAGCCGGAAGGTGACCGGGGTGACCAGGGTGCCGAGCCTGATCGTGGAGGTCTCCCTGGCCAGGCCCGCCAGGGTCGTCCAAGCGTCGGTGGAGCCGGCACCGGGGTCGCCGGAACCGAACCGCACATAGTGGTCAGAACGGAAAAAGGCGTCGAACCCCAGCCGCTCCGCGGTCTGTGCGACCGCCAGCAGCTCATCGTAGGTGGCGCCCTGCTGTGGTTCAGTGAAGATCCTCAACTTCATACTCACCATTATCCGGGCACTCCGGACGGCATCCGCTGAAAGCCCACGCCGCGACGTGAACGCTTGCTAGCGTTCAGACCTCAGCTGCAATCAGTAGTCGACCAAGCACCGATAGCGATAATCATGTCGTCGAGAAGGTGGAGCACGTGCCGGTGGTGACGGGTCGTCCCGCCGCTCGCCAGGCCCGCGAGCCGGGCACACCGCCCCGCTCTCTCGTCGTGCTGGCCTCGGCGGCGCTCGCCCTGGCAACCGGCGTCGCGATCTGGCTTCTGCCCACCAAGGCGGGCGGCGACCAGAGCGTGCCCGGCCTGGCCGCGCGGGCCGGGGTGACGGCTTCCGGACTGGCCACCAGATCCTCCGTCGGGCAGAAACCCGCGCCGGCCCCCGTCTCCCCCACCGACCGGCCGTCGGGCTTCGTGACGTTCGTGAACACGGTTCAGGATCCGCTCTTCACCCTGCCCGAGGTAGCGGGGAAGGACCACGTCCGCTGGTTCACCCTCGGCCACCTCACCACCGGCCGTAAGGAATGCGTCCCCATGTGGGGTGGCACGCAGGACGGCGAGCTCGTCGCCGATCGCCTGGGCCGTCTGCGCGCGGTCGGCGGCGATGCCGGTCTCGCCTTCGGCGGCCCCGTAGGCCGCGAACTGGCCGCCGCCTGCACCGACCTCGACCGCCTCGTCGCCGCCTACCGGCAGGCGATCGACACCTTCGACGCCACCTACATCGACTTCGAGGTCCAGGACCCGGCCAGCGCCGCGACCGTGCTGCGCCGCGCCAGGGCGATCGCGACCCTGCAACGCGAGGCCGCGGCCAAGGGCCGTCCCCTCACCGTGAGCTTCACCCTCCCGGTCACGGGAACGGGCCTGGCCCCGAGTGATCAGGCCATGCTCCGATCCACCCGCGAGGCCGGCGCCGAGATCACCGCCGTGAACCTCCTGGCCGCCGTCGGCCCCGAATCCGGGCTCGCCCAAGACCGCCTGCGCCCCGTCGCCTCGGCCGTCCGCGCCGCGCAACCCCAGATCGCGGAATCTCTTGGCGAACCCGTCGCCTGGCGCAGGATCGCGCTCACCCCCGTCCTGAGCAGCTCCCACGACCTCACCCCGGCCAACGCCCACAGGCTCATCGCCTTCGCCGGCCGCAACAAGCTGGCCTGGCTCTCCGTCAGGGGCGCCGCCCCCACCCCGAACGTCGCCCGGTTCCTCACGAGCGCGACACGCTGACGCCCCTGCCCCGAAGATCGCCCACGACAGCGGCCGGCGCTTTCGATGATCTTGTCTATGCCTCCGGCGATACGAGCGGCCGTCTCGTTTTTTCTGTCACCCCTCCACGAGATGACGAAATCCACAACCCAGGCACCGGACCGGTTCCTCTCCTATGAGAAAAGGCGCGTCACATCAAGCAACGCACTGGACAGCCACCCCCCTCAGGGGTTATGAATGGGTTATAACCCTTCAGTAACCCCATAGGGGAGACAACATGCCGAAGATCAATGTCTATCTGCCCGACGAGCTGGCCGAGGCGGTGAAGAAGGCGGGGGTGCCGGTCTCGGCCGTCTGCCAGCGAGCCCTGGAGCAGGCCGTACGGCGGGTCACCGCCATCCGTGAGACGGCGCTGAACGCCTCCGACATCGACGACCTGACCGCACGTTTCCCGCACTTCACCGCCCGGGCCCGTACGGTGATCAAGCTGTCGGTGGAGCAGGCACGGGCCCTGGGGGCGGCCGAGATCGGCACCGAGCATCTGCTGGGCGGCCTGCTGGCCGAGGGCGGCAACCTGGCCCTCCAGGTCCTGGGCGTTCTGGAGATCGAGCGCGAGGAGGTCCGGCGCCAACTGGACCGCCTGAGCCTCGAGACCCCCGGGACGTCCGGCTCCTCCGCGGTCTCCGCCACGGGCGACGACGCCGAGCTCACCTTCAGCGCGTCCGCGGCCGCGGCTCTGGAGATGACCGTCACCGACGCGACCGCCCTCGGCCACAACTACATCGGCTGCGAGCACCTGCTCCTCGGTCTGGTCGCCGAACCCGACGGGGCGGCGGGTCACATCCTCCGGGGACTGGGCGCCGAGCCGCGGCTGACCCGCCGCGCGGTCTCAGCCGCCCTGGCGGGCTACGTGCACCTGCGGGCCCAGACCCAGGCCTCCACGGCCTCCACAGCCTCCACGCCGTCACCGGCCCCCGCCGACGCGGCGAGTGCCCTCTCCGCAGCTCTCCGCGAAGAACTGCGGCCCATCCTGCGGAGGCTCGAGCGGCTGGAGGAGCATCTGAGCCTCGCGGAGGAGGCATAAGACCGATCGGGGTCACGCGCGAAATGCAGGGCTAGTCCTCTCCGGCCTGCGAAACGTCATCCGTCGCGCGCTCGCCGGTCGGGACGCCGTCCGGATCATTGATCAGCAGCGCCACGCACTCCACATGGTGGGTCATCGGGAATCCGTCGAAGGCCCGCAGGTCGGCGAGGCGGTAGCCCTGCTCGCCGAACCAGGCGAGGTCGCGGGCGAGGGTGGCCGGGTCGCAGGAGACGTAGACGATCCGGCCGGCCTGAAGGGTGACGAGACGGTTGACGACCTCGCGGCCGAGACCCGCGCGGGGCGGGTCGACGACGACCAGGTCGGCGCGCTCGATGTCGAAGTGGTCGAGGGCGTTCTCGACCCGGCCCCGCGCGAAGCGGGCCTGAGGGAGGTCGCGGAGGTTGCGTTCGGCGTCGCGGACGGAGACGGACTCGGACTCGACGCCGAACACGGCGCCCTCGGGGCCGACCGCCTCCGCCAGGCCCGCGGCGAACAGGCCGACTCCGCAGTAGAGGTCGAGGGCCCACTCCCCCGGCTTCGGGTCGGCGAACTCCAGGACCGTGCCGAGCAACGTGGCGGCAGAGCCGGGGTGGACCTGCCAGAAACCGCTGCCGGTCACCTGGAAGTCGCGCTCGCCGACGCGCTCGGTGAGGTGGTTGCGGCCGTGGACGACGCGGGTGCGGCCCTTGCCCTCGTCGACGAAGACGGCCACGCTCGTGTCGAGATCGGGCACGGCCACCGTACGGCGGGGCTTGGGGGCGACCACGACGGCCTGGTCCCCGCCCGAGGAGGCGATGACCTCGACGGAGGAGGCGTGGCGCCAGTTCATGACCTCGGCGCCGACGTTCTCCACCTCGGCGTGGGCGATCAGACAGGCGTCGATCGGCTCGATGTCGTGGGAGCGGTGCCGGCGCAGGCCCGGGACCCCGTCACGGTTGACGGCGAACTGGACCCGGGTACGCCAGCCGAGGCCGTCGGGGGCACCGGGGACCTCCTCGACGGTTCCCTTCCAGTCGATGCCCGCCAGGCGCTTGAGCTGCTCGGCGACCACGTCGGCCTTCAACCGGCGCTGGGCGTCGAGGGAGGCGTGCTGCCAGTCACAGCCGCCACAGCGGCCCGGTCCCGCGAACGGGCACGGCGGGACCACCCGGTCGGCGGAGGGTTCGAGAATCTCGACGGCGTCGGCTCGCAGGAAGCGGGTGGTCTCTTCCGTGATCTCGGCCATGACGCGCTCGCCGGGAAGCGCGTGCCGTACAAAAACCACCCGGCCGTCATGGCGAGCGACGCACCAGCCACCGTGTGCAACCGGTCCTACCGTCAGCTCTATAGCCATGGCCACGCCCCCAAGGTTCGTCAGTCAAGCCTCCATGCGGTCAGGAGTGCATATGAAGGTAGTGCATGTAAAGGTTATGCCTTGGCGTCCCCGTCCTGGGCCACCTCCTGCCAGGGGCGGCGGACGGCGCCGGGGGCGAAGGGCTCGGGGCGGCCCTTGAGACGGTCGGAGGAGTGGAGCTGCCAGGGCACGCTGATGACCATCACGCCGGGCTGGAAGAGCAGACGGCCCTTCAGGCGCAGCGCGCTCTGGTTGTGCAGGAGGTGCTCCCACCAGTGGCCGACGACGTACTCGGGAATGTAGACGCTGACCACGTCGCGGGGCGATCGGCGGCGCAGCGACTTGACGTATTCCAGGACCGGCCGGGTGATCTCGCGGTAGGGCGAGTCGAGCATCTTGAGCGGCACCGGGATCCCTCGCCGCTCCCACTCCTCACGAAGCGCCTTGGCGTCCTCGCCCTCCACGCCCACGGTGATCGCCTCCAGCTTGGACGGCCGGGTGGCGCGGGCGTAGGCGAGGGCGCGCAGGGTCGGCTTGTGAATCTTGGAGACCAGGACGATGGCGTGGTTGCGCGCGGGCAGCATCGACTCGTCCACCTGCAGGTCCTCGGCGACGGCGAGTTCGGCGGCCACGTTCTCGTAGTGGCGGTGGATGCCCTTCATCATCAGGAACAGCACGGGCATGGCCACGCAGACGATCCACGCCCCGTGGGTGAACTTGGTCACCAGCACGACCACCAGCACCACCGCGGTCATGACACCACCGAAGAAGTTGATGGTCCGCGAGCGGTGCATCTGGTGCCGGACCTTCGAGTCGCCCTCGGTCCTCAGGAGCCGGGTCCAGTGCCGGACCATGCCGATCTGGCTCAGCGTGAACGACACGAAGACGCCGACGATGTAGAGGTTGAGCAGGCGGCTGACATCGGCGTTGAAGCCCCACAGCAGCAGGCAGGCTCCGGCGGCCAGGATGATGATGCCGTTGGAGAAGGCCAGCCGGTCGCCCCGGGTGTGCAGCTGCCGGGGCAGGAAGCGGTCCTGGGCCAGAATCGAGCCGAGCACGGGGAAGCCGTTGAAGGCGGTGTTCGCGGCGAGGAAGAGGATCAGCGCGGTGACCGCGGCGATGACGAAGAAGAAGACCGAGCCGCTGCCGAAGACGGCGTCGGCGATCTGGGCGATGATCGGCTGCTGGTAGTAGCCGGGACCGGCGGGCATGCCGTTGATGATCACGTCACGGGCGGCGGTGGCGGGGTCGGCGACCTTGACGCCGGACGCCAGGGCGAGCGCGATGATGCCAACGAACATCGTGACCGCGACCAGGCCCATCATCAGCAGCGTGGTCGCGGCGTTCTTGCTCTTGGGCTTGCGGAAGGCCGGCACGCCGTTGCTGATCGCCTCGACGCCGGTGAGCGCCGCGCAGCCGGAGGAGAAGGCGCGCAGGATGAGGAAGGACGCCGCGAAGGCGGTGAGGTTGCTCTGTTCGGCGACGATCTGGTAGCCGGAGGTGGGCGCGTGCAGCTCCTGGCCCAGGACGAGCAGCCGGAAGGCACCCCAGAGGATCAGGCCGATGACGGCGGCCATGAAGGCGTAGGTGGGGACCGCGAAGGCCGCGCCGGACTCCCGGATGCCGCGCAGGTTCACCACCGTCAGCAGGATGACGATGACGATCGCGACCAGCGGCTTGTGCTCGGCGACGTAGGGAATCGTGGCACCCACGTAGTCGACGCCGTTGGCCACCGACACCGCGACGGTGAGGATGTAGTCGACCATGAGCGCGCTGGCGACGGTCAGCCCGGCGTTCTGGCCCAGGTTGACGGTGGCCACCTCGTAGTCGCCCCCGCCGCTGGGGTAGGCGTGCACGTTCTGCCGGTAGGACGCCACGACGGTGAGCATCACCACGACAACGGCGGCCGCGACCCAGGGGCTGAAGTTGTAGAACGAAATTCCTGCCAGCGAAAGGATGACGAGGATCTCCTGCGGGGCATAGGCCACCGAGGAAAGGGCATCACTCGCGAAAACCGGCAGTGCAATCCGTTTGGGGAGTAGTTGCTCGTGCAACTGCGTACTGCGCAGCGCCTGCCCAATGAAAAGGCGTTTGACAAGGTCCGTCACCTTCGACACGTCTGCAGATGCTAGTCCCCATCACTTAACCCCGCTGACACGGCACTCCCAGAGCGGGCCATACTGACTAAATACATCAGACCAAGATCCGCCTCAACCCGACCGGCGGGGGAGCATGCATATCGTGATCATGGGGTGTGGCCGAGTGGGTTCGACCCTGGCGCACATCCTTGAGGACAGCGGCCACTCGGTTGCGATCATTGACCGCGATCCACAGGCGTTTCGCCGTCTGCGGGCCGGTTTCAGGGGCCGCCGGGTGACCGGGATCGGTTTCGACAGGGACGTCCTGGAAGAGGCGGGCATCGAGTCCGCGGGCGCCTACGTGGCGGTGAGCAGCGGCGACAACTCGAACATCATCTCCGCCCGGGTCGCCCGCGAGACGTTCGGCGTGGACAACGTGGTGGCCAGAATCTACGACTCCCGGCGCGCCGAGGTCTACCAGCGGCTGGGCATCCCCACCGTGGCCACCGTCCGCTGGACCGCCGACCAGATCCTGCGCCGTGTCCTTCCCGAGGGCGCCGAGCCGCTGTGGCGCGACCCCACCGGGGCCGTGGTGCTGGCCGAGGTGGCCTACCACCCCGGGTGGGTCGGCACCACGGTCAAGGACCTGGAGCAGGCCGCAGGCACCCGTCTGGCGTTCATCAACCGGATGGGCGAGACCCTGCTTCCCAAGCACGACTCCGTGGTGCAGGAGGGTGACGTCCTGCACGTCATGGCGGTCGAAAGTGACATGGATCGCATCAACAAGGTGCTGTCCGGGGCCCCGGAGGAGGACCACTGATGCGCATCACCATCGCGGGTGCCGGGGCGGTCGGGCGATCGATCGCGGCCGAGCTCCTGGAGAACGGCCACGAGGTCCTGCTCATCGACATCGACCCCAAGGCCATCAAGATCGACACCGTGCCGCGGGCGGAGTGGCTGCTCGCCGACGCCTGCGAGATCTCCTCGCTGGACGAGGCCGGCCTGGCCGACTGCCACGTGGTCGTCGCCGCCAGCGGTGACGACAAGGTCAACCTCGTCGTCTCGCTGCTGGCCAAGACCGAGTACGGCGTGCCGCGAGTGGTCGCCAGGATCAACCACCCCAAGAACGAGTGGCTGTTCAACGAGTCGTGGGGCGTCGACGTGGCCGTCTCGACCCCGCGCCTGCTGAGCGCGCTGGTCGAGGAGGCGGTGAGCGTCGGTGATCTGGTCCGCCTGATGACCTTCCGCCAGGGCCAGGCCAACCTGGTCGAGCTCACCCTGCCGGAGGACGCGCCGGTCGTCGGGCAGCGTGCGGGCTCGGTCCCGTGGCCGAACGACACCGCTCTGGTCGCGATCCTCCGCGAGGGCCGGGTGCTGGTGCCCACCGCCGACGACCCCCTGGAGGCCGGGGACGAGCTGATGTTCGTCGCCAGCCAGGAGGTCGAGGAGGAGCTGGCCGAGCTTCTGTCCCCCCACCGGACGCCGCACTAGCGGCCCGGCACGGCGGACCCACAGACACAACGGCCGCACTGAAAGATGAGGGTCCGGTACGGCGATGCCGTACCGGACCCTCATCTTTCAGGAGACGGCGGCCTTGACCGGGGTCCTGCCCCGGGTCAGGAGCCACACCATCGCGGCGAGACCCGCGATCTGGAGCGGCCAGCCCATCACGATCTTGAGGATGCCCAGCTCGGCGACCGCCTCGTCCCTGCCGATCAGGTAGACGGGGAGCTGCACGGCCACCCGGACCACGCACGGGATCATGAGCAGCCAGGTGAGCTTGACACACAGTTTCACCACGGCCGGATCGCTGCGCCAGGCCGTCGGGTCACCGGTGACGGATCCGATCAGGAAGCCCACCACCGGCCACCGGGTGACGATCGAGAGCAGCATGACCACGGAGTAGCCCGCGTTGTAGAGGATTCCCGGCAGGAAGACGTCTTGCGCGGCGCCGGTGCGGGAGGCGAAGAACGCGCCGACGCCGATGCCGACCAGGCTGTTGAGCACAAACTGCGGCGTCGAACGCTGCAGCAACCGCACCGCCAGCAGCACCACCGCGGCCGCGATGCTGACGATCAGGGACAACTTCAGGTCCGAGGTGCCGATCCACATGCCGGTGAAGGCGATGGTGGGCACGGCGGCCTCAATGGTGCCACGCACTCCGCCGAAGGCCTTGACGAGCTGACCGCGGATCACGGCCTCTACCGTGTCGTGCGCGGTGGCCTCGTGGGAGGTGGTCATCTTCTCGCTCACCGCTCCGTGATCGTCGATCGCTCACGCACCGCCAGCCGGACGGAGCTCGTATCGGGGATTGAACATCACCTTGCGCCCATCCTGCATGCTGACGAGCCCTTCGGCCAGCACCAGCCGTCCTGGCTCGATTCCGGCGATTTTCCTACGGCCCAGCCAGATCAGATCGATCACGTCCGAGCCGTCGTAGAGCTCCGCCTCGAGGGCCGGCGCACCCCCGCGAGGCCGCAGGGTCACGGTCCGGAGTGTCCCGGTGACGCAGAACCGGCGACGCCCGCCACACGAGACGATGGGCGTGGCACCATGACGATCAAGGTCCTGCTGGAGTTCGTTGGCCTCCAGCTCGGCCTGGCTGGTCGCCAGCCGCCGGAAAAAGCCTCGAAATCCGCCTTGTTTATGCGGTTCCTGAGAACCCACGACCGCTCCTTCACATACGAGTTGAATCAGCGTACGCGATCCCCTACGTCAGCGAATCTCAGCGATCTCCGGGCCACGCTCGAAAGGGCTGAGATCGGGCACGTCTCCGCCGGTCTCCTGCTGCTCCATCGCGTTCCTGGCCTCCGGCGGAAGCCTGAGCTCGATCGCCTCCTTGGGCGCCATCGGCTCGTCACCGCGGACCACGACGATGTCGCGGATGACACCTTCCAGCGTCGCGGCGACCTCCGCGTCCACCGCGGCACGCCCGCTGATCACCGCGCGGAGGAACCAGCGCGGACCGTCGACACCGAGGTAGCGGACCGGCTGGGGGGCTCCCCCGTCGGCGGGGACCTGGGCGGACAGCTCGATGCCGAACGGTCCCTCTCTCTCCTCCGCCGTGCCTCCGGCGCTCTTCACGCCCTCGGCGAGCTCGCCCCGGACCTCGTCCCAGATGCCGCTCCGCTTCGGCGCCGCGAACGCGTGCACCTGGAGGGCGCTCTCGTTGAACATGACGACCGCGCCGACGATCTGATCGCCGGCCAGGTTGAGCTGCACCTCGAAACCCGGGTCGACCGGCAGGCGCATGCCACCGAGGTCGACCCGCTCTCGCTCGGAGTGCGACTCCTCCGAATCCCACGGACCCGACTCACGGACCGAGGCCCGTTCGACCTGCTCGACCTGCTCGGTCTGCTCAGCCTCCACGGCCTCGGCCGGGGACTCCTCGCGACGGCGACGTCCGAACACTTTCCTCACGCTCCTTGAAATTTCACTGGTCGCTCACCACTCGTCGTGCGTGCCCCGCGGCCGATCTCCGGGCCGGAGGGCCGTTCCGGCCGCGGACCCTCATCCGCCACATCGCCCACCTCGCCGGGCTTGCTTCCTGTCAACGGCCGGTGGACCCGAACCCGCCGGCGCCTCGCGCCGATCCGGGCAACCGGTCCACCTCGTAGAACACGGCCCTCTCCACCTTCTGGATCACAAGCTGTGCGATGCGATCCCCCCGGCGCAGCCGTACCGCGTCCTTGATGTCGGTGTTGAGCAGCGTCACTCTGATCTCGCCCCGGTAGCCGGCGTCCACCGTGCCGGGGGCGTTCACGAGGGTCACACCGTGCTTGGTGGCCAGACCCGAACGCGGGTGAACGAACGCCGCGTACCCGTCGGGCAGGGCGATCGCCACACCGGTGCCCACCGTTACCCGCTCCCCGGGGAGCAGTTCGACGTCCTCGGCGGCGTGGAGATCCGCGCCGGCGTCGCCGGGATGGGCGTAGGACGGCAGCGGCAGCTCGGCGTCGATCCGATGGATCAGCACCTCGACGGTGTCGGTCACGGGTTCCCCTCGTACTCGTGGTGCTCGTCAACGATGATTGTGGCGTCACCGCGTCCGGCGAAGTGCTCGATGCCCACCTCGACGAAGAGCGCGACGGCCCGCACGGCGACCGGGCCGTCCGGGAAACCGGTTCGGCCCTCAGCCTCAAGGTACGCCCTCCGGCCGGACATGCCGGTGCACCGGGCACTCGGATGCAGGATCGTACCAACCGAGACGGAACCGGGTGCGCCCGCATGTGCCCTCTGGCGGGTCACTCCTGACGGAGAGGCCGCCACCGGATGTTCAGGGCGGGGAGGACGTCAAGAAGCAGAAGATTACCCCTTGGGCTGCGAGGATCCCGCATTCATCCGCCCACCGGGCTCGCCGGGTTCACCGGACTCGCCGGACTCCGTGGATTCGGCGGGCGGTGGCAGCGGTGGTGGCGGAGGCGACGCCGGGACGGGGGGCAGGGCGATCGGCGGGTCGCTCCTGAGCTCGGGCAGGGCCCGGTAGAACACGGCCGCGACCGGCACCGCCACCACCGCTCCGGCGATACCCGCCAGGATGCCGCCCACGGCCAGCACCAGGATGATCGCCAGCGGGTGGAACCGCACGGCCCGGCCGACGATCAGCGGCTGGAGCACGTGGTTCTCCAACTGCTGCTCCACCAGCAGGATGCCGAGGAAGATCAGGGCGTAGATCGGGCCCTTGGCGCCGAGCGTGACCAGCGTGGCGACGCTGCCGGCGATGATGATGCCGACGATGGGGATGAAGCTGGCCATGAAGATCAGCACAGCGAGCGGCGCCCAGAGGGGCACACCCATCGCGGCGAGCACGATGCCCATGACAACGCCGTGTACGGCCGCCACCGCCACCGTGCCCTGCACGTAGTGCGAGAGCGTCACCCAGGCGGCCCGTCCGGCCCTGTCCACGCGAGGCGCGGCCGAGCCGAAGCCCTTCAAGAACCACGACCAGATCTGCTCGCCGTCCTTGAGGAAGAAGAAGGTGACGAAGAGCAGCAGCACCAGCGCGGTCAGCACCTCCAGCGCCACCGTGGCACCGGTGAGCACCGTCTGGGTGATCTGGTTGCGCTGCGTGGTGATCTGCTTGGCGATCTCGTCGACCCACGAGGTGATCTGGCTCGGCTGCAGGTGCAGCGGCCCGGTGTAGAGCCACTGCTCAACGGTCTTGGAGGTGACCCTCACCTGGTCGACCAGCCCGGGGAACTCCTCGTTGGCCCGCACGCCGATGATCCAGCCGGTGCCGCCCAGCACCGTGAACGCGATCAGCATGGTGATCCACGTGGCGTAGATGGGCTTCATGCCCCTGCTTTTGAGACGCCGGGTGATTGGGAACAGCAGCGCGCTGAGCAGCAACGCGATGGCCACCGGCAGGACCACGATGCGCAGGGTCGCGATGAATTGCGCAAAGTAGAAGACGGCCCAGCCAATGATGATCAGGCACAGGCTCCACATCGCCAGGCGGAGCAGCGTGCGCGGTACCAGCCGCGTCAGACGTTCCCGATCGGAGATCACGTCTTCCAGACTGTCATGCCACGGCGGGGAATGCGCATGGTTATCGCCCGGACACGGTCGGGCACAGAAGAAAGGCCCGGTCACGTGACCGGGCCTCTCCCCGTACAGTTCGGATCACCGCGCCAGGTCGGCGCAGATCAGCGCTCCTGCGGCGGCCGGGAAATCACCCGGTCCTCGAGGTAGCAGCTGCAGTTACCGCACCCTGGGATCATGGTCTGGTCCTCCCTCACCTGTGGTACCTCGACCGTACGACGGGACCCGCCTTCCCGGAGGACAGATTCGCGTGCCCGGAAGGGGAGAACCGTACGGCCCCGGGAGCCGCCCGGGCGAGGAGCGAACCGCACGGAAGCGGGTGCGGCTACCAGTCGCCGGGTCCGCCGATCGGGCGGACCCGGCGACTCCCCGTCAGGCGAGGGTGACCTCCACCAGCAGCTCGCCCTCGCCCGGCCGGAGCACGAACTCCTCGATGACGCCCGCACCGCACAGATCGTCCTGTGCCTGCCGTACGAGATCGACCTGCGCGCCGGTGACGGTCAGCCGGGCGACCTCGGCCCGCATCGAGAGCCTGGCGTCCGACTTGGCCTTGCGGACACGGCCGAGGACCGCGGCCACCACCGGGAGCAGCTCCGGGTCGCCGCCGCGCGCCGACGGCGTGGGCCAGGCCTCCCGATGCACCGGGCCCTCGTGCCACCAGGACCAGACCTCCTCGGTGACGAACGGCAGGAACGGGGCGAGCAACCGGAGCATGACGCCGAGCGCCTCCCGCAGTGCCGCGTGGGCCGAGCGCGCGGGTCCGTCCGTGTCGTCGTAGGCCCTGGTCTTGACCAGCTCCAGGTAGTCGTCGCAGAACTCCCAGAAGAACCGCTCGATCCGCTCCAGCGCCCGGGTGTGGTCGTAGGCCTCGAACGCCTCGGTGGCCTCACCGACCACCTCCGAGAGCCGGGCCAGCATCGACAGGTCGATCGGCTCGGTGACCTCGCCGCCGTCCTCGCCCAGGTTCAGGACGAACCTGGAGGCGTTCAGGATCTTGATCGCCAGACGGCGGCCGATCTTGATCTGGCCGGTGTCGAAGGTCGCGTCGGTGCCCAGGCGCCCGCTGACGGCCCAGTAGCGGACCGCGTCCGAGCCGTACTCCTGCAGCAGGCCCATCGGCGTTATGGCGTTGCCCTTGGACTTGGACATCTTCTTGCGGTCCGGGTCGAGGATCCACCCGGAGATCGCGGTGTGCTTCCAGGGCAGCACGCCGTGCTCCAGGTGGGAGCGGGCGACGGTCGCGAACAGCCAGGTGCGGATGATGTCCTGACCCTGGGGACGCAGATCCATCGGATAGACCCGCTCGAACAGGTCGTTGTCCCGCTCCCAGCCGCCCACGATCTGCGGGGACAGGGACGAGGTCGCCCAGGTGTCCATGACGTCCGGGTCGGCGGCGAAGCCTCCCGGCTTGCCTCGCTGGTCCTCGGTGTAACCGGGCGGCACGTCGCTGGAGGGGTCCATGGGCAGCGTGGACTCCTCCGGCAGGATCGGCGAGGAGTATCCGGGCTCGCCCCCGTCGTCCAGCGGATACCAGACCGGGATCGGCACGCCGAAGAACCGCTGCCGGGAGATCAGCCAGTCACCCGCCAGGCCCTCGACCCAGTTGTCGTAGCGGACCTTCATGTGGGGCGGGTGCCAGGAGATCTCCTCCCCCCTGCTCAGCAGGGCGTCCCGCAGGGCGCGGTCGCGTCCTCCGTTGCGGATGTGCCACTGGCGGGTTGAGACGATCTCCAGCGGCCGGTCCCCGTTCTCGTAGAACTTCACCGCGCGCTTCACCGGCCGCGGCTCGCCTTCCAGGTCACCGGAGCCGCGCAGCAGCTCCACGATCCGCTCCCGGGCGCCGTGCACCGTCTTGCCCGCCAGCTCGGCGTACGGCTCCGCCGGGACGCCGGCGGGGGCCTCGGGGAGCAGCCTGCCGTCCCAGCCGATGACGGCCCGGGTGGGCAGGTTGAGCTCGCGCCACCAGATGACGTCGGTGACGTCGCCGAAGGTGCAGATCATCGCGATGCCCGAGCCCTTGTCGGGCTCGGCCAGGTGATGGGCCAGCACCGGCACCTCGACGCCGAAGAGGGGCGTCTTGACCGTGGTGCCGAACAACGGCCGGTAGCGCTCGTCGTCGGGGTGGGCGACCAGCGCCACGCAGGCGGGCATCAGCTCGGGGCGGGTCGTCTCGATCCAGACCCGGTCGCCGAACCCCCTGGCCCGCTGCTCCTGCGACAGCGTGAAGCCGACCCGGTGGAAGGCGCCCGGCCACTCCCTGTCCTCCAGCTCCGCCTGGGCGACGGCCGTGCGGAAGGTGACGTCCCAGAGCGTGGGCGCCTCCGACACGTAGGCCTCGCCGCGGGCCAGGTTGCGCAGGAACGCGCGCTGGGAGGCGGCCCTCGCGGCGTCGCCGATGGTGGCGTAGGTCAGCGACCAGTCCACCGACAGGCCCAGGCGGCGCCAGAGCTCCTCGAACGCCTTCTCGTCCTCGACCGTGAGCCGCTCGCACAGCTCGATGAAGTTTCTCCGCGAGATCGGCACCTGCCGTCTGGCATCGGGCGTGGCCGGCGGCTCGAACGAGGGGTCATAGGCGATGGAGGGGTCGCAGCGCACGCCGAAGTGGTTCTGCACCCGGCGCTCGGTGGGCAGGCCGTTGTCGTCCCAGCCCATGGGGTAGAAGATCTCACGGCCTCGCATGCGCTGGAAGCGGGCGATCGTGTCGGTGTGGGTATAGGAGAAGACGTGGCCGACGTGGAGGGAACCGGAGACCGTCGGCGGCGGGGTGTCGATCGAGTAGATCTCGTCTCGCGTGCGCGACCTGTCGAAGCGGTAGGTGCCCTCGGCCTCCCAGCGGGCTACCCATACGGCTTCCAGGCCGTCGAGAGTCGGTTTCTCGGGCATGGGCGCAGGGCGCGGTCGCTGCTTCGTCATGCCTCCCTATGGTATGGCTTCCCGGGAGTCCCGTCCGAGGCGACTAGTGTTCTCATGCAGACCGCAAAGAGGAGGAACCCATGGCCGGCAAGACCGAGAAGCAAGACATGGCGTGGAGAGCCATCGGTGGTCTGATAGGGATCGCGACGGCTTGGGGCGCCAAGAAGGTCATTGGATTCGCCTGGGAGAAGACGACGGGCAAAAAACCGCCGGCCGACAGCGAGTCGCTGGAGATCAGCCTCGGCGAGGCGATCGGTTACGCCGTGGTGATGGGAGTGGGCATGCAGGTGGCGCAGATCGTGGTCGCCCGCACCGCCAGGAGGCGCTACGACGCGTGGAAGGGTCTGAAGGACTCGGCGAAGGATGTCGTCTCCTGACGGCGGGCGTGCCCCTGGGGGCACGCCGTGCCGTGGAGGTCAGGACTCGAGGGCGTCGAGAAACTCCTTCGCCCAGCGGTCCACGTCGTAGGTCGCCACCCGGCGGCGCAGTGAGCGCATCCGGCGGGACAGATCGTGCGGCGTGGCCCGCATCGCGGCGAGCATCGCCCTCTTGAGACCGTCCACGTCATAGGGGTTGACCATGAACGCCTGGCGCAGCTCGTCGGCCGCCCCGGCGAACTCGCTGAGCACCAGCGCGCCGCGCAGGTCGTTGCGGCAGGCGATGTACTCCTTGGCGACCAGGTTCATGCCGTCGCGCAGCGGCGTCACCACCATCACGTCCGCCGCGAGATAGAGCGAGGCCAGTTCGTCGCGGCCGTACGACTGGTGCATGTACTGCACCGGCTGCTGTCCGAACTCTCCCTGCTCACCGTTGATCCGGCCGACCTGGAGCTCGATCGAGTCGCGCAGGCGCATGTATTCCTCGACCCGCTCCCGGCTGGGCGTCGCGATCTGCACGAACGCCGCCTCACCCGGCTTGATCGAACCCTCCGTGAGCAGTTCTCCGAACGCCTTCAGGCGCTGGCCGATGCCCTTGGTGTAGTCGAGCCGGTCCACGCCGAGCAGCATGCACTCGGGGTCGCCCAGCTCCGCGCGGATCTCTTTCGCCCGCTCGATGATGTGCGGCTCGCGGACCAGGGAGTCCAGCTCGCCGAAGTCGACCGAGATGGGGAAGGCCCTGGCCCGCACGATGCGGCCTTCCACCTCGATCTCGTGCTTGTGGTGCTGGAGACCGAGCAGGCGGCGGCAGAGCCGGATGAAGTTGGACGCCCCGCCGGGGCGCTGGAACCCCACCAGGTCCGCGCCGAGCAGGCCCTCCAGGATCTCCCGGCGCCACGGGAGCTGGTAGAACAGCTCGCCCGGCGGGAAGGGGATGTGAAGGAAGAAACCGATGCGCAGGTCGGGGCGGAGCTTGCGCAGCATGGCCGGGACCAGCTGGAGCTGGTAGTCCTGGATCCACACGACCGCGTTCTCCGCGGCCTCCGCGGCGGCGGCACGGGCGAAGCGCTCGTTGACCGTGCGGTAGGCCTCCCACGTGACCCGTGAGTACGTGGGCGGGGCGACCACGTCGTGGTACAGGGGCCAGAGCGTGGCGTTGGAGAAGCCCTCGTAGTAGAGCTCCACCTCCGACTCCGACAGGGGCACGGGGATGAGCTGCATGCCGTCGTGCTCGAAGGGCTCGAGTTGCTCGCCGGGAGCGCCGTGCCAGCCGATCCAGGCGCCCGCTCGCCCCTGTAGGACGGGGGCGATCGCCGTGACAAGGCCGCCAGGACTGCGCCGCCACATATCCTCACCGACCCGATCAACGGGAAGGCGGTTGGCGACGATCAAAAATGAACTGCGGCCCTGCACAAATTCCTCCAGGTAGTCGTCTTAACTGCTCTAACTACCCAATTCAGGCCTTTTTATGACTTTCCGGGTGGAAGAGCTCGATGAACCCTGAGATCGGCCCGGACGGCCTCGGAGAGTTTTCTTGTGGCGGAACGATTGAGAAACCCACCGGCCACGGCTCCCGTGAGGAAGGGGCCCAATGTGGTCATATGCCGCCCGAGAGTGCGCATCAACCGGTTGCGCATGGCGGTCTTGGTCGCGGCGCCCAGCGCGATGGTGACAGAGGCGGGGGACATGGGATCCACGCCACGCTGTTTGGACCAGGCCGTCGCGAAGGCCACGGCCCGCTGGGAGCCGCTGCCGGGCACCTGGACGCCGTACACCTCGTGAAGCTCGGCGATGAGCTTGACCTCGATCGCGGCGACCACGAGGGTCTCGGCCACGAGCTGCGCGGGGGCGGAGAGCAGGAGCGGCGGGGCGGCGAACTGGACCGCCGCGACGGCTCCGCCGATGGCGCCGACCGTCATGGTGGCCTTGGTGGCGGTGCTCACGAGGTCGTCGGCCAGCGCCTCGGAGGTGAGGCCCTTGTGGTGCTCGGAAAGGGTTTGCAGATCACGGATCGGGATGCGAGGGGCCACGGCCATGAACACGTCGGTCAGCCAACGACTCCGGCCCACACCGGAGGCCTTGGCGTTCTTCGCCCCCACGGCCAGCGACTTCGTCAGGCGGCCGAGCAACTGTCGCCGCTCGGCGCCATCCAGGTCGTCAGGCTCGGCGAGCCTGCCGACGATCTCGGCTACTTCCTGCTCCGACGCGCCGACCGACTCCTCGGCCGCGGAGTCGGCCGGCTCGGCGCCGGTCTGTTTGTTCTCTGACGTCATGTCGCGGAACCTCCTCAAGGCTGTCCTGGGGCCCTACCCGTCCAGGGGCGGACACACATCGGACAGGCCATCGGAACATCGTCAGGCCGCGCACTCCCGGCAGATCTGCTGACCGTTTCTTTCGACGGCAAGCTGACTGCGGTGGTGCACGAGGAAGCAACGCGCGCAGGTGAACTCGTCGGCCTGACGAGGGATCACCCGGAGCGAAAGCTCTTCGTTGGACAAGTCCGCGCCCGGCAGTTCAAGCGACTCGGCGAGATCCGTCTCGTCGATGTCAATGCTGCCCGAGGACTTGTCGGTCCGGCGCGCCTGCAGTTCCTGAAGACTGTCCTCGCTAAGATCATCGTCAGTCTTGCGTGGGCTGTCGTAATCGGTAGCCATCAGTTTGCTCCATCCCCCTCATCTATCTGTCTGCGCTTAACTCGCGCGTGTGTAACGTTCGAGAGGCACAACTTGTGCCCAATCCGCCAAAGAGATTCCTGCTTCGGTACCCCGCCGGAATGGTCACTGAACCTCCCTACACGTGAGGGACTCACTGCCAATGGGCACGGTTAGCCAAATATGGCGTAAACCACAGCATTGGCGGCATGCACCACCGTGTTCGACGGCACATCCAACCACATGTACGGCGTGAACGAGACGCCCCCCGCCGGATCAACGTGACTGAAGTCTCACGGTGATCACAAGACCTCCTCCATCCCTGGGTATGGCGGTCACGTTGCCCCCGTGAGCCCGCACGACCGCACGGACGATGGACAGCCCGAGACCCGCCCCCTTGGCCGAGTCGACCCGATCTGCATTGAGTCGCCGAAACGGCTCAAACAGGCTGTTCACCTCATATGCGGGAACGTGTAGCCCCGTGTTCGCCACCTGAACAACGAGGGCACCCTCCACCATTCCCGCACGGACCCACAGACGTCCGGATTCAGGAAGATTATGCTTTATACCGTTCTCCACGAGGTTGGCCACGCAACGCTCGAGAAGCACCGGATCGCCTATGGTTTCGGCACTTTGGAGCTCGGTGGTCACCATGACCCCCGCCTCCTCCGCGCGCGAGGAGAGCTGGTCGATGGCGGTCTCCGCCACGTCCTTCATGTCCACCGGCTTGCGCACGCTGAGCTCGCGCTCGCTGCGGGCCAGCAGCAGCAGGCCCTCGATGAGGCGCTCGTTGCGGGCGTTGACCTCCAGGAGCGTACGGCCCAGCGCCTTCAGGTCACCCGACGCCTCCGGGTCGCCCAGGGCGATCTCCAGGACCGTCCGGTTGATCGTCAACGGGGTGCGGAGCTCGTGTGAGGCGTTGGCCACGAATCTTCGTTGTGTGTCGAATGCCACATTGAGTCTGGTCAGCATGGCGTCGAAGGTGTCGGCCAGTTCCTTGAGCTCGTCGTCGGGTCCCTTGAGGTCGATCCGCTCATGGGCGAGCGTGGAACCCGACAGCTTGCGGGCCGTGGCGGTCATCTGCTGGATCGGCTTGAGCGCCCGGTCGGCGACGATGTAGCCGATGATGATCGCCAGGATGCCGACGCCCAGCAGGGCCAGCAGCGAGCGGGTGAGCAGCAGCTTCTGCGCCCCGGACACCGCGTCTTGCTGTTGCCAGTACCACTGCCCTTGGATCTTGCGCACGGCGTCGGGAGATATCAGCCCGTCCAGGTCGAGCGGGAATGCGGGCCATGCCGCATTGAGCGCCCAGCCCACCATCAGGTAGATCACGAGCATGAGCAGCGCCCCGGCCATGAAGAACAGCACCCCGTAGGTGATGGTCAGTCGCCATCGGATGCTCAGGCGGTCAATGATCATTCGCGCTCGGTCCAGCACCGTTTGCCGTACGGGGACGGCACCCACCGGAGGTGGGCCGTCCCACGCCGGTGGGCCGTTCGGCGGCGGGGGCCGGTTGCCCCCCTGCACCGGGCCGCCGGAGGCCGACTGCTCGCTCCTCCAGGCCTCCCGCTCGGAGTGCGGGCTGATCATCGGGTGGGTCGGCAGGGACCCGAGTGGCGTGTTCGAAGGCCGCTCTCCCCCGCCCTGCGGCGTGCTCACAGCTTGTATCCGACCCCGGGCACCGTCTCGATCACCTGAGGATCGCCCAGTTTCTTCCTCAAGGTCATCATGGTGACACGCACCACGTTGGTGAAGGGGTCGATGTTCTCGTCCCACGCCTTGTCCAGCAGGTCCTCCTGGCTGACCACCGCGCCCTCCGCGCGCATCAGCTCCTCCAGGACCGCGAACTCCTTCTTGGTGAGCGCGATCTCCTCGCCGTTCCTGGAGACCAGCCGCTTGCCCGGGTCCAGGCGGACCCCGGCCCGTTCCAGCACCGGCGGCAGCGCCGGGGCGGAACGGCGCCCGAGCGCCCGCACCCGCGCGACGAGCTCGATGAACACGAAGGGCTTGGCCAGATAGTCGTCGGCGCCCAGCCCCAGCCCCTCCACCTTGTCGTCGACGTCACCCGACGCGGTCAGCATCAGGATCCGGGACGCGGTCCGATCGGCCACCAGGCGGCGGCAGACCTCGTCCCCGTGGACCTTGGGAAGGTCCCTGTCCAAGACGATCACGTCATAGTCGATGTAACCGGTCCGCTCCAGCGCGCCGGCGCCGTCGTAGGCGACGTCCACGGCCATGGCCTCACGCCGGAGCCCGGTCGCGATCGCATCCGCAAGCACCCGCTCATCTTCAACCACAAGCACTCGCACGGCTTTTGGCACCTCCCGTGAAATCTGTCAACAGCGGCTGGAACGGCTCTCCATTGTCGCCACATCCCCTGTAAGCCGACGGTAAGCCCACCTCTACGGTAAGCACTGCGCGTGACGTGAAAAACACACATGTTTAGCCCGTGTAACTTGTTGGGTAACAGCCGGGTTCCAGTCCCCTACCGGCGAACCTTCCGTCCCCCGTGAGAAAGAAGGTGAGATGGGCGAGTTCACGACGACGATCGAGCACCGCCTCGACCAGGCCTACAAGAACCTGCAGGAGGCCCGGACCACCGGCGATGACTATCTCGCCGACACCTTCACCGCCGAAATCGAGGATCTCCGCCGTCTGGCCACAGACAACGGCGTTCTCATCCAGCGCTGAGGCGTGAAAGAAGCCCCCCGGCCGATCGTTGGGGGGCTTCTTTCATGCCGTGGACGTCCTCACACGCCTCAGCCGTCGCGTTCGGGGTCCAGCGGCGCCAGCAGGTCGTGCAACTCCTCGAACAGTCCCGGTGCCGCGCAGAGCGTGAGCCCCGGATTGCACGGCTTGCCGTTCAGCCCGCCGACCCTGGCTCCGGCCTCGGCGGCGATGAGGCCACCGGCCCCGTAGTCCCAGTACTGCGGACCGCGTTCGTAGTAGCCGTCCACCCGGCCGGCCGCCACCGAACACAGGTCCGAGGCCGCCGAGCCGCCCCGGCGGATGTCGCGCACGCGCGGCAGCACGTGGGCGAGCACCTCCGCCTGCACCGCGCGCCGCCTGCTCTCGTAGCCGAACCCGGTGGCGATCAGGGCCCGGTCCAGCGGCACGCCGGTGTTGCAGCGCAACCGCTCCCCCGCCAGCCACGCGCCCTCGCCCTTGACCGCGGTGAAGATCTCGCCGCGAGGCACGACGTTGACCACACCCGCGATCACCTCGCCGTCGACCTCGACCGCGATGCTGACCGCCCACTCCGGCACGCCGTACAGGAAGTTGACCGTCCCGTCGATCGGGTCCACGATCCAGCGGACCCTGCCGCCGCCGGTCGAGCCGCCCTCCTCGCCGAGGATCGCGTCATCGGGCCTGGCCGCCTTGATCCTGGCGCGGATCAGCTCCTCCGACGCCTGGTCGAGCGCGGTCACGACGTCGGTGGGACTGGACTTGGTGACCAGCACCTCGGGCCGGGCCGGGCGTTTGGCCAGGAGCATCTCCCCGGCCTCCCGCGCGATCTCCTCGGCCAGCCGGCCGAAGGTCACCCCGCTGTCCACGACGGCTCCCCGTTCCCCGCTCGCCGTACCAACCGCTCATCCTGCGCGGACATCGGGTTCATGAGAGCGACTCCGGCCGCTTCCACTCCCGGCCGAGGACGTGCTGAGCCAGGAAGGCGAGGACGGTCTCGTACCAGACCACGGCGTTGCCCGGCTTGAGCACCCAGTGGTTCTCGTCGGGGAAGTACAGGAACTTCGACTCCACGCCCGAACGCTGCAGGTCCCACCAGAGCCGCAGGCCCTCGCCGATGGGCACCCGGTAGTCCTTGTCGCCGTGGATGACCAGCATCGGGGTGGAGATCTCCGCCAGCGACAGGTGCGGGGAGAGCTTCTCGTACAGCTCGGTCCCCGGTATGCCGAACTCCCGCTGCCAGTACATGGACGCGTCGGTCGTGCCGGCGAACTGGTCCAGGTTCCAGAGCGAGGCGTGGGTGACGATCGCCTTGAACCTGTCGGTGTGCCCGGCGATCCAGTTGGCCATGTAGCCGCCGAACGAGCCGCCCATCGCGGCGGTCCGGGTGGCGTCGATCTCCGGCAGCTCCAGGGCGGCGTCGGTGATCGACATCAGGTCGGCGTGGGTGCGGGGGCCCCAGTTCGCCCAGCCGCGCCGGATCATCTCGGATCCGTAGCCGGTGGACAGGCACGGGTCGGGCAGCAGCACGGCATAGCCGTTCTGGGCCATGATCCACGGGTTCCAGCGCCAGGACCAGTCGTTCCAGCTGGACAGCGGACCACCGTGGATCCAGAGCAGGAAGGGCGCGGGGTTCTCCGCCGAGGCGCCCTCGGGCAGCACCAGCCAGGCCCTGATCGTCGTACCGTCGTCGGCGGTCGTGGTGACCTCGGTCAGCGTGCCGGGCAGCTCCAGGCTCGGGGCCGGCGAGGCCAGCTCCTCCACCGTGCCGTCGGCGGCGACCCTGACGGGCGCGGAAGGCACGTTCACGGCGCTGCGCAGCGCGTAGACGGCGCCGTCGGGCGCGACGTTCAGGGACGAGTACGCGGCGTCGCCGGAGGTGAGCCGTACCGGCGCGGAGCCGTCGGCCGGCACCTGGAAGATCGGGCGGCGGCCCTGCTCGTCGGCGATCACGTACAGGGACCGCCCGTCGGGCGCCCAGGCGACGTCGGCCGGCCACAGCTCGCCGCCGGCGGCGTGTCCCTCACCGGTGGCCAGGTCGACGATCCACAGGGTGTTCTCGGGGATCCGCGTGGTGTCGGCGTGGTTGCCCCGGGAGCACGTCACCAGGCGCCCGTCGGGAGAGACCCTGATCGGGCCTTCGAAGTCGTGGCCGTCCTGGGTCGCCAGGGTCCGGCGGGCTCCGCCGTTGGACGTCTCGATCGCCACCAGGTCGAACCGGATCTCGCCGTGCGGAAGGGGCACGGCCCACGTGGTCACGACGGTGGAGCCGTCGGGGGTCACGTCGTAGGAGGCGTTCGTCAGCGCCTTGCCCGGCTGCGGGGTGAGGTCCCTGATCTCGGTCAGGCGGTCGTCGTCCCCGATGGTTCCGGCGAACAGCCGGGGCTCCCCCGGGCCGAGGTCGTGGTCCCAGTAGCGCACCGGGTAGCTCTCGTGCAGGATGGCGCTGATCCCGGCGTCCTTGCGGGTCGTGCGCCGCTCGGCCTCCCCCGCCTCGTCGCCCGGGAGCACGTCGGAGCCGAAGACCACGGTCTGCCCGCCGGTCGCGAACCCGGTGACGCCACCGGGCCTCGACGCGACCTGCCGGGCCTCGCCGCCCGCCGCGGGCAGCAGCCAGAGCGCCGGAACCTCCTCGTTCGGATCCTTGACCGTCGGGTCGGGCCTGCGCGAGCCGAACAGCAGGTCGCCGCCCTCGGTGAACTCGGCCCCGGCCTCGCCCTTGAGGGACCTGGTCAGCCGGTACGGCCTGCGCTCGTCAAGGGGGATCTCCCATAAGGACGTCCCGTAGGACTTGCCATCGGGATTGAGCGCCTGCACTACGGCGACCAGACGGGTTCCATCGGGGGAGAGCCGCAGGGATGCCACCCGCGGCACGCCGACATAATCACGGATGTCGTTGAATGGGGTCACGGTTTCGAACCTACCCCCGCGCCTACCCCCGCGATCGTCGCGGAGATGTATCCGTCATGCATCCATCCGCACGGTCGACGCCGAATGACCCTACGTGACCATGCGAAAGGACACCCCGGCATGCGGTTTGATAAATGTCATGGGGACTTACGACGCACTGCTCGTCGTCTCGTTCGGGGGCCCGGAGAAGCCCGACGACGTGATGCCGTTTCTGGAGAACGTTGTGCGGGGCCGGGGCGTCCCGCGTGAGCGACTGCTGGAGGTCGAGGCGCACTACCAGCGCTTCGGCGGGTCCAGCCCGATCAACCAGCAGTGCCGCGACCTGATCGCGGCCGTCGAACCGACCATCGACCTGCCCGTCTACTGGGGCAACCGCAACTGGCATCCCTACCTCGAGGACACGCTCAGGCAGATGGCCGCCGACGGCGTGCGCAAGGCGGCGGCCTTCGTCACGTCCGCCTACAGCTCGTACTCGGCCTGCCGGCAGTACCTCGAGGACATCTCGCTCGCCAGGACCGCGGTCGAGGGCGCCCCGGAGGTCGTCAAGCTCCGGCACTACTTCGACCACCCCGGCTTTGTCGCGGCCATGGTGGACCACACCCGCGAGGCCCTGGACCGGTTGCCCGCCGAGCACAGGGACGCCGCGCGGCTGGTCTTCACCGCGCACAGCATCCCGATCTCGATGGCCCGCACCGCCGGGCCGAGCGGCGGCGCGTACGAGGCGCAGCTCCGTCAGGCGGCCTCGCTGATCACCGCGGAGCTGGGCGGCGAGCGGGAGTGGGACCTGGTCTGGCAGAGCCGCAGCGGCCCCCCTCACATCCCGTGGCTGGAGCCCGACGTCTGCGACCATCTGGCAGAGATCGACGCCCCCGCGGTGGTGCTGGTGCCCGTGGGTTTCGTCTCCGACCACATGGAGGTCGTCTACGACCTCGACGTGGAGGCCGCCGAGGTGGCCGGCAGACTCGGCCTCCCGCTGGCCAGGGCCGCCACCGCGGGCACCCATCCGCGGTTCGTCTCGATGGTCGGCGAGCTGCTGGCCGAGCCGGAGCCGATCATGTGCGCGGCCACCTGCTGCCCGGCTCCGCCCCGCCGTCACGGATAGGCGGCGGCGTAGCCCCGGGAGATGGCCATGACCTTGGCGACGTACGACCAGGAGTGGTTGTAGAACCAGATCGACTTCTCCAGCTTCTTGCCGCCCTGGCCCGCGCCGTTGGCGCACAGGTAGTTGGCCGCGGAGGGAACCGCGTCGTACGGGCTCCAGATGTCGGCGACGCCGTCGGCGTCGCCGTCCACCCCGTAGGACTTCCAGGTGGCGGGCATGAACTGCATCGGCCCCTGCGCACCCGCCGACGACGGGCCGTTGTTACGCCCGTGCGAGCTCTCCACCTGGCCGATCGCGGCCAGCACCGTCCAGGACAGTCCCGGGCAGACCCCGGCCGACAGGCGATACAGCTCCAGGTAGCTGCCGGGCCTTCCGACCGTCGCCCGCGGGGCCGCCACCGGCTCCTCCTTGGCGGCGGCGTCGGTGGCCGTCCTGTCCGGCACGGCCTTCTCCCCGGTGGTCCTCGTGGTTCCGGCGGTACGGCTCCGGCCCACCGCGACCACCTGCGCTCCCGGGCTCAGCAACTTGCTCACCCCGGCCTTCAGGGCGGCGGCCGCCTTCTCGGGTCCGTTCACCAGCAGCGCCACGCCCGGCAGCAGTCCGAGGCGCCGCCCGGTCTCCTCGCTCACGAGGCCGTCCACGCCGGGCAGGCCGAACGGGGCGGAGGCCGCGGCCCGCAACCGGGGCCCGCCGTCCACCTGGTAGGCCGCGCCGAGGACCAGTCCGAAGCGGCGCATCGCCGAACTGTCGGCGACGAACTCCCCCCTGTCCAGGGCGCTCCACACCCCCGGCTGATCGGCCACGGCCTTCGGCGCCCAGGCGCGGAAGCGGGCGGGATCGACCGCGAGCAGGTTCAGCCCGGTCCCGGAGATCCTGACCGCTCCGCCGTCGAAGGAGTCGATCTTCTGGACGTGTTTGAGCCGGGAGATGCCGTCCTTGGTCTGCTGGGGCAGCGTCGACTGGGAGATCACGAGCAGCCTGGGCGGGGTGAGGGTGAGACCGGGCCCGCCGGCGGCCCGGGTCCTGGAGGGCGCGGGGGTCGCGGGAGTCACTGCGCTCGCGGGGTCCGCAGGGTCTGCGGGATTCGCCGGATCCACAGCCGCGGCGGTCGGTCTCGCGGCCAGGGAGCCGGTCAGCGGGGCGAGCCCGGTCAGCTCCCGCACGTCGGACTCGGTGGACACGACTCTGCGGACATCGGCCGGGCGGGTGGCGGCGAGCACGGCGAACACCGCGCCGCAGGCAGCCGCAAGGACAGTCATGACGGCCAGCACTGGGACGAATGCCCGCAACCCGGGAAGATGCGACACTGCGCTCACGTTAGCCCCAACGGCCCACCATCTGGGCCATTGTCCGGAAATCACTTGCCGAACAGCGGCTTTGTGAGGAATCGTCGATACGCTCCACGCCGGAAACGCACCGAAGAGGAGAGTCAGTGGTCGGGCCATACCGGGGGCTGTTCAGCGCACCCGGCGTCAAGGGTTTTGTCGTCGCCGGATTCGTCGGGCGGATGCCGATGTCGATGCTCGGCATCGGTGTCATCCTGCTCATCCAGAATCTCACCGGTTCCTACGCTCTGGCGGGCGCGGTGGCGGCCACCTTCAACGTCTCGTTCGCCGTAGCCGGCCCGGTGTCCGCGCGCCTGGTGGACAGGTTCGGTCAGGCCAGGGTAATCGTCCCGCTCGTCCTGATGCACGGCGCCGCGCTGACCGCGATGATGCTCTGTGCGAGGTTCGGGACACCCCGATGGGTCCTGTTCGCCACCGGCGTCACGGCCGGCGCGACCGCGATCTCCCTCGGCTCGCTCGTGCGCGCCCGCTGGTCGCACCTGCTGACCGGGTCTCCCAGGCTGCACGCGGCGTTCTCCTTCGAGTCGGTCGCCGACGAGGTCATCTTCGTCACGGGACCCGCGCTGGTCACCCTCCTGGCCACCATGATCAACCCTTACGCGGGCCTGATCGTCGCCCTGACCTGCACGATCGGGGGCACCATCGCCTTCGCCCTGCAGCGCGGCACCCAGCCGCCGGTCCGGCACGGCGAGCGACGCTCGGGCAGCCCGATCACCATCCCGGGGGTGGCCCTGCTGTCCGGCTCCTTCCTGGCGATGGGCGCGGTGTTCGGCTCGGTGGATCTGATCACGGTGGCGTTCGCCGACGAACACGGCGCCAAACCGGTCGCGGGGCTGCTGCTCGGCGCGTTCGCCGGGGGGAGTCTCGTCTCCGGGCTCTGGTACGGCGCGCGCCAGTGGAAGGTCTCCCTGCGCCTCAGGTTCGTCCGCGCGCTGGCGGTGTTCGCGCTCGGGCTGGCCCCGATCGCCCTCATCGGCGACCTCAGGGTCATGGCCGCCGCGCTGTTCCTCGCCGGGCTGGCCATCTCCCCGACCATCATCACCGGTTACACGCTGATCGAACAGCTGGTCCCGGCCCGCCTGCTCACCGAGGGCATGGCCTGGATCTCCACCTCGGTCGGGTTCGGCGTGGCGCTCGGCGCCTGGGCGGGCGGCAGGCTCACCGACTCGTTCGGCGCTTCCAACGCCTACGGCTTCTCCTTCGTCTGCGCCCTCCTGGCCGTGGCCATCGGCATCGGCGGCTCCGCCTGGCTGCGAACCCCTGTTGCCCAGCAGTAATCATGAGTACTGTTCATGTTCACTGGCGGAGCGAGCGACCCGGCGAACGCGACAGCACGCGGCATAGGCCGTGACCAGGGCGTCAACGCCCCACGGCCGCGCCGCGAAAGCCTGGCGAGACCGGCCGGGCGGGAGGAAGCATGAGCGAGGTCTTCCACAACTGGGCCGGGAACCAGGTCTTCGCCCCGGCGGAGGTCCGTACGCCGTCCTCGGTGGAGGAGGTGGTGCGGGCCGTACAGGACGGCGCCGCGACGGGGCGCCGGGTGCGCATGATCGGCACCGGGCACTCGTTCACCGGGGTCGCGCTCACCGACGGACTCCTGCTGCGGCCGAACGCGCTGACCGGAATCCGCGAGGTGGGCGACGGCTGGGTGACGGCCGCGGCCGGGACGACGCTCTCCGTGCTCAACGAGGAACTCGACCGGATGGGCCTGGCCCTGGCGAACATGGGCGACGTCACCGCCCAGACCCTCGCCGGAGCCCTCCAGACGGGCACCCACGGCACCGGCAGGGAGATCGGCGGGCTGGCCGACCAGGTCCTGGCCCTGGAGCTGGTGCTCGCCGACGGCGAGGTCGTCACGGCGCGCGGCGACGGTGAGGGAAAGATCCACGACGAGGTGAGCGAGCGGGACCTGTTCGACGCTGCCAGGGTCGGCCTGGGCGCGCTCGGCGTGGTGACCGCGGTGACCTTCCGGGTGGAGCCGTCGTTCCTGTTGCGCAGCACCCGGCAGCCGATGTCGCTGACGGAGATCCTCGGCTCGCTCGACGCGATCACCGCCGGCAACGAGCACCTGGACTTCTTCTGGCTGCCGCACACCGACACCTGCCTGACCAAGCGCAACAACCGGAGCGAGGGACCGGCCGACCCTCCGAGCGCGTTCAGGCACTGGCTGGACAACAGGTTTCTGGAGAACACGCTGTTCGGCGCGCTGTGCGACGTCGGCAGGCGGTTCCCCGGCGCGATCCCCCGGCTCAACACGTTCTCGGCGACGGCGCTCTCGACCTCGACCCGCACCGACGCCTCGTACAAGATCTTCACGAGCGTGCGGGACGTACGCTTCCTGGAGATGGAGTACGCCATCCCGCGCGAGCATCTCGGCCAGGCCCTCCGTGAGACCCGCGAACTGGTGGAACGGCGGGACTGGAAGATCACCTTCCCGATCGAGGTGCGGGTCACCCCGGCCGGCGACGCGTGGCTGTCCACCGCGTACGGCAGGGAATCGGCCTACATCGCCTGCCACGTCTACCGGCGGACCCCGAATCCGGCCTATTTCGAGGGCGTCGAAGAGATCATGACGAGATTCGGCGGCCGCCCGCACTGGGGCAAGATGCACACCCGCGACGCGGCCTACCTGGCCACGGTCTATCCCCGGTTCGCCGACTTCCGGGCGCTGCGAGACCGGCTGGACCCGCGGCGCGTTTTCACCAACGACTATCTGGGCACCGTCCTGGACTGACCCCGGGCACCCGTTCCCCGAATCGACCGCTTCCTGCAACCTTTCGGTAAAGGGGTGCGCAAAGGCTCCCTTGAAGAGTGACGCGTCCGCGTGTCCTGTTGTTCCTGTGACGCCGGTGACAGGCAGATTCGGCAGACACCCGCGCCGCTCAACCCCGAGGGAGTCCGCTGGAGATGACCTTCTCCCGCCGTCCAGGCCCACCGCCACAGTCCACCGCTACGGATGGTGACGGTCTGCCTCCGCATACCTTTGCAATCGTGACATTTCATCCGAGGGTTGGCGGGCCGGACTCACCACCATCTTCCGGCTCTTGGTCGAAGTCCACAGCGGTATCCGGAGTTATTCGCGAGAATCCGATGAGGACCGCGAACTTGCTGCTCCATACCGGTGTCCTGTAAGTAGATGAATGGAGCAAATGTGACCGGCGTCACATCGCTGCGAGCCCCATCCAGGAAGGCGATGTTCGGACATGCCGGGTACGGTGCTGGCAGGCAACCGGCACACGCGAGAGACTCAAGGGTCCGGGGGAAGATTGAGCACGACGACGAAGGGACTCGCATGCAGGAGCTCCGACTCGTCGCGGTGAGCGAGGACGGGACCTACCTCGTGCTGGCGACAGCCGGCCGGGGCACCCGGTTCACGCTGCCCGTCGACGACCGGCTCCGTGCTGCCGTCCGCGGCAACTTCTCCCGTCTCGGCCAGTACGAGATCGAAGTGGAGAGTCCGTTGCGCCCCAAGGAGATCCAGGCCCGGATCCGTGCCGGCGAGACCGCTGAGGAGATCGCCGCCACGGCGGGCATCCCGGTCGAGCGTGTGCGATGGTTCGAAGGCCCCGTCCTCCAGGAACGTGAGTACATGGCTCAGCAGGCGCAACGCTGCGCCGTGCGGCTGCCGGGTGACTCCGCTCCCGGTCCCACCCTCGGCGACCTCGTCGCCGAACGGCTGACCCGTCGCGGCGTGCCCGCCGACGAGATCGAGTGGGACTCCGCCAAACGGGACGACAACCTGTGGCGGATCAAGCTCGGTTTCGTCTGGAACGGTCACACCCGTAACGCCGAATGGATCTTCGATCCACGACGGCGCCACATCACGCCGCACGACGACGAGGCCATGCGCCTGTCCGCGGGCGAGTACGTCGAGCCGGCCGAGGACAGCACGGTGACCCCCTTCGTGCCGCGCGTGGCCAAGCTCGCCCCGGTACCGCCGCTGGCACCCGAGCCGCTGAACCAGCCGCCCGTGTCCTTCCCCTCGGTTCTCCGGCACGAGCCACCGGCTCCGGCCCGGCCCGTCTATGCCCAGACCGAGCCGCCGGCCCAGCCCCGGCCGGCCTACGCCCAGACCGAGCCACCCGCCGCCTACCAGCAGCCGCCGATGCCGCCGCTCCCGCCCGGCTACGAGGCGCCGAGGGTGTCGGTGCCCCCGCTCCGCGCTCCGGACCCGGCCGGCTACGAGCCGGACAGGCCCCAGGAGCCGGTCCGGTCGGCTGAGCCCGTCGCGCCTGTCGCGCAGGCCTCTGCGCCCGTCGCGCAGGCCTCCGAGCCGGTCGCGTGGGCCACGTCTCCCGAACCGGTCGCGCGGGTCATGCCCCCCGAGCCGGCGCCCGTGGCGGCCGAGCCCGCGTCCGTGACGGCACCCGCGGCACCGGAGCCCGCCCCCGTCATCCCGGAGCCCATCGCACAGGAGCCGGTCCGCCCCCCGGAGCCCGTCGCGCAGGAGCCGGTCCGCCCCCCGGAGCCCGTCCGCCCCGTGGAGCCCGCCCCCGCACCCGTCGTGGCTGCCAGGCCGGAGCCTGAGCCGGTCACCCAGAGCGCTCCAGAGGTCGTCGAGGCCCTGGAGCCTCAGCCTGACCCTCCCGTCGCCGCCGAGGTCAAGGCCGAGCCTGCCAAGACCGAGCCCGAGCCCGTCCGTGAGCGGCCCTCGGCTCCCGAGGCCGTCGTTCCCGAGGTCGTCGCCGGGCCGAAGGCTCCCGTGGTGGACAGCACGCCCAAGGCGAAGGAGACCCCCGCTCCCGAGCCCGTAGTGGAGACCCAGCCGGCCCAGGAGGGCCCGCTGGCAGTACCGGCGGCGCGCATCAGCGTGGACAAGGCCGAGCCGGTCAAGGAAGAGACACAGGGGGACACGGGGGCAATGCAGGAGACCGAGGCCGAGAAGCCCGCGGCGGAGAAACCCGCGGAGCCGCCGAAACCCGTCGAACCGCCGAAACCGGCTCCGGCACGGCCGGCCAAGAAGGCCCGGGGCCGGCGCGCGTCGGTGCCGACCTGGGACGAGATCATGTTCGGCGCTCGCCGCCAGGACTGATCGCACTGCGAAAGCGGGGGTGACCGGTGTTCCGGTCACCCCCGCTTTTGTCGTACAGGGAAACTTCGCCGTACAGGGAAACCCGTGCCGCGCCGCCGTCGTCGGGCGTCCCGGGGGTCTCGGAGACTTCCAGCACTCTGCGCGTCCCGGGGACCTCCGGAATCGCGAGAACCTCGGGGACCACCGGGGAGCGCGGAAACTCCGAAGGCCCCTGGATCTACGAGGCCCTCAAGGATTTCCGAGGCCGCGAGAGCCTCCGGAGGCCTGGGCCGCCTCGGGGGTGACGAACGAGGCGAACCAGTCGGGGGTGACCTCGGCGGCGAAGGCCACGCCCTCCACTTCGCCGACGTCGAGAGCCGCGTAACCTCCGCTGCCCGCGCCCACCCCGGCGGTCACGGTGAGCACGCCGGCACGCCGCTGGAACCAGGTCTGGCTCAACGTCCAGCCCACGACGGCCCGTTCCTCCACCACGGCCTGGGAACGGCGCAGCGAGCCCGAGCGGACCGACAGGCGGGTTCCGTCGTAGGTGTGGCCGAGGGACCGGTAGCGGTCCAGGCCGAGCGGGATGCCCAGCAGCGCGAGGATCGCGGCCGGCGCCGCGAGCCACCACCAGTATGTGGACCACATCAGCGCGGCGGCCGACGCGCAGGCGACCACCACCAGCCACGGGAAGACCGCGCGAAACAGCCGGCGCCTGCGTGCCGCCGCCGGATGCGGACGCAGTCCGGAGGGAGCCGCGCCGATCGCCTCGCCCACCACGCCGAGCACCGTGTCGCGGGGCACCACGGGCAGCAGCTGGCCCCGGGTCGCCGAGTCGCCGAGACCGGTCACGATCGCCCACGCGCGGGCGAGCCTCATGCGGCGCTCGACCAGCCCCTCGACCAGCTCGAACCCCCGCACCCTGCGCCGCTCCAGCGACACGCTCCTGCGAGTGATCAGACCGCGCTCGGCGATGAGGTATCCGTCCCGGCCACGCAGGGTGAAGTCCCAGTTGAACACGCCGTACATGATCATGCCGACGACCGGCATGGCCAGCACCAGCACTATCAGGGCTCCGGCAAGGAGGAGAGGGTGTCCCCAGAGCCACTCCCCCGCGTCCACCACGACCCGCCCGTCGATCCTGAACTCGCTGCCCCACTGGAACGCCAGACCGACGGCACCGGCCAGCAGCGCGAAGGGGGTCAGCAGGTAGGCGCCCGAGAGGGGTCCGTAGACGAGCCACTTGCGCGGCAGCACGAAGAACACCCGCTCCGGAGTCGTGTCACCGACCTCGTGGCCGACGGCCGCGTGAGCCGGGGTCTCCCGCGGCGCGCCGGAGGTGGCGGGAAGCGTGCCGGAGGCGTCGATCGCCGCCGGGAGGTCGGATCCCGTCCCGGGGACGGTTCCGCGCGCCTGAGCGCGTCTCGCCATCCGGGCGCGGGCATGCCAGAGCAGCACCGCCTTGAGCCGGTCCGCCTCCGCGACGGTCACGCCGTTGAGCTCGCCTTCCTGCTTCTCGTCGCCGCTCGCCCCGGTGTCGATCCTGAGCACGGCGATGCCGAGCAGGCGGTGCAGCGGCGGCGTGCTGACGTCGACGCCCCGGATCCGCTCCAACGGGATCGTCCGTACCGACCTGCTGATGAGCGACCGGCTGAGCTCCAGCCGGTCGTCGACGATCCGGTAGGTGAAGGTGACCCAGCGGACGGCGGCGAAGGCGACCGAGCCGACGACGGCCACCGCGGCCCACACGAACGATCCGGGCGAGAACCCGCCGAGGAACAGAACACCGGCCAACGGCAGGAGGAGCGAGGGCAGCATCCGGATCGGATCGGTCAGCAGCACCTTCGGGCTGAGCCGCAACGGCACGCCGATCGGCAGGCCGTACTCCCACACCTCCGGTACGGCCCGCACAGCCGCGGACCCGCCCTCGGGTACAACCTGCGGGGCTCCAGCCCTCACATCCGACGCGGCCTGCGCAGGCCGGCCCTCGGATTCCGCAGGCCCGCCCTCGGATACGGTCCGCGGGGCCGATCCGGCCCGCGCATCCGCGGGCCTGTCCTCCGGTACGGCCTGGGCCGATCCGGTCTCCGCGTCCGGACCGACCTGCGGGGCCGCGCGCCCGTCCTCCGGTACGGCCTGGGCCGATCCGGGGTTCTCCGGGTCTCGCCGGGGGCGGAGGTCTTCGGAGGCGTCCGGCTGTCCGGGAGGAGGCATGTCACCGGGAGATTCGGTCATGTCGCGTCGTCCCTGAGCTCCTCGGCCCGGCGGGCGAGCCCTTCGGCGAGGCCGGCCGCGACCGCGTAGTCGAGGCCCTTGATCGTGGACGAGCCCGCGTGGGAGGCGGTGCGGATCTCGACCGTGGCCAGACCCAGCATCCGCTCGAACCAGCCCTGTTCCTTGTCCACCGTCTGGATCCTGCTGACCGGGACGAACACCCACTCCCTGCTGATCCAGCCCGAACGCGCGTAGACCACGTCCTCGCTGAACTCCCAGCGGTGCACGGCGTAGCGCCAGAACGGCTCGATGAACGTGCCGGGAACCAGGAGCACCGCCACCAGCACCGGCAGCCACCAGATGTTGTCCGTCGCCCAGCCGGGCAGCCAGGACCACCTGTCGCCGTCTATCCACCGGGCCAGGAAGTAGGAGCCGCCGATCAGGATGACGGCCCAGAAAACGGCTTCCAGCAGCCACAGCACGATGGCCTTGCGGGAGACCGGGTTGGCGGGGTCACGCAGGGGAACACGACCGCGCCCCGGGATCCGCCGGTCACGCTCGCTCTCGTGACCGGCGCGCGCCGCCACGTTCGTGACATCCCTGTGTTCATCGGCTCGGTCGCTCACGCTGTCAGCCTAAACGGTCTTGCCCGGACGGGCCGACCCCTGTGTCGACGATCTGTCAGGGCGCCTTCGCCAAGGGTCGGTCCGCGGTCGGAAAAATGTCGGTGGGGCCGGGCATCCTGAGTGGCGTGAAAACCTAGGGAGAGGTGTCGCCGATGCAATATGCCATTCAGGCAGAAGGTCTAGTGAAACGGTACGGGGAGACCCGCGCGCTCGACGGGGTCGATCTCGTCGTGCCCCCGGGGCGTCTGCTCGGCGTCCTGGGACCGAACGGGGCGGGCAAGACCACCGCGGTGCGAATTTTGGCGACGCTGCTGAGACCCGACGAGGGCACGGCCTCGGTCGGCGGGTTCGACGTGACCAGGCAGGCCCATCAGGTGCGATCGCTGATCGGCCTCACGGGACAGTACGCCGCGGTGGACGAGATGCTCACCGGCGTGGAGAACCTGATGATGATCGGCCGCCTGCTCGGCATGTCAAGGGCCGACTCGAGGGTGCGGGCGGCCGAGCTCCTGGAGCGGTTCGATCTCTCCGAGGCCGGCGGGCGAGCGACCAAGACCTACTCGGGCGGCATGCGCCGCCGCCTGGACCTGGCGGCGAGCCTGGTGGGGCGGCCACAGGTGCTGTTCCTCGACGAGCCGACCACCGGGCTCGACCCGCGCAGCCGCACCGAGCTGTGGAGCGTCGTGCGCGGCCTGATGGCCGACGGGGTGACGGTGCTGCTCACCACCCAGTACCTCGAGGAGGCAGACCAGCTCGCCGACGACATCGTGGTCTTCGACCACGGCAAGGTGATCGCCTCCGGCACCTCCGACGAGCTGAAGGCGACCACAGGGGCGCAGGTCCTGGAGGTCCGTCCGCTCCAGGCGGACCACCTCGACCTGGTCGCCCAGGTGCTCGGCGACGTCCTGGGCGAGGCGCCGAACCTCATCGGCGGAAAGGTCGTGACGTCCGTGCACGATCCCGCGGTCGTGCCCGTCATCGTGCGCCGCCTCGACGATCTCGGCGTCATCGCGACCGAGCTGGCACTGCGCAAGTCCAGTCTCGACGAGGTGTTCCTGGCTCTCACCGGGCATCCGGCGGAAGACGAGCCCACCCCCGAGATGGAAGGTGCCCTCGTATGACGACGCTGTCGACGGCGATGCCCGTCGTGGCCAGGCGCGTCACGCCGCTGGCCACGCTGCAGCAGACCATGACGCTCGCCTGGCGGAGCCTGGTCCAGATCAAGCACAACCCGTGGGAGCTGCTCGACCTGAGCATCCAGCCCATCATGTTCCTGCTGCTGTTCACCTACGTGTTCGGCGGCGCGATCTCCGGCTCGACGGGCGACTACCTGCAGTTCGCCCTGCCCGGCCTTCTGGTGCAGAACGCCCTTTTCTACACCCTGTCCACCGCGATCGGTCTGAACACCGACATCACCAAGGGGGTCTTCGACCGGCTCCGCAGCCTGCCCATCGCCCGCACCGCTCCGCTGTCCGGGCGGATCATCGCCGACACCGTCAAGCAGGTGTGGGCGTTCGTCCTGCTGGTCGGGTTCGGCATGATCCTTGGGTTCCGCGTCACGACGAGCCTGCTGGGCGCTCTGGGAGCTCTGGCGCTGCTGGTGGTGGTCGCCCTGGCGATGTCGTGGATGTCGGTGCTGATCGGGCTCAAGGCGTCCAGCCCGGAGAAGGTGCAGATGATCTCCTTCTCGACGATGATGCCGCTCACGTTCACCAGCAGCGCGCTCGTGCCCTCCGACACCTTCCCCGGCTGGCTGCAGACCTGGTCCGACATCAACCCCGTCACTCACCTGGCCAACGCCATCCGCGGCCTGCTGATCGGCGGAGAGGTCGCCGGGGCCACCCTCGTTTCGCTGCTCTGGGCGGCCGGCTTCGCCGTGGTCTTCGCTCCTCTGGCGATCCTCGCGTTCCGCAGCCGCGTCTAACCTGGCCGGGGCACCCGGCCGGGACGACGATGCCCGAGCGTCGCGGCAACACGATGAGATCGCGGCAACGGTGCGGCCGCGATACACGATGAGGAAGAACGGGGTGGTTGCGTGCTCGTGGTCCACGGCGCATGGGTGGACGGACGGCTGGGAGTCTGGGCGGAGGACACCGCCCGGGCGCCCCTGCCCGCCTCCCGAGCCGCGCTCCGCCGTCACCCGTTCGCGGCTCCCGCGGCCACGCTGATGGCGGCCCTCAACGGCGCCGCCACCCGCGAGGCGGGTCCGGCGGGGCCCTTCACCGGCGTCATGGCCAGAGCCGAGGATCGCGAGCTCACCATCCGGCTCCCCGGTTCGGCCACGGGTCCGCTGCCCTCTCCCGAATCCGGCCTGACGAGCCGCGCGCGGAGCCCGAAGATCTCCACCTGGCTCGTCCCCGCGCTGCTGTTCAGCCCCGTCGACGTGCTCTCCCTGCTCGGCCCCCTGTCCGATCCGAGCTCGGGCTCATCCGACATCGGCGCCGGTCCGTCCGGCGTCGACTCCGTCTCCGGCTCATCAGGCTCCGAAACCGGGCGCGGGGGCGCAGTGGAGCCCGATCGGGGGCCCGAATGGGGGCCCGGGCTCTCCCTCCGATACTTCGCCGTGGTCGCCGAGCAGGCGCGCGGCCTGGTGCGGCGTGGCCGGATCCTGCCCCAGCTCGTCGTCGAGAACGGCGAGCACTCGGCCCGCTGGCGCCCCGTGCTCACCGGTGCCGACCTGGCGATGCTGCTCGACCTCGCCGCCGCGATGCCTCCGGTCTGCAGGGCCGTACCCGGGGAGAGGCCCTCGTCGGACGTGCTGCGCGAGGCGCTGAACGGCCTGGCCGACGGAGCGGCCCGGCTGTCACTGCCCGACCGCCTGATCCTCAGCAGCCGGCCGGGGCTCAAGACGGCCCTGCCCGATCGCTGGCTGTACGCGCTGACCGGCGAGGACGCCTCGCTCCCCGGCGCCAGACCCGCCGAGGCCGTGGCGCTCGGCGACGCCCTCGCCGGATGGTTCGCCTCGGCGCACGAGCTGGACGGGCCGGTCCGGGCCTGTTTCGAGCTCATCGAGCCCGCCGGTGACGGCGAATCCTGGAGGGTGGAGTTCGGTCTCGCCCCGGCCGGTGACCCGGCCGGCTACCTGTCCGCCGATCAGATCCGGGCCGGGCAGCGCGCACCCTGGCTTCCCGAGCGTCCGGAGGAGCTCCTCCGGACCGACCTGAACCGCGCCGTACGCCTCCACCCCGACCTCTACACCGCGCTGCGCACCCCCGAGCCGTCCGGCCTGAAGGTCGAGACGGCCTGGGCGTTCTCCTTCCTGCGCAACGGCGCGCCCATGCTCAGGGCCGCCGGGTACGGCGTGCGGCTGCCGGCCTGGGCCGGGCGCCAGGGACTGGGCCTGAAGCTGACCACGCGCGCGGTCGCCGGCGACGAGGCGTTCGGCCTGGAGCGGCGGGTGAGCTTCCGGCTGGACGTGGCCATCGGTGACCACACGATCAGCGGCGAGGAGCTGGCCGAGCTGGCCAGGCTCAGGATTCCCCTGGTCCAGGTCAAGGGGCAGTGGGTGGAGCTGGACGACCAGCAGCTCAAGGCGGCTCTGAAGATCGTCGAAGAGCGCGGCGACGGCGAGAGGACCGTCAGCGAGGTGATCCGCGAGGTCGTGGAGGGCGGCGAGGAGGAGCTGCCGCTGGTCGCCGTCGACGCCGACGGGCTCCTCGGTGATCTCCTTTCCGGCGAGGCCGACCGACGCCTCGCTCCCGTTGCCGTGCCGCGGGCCCTGATGGGCACGCTGCGCCCCTATCAGGAGCGCGGCCTGTCCTGGCTGAGCTTCCTGTCCGGACTGGGCCTGGGGGGCATCCTCGCGGACGACATGGGGCTCGGAAAGACCATATCCACCCTTTCGCTGCTTCTGTCGGAGCGTGAGAGCGGCCCGCACAGCCCGACGTTGCTGGTCTGCCCGATGTCCTTGATCGGCAACTGGCAGAAGGAGGCGGCCAGGTTCGCCCCCTCGCTGCGGGTCTACGTCCATCACGGCGCGACGCGGAGGCGGGAGGAGGAGCTCGCCGCGGCCGTGCGGGAGGCCGATCTGGTCGTCACCACGTACGGCACGACGCTGCGGGACCTGGGGGCGCTCGCCGCGCTCGAATGGGGCCGGGTGGTCTGCGACGAGGCCCAAGCGATCAAGAACAGCTCGGCGCAGCAGTCCCGGGCGGTGCGATCCATCCCCGCCCGCACCCGGCTGGCACTGACCGGCACGCCGGTGGAGAACCACCTCTCCGAGCTCTGGTCGATCATGGAGTTCTGCAACCCCGGCCTGCTCGGCCCCGCCAAGCGCTTCAGGCGCCGCTATCAGGACCCGATCGAGACCCCGATGACACAGCGCGACACCGCCGCCACCGCCACCGCCGCGCTGAAGCGGGCCACCGGGCCGTTTGTGCTGCGACGCCTCAAGACCGACAAAACGATCATCTCCGACCTGCCGGAGAAATTGGAGATGAAAGTCTGGTGCACACTCACCGAAGAGCAGGCGAAACTATACAAAGCCGTGGTGAACGACATGCTGGGCAGGATCGACGGCTCCGCGGGCATCGAGCGGCGCGGCAACGTCCTGGCCACGATGACCCGGTTGAAACAGGTCTGCAACCATCCCGCGCATCTGCTGAAGGACGGCTCTCGGCTGGCGGGCCGGTCGGGGAAGCTGGCCCGGTTGGAGGAGCTGGCCGAGGAGATCCTCGACGAGGGTGACAAGGCGCTGGTGTTCACCCAGTACACCGAGTTCGGCTCGCTCCTGCAGCCCTATCTGGCCGCCCATCTGGACCGGCCGGTGCTCTGGCTGCACGGAGGACTGCCGAAAAAACAGCGCGACGCGCTGGTGGAGCGGTTCCAGGACGACGACGAGCCGATGCTGTTCCTGCTCTCCCTCAAGGCCGCCGGCACCGGTCTCAACCTCACCGCCGCCAACCACGTGATCCACGTGGACCGATGGTGGAACCCCGCGGTGGAGAACCAGGCCACCGACCGGGCCTTCCGGATCGGCCAGACCAAGAACGTCCAGGTCAGAAAATTCATCTGCCTGGACACGCTGGAGGAGCGGATCGACGAGATGATCGAACGCAAGAAGACCCTCGCCGAGAGCGTCGTCGGCACCGGCGAAGACTGGATCACCAATCTCTCCACCGACCAGCTGCGCGAGCTGTTCCAGCTCGGCCCCGGGGCGGTGAGCTGACATGGAGCCCGTCCTCGGGGTTGAGGATGCGCCGTTCGACGAGCGGCTGAACGACTTCTACTCCCCCTCCGTCTCCCTGAACCGGTTGCGTCCCCGGCCCGACGCCGCAACCGCGCCCGCGGATCTGCTGCTGCGAGCGCTGGAGCCGCCCCCGGTCAAGGTCCGGCACATCCCGCTCGTCGACCTGCTCAGGAAGCCCTACCGGGAGCTGAGCGATGACTGACCCCGCCTCTTCCCGCACGGGCTTTCCTCGCGGGTCGCACCACGGGCCCGGACCGGCTCCGCCGAGCGGCCAGGGCGGCACCCGACCGGGAAACGGGGTCCGCAGCGCGTTTCCCAGCGCGTTCGGCGAATGATCCTTCCACATCCCGACGACCAGCCGGGCGATCGACACGTTCCACCTGCGCCGAGAGGCGACGGGCCAAGAAAGGAGAACGGGCGCTGTCTCGCGATCTTCGCCGTCTCGCCGCGGCGGTGGGCCTCCGGGGAACCGAGGGCCGCGAAACTCATTTCGGTGTCCGGCCTCAACCCTTCCGTCCCTCGATTCTGCCCGATTCCGGAGTATTTCCGCCCGGCGGAACCTCGCGATCGGGTCTGCGCATCCGCCAGACACGCGTAGCATCATCGGGCATGGGGCAGCCAAGCACGTCTACGCGCCGCCCGCGGCAAGCCGCCGGATTGGCGATGGCCGCGGCGGTTGTTGTCGTGTCCTCAGGTTGTGGCATGTTGGGCAGCACCGCTTCCGCAGAGCGGTTGCAGCTTGAGCTGATCAGCGTCTCAAGCCCTCGGGTGAGTGACGGTGATCCCCTGCCGGCCGACTATTCATGCAAGGGCTCGGTCGGCAATCCGCCGTTGCGCTGGTCGCGCGTGCCGGACGACACCACGTCCGTCGCGGTCGTGACCGACAGCAACGGTCTCACCGGCGGCGAGGTGAACTGGGTCGTGTTCGACATCGACCCCCGCACCAACGAGCTGGCAGAGGGCAGCGTCCCGGTGGGAGCCGTGGAGGGGCGCACAACGAGCGGCAAGGTGGGCTACAGCCCCCCATGCGACGCCCGGGAGAATTATCGTTTTACCGTCTATGCGCTCAAGGGCAAGCTCAATCTTAAAAAGGGTGAATCCCTCGACACGACCTTGAAGAGCATCGCGGCCAAGACGATCGCCTGGGGACGGCTCACCACGGCACACATTGAGTGACTGGCCAAACACCGGAGGTAGTAATGGTTACCAATTCTTCACTTAGGGTGTGACAACGCTCATAGTGGTCCGACACAATCAGATCCAATGTCCGAGCGCAGGTGATCCAAGGGGGCAGGTCGCGTCGATGGCCGCGCGATCTCACCGGCGCCGCTGGAAGGCCATGGCCTTGAGGGTGGTGCAATGATCGCGGTCGTAGTAAGTCTGGTCGCCGTCGTGCTCCTCGTGCTCGTCGTCGTGGCACTGGGAATGCGGTCGATGAACCGCAGAGAGAGCGCGCTCCCCGCGGAGCGTCTGCGGGAGATGGCCGAGAAGGAGGCGCTGACCCCTGCCCGGTCCAGCGACGACTTTGCCACGAGAGAGCCCAACATGGGCCACTTCACCCCAGATCTGACTCCGTTCGACGAGCCCAAGCCGCCACGCCAGCCACGTCCACCGAGCTCTCGCGGTAAGCGCGGCCTGAACGAGTTCGGTCAGGCCGACGACTATGACGACGACTACTGGACCCGGCTCCAGGCTGACGAGGGCGGTTTCGGAGGTTCCCTGGCGGCCCGGATGGGCGCGAGCCGTCCCGTCGAGCAGGACCTGCCCCCGGTGGACGCCGACGCGGTGACCATGCAGGCACCCCTGCCCACCAGGCCGCAGCCCCCTCGGCCCGCTCCCTCCCAGGAGCCCGCCATTGCCTCGGCCTCCCTGCCCTCGAATCTCACCGACCTGATCGCGCCGGTCCAGCCGAACCCGGCTCCCACGTCCGCCTCGCTCGCCGAGCAGAAGACGGTCACCTTCGCGGCGCCCACCCCGGGCGCCTTCTCCCCCGCCCCGACATCCGGCGCCTTCGGCGACAACCGTCCCCAGCGGTCGAGTTCCCGCCGGAGCGGCGGCAGGACTCCCGCCCAGGGCAACGGCGCCCCTTCCAGGCCCGACCCGCTGAACGACCCGCTCGGCGGCTCTCAACCGCGTGGTGGCGGCAGGAACGGCGGCAGAAGCCGCCCCGTAGGCCCCGTGACCGCGAGCGGCTCGATGCCCGCGCTCGGCGCCAACGGTGGCTCCCCCGGCCCGAACACCGGTACGGGACCGCTTCCTCCCATGTCCCCGATGGGCCCCACGACCAGTGGCGGATTCCCCGCCACGCCGAGCGCCGACCCGTTCGCGGCGTCATATCAAACCCGTCCCGAGCCTCGCCGCCCCCAGCCCGAACCGCCCAAGGCCGTTTCGGACAACCCCTGGGCCCAGGCCACGGCCCCCCAGTCCGGGGGCTGGCCCGCGACTCCGAGCACCGCCGACATCCTTGACGACCCGGGACCGGCGTCCTACAGCTCCTACCAGACGCCCGTCTACAACGGCCCCCCCGTCGCCGCCTCCTACGAGGTGAGCGCCGGTTGGGCGACCATCGACGAAGATTCGATCACCGGACCGACCCCGGCGGTCTCCACTCCGACCGGGCCCTCCCGGACCGTTTCTCCTCACGACCGTTCGGCCGACCCCCGGTCCGGAGCGACCGGAGGTTACGGCTACGAGCCGCCGCGACCGACCACTCCGGGGGCCCCTGCCGCCTGGCCCGAGCCGCCCGTTCCCGCCGGAAGCGACGGGGCGAGCTGGCCCACCTATGGCGACCTCTACGGTGCCGGCCCCGAGCCGGCCACCGCCGCTCCCGACGGGCGCGACCACGCCAACCGGGGCAACCATCACCGGTCACAGGAGCCGGACTACCCCGACTATTACCGCTGATTCTCCCCGCCCTCCGTAAAAGCTTTCGATAACGGCTTAAGCGACGGGGGGCGGCAGCATACGGTCTCCTACATGGGGACGGACACAAAGAGCGATACGGCGCTCACAAAAAGTAACATCACCTCCGTACTGCGATACGATCTGCCCGCCTCCCTGGTGGTCTTCCTGGTGGCGGTGCCTCTCTCACTCGGCATCGCGATCGCCTCGGGAGCACCGCTGGCGGCCGGGCTCATCGCCGGGGTGGTAGGCGGCGTGGTGGCGGGCTTCCTGGGCGGTTCGGTCGTCCAGGTGAGCGGGCCCGCCGCCGGCCTCTCCCTGGTGGTCGCCGACATCGTCATGACATACGGCTGGCGGGCCACCTGCATGATCACTCTCCTTGCGGGCGCCTTACAGCTGCTGCTCGGGGTGTTCCGGGTCGCCCGCTCGGCCCTGGCGGTCTCACCCGCCGTGGTTCACGGCATGCTCGCGGGGGTCGGCGTGGTGATCGCGCTCTCCCAGTTGCACGTGGTGCTCGGCGGAAGTCCGCAGCGCTCCGCGATCGAGAACCTGATCGAGCTGCCTCAGCAGATCGTCAACAACCACGACCACGCGGTCTTCGTCGGCCTGCTCACCATCACGGTCCTGATTCTCTGCGCCCGGCTGCCCCAGCGGCTCCGGATCGTTCCCGCGCCGCTGGCGGCCCTGCTCGTCGCCTCGGTGACCGCCTGGGCGTTCGGCTGGGACATCACCCGGGTCGATCTCTCCAAGAGCCTGAGCGAATGGGCCACCCCGATCTGGCCTCAGGGCGACTGGCACGGGATCATCGCGGCGGTGATGCTCGTGGCGCTGCTGGCCGGAGTGGAGTCGCTGCTCTGCTCGGTGGCCACCGACAAGCTGCACGACGGCAAGCGGTCCGACCTGGACAAGGAGCTCACCGCCCAGGGTGTGGCCAACATGGTGACCGGCGCGCTGGGCGGTCTGCCCGTGGCCGGGGTCATCGTCCGCAGCACCACCAATGTCCGCGCCGGGGCCCGGAGTCGCTGGTCCACGATCCTGCACGGCGTCTGGATCCTGGTGTTCGCCGTCTTCCTCGGCTGGATGATCACCCTGATCCCGATGGAGGCGCTGGCCGCCCTGCTGGTCTTCATCGGCATCCAGATGGTCAACATGGGACATCTTCGCAACCTGCGCGGTCATGGCGAGGTCCCGGTATACCTGATCACGATGGCCGGAGTCGTGCTGCTCGGCCTCGCCGAGGGAGTGCTGCTCGGCCTCGTCCTCGCCGCGCTGCTCGCGCTGCGCCGCCTCACCTGGGTGACCGTGCAGGCCAGGCCCGACTCCGACGGGCGCTGGCATGTGCTGATCGGCGGCTCGCTGACCTTCCTCGGCGTGCCCATGCTCACCTCCGAGCTACACGCCATCCCCGCCGGAGCCGCGGTGGAGCTGGACCTGAACATCGACTTCATGGACAACGCGGCCTTCGAGGCCATCCACGCCTGGCGCCACGACCACGAGCGTGGCGGCGGCACCGTCGACATCGACGAGATCCACGACGAGTGGTACGCGATGGCCGCCAGCGGTGCCCGAATGTTTCCGGCCAAGACCCCGCCGCGTGCCCCGGACCGTTGGTGGCTGCCCTGGTCCCACCGGCGGCATGGGCGGCGGAACCCCGATTACTCGCTGGTCCCGGCCCAGCACATGCCGGAAGAGGATGACCTCGCCGTGCCCGACCTGCTCGCCGGGGCGCGGGAGTTCCACCGGCGCACGGCCCCGCTGATCCGCCCGCTCCTGCACGGGATGGCTCGCGGCCAGGACCCCTCGCATCTCTTCATCACCTGCGCGGACTCCCGGATCGTGCCGAACCTCATCACCTCCAGCGGTCCCGGTGACCTGTTCACCGTCCGCAACATCGGCAACCTGGTTCCCCGGCAGGGCTCGACGTGCGCGGACGACTCGGTCGCCGCCGCGATCGAGTACGCGACAAAAATGCTCAATGTCCGGACCATCACCGTCTGCGGCCACTCCGGCTGCGGGGCCATGGCCGCGCTGCTCAGTGGGGGCGAGAAGACCGTGGAAGGGTCCGCGCTCTCCCGCTGGCTACGCCACGGCCACCACAGCCTGGCCCGGTTCGTCACCACCGAGAGCGACGGGACCGACGACGGCCCGCTGGACCGCCTCTGCCGGGTCAACGTGACCCAGCAGTTGGAGAACCTGCGGACCTACCCTCAGGTGGACGAGCTCTTCCGCGCCGGACGCCTGGAGCTGGTGGGCGTTTACTTCGACATCGCCACCGCCCGGGTCCACATTCTCGAATCACCTCCGGTCCCGGCCGGTCCGCCCTGAGCGGACGGCTTGCGTCAGCGGTGAAAGAGCTCATGGTCCCGCTCCGGCGCGAAGCGCAGGATGAGGCGGGGGACGTCGGCCGCCTGCCCCGGTGATCCGACCGGATCTCCCGGGGCGGGCAGGTCCTCGCTCCGGGAGATCCGGATGTGATGATGCAGGGCATCCGTCCGGAGAAGGAGGCCAAGATCCTGGCGGGGTGGGCGCAGGAAACCGGCACCCACGCGTCAGCGGCGGGGTAGCACGCCCAGGAGGGTTGCGGTCAGGGCCAGCTTCAAGGAGTCCTTCAGCTCCATGTGGAAGCGGGCCAGGTCGGGCTCGGCCTGGTAGGCCGCCTGCAGGCTGGGTGGAGGCGTGCTGTACGCCGACAGCGCGCCGGCCATGACCATGGTTTGCAGACTGAACGGTGTTGCGTTCTCGCCCAGCTCCGGCAGGTGCTCCTGGATCAGGGCGGTCATGGTTGTCAGGCGGTCCAGGGAGGCGCGCTTGTAGCGTGCTACGACCTCGACGGAGACATTGTGCTCCAGGACGCTGCCCTGTGCGCCGAAGAGGTCGCACAGCACCACTCGGCCGGAGAGTGAGCGGCTGAGGATTTCGGCCACCGCTGCCGCTCGCTCGGCCATGGGTAGATTTTCGTCGATGCCGGCGGCCAACTCGCCTGCCAGTTCCGTCAGCCACTCCTGCAGGAAGTGGTCCAGCAGTTCTAGCAGTACCGCCTCGCGAGACTCGAAGTAGCGCAGCACGTTCGGCTTCGCCAGGCCTACCCGGCGGCTGAGCTCGTTCAGGGTGACCGCGGCCACGGGCATCTCGTCGAGCATCGCCGACGCCATGTCGAGGATCGCCCGTCGGCGGATCTCCCGCTGCTCTTCGGTTCGCGCCCGCTGGAAAGTCACGATCGCCAGCCTAGCTTAAGTACCTTCGGTACGTTGACAACGTACCGAAAGTACTTTAACGTCGTCGATACAAGATACCTTCGGTACGTTATCTAGTTGGGAGCCTGACATGAGCGAGAAGTGGACGACGGCGAACATTCCGGACCAGCGCGGGCGGGTGGCCGTGGTGACCGGGGCCAACACCGGACTGGGGTACGAGACCGCCAAGGCGCTCGCCGAGCGCGGGGCGTCCGTGGTGCTCGCCGTGCGCAACGTCGAGAAGGGCGAGCAGGCCGCGGCCCGCATGACCGGCGACGTGACCGTGCAGGCGCTGGACCTGACCTCGCTCGACTCCGTCCGGACCGCGGCGGCGGCGCTGCGGTCCCGGCTCGACCGGATCGACCTGCTGATCAACAACGCCGGTGTGATGTACACCCCGAAGCAGACCACCCGGGACGGTTTCGAGATGCAGTTCGGCACCAACCACCTCGGCCACTTCGCGCTCACCGGGCTGCTGCTGGACCTGATGCTGCCGGTGCCCGGCTCGCGCGTGGTGACGGTCAGCAGCACCGGCCACCGCATCCGGGCCGCGATCCACTTCGACGACCTGCAGTGGGATCGGTCGTACAGCCGGGTCGCCGCCTATGGTCAGTCCAAGCTGGCCAACCTGATGTTCACGTACGAGCTGCAGCGCCGGCTCGCCACGCACGGCGCCACCGTCGCGGTGGCCGCGCACCCCGGCATATCCAGCACCGAGCTCGCCCGCAACACCCCCGCGGCCCTCCGGCTTCCGCTCACCTGGCTCGCGCCGCTGATCACCCAGACGCCGGCGATGGGCGCACTGCCGACCCTGCGCGCCGCCACCGACCCCGCCGCGCTCGGCGGCCAGTACTACGGTCCCGGCGGACGCAACGAGGTCATGGGCCACCCCCGGCTGGTCACCTCCAGCCCGGAGTCGTACGAGGTAGCCGTCCAGCAGCGGCTGTGGGCCGTCTCCGAAGACCTCACCGAGGTGAAGTTCCCCGTCGTTCAGTCCACGCAGAACTCGTTTCCCTCCGGATCGGCCATCACGATGTAGCCCGCACCGGCAGGAGGCGCCGGCTCGTCGCGGCGCAAGCGGGTGGCGCCGAGACCGACGAGGCGCTCGCACTCCGCTTCGAGGGCGGCCGTTCCCAGACCATTCGCCATCCTCGGACTCACACCATGATCCACAATCTCAAAACGGCCACGGGCACGGAGCTTCTTCCGGTGCGGGCCGGAGAGAAAGGGAATCGCCGCATGTGGCGATCGATCCGGCGGGTAACGATCTCCGCTTGTGGCGAGGATGCATTTCTACACATACAGAATGTGGCCGCCTGAATTAGATTCACCTTCGTCCGGCTCCGTCCCCCGAATGCCGGACAGCGGCCCATGCTCCCAGGGCCGGGGGTGGAGAGCGGCCGATGGAGGGTTCAAGAAACCCTTACCCCACGTCGGACCCTGGAGTTCGGCCCTGCGACCAAGCGGTGAAAAACAAAAAGATACGTTCGCGTATCGGCCACCGCGAGAAGGGCCGAACTCCACTCCCCCGAATCGGATCGAGTCACACGGACGGAATTCCGGTGGAGACCGGTCGCCGTTTCCTTACCCGCGACGCGTGTGGGCCATCGTCCAGTTGGTCTCCCAGGTCTTCTCCCCGTCGGCGGAGAAGGCCTGCTCCCACAGGGCCGAGGTCGGCGTGATCTCCGACCACACGTAGCGCATCCGGACCGGGATGCCCTCGTGGGTTTCGTCGCCGTAGAACTCGCCCCTGCCGTCGGTGAACCTGCCGAAGACCGGCGCCTGGAGCGTCCCCAGCCTGCTGTCGACCCAGTAGATCCCCCACTGCTCGCGCTCGGGGTCGAACACCCGCAGCGTCATTCCCGAGAAGCCCTTGGTGGGGAAGACCATCTCATCGAAGATGCCCGCGCCATTGAAAAAACCATGGCAGGTCGAGATGGCCGGGAACTCATCCCACTCGGTGCTGCCGGTGAGCGGCTTGACGAGCCTGCGGTTGACCACGTCCCAGGTGCCATGCAGAAAGTCGAAATCGCTGTTCATGCCTTGAGCATAGGGGCCCCCACCGGAACCTTCCGTCCGTGGAAGCATGGATCCAGATCGACACGCTATTAAACAGGACAGAAACGAATATTTCACCCATTCCCCTCAAGTTAGCCAAGGCATGTAAATTAGTGCATAAATTGGCATACAGAGATGAATTTGGCTTGGAGGTTGGCGATGGCCGGGTGGCAGGCACTACGGGAAGAGCTGGTCACGCAGGTGCGCGCGCACGGAATCAGCGGGGGCGTGGCCGAGGCCTTCCGGGCTGTGCCGCGGCACGTTTTCCTACCGGATCTTCCCCCCGAGACCGTTTACCGGGACGACGCGATCGTGACCAAGCGTGATGCGGACGGCCGGCCGATCAGTTCCTCCTCGCAACCGGCGATCATGGCCCTGATGCTCGACCAGCTCGGGGTGGAGCCGGGACAGCGGGTGCTGGAGATCGGGACCGGAACGGGCTACAACGCCGCGCTCCTCGCCCACCTGGTAGGGCCCGGAGGCCAGGTCGTCAGTGTCGACATCGACGCCGACCTGGTCGAACGCGCTCGGGAGCACCTGATCGACGCCGGCCATCCCGAGGTGACCGTGGTGTGCGGCGACGGTGGCGAAGGGTTCACCCCGGCGGCCCCCTATGACCGGGTGATCGCCACCGTCGGCGTCTGGGACCTCTCCCCTGCCTGGCTGGATCAGCTCGGGCCCGAGGGGCGCGTCGTCGCGCCACTGGATGTGCGCGGGGTCCAGCGCTCGGTGGCCATGGAGCGGGCGGGCGGGCACTGGACGAGCCGCTCGGTGGTGCCCTGCGGATTCATGCGGATGCGGGGTCCATTCGCCGGCCCGGAGACGACCCTGATGCTGGACAGGGCGTCCGACCTCGCGATCTCCCTTCCCGGTGCGGGCGAGATCGGCGACGTGCTGGCCGCGCTCGAGGGCCCCGCGGTCGAGATGCCCACCGGGGCGAGCGCGAGCCGCGCACAGCTCCACGACGGGCTGAGCCTGTGGCTGGCGATGCACGAGCCCCGCTGGTGCATGATGTCCGAGGCACAGCCCCGCTGGCTGGCATCGCCCCCGCTCGACCTTTCGGGATTCACGATGGCCGCCGGAATCATCGACGGCGACAGCCTCTGCCTGCTGGAGCCCGAGGTGGACGACACGCTGATCGTGCGCGGCTACGGACCGGAAAGAACGCGGCTCGCCACCGATCTCGTCGACCACGTCAACGCCTGGGACGGGGCAGGCCGCCCGATGACGGCCGGACTGCGCATCGACGCCTACCTCGAAACCGCGCCCCCGGAGGGACTGCTCATCCACAAGCGGCACACCACGCTCGCCCTGTCGTGGAACGCCGACTGAGCGTCAGCGCCGAGCCGTACCGGCTGCGACTTTTCGAGTCGGTACGGCGCTTGATCATAAACCGGAGACAGATGTGCAACCTTTCGCCCGGCGGGTCGCGTTGGGTACCGGTGAGAGGAGAGCACATTGAATCGTCACGACGGCTTCCGCGAGTTCGTGCTGGCCCGCCAGCAAGCTCTGATGCGGACCGCGTACCTCCTCGTGGGAGACGCGCATCTCGCCGAGGACCTGCTTCAAAGCGTGCTGGCCAGGGTCGTCGGGCACTGGCCCAAACTGTCCAGGGACGGGGGCAATCCCGAGGCGTACACGCGTAAGGCACTGGTCAACCAGTACATCTCCTGGAGGCGCCGCCCCCGTCCCGAGTCACCGAGCGCCGACCCGCCCGAGCGGGGCTCATCCTCCGAGGAGGCCACGCTCGACCGGATCGTCCTCCACCAGGCGCTGGCCAAGCTGACCCGCAAGCAGCGGGCCGTGATCGTGCTGCGCTTCTGGGAGGACCTCACCGAGGCGCAGACGGCCGACGCGCTCGGCTGCTCGATCGGCAACGTCAAGAGCCAGACCCATCACGCGCTGGCCCGCCTGCGTGCGCTCGCGCCCGAGTTGTCGGACCTGCACATCGAGGAGGTGGCCCGATGACAAGGCTGCGTAACACGCTGAGGGACCTCGCGGAGGAGGCCCCGCTGGTGAACCTGGCCGACGCGGCCATCGCGATCCACCGGCGCAGGCGGCGCACCATGCTGGCGGTGTCCACCGTCGTGACGGTCGCGGCGCTGGTGGCGACGACGGCGGGCGCGGTGGTGGTCTGGCCCCGTGGCGACCACATGGCCACACCGCAGCGTACGGACACGGTGCCCGACCTGCCCGACGGCAAGGTGGGGGCGATCAAGCACGCGTACCAGACGTCCTGCAAGGTCAGCGATCCGGCGCGCAACCTCGACTGCGGTGCCGTGGAGTGGCGGGTGGTCACCCGGAGCGGCGAGACGTACAGGGTGCCGCAGGCGCTCGTCTCGTCTCGCAAGGCTCCGCGGGCGCCCGTCGCGATCAGCCGGGACGGGCGCATGCTCGCCTACTACAGCCGTGATGCCCAGGCACACGTGGTCCGCGACCTGGTGAGCGGCGTCAAGGTGACCTCCCCCGTCACGGTGAAGGAGGACCGGATCGGCGCGGGCTCCATGCTCGCGGTCTCCGAGGACGGCCGATACGTGGCCTTCGACCCGCGCGAGGGAAGCAAGGATCCCGGCCTGCTGATCGACATGCGCACCGGCAAGACGGTGTCGATACCGGGCAAGTACGAGGTGATCAGCATCAAGAACGGCGCCGCCGAGCTGATCCGGTACCGCAAAACCGACCTGTGGCTGATGCCGGTCACGGGTGGGGGCAAACCGGTGCGCTTCGACGGTGTGTTCATCATGTTCAGCGAGCTGTCTCCGGACGGCCGTACGGTGGTCGCCGTCGATTTCCCAGAGGTCGGCAAACGCGTGCTCACCCTGCTGGACGCCAAGACCGGGCGGACCCTGCGGAAGGTGCCCGTCCGCGGCCTGCCGAAGGGCGGCTGGATCGACGGCACCGCCACCTGGCTGAGCCGATCCGAGATCGTGATCGTCGGCGGTGACAAGGGACACAGGTCCTCCTACGCGGTCGACGTCAACACCGGGCGGGCCCGGCTCTGGGTCGCCTACCCCGCCCAGCTCGGCCAGAGCCTGACCCTGACCCTGCCCGGAGTCAGCTACAGCTGGTGAACGGATCGTCCCGGGTTCGGTGGAGACCGACGTTCCCCGGCCCCGGGACGACTCACCGGAGTGGTTCGAGCGGGCTTTTGCCCCCTGCTCGCGATGGTGCGTTCCTTGAGGGACGATCCCGGCAAGCAACCCCGTACAAGGAAATATCAAGCCAGCTGCAAGCCTGCTGGCCTATTTCTTGAGGTGGACAGGTAATCCCACCGCCTCCGGGAGAGAACTTCATGCGGGTCGATCTTCGTTTTCTGCTCGGACTCACCGCCGCCGCTCTGGGGCTTGGCCTGACGGCCACCGCGACGGCGTCCGCCGCCGTAACCACATCGGGAGTGTCCGCCACGACGGTCGCGGCGCCCGCGGCCGAAACCTGGCACTGGGGGCCGACCACCTCCTCCGACAGGAAAGGCCGGGCCGGCGGCATCATCCGGAGCACCGGCTCAGGCCTGCGGATCTCCGGCAACCTCTACGACGGCGCGGGCGCGCACACGTGCTCATGGCTGAAGATCAAGTGGCTTACGGACAAGGGCAGATATCGCACCGCGACCTTCAAGAACTGCTCGCGGTCGAAGGCTCTCCCCTTCCAGGTGAACGCCGGATACATGCTGTCCTCCCAGGCCAGGGTCTGCCGGGGCACATCCGCCAAGATCACCGGCAAGTGCTCCAGCTGGGACGGTGTCTGGTCCCAGGGCGGCTGAGCCCGCTCATACCCGGCGTAGTGCGCCATCGGCCCCGGCGGGTGCCCGCGCGACCACGACGGAGTTCTGGCCCATGCGTGGCAGGTGAGGTCAGTCGCCGATGGCCAGGCGCAGTCCGAAGCCGGCGATGACGGTTCCGGTGATCCGGTCCAGCAGGTTCTGCGCGGAAGGGCGTTGGAGCCAGCCGCGCAGCGCCTGTGCGAAGGCGATCAGCACGGTCGACCAGACGATGCCCAGCACGATGTGGACGCAGGTCAGCAGGACACCGGTAGCGAAGTGCGGTGCGGTCGGCGGGATGAACTGGGGCAGGACCGCGACGTAGAAGACGCCCACCTTGGGGTTGAGAAGATTGGTGAGCGTTCCCTGGCGCCAACCGCCGTACAGGCCGTTCCTGTCGGAGAGAAGCTGGGCGTTGGTGGGCCCGTCGCCGCCGGGGGCGCGGTGCCAGGTGTCCCACAGCATCCGGGCTCCCATCCACAGGAGGTAGGCGGCTCCCGCCCAGCGCAGGGTCTCGTAGGCGAGGTGGGACGCGGTCAGCAGCACGGTGACGCCGAGAGAGGTGAGGGTGCCCCACAGAAGGGTGCCGGTCTGGATTCCCAGGACGACTCCCCAGGCTCGGCGGCGTCGGCCGAGAGCGGCGGTGCGCAGGATGAGCGCGGTGTCAAGACCGGGGGTGAGGGTGAGGAGCCCTACGACCAGGGCGAACGACCACAGTGCGGTGGTGATGGTCACGAGGGATCAGCATATTCCTGCGGTTACGACGTCTGATGTCCGGCTCCTCCGGAATACTCCCCTTCGGACGGTGACACGGAGCCGAGTGGAAGGCCGCTATGACGTCACGCCGGCGAGACTGCCCAGCCTGGCCATGCCGCGTTCGGACGGGCTGCCGGGCTCGGCCTGGGCGATGATGATCTGCTGGCCGTAGGTGCCGTTGATGGAGAACGTCTCCTGCCAAAGTGTCAGGTCACCGACCTCGGGGTGGCGGAAACGTTTGGACTCGTAACTCCTGACCCGTACGTCGTGGCGAGCCCACATCCGGCGGAAGTCCTCGCTTCCGAGGGAGAGTTCCTCGATCAGATCGAACAAGTACGGGTCTTCGCAGTCCCCTCCCGTAACGGCGCGCAGGTGGGCCACCTTGGACCAGGCGTCATGTTCCCAGTCCCGGTAGAACTCGGGTGCCGCGGGATTGAGGAAGGCCAGCCGGATCAGGTTGTCGCTGTACTCCAGCCCCTTGAAGAAGGCGATGGCCATCGCGTTCCTGGCCAGCACATCCCACCGGCGGTTCACCACGATCCCCAACGCGTAGTCCCAGCTCTCGATGAGCCGCAGCACGTACGGGCTGACCTGGTCGGCCCGGTCGCCGGGCCTGTGTTCGCGCGCCCGGGGGCGTGCGAGCTCGTGAAGGTACGCGGTGGCCTCGGGGTCGAGCTCAAGGACCCGCGCCAGGGCGTCGAGCACCTGTTCGGACGGACGGCGTTCACGCCCCTGTTCCAGACGGACGTAGTAGTCGGTGCTGACGCCGGCCAGCGTCGCCACCTCCTCCCGTCGCAGTCCCGGCGTCCGGCGAGAACCGATCTCCAGCAACCCCACCTGCGCCGGCCTCGTGAGCTGGCGTCGAGCGCGTAAGAACTCCCCCAGAAGCTTATTGCCGTCCATTTCGTCACGGTATGTTACGAACCGATGGACAGGGTGGCCGTGATACTCCCAGGAGCGGTCTTCGCCGCCGACAAACTCGGCAGGATCGGCCTCTCCTCCCGGTGACCCTCGACCGCGGGCCGCCCTGGCCGATCCGCGGGGTGATGCGCCCGGCCCGAGGGCGGCAGACGTACCGCACGGGGCATGAGCCCTGATCGGACCGGGCCCGGCTGTGCACCAGCCTAAGATCACACCGATCGCGCCCCACAATCTTCGGTTATGTGCTCCAATTCGGAAATAACGGACCACGCGCCACGGTGAACCCGCCGGACGTGACCACTTCCTCGTTGATCCCGACCCGACTCGGCTGAGGATGAAAGTGATCATCTACCACGTAGAAGCCTCTCCGTTCGGGGACAGACCGGCGGAGGAAGAGGCGGCCCCATGACCGGCCGTGTCTCGGTCGGCTGCAGCGTGATCGTCGACACGCTGCTCCACAGCCACGCCTCGACCCGCGCGATCCATGACCTCATCGGCAAGCCGGGCTACGTCGTCCGGCTCATCCCACGGGGAAGTTCCACCTACGCGCTGACCGAGATGTTCGACCTGGTCCGCGGCTACCCGGAGCAGCGGAAGTGGTCGTTCCACGTGGACGACCTCTACGTGGTCACCGGTCCCGGCCCTGCTCCCCCGGCGCACGGGCCGGGCGTCTACACGGTTGGGTTCGAGGCCTACCCGGCTGAGTTCCGGGTGATGCGCGGGACGAGACACGCCGTACCGGCCTCCAGAGGCCGGCAGCCTCTCACCGAGTCGGTGTGCGGGCTGATCGTGCGGCCGGTCCATTCGCCGACGTGGGCCGTTTACTTCGACCCGGCCGCGAGGATCTCCTGTCCCGGATGCGCCGAGGGCCTGGTCACGCGCCATCCGGACCTGGCCGTCGGAGGGGCGGCCTCACCGCGAAGGTCGTCGTGATCGCCGTCGGCGTACGACTCATGGGACCTGTTTCTGGCTCGGCGAGGTGGTGGCAGCCGGTTCGGCGAGCAGCGTGCGGATGAGCTGTTCGGTCTCGTCGTAGCCGCCCTCACCGATCGAGACCTGTCGAACGGTGCCCGTGGCGTCGATGAGGAAGCTGGTGGGCCACGCCGAGACGCCGTAGTCGTTCCAGGTCGAATAGTCGTTGTCGAGCGCCACCGGGTAGTCGATGTTGAGCCGCCTGGCTCCATCGATCACGTTGCCGGTGTCGCGCTCGAACGTGTACTCGGGCGTGTGGACCCCGATGACCTCGAACCCGGCCGCGTGGTAGGTGTCGTACCAGCTCGTGATGTGCTCGATGGTTCTCTGGCAGTTGATGCAGGAGAAGGCCCAGAAGTCGACGAGCACGACCTTGCCCCGCAACGACCGCAGGTCGAGATCGCCGTTGCCGGGTGTGTTGAGCCATCGCTGGATGCCGGTGAGCCGTGGAGCGGTCCCGCAGTCCTGGAGCGTGTCGGCGTGCCCATCCCAGGCTCCCCGCACGCACGAACTCAATTCCTGACTGACCGGAGCGCCACCCGGGGCGACGACCGGCGCCGGCACCGCTCGCTCGATGCCCTCGCTGAGGGCCGAGGTGTAGTTCGGAATGGCGCGCTGTACGACATCGGTGAGATTGAACGTCAACCCGGCGGCCAGAGCGATCACCGCGATTCCCGCGCCCACACGCACCCGTCGCTGACGGCGGCGGAACGCCGCCGCCCGCTCGGCGATCGCACGACCGGCGAGGGCGAAGGCCAGGAGTGGAACAGCGGTGCCGACCGCGAACGAGACGGTCAGGACCACGGTGCCGATGCCGATGGTTCCCGTCGCACCGGCGATGGTGATGGCCGCGAGCACCGGTCCGGCGCACGGCACGTACACGGCGCCCAGCACGAGCCCGAGCACGAACCCGCTCCGGCCGGTGCCGACCTTTCGCTGGGGGATCCGCGAGAACGGCTTCTCCAGGATCGACTCGAATCGGGGAGAGATCATCCCGATGCCGAGCAGCACCAGTGCGATGATGCCCGCCCACCGGATCACCGTCTCCGGAATCGGGAGCGAGGACAGCACCAGCGTGCCGAGCAGGGTGAAGACGCTGAAGCTCAGCACCAGGCCTGCCACCACGAGGTACGGCCGGCGAGTGTCGCCGGCCCTCGACGGGTTACCGGCAGGAGAGAGTCGCGCTCCCTGCGCGCCGCCCGAGAGGAAGAGGACCGGGAGCACCGGCAATATGCACGGTGAGATTCCCGTGATCAGCCCTCCGAGCAGGCCCAGCAGGGCAAGGGTCGGATCCATCAGGCTGCGGCGCTCCCCAGTCCGGCCGGCTCGCGGGCGCCGTCCGCCCGGCGAGCGATCACCGGAAGGCCGGCGCCGAGCCGCGACCGCTCGACCAGGGCGGCGATCGTACGGCGGGGCACGCCGTTGAGCACATCGTGCCTGCCGCCCGCGAGCACGATGACCGTGCCGCCTCCGTGGCCCGTCGCCTCGTTCCATGCCTGAACGGGATTTGTCATGATCCGTGCCCTTTCTTTCGCGAGCCGGGTGAGACTCACGCACTGATGCGTCACCGGTTCAACTGGTGACGATCGTTGCGCACGAATGCGTCACCTGTCAAGATGGTGACGTGAAACACGTCTTCCTGAGCGGCGACCCGGCGCTCGACTTCGCCGCGACGCTGCGTTCGCGACGCGGCGTGCCCTTCGAGATGTTCACGTCGCCGGAGAGTCTCGACTCGTGGTTCCGCGAGTCCGGGGTCGTTGACGGGAACATCGGCTGCCGGCCGTCCGATGTCGAGGAGGCGGTGGCCGTCCGGGAGGCGATTTACTCGCTCGTCATCGCCAAAGTGACGAACGACCTTTATGACGAGGGCGCGCTCTCGCTCGTGAACCGCGCCGCTCGCACACCCCCCGCGATCCCGCAGCTCACCCTCACGGGGCGCCGGACCGAGGCCACCCCGGCGCAGGCGCTGTCGTCCGTGGCGCGGCACGCCATCGAGATCCTCAGCGGGCCGGAAGTGCCCCTGCTCAAGGAGTGCGCGAATCCCGAGTGCACGCGGGTCTACGTCGACCGTTCGCGGGGAACGCGCCGGGAGTGGTGCGGCATGGACCCGTGCGGCAACAAGATGAAAGCGGCGGCCTACCGCGCTCGCAAGAGAGGGGACCAACCGCGGCCGGACACCACGAACTAGAAGATGCCGACGCCATCACCCACTAGACATGATCACCGGTCTTTGACACCCCTGACGGATGCCCATTCCAGGGCGGCGATCGGGTCGGGGAGGCACGTCCAGGGCAAGCTTCCCTCCCGGTAAGGACATGCGCGGTCGGCGACGGTTGACGCATAACAACCGAATGGAGTATTTGTCCAAATACAGCCACCGTGCCGCTCGAAGGAACGGCCCGCATGGCCGCCCACACGTGCACGCACAACTCGGAACCGGGCTTCATGACGCTCGTTCCCGACGGGGAGCGCCCAACCGGCGCGTACGCCGGTGGCCCCGGCGCAGACTGGCGGCTTCGGCGAATCTGGCCATGCGCGTACCGCTCAGAGTGCTGAACGACGTGATTCAGCCCTTTTCCACGTTCTCGGGGTCGTCCCCGCACACGTTGCCCAAGGTGCCCGCCGCGGCGTGAGCCCTCCGCATCCCCTGGTGCTCGTGCGCCCTGCCGCAGATGCCCTGACATGCCGCCCGACATTCACAAGAAGGTCGTCGGCAGGAACGGCCAATCACCCGATCAAAGCGACAGAAAGACGAATACACCTACGATCGCGCCGGCTTTTCCACCAAGGAGAATGATCATGTCCGAAATACCGTCCGCGCACACGCGGCGCAGCTTTCTCGCCACTGCTCTGCTCGCCACCGCCGCAGGATCGAGTGCTTACAATCTCCTCTCCGAGCAGCCGGCCGCCGCGACCGCGGGTAGCCCATCGCCGTCGGCCGGAGACACCGCGATCCGTCCTTTCCGCATCAATGTCCCGGAAAAAGACCTTGTCGATCTCCGCCGGCGCATTGCGGCGACACGCTGGCCCGCCCGGGAAACGGTCGCCGATCGCTCCCAGGGGGTTCAGCTGGCAAAACTGCAGAACCTCGTGCGCTACTGGGGGACGGGCTACGACTGGCGAAAGGCGGAGGCCAAGCTGAACGCCCTGCCGCAGTTCGTCACCCGGATCGACGGACTCGACGTCCAGTTCGCGCACATCCGCTCGCCGCACCCGGACGCCCTGCCGCTGATCATGACCCACGGCTGGCCGGGCTCGGTCCTGGAACTGCTGAAGGTCATCGGCCCGCTCACCGACCCCACCCGGCACGGCGGACGGGCCCAGGACGCCTTCCACCTGGTGCTGCCCTCGATGCCCGGCTACGGCTTTTCGGGCAAACCGCAGGCCCCGGGCTGGAACGCCGACCGCATCGGGCTGGCCTGGGACGTGCTGATGAAACGCCTGGGCTACAACCGCTATGTGTCCCAGGGCGGCGACTGGGGCGCGGTGATCTCCGACAAGATGGCGCACCGGGCCTTTCCCGGACTGCTCGCCATCCACGTCAACATGCCCGCGACCGTGCCGCCGGACATCGCCAAAATCCTCAACAACGGCGACCCGGCCCCGGCCGGACTGTCCCCCGCGGAAAAGGCGGCGTTCGACTCCTTGGATGCCCTCTACAAGAAGAACAGCGGCTACGCCATCATGATGGTGACCCGTCCGCAGACCGTGGGCTACGGCCTGACCGATTCACCGGTCGGTCTGGCCGCGTGGATGTATGACAAGTTCGCCGAATGGACCTACAGCGGCGGCGATCCCGAGCGCTCGCTCACCCGCGATGAGATGCTCGATGACATCTCGCTGTACTGGCTGACCAACAGCGCGGTCTCTTCGGCGCGGTTGTACGCGGAGAACAACGAGAACAATTTCAATGCCGTGGACATCTCCATTCCCGCTGCCATCACGGTCTTTCCCGGGGAGATCTACCGTGCGCCCCGCAGCTGGGCCGAGCGCAGCTATCACCACCTGATCTATTTCAACGAGGTCGGCAGGGGCGGTCACTTCGCGGCGTGGGAGGAGCCGGAGCTCTTCAGCACCGAGATCCGCGCAGCGTTCAGATCACTGCGCTGACGCCATTCCATGGGGCGGCGAGTCGAAGTTCCTTCGTTCGCCCGCATCGGTCAGGGCTGTCGGTCCCGGACCGGTGGGGCCAGCTCGAAGGTTTCGACGACCTCGACGCAGGTGCCGTGCTCACCCATCACGCACAGGGCAAGGGTGCGGTAGATCTCGTCGAACGACTCCGCCGGGGGAAGCGGACCGGAGGGGACCTGCTGATCGCGCTGCTGGAACCGGGCCACGGTGATGTGCGGCCGGAACAGCTCGCCGATCTCGTCGTAGCCGTGCCGGTCAAGGTTGGCGCGGGCGACGGGGGGTGCGACGAGGCGGTGGGCGGCCAGCACGCGACCGACCGGGTCATGCTCGCGCAGCCCGACGCGCAGCGGGTCGAGCCCGGCGATGATGTCCTCCTGAAGCCGCGTGACCGCTTCGGTCTTGCGGTAGAACAGCTCGAACATACCTTGATCGTTTCCGGCGAAACGGTCGGCTTCGAGAGGAATCTCGAAGGTCCGCTCACTGACCCGTCCCAGTTTTTCCAGCACTGCCCCAAGCTGCGCCGACGCGAAATTCGCCATGTACAGCGAGATGTGCGGATACAGCCGGCCGGCCTGCAGGATGAATTCGGTCGGGGCCAATTCGGCGCACCATTCGCTCAGCCGCACCGAACGCGCGTTGACGTCCGCGCCGGGCAGGAGAACCGCGTCGTATACCGGAAGGTCTGACATGGCCCCAGTGTAAAGGGGTAACGGCTGATCTCCGGATGCGAATTCAGCTCAGCAACAACACGCCGACCACCGCAGGCAGCAGGCATATCGCAAGAACCGCACCAGTCAGCATGAATGTGAGGAGCGGCACTCGGACGCCCCGGCGGCGGCACCATTCGAACCAGAGCAGGGTGGCGAGCGAGGCCCATGGCGTGATCACCGATCCCAGATTGGTACCGGTCAAGAGGGCCAGCAATTGGTCGTGATTGGCCAGGGGCACCACCTGCTCACCCGCCACATAGGCGGGCAGATTGTTGACCACATTGGACAGGCTCGCACCCGCCGTGGCCGTGCGGACCAATCCGCCGAACCCCTCCTCGGTGCCGATGAGCGAGGTCATCAGATCGCTCAGGCCATGCCGCATCAACGTCGGCACCACGAGAAACAGCCCGGTGACAAAAACGAGCAGCTGCCACGGGATCAGCGAGAGGCGTAGCGATCCCCGATCACGGATCAGATAGGCGGTGATGGCCAGGGCGGCCGCGACGATCGCCGCGATCTCGATCTGCAGGCCCGCCAGAATGGCCGCGATGAACAGCACGCAGGCCACCGCGGTGCCCCAGAACAGCAGCGTGTCCTTGATCGGTTCTGGTTCCGCGGGCTCGTATCGGTCGGCGCCCCGCGCTCCCCTACGCCAGTAGAACACCCAGAGCAGCGCCATGGTGATCGCGATCGAGACCGTTTGCGGCAGCCACATGCGGACCGCGAACTCCGGCGCGGAAAGCCCCACCTTGTTCAGTGCCAACAGGTTCGTCAGGTTGCTCACCGGGAGCAGGAGGCTGGCGGTGTTGGCCAGCCAGACGGTGGTCATCGCCAACGGCAGCGGCGCGATCTTCGCCTTCGGCGCGAGCGCCAGCATGACGGGAGTGAGCAGGACCGCCGTGGTGTCCAGGTTGAGGAAGATCGTCGTGGCCGAGGCGAACGCGACGCACAGCAAGAAGAGTGCGGGATAGGCTCCCCGGCCGAGCAGCGCCAACCGCGCCGCGATGACGTCGAACACCTGAGCCTGTTTGGTCAATTCAGCCAGCACGATAACGCTGGCCAGAAATAACATAAGGGGAGCTATTCGCTCGACACTCGCCCGGGCCTCCACAATCGGCAGCAAACCCGTCAGCACACAACCAATTCCGGCGACAAACAGCGCGATGCGAATCCAATCGAGTGCGCTTGGCGCCAGTACGGCCCGTTTCCACAAGGGCACAGACGGTGGCCCCTGGTCGTCCACAGTTGAAAGTATCATGGCATCAATCCGGTGAGGGTGGGTGATACCAACGCCGTGGAGCGGCCAATGGAAATTTCATCAGCTATTCTCCCGCTGACGAACGCCGGGCGTCGTGGTCGGCCTGAACTTGAAGCAGCAGGATACCGCACGATGCCGAAGGTCCGGGGTTCCGCGCCCGGCACGAATTCGTCGACTTCATGGAGCGCGGAGCCAAAGAGAGGCCGCGATCGCGATCGCCCTTCTCATCAAAAACCATTTGGGCTCACGATTCGGAAAAGTCGAATGGCAGGCGGCGCTCCGTGCCAATCCGGATAATCCAGAAAACAAAACGCCCCGCCTCCGCCACACCTCGACGACACGATGGAGAAGGATCACCCGGCGGAGCCTCTGAGCGTGACGTCTGCCAGATGATCTCCCAAGCGGTTCGGTGGTGTCAGTGCCGGACCGTGACGACGATCTTGCCCACCTGAGCGTTGGACTCCATGTAGCGGTGGGCCTCGACGATCTCGGTCAGGTCGAAGGTGCGGTCGATCACCGGAGTGAAAGCACCCGCGGTCAGGCCGTCGTTGACGAATGTGACGGCCCGACTCAACCACTCGGGGTCCTTCGCCACGTCGAAGATGAGGAAGGAGCCGACGTTCAGCTCGGGGAAGCCCTGCGGGTCGGGCATGGGCCGGGGGTCCAGCATGCCGTAGATGACAAGATTCCCGCCGGGAGCGACGGTGGCGGCGATGGTGGCCGCGCCTGGGCCTCCGATCGGGTCGAACGCGGTACGGACACCTCGGCCGCCGGTGATCTCCTTCACCCGCTCGGCCAGGTCCTCCTCGTCGGTGACAACGACGTGAGCGGCACCGGCGTCCAGCAGTCGCTGCTTCTTGCCCCGGCTGCGAGTGGTCGCGATCGACACGGCTCCGATGCGGTTGGCGACCTGGATGGCGGCCAGGCCGGCACCGCCCGTGGCGGCGGTGATCAGGACCGCGTCACCCGGCCGGACTCCGCCGTCCGCGACGAACCCGCCGTACGAGGTGACGTACGCCATCCACACGGCGGCCGAGGTGACCGGATCGACCTCGGCGGGACGGTGCACCGTCGCTGCCGCCGGGACCAGCACGTGGTCACCGTAGGTGCCGTAGTCGGTCAGATCGAAGGCGGGCACGACGCTGACGGTGTCGCCGACGGCGAAGTCCCCCGCATCCGCACCTATGGCCTCCACCACGCCCGCGGCCTCGTAGCCAAGGCCGGAGGGAAAGTTCGGCTGATAGAAGTAGTGACCCCTGCGGAACATCACCTCGGCCCGGTTCAGGCCGATCGCCTCCACTCTGATCCGCAGCTCGCCCACCCCGGGCTCACCCACCTCCACCTCGCGCAGGGTGAGGACCTCCGGGTCGCCGAGCGTGTCGAACTGTACGTGAACGGCCATGTGCGTCTTTCCTCAGATCTCGCAGAAAGCAGGTGTCCGGTCCCATCGGTTGAGACCGCTTACGAAGGGTCAGTGCCCCAGGAAGTCGTTGACCTCGTCGGAGAGTGTTCTCTCACGAACGCGAGGAAACAGATCTGTTTCCTCGCTCGGTCAAGGTACACCGATCTGTTTCCTCAAACAAGCCGGAGAGGGACGCCAGCTGGCGGCCCGCCGCCGAAACACTGGAGGCGGGCCGGAGAACCAGGGTCAGGGCAAGAAAAACCCTCCTGAACCTTCAGGGTTCAGGAGGGGATGCGACGGCCGGGGAGCCGGCCTTCAGCGCGGCAGCTGGGCCTCGATGAGCGCCTGGGCGGCAGCGTGGCAGCTGCCGGGAATGGTGGTGTCGTGCACGAGGGCATAGGACATGCCACCGTCAAAAACCATCATGAGCTGCTGGGCGAGGCCATGTGGATCGAGAGCTCCGGCAAGAGCGGCCTGACGCGCGAAGAACCCCTGCAGCAGCAGCTTGTTCTCCACCGCCGTCGCCCGGGCCGGATGCGCCGCGTCCGCCAGCTCCGCCGCCGCGTTGATACAGGGACAACCGCGGAAGTCCGTCTCGAAGGACTTGTTCTGGAGCCCGGAGAAGACCGCGAGCATCCGGTCGCGAGGAGTCCGCTCGTCATCCTCCGACGGCACGACGCCGTCCAGGTACGCGGCGCCGGCGGCGACCAGGTAGGCGACCACGAGCTCGTCCTTACTGGCGAAGCGCTGGTAGAGGCTTCGCTTGGACACCCCGGCGGCCTCGCTGATCCGGTCGACACCGGTCGCGTTGATTCCCTCGCAGTAGAACAGCTCGCCCGCGGTCTTGAGGATCCGATCGCGGACCTTGTCGGGCCTGGTTTCTGTGGACACGCCAAAGAGTCTAGGTCTCCGATCGAACAATGGAAACAGATCGGTTTACCTTCACTCTGGCGCCGGGAGGCGCGTACTCGAAGTTCCAGGGGCGACGACCTCTGGAACTCAAGGGCCCGAAGACCGAGAGGCCACGGAGGCCTCTCGGTCGCCGAGATCAACGCTCGCAGACGATCCCGTCGCCGTCGCGGTCCTGGTACCAGCCATACTCGGCGTCGGTTCCGCGCCGGTACGGCCCATAGCCGGCGTCGTTCGCTGCCCCACACGTCGGGAAACGTGGATCGTTCCCACCCGACGGCGGGTCAGGGCTCGGAGCCGGAGTCGGAGTCGGAGTCGGAGTCGAGGTGGGCCGCGGGGTCGAGGCACCGACGACGTCACACTTGCCGGACCAGATACGTAGCCGCTCCCGCTGCGCCTTGACCTGCTCGGCGCGCATCACCTTGATGTACTTGTCATTTGACTTGTACAGCGTCGCCTTGCCGTATCCGTACCGGACGAGGTTGCGGTTGACGAACACGCCGCCGGCGTTCCACGCGTAGTACAGGGACTGGCCGTAGCGATCCTTCGGGTCCTTGTCCGCGAGCAGGTACGTCGTCTTGCCGACCGGCAGAAGCGCCACGGTGCGCTTCGTCGCCGTCTTGAACCAGCACTTTCCACGCTCGGGGGTATCGACTTCCAGGAGTCCAACGCGAACGATGGGACCGGTCCGCGTGAAGCGGACGTCGATCGTGTCACCATCCACGATCTTGACGACGGTGGCCTTCTTCGTACCCTTCGGCACGGCGGCGGCCTCGGCGGGCGCGGATACCGCCAGGGGGATGGTGAGAGCGAGGACAAGCAGGGACGCGCTGGCACTTCGTTTCATGGAGGCCCTTCACTGGGGTGGGGCCTCGACCGTAGCCACGTGAATCCAACTCGGGGCATTTAGTGACCAACCTGGAATTCGCGAGCACCTTTCACTTTGACAACTCCAGATATCCGCCGCACTCAGCCCGGTCTTCACACACCGTTGTACAAGCTGCGCCCCTAAGCATTCCGGCACCAGCCGCCGGCCTCGATGAGCTTCACGATCGCCCGCGCATCCGCCGTGCTGATCCGCGCTGTCCCGTCGAACCGTTGACGAGTCCGCTCAACCACCGCTGCCCGCTTCTCCTCCGCGAGGATGTCCAAGCAGGTGTTCCGTGCTCGATCAATTGAGCGCGTCCTGCCCAGCTCCCTGTCGATCTGCCCCAGCCCGTAGAGCAGGTCCTCCGCCTGGTCCGCGTCCGGCTCCGGGATCGTGGAGGTGGGAATCACCTCGGATACCACAGGCAGCTCGACCGTACTGATCGGCTTCACGGTCGGCCGGCCTCCCAGATACCGCCCGACCATGAACATCACCACCAGGGCGACGCCGAGCGCGAGGGCCGCTCGCACCCCTCGGCTCTTCCGACGCGGTGGCGGCGATGATGGCCCCCACCCGGACGATGAATGCGGGAACCGTTGCCGAGGTGGCCGGCGCTGCTGTGAGGGGTGCATCCGCGCACCATATGCCGCGTCTGATCTCCCGGTCGACGACCCCGCCCATCGGGTTCCGGCTCACTCCCGAGATGCCGCCGACGTCACCCGCCCCGGTATAGACCGGCTGTGACAACAACCCCCGTCGTTGCGAATCCGATACATGGCGGTATAGACCAAAACTTTAACTTCTGTTTACCCTAACAGCCTGAGACCCCCACATAAGGGACCTATCCGCCGCCCATGGCCGCCAACCGGTATAGACCAGCCACCCCCCAATAGCAAGGCGGTAATCGAGATGAGCAAGAAGATCGCCGGGACGGTCGGCCTCCTGGTCGCGTGAACTCCCCCACCACATCAGGAAGCTGCACGGACGCTGCAGCGTCGAGCGGGTTCGCCGGACATGTCCAATCAATGCCCGAACGCGGCCCGTGCTGGAGGTATGCGGTACCCCGATCTAAGGAGTGACGTGAAGATCTCGTTCCTGTCGGCGAAGCGCGAGCAGAGAGGGGGCCGTGGCGCAAGCCGACGGCCCCGGGCCCGCGCGGTCTCTGCTTTGGCAATCGGTGCGCTCCTCGCCACCTCCCTCACCGGTGTCATGGTGAGCACCGCGCAGGCCGGCACGGTGTCGACCTCGCCGGCATCATCACAGACCGTCCCCCTCCCGGTTTCGACGAGCACCACGGCCGAGAGCGTCAATCTCGCCCTCCTGCCGGGCGTGGTCGCCTCCGCCAAGTCTCAACGTATGACCAGTCCCGCCGCGACGTACGCGCCCGCCAACGCCATCGACGTCTTCGTCCACAACGGTTGGACCTCGAACTACGCGTCGGTCGGGGGTGGCTATGACCCGGCTCAGGACTGGTTCCAGGTCAAGCTGGCCAAGCCCGCCCCGGTCTACGAGGTGTTCAGCCGCTGGACGTCGCCGGCCAAGCCGACGGAGTACGACCTACAGGTCGCCACGGACGCCGACTGTCAGACGTGGTCGACGGTCGCCCACGTGGTGAATCCGAGCGACAAGGATTCCCAGGTGATCGATCGCAAGGATCCGATCTCCTGCGTCCGGATGCAGTCCCTGTCCACGAATTCCACGACCGGATACACGATCAACGAGTTCGAGGTGTGGTCCGGCCCCAAGCCGGCGCCGGTCGTGGGTCAGATCATTCCCGTGCCGGTGCAGCAGACGCCCGGCACCGGTCAGCCGTGGGAGCTCACGGCCAAATCCCGGATCGTGGTCTCCGGCAGTGGCCTCGCTGCCACGGCTGGAGTTCTTGCGGGCTACCTGCGGCCGGCCACCGGGTACGAACTCCCCGTGGTGACGGGTTCTGCCACCGCCGCCGATATCGCCCTCACCCTCGCGCCGGTGCCCGGCCTTCCACAGGGCAACGCGGTCGCCGCGGCCGAAGGTTACTCCCTCACGGTGTCACGTGCGGGCGTAAACGTCGTGGCCCCGAACGCGCACGGCCTGTTCAACGGCGTTCAGAGCCTTCGGCAGTTGTTGCCGGCGGCGATCCACTCGCCTTCCATCGGCGTGGGGCCATGGACGGCACAGCCCATAACGGTCGTGGACTACCCCCGTTACGCGCATCGAGGTCTCCAGCTCGACCCCGCCCGTAACTTCCTGACGGTGGCCGAAATAAGGTCCATGATCGACCAACTGGCGGCGTTGAAGGGCGACCAACTGCACCTGCACCTGAGCGACAGCCAGTCCTGGCGCCTTGAGATCAAGGGCTACCCGGCACTGGACGGCACCGGGTGCAACGGAGCGGGCTGCCTGGCGGGTTTCTACACGCAAGAGGACTTCAAGGGCCTGGTCAAGTACGCGGCCGATCGGTTCATCGAGATCGTCCCCGAACTGGAGGGCCCGGCCCATGCCACGGCGGCGGTCACGGCCCTGGGTGGCCGCGCGGTCATGGGGTGCCAGGGCCAGACCCAGACCGACCGGTTCTGCACCAATCCGAATGACCCGGCCAGTGCGCGGGCCCTCGCGTTCTGGAGAGACGCGATCGCGCAGCTTGCCGCGATCTCTCCCGCACCCATCATCCACATCGGCGGGGACGAGGCCATCGGGATGCCCCACGAGGACTACAAGTGGTGGATCCGGCAGATGGAGATCATCGTCAACGACAGCGGCAAGCGGATGATGGGCTGGAATCCGGCGCTGGAAGGATACGCACCCGGTTCCACCTCCATCAACCACTACTGGTCCGACTACACCGGCGGTGGGCCCGCTCTCATCAAGCCCGAGTGGTTCAACCAAGGCCGGGACGTCATCGTGACCCCGGAGTACAACGCCTATCTCGACTTCGGGTATGACGGCTCCCCCGGCAGGACGCCGCGGACGGAACTTCTCCAGTCCTACTCGTGGGACCCGGAATGGGTGTACGAGAAGTACCGGTCGGTCTGGGCTCAACCCGCCTACGGCGGGCCGAAGGCGGAGGACATCCTCGGTCTCGAGGCGCCCATCTGGGGCGAGCAGATGCGTGGGCTGGCCACGAACGAGTACATGGTCTTCCCGCGGCTGGCCGGAATCCTCGAAAAGGCCTGGTCCCCCAAGGTGCTCACCCAGGACTACGACGCGTATCGGCAGCGGCTCAGCGTGGCCGGACCCCGGTGGGCGTTCGCGAACGTGAACTTCGGCACCATCTCCCAGGTCACCTGGGGCACGGCGGCGATGGGGACGGTCGCCCGTTTCGGCGCGGACAAGACCCTGAGCAACGTGCCCTTGACGCGTATGACCGCCGGCTCGATTCCGCCCGGTAATGTCACAGCCGTGATCGATTGGGGCGACGGATCCCCGACGGAGCCGGCCGGCGTCACGGGGCGCGATTACGTGGTGAGCCAACGGCAGGGTAGAAGCCTGATGTCGGTCAGCGGGAGCCACACCTATCCGGCGGACCAGGTGTACCACGGAACCGTCACCTACAGTTATCAGGACCAGACCTGGGTCGTGCCGTTCACGGCGACCGGCGTCCCGTCCTGCACAAAGACGATCATTGGGTCCTTCTCCGGCCCGTTGACCGTCTCCTCTGGTGTCACGTGCCTCGAAGGCGCGACGATCACCGGACCCGTGACCGTGCGTACAGGTGCCGGGCTTTACGCGTCCGGATCCGAAGTGCGCGGCCCGCTGACGGCGTCCGGCGCCGTCGACGTCCTGCTGTGCGGCACCACGGTGTCCGGGCCGGCCACCCTGAACGGTGGGACGCGAGTCTGGCTCGGCAACCACAAGGGTGACTGCGCACCGGCGACGATCAAGGGCCCGGTGACGGTCACCGGCGTGACGGGTCAGGTGACGATCGACGGCTCGACGGTCAGTGGCCCGCTCGTCCTGCAGAACAACAGGGCGACGACGATCGTCGCCGGTAACCACATCGGCGGCCCGCTGTCGTGCGCGGGGAACTCCCCCGCGCCGAGCAACGACGGCCGGCCCAATACCGCGTCCGGCCCGAAGTCGGGGCAGTGCGCCGGGCTATAGCCGGACGAGATGACCGGCCGAGGCATTAAGCCCAGCAGGTGAACGCCGGTCACGGCGGCCCTCCCGATCTCACGAATGCGGGAGGGCCGCCGTGACCGGTCAGGAACGGGCGGCCGTTCATCAGGCGTACGGGTCGCCGGGCTCGCCGGTGAGGGCGTTGAAGCGGGCGAGCATCCTGCCGACCAGCCGGATGTCCTCCGTCGGCCAGGTGGCCAGGAGTGCGTGGAAGCGCTGCCTGCGGCCGGACCTGGCGCGGTCGAGCCGTTGCCGCCCCTCGTCGGTGAGGTCCAGCAGGTGGGCGCGGCCGTCCACCGGGTCGGGCTCGCGCTCGATCAGCCCCAGCTCCTGCAACACCTTCAACTGACGGCTGATGGTCGCCTTGCCGACGCCGAAGTAGGCGGCCAGGTCGGTGGAGCGCGCCGGAGCGACCTCGCAGATGCGCACCAGCAGACTGTAGGCACCGGCCTCCAGCCCGGGGTGCACCACGCGGCCTATCTCCGCGGACAGCGCGCGAGAACGCCGGAAGAGCACGCCGAGCTGGTGCTCGACCGCGCAGTAGGCTTCGAACTCCTCGCTGGAGGCGGTCGCCGCTGTCTTGGCCATCGTGATCCTCCTTCCCGGCTCCCTGCCGGTTCGGCGTCGGCTCTTGGGGTTGGCCGCGTGAACGGTCAGGACGACGGCGGGAGTTCCCCTTGGACCGCCTGGATGTCGAGTTCGACCTTCAAGGTGGCTCCGATCAGGGAGATGCCCGCCTGCACCACCTGGTTGTAGTTCATCGCGAAGTGCTCGCGGTGCAGCTCGGTGGTCGCGCGGAACGCGGCCCGCAGGCCGCCCCACGGATCGGGGCTCGTGCCGAGATAGCTTAGATCGAGGTCCACCGCCCGGGTGATGCCGGCCATGTGGAGCTCTCCGCGCAGCGTCCACCGGTCCGGACCCGCCGCGGACAGCCCGACGCTCCGGTAGAAGATCGTCGGATGCGTGGCGACATCGAGGAAGTCGGCCGAGCGCAGGTGGTCGTCGCGCGTGCCGTTGCCCGTGGTGATCGACACCGCGTTGATCGCGGCCGCGACGCTGGACGTCTCGGCGGTCGCGCCGACGTCGATCCGGCCGGAGAACTCGGTGAACCTTCCCTGCACGCTGGACAGCCCGAGGTGCTGCGCGGTCGCGGCCACCTTCGAATGAGCGGGATCGATGGTCCACACGCCGGGCGGCGGCAGTTCCACACCGCCCTGCCGGGCGAGCACGAGGACGCCCAGCTCGGCGGTGCCGGACGTGGTCGCGATCGCCGTCGAGGCGATGGGTGAATAGCCGACCGCGGTGACGACGACGGTGTAGACGCCGGGCGCCAGCGGAGCGGTCATCACCGCGCCCTCGGCGTCCGCCTCGGCCCGCACGACCTGGTTGCCGTACCCGTCGGTCAC
>NZ_FZOD01000153.1 GCF_900188345.1 Streptosporangium subroseum | reverse complement strand
GGAAGTTCAGCTACAGCCGCAACAGCGGCTTCGACGGCTTCCGCACCCGCATCGGCGAGGGCAACTCCCGCGACTTCGACTGGGGCAACTACTACAACCACTCCTTCTGAACCGCCGGGTGACGGTGCGACGCGCGCCAGGTCCCAAGAACGCCCCGGCAGAAGGATCAGCAATCCGGCCGATTCTTCCACCGGCCGACACCACCCCACCGGACACGGCCCGGAAACGACGAGCCGTTCCTGCATCGGCGGCCACCGTGGCGCGGTCTCATCCGCCGAGCTGATCGGCGTAGTCGCGGGCGGACTGGGCGAACGTCCTGCCCGGACGGCCCGTCACGGCGGTGTACGTGGGCGTGGTGTAGTCGCCCCAGCCCGCGTCGTAGGCCTTCAGGTACTCCTTGGTGACCGCCGCGTCCCACTCCTTCATCCCGGCCTTCAGCATCGCGGGATAGGCGTCGTCCGGGCTCACCGGCTGGTAGGCGATCGGCCTGCCGTACACCTTCGACAGCGTGTCCGTCGTGTCCCGCAGGCTGATGCTCTCCGGTCCAGTGATCGTGTAGGTTTCCCCCCGATGGGGTGCGGGGTCACGGAGCACGACGGCGGCGAAGTCGGCGATGTCCCGCACGTCGATCATGCCGACTCGGCCCTTCCCGGGAGCACCGTAGAAGGTGTCGCCGTTGACCGAGCCGAGAGTGTTCTGCATGAAGTACGCCGGGCGGACGATGGTCCAGCCGACGTCCGAGGCCGCGAGCTCGATGTCCGACAGGATGTGCAGCCGGCCGTTGCGGGTCGGTGCGTCGTGCCCCGCGCCGATGGCCGACATGCGGACGATGTGCCGCACGCCCGCCTTCCTGGCCGCCCAGAGCGCATTGCTGCTGGCGTGCGTGGAGTCGGGGCCCATGGCGTTCAGCAGCCACACCGTGTCTACGCCCTCGAACGCCTGGTCCAGCGTCTCCGGGTGGTGAAGGTCGCCGACCACCACCTCGACACCTAATGGCGACTTGGCCCTGTCGCGTACCAGCGCCCGCAGGTCCGCCGTGCCCCGCAGCGAGCGCAGTACCCCGCTGGAGACGATGCCGTTGGCACCGGTGATCAGGATGGTCATCGCAATGTCCCCTCTTCTGTGGAAACGAGTTCGTCGATCAGGCCGAAGAAGGCCTGGATGCCGGGCAGGTTGCCGCCCTTGGCGCGGGAGGCCGCGAAGTCGGCCGGCGAGCGCCACTCCACGATGTCCAGCCATTCGCCGTCGGACAGCTGGATCAGCTTGGCGCCCAGGAATCCGTCCCGGTCGGCCTGGAAGTCCGCGATCATTCCGCCACGGGCGGCGATGAGATCCGTCTCGTGCTCGGAAGAGACGCGGAACCTGGTGAGTTCTACTGTCGTCGTCACACCACGACGATATAGTAAGAATTAGTGACAGTCAAAATTAGTGACTAAATGAGGGGCGCGCGGTGCGTAGGAGCGAACGCAAGCGGGAGATGCCCGACTTGGGGATCCTGTCCAGCCGGACGCTGTTCAGCCTGCAGAAAGAGTTGTTCTCCCGGCTGGCGGAGATGGGGGAGGACCAGGTCAGGCCGCGGCACGGGGCCGTGCTGGCCTACCTGGACGTGGAGGGCAGCCGGGCCTCCGACCTGGCCGCGCAGTCGGGTCAGCACAAGCAGGTGATCGGCACCCTGGTGGACGAGTTGGTGGCGCTCGGGTACGTGGAGCGGCAGCCGGATCCCGCCGATCGCAGGGCCAAGCTCATCGTGCCCACCGAACTGGGCCGCGATCACCTGGTGAAGTCGGACGCCGTCGTCGCGGAGATGGAGGCCGAGCACGCGCGGGCGGTCGGCGAGGAGGCGTACGCGGAGTTCAAACGCGTCTTCAAGCTGGTCGCCGAGCGCCAAACTAGGACGAAGTGACCGTTACCGACCCGCGGAGGGCCAGGTCTGGCGGAGGGACATCACCGGGTAGCGGCGGGCTGACGATCAGGGCTCTAGAGCGCGAGGGTTTCGAGGTCCACGGAATCGGCCATGGCCTGGGCGCCTCTGTCATTGAGATGCATGCCATCACCGCCGTCCAGCGCGG
>NZ_FZOD01000027.1 GCF_900188345.1 Streptosporangium subroseum | reverse complement strand
GGCCGAGATGGCCGGCAGGGGCGGCCGGTCGTAGCGAGTGGGGTCGTCCCCGTAGACGCCGATGCGGGTCCGCGGAATGGGAACGACGATCTGATCCGTGTTCACGAGTGCTTTTCGCTCCTTGACCGAATAAGAAGTGATCTTCTAGGGCCGGGTCCGGCTGCCAGCCGTTCGGCAGAGCCGCCGCGAAGCTCCGGACCGAGCGCTCGAGCCGTTCCCCCCGCCTTGACCGACCACGTGCCGCCTTGACCGACCACGTGCCGCCTTGACCGACCACGTGCCGCCTTGACCGACCACGTGCCGCCTTGACCGACCACGTGCCGGACCGGCCGCCTCGACCGATCACCTGCCGGACCGGGACGCCGTCGAACAGCGCGAGCGGCGTATGCCCGAGAAAGCCCGCGTCGAGTGCGGCCAGATCCCGGCGATCAGAGACGTCACGTGATTATGCCAGCGGAAATGACGTTGGATCGGCGTATTTGTTATCTGCGTATATCCGCTTGTGCACGGCGAACGGCGTCACGTCCCCGGCCCCGAGATCACCCGGCTCGTCATCGAGACGGACGCCCACCGGCATTCCGGCCGCCACCTGGTTGAGCAGCTCGCGATCTGCCCGGCCGTACCCGGTCCCGTCGCAGTTCGCACGGGCCAGCCGGTAGATCGCCTCTCTGAGGTCGCGCGCCGCGACGAGCGCGGTCGGGTCCACGGGGGCCGGCGTCAGCGGATTTTCCGCGTGTTCGGTGGTCACGCACCGCTCGTCAGGCCGGAGGCCGACGCCTTCTCGGCGGCGGGGCCGATCGGACTCCCGGTGAAGGGTCGGGGGCGGCTCGGGCGGTTGGTCGTAACGCGGCAGGCGTCACTCCAGCAGGCGGTCCCGAGGGGGCGCGCATTTTTTTCTGGAGACTACTTGCATCCTCTGCGCCTGATTATCTATAACTGAAGTGACAGTTTTTCTAGAGGGCGGGCTTGAGGATACCTGCCCGGTTCAATGGAGGTGGTACCGATGCTGCTGACGTCGATCGATCCGTTCGTCCAGGAGTTCGACCGTCAGTTCGACCGGCTCGCGCGGCAGGCCCTCGGACGGGGAGGGGGAGACGACAGCGCGCGCGGGGCCATGGCGCTGGACGGTGTCCGCCGCAAGGACGACGTTCTCCTCAAGTTCGACCTTCCCGGGATCGACCCGGACTCCATCGAGGTGACCGTCGACCGCGGCGTGCTCTCGGTGAGCGGCAGCCGCGAGGAGGAGTACGGCGACGACGACCGCCTGTTCGTGCGCGAGCGCCCGATGGGCACCTTCACCCGCCGCGTCTACCTCTCCGAGCATCTCGACAGCGACAAGGTCGACGCCGCCTACTCCAACGGCGTCCTGGCCGTGCGCATCCCGGTGATCGAGAGGGCCAAGCCTCGCAAGGTCGAGATCCAGAAGACCGAGAACACGTTCGCCCAGAAGTCGATCAAGGGCTGAGCGGCCGAGATTCGAACGTCGAACCGCGACAGGGTGGATACCGGGCTCAGGTATCCACCCTGTCGCGGTTCAGGCGTCAGGAAGGGAGCGGTGATGGTCCGGCTACCGTTCGACGACGAGCACGCTCCGCTGTACTCGGTTGGCCAGGTGGCCGAGATGCTCCACGTTCAACAGGCTTTTCTTCGCCGTCTTGACGAACATGACGTGGTACGGCCGGCACGCTCGACCGGCGGTCAGCGCCGCTACACCCGCCATGAGATCGCCGACCTTCAGGACGCCATCGAGCTTGTCGGCGAGGGTATGAGCCTCGTCGCCGTCCGCCGGATCTTCGAGCTGCAGCACCGGGTCGCCGAGCTGAAGGCGGAGCTGGCCTGGGAACATGCCGTCTGCGAGAAGCGGCGATCCTCCGATGATCCGCGCGCCTGACCTCCTCGCCACCTTCGCCCTTGCCGGGTAGACGATGTTTTCGGCGGTGACCGCAGGCGCGCGCGTAGTCCTCTGCCAGGCGGCGGCATCGGCCCAGCCCTCTGCGAGAACGCCGCCCAACAGGATGTGGAGGGCCAGTAGCCCGTGTGGTGGACGCGGCGGGGCATCGTCGCCGCCTAGCCTTCCGTCTCCACCCGCCTGCCTCCGGTGGGCCAGACACGCGAGGAAGGTCTCATGTCGGTGCTATCCGATCCACACACATTACGCAGGTCCGCGGCCGGGATCTGCCTGCTCGCCGCGCCTCTCGTTTACGTGGCGGGTCTCGTCGCGGACCCGGCGATCAGGCAGGGGGGTGACACCGTCGGCGTCTACGGCAGGTACCCGGAACAGGTCTCGGTCAGTGCCTCGCTGCTGCACTGGAGTTGGGTCCTGCTGATCCCGGGCATCATCGGGATGATCCATCTCATCCGGCATCGCGGGGTCCTGTTCGGTCATGTCGCCGGTGGTCTCGCGCTGCTCGGCGTCGTGAACTTCTCCGGGCTGATGCTCGGCGACTTCTTCTACGCTCGTCTCGAACGCGCCCTGCCACCGGCCGAAGGGGCCATGCTCGCGGACGAGGCGCTCGCCGACGCCGGAGCTCGCTTAGGGTTCCAGATCCCGGGCTTCGCCGGGCTGCTCGGTCTTTTCCTGCTCGGCCTGGCGCTCGCCCACGCACGCCACGCGCCCTGGTGGTCTCCCTTCGCGATGCTCGCGGGCATCCTGGGGGCACCGATCTTCCCGATCGGCACGTCGGTGGGCGGCCTGCTCTACCTGGCAGGCTCCGGGGTCATCGGGTTGCGGCTGCTGCGGATGACCGATGTCGAATGGTCCGGCGAGGCCGTCGTTCAGGAAGCCGCCGACAAACCGGTGGGCGAGAACCTGGCGGACACGCGGTAGCCGCCGCCCGGGACGGGACCGGCGACCAGAGCACCGCCGTACATCGCGGTCCGTTCCCGCATCCCGATCAGGCCGTGTCCCGTCCCGTGCCCACCGCCCGGCGGGTGACCGGTCCCGTCGTCGGTGACCTCCACACTGAGCTCCACCCGGTCGTACCCGATGACGACCTCGGCCTTGGCGGCGTGGGCGTGCTTGAGCACGTTCGTCAGGGCCTCCTGGATCACCCGGTAGGCCGACTGGTCAAGGCCCGGTGGCAGGGGGTAAGGCTCCCCGATGATCCGCAGACGGACCTCCAGCCCGGCCTCCCCGACCTGAGTGACCAGGTCGTTCAGGCGGTCCAGGCTCGGCTGGAGGGCCTCGGGACCGTTGCCGTCCGCGCCGCGGAGCATCCCCAGCATGAGCCGCAGTTCCTCGACCGCCTCCCGCCCGGCCCGTTCGACGCCGAGCAGCAGGTCGCGCTCCCGCGCCCGGTCGTCGCCGAGCAGCATCCGCACCCCTCCGGTGTGCAGGGTCATCAGGCTCACGTTGTGTGAGATGACGTCGTGCAGCTCGCGGGCGATCCGGTTGCGCTCCTCCGTCACGGCCCACCGAGCTCGTTCCTCACGCTCCAGCTCCAACCGCGTGGTGTGGGCGGTGAGCCGCATCGTCTGGTCGATCTGGCGGCGCAGCAGGATGCCGCTGGTGTACGCCACGCCCATGAAAATGGCGCTGATCAGCACTTCGGCCATGTCGTTGTGCTGGAAGGTCTGCAGGTAGCCGTACGTGGTCAGCACGCACACCAGCCCTCCCAGGCCGCGCCGGCTGCGCAGCTCCGCCGCGCTGGCCACGGTGTGCACCAAAATGAGCGTGGAGTAGAAATGCCAGGCGGCGTAGTAACCGGCGTCGGTGACCACCCGTACCGCATAACCGTCCGCGGTCAGCAGGAGCAGCATGGTCATCGGGAACCTGCGCCGGAACAGCAGCAGGGCTCCGGCGGCGACCGCGCCCGCCGCCAGTGGCACCGGGTGGTCGATCTGCCCGGGCAGCGGCCCTTGGCGACCGAACGACTCGACCAGGCCGGCGACCACCACGGCGAGAGAGAGCAGCAGGTCAAGCAGGGTGGGTCGCCAGCCTTGAAGTGCCGGGTGCGTCACGGCAGGTCCTGTGCCCCGGGCCGGACCACTCCGGCCTCGTAGGCGAACACCACGGCCTGCACGCGGTCGCGGAGCCCGAGCTTGCGCAGCACCTGCATGACGTGGGTCCGTACGGTCGCCTCCCCGATATTCAGTTCCTGGGCGATCTCTATGTTGGCCAGGCCACGGGCCAGCAGGAGCAGCACCTGTGACTCACGCGGGGTGAGCGTGGCCAGTGCCGGTGGCGCGATGGGTTCGTGGCGGCCGGCGAAGGTGGCGATCAACCGTGTGGTGACCGCCGGGTCGATCAGCGCGTCCCCGGCGGTCGCCGCACGGATCGCCTCCAGGAGCCGCTCCGGTGGCGAGTTCTTGAGCAGGAAACCGCTCACCCCCGTGCGCAGCGCGACATGAAGGTTCTCGTCGGTGTCGAAGGTGGTCAGCATGACGATCCTCGGCGGGTGGGGATCGCCGAGCAGCCGCCGGGCGGCGCTGAGCCCGTCCAGCCGCGGCATCGAGATGTCCATCAGCAGCACATCCGGCCGTAGCCGTCGAGCCTCGGCGACGGCCTGGAGCCCGTCGGCGGCCTCCCCGACGACTTCGATGCCGGGCGCGGTCTCCACGATGAGTCGCAGGCCGAACCGGATCAAGGCCTGATCGTCCGCGATGATCAGCTTGATCGTCAAAGGGGGTCCTGGCATGAGGACAGGGTATAGAGGCCGGTGGCGGACCGACGATCCTCAAGAAGGGGGATCGAGGGCTGGTCCGGCCTCCACCACGTGACGGACCCGGACCACTTCGGGTGGGGTCGGCGAAGCGATCGTCGATGTGGATCCACAGAGCCGGGGAGTTCCGTGGGGTTCCCCCGAAGTGACTCCGCCGGTGAGTTCACACGGGTCTCCGCCTGTGGAAGAGGCTGTTCCCGATCAGCCTTTGATGGCGCCGATGATCACTCCCTTGGTGAGGTGCCGCTGGATGAACGGGTAGACGAACAGCACCGGGAGCAGCGCGACGACGATGGCCATCTGGATCGCGAGGCTGGGGGCAGGGACTGGCCGGCGATCGTGGTGTCTCCCGACTGGCCGACGATCAAAGACTGCCCCTGCAGCACGTACTGCCGGAGCACGACCTGAAGGGGCCACTTGGCGTTGTCGTTCAGGTAGAGGACGGCGTTGAAAAACGAGTTCCAGTAGCCGACCGCGTAGAACAGGCCGATGACCGCGGTGACGCCCTTGGACATCGACAGCACGAGTTTCATCAGGATGCGAAACTCGCTCGCGCCGTCGATGCGCGCGCTGTCGGTCACCTCGGCGGGGATGTTCATGAAGAACGCCCGCATCACCACGAGGTTGAACGCGGCGACCGCGCCGGGCAGGATCAGCGCCCAGTACGTGTCGATGAGCCCCAGCGAGCTGATCAGCAGATAGCTCGGGATCATCCCGGGGCCGAACAGGAACGTCAGCAGGACGAGGAAGAGCAGCGGCCGGTGCATCAGGGAGCCCGGCCGGGACAGGCCGTAGGCGGCCAGCACCGTGACGGTCAGGCTGATCGCCGTGCCGACGAGGGTCACGCCGAGGCTGACCATGACCGACCTGCTCACCACACCGCCTACGAAGAGCTCCTCGTAGGCGGCGAGGGAGAGGTGGCCGGGCACCGTGACCAGGCCGCCGGACTCGGTCACGGCCTCCTGCGTGGAGAAGCTGGTCAGCACGACCAGGTAGATCGGGAACAGGACGCACACCGTGATGAGCGTGAGGATGAGCCTCTTGAGGAGTCCGCCGGCGCGGCTCGGCCGTTCGGCCCAGGGCGGGAGAGTCGTCATGATCGTTTATAGATCCCGTCCTCGCCGAATCGATGGGCGACCTTGTTGGCCACCAGAATCAGGATCAGCCCCACCAGGCACTTGACCAGGCCCGCCGCCGCTCCGTAGCTCCACTCGCCGGTCAGCAGCGTGCGCCAGTACACGAAGGTGTCCAGCACCTCGGCGGCGTCCCTGCCGACCGCGTCGCGCTGCAGGAAGAACTGCTCGAAGCCGACGTTCAGCGCCTCTCCGAGACGGAGGATGAGCAGCAGGACGATGATCGGGCGCAGCCCCGGCAGGGTGATGTGCCACAGTCGCCGCCAGCGGCTCGCGCCGTCGACGGCGGCGGCCTCGTAGAGGTTCTGGTTGATGGCCGCCAGCGCGGCCAGGAAGATGATCGTTCCCCAGCCGGCGTCCTTCCAGACCGTCTCCGCCGTCACGAGCGCGATGAACGTGTCCGGATTCGTCATGAGGTCGAAGCCGCTGTATCCCTGGTTCCGCAGCGTCTGCGAGAGCACGCCGGCGCCGCCGAACATCTGCTGGAACAGCGTCACGACCAGCACCCACGAGAAGAAGTGCGGCATGTAGACGATGCCCTGGACGAACAGGCGCAGGCGGGGCCGTACCACGCTGTCGAGAAGCACGGCCAGCATGATCGGAACGGGGAAGTAGAAGATCAGCTGGAAGGTCGTGATCGACAGTGTGTTGAGGGTCGCGTCCCAGAAGCTCTCGTCGAGCAGCAGCCACTGGAAGTTGGACAGGCCGACCCACGGGCTGTCCTTCATGCCGACGTAGGGCGAGTAGTCCTGGAAGGCGATGACGTTGCCGAGCAGGGGAACGTAGTGGAAGACGACCAGCAGGGCGATCGCGGGAAACGTCATCAGCAGCAGTTGCCAGTCACGTTTCAGTCGGGAACGCAGTGGTTGGCGCGTCCGGCTTGTCCTGGCGGCCTTCTTACCGACATCCTTGGAGGTGCCGGCGCCGGCGGGTGAGGTCAGGTCACCCGCCGGCCCGGTCCTTACGCGGTCGCTAAGCACGGCCGTTGTCCCGCAGGACCTTCATGTAGAAGTCGCGGGCCTCGTTGCCGCCCTTGCTGCCGACGACGTTCGGGTGGACCAGCTCCTCCTTGTAGATCTTCTGCATGAACTCCAGCATCAGCTCGAACTCGGGCGTCTCGTACTTTTGATCTCCTCTCCGGCCTGAGATGCCGGGGATTCCCCGTGCCAGATCACGCGGCCTCTTACAGAGCGCGTGATCTGGCGCGGGGTGGTTGACGCTTCACAGACCCGCCCAACGGCTGGAGGTCTCCACGCCCGGTGACCGCCGATCCGGCGGCAGAGTTGTACCGATGAAGCTGATACCGGCGGCATTGATGTCGGCATTGCCGATCCACCCACACCGCACGTTCTTACACACAAACCGCGACTGCGATTCGCGAGATCCCGCCGTGGTGGTGTGACAGCGGTGGCACTCTTGCGAGGTGCCCTGCGCGGGCACCGTCGGCACGCACCCGCCCCGCTCGGCGGCCTTGTAGGTCAGGAACGTCACGGTGCGTCCCCAGCCCTGCCCGGCGATGGCCCGGTTCAGGCCCCGTTTCTGTGCGACGTTGGTGCCCGGGGCCGTGGCGGTGCCCGCCGCCGAACGGGTCATGTTCGTAATGTGCAGGTCTCCTACCACGATCGCCGAATACTTTCGGGCCAGCGCGGTGGTGGTCTGGTGCTGCCAGTCATAGGCTCTGCGCTTGGCTTTCGCGCGGAGCCTGGCGATCTGGTCGTAGGTGCGGGCCAGCCGGTTGGAGACCGGCTCGCCCCGGGTGCGGGCGGCGCGGCGGCGGGCGGCGGCGCGCTCCAGACGCAGCAACCGCTCACGCTCACCGTGGGTCAGCCACGGCTTGTGCCGCAGTTTCTCCCCGGTGGACAGCGCCAGGGGCACGGTGATGCCCCGGTCCATGCCACCTTCGGGCCCCGGTGCGGGGTCGGGTGTGGCACGTGTTGTTCGGTGCGGAACACGATGTGCCAGCCGTTCGCCTCCTTCACCACCCTGGCGCCGGTCACCTTCCCGGCCGGGGAGTTGTTGCCGATGCCGGGCAGGTTCTTGGTCCACCGGAAACGGACCCGGCCGACCAGCGGAACGGTGACCGCGCCCCATTTCGCCGACAGGCGCACGATCCGCAGATTGCGAGCCTGGGGCACATCGACCGCCAGACGCGGGCGGCCCTTCTTCGTTTTAAACGTTGGCTTTTTGGCCGGGTGATTGGGGTTGAAGAAGTTCTGCCACGCCTGCATATACGTTTTGAGAACGGCCTGGGCGGCCTGGGCCGGAAGCACCGCGAGAAAAACGGCATCCTTACGAGCCTGGCGAATCGCCGCATCCGCCTGAGCGAGCGTCGGGCTTTTCCCGGCGAAATGCGTCCAGTAGGCGTGCAGGCAGTTCCACACGGTAATCGCGGCGCTGGCCTGCTCATCCAGGGCCGCCGCCTGGGCGCCGGTCAGCTCCAGGCGGGCTCTGTGCCCGCGCTACCGCTTGACCATTTCCTGACCGATCACGGCACCGACCATACTCCATACAGGATTGGTTGATGGTCGAACTTGACGATATTGCCGCAGGTGAACATAACCTTTTCGGGTTACCGCGTATGTGGGTTTCATCGCCGCTTATCGGCACAAAGCGTTCTGTTCACCGATACGCATCCCAAGCTCCTGGAGGAGATCTGGGGCACGCGCCGAGCAGGCCGCCGCCGGCGACCATCGCCGCGCTGAGTCCTACCAGGCCGAGGAATCCACGTCTGCTCGTCGTCACGCCTCGGGGGAGATCCTTCACGGGGCGCTCCCTTCGTTGATTCGACACCTGTCAGGGGGTATCGGCGGGGGGTGGCTGTTGATAGAATTAGTTCGTTTTTCGACCAAACAAATTAGTCGAGGGTGACCTCCGTCACAAGGGGTCGTCGATCGCGGACCGCCGGGGGGTGGTCACAGATTGGTGAACGATGGGGCATGATGGGGCCAGCCTGGCCGAGCGGGAACGGGACTGACCTTGATCACATCTACGACTGACCCGCAGCCGGCCGACTTCGCCGACGTCCGGGCCACCAACCTCGCCGTCGTGCTGAGATTCGTCCGCGAGCACGCGCCGTGCTCGCGAGCCGACATCGCGGCCTCCACCGGTCTCAACAAGGCGACGGTGTCGAGCCTGGTCGCCGACCTGATCGACCGCCGCCTGGTCAGGGAGACCGGGCTGACCGAGAACCGCGTCGGCCGCCCGGCCACGATGCTGGTGCTCGACGGATCGCCGTACGCCGCGATCGGCATCGAGATCAACGTCGACTACGTCACCGCCGTCGCGGTGGACCTGTCGGGGGAGAGGCTGCTGTCCTGGCGGCGGTCCTTCAGCGGTGCGACCATCACGGCCGGTCAGGCCATCGCCGCCGTCGCGGCGATCGTCCGCCGGGTGGTGAACCGGATGGCCAAGGAGGAGCGTCAGGTCCTCGGCCTGACCGTGGGCGTGCCGGGACTGGTCGGCACGGACGGCACCGTGCGCATCGCGCCCAACCTCGGCTGGCACGACGTCGATCTGAGCGGCGACCTCGCGAAGGCCCTGCGCGACCCGGGGTTCTCCGTTCAGGTCGACAACGACGCCAACCTCGCGGCCCTGGCCGAGCACCGTTTCGGCGCGCAGGCGGGGGTGGCCAACCTGGTCTACCTCACCGGCGAGATCGGGGTCGGCGCCGGGGTGATCCTCGACGGACGGCTCCGTCGAGGCGGTCAGGGATACGCCGGGGAGATCGGCCACATCCAGCTCGACCCGCTCGGCGCCGAGTGCCGCTGCGGGCGTCTGGGCTGCCTGGAGGCCGTCGCCGGGATCGGGGCGGTGCTGGAGCACGCCGCGCTCTCCCCGGCGGAGGTCGAGGTCGAGCTCGACGAGGTGGTACGGCTGGCCCGCGCGGGCGATTCCCGCACGCTCAACGTGCTGGGCACCGTGGGCCGCAACCTCGGCAAGGGGGTGGCCGTGATGGCCAACCTGCTCAACCCCGACGTGGTCATCCTGGGCGGCTACTACGTGCCGCTGGCGCCGTGGCTGCTGCCCGAGGTGGAGGCCGAGATGCGGGGGCGCACGATCGCGCCGGACGTCGGGGGCTGCCGGGTCGTGGCCTCCACCCTGGGATACGGCGCGGCGGCGCTGGGCGGTGCGGCCAGGGTCCTCGACTCGGTGGATTCGGGTCGGTTGCCCCGCATCTCTTGACCTGAGCCTCAATTCGGGTGGTTTGCCCGGCATCTCTTGACCTGAGCCTCACGGGAGTGCACCCTTCAGGGAAGCTTCGTTCGAAACACGCGTGTAACGAACGGAGCTTTCCTGGACCGATTATCGAAGCGCTTCGACAGAGGCGCGTTTTCACGGGCGCTAGTCGAAGCGCTTCGACGCTCTCAAAGGGATGGTCCCCCCAGATGAACGAACCGTTCCGCGACCCGGAGCTCCCCCTCGCCCGGCGGATCGCAGACCTTCAGGCCAGGCTGACGCTGGAGGAGAAGGTCGGGCTGCTGCACCAGTACCACGCACCGGTCGAACGGCTCGGCCTGGGCCGCTTCCGCACCGGCACCGAGGCGCTGCACGGACTGGCCTGGATGGGGCCCGCGACGGTGTTCCCGCAGGCGGTCGGGCTGGCGAGCACCTGGGATCCGGAGCTGGTCAGGCGGGTCGGCGAGGCGACGAGCGACGAGGTCGTGGCCTTCCACCACAAGGACCCGGACGCGGCCGGGCTCAACGTCTGGGCGCCGGTGGTCAACCCGCTCCGCGACCCCCGCTGGGGCCGCAACGAGGAGGGCTACTCCGAGGACCCGTGGCTGACCGGTGTCATGGCCACGGCGTACGCCTCCGGCCTTCGTGGGAGCGATCCCACGGTGCTGAAGACCGCCCCCACGCTCAAGCACTTCCTCGGCTACAACAACGAGACCGACCGCTGCGTCACCTCCAGCAACCTGCCGCCGCGCGTGCTGCACGAGTACGAGCTGCCCGCCTACCGGCCCGCTCTGGAGCAGGGGGCGGCGGTCGCCGTGATGCCCTCCTACAACCTGGTCAACGGCCGCCCGGCCCACCTCAGCCCGCTGATCAACGAGGTGCTGCGGGGCTGGGCGCCCGACGACGTCCTGGTGGTCAGCGACGCCTACGCGCCCGGCAACCTCACCGGCCTGCAGGCCTACCACGACGACGGCCCCGAGGCCTACGCCCACGCGATCAAGGCGGGGCTCGACAGCTTCACCCAGGACGACGACCGGACCGAGGTCACCCTCGGGCACATCCGCCGGGCGCTGGAGCGGGACCTGCTCACCGAGTCGGACCTCGACGTGGCGGTACGGCACGCGCTGTCCATCCGCTTCCGGCTGGGCGAGTTCGACCCCGCCACGCCGTACGACGACATCACCGAGGCGGTCGTCAACTGCCCCGAGCACCAGGCGCTGGCCCGCGAGGCGGCCCGGCGCTCGATCGTGCTGCTGCGCAACGACGGCATCCTCCCGCTGACCTCGGTCAGGACGATCGCGGTCATCGGCCAGCTCGGCGACACGCTGATGGAGGACTGGTACTCGGGCACGCTCCCGTACGCCGTCACCGCCCGCGCCGGGCTCTCCGAGCGGTGCGAGACCCTGTTCTGCGAGGCCGTGGACCGGATCACGCTGTCGGCCGAGGACGGCCCCGTCATCGTCGACCTCGACGGCGGGCCGCTCGGGATCGGCACGGAGCCGGACACGTTCGACCTCTTCGACTGGGGCGGCGGGTCATACGCGCTGCGGGCCACGGCCACCGGACGCTACCTGTCGGTGGACGACGGCGGCGTGCTGGTCAACGACCAGCCGGGCCCCAGCGGCTGGGAGGTGCGCCAGACCTTCCGGATGGAGGATCGGCCGCGTGGCGCGCTGGCGCTCCGGCACATCTCCACCGGCCGCTACGTCGCGCTGGAGGGCGAGGTGTTCCGCCTGGTCGACGACGCCGACGCGGCCGTCTGGCTGACCATGGAGCGGATCGTCAACGGGGCCGAGGCCGCCGCCGCCCTCGCCGCGACGGTGGACGTGGCCGTGGTGGTCGTCGGCGACCACCCGCTGGTCAACGGCAGGGAGACCGAGGACCGCCTCGACCTGGCGCTGCCCGCCGCGCAGCAGGCCGTGGTCAGGGCCGTACGCGCGGCCAACCCCAGGACCGTCATGGTGATCAGCAGCGGTTACCCGGTCACCTGGGCCGACGAGGACCTGCCCGCGGTGCTGTGGTCCTCGCACGGGGGGCAGGAGTACGGTCACGCGCTGGCCGAGGTGCTGTTCGGCGACGCCGACCCCGAGGGGCGGCTCACCCAGACCTGGTACCGCTCGGCGCGCGAGCTGCCCGACCTGCTCGACTACGACATCATCGCCGCCGACGCGACCTACCAGTACTTCAGGGGCACCCCGCTCTACCCCTTCGGCCACGGACTCAGCTACACCACCTTCGACTACGGCGACCTGACCGTGTCGGTGCTGGACGGCAGGGTCACCGCCTCGGCCACCGTCACCAACACCGGCTCCCGCGCCGGGGTGGAGGTCGTCCAGATCTACACCCACCAGCAGCGCTCCCGGGTCAAGCAGGCCCTGCGACGCCTGCGCGGCTTCGTCAAGGTGCGGCTCGCCCCCGGGGAGAGCACCAGGGTCGGCTGGACCTTCGACGTCGGCGACCTGGCCTTCTGGGACGTCACCAGGAACCGGTCTGTCGTCGAGGACGCACCCCACAAGATCATGATCGGCGGCTCGGCCCGCGACTTCCGGCTGAGCGCCCGATTCCACGTCGAGGGCGAGAACATCCCGCCCCGCGCCGTCCTCGACGGCCCGATCCCCGCGGTGGACCACGACGAGTACGACTCGGTGGCGTTCGTGGACGCGGACAGGGTCTCCGGCGACGCCGTACGGTCCACGGCCGAGGGGGCGTGGATCCTGTTCCGCTCGGTGGACCTCGGGGCCGGAGCCGCCTCCTGCGCGGTCCGGGCGGTCGGCACCGAAGGCGGCGTGATCACCCTGCGACTGGACGACCCCCTCTACGGGCCGGTCATCGGCGACATCCCCGTCCCCCGCGCGGGCCGCTACGACCTCGCCGAGTTACGCACCGGCCTTGCGGACGCCCGTGGAGTGCACGATCTTTATGTGGTGCTCGAGAATACGGGAATCACCGTGGCCACCCTCACCTTCGGGAAGGCCGTATGAGCGGTCGGGGGGTGACGATCAGCGAGGTCGCCCGGCACGCCGGGGTCGCGGTGAGCACGGTGTCGTACGTGCTCAGCGGAAAGCGGGCGATCTCGACCGACACCCGCCGGCGGGTGCTGGACAGCGTGCGGACGCTCGGCTACCACCCCAACGCCGGGGCCAGGGCACTGGCCAGCAAGCGGGCCAACGTCATCGCGCTGGTCCTGCCGTTGCGGGCGGGGATGCACGTTCCGGTGCTGATGCAGTTCGCCACGTCGGTGGTCACCGCCGCGCGGCAGTACGACCACGACGTGCTGCTGCTGACCGCCGACGAGGGGTCCGACGGGCTTCGCAGGGCGGCGGCGAGCTCGCTGGTGGACGGGCTGGTGCTGATGGACGTGGAGCTCCACGACAGCAGGGTGCCGCTGCTCAAGGAGCTCGCCGAGCCCAGCGTGCTGATCGGCTTCCCCGCGGACTCGGCCGGACTGACCTGCGTCGACCTGGACTTCGCGCGGGCGGGCGCGCTCTGTGTGGAGCACCTGGCCGAACGCGGGCACCGGGAGATCGCGTTGCTCGGCGCCCCTTCGGTGGTCTACGAGCGCGGCACCGGCTTCGCCCGCCGGACGAGGGAGGGGTTCACCGAGGCGGTGGCCCAGCACGGCCTGACCGGAGTCGCGCTGCCGTGCGAGGAGAACTTCGACCAGGTGTCCGCGGAGATCGGGGAGCTGCTCGACACGAGGCCCGGCCTGTCGGGGCTGGTCGTGCACAACGAGGCCGCGGTCAACCACGTGCTCGGGGCACTGCGCCAGTACGGCAGGCGGGTGCCCGGCGACATCGCGGTGGTGGCGATCTGCCCCGACGACATCGCGGAACGGTCCAGCCCGGCCCTGACCTCGGTGCTGATCCCCGCCGAGGAGGTCGGCCGCCAGGCGGTGCGGCTGCTCATGGAGAAACTCGAAGGCCGTGCCGTGCCGGAGGACACCCTGCTCCAGCCCCGGCTGACCGTGCGCAACAGCACCTGATCGAAGGTCACATGACAACGGGCGCGTTCCCGAAGGGGAACGCGCCCGTCTCTGGCTTTCGCCGGTGACCGTCAGCTGCCATCCAGCGGTGGTCACCCGGCTTTCAGGAGTGACCGTCAGCTGTCATTCAGTGTCGGCTACCAGTCACCGCCACCGAAGTCGCCTCCGCCGAAGTCGCCGCCTCCGCCGAAGTCGCCCCAGCCGCCACCGCCACCGAAGTCGCCGCCTCCGCCGAAGTCGCTTCCGCCATCCGACGCACCGCCGTCGCCGCCATATCCGTAGCCGCCGTATCCGAAGCCGCCGCCCATCATGCCGCCGATCATCGTGCCGACGAGCATGCCGGTCATGACGTCGCCGAAGCCGCCGTAGTAGCCGTAGGCGTAGGGCTGGTAGGCCGGTCCCGCGTCGTAGTAGGGGCGGCGCTGGCCGTTGACCATGACCTCGCGGGTCTGCGGCTCGTAGCCGCGGTCGATGGCCTCCGCGTCGGCCGCACAGGCGGGCACGTCGCGCAGCGCGCCACCGGGCGGTGCCCAGCGCACGTCACGGACCGAGGGACCGTGCTGCGGGTTGAAGAAGCACGGGGACCGCCGCTCGGGGACCGGCAGATGGTTGACGCGGGCCTTCACGCAGGCGAGGGCGTAGCGGCCCTCCTCCAGCGCGGTGGTCACGCCGCGGAGGTCGTCGGCGCGCTTGACCGCCACGAGCTCCACCTTGGCCCGCTCGTAGGAGTCGAGCGCACGCTGCCAGTCCTGCTGGTGGTCGGCGCCGTCGCCGAGCAGCTTGACGTCGGTGTCGAGGTCGGTGATCTCCTCACCGAACTTGGTGACGTCCTCGTCCACGGTCTGCTTGACCGCGGCCAGCTCGGCGGCTTCGCGAGCCTCGCGGTCCTTCTTCTTCTTGCGGGAGTAGAAGAAGATGCCGGCGCCGCCGGCCAGGGCCAGCACGAGGATGCCGATCAGCACGCCCCCGCTGGAACCGCCGGAGGACGAGCTGGAGTTGGAGCCGCCGGTGGTGTCCGCCTCGTCCGCCAGCTTGACGAAGTTGATCACGTTGTCCGTCGGACTGGTGCTCGTCTTGGCGCGGCCGAGGAGTTCGTCGACGTCGATGCCCTTGATGTTGGAGACGCCGAACGGTGTCGTGCCGCTCATCAGCAGGATGGTGGACTTGCCGCCCACGTCCTTGCGGACCGCGGTCAGCAGCGTCCTGGCCTGCGACTGGCTGCTGATCGAGCCCTGGGGCAGCAGCCCGACGTAGACCGAGGAGGTCTGGTCGACGGCGCTGCGCATGGCGTCGACCGCGTTGGCCGGCAAGTCTGCCGCGGGGTCGACGAAGAAGTTGTCTCCGTCCTTCAACCCCGAGGCGATCGCACCGGGGTCGGGCGCCGCGGCGCTGGCCGCGGGCGCGATCATGAAGATGGCGAGGAGCCCGATGAACAAGGCGATGATCGCAGCACCGAATCGACCCGGCGCGGTTTTTGTGATGGTCACGGCAGAAAGCCTCCTTCGTCCTGAATAGACGAATGAGTGGACGTCAGAGTTCCCTACGACTTGACCGTATCCCCTCCCGGGCCGCCTGTGGTGTCGAGATCGTCGTCAGTCTTCTGTACTGCTGGTATATCCATTCTATACGCAGCGTCAACATCGATTCTTCACGTTGGTCGGAACATCTGCTGATCTTCCGGTCAACGTGGAGGAATCTTGTCGAGAAGGACCATGGGACGGCTTGCCGCCGTCTCGCCCGTGATCGCTTCGGTGCTGGTCGCGGCAGGCATGTCGCCCGTGTCGGCGTCGCCGGCGCCCACCCCGCCCAAGCCACCCGCCAGGACCGCCTGTCCCGATGGGATGCCGGGCGAGGCGTCCTCGCCGAAGCCGTCAGTCCCCAGCCGGCCGAGTCGCGGTCAGGTGCCCTTGATGTCGCAGATGGTCGCGCCGGCGGTGACGATCTGGCCCGTGGTGGCCGCCAGACCGGTGACGGTGCCGGCCTTGTGGGCGGTGAGGGGCTGTTCCATCTTCATCGCCTCCAGCACCACGATGACGTCGCCGGCGGCGACGGTGTCGCCCTCGGCGGCCACGACCTTGACGATGGTGCCCTGCATCGGGCTGATCAGGCTGTCGCCGTCGACGGCCTTCTTCCCGGCCGCGCCGCCGCCGCGCCTGGGGGGCCGGGCGCCGGTCTTGACCGGGCCGGCGGTGGCGAATCCGGCCGGCAGCACGACCTCCAGCCGCTTGCCGCCCACCTCGACCGTCACCCGCTCGCGATCGCCGCGCTCCTCCGCGGAGCCGATCTCCCTGTCATAGGGCGGGATCGTGTTGTCGAACTCGGTCTCGATCCACCGGGTGTGCACGGAGAACGGCTCGCTCGCGAACGCGGGGTCGACCACCACCGCCCGGTGGAAGGGCAGCACGGTGGGCATGCCGTCGATCTCGAACTCGGCCAGCGCGCGGGCGGCGCGCTGCAGGGCCTCGCGCCGGGTGGCGCCGGTGACGATCAGCTTGGCGACCAGCGAGTCGAAGGAGCCCGGCACGGTCATGCCGGCCTCGTAGCCGGCGTCCAGGCGCACCCCAGGCCCTGACGGGGTGCGCATGGCGGTGATGGTGCCCGGAGCGGGCAGGAAGCCGCGCCCGGCGTCCTCGGCGTTGATCCGGAACTCGATCGAGTGGCCGCGCGGCACGGGGTCGCCGTACCCGAGCTCCTCGCCGTCGGCGATCCGGAACATCTCCCGCACCAGGTCGACGCCCGCGACCTCCTCGGTCACCGGGTGCTCGACCTGAAGGCGGGTGTTGACCTCCAGGAAGGAGATCGTGCCGTCCTGGCCCACGAGGAACTCGCACGTGCCCGCGCCGACGTAACCGGCCTCGCGCAGGATCGCCTTGGAGCTCGTGGAGAGCAGGTCGAGCTGCTCGGCGGAGAGGAACGGCGCCGGGGCCTCCTCGACCAGCTTCTGGTGGCGACGCTGGAGCGAGCAGTCACGGGTGCTGACGACGACCACGTTGCCGTGGCCGTCGGCCAGGCACTGGGTCTCCACGTGCCGGGGACGGTCCAGGTAGCGCTCGACGAAGCACTCGCCCCTGCCGAACGCGGTGACGGCCTCGCGGACCGCGCTGTCGTAGAGGTCGGGGATCTCCTCCAGCGTGCGGGCCACCTTCAGACCGCGCCCGCCGCCGCCGTACGCCGCCTTGATCGCGATCGGCAGCCCGTTCTCCTTGGCGAACGCGACGATCTCCTCGGCCCCGGAGACCGGATCCTTGGTGCCCGCCACCAGCGGGGCGCCGACCTTCTGCGCGATGTGCCTGGCCTGCACCTTGTCGCCGAGCGCGGTGATCGCGGCGGGCGGCGGACCGATCCAGGTCAGGCCCGCGTCGATCACGGCCTGGGCGAAGTCGGCGTTCTCGGCCAGGAAGCCGTAGCCGGGGTGGACGGCGTCGGCCCCGGTGTCGGCGGCGATCCGCAGCAGCTTGCCGATGTCGAGGTAGGTCTCGGCCGGGGTCTGGCCGCCGAGCGCGTGGGCCTCGTCGGCGACCCTGACGTGGAGCGCGTCCAGGTCCTGGTCGGCGTAGACCGCGACGCTGGCCAGCCCGGCGTCCTTGCACGCACGCGCGATCCGTACGGCGATCTCGCCACGATTGGCGATCATGACCTTCTGCACCGACGTCGTTCCCTTCATATGCGTGCGAACAGAGGCCGGCGGGCCTCCAACGGAGTGTAAGCGTCCTGGCGGCGGCCGGACCCCGCCGGGTCCTGCCCGCTGAAACTCGCATCACCGTTCATGAGCCCGAGCACATGTACGAGCCGCCGGGGGCGCGCGATGTCCCGGGGAGGCCGCGGTAATTACTTCTCGCATCGCGAAAATTCAAGATAAAGGAGGTGCGTTAACTCGTCCGTGGCCACGGGAAGGTCCATAGCCGCTCGGTATAACGTCGAAATCATTGTGATCCACTCCTCTATCGTGATTTCGTTTGGTGACCCCTCGACACCGATCCCGAAGGAGACGGGCATGAGCCAGAACTTGCTCGGCGGCAATCCCGCGGAAATGCAGCAGATGGCCACCCAGTTCACCCAGCAGGCGGACCAGGTGAGGGCCACAATGGCCGCTCTCGACCGGGAGGCCGCGAAGGTCGGCACCGCCTGGACGGGCCCCGGGGCCCAGCGTTTCAGCGAGGCCTGGCAGAACTACCGCGCGGCTTTCCAGCGTATGTCCGAGGAGCTCGCCGAGGCTTCCCGGGTCATCAACACCTACCGAGGAAACATCGAGTCCGCCACGCGTTAGGCGCACGACCCGGTTCGTCCGAATAAACGCCCCGGTCCCTGTGGACCGGGGCGTTTCGCCGTCCGGTGGAGGCCGGGGCGGGCTTCCGCCGGCCCGTGGAGCGCGGGCCGGGCGACTGCCGGCTCGTGGGACCGGGGTGGGCGTCCGCCGACTCGTGGGACCGGGGCGGGCGTCCGCCGATCCTTGAGACCGGGGCGGGCGCCTGCCGATCGGTGAGGACCTGGCGTCCGCCGGTCCGCAGGGACCGGAAACCGGTACGGGGCCGGAGCCGCGCCTCGTCAGGTGATGGCGGTCTGGATGGGGACCACCGAGCCCAGGGTGACCAGCAGGCCGCGGCCGGGCGGGCCGCCGACCGCGCCGCGCGGCAGGCGAACGGTGAACAGGTCGCCGTCGGCGGGGCTCTGGACCGACAGCAGCAGGCCCGTGCGCGCCTTGCGGGCCTCGGCGACGAAGCCGCGGTAGGCGGTGGCGAGGTCGCCGGTGGTGCCGCCGACGATGAGGCCGTGCTCGCCGTCCCTGCCGGTGCGCAGCACCTGCTCCAGGGCCATGCCGAGAGGCGAGTCGGCGACGATCAGCTCGGCGTCGTCGACGATCACGACGTAACGCTCCTGCCCGGCGACGGCCTCGTTCAGGTCGCCGCCCGCGTCGAGTACGGCCAGCACGCCCGGCACGTCCACCAGCGTGCACAGCGGGCTGCGCCGGGGGGTGACGAGGACCGTCGGGGTGCCGCGGGAGAGCAGGGACTGGGTGGCGGTCAGCAGGGCCGAGGAACGGCCGGATCTGGGCGGGCCCGCGATGACCGCGCCGGGGCCGTGGGCGAGCAGGTCGACGCCGAGCGGGGCCAGCGAGTCGCCTCCGGCGCCGAGCAGCGCCCACAGCGGGGACGGCGGCTGGAAGGAGGGCGTCAGATCCAGCGTCTGGGCCACGGTGATGCGCATGGGCAGCGCGTCCACCCGCATCGGGGGCTCCGCGGTGATCTCCTTCGCCGCCCGGGCCAACGCCTGGAGCGCGGCGACCTGGGCCGGTCCCGAGGGGTCGTCGCAGAGCAGGGCGATCTGGTTCTCGGTGATGCCGTGCTCGCCGATGGACAGCGCGCGGCCGGGGGCGAGCGTGGCGGGCAGGTCCTTGACGGGCAGTCCGGCCAGGCCGTAGTCGGCGGGGTCGGCCAGCCGCAGGATCAGCCGGTCGTCGAAGACCGTGGAGATCTGCCCGATCAGCGCGGACCTGTCGCCGGTCACCACGGCCCGCAGCCCGACCGCCGGACCCTCCCTGAGCAGTTGCATGAGCGACTCGATCAGCCGCCCGTAGTCGTAGCCCTCGAACGCGGCGACGAACCCCTCCCACCGGTCGAGCATCAGGACCAGCCACGGCAGCCGCGGCCCTCCCTGGACGGCGCGCAGCTCCGCCAGCGACGCGTATCCGGCCTCGGCGAGGAGCTGCTGCCGGCGTCCGATCTCGGCGCGGAGCCGCGACAGCAGCCGCTCCACCCGGTCGAGCTGGTCGCGGGTCACCACCGCCCCGCAGTGCGGCATCGCCATCAGCGGCAGCAGGGCTCCCGAACCGCAGTCGATCGCGTGCACGTGCACGTCGTCGGGGGAGGCGCCGGCGGCGATCGCCCCCGCCAGCGTGCGCAGCGCGGTGGACCGCCCGCTCCGCGAGGCGCCCGCGAGGAGCAGGTGCCCCCCGTGGGCGAGGTCCAGCGCCAGCGCCCGCCGGTCCTGCGCCCACGGCAGGTCGGTGACCCCGAAAGCGAGCGGCGGCACCTCCTCGATCCCCGCGCGGTACGGCAGCGCGTCGCCGGACAGACCCGGGAACGCGGGGGTGACGACGAGGTCGGCGAGCGGCGGAAGCCAGGGGCTCGGCTGCTCGGGGATCCCGGCGATGCGGGCGGCGTCGACCAGGGCGTCGGTGAGCACGGACAGGTCGGTGACGGGGGAGCCGTCGAGGGCCGCGTCGGGCGCGGCCAGCGGGCGCCCCAGCGCCCGCCAGCCGACCTCGGTCACGCGGACCCTGACCTCGCTGGAGGCGCCGGGGCTCCGCCCGCCGATCCTGGCGGTCTGCACGGCCGTCGCCCCGCCCGCGCCGGACTTCACGTAGCACCGGCCGGGAGTGGACTTGGAGATGTGCGCGGCGTCGGGGCGGTCGATGACGTCGGCGGACTCGGAGGCCTCGGTGACCCGCAGCGCGATCCGCAGCGAGGTGTTGGCCTGGATGTCGGCGGTCACCACGCCGCCGGGCCTCTGGGTGGCGAGGATGAGGTGGATGCCGAGCGAGCGGCCGCGTCTGGCGATGTCGACCAGCCCGGTCATGAAGTCGGGCAGCTCGCTGACCATGGCCGCGAACTCGTCGATGACCAGCACCAGCCGGGGCAGCGCGGGCGGCGGCTCCGAACGCCCGCGCAGGGGCCGGGACGAGGTTCCGCCGCCGGCGACGAGCAGGTCGCGGGAGGCGCGGGCCGTCTGGGCGTCGCGGAGCTCGTGGTAGTCCTCGATGTCCTTCGCGCCGTGGGCCAGTAGCAGACGCTCCCTGCGGCGGATCTCCGCGGCCAGGGAGGCCAGGGCCCGCTGCGTCAGGTGGCCGTCGAGGTCGCTGACCATGCCGACCGTGTGCGGGAGCCGTACGCACTCCTTGAACGCGGCCCCGCCCTTGTAGTCGATCAGCACGAACGTCATCTCGTCCGGCCGGTTGGTCACCGCCAGCGAGCAGATCAGGGTCTGCAGCAGCTCGGACTTGCCCGCGCCGGTGGTGCCCGCGATGAGCGCGTGCGGTCCGTCCCGGCTCAGGTCGACCGAGAACGTCCCCTCGGGGCCGACGCCCACCACGGCCTCGGTGCCCCGGCCCCAGCGTTCGGCGAGGGCCGTTCCCGAGACCGAGGGCAGCTCGAGCAGGTCCAGCAGCCGCGCGGACCCGGGCAGGGCCAGGCTCGAGTCGTCCCTGCTGACGTCGCGGATCGGGGCCAGGGAGCGGGCGAGCCGGTCGCACCAGGAGGCCGACACCTGGTCGGCCAGGATCTCGCCGAGGTCGTCCAGGCCGCCGCCGCGCAGCCGGACCGTGCCGTCCGCACCCACCGCGGCCACGGTGGCGCACTCCTCGGGCAGCAGCCGCTGGTCGCCGTCGACGGCCAGGGTGTAGACGCCCGCCCGGGGACCCTGGCGGAGCACCTGCGGCATGCCGGGCAGCGCGCGCAGGACCTGGGCGCCGTCCAGGACGACCAGCACGTCGTACGGACGCTCGTCGTAGACGGGGGCGGCCAGCGGCTGCTCCGCGCCGCCGAGGTCGCCCCAGCCGGACGGGATCCGGCCGAGTTTCATCGCCGAGCCGTCGTTCTCGTCGAGACGCTCCTCGATCAGCGTGGCCAATTCGCTCACCCGGCGGGCCGCGGCCTCGGGGTCGGCGCCGACCAGGGCCAGGCAGTCCTCGCCGCCGCGCGGGGCGCAGTGCGGGAGCCAGCGGACCCAGTTCCAGCGCTCCTCGCCGTCGCCGTGCGCGGAGAGTACGACGATCGCCAGGTCACGCGGGCTGTGCAGGGCGGCGGCCTGGCCGACCAGCCAGCGGGCCAGCCCGGCCGTGGTCTCCCGGGGTCCGGTCAGGCCGGCGACGCCCAGGCGGCGCATGGCCAGCGCCACGGGCACCGCGTGGCAGGTGGGAGGGTCGGGCATCGGGGTCTCGATCGGGGCGGTGCGTTCGGGGGCGAACTCCAGGTCGGCGGGGAGATCGGCGAGGCCGACCCGCAGCCGCAGCGCGTCGGGGTCGTGGTCGCGCCGTTCCCACAGCCGCCGCCGGGGGCCGGTCGCCGTGAGCAGCACCTCGGCGGGATCGGGCGCCGCCGTGCGGCGGGCGGCCTCGTCGTCGGCGCGGGCACGATCCACGGTGGCCTCGAAGGCCTTCATCCGCTCCCTGTACTGCTTGATCTGCTGGCGGTACTGCTTGCGGCCGTGCCGCTTGTCGCTCCACCACTGGCCGAGCATGATCAGTGGGGTCATCAGCGCGAACAGCAGGAAGTACCAGGTGTTGAGAGCCCAGGCCATGATCAGTCCCAGCCCGGCGGGCAGGAGCGCGGTCAGCAGTTGCAGCCGCATGGTCTCGGCGCGTCTGGGCTCGGCCGGGACCTCGAAGCGCCGCCCGCCTCCCGGCGGCCTGAACCTGGGCGGCCGGTTGTAGGCGAGACCGCCGTCGGGCTGGGCGTCCAGGTGCGCGTCGGGAGGCTCGACGGCCTTGAGGGTCAGCACGGTCGCGCCGCAGGTCAGCAGGGCGTGTTCGGGCCACGGCTCCGCGTGTTCCAGGGGGTCGCGGTCCAGGCGCGGCGCATGGTGGGCGGCTCCCGGGGCGGGTTCCACGGTGATGGCGTCGGGGGTGAGCCGCACCACGGCCGCCTCGCCGGGCAGCAGGGGGTCGGGGACGGACACCGCGCAGGCGGGGTCGGAGCCGATGGTGTGGACGCCGAGGCTGAGGCGGTGCACGGAACCGGCGGCGGGACCGCCGACGACCCGGATCTCCACGATGCCGCCGGGCTCCTCGGCGAGGGTGATCCCGGCGAGGGCGCGGTCGAGGGTGACGAGGTCGCCGTCACGGAGCAGGCCGAGCGCGGGGGCGGTGGGTGCCAGGGGGCGGCCGTCCAGCCAGAGGGTGGGGGGTTCGGCGCCGGGGGAGTCGCGGCTCAGCCCGTAGGGGGCCTTGTTGCGTGTCAGGCGGACCACGTTGGTCGGCCGCTCGCCCGTCTGCCCGGCGAGTGACTCCGCGAGCCGCGCCACCGTGGTCGTTTCGTCGCCCTCGACCACGACATCGCGGTCGGTGTGCTCGCTGAGCACGGTGAGCATGATCCGCATCGCCGCTCCTCGGGTCAGGCCCCCGATCCAAGGTACATAGTGCGGGCGGCTCTGGAGAGGCTGTTTGCGGCAATGCCGTAGGTCACCGTCTGGTATGTGGAAAACGTCCCTGCCTGTGGACAACTGTCGGGCGGTGTTGGGCAGTTATGCCGTTCTAGATGGGCATTTGCTGATTTTGGCGCTTCTGACCAGCGAGGGCTTCGCCGTACGAGGCTGTGGAAAACTCTCCCGGGGCTGTGGAGTTCCGCCGGGCCCGGGTCCTGGCCTGGAGCTCGCCGGTCTTCTCCTCCAGGAGCCCGGCGTACGCGCTGACCTCGGAGGTCACCTCTGCCAGCCCGGTCGCCGCGCGGTGCAGGCTCCCGAGGACCCTTCCCGTCGCCGGTGCGGCGGCGACGCGCTCGGCCCCTCTTGTGACCCACTCACGGAGCAGGAGTTCGGCCGTCGCCGTGAGGAGCCCGATACGTCCTGTGCCCGGCGCTCGGCGCCTGAACGACTTGGCCATGACTCAAGGATGGCACGTCTGAACGCGTTCGAGGCGAGGAGAAGCACATGGGAAGCGCATGAGAAGCACATGGGAAGCGTATGGGAAGTGCACGCCCCGTCGGGGGAGGCGAAGTTCTTGGAAATGATACGCGTAAATGGTGTTACGGCTGTTACGAGAGTTAATAACAGTCCTTATCACCTAGATAAGTATCCTGTCATCTAGCCAAAACGCCATGTTCTTCTGGGCCGACGTTGACAGACGTGTTCCTATCAAACGAGCATGGGTACTGGCTTTTGTCCGACAGCCCGTCGGCATGGTGAGCATAATGGCGTAAATTCGACCAGTAGTCCCCATATTTATGATCACTCTGGGAGTCCCCCTACCCATGAGGACCAGTGAGAAGCCAACGGGCCGTGTCCCGGTGAACGCCGACAGGCAAATGTCGGCGGGCACCCTTTCAGGGCCTGCGTCGCGAAAACTTCCCGTGCCCCCACGCGAGCGCAAACCCGCTCTCGCGGCTCTCGCCATCCTGCTCATTCTGGGTGGCGCCCTCGCCACCACCCTGCTGGTCCTGCGCAGTGGAGACCGTGTCTCCGCGATCGGAATCGTCCGGCAGATCGGTGCGGGCCAGCCCTTCACCGCGGCGGTGATGAAGGAGGTCCAGATCGCCGACACCGGCATCGGCTACGTGGCATGGGCCGACCGCGCCCGCGTCGCCGAGAATTTCGCACGCGTCACCATCATCCCCGGAACCCTGCTGACCCGGGAGATGGTGGTCTCCGCCAGCAGGGAGCTGGGCCCGGGGAAGGCGCAGGTGGGTCTGTCACTCAAACCCGGCCAGTCGCCGGGGACCCTGGAGAGGGGCGATCGGGTCCAGATCGTCTACGTGCCCAGCCGGGGCGGCAACTCGACCGCGCAGAGCAGGGTACTGGCCGAGAGCGCTCTGGTCGATCAGGTCGGGACGCCGGGCAGCAGCGGATCGACCGGCCGGGTCACGGTGATCGTGGACAGTTCGATCTCGCCGACCGTCGTCGCCTACGCCTCCAGCGGCGAGATCGCGCTGGCCGAGCTGCCGGGAGCGCGCTGACGTGGCGCTCATCGTGCTGGCCGCCGACAAGGGCGCGCCGGGCGTGACCACGGCGGCCACGGCGCTCGGCGCGGTCTGGCCGCGCCCGGTGCTGCTCGCCGAGTGCGACCCGGCGGGAGGAGACCTCGCCTACCGCCTCCCCGCCGCCGACGGCGGCGTGCTCAATCCCAGCAGGGGCCTGCTCACCCTGGGCGCCACGGCTCGCCGGGGCCTGCATCCCAACCAGATCTACGAGCACACCCAGAAGATCATCGGCGGCCTGGACATCCTGGCGGGGCTGACCCACGGCGAGCAGGCGGCCGGGCTGACCTGGCTCTGGAGCCCGCTCGGCAGGGCACTGGCCGCGCTGCCCCAGGCGGACGTGCTGGCCGACTGCGGTCGCCTCGGCGGGCACCCGCAGACGGCCGAGCTGACGGCCGAGGCCGAGCTGGTGGTGCTGTTCACCAGGGCGAGCCTGGACCACGTCGCGCATCTGCGGGAGCGCCTCCAGGTGATGCCGCGCGATCCCCAGATCGGGGTCGTGGTGATCGCCGATCCCCGGCAGTACCGCACGACGATCGACGAGGTCCGCCGGATCGTCACCGCCACCGGCAGGAGCGTCGCCTTCGTGAGCGGGCTCGCCCACGACCCCAAGGGCGCGGAGCTGCTGCGCGGCCAGTGGGGCGGACGCCTGGACCGCTCTCTGCTGATCCGTACCGCCCGCGAGCTGGCCGGCCGTCTCACGGCACAGGTCCGCGCCCCGGAGCCGGTCCAGTGAGCCCGCGCGGTGGAGCTCGCCGTACGCGCTCGCGCCCCGGAGCCGGTCCGGTGGATCCCCGTGCCGGAGCCCGTCCCATGAGCCCGCGCGTCGGGCCGCCGAGTGGAGCGAGGCCGTGACCATCGACCACACGCTGGTGAAGCGTTTCCGGCAGGAGGTCGGCGACCGGCTGGCCCACCAGCGCCGCCTGGACCAGGCCAATGGTCTGGTCCCGATGACCGGCGAGGACGAGCGCCAGTTCGCCCGCGCGCTGATCGCGCAGGTGCTCGAAGAATTCGCGCGCGGTGAGATCGGCATCGGCAGGACCCCTCCCACGGCGGAGGAGGAGGAGGCGCTCGCCGCCGGGATCCACGCCGCGCTGTTCGGCGTCGGACGCCTGCAGCCGCTGCTGGACGACCCCGAGGTCGAGAACATCGACATCAACGGCTGCGACCGGGTCTTCGTCGGCTACGCAGACGGCCAGGAGATCATGCGCGAGCCGGTGGCCGAGTCCGACGAGGAGCTGGTCGAGCTGATCCAGATCCTCGCCGCCTACAGCGGCCTGTCCAGCAGGCCGTTCGACACCGCCAACCCCCAGCTCGACCTGCGCCTCCCCGACGGCTCCCGGCTCTCGGCGGTCATGGACGTGACGGTCCGCCCGTCCATCTCCATCCGCCGTTCCCGGCTGGGCAAGGTGTTTCTCAGCGACCTCGTGGGAAACGGCACCCTCACCCCGGAGCTGGGCCGCTTCCTCTCGGCCGCCGTGGCGGCCAGGAAGAACATCATGATCTCCGGCTCGACCAACGCGGGCAAGACGACCCTGCTGCGCGCCCTGGCCAACGAGATCGCGCCGACCGAACGACTGATCACCGTGGAGCGGGCCCTGGAGCTCGGCCTCGACCAGTTCTCCGAGCTCCATCCCAACGTGGTGGCCTTCGAGCAGCGGCTCCCCAACTCCGAGGGCCAGGGCGAGATCAGCATGGCGGAGCTGGTCCGCCGCTCCCTGCGCATGAACCCGTCCCGGGTGATCGTCGGCGAGGTCCTCGGAGACGAGATCGTCACCATGCTCAACGCGATGACCCAGGGCAACGACGGCTCGCTGTCGACCATCCACGCCAACTCCTCGATGGAGGTCTTCAACCGCATCGCCACCTACGCGCTCCAGGCCAACGAACGCCTGCCGATCGAGGCCACCCACATGCTCATCGCGGGCGCGATCGACTTCGTGGTCTTCCTGGAGAAGCGCAACGAGTACGCGGAGGGCGGCACGCTGCGCCGATTCGTGTCGAGCGTGCGCGAGGTGGCCGGGGTGGACGGCAGGGTGCTCTCCTCGGAGGTGTTCGCCCTGTCACGTGACGGACAGCTCGTTCCGCACGCCCCCCTGTCCTGCCTGGAGGAGCTCGCCCGCCACGGCTACGACCCGGGAGGCTGGGCATGATCCCCATCCCGCCGGGACTGTTCGACCCGCTGGTGCTGCTCTCCGGGATCGCGGTGGGCGCCGGGCTGTTCCTGCTCGTCATCGCCCTGTACGGCATGCGTCCCCGGCAGGCCACCCCGAGCAGGAAGGCCGGCAGGCGCGAGTTCGTCCGGGCGCTGTCCACCCGCTCCGCCGTGGGCGCCATCGCCGGGGTGGTCGTGCTCGTGGTGACCGGATGGCCGGTCATGGCGGTGGGAGCCGTGCTGCTGGCGATCGGATGGCGGGGCCTCTCCGGCGGCGCGGCCTCCGAACGCACCGCGATGCGGCAGCTGGAGGGACTGGCCGCCTGGACCGAGTCGCTCCGCGACACCATCGCCGGAGCCGCCGGTCTGGAACAGGCGATCCCGTCCTCGATCCGGGCCGCGGCCCCCACGCTCCGCCCGCACCTGCTGGCGCTGGTCGACCGCCTGCGCACCCGGATGGCGCTGCCCGACGCGCTCCGGCTGTTCGCCGACGAGCTCGACGACCCCTCGGCGGACCTGGTCGTGGCCGCCCTGATCCTCAACTCCAAACTGCGCGGCCCCGGCCTGCGCGACGTGCTCGGGGCGCTGGCCGTATCGGCCCGCGAGGAGCTCGACATGCGCCGCCGGGTCGAGGCGGAGCGTCGCTCCACCCGGCGCAGCGCACAGATCGTGGTCGGTACGGCCGTCGCCTTCGCCGCCCTGCTGGTCGTGTTCAACCCCTCCTACGTCGAGGAGTACGACAACACCCTCGGACAGGCCGTGCTCGTGGTGGTCGCCGCGTTCTTCGGCGCCGGGTTCGCCTGGATGCGCCGCCTGGCCCGCTTCGACAAGCCCGCCCGCCTGCTGGGCCTGCCCTCCGGAGGTGAGGTGCGCGATGACTGAGGAACTGCTCGCCGGATCGGTGCTCGGACTGGGCCTCTTCCTGCTGATACGGGCGCTGTTCCCGGCCCGCCCCGGGCTGGTGACGCGGCTGCTGGCGCTGGACGCGGCCAGGGAGGGGACAAACGCCTCCATCACGCGGCTCATCCTGCCCGACGAGGAGGTCAGCGCGTTCCGGCGGAATCTGGGCGTACGGCTGGCCCGCTTCTACGCGGCCAGGGGCTGGGAGGTCCGCTCGGCCAGGGCGGATCTGGCACTGCTCGGCAAGTCGTTCGAGGGCTTCCTGGCGACGAAGGTGCTGCTGGCGGTGTCCGGACTGCTGGCCTTCCCCTTGCTGATCGGCTGGCTGGTGCTGATGGAGTGGGGCGTCTCGCTCACCATCCCGCTGTGGGCCGCGCTCATCGTCGCCGGACTCTTCTTCGTCCTGCCCGACCTGCAGATCAAACGGGACGCCGCCCGGATGCGCCGCGACTTCCGGCACGTCGTCGGCTCCTTCCTGGACCTGGTGGCGATGAACCTCGCGGGTGGGCGCGGCGTGCCCGAGGCGCTCATGATGGCGGTCTCCGTGGGCAGTCCCGGGCCCGACGACGAGGGGGCCAACTGGGCGATGTCCCGGATCCGCGAGGCGCTCGGCAACGCCAGGATCGTCGGCATCACCCCCTGGCAGGCACTCGGCCAGCTCGGCGACGAGATCAACGTCGACGAGCTGCGCGACCTGTCCGCCGCACTCGGACTGGTCGCCGACGACGGCGCCAAGGTCCGCTCGTCCCTGACCGCCCGCGCCGCGACCATGCGGCGGCGTGAGCTCGCCGAGGTGGAGGGGAAGGCGGGCGAGCGGTCCCAGTCGATGCTCGTCGCCCAGCTCCTGCTCTGCGCGGGCTTCGTGATCTTTCTGAGTTTCCCGGCCGCTATGAAGATGTTGGGGTCCTGACCATGCTGAGCCATCCGTGGATCGTCTATACGGTCGCCTTCCTGAACGTACGGATCGAGAAGGCCCGCAACGCCCCCACCCGGGGAGCCTCCGCCGTCGAGTGGGTCATCATCACGGCCATCATCGCCGGGGTGGCGCTCGGCCTCGCCACCCTCATCAAGACCCTGGTCGAGGGGAAACAGGGCGAGATCGAGAACCAGTTCGGCGGCGGCGGCGGTGGCGGTGACGGCGGCGGTGAGGTCGGCGACCAGGGGTAGCGACCGGGAGCGAGGCGCGACCGTCGTCGAACTGGCGATCATCATGCCGATCGTGCTGGCCGTGATCCTGCTCATCGTGCAGTCGGCCCTGTGGTTCCACGGTCGGCAGGTGGCCGACGCCGCGGCCAGGGAAGGGGCACGGCTCGCCCGGATCGACTCGGACAGCTGGGAGACCGACGCGAAGGAGCGGGCCGACGAGATCCTTCAGGCCATCGGCCCGAAGCTTCTCGACGGCGCCACGGTCGAGACGTGGCAGGAGGGTGACCGGCGAGGCGTCGAGATCACCGCCACGGCGGTTCAGGTCGTCCCGCTGCTGCCCTCCACGACGTTCACCATCACCTCCCGCTTCGGCGGTCCCATCGAGTGCTTCCGTCCCGATGAGGACGGCGGCGGTGAGGAATGCCCGTGATCCTCCGAGCTCTCTCCCGTCGCGCCCTTGTCCACGGACGTGATCACGGCTCCGAAGGGACACGTGATCACGGATGCGATCGGGCGCGCGACCGGGAGCACGATCACGACTGCGGACACGGACGCGACCGGGGGCGCGGTCACGGACGCGACCGGGAGCGTGACCGCAGGCACGGACAGGGGCGCGGACAGGGGCGTGGACGCCTGTGGCGTGAGGGCGAACGCGGGTCGCTGAGCGCGGAGACGGTGCTGCTCGCCCCGGTCTTCCTGCTGTTCCTGCTCTTCCTGGTCGGTGCGGGAAGGATGGTGGAGGCTCAGGGCGAGGTCAACGGAGCGGCCAGGGACGCCGCCAGGGCCGCCTCGGTGGAACGCACGCGGTCCGACGCCGAGACCGCAGCCGATGAGGCCGCCAAGGACGCGCTGTCGGGTGAGTGCGAGCCGGAGGTCAGCCTGGAAGGTTCGGAATGGGAGGAGGGCGGCCGGGTCAGGGCTCAGGTGACCTGCTCGCTGGACCTGGCATTTCTCGGCTTCGGCGCGGCCAAGGAGATGACGGGTGACTCGGTGGTCCCGCTTGAGCTGTACCGGAGGGTCGAGAATTGAATCCCCCCGAAGGCAGAACGCCGCGTGCTTCCGGTGGACCCGCATGTCCGAAGGGGCGTGTCGACCCGGGGGAGACGCTGTCGCGTGCCTTCGGCGGATCCACAGGGCTGGGAGAGCGGGTCGAAACGGGGAAAGCGCTGCCGCGTGTCTCCGGCTCGCCCGCGCGGGTGGGCGCCGGGGGGAGTTGCCGCGCTGACCGGGGGTCGATGTCGATCTTCACGGTGATCTTCTCGGTGGTGGTCTTCCTGCTGGCGGGGCTCCTGGTGGACGGCGGAGCGGCCATCAACGCCCGGCTGCGCGCCGCCGACGTCGCCGAGCAGGCCGCCAGGGCCGCCGCCGACCAGATCGACGTCGAGTATCTCCGTGCCACCGGCCAGGCCAGGCTGCTGGAGGACGACACGGTCTGCGACAAGGCCGAGGAGATCGTCTCCGCCCACGACGGCGACGACATCCAGCCCCCCAAGTGCACGGTCGACCAAGGCCGGGCCCAGGTCACGGTGAACGTCTCCGTCAGCTGGAAGGCGTTCTTTCTCGCCGCCTTCGGCTTCTCCGGCGCGGAGATGGAGGCCACGGCCACCGCCGGTCCGGATACCGGGGAAGACCAATTGCCGTGAACCGCTGGCTCACCGGATGACCGACCACGAATCTGGACAGGGAGGGAGAGAAATGCCCACGCGACAGCCCATGCGTATCAAGCCCAAGCGCACCCTGGGCGACCTGATGGCCGGACTCGGCGCGCTGGTCGTCCTGGCCGCACTCATCGCCGGAGTCCCCTACGCGCTGCTCCGGCTGGCCGGGCCGCCACTCCCACCCGAGTTGCTTAACCTCGACCTGCTGACCAGCCAGGTGGGCACGAGCACGATCACCGCGATCCTCGTGCTGCTGGTCTGGCTCGCGTGGGCGCAGCTGGTCGTCTGCGTGATCGTCGAGATCTACGCCGGGCTGCGCCGGGTCGGCATGCCGGCCAGGGTGCCGCTCTCCGGGGGCACCCAGCTGCTCGCCAACCGGCTGGTCTCGGCCGCCCTGCTGCTGTTCACCGTGTCGGCGGTGGTCGTGCCGATCGCGAAACTGACCGGCCCGCCCGCCCGCCCGGCCACCGTCTCGGCCGCCCTGTACGCGATGTCCGCGCCGGTCGGCGAGGAGCGGGCGCCGCTGGTCTCGGTGGAGAAGGCCAAGAAGGTCTACGTGGTGCAGCCGCCGCACGGACGGCACCACGAGAGCCTGTGGGAGATCGCGGAGAAGTGCCTCGGCGACGGGCGGCGCTATCCGGAGATCTACCAGCTCAACCAGCACAAGGAGCAGCCTGACGGCAGCCGTCTCCACATGGCCGACCTGATCAGGCCCGGCTGGGTGCTGGACATGCCGGACGACGCCAGGAACATCCACGTCGTCCCGGCATCCCAGCCTCGTGACGACACCCTCAAGGACCACCGCACCAAACCCGCCGAACTGGACGGCCGCACCCAGACCTTCACCCCCGGCCGCTCGGCCCTTCCCGCGGAGTCCCCGCCCGAGGTCTCCGTCTCCCCGGACACCTCCGTCATTCCCGAGGGCGGGTCCGGAGGCAAGGAGAGCGGTCCCGCCGAGCGCCGGGACCCGGGAAAGGTGGTCGACCCCGGCCCTCCCGGGCAGAACCCGGGACAGAACACTGGGCAGAACCCGGGGCAGAACGCCGGACAGAACCCGGGACAGAACGCCGGGCAGGGCATCGAGCTGGGGATGCTCGACTATCTGGCGGGCGCCTCACTGGCGGCGGCGGGGCTGCTGGCGGCGCTCGGCCGCAGGCGCAGGGAGCAGCTCTGGCATCGGGCCTTCGGGCACCGGATCACCCGGCCGAGGGACGACGCCGCCCAGGCCGAAGTCGCGCTCCGGCTCGGCGCCGACGCCCCGGGCAGCCGGATGCTGGACATCGGGCTCCGGTTTCTCGGCAGATCCCTCGCGGCCGAGAACCGGATTCCGCCCACGATCTACGCCGCCCACCTGTCCTCGCAGACCCTCGACCTGTGGATCCACCCACCCGACCCCGAGGCCCCCACGCCCTGGACCGCCCACGACGGCGGCCAGGTGTGGCGGCTCCCGGCGCACGAGGGCCGGATGCTCGACGAGCAGGCCCTCGCCGACGCGCCCGCGCCGTATCCGGGCCTGGTCTCGCTGGGCTCCAACGGTGAGGGCAGGGTGCTCGTCGACCTGGAGGCCGCCCACGGGCTGATCAGCATCAAGGGCCCCCAGTCCACCGCCGCCCTCGCCGCGCTCGCGGTGGAGCTGGCCACCAACCGCTGGTCGGATCGGATGCTCATCACGCTCGTCGGCTTCGGCGAGGAGCTGACCGTGATCGCCCCCGAAAGGATCAGATGCGTGGGAAGCCTGGCCGAGATCCTGCCCGAGCTGGAGGCCAAGGCCGGTGATCGCGGCTCCGGCGGCGAGGTGCTGACCGGCCGGATCCACGGACGCGCCACCGACCCGGCCTGGCCGCCGCACTACCTGCTGTCCGCGATCGCCCCGAACGCCGAGGAGGGCCACCGCCTGGCGATGCTCGGCAGGAAGGGCACCCGCACGGCCGCCGGATACGTGATCGCGGGCGACGTCCCGCACGCCACCTGGAACTGGAGGATCGGCGAGGACGACCGGGCCGCGGTGGACGTGCTCGGGTTCGAGGTGGACGCTCAACTGCTGCCCCGCCGCCAGTACCAGGCACTGATCGACCTGTTCACGACGGCCGGGCGATTCGAGGGGGAGCCCCTGCTCGACGAGGCGGAGCCGGTCACCCAGACGCCCTCGGTCGAGGTCCGGATCCTGGGCTCGATCGAGATCACCGGCCCGCCGCCCCTGGAGGAGGGCCGGGCGGCGCTCGCCGTCGAGACGGTCGTCTACCTGGCGACCCATCCCGGCGGCGTCCACCCCGTCGTGCTCGGCGGCATCCTCTGGCCGCGCGGGGTGCAGTCCGTGGTCAGGGACGCCACGATCGCCAGGGTCGTCGCCTGGCTGGGCACCGACGGCGAGGGGCGGCCCAACCTCTACGCCGACGAATCCGGGCGGCTCCGGCTGGGCCCCGAGGTGAGGACCGACTGGATGCTCTTCCGCGACCTCGTCCGCAGGTCCCACAACGACCCCACCGGTCGCGCCCGGCTCCTGGACGAGGCTCTGAGCCTGGTACGGGGCCCGCTGCTGAACGGCCGCCCGCGCGGTCGCTACACCTGGCTGGCCGCCGACGACCTGGAGTACAACGTGATCGCGGGCGTCGCGGACGCCGCACATCGGCTCTGCGAGGTACGGCTGGCCCATGGCGAGGCCGACGAGGCCGTGGCGGCGGTGCGGGCGGGGCTGCTGCTGGCCGCCGACGACGAGGGCCTCTGGCGGGACCTGCTGCGGGCCACCCATCTGACCTCCGATCCCGGCAGGCTGGCAGCGGTGGCCGACGCCCTGCACCGGCGGGCCGCCTCCCATCCGTACGGTGGCGGGATGGCTCCGGAGACCGAGGCCCTCATCGACGAGCTCCTGCCCTCGTGGCGGATGCGCTCGGCGCCGACGGCATGACCGGGCGAACGGGGCCGAGGCCCGAGGCGGAGACGGGGACCGACGACCGGACGGGAAGATCGCACGACGCCGTGAGGGATCGCCGGTCGAGCGGCGTGTGTGAGGTCGTGACGGGTCATCGGGCGAGCGGTGTGTATGAGGTCGTGAGGGACCGCCGGATGAGCGGCGTGTGTGAGGTCGTGACGGGCGATCGGGCGAGCGGTGCGTATGAGGTCGTGACGGGCCGTCGGGCGAAGGGCGGGCGTGCGGCCATGCCGATTCGTGCATATCGGTGGTTCCGTACGGAGCGCGCTTTTAGCGTGATCGGTGTGCGTGCTGTGACCGCGCTGACCCTGGTCGTGCTGACGGGCTGTTCCCCGTCGGCCGCTCAGCCGTTCACCCCGATCGATCTCCCGGCCGACGCCGGTTCCCCGGCGTCTCCCCAGCCGTCCTCGCAACAGGCCGTGCCCACGCCGAGGGTGGAGACGGTCCAGGTCGCGCCCGGGGTGCGGATGGTGGTCGAGTGGCCCGCCGCTCCCGACCAGGACGCCATCAAAATGATCAATGCCTTCCGCGACCTTCAGGAAGGGATGTTCAGGGCCGTCGTCACCGGGGGCCGGGACGTCGCCTATCTCGAGACCGTCGAGAACAAGGCGGTCAAGGACGCGAACGCGTGGGTGCAGGAGTTTCTGGACCAGCGGCGATCGGTGCGCGGGACCGTCCGGCTGTACAAGCTGAACGTCGGTTCGGTCAACGGTTCAGGGGGGGAGCTGAACGTGTGCATGGACGAGTCCGGGATGCGCCTGCTGGACTCCGCGACGGGCAAGGCGGTCCCCAGACAGCCGGTGTGGACCCGGAAGCCCTTCTTCCAGTCCGCCGGAGTGCGGCGGGGCGACGACGGGGTGTGGCGGATCGGGCTGCTCCGGAACGCCGAACTTCCCCACGAACGTGCGAAGGGATGTCTTCGATGATCGGAAACATGGTCGTTGCGGGGCTGATGCTGCTCGCTCCGATCGACCCGGGAGGGACATCGGGCACCGGCTACCAGAAGGGCAGGGAGGCCGGGGTCGTCCTGAGAGACTCCCAGATCATCGTCAGCGGGGACGGAACCGGAGGCACGGGCGACGGCTATCGGATCAAACGGCCCTGCTGGTACGAACCCGGTCCGAACGCCGACGACATGCTGAAGACGCAGCGGGAGTCGAAGCCCTCCTGGATTCCCGCGACGGAGTGGGAGCGGCATCTGGAGTCCCTCAAGCAGTTCGAGGCCGAGGCCGGCAAGGAGGGGCGCTGGTGGACGCAGGCCTACAACGAGGCCGATCCCGACGCGGCCGCCTGCCTGATAGGGCTGGAACCCTACGTGTTCGTGCCGCCCGGAACGACCCCGCCCGGTGGGATCACTCTCGCGGAACTCGTCGACATCGCCCGGGCGGCGCTGACCGTGCCCAAGCCGAAGGTCCAGCTCAACCCCGATGCCAAGAGTTACGTCAACCTGGGCACCTGGGTCTGGCTGGACAACGGCGGCGAGACCACCAGGTCCGTGACCGCGACGCTCCCGGGGGTCATGAGCGCGACCGTGGTCGCCACCCAGAGGAACATCGAGATCGACCCGGGGACGAAGGACGAGAAGCGCGCCGTGGTCAAGAAGGATTGCGGCCCGACCGGCACGCCGTACTTCAAGGGCGCGACGGAGAAAGACCTCAAATGCGGCGTTGTTTATCTCCGCGCCTCGGTTGACCTCCCCCGTGAGGTCTACGAGCTCACGGTGACCTCCGCCTGGGACGTCGCGGTTCAGGACGACGTGGTGCCCTTCGTTTACGACCCCATCGAGGCGAGCGCCACCCGCGACGTCCCCGTGGGCGAGGTGCAGAGCACCGTCAGGAGAGGAACGCCGTAGGCGTCACCACCGTTCCTTGCCCGTGCTCCGATCAGCGGGTGACGTCGCCGCCTGCGGGTGAGGACGCCCCGCCGGGGGCGAGGATCATCGTGGGAGGTTCGCGCCGACGTGGACGTGCGAGTCGGGCCCGGCGGGGTGGGTGTCCCGCCGGGCCCGACTCGCAGGCGTTCGGTTGAGCTGGGGCTCAGCCGGTGATGCTGAGCCGGGGTGCTCAGCCGGTGATGAGGTCGAACTGCTCCCAGGGGCCGATGGCGTCGCGGTTGGCGATCAGCGGCTGGGCGCCGCCGCCCTCGGCGCATACGAGCTTGCCGTTGATCTGGGCCCTGAGGCTGACGGTGCCGCCCGAATTGCTGACGAGCTGGAAGGTCTCCCAGGAACCCGCGGCGGCGGCGTTGGCGATCAGCGACTGGGCGCCGGCTCCGGCGGCGCTCACGTACTGGTTGTTGATCTTCGCTCGCAGTGCGATGTTGCCGTTGCCCAGGTCGACGCGCTCGAACTGCTCGCCCGTCCCGATGGTGGTCTTGCTGGCGATCAGCGGTGAGCCGGAGGCCGCGCTGACGTAGAGGTTGTTGGCCTTGGAGCGCAGGCTGACGGTCGAGGCGGTGGACGGCTGCGTGAGGATCCGCAGGGCGTCGACCATGCCGACCGCGGTGGACTTGTTGACGATCCTGATCGTGTGCTGGCCGCTGGACAGGCCCGTCTTGCTGTAGACGACCTGCTGGGCCTGCCGGGCACCGGAGACGTAGAGGTTCACATTGGTCTGGAGGACGTTGTCGAGGTAGACGTCCACGTTGCCCATGTCACCGTTGCGCTCCGAGAGATACTCGACGCCGGTCCCGGTGAAGGTGTACTGGGCGACCGAACCCACGGTGTTGCTGTGGTGGGTGTCGTCGTTGTAGTCGCCGTAGCCCCTGCTGCTGGTGGCGTGCCAGTTGGCGTCGTAGGTGAGCTCGGTGTCGTTCACCAGGGCGTTCGACGTCGTCTGTCCGGTGCCCAGGGCGGAGCTGGTGTTGCTCAGCGTCTTGGCGCCCTGGTTGGTGGTGCCGGTCAGCCGCGCCGAGCTGTAGCCGCTCAGCGGCTTGGCGGTCCGCTCCAGGACGTACACGGTGTTCGCCGCGGTGGCGAAGGAGACCTCGGCACTCGTGCTGGTGGCGAGGATGGCGTTGTCGGAGGTGCGCCGCACCCGGACCTGCTGGGTGCCCCAGGGGTTGACCACCGTGGCCTGCTTGCCGTACAGGCTCTTGAGCCCGACGTACTTGATCTCGCCGGCCTCGCGCTCGGAGCTGACCTGGAAGCCGTCCTTGGCCAGGAGGGTGAACTTCCCGACGAAGGAGGAGTCGGTCGGCACCGCCGGGAACACCCGGATCTTGTCGTTGTAGCTCTGCATGAGCGACTCGTTCATGGCAGACAGGTGCACGCCGAGATACTCGAAGACGCCGTTGGTGTTGCTGGTCATGCCGTTGGTGTAGTTCTGGTACTTCTGCAGCATGGTCTTCATGCCCTGGTACGCCTGGTCGCCCAGACCGAGGCGGGCCGCCTGGACCGCGTCGTTGGACCAGACGTTGCCGTAGGGGAACGGCCGCTGGTTCCAGGTGTTCACCGCGGTCTGGTAGTCGGGGTAGCCGATGCCGGTGACGTTGTACGGCCAGATCAGCTCGGAGGCGACGTTCTCGTTGTTCCTGGTCTGCGAGATCGGCGGCTGGTGCGGCTGGTAGGCGCCGTTGACCACGGTGTAGGCGGTGATGTTGTTCAGGATGTTCTGCCAGTCGGCGCGCAGGCCGGCGTCGACGCCGAGCTGCTCGCTGACCTGGATCGTCAGCGGGAAGATGCTGCGCACCGCGGCCAGGTCGGTGATCGCGTTGCGGACGTTCCAGTACGTCTCGTGGGAGTTGGAGTTGGCCATGTAGTACTTGCCGGTCGGACCGTCGAAGGACAGCAGGCCCTTGTAGAGCTTCACGGTCTCCCGCATGTACGGGTACGCCACGTCACGCAGGTAGTTCGTGTCGTTGGTGTAGCGGTACTGGAGATACATGTTGTGGGCGGCCTGGTAGCCCGTCGTCAGGATGTTCTTGGTGTAGTCGCTGCCGACCGTGCCGCGCGCGTTGCCGTCCCAGCCCATGGTCTCCGGTACCCAGAGGGCGTCCACCCCGTACCGCGTCTGCGTGTACGACTTCAGCGCGTTGTAGTTGCGACTGTAGAGCTTGTTGAAGGTGCCCATCAGTTCGGTGTGGTTGGAGGCCAGGAAGGAGTTGTAGACGTCTCGCTGGTTCCAGTACCAGTAGGCGTTGCTCCACTTGGAGTTGTCCTGCGTGGCGCGGAACACCCCGTTGATGAAGTGGACCGGGTAGTTGCCGTAGCCACCTGCGGCGATCATGTAGGTGCTGAGGTAGTAGACGTTCTCCATGTAGTCCGCGTCGCCGGAGGCGTTGGAGTACTGGACGAACGACTTGGCCCAGAAGGCGTGCCACCAGTTGCGGTAGTTGTTGAGCGTATTGGTGTAGCCGGTGTTCTTGACCGAGGTGAGCTGGCTGCGGGCCTGGGCGACCGAGTCGCGGTTGGCCGCGTTGATCCGGCTGGAGGCGGTGAGCCAGATCGTGTAGCTGGAGGTGGGCGTGATGTTCAGCCGCACGTTCCTGCCGTTCACGACCTGGGTGGTGAAGTTCGCGCCCTCGACGGTGGCGGCCATGGTGTAGCCGAAGCCGTTCGCGTCGGTCTGGCCCCGGCTGAACCCGGCCACGTTGGCGTCGGAGAAGGTGGAGATCGTCCGCCAGGTGTTCAGGTCGGGCACGTCCGCGATGTTCTGGACGGTGGCCGGGTCCCACATGCTGAGGTCGAACGCCACGTTGGAGACGCCGGTGCGGCCGTCCTCGACGTGGATGCCCATGACCTCGGAGTTCGGCGACCCCATCACGGTCACGGTCCGGTTGGTGTCGTACTTGGTGGTGAGGGTGCCGTCGTACAGCGACAGCCGCTGCTGGAATTTCGAGTATCCGGTGTCCATGCTCGGGCTGGTGCTGAGGTTGACCAGGCCGGCCGCGTAGGTCGACTGCTCCGAGAGGTCCACCCCCGACACCTGCATCGTCAGGCCGTTCTGGTTCCACGCCATGGCCCCGGTGCGGCCGTTGCCCACGGTCAGCCCGTAGAGGGGGTTGGTGTTGGGCCGGTTGTAGACGACGTCGTGCTTGGACATGTATGCCGGATAGTCCACGTTGAGCGCCCCGGCCGCCTGGTCGAAGGCCGCGTCGGTGGTCGAGGCCAGGGTCGGCGTCGCCTCACCCGCGGCCACCAGACCGACGGCGAGAATTAACGGAGGCAGGGAACGTAACAGCCTCTTCAACATGGTTTTCCTCTCCTGCGGCCGGTCACCCCTCGCCGCGCCGCGGCCGTGGCCGCACGGAGCGGACGTCCTGGTCATCGCTCGGTCGCGCCGACGAGGGGTTCATACATTGGGGGGTGGTCGTGCGGTGCTTGGACTGCTGAGCGGGAAATAGCAATGGGGGTTGCGAAGAGGTCCGCGAGACCACACCTGGCCGGCAATCGGCGACCGGCGTCAGGCACGCTTTCGCGGACCTCTCCGCGCGGCGCAGACCCGATGCGGAAGCGGCGGCAGCCCCTGGATCGAGACGCCGCACAGTTCCGTTTTCAGACTGTCAGGCGCAGTTAACATTGGATGTCTTCAAACGTCAATAGTCCACAACGAGTCAGTGAATCACCAAAATCCCCCATAATGTCCCAAGAACAAGCGGTAAACAGGGCGTCCTTGCTGTCTACCTGCGGGCACCGCCCTCTCGACCGGCCTCAACACCTCCGATGTATCGACTTTTCAAGGTGAGGATGCTCGCGCCGGAGGTGCGGAGGGGCGATCTGCCCGGGTGGGTGGTTATCGGGGGCCGCTCGTGCGATCGGCGGTGAGGCCCGCCACGACGATGACGCCCCCGCGGGAGAGCGGCGCCCGCGAGCCGGTCGGGGTGGGGATCCGCGCCCCGATCACTCGGAGCTCCAGAGGTGCAGCGCGGCGTAGGCCCGCCAGGGCCGCCACCGTTCGATGTGGCTGTCGGGGATGCCCAGACAGGCCATGGCCCGCCGCAACCCGAGGTCTCCGCAGGGCCACGCGTCCGGATCCCGCAGCGCCCGCAGCGTGATGTAACCGGCCGTCCACGGCCCGATCCCGGGGACCTCCAGCAGCCTGGCCGTGACCTCTCCCGGCTCCTGAGCCCCGTCCAGATCGATCTCCTCACCCGTCACCTTCGCGGCGAGAGCCTTCAGCGTGGCCACCCGCCGTCCGGTCAGCCCCAGCCCGCCGAGATCGGCGTCCAGGAGCTCCGCGGCGGTGGGAAACAGGTGACTCAGCCCCTCCACGCCGGTCGGGCGACCGGCCCGGCCGGCGATGCGGCCGAGGAGGGTACGGGCGCCGGCGACCGAGATCTGCTGGCCGACCACGGCGCGCACGGCCACCTCGAAGCCATCCCAGGCGCCCGGGACCCGCAGGCCGGGCCGGGCGGCGACGAGCGGGGCCAGGGAGGTCTCCCCCAGGGCGCCGGTGATGGACTCCGGGTCGGCGTCAAGGTCGAGCAGGCGCCGGCAGCGGGCGACGACGCGCGCCAGATGGCGGGTGTCGTCGAGGCTCACGTCCAGCCTGACGTGACCGGGCGCCGGGGTGAGGGTGATCGTGCCACCCGGGACGGCGCGGCTGTAGGAGCTCTCGCCGACGTGCTCCAGCCCCGGAATGGCCCGTCCCCTCAGGAACCGCATCAAAGGCTCGGCGTCGTACGGCTCGCGCCGGTGCAGCCGGAGCGTCAGCGACCTGTCGGCGACGCTCCGGCCCGACGCGACCCGCAGCTCGCCGGGGGTGAAACCGTAGGTCTCCTTCATGGTCGCGTTGAACTGCCGCACGCTCCCGAACCCCGACGCGAACGCCACGTCGGTGATCGACAGCCCGGTCTCGGTCAGCAGTTGCTTGGCCAGCAGCAGGCGCTTGGTCCTGGCCACGGCCAGCGGTCCCACGCCGAGCTCGCCGGTGAACAGCCGGTGCAGGTGCCGTTCGGTGATGTGCAGCCGCCCGGCCAGCCTCGTGATCCCGCCGTCGTCGGCCACGCCCTCCTCGATCAGCCGGAGCGCCCGGCCGACCAGGTCGCCCCGGTGGTCCCAGCCGGGATCGCCGGGGCTGAGCTCGGGGCGGCACCGCTTGCAGGGCCGGAACCCGGCCGCCTCCGCGGAGGCGGCGTGGCGGTAGAACCGAACGTTGCGGGACGAGGGCGTGCGCGCCGGGCAGATCGGCCGGCAGTAGATGTGGGTGGAGGTGACCGCCGTGTAGAACCGCCCGTCGAATCGGGCATCCCTCGCGGCCACCGCGCGGTAACAGGAGTTGAAGTCGAGCTCTTTCACGGACACGTCGACGACGCTATCCGCAGCGCAGGTCCCATGACCGGCGGGAATCGGACCTGGCCCTCGGACGGGGAAGGCGCCGATTCCACGCCGCTACTCCGGGGAGAGGTCACTGTCGAGCCTCGCGGGAATCGGACCCGGCCACCGCGTGGAGAAGGCGTCGGCTCCGAGCCGTCTCTCGAGAGGATACGGAGTCCGAGCCGTCACTTGGAGGAGACGCCGACTCCGATCTCGAACTCGCGGTAGACGCGGGCCCAGAAACCGTCGCGGAGCCAGACCCTGGCCTCGGGATACGGCCGCAGGGAGTGGCCGAGCTCCTTCTCCGCCTCGATGAGGAGCTCGGTGTCGATGACCGTGGGAAGGATCGGGCCGGGGAGCAGGTCGCGGATGTTGTCGCGGCCACGGGTGAGGATCCACTTCTGGGCCACGTGCTCGCCGACCTCCTCGACGCGCGGACGGCTCGGGCCGAGCTTGGTGACCTGGCCCGCGGGAGCCTTGGGCTTGGCGGTGGCGGGGGTGCGACCGGCGAAGACCTGGGCGGGCGAGGGCGCGATCGGGGTGCTCGGGACCGGGACGGGCGCGGGGGCGCGGCTGAAGAAGGAGCGGAGGAAGTCGGCGCTGATGATCTCGACGGTGTCGGACTCCCAGACGAGGCGCTCGGCCTGGTTGGTGCCGTAGGGCGGCTCGACGCCCCACAGGTGGATCCGCACGCCGTACGCCTGGGCGGCCTCGACGGCCGGGACCATGTCCTCGTCGCCGGCGAGCAGGATCGTGTCGCTCACCGCGTGGTGCCTGGCCAGAGCCTCCAGATCGCTCCTGATCTGGGCGTCCACGCCCTTCTGCTGGCCTCGGGCGTTGAGGTTGCCCAGGCGCACCTTGACCCAGGGAAGCTGGGCGATGACCCGCTGGTCCACGGTCGGCACCCTGTCGCGGGCGGCGTCGTACCAATAAATTCTCAGCAGTTCACCGTGAATACGTGCTTCCGCATGCTTCTGCAAGGCCTGAATCAGCTCGTCGGCCGCAACCCGATACTCCTTGCGCTCCTTGGCGCCCAGAAGCACTTCGCCCGCTGCGGCATACAGATACCCGACATCTACCAAGACGGCGTACTTCGCAGCAATGGGATGGGACGTGAGGTCCAGGATGGTCATGTCGTCCTCCAGGCCTCGGAACTAGCTGATCGGCTGACTATATGCGCCCATTTCTTAGATGGTCCCAACTCTCGCGTAAGTTGACACCCCGTTCTGGGATCTATCTCGGCAGGCCGCTTGATCTCCATGCGCCTTGTCCAGTCGGAAGAGGCTTTCGCATCTGGTGTGCTGGATTGCGCCAGGATTCCGTTTTCTGTACGGCTTTCGCCATCGGGGTCGCTCGTGATGCGAGCGCGATCACCAGCGCGGCGATCTCCTCTTCGCTCGCATCTCCTCGGATGATCTTCAAATGTCTCATAGTGGGATGTTCCCATGCTTCTTCGGCGGCAGAGTCGCGCGCTTGTTGCGTAGTGCACGCAATGCCTTCACGATCTGGAGCCGGGTTTCGGAAGGACGGATCACCGCGTCTACATACCCGCGTTCGGCGGCAAGATACGGGTTGGCGAGCGTGTCCTCGTACTCGGCGACGAACCGGGCCCGCTGGGCGTCCGGATCGTCGGCGGAGGCGAGTTCGCGCCGGTAGAGGATGTTGACCGCACCCTGCGCGCCCATCACCGCGATCTGCGCGGTCGGCCAGGCGAGGTTGATGTCCGCGCCCAGGTGCTTGGAGCCCATGACGTCGTAGGCGCCGCCGTACGCCTTGCGGGTGATCACCGTGACCAGCGGCACCGTCGCCTCCGCATAGGCGTAGAGCAGCTTGGCCCCGCGGCGGATGATCCCGTTCCATTCCTGGTCGGTGCCGGGAAGGAATCCAGGAACATCGACAAATGTCAGAACCGGAATGTTAAAGGCGTCACATGTTCGGACGAATCTCGCGGCTTTCTCCGATGCCGAGATGTCCAGCGTGCCCGCGAAACTCATCGGCTGGTTGGCGACGATCCCCACGGAACGCCCTTCGACCCGGCCGAAGCCAACGAGGATGTTAGGCGCGAATTGCGCGTGCACCTCCAGGAATTCGCCGTCGTCCAGGACGTGCTCGATGACCGTGTGCATCTCGTAGGGCTGGTTCGCGGAATCGGGGATCAGTGTGTCGAGTTCGCGGTCGTCATCGGTGGTTTCCAGGACCGGATAGGCGTCGAAGACCGGGGCCCCGTCCATGTTGTTGGACGGCAGGTAGGACAGCAGCGCCCTGGCGAACTCCAGGCAGTCGGCCTCGTCGGAGGCCTCGTAGTGGGCGACGCCCGACCGGGAGCTGTGCGTGTGCGCGCCGCCGAGCTCCTCGAACGTCACCTCCTCGCCGGTGACCGTCTTGATGACGTCCGGGCCGGTGATGAACATGTGCGACTTCTCCGACACCATCAGGACGAAGTCGGTGAGCGCGGGGGAGTAGACCGCGCCGCCCGCGCACGGGCCCATGATCAGCGAGATCTGCGGGATCACTCCCGAGGCGTGGACGTTCCGCTTGAAGATCTCGGCGTACAGGCCCAGGGAGACGACGCCCTCCTGGATGCGAGCCCCGCCGGAGTCGTTGATGCCGACCACCGGGCAGCCGGTCTTCAGCGCGTGGTCCATGACCTTGACGATCTTCTCCCCGAAGACCTCGCCGAGTGACCCGCCGAACACGGTGAAATCCTGGGCGAACACCGCCACCGGGCGGTCGTCCACCGTGCCGTGGCCGGTCACCACGCCGTCGCCGTACGGCCGCTCGTGCTCCATGCCGAAACTTATCGAGCGATGCCTGGCCAGCTCGTCGAACTCCACGAAGCTGCCGTCGTCCAGAAACTCAAGGACCCGCTCCCTGGCGGTCATCTTGCCCCGGGCGTGCTGCTTCTCGACGGCACGGGCCGGGCCGGCGTGGGCGGCCTCGTCCAGGCGGCGCTCCAGATCGGCGAGTTTTCCGGCCGTCGTGCGGATATCGGGTCCGGCGTCTGCAGGCTCAGCGCTTATCGGGTCGTTCATCCAAGCAGGGTAACCGTCTGCTGACATGGAGAACTATCAGGGGAGGTCGTTCGTTTCGCCGGGGGGACATCTCATCAGTAACGGGCGATTCTGGAGAGTAGATGCCATGGCGGACATCGTCGAAGCCGTACGCACGCAGGGACTGTTCAAGAGATTCGGGCAGCAGACGGCCGTCGGAGGTGTCGATCTCATCGTGCCGCAGGGCAGTTTCGCCGGGCTGGTCGGCCCGAACGGCGCGGGCAAGACCACCACGCTCAGCATGGTCACCGGCCTCCTCCGTCCCGACGGCGGCCTCATCCACATCGACGGCGTCGACGTCTGGCGCGACCAGGTCGTGATCAAGAGTCGCATCGGCGTGCTCCCCGAGGGCCTGCGCCTGTTCGAACGGTTGTCGGGCAGGGAACTGCTGTCCTACAACGGTCAGCTCCGGGGCATCCCCAGGGCGGAGGTGGAGCAGCGGGCCGAGGGGCTGCTGAAGATCATGGACCTGACGGAGGCGGCCGACAAGCTCGTCATCGACTACTCCACCGGTATGCGCAAGAAGATCGGCCTGGCCGCCGCGCTGCTGCACAACCCCAAGGTGCTCTTTCTGGACGAGCCGTTCGAAGGGGTCGACCCGGTCAGCGCCAACACACTGGTCGAGGTGCTCCAGCGCTACACCGCCTCAGGATCGACCGTCATCTTCTCCAGCCACGTCATGGAGCTCGTCGAGCGTCTGTGCGACTGGGTCTCGGTGATGAACCGGGGCCAGATCGTCGCCCAGGGCCCGCTGGAGACGGTCCGGGCGGGCCGGAGCCTCAACGAGGCCTTCCTCGGCCTGGTCGGGGTGCGCGACGGCGGCGGAGAGGAGGGCCTGTCATGGCTGGGCGCGACCTCGAGGTGAACGCGGCGGGGCAGGCTGGAGACGAGAGCGACGAGAGCGCAGCGGGACGGGGCGGCGGAATGAGCGCGGGCTTATCGGACGGCGGGAGTACGGCGGAGCCGGATGGCGGAGGTGCCGCGAGGCCGGCCGGCGGGAGCACGGCGGAGCCGGGCGGTGGTGGGATCGAGACCGTACGGGTGGGCCCCTCGGTGTTCGTCCGGCTCAAGCTCCGCCTCATCGCCGGGAACCTGCGGGGCAGCACCTCCCGCGTGCTCGGGTTCGTCTTCACCCTCGTCGCCGCGATCGCCGTGGCGACCCTGGGATTCTTCCTGATGGCGTCGCTCCGCCTGGCGCCGGAGGACGTCGCCCTCGACGTCGGGATCGTGCTGTTCACCGTTTTCCTGGTGGGCTGGACGCTCACCCCGCTGCTGGCGTTCGGCCTGGACGACACGCTCGACCCGTCGAGGCTGTCGCTGTTCCCGCTGCGGACCGGTCAGCTCGCGGTGGGCATGTTCGCCACCTCGATCACCGGCGTCTGGCCGATCGCCACGCTGATCATCATGATCGGGGCGATCGCCGGCCTGGCCACCGGCATCGGCGGCGTGCTGCTGGGCGTCGTCGCGGTGCTGCTGCTGTTCGCGCTCTGCATCGTCACCTCCCGGCTGGTCACCACGGCACTGTCCGGAATCCTGCGCACCCGCAGGGGCAGGGACGTGCTCGCCGTCTCGGTGGTCTTCTTCGTCCTGGCGGCCCAGCTTCCCAACCTGCTGCTCAACGGCGGCACGTCGGGTGACCCGGTGGCCCTGTTGCACGGCGGTGCCTCGGTGCTGCGCTGGACCCCGCCGGGCATGGCAGCGCACGCCATCGCCGACGGCGGTGTCACGGCGGTCGTCGAACTGGCCGTCCTTGCCGTCCTGGTCGCCGTGATCGGCCGACTCTGGATCATGGCGCTCCGCAGGGCCCTGGTCTCGGCGGACGCCTCCACCGAGGGCGCCTCGGTCAGAAACTCCAAGGGACTGCTGGCCCGGGTGCTGCCCGACGGCCCGCTCGCCGCGGTCGTCACCAAGGAGCTCAAGTACGCCCGCCGCGACCCCCGGGGCCGGGTCGGCTGGTTCGCCGCCATCGCGGTCACCGGCGTCATGGCCTTCTCCCTGAGCCGCGACCAGACCGGAACCGGAAGCATCGCCCTGGCGATCGCCCCGGCGTGCATCGGCGGGGTGCTGATCGGCCTGCAGTCGGCCAACGCGTTCGGCATCGACGGCCGCTCGCTGTGGATGAACTCCGTGGTCTACGGCACCGAGCGGGACTGGCGGACCGACCTCGCCGGGCGGCACCTGGCCGTCGCGACCATCGCGGCCCCGCTGCTCGCCCTGATCGCCGTGGTCGCCGCACTCCTGGCAGGCGACCTCCTGTGGGCCGTTCCCGGGGCCCTCGCGGCCTGGGGCATCCTCGGTGTCGGGCTCGGCACGGGCGCGCTGACCAGCGTGTTCCTGCCGTACACCGTGCCCGAGCGGCTCAATGCCTTCACCGGCGCGGCGCCGGGGCAGGGCGGCATCGCCTTCCTGGCGTCGTTCGGCGCGTTGATCGGCGGCGCCCTGGTGGCGTTGCCGATCGCGCTGCCCGTACTGCTCGGTCTTCCCTGGGTCAGCGTGCTGGCGGTGCCGTACGGTCTGCTGATCTCCTGGGGTGGTCGCCGGATCGCCGGAAACGCGGCGTTCAGGCGATATCCCCAGATCCTGGGGGCCGTCGCGCACTCGAGCTGAATGGTCTAGTCCAATGGGTGAGACCGGTCTCCGCTGGAGAAAACGGACTAGGTACGCTGACGGGCATGGCCGCCACCGTGTCCCGCCAGGAGCGTTCCTCCGCTGTCACCGAGATGCCCGACGAGTTGCGCGCGGATGTGCGGCTTCTCGGAGGGCTACTGGGGCAGGTCATCGCCGAGTACGGCGGTGATGACCTCCTCGCCGATGTAGAACGACTGCGCAAGGCCGTCATCGGAGCCCGTCGCAGGGAGGTGTCGGTCGACGAGATCACCGCGATGGTGGCCGAGTGGCCGATCGACAGGGCGGTGCAGATCGCCCGGGCATTCACCTGCTACTTCCACCTGGCGAACCTCGCCGAGGAGCACTTCCGGATCCGCACGCTCCGGGTCAGGGACACCGGCGAGGAGCCGCTGCCGGAGTCCATCGCGCAGGCCGTGCAGGAACTCGGCGGCGAGAAGGTCGCTGAACTGGTCGAGGGGCTGCGCCTGCACCCCGTGCTGACCGCGCACCCGACCGAGGCCCGCAGGCGCGCGGTGGTCACCGCGATCCAGCGGATCAGCGGCCAGCTCACCACCTACAACAGCTCCGACCGGGGTGCGGCCGAGCGGGCCGAGACCCGCCGGCGGCTGGTGGAGGAGATCGACCTGCTCTGGCGGACCTCCCAGCTCAGGTCCACCAAGCTCGACCCGCTGGACGAGGTCCGCACCGCGATGGCGGCCTTCGACGAGACGCTCTTCCGCGTGGTGCCGCTGGTCTACCGCTCGCTGGACGCCGCGCTCGGCGGGGGTGACGGCACCCGCAAGCCCATGGCCCGGGCCTTCATCCGCTACGGCAGCTGGATCGGCGGCGACCGCGACGGCAACCCCAACGTCACCGCCAAGGTGACCCGGGACGCCGTGCTCATCCAGGCCGAGCACGTGCTGATCGCCCTGGAGAACGCCACGCTCAGGATCGGCCGGTCCCTCACCCTGACCGCCGGCTACACCCCGGCCTCGCGGGAGCTGAGGACCGCGCTGGCCGGCGCCGTGAACGACCACCCGGACCTGGTCTCGGAGATGGCCACCCGCTCCCCGCAGGAGCCGCACCGGCAGTGGCTGATGTTCGTCGCCGCCCGCATCGGGGCCACCCGTCAGCGAGGCCTCGACCTGGCCTACCGCTCACCCGAGCAGCTCCTGAACGACCTGCGGATCGCCCAGACGTCCCTGGTCGAGGCCGGCGCGAACCGGCAGGCGTACGGCGAGCTGCAGCATCTGATCTGGCAGGTGGAGACGTTCGGCTTCCACCTGGCGGAGCTGGAGGTCCGCCAGCACTCGCAGGTCCACGCCGACGTGCTGGCCGAGCTGGAGGCCGGACGGACCTCCGAGCGGACCGAGGAGGTCCTGGCCACGATCCGGACGATCGCCTGGATCCAGGAGCGGTTCGGCGTGACCGCCTGCTCCCGCTACGTCGTCTCCTTCACCCGGTCCGCCGACGACATCGCCGCGGTCTACGCGCTGGCCGAGCACGCGCTCGGCGGCCGGGCGCCGCAGCTGGACGTGGTGCCGCTGTTCGAGTCGGGCGCCGACCTCGCGGCGGCCCCCGACGTGCTGTCGGGCATGCTGAAGATCCCGGGCATCCAGGCCAGGCTGGCCGCCGACCGGCGCCTGGAGGTCATGCTCGGCTACTCCGACTCCGCCAAGGAGCTCGGCCCGGCCGCCGCGACCCTGAAGCTGTACGAGGCCCAGGAGGCGCTGACCGCGTGGTCGGACGAGCACGGCGTGCCGCTGACGCTGTTCCACGGCCGGGGAGGCGCCCTGGGCCGGGGCGGCGGCCCCGCCAACCGGGCCGTGCTCGCCCAGGCTCCGGGTTCGGTGGGCGGCAGGTTCAAGGTCACCGAGCAGGGTGAGGTCATCTTCGCCCGCTACGGCCACGACGCCATCGCCCGCCGCCACATGGAGCAGGTCACCTCGGCGGTGCTGCTCACCTCCACCCCGTCCATCGGAACCCGCACGGCCGAGGCCGCGGGGCGCTTCCGCGGCGTGGCCGAGCAGGTCGCCTCCGCCTCGGAGAAGGCCTACCGGCTGCTGACCGAGGCACCCGGCTTCCCCGAGTGGTTCTCCCTGGTCAGCCCGCTGGAGGAGATCGGGTCACTCCGTCTCGGCTCCCGCCCGGCCCGGCGCGGCCTCGGCGCGCCCCGGTCCCTCGACGACCTGAGGGCCATCCCGTGGGTGTTCGCCTGGGCCCAGACCCGGGTTAACCTGCCCGGCTGGTACGGCCTGGGCAGCGGCCTGGACGCCGTGATCTCCGAGTCCGGCCTGGACGAGCTGCGCGCCGCCTACCGCGAGTGGCCGCTGTTCGCCTCGCTGCTGGACAACGTGGAGATGTCGCTGGCCAAGACCGACCGGGACATCGCCGCCCGCTACCTCGCGCTCGGCGCCAGGGACGACTTCGTCGAGCAGGTCCTGACGGAGTACGACCTGACCCGCCGCCTGGTCCTGGAGGTCACCGGCCACACCCGCCTGCTGGAGGACCGCAGGGTCCTGTCCCGCGCGGTCCAGCTCCGCGACCCCTACGTGGACGCGCTCTCCCACCTCCAGCTCCGCGCGCTGTCCACCCTCCGCGCCGACGACAACCTGTCGGAGGAGGAGCGTGAGCGCCTGTCCACGCTGCTGCTCCTGTCGGTCAACGGCGTCGCCGCCGGCCTGCAGAACACCGGCTGACGGATGCCATCCGGTGACTCGTGACCGCGAAACCCGGTGCTCCGCGGGCCGGAGGGTGGCGGGGTCGCCGGGTGGCCGCAGAACACGGGGCGATCGGATGACGACGGAGGGCCAGGTGACCGGATGACCGGAGAATCCCGGACGATCCGCCTCGCCGTTCCCGGCGACCGGCCCGTCGTCGAGGGGATCGTCGAGGCGGCCTACCGGCCGTGGGCGGAGCTGATCGGCATCCGGCCCAAGCCGATGGACGACGACTACGCCGCGCGGATCGCGGCCGGTCACGTCCACCTGCTGGAGGACGAGGGCGTCGCCGGGCTCATCGTGCTGGTCCCCGAGGACGGCGTGCTGCTGGTGGACAACGTCGCCGTGGCCCCCGACCGCCACGGTCAGGGACTGGGCAGGGCGCTCTTGGCCTTCGCCGAGGCCCAGGCCCGTACGGCGGGCCTGGGGGCGCTGCGGCTGTACACCAACGCCCTGATGGAGCCGAACATCGCGCTGTACGGGCGCCTCGGCTACGAGATCACCGAACGCCGCCGGTCCGGCCCGCGTGACGTGGTCTTCATGACGAAGCGGCTCGACGGCTGAAACCACGCTCCCGGCGCTCTCCGGAGCCGGGTGGACGGCTCAGGTGACGATCCGCTCCGGGGACGAGTAGATGTTGAAGCGCTCGTCACGCAGGAAACCGACCAGCGTCATCCCGAAATCCCTGGCCAGATCCACGGCCAGGGAGGAGGGCGCGGAGACCGCGCAGACGATCGGCAGGCCCGCGGTGAGGGCCTTCTGCATGATCTCGTAGCTGCTCCGCCCGCTCACCATCAGGATGTGCCCGCCCAGCGGCAGCCTCTCGCCCATCAGGGCCCAGCCGACCAGCTTGTCCACCGCGTTGTGCCGTCCCACGTCCTCGCGGAGCGCCAGGAGCTCGCCGTCCGGGGTGAACAGCCCCGCCGCGTGCAGGCCCCCCGTCTTGCCGAACACCCCCTGACCCTCCCTGAGCCGCCGTGGCAGGCCGTACAGGATGTCGGGGGAGACGCGCAGGCCCTCCTGGGGCGGCAGCGGGGAGCAGCGGTCGTGCAGGGCCTCGAGGCTGGCCGTGCCGCAGACTCCGCAGGCGCTCGACGTCATGAAGTGCCTGTCGAGGGCGGGCAGGTCGGGCAGTTCCCCATGCAGCCGCACCGTCACGATGTTGTAGCGTGCCTCGGGCGTGACGTCCTCGTCGGTGCAGTAGCCGATCCTGTCGATGCCGCCGGACGTGACCATGCCCTCGCCGTACAGGAAACCGGCCGCCAGCTCGAAGTCGTGACCGGGGGTCCGCATGGTGATCGCGACCGTCCGCCGGGCGTCGCCCGCCTGGATGCGGATCTCCAGTGGCTCCTCGGTCGCCAGGTCGTCACGGCGTTCCCTGACCGCTCCGGGGGTCACCTCCGTGACCCGGGTCCGGGTGGTGGCCCCCGGCCTCGGAGGACCGGCCCGCTCGACGGGACCGGCCCGCTCGACCAGTTTGAGCAGCTCGTCCATCTCATCCATCTCGAACGGTTCGGCGAGCTCGTTCTGCGTGACGGGTACGTCCAGCTCGTCCAGCTCGAACGGTCCGGCGGGCCCGGCCCGCTTGACGGACCCGGTCCGCTCGGCCGGCTCGGCGGGCTTCCGACCGGCCCGGTCACGTGGGTCAAGGCGTTCGCTCATGGTGTCCATCTTCCCGATCGGCCGATCACCCGGATAGGTCTTGGTTTCCTTCCCAACCCATCAGTGGTCCGAAAAGTCCGGCTCTGTCTGTGATCTCCAACTACGGTCACAGTATTCCCTGGTCATTGCCTTAATTCGGTAACAGGGGGTCGTTAAGGGAGGCAAGATGGCTAAGTGCTCGACTCGCCCTTTACTGATCTTGATCGCCCGCCGCTGTCGCAGGCCGCCCTCACCCGTGCCCTGGTCCACCCGGGAAGCCTCTGGTCGGGCATCACCGTCGTCGGCCGTACCGGCTCGACGAACGCGGACCTCGCGCAGGCCGTCCGCGACGGCGCCCGGCAGGGAGCCGTCGTCATCGCGGAGGCACAGTTCGCCGGTCGCGGCAGGCTCGGCCGGGTCTGGAGCGCTCCGCCGCGCTCGGGCCTGACCTTCTCCGTGCTCCTGCGCCCGGACCCGCCCCCGCTCAAGCAGGGCTGGCTGCCGCTGCTCGTCGGCCTGGCCGTCGCGTCGGCCGTGCGCAACGTCGCCGAGGTGGACGTCCGGCTGAAATGGCCGAACGACCTGCTCATCGGGGAGCGCAAGCTCGCGGGGGTGCTCGCCGAGCGGGTGGACAGCGCGGTGATCGTGGGTGTCGGGCTCAACGTGAGCCTCCGCACCGAGGAGCTGCCGGTGGAGACCGGCACCTCGCTGGTCATCGAGAACGCCGCCTGCGTCGACCGCGACCCGCTCATCCGGGCCGTGCTGCGGGAGATCGAGACCCACTACCGCGACTGGTCGGAGGCGCACGGCGACGCCGACGCGTGTGGCCTGCGGGCCGCCTACCTCGCGATCAGCGCGACGATCGGCCGTGAGGTCCGGGTGGAGCTACCCGGTGAGCGGGTGCTCACCGGGCTGGCCACCGGCATCGACCACTCCGGTCGCCTGCTGGTGGAGTCCAAGGGGGAAGAGCACACGCTGAGCGCGGGTGACGTCGTGCACGTCCGCCCTCACACCCCTTGACGCGGGGCCGTCCGTCAGCGGTTCCGGCCGGAAGGGCGGGCAACCAGGAAAGAATTCGGCGAAACGGTTACCCACGAGATGGAGGCAGTCGTGACGTGGGACGCGCAGGCATGCCACGCTTTGCCCCATGAGTCTCCCTGATCGCCACATGACAGAGGGGGAACGACGAATCCGGTCGTTCCACCCTCACTGGAAACGCCTCATCGTGCCCGCCCTCGCACTGGTTCTCATCATCGTCGCGTCCAGTGCCGTAATCTTCTTCATGCCCGCCTTCGAATATGACTTCTACGCGACCATCGCGGTGTTCGTGATCGCCGTGGGACTGCTGACCGTGTGGTCGTTCGTTCCGTACCTGCGGTGGAAGAACACCTCGTACGTGCTCACCTCGCACCGGTTCACGATCAGCACGGGCGTGCTGAACAAGTCCATCGACGACATCCCGATGACCAAGGTCAACACGGTCAGCGCCGACCAGAGTCTGATGGAGCGGATGCTCGGCTGCGGCACGCTCACCGTCGAGTCGGCGGCCGAGCAGGGCCAGATCATCCTGCGGGACATCCCCCAGATCCAGGACGTACGGGCCGAGCTGTTCCGTGCTCTGGACGACGCGACGGACGGCGAGCCCTCGGAGCGAGGCGGACGATAATCGATGCGGCCTGACCTCCAGGGCCGGGGGAGAAGGAGAAGATGGGCCCAGAGGCATTGACGGGGCGTCCGACGGCAGAGCAGATCGAACGCCTCTTCGTCGGCTCTCCACCTCTCTACACCCGGCTTCAGGTGGCCCAGCTCGCCGAGGTCTCGCAGGATCTCGCCGAGCGGATCTGGCGTGCCCTCGGGTTCGCCACCCTGCCCGATGACGCCGTGGCCTTCACCGACGCGGATGTGGCCGCGCTCAAGCGGGTCCGGGCGATGATGGACGCCGGGTTGCTGAACGACCAGACGATCATCCGGATGACGAGGGCGCTCGGCCAGACGACGGCCAGGCTCGCGCAGTGGCAGGCCGAAATCATCATCGGCGCCATGCTCGATCCCGGCAGGCCGCCCAACGACGCGGACCTGACGGCGATCATGGAGACCTCGCGGCGGCTGCTCCCCGACCTCGAGCAGGTGCTGGTCCATGTGTGGCGGGCCCAGCTGGCCGCCGCCGGGATCCGCCTGCTGGCCAACACCGACATCACCCAGGAGATCGTGCCCACCAGGCTCACCCTCGCGGTGGGCTTCGCCGACCTGGTCTCCTTCACCAGGGTCTCCCGCGAGCTGGATGAGCGGGGCCTGGCCGAGCTGGTCGAGGGGTTCGAGTCCCGGGCCTCGGACGTGGTCGCCAAGCACGGGGGGCGGCTGGTCAAGACGCTCGGCGACGAGGTGTTGTTCACCGCCGCAGACCCGCGGGCGGCCGCGATGATCGCGCTGGGCCTCGTCGCCGCGAGCAGGAGGGAGGGGCCGGAGGTGCGGATCGGGCTGGCCTACGGTCAGGTGCTGCCGATCATGGGAGACGTCTTCGGGACCACGGTCAACCTGGCGGCCCGGCTGACGGCCATCGCCCGCCCGGGCACGATCATCGTCGACAGCGAGCTGGCCGACGGTCTCGTGGACGTGCCGGACGTCGAGGTGGGCCGCCTGCGCAGGCGGCCGGCCCGCGGCATCGGGTTCGTGCAGCCCTACGTGCTCCGCGGGGCCGGCAAGCCTTGAGGCGGGCCGTGCGTTGAGGCAGGGTTGTGCATTGAGACAGTGCGCGCCCCGGAGGGACAAACCCCCACACTCTAATGAGCTACATCTGTGGAAGCAGGGCATTCCGAAGATGGGGCATGATCTGAAACTGTTCGACCGGTAACCGAGCTCAAACGTTAGATGAGGTGCAGGACATGCCGTACACCGTGCAAGGCGTGATCGCACGTGGCAAGGGTGAGCCCGTCTCCCTGGAGACGATTCACGTGCCGGATCCCGGTCCCGGCGAGGCGGTGGTGAACGTTCAGGCCTGCGGCGTCTGCCACACGGACCTGCACTACCGCGAGGGCGGGATCAACGACGACTTCCCCTTCCTGCTCGGTCACGAGGCCGCGGGAGTGGTCGAGGCCGTCGGTGAGGGCGTCACGGATGTGGCCCCGGGCGACTACGTGATCCTGAACTGGCGTGCGGTCTGCGGTGACTGCCGCGCCTGCCGGCGTGGGCGTCCGTGGTACTGCTTCAACACCCACAACGCCACTCAGAAGATGACCCTGGAGGACGGAACGCCGCTCTCCCCGGCCCTCGGCATCGGCGCCTTCGCCGAGAAGACCCTGGTCGCGGCCGGTCAGTGCACCAAGGTGAACCCGGCGGCCCCCGCGACGGTGGCGGGCCTGCTCGGCTGCGGCGTGATGGCGGGCATCGGCGCGGCCATCAACACCGGCGGCGTGACCCGGGGCGACAGCGTGGCCGTCATCGGCTGCGGCGGCGTCGGTGACGCGGCCATCCACGGCTCCTGGCTGGCGGGCGCCTCGAAGATCATCGCAGTGGACGTGGACGACCGGAAGCTCGCCTGGGCCAAGGAGTTCGGCGCCACCCACACGATCAACTCCCGCACCTCCGACGCGGTGGAGGCGATCAAGGAGCTCACCGGCGGCAACGGCGCGGACGTGGTGATCGAGGCGGTCGGCCGCCCGGAGACCTACAAGCAGGCCTTCTACGCCCGCGACCTGGCCGGAACCGTGGTCCTGGTCGGGGTGCCCACCCCGGAGATGACGCTGGAGCTGCCGCTGCTGGACGTCTTCGGCCGCGGTGGCTCGCTGAAGTCCTCCTGGTACGGCGACTGCCTGCCCAGCCGTGACTTCCCCATGCTCATCGACCTCTACCTCCAGGGGCGGCTGGACCTGGAGCGCTTCGTCTCCGAGACGATCGGCCTGGGCGACATCGAGGAGGCCTTCACCAAGATGCACGCCGGCGAGGTCCTCCGTTCGGTGGTGGTCCTGTGATCGACAAGGTCGTCACCTCGGGAACGTTCTCGCTGGACGGCGGGACCTGGGACGTCGAGAACAACGTCTGGCTCGTCGGCTCCGCGCGCGAGGTCATCGTCATCGACGCGGCGCACGACGTCGAGGCCATCGCCGACCGGGTCGGTGACCGTGTGGTCAAGGCGATCGTCTGCACCCACGCGCACAACGACCACATCAACGCGGCGGCCGAGCTCGCCGAGCGGGTGGACGCGCCGATCCTGCTCCATCCGGCCGACCAGGTCCTGTGGGACATGGTCTACCCCGACCGGCCGTACACCCCGCTGAAGGACGGCCAGGTGCTCGTCGTGGGCGGGGTCGAGCTGACCGTGCTGCACACGCCCGGTCACGCTCCGGGCGCCGTCTGCCTGTACTCCCACGGGATCGGCGCGGTCTTCGGCGGCGACACCCTGTTCAAGGGCGGCCCCGGCGCGACCGGCAGGTCCTTCTCCTCGTTCGAGACGATCATCGACTCGATCCGGGAGCGGTTGCTGACCCTGCCGGGGGAGACGGCCGTGCACACGGGGCACGGAGACTCCACCCTGATCGCCGAGGAGGCCAAGCACCTGGAGGAATGGCTGGCCAGAGGGCACTGACGTCCGGCGGGGAAGCGCGGAGGGTGTGAGCGCGTCGAGGTCGTGTGTCGCAGCACACATAGGCAAGCCTTACCAAATGAGTTACATTAGGCGTGCCTAACCTACACACGCTTCCCCTGAAGGGCTGCTTCCCCGCCATGTATGCATGCGTCTGCCGCGCGGTGACCGAAAACGAGGTTCACGACTGCATCGCCGCAGGTGCGAAGAGCGCACGCCAGATCCGGGACGCCACGGGTGCCGGTGGGGACTGCGCTTCTTGTGTGCGGAAGATCTGTGCGATCCTGAAGCGGTCTGAAGATTTGGTGCCGACCGCATAGCACGAGGAGCCCGCCATGCAGGGCGACAAAAAGATCATCGAATTGCTCAATGAGCAGCTTACGGCTGAGTTGACCGCGATCAACCAGTATTTCCTGCACGCCAAGATGCAGGAGAACTGGGGATATACCAGGCTTGCGAAGTACACCCGCGAAGAGTCCATCGACGAGATGCGCCACGCGGAGAAGCTCACTGATCGCATCCTTTTCCTCGAAGGCCTGCCTAATTATCAGAAGCTGGGCATCCTGCACATTGGCCAGACGGTCAAGGAGCAGCTCCGCGCGGACCTGGACGTCGAGCTCGAGGTCGTCACGCGTCTGCGGCCCGCGATCATCCTGATGCGCGAGAAGGGCGACCACACCTCGGCTCGCCTCTTTGAGGAGATCCTCGAAGACGAGGAGCGCCACATCGACTATCTGGAGACCGAGCTGGGGCTCATCGGCAGTCTGGGGGAGCAGCTCTATCTGGCTCGCTACGCCGAGCCGCCGTCGGCTTCGTGAGCCAATTGCCAGATCGCTCCAGTTTTGCCCCGAACGCGCCCGCCGGATCCCCATCTGGTAGGGCGTGTTCTGCTTTGTCAGCGAAATATTTGGCGAGCCTGTGCTTTCCAGGGACTTCCGAGGCGGGAGCGGTACTGCGCGGCCCTCAACCCTTGCGGGATGACTATCCGGGATTTATCAGTGTTTGCCCAGGTCAATGGATAGGTCAACGACGAGTCAAACCGCGCGCTGTACCCGGGAAACGATCCTCTAAGGTCCTACGATCGCAACATGACCTGTGTACTACTCGCCGAGGATGACACCTCGATCTCCGAGCCACTGGCGCGTGCTCTGCGCCGCGAGGGCTACCAAGTTGAGGTCAGCCCCGACGGCCCGCAAGCCCTAGAGCGGGCTCTGTCGGGTGGCATCGACCTGATAGTTCTTGACCTTGGCCTGCCCGAGATGGACGGCCTGGAAGTGGCCAGACGAATTCGCGCCGAAGGGCACGGCACGCCCGTGCTCATTCTCACTGCCCGTGTTGACGAGGTGGACACCGTTGTGGGCCTCGACGCCGGAGCAGATGACTATGTCACCAAACCGTTCCGCCTCGCGGAGCTCCTGGCAAGGGTCCGGGCTCTCCTGCGGCGCGGCACGTCCGAGACGCCCGTTGTGCAGGGCGTGCGCATCGACGCCGACTCCCGTCGCGCGTGGATGGGAGAGAAGGAACTACACCTGACGACCAAGGAGTTCGACCTGCTGCGCGTCCTGGTCCGCGACGCCGGCAAGGTGGTCACCCGCGAGCAGATCATGCGCGAGGTGTGGGACACCAACTGGTGGGGCTCCACCAAGACACTGGACATGCATATCTCATGGCTACGCCGCAAGCTGGGTGACGATGCCGCCAAGCCCCGCTACATCACGACGGTTCGAGGAGTCGGCTTCCGGTTCGAACGCGAGTAGGGATGCGCCGCCGCCTGCTTGCTTCCACCCTCCTCGTCGCGGTCATCGGGGTGTTGCTGCTTGGCATCCCACTTGGCGTGGCGGTCAACCGGCTGATTGAGGAGGAGGCGACCCAGGAACTTTCCTCCCAGGCCAAAAGCCTGCTGGGGGAGGTGGAGTATGCCCGTATTCAGGACCAGCCCATCGATCCCGAACAGCTGAGACGCAAATATTCCGATCGATACATCCAGATTTACGCGAAGGGGACGCCTCCTCAGGTGACGACGGTGGGCACCGAGCCCGTCGAAAGTCAGAAGATGACCGAGGACGCCCAGTCGGAGAACGGCGTGTACGTCGCGGTCAGCCGCGACAAGACGGAGGTGGAGCATGAGGTGCGGGCATGGCTTCTGCTCATCCTCGGGCTTGCCGCGGCTGCTCTCGCGGTCGCGGTGGGGCTCGCCATCGTGCAGTCACGCCGTCTGACGCTTCCGCTCAGTGACCTGGCGATGATCGCTGAGCGGCTTGGTTCAGGTGACGCCAGGCCGAGCAAGCACCGTTACGGCATCCAGGAGCTGGACCGGGTGGCCGAGGTGCTCGACCGCAGCGCGACCCGCATCTCCGACCTGCTGGCCAGGGAGCGCGAGTTCGCGACCGACGCCTCGCACCAGCTCCGCACTCCGCTGACCGGCCTCACCATGCGGTTGGAGGAGATCGTGGCGGCCGCGGACGAGCCGGGAATCGTCAAGGAGGAAGGCGAGGCCGCCATCGTGCAGGCCGAGCGGCTCACCGCGGTGATCGACGAACTGCTGGCCGCCGCCAGACGGCAGCGGCACTCGCAGGCCGAGGTGATCGAGCTTGACGCGCTGCTGGACCAGCAGCTCATCGAGTGGGGCCCGGCATTCCGCCGGGCCGGACGGAAATTGAAGCTGTCCGGCACCCGTGAGCTCCAGGCGCTGGGCACCAGCGGCGGCATCAGTCAGGTGATCTCGACCCTCCTGGAGAACTCGCTGGAACACGGCGACGGCACGGTGACGGTGACCACCAGCGACAAGGACAAGTCCGTCGTGATCGAAGTGGCGGACCAGGGCAACGGCATCACCGACGACCTGGCCCCCCGGGTCTTCGAACGAAACGTGAGCGGAGGCGGCGGAACCGGTCTGGGTCTGCCCCTCGCACGGGCGCTGGCCGCCGCCGACGGCGGCCGGCTGGAGCTCGTACGGCACCGCCCGGCGGCGTTCGCGTTCTTCCTGCGCCAGGTCGGCGACACCGGCAGGACCAGGGTGGTCAGCGGGCCTGCCTGACTCCCTCCCCCACGTGGTCGTCTCACCCCGAAGGCCGGCGGGTCCGCCCGATCCCATTCCGTGTGGTCAGCGGACCTGCCCGACCTCGCTTCGCACGGTCATCTCGTCCCCGAAGACCGGCGGAGCCGCCCGATTCGGGTCAGGAGACCCGATCGGCCTCGTGGGGAAGCTCCTTCGGCGGCTCCTCGGCGGCGGCGAGGAAGACCCACTTCTTGTAGGACCAGAACCTGAACAGCGTCGCGAGGGCGGTGCCGACCAGCAGGGCGATGTTGTAGCTCAGGGGGTCGTGGAGGCCCAGGGCGTAGGTGACAAAACCGATCACCAGGAGCGAGATCAGCAGGCCCACGCCGTTGAGCAGGAAGAACAGGAAGTATTCGCGGGCGAGCCCGCTCTGCTCCCGGTCCCGGAACGTCCAGTAGCGGTTGCCGAGGTAGGCGAGGGTGGCGGCGATGACCGTGGCCAGGATCTTCGATTTCAGCGGACCCCAGTCGAAGCCGAACCGGAGCAGGTTGGTGCCACCCGTGTCGATCACAAAGGCGATCGCCCCGATGGTCCCGAACTTCGCCAGCTCACGTGTCAGGCCGGCGAGCCGACCGTAGGCCTGTCGAAGGAACTCCACGTCTCCTGCACGGTCCTTTCCAGGTCGGCCGCCGATCCGCCCGGCGGGAGGACCTGAATCACTTTCCAGCCAGGCTACCGGTGCTCCGGGTCGATCTGTACGGGGTTGACCGGCTGTTGTGCATAACGGTCACTAGGAACTTTTAGACGAATGTCACACAGTGACGGATAAATCCTGGTCTAGGACGTTACGCTGAGCCAACAGACCGCAGGGAGTCTCCGGGCGAGGCTCACCTCCTGCGATCGGTCCAGACGGATCGCCGCATGTGACGGCCACGAACCACGGGACCAACCCTTGCGCCGCCGACTGTTCGTTTTGATCTTTGTTCTGTCAGTGATGGCCGGTTGCGGTGTGCGAACCGATGGTCAGGTCACGATCCCCGAGACCGAGCCGTCATCGAAGACCTCCGCCCGTGTGGAGCTCGCCGAGGCGATGGACGCCTTCGGGGTGCTGAAGCAGCTTGACGACGCCTGGCAGAAGCGGGACTGCGCGGCGGTCGAGAGGCTGACCACCTGGGCGGAAAGTACGCTGGGCGGTCGTGCCTGCAAGGCAACCCGGAACGGCCGCCCAGCTCCCGCACGGAAGAGATACACCGAGGCGGAGTTCTTCCTGCCCAACGCCGCCGACGAGGACCGCTGGTTCGTCGCCCTGGCCCGCAAGCCCGATCCGGCCTACTTCCTGTTCGTCAACGAGGGTGACAACTGGAGGATCGGCGCGGGTCCCATCCTCGTGACGGGAAAATCACGCGAGCCGATCGAGGGCGCCGTGCCCACCGACGATCCCAGCACCGGGGTCAAGGCCCGCCTGGCCCCGCAGCGCTACCTGGCCTACCTGACCGATCCCGCAGGGGTGAGCGGGGTGACCTTCCCCAAGGGGGACGCCATCCGTGGGCTGTTCGGCGAGCTAGTCCAGCGGACGGAGAAGGTGCGGCCCGACCGCCTCACCACGGATGTCCGCCTGATCGACGGTCCGCAGCGGGCGCTGAAGCTGCCCGACGGGGGCGCCCTGGTCATCCACGCCCTGGAGATCGAATACCGGCAGAAGACCGGCCCGGGCCGTTCCTCGCTGTCTCACCCGCTCTACGGCAAAGGCGATCTGCGCGGGTTCACCGGCAAGGCCAAGCCCGCCGGGCTGACCGGCACCGAGATCGTGCTCGTCGCCACCGAGATCACCGGTGGCACCAAGATGTCCACGATCGCCCTGCGCCGGGGGCTCGCCACCCTCACGGCCGACTGACCTCGTCGCCTGCGATCACGTCCCCGTCCGTTCTCCTCTTCCGCGGGCTCTGTCACGACCGGCCGCCCGGATCTCACCCCGCCCGTTCCGGCCTTCCGAGGGCGCTGCCACGACCGGCCGCCCCTGTTTCGCCCCCGCCGGGGCGGCGTTGTGGCCGCCGGACGTCCTCGCCCGGCCTGACGTCGTACGGGGGCCGGTAAACTTCCGTCGTGAGCAGCCCTTCTTTGGCCAGTCCCGTTGGACCCGTCGTCGGCATGATCGGAGCGGGCCAGCTGGCCCGGATGACCCAGCAGGCGGCGATCGCCCTGGGAATCGAGCTGCGGGTCCTGGCGAACTCGCCGGACGAGAGCGCAGCGCGAGTGATCGCCGATGCCCGGCTGGGCGACTACCAGGTCCTTGCGGACCTGCGCGACTTCGCCAAGGGATGCGACGTGCTCACCTTCGACCATGAACACGTGCCCACCGAGCACATCCGGGCGCTGGCCGAGGACGGCTTCGCCGTACGTCCCGGTGCCGACGCGCTCGTGCACGCCCAGGACAAGGCCGTGATGCGCGAGCGGCTGACCGCGATCGGCGTTCCGTGCCCGGCCTGGCGGCGGGTCGAGACGGCTTCCGACATCGAGGAGTTCGCCGGGGCGAACGGCTGGCCGGTCGTGCTCAAGGCGATACGCGGCGGTTATGACGGGCGTGGCGTCTGGGTCTGCGAGTCCGCCGAGGACGCGAGCGAGGTCCTGGCCAGCGGGGTTCCGCTGATGGCCGAGGCGTTCGTGCCGTTCGAGCGGGAGCTGGCCGTGCTGGTCGCCCGGTCGCCGCACGGGCAGGGCGTCAGCTACCCGGTCGTGGAGACCGTCCAGCGCGACGGCATCTGCGTCGAGGTGCTCGCCCCCGCGCCCGGGCTCGACCCCGAGCAGGCCGCGGTGGCCCAGCGGATCGCCCTGAAGATCGCCAAGGAGCTGGACGTGACCGGGCTGCTGGCCGTGGAGATGTTCGCCACCGCCTCCGGCCTGCTCGTCAACGAGCTGGCCATGCGCCCGCACAACAGCGGCCACTGGACGATCGACGGAGCCCGCACCTCCCAGTTCGAGCAGCACCTGCGCGCCGTGCTCGACCTTCCGCTCGGCTCGCCCTCGCTGTCCGCCCCCGTCGTGGTGATGGCCAACCTCCTGGGCGGGGACGACCCCGACATCTTCTCCCGCTACGAGCACGTGATGGCCCACGATCCAGGGATCAAGATCCACTTCTACGGCAAGGAAGTACGGCCGGGCCGCAAGATCGGTCACGTCACGGCCTTCGGCACCGACCTGGACGAGGTCCGGGCGCGGGCCCAGCACGCCGCCGTCTATCTTTCCGAGGGAAGATACACGTAAGCGAGCGACCGGCCGGAGTGCCCCAAGACCGGCCGGCAACCCCGTCAAGGTCGGGCGGATCGGCCAGGCGCGTCGTCGAGGCCCAGCGGGCCGGACGAGGATGTCGCCGGGGCTGAGCGAGTCGACGGGCACGTCGTCACGGTCGGGCGGACCGGCCGGCACACCATCATGGCGAACGCGGTTCGAGAGCCGCGGAGCGAGGAGATCGTATGAACACCGTCGGCATCGTCATGGGCAGTGACTCCGACTGGCCCGTGATGAAGCTCGCCGCCGAGGCACTGGCCGAGTTCGGGGTGGAGTTCGAGGCCGACGTGGTCTCCGCGCACCGGATGCCCGAGGAGATGATCGCGTACGGCGCGCAGGCCGCCGGGCGCGGCCTGAAGGTGATCATCGCGGGTGCCGGGGGAGCCGCCCATCTGCCCGGCATGCTCGCCTCGGTGACCCCGCTGCCGGTGATCGGTGTCCCGGTCCCGCTGAAATACCTCGACGGCATGGACTCGCTGCTCTCCATCGTCCAGATGCCCGCGGGGGTCCCGGTCGCCACCGTCGCCATCGGCGGCGCGCGTAACGCGGGCCTGCTGGCCGTACGGATCCTCGCCACCGCGGACAAGGAACTGCGGGTGAAGATGGAGGAGTTCCAGGTCGCGCTCAAGGAGCAGGCTCATGCCAAGGGCGCCAGGCTCCGCGCCGAGGCCGCTGAGCTCAAGGCCTGAGATCTCCGAGCGTCGGCTGTCCCCTGACCTCGGTCAGGGGACAGCCGGGTCGCGGCTACGTGGTGCTCCCCGATCTGGCGCAGGTCGGCTTCAATGGGAAATGTAACGGGTAGGTAAGGCTCAATAGGGAAGGAGGGCGATCTTCACGATTTATGGAGGTTTGTCATGAGAAATGCGATACGCGCTGTCCTTGGACTCATGATGGCCGTGCTGGCCGTCCTGGGAAGCCTGGGACCCAACGATGATCCCCGGCCCGCCGAGGTCGAAGTGAGCTCCGGATCGTCCCACTGACGCCCGGCGTGCCGGCACACACATGCATGAAGATCGCCGCGAAGACGTCAGCGGTAACGCGAGAGCGTGCCACCGAATCCGATCATTGAATCCGCTCGGAGCGGCGAGGCACTGATGATCAACTACTCGGGCCAGGCGGAGTTCTCGATGATCTCGACGAAGTTCGGGCGGACGAAGCCCGGGACGAACCGTTCCAGGACGTCCGCGTTCACGTTGCCGAAGGTCGTCTCGGGCCGGTAGGCGTTGCCTTCGGTGAAGGCGCCCAGAATGCGGCGCTTGAAGTCGGGGCGGGGGTGGGCCGCGACGATCTCCGCGCGGGCCTCCGCCGGGATCTCGTCCAGGGCGATGCCCAGGACGTCAGCCTCGACTCCGGTGGTGACCAGGGCGATCTCCGGAGCCATGTGGTACGGAACCTCCGGCGTGGTGTGCAGGGCGATCGCCTCCCACACGATGCGGGCGCTGTCCTCCGGCACGCCGTGCTCCGCCAGGAAACGACGCGCCTCGTCCGCACCGTCGATCTCGAAGCGCTGGCCGGTGGTCCGGTAGGTCTCGGTCAGGCCGAGGTCGTGGAACATCGCGCCGACGTACAGAAGCTCGGGATCGTAGGAGAGCCCCCGCCGTACACCGGCCAGTGAGCCGAACAGGAACACCCGCCGGGAGTGGTCGAACAGGAGCGGCGAGGCCGCTTTCCTGACCAGGTCGGTGGCGGCCTTCGCCAGGGCGCTGTCGGGAATTTCGATATCGGCAATACGATCGGGCATTTTCCGACTCCTCCGTGCGAGCTTGCGAGATGCTTCGCGAACGTGCTGCATCTCTTCGATGCTCTCGAAGTGCGGGTATGGCGGGCCATGTCTATCTGGACCAATACCCCATAGATTCGGTCATTAGGATAAAAACATGAGCATCGTGATGCTTGCCTACGACCGCGTGCGGCTCCTCGACGTCACCGGCCCCCTGGAGGTGTTCGCCACCTCCGGAATCCCCGTGATCCTGTGCTCGCCGGACGGGCGCGACGTCGTGACCTCGAGCGGGCTGAGAATCGGGGTGAACGCCGCGGTATCCGAGATCACCGGTGCCCACACCGTGATCGTCCCCGGCAGCGACGATCTGCCCGGCGGAGCCTTTCCCCCGGGGTCGCTCGACGGGGTGACCACCCTGGCCCGCGACGCGCGCAGGATCGCCTCCGTGTGCACCGGCGCGTTCGCGCTCGCCGAGGTGGGACTGCTCGACGGTCTGCGCGCGACCACCCACTGGCGGCACACGACCACGTTCGCCAGACGCTACCCGCGCGTCGAGGTCGAGCCGGACGCGATCTACGTCCGTGACGGCCGGATGCTCACCTCCGCCGGCGTCAGCGCCGGAATCGACCTGGCCCTCGCGATGGTCGAGGAGGACGGCGGAGCCGACCTGGCACGGGAGGTGGCCAGGGACATGGTCGTCTTCCTGCAGCGCCCCGGCGGCCAGTCCCAGTTTTCGGTGGCGGCCCGCACGCCGAGAGCTCGCCACGACGGGCTGCGCCGGCTCCTCGACGCGGTGGTCGCCGACCCGGCGGCCGACCATTCCCTCCCCGCGCTGGCGGTCCGCGGCGGCTTCAGCGTCCGCCACCTGACCCGCCTCTTCCGCGAGCAGATCGGCGGCACTCCGGCCGCCTACGTGGAGTCGGTACGGCTTGAGGCCGCCCGGGCCCTCCTGGAGGCCGGGGAGACGGTGACCGCCGCGGCGGACCGTACCGGACTGGGCAGCGAGGAGTCACTGCGCCGTATCTTCCACCGCCACCTGGGAGTGGCGCCGTCCTCCTACCGCGCTCGTTTCCGTAGCGCCAAGCGGTAGGAGACCTCTTTCACGGGGAAGGCGCCCCGCAGCTCCAGGCGGTGGGGCCCTCCTTCGCGGGGAGGACGTCCCGCGGCCGGGGGCCTGGGGTGCCGCTGCTGCTCGGAGCCGAACCGTCGAGCGGGATGTCACATTGCGTGATAACGGAGTAGATCACCCCGTCTCTGATTTCCGGCTAATCTTTCCCCTCTGGGAGGAGCGCATCCACCTCCCGGGCGAACAGGTTCTTCCGAGAGCGCGTCACGCCTGACATGGCCTGCATACTTCGGTGTACACATGGAGGCGCGTGCGCCGCTGCCTGCAAAGGGACACAAATGGCCGTTCGAGTTCCTCCCTCGGCTGCACCGGCCGACGACCGCCGGCCCTCGCCGTACGAGCGGCTGAAGCAGGCGATTCTCGCGGGTGAGCTGGCCCCGGGCCAGCAGCTCGTCGAGACTCCCCTGGCGCAGTGGTGCCAGGTGAGCCGCACCCCCGTCCGGGAGGCGCTCACGCGGTTGGAGCAGGACGGGCTCGTGCTGCGCACCGACCGCGGGCTGGTGGTCCGCGAGCGGAGCCCGGAGGAGATCCTCGACCTCTACGAGACGAGGATCGTGCTCGAGGCCGCGGCCGCACGGGTGGCGGCGGCCCGCCGTTCCCCGATCGACGTCATCACCATGCGGCGCGTCGCCGACCGTCTGGAGCGCCTCGACACCGGAGACGGGATCGAGATGGCGGCGGCCAATCGTGATCTTCACCGGGCTCTGTGGCGGGCCACGCACAACGAGTCGCTGATCGACCTGCTCACGCGGATCGACCTCCACCTCGGGCGCCACCCGGCGACGACCCTGTCGCAGCCGGGACGGTGGCACGAGACGAACGGCGAGCATCGGGCGATCATCGATGCCATCGACGCGCAGGACCTCGATCTCGCCGAGAAGCTTGCCACGAAGCACTTCACCAAGGCTCGCGACCTGCGGCTCGCCCTATGGGCCGCCGACGCGCAGACCTGACCTCGCCGGCTCCGGCGAGGTCAGGAGCGGGTTCGGATTTACATGATCTTGGGGGTAGGCCGCATGCGGCGGCATCGGGCTCGCCTGTCCCGGGCCGAACTCGATCCGGCAGCCGGGAGCGCTTTCAGTACGGCAGTCGCTTCCCCGACGGAGTTCGCAGGTCCAGGGAGACCTTGACAGGGCGCCTCGGGCGCTTGCGGATCTGAATCTGGGGCATCTTGCGGGACTCCTGTTGCGTGCTCGTACGGGCCGGACCTGTCGATTCCTGTCGTGGGGGGCGTTTCGCCGCGGCGGATCATTCATAGGCGCGGGGTTCCGGGGGGTTCGGGAGGCGGGGGAGGACCGCGGGGGGCTCGTCCTCCGCTCCCTGGGGCGTCGTGGCGGTCCACCTCGATTGCCGCGAGACGTCAAGGGACGCGTGTACGGGCAGCTCGAACCAGATGACCTTTCCCGTAGGCGTACGGACACTGCCCCAGCGCTGGGACAGCAGGTCGAGCAGGTGCATCCCACGTCCTCCTTCGTCGTCCTGGGAGGTGTCGCGCATGTGGGGCAGGGCGGGGTTCGCGTCCTGGACCTCACAGCGCAGCGTTCCGTCCCGGAGACGGAGGGCGAGCCGGATCGGTCCCCAGGCGTGGCGCAGCGTGTTGGTGACCAGTTCGCTGACGAGCAGTTCGATGATCTCGCCCTGCTCGTCGGCTGCCCAGACGGCCAGCTGGGCACGGACCAGATGCCGCGCCCGGGGCACCGAGGAGGAGACGGGAGAGAGCGACCATGAGATCTTCCGGATTCCGGGCTCCTCGACGGGGCCGGTGAAGTCCCTGAGGCTGCGAACAGCGATTTCACCGAGGTGACGTACGGTGGTTTCGAACTGGTGGCAGGCATGCGCGTAGCCGCCCCTGAGCGTGAGTGCGACCGGCCGAGGCGGCCTGGCGCGCTGGGCGGTGGGAACGATGAACGGATGTCCGTAAGATCGATGGTTCGGCATGTCCTGCCTCCGGCCGCTCGGTTACCCGTCGCGGTGATTTCCCGGTCGAGTTCACCGGCCCGATTCGACGGGTGACGGATCTCTCAACTGCTTCACCTTCTACGATCTCGCTCCGAACGCTCGCCGTCTTCGCGGGCAGCACCCATTACGAACCCATGCCAGTGCAACTCCCGGCATTCCTGCTAGCTGCAATGCACGGCCGACTTCTCACTGCGATCCTGGGAATGTGGCCCTACGATGTCTCATCGTCGATGACAACGATCACTTTCTTGAGGTAGCCCGCGGACTGCTCGAACGGGAGGGGATCGCGGTCGTCGGCGTCGCGTCGACGCAGGCCGACGCCCTCCGGCTGGCCGAAGAGTGCCGGCCGGATGTCACGCTCATCGACATCGGTCTCGGAGAGGAATGCGGCTTCGATCTCGCCCGGCGGCTCGCGAGAGTGGGATACACGGAGCGGTCGAGCGTGATCCTGATCTCGGCCTACGCGGAGAGGGACTTCGCGGACATGATCGCGGCCAGCCCCGCCGTCGGGTTCCTGTCCAAGCCTGATATCTCGGGAAAGGCGATCCGCGAGATCCTCGGGATCGCGGGCACGGAAAGCGTGTCGGTCGGTGAGATCTCGCCGGACCCCGGCCGGGTCGTTTCGGAGGATGTGCGCAGATCCCCGTCATGAGGGCCTGCGCGCGGGGCCGCTAGCGCGTTTCGAGGAAGGCGAGGACCGCGAGGACGCGTCGATGATCGTCTTCGGTCTCCGGTAGCCGCATCCTGGAGAGGATGCTGCGCACGTGTTTCTCGACGGTGCCCTCGGTGATCCAGAGCTGGTGGGCGATACCGGCGTTCGAGCGCCCCTCCGCCATCAGGGCGAGGACCTCGCGCTCACGCTCCGTGAGAAGTTCCAGCGGGTCGTCCCTGCGGCGGGCCGAGATGAGCTCCTGCACGAGGGCGGGATCGACGACCGAGCCACCCTGGACGATTCGCCGGACCGTCTCAAGGAAGTCGGTCACGTCGGTTACCCGGCTCTTGAGCAGGTAACCGATCCTTTGCCCGGTGGCGAGCAACTCCATCGCCTGGTCGACCTCGATATGAGCCGACAGCAGGAGAATTCCGATCTCGGGAAACTCCTGACGGATCAGGTAGGCCGCGTCGACGCCCTCCGTCGTGTGGGCCGGGGGCATCCGGATGTCGACGATGACGAGCTCGGGCTCGCGATCCCGTACGAGGGAGAGCAGCTCCGGCGCGTCCCCGGCCTGGCCGACGATTTCGAACCCCAGCCGCTCGAACAGGCTCGCGAGTCCCTCGCGAAGCAGGACGTCGTCGTCCGCCAGCGCTATCCGTGTCCGGCTTCCGTCCACCACTCTCCCTCACCGCAGATGTAGTATTGGGTGTTTTAACCATTATCGTCCGATTCTCCCCAGGCGATAGTTGACGGGGCCGACCATGAGGGAACGCACACCGGACGGACAACCGAAGACGGGCGTGGGAGTGGGGCTGACACGCCGTACGGCCATCGCGAGCGGCCTGCTCACGCTGCTGACCGGCCTGGTCTTCGCCGCGCTGCTGTGGGCGATCTCCGGCCTGCAACAGGCGGTGGACGAGAGGAGATATACCCGGACGGCGCTCGTTGAGGCAGGCCAGCTCGAGAATCTCATCAGCGACCTCGACACGGGTCAGCGCGGCTTTGTCATCACCCGGCAGGAGAGCTTCCTCCAGCCGTGGGAAGCCGCCCGGAGAGCCTATTCCGGCCAGGCACGGGAGTTCGCGCGCTTCTCTTACGATTCCGGGGACGGACGCCTGGCCCAGCAGATCATCCAGGCCGGTGAGTCCTTCATCCGCGACTATTCGATTCCGCTGGTCGAGGCGGCACGGCGAGGCGATCCCTACGCGTGGAGTCTGGAGGCGACGGAGGAGGGGGAACGGCGTGTCGAGGCGCTGAGAGCCCAGTTCGATCGCTACGAGAAGGCCACGCGCTCCGTTCTCGGGACGCGCGAGGACGTCGCCAAAACCCGTGCTCAGCAGGTGATCGCCGGGACGTTGATCGGGCTCGCGGGTTCGATCCTCCTCATCGTCGCCTTCGCGGGATACCTGACGCGGGCGATCGTCCAGCCGATTCGCAGGGCGGCCGTCGTCGCGGGCCGGCTCGCCGGTGGGGACCTCACCGCACGCATGCCCGAGACGGGTGTGGGCGAGATCGGCGAGCTTGAGGTCGCGTTCAACACCATGGGAAGCGCGCTGGAGGAGAGCCGCGACGAGCTCCGTCGAATCGTGCAGGAACAGGCCGCGCTGCGGCGCGTCGCGACGCTCGTCGCGTGCGAGGTATCGCCGCCCGAGATCTTCAACGCGGTCGCCACCGAGATGGGCCACATCCTGAAAACGGAATACGTCTCGGTGATCCGCTACGAGGCCGACGGCATGGGGAACGTGATCGGCAATTGGGCCGCTCACGGCGGTCTTGAATGCGGACCGCCCGTTGGTTCGCGCTGGCCGCTCGACGAGGAGAGCGTCGCGGGGCTGGTGTTGAAGACCGGGAAGCCGGGGCGGATCACCTACGACACCAACGGCAAGATCGCCACGTGGATGCGTGAGCGGGGGGTCAGCTCCGCGGTGGGCTGTCCCATCGTGGTCGAGGGGCGTATGTGGGGCGCGCTGGTCGCTTTCTCGACCGGGCCCGGGCCACAGCCCGAAGGCAGAGAGGAGCGCATGGCGGAATTCACGGAACTCGTCGCGACGGCGATAGCCAACGCGGAGAGCCGGGCCCAGCTCACCGCCTCCCGCGCCCGCGTCGTCGAGGCCGCCGACGAGACCCGCCGCCGCATCGAGCGCGACCTGCACGACGGAACGCAGCAGCGTCTCGTCACGCTCGGGCTCGAACTGCGCGCGGCGGAGGCCACCGCGCCACCCGAACTGGAGAAACTCAGGCAACAGCTCTCCCATACGGCCCAGGGCCTGGCGGGGGCCGTCGAGGATCTGCAGGAGATCTCGCGGGGAATCCACCCGGCGGTCCTGTCCAGGGGCGGCCTCGGGCCCGCCCTCAAGACGCTCGCGCGCCGCTCCGCCGTCCCGGTCGAGCTCACCGTGGACACCGACCGGCGCCTGGCGGAACGTGTCGAGGTGGCTGCCTACTACGTCGTGTCGGAGGCATTGACAAACGCGGCCAAGCACGCACGGGCATCCGTGGTGTACGTCGACCTCGCGATGGAGAACGGGATCGTCCGGATCTCGATTCGCGACGATGGGGTCGGGGGAGCGGATCCCGGCCACGGCTCGGGCCTCATCGGGCTCAGGGACCGCGTCGATGCCCTCGGCGGCTGCATCGAGATCGTGAGTCCCGCGGAAGGCGGTACGTCGCTGTCCGTTCAGATCCCCGCTGAGAACGACTGACCACAGCCCGCCCAGGTGCAGCAGATCCAGGAAGCCTCAATGCGAAAGCATATTCCCATGCACATCTGATTCAGGGATATGCATATAGGGGGAGGCGGCTTGTGAGCTGGACGATGATTGATATGGATGACGACCTGTTGGCCGAGGCGGCCAAGGCATTGGGGACAGGTACGAAGAAAGAGACGGTCGATACCGTTCTGCGTGAAATGCTGGAGAACCGGCACCGAGCGCTGGCGCTCGCCCGGCTGCGTGGCGCTGCCGCCGAGGGCGCTTTTGATCTGGACATTTTCGAGGAGAAGAGGAACGGTCAGGCACTCCAGTGGTACGGCCCCGAAGCGGGAAAGTAGTGCGAAGCGGCATGGGCGGCCGGGGGCGCGGCGGATACTGTGTAAGTGGACTGCGCCGCCGAAGGACACATCACCGATCGCCCCCGGGACGTGGCGGAGATCTGCACCCGTTTCGAAGAACTCCGAGCGGAGATGCTGTCTTCGCGAGCGAGTATCTACCTCACGACGAAGGTGATGGCGACATGGACGCAGACCTGAGCAAGGCCGTCTGGCACAAGGCATCCCTCAGCAGCGGCAACGGCGGAGAGTGCGTCGAGGTGGCCGTGGTGGACGCCCTCGACACCGGGCACAAGGCGGACCTCGGCTCCCTCTACGTGTTACGCGACTCCAAGAATCCCGACGGCCCGAAGCTGTTCTTCACCCGGTCGGAGTGGGACGCCTTCGTCGGCGGCGTGAAACTCGGCGAGTTCGACAACTGACGAAGACGGGGTGCCGGGGGGTGGGAAGAGCTCCGGGCGGAGTGGGGGCCTCGGCGACTCGCTACGGGCGGCCGAGGGCGCGATAGTGCCAGCCGGCGGCACGCCAGGTTTCGGAGTCGAGGGCGTTGCGGCCGTCAACGATCTTGCGGGTGGCGACGGCGGCCCCGAGCTGCTCGGGGTCGAGGTCGATGAACTCCTGCCATTCGGTCAGCAGCAGCACGACGTGGGCGCCCTGGGCCGCCTCCAGGGCGGAGGCGCCGTAGGAGAGCTCGGGGTGGGCCCGGCGGGCGTTCTCCTGGGCGACGGGATCATAGACCGTGACCTGGCCACCCTGCTGACTGATCTTGACGGCGACGTCGAGGGCGGGGGAGTCGCGGATGTCGTCGGAGTTGGGCTTGAACGCGGCGCCGAGCACGGTGACGGTGCACCCCTGGAAGGAACCGCCGGCCAGCTCGCGGGCCAGGTCGACCATGCGGGCCCGGCGGCGCATGTTGATCGCGTCGACCTCGCGCAGGAAGGTCAGCGCCTGGTCGGCGCCGAGCTCTCCGGCGCGGGCCATGAAGGCGCGGATGTCCTTGGGCAGGCAGCCGCCGCCGAAGCCCAGGCCGGGGTTGAGGAACTTGCCACCGATGCGGTCGTCGAACGAGAGCGCCAGGGACAGCTGCTTGACGTCGGCGTGGGCGGCCTCGCAGACCTCTGCCATCGCGTTGATGAAAGAGATCTTGGTGGCGAGGAACGCGTTGGCGGCGACCTTGACCAGCTCGGCGGTCGGGTAGTCCGTGATCACCATCGGGGTGCCCGCCTCGAGCATCGAGGCGTAGACCTCCCGCATGATCTTCTCGGCCCTGTCGGAGGCCACGCCCAGCACGATCCGGTCGGGGTGCAGGGTGTCCTTCACGGCGAAGCCCTCGCGGAGGAACTCGGGGTTCCATGCCAGCTCGGCGCCCGAACCGATGGGCGCCAGCCTGGCCAGCTTGTCGGCCAGGTGCTGAGCGGTGCCGACCGGGACCGTGGACTTGCCGACGATCAGGCATTCGCGGTTCAGGTACGGGGCCAGCGACTCGATCGCGGACTCCAGGTAGGAGACGTCCGCCGCGTACTCGCCCGGTTTCTGCGGGGTGCCCAGGCACAGGAAGTGCACGTCACCGAACGCGGCCGCCTCCTCGTAGGAGGTGGTGAAGCGCAGTCGCCCGTTGGCGAGGTTGCGCCTGAGGATCTCTTCCAGACCCGGCTCGTATATGGGCAGATCCCCGGCCTGGAGTCGACTGATCTTCTCCGCGTCCACGTCGAGACTGAGGACTTCGAAGCCCAGCTCGGCCATGCATGCGGACGTTGTCGCACCGAGGTATCCGGTTCCCACCATTGTCAGGCGGTAGGCCACTGGTGCTCCCTTCGGTTCTGCCCAATTCTTTGCCGACAGAGTACCGGCATCTGACACTTGCCCTGCGCCACCTGCGCAAACAGGAGCAACACATATCACATTGGGTGGAGCGATCCATATATCGTTGGACGTCCTACTATTTGCCCATGAGCTTCCCCCTCTATGCGCTGCCCGAAGAGCACCAGATGCTCAGGGAGACCGTCCGTGACCTCGCCGACGCGAAGATCGCTCCTCGTGCCGCCGAGGCGGATGAGACAGGAGAGTTCTCCTGGGACGTCTACAAGGCACTCGTCGCGGCCGACCTGCACGCCGTACACGTCCCCGAGGAGTACGGCGGGGCCGGGGCCGACGCCCTCGCGACCGTCATCGTCATCGAGGAGGTGGCACGGGCCTGCGCCTCGTCCTCGCTGATCCCCGCGGTCAACAAGCTCGGAACGGTCCCGCTGCTGCTGTCGGCCTCCGAGGAGGTCAAGCAACGCTACCTCGCCCCGGTCGCGCGAGGCGAGGCGATGTTCTCCTACGCACTGTCCGAGGCGGAGGCCGGCAGTGACGCCGCCGCCATGAAGACCCGCGCCGTGGCCGACGGCGACCACTACGTGCTCAACGGCGCCAAGATGTGGATCACCAATGCCGGGGTGTCGGAGTACTACACGGTGATGGCCGTGACCGAGCCGGGCGTCGGCGCCAGGGGCATCTCCGCGTTTGTCGTGGAAAAGGGCGACGAGGGCGTCAGCTTCGGTGCCAAGGAGAGGAAGCTCGGCATCAAGGGCTCTCCGACCCGCCAGGTCATCCTGGAGAACGTACGGATCCCGGCCTCCCGGATGATCGGCGAACCCGGAACGGGCTTCAAGACCGCCCTGGCCACCCTGGACCACACCCGCATCACCATCGCCGCCCAGGCGCTCGGCATCGCCCAGGGCGCGCTGGACTACGCGGTGGGCTACATCAAGGAACGCAAGCAGTTCGGCAAGGCCATCGCGGAGTTCCAGGGCGTCCAGTTCATGATCGCCGACATGGCGATGAAGCTGGAGGCGGCCCGCCAGCTCACCTATGCCGCCGCCGCCAAGTCGGAGCTGGCCATGCACGGTGAGCCGCAGAAGGACCTCACGTTCTTCTCCAGCGCCGCCAAGTGCGCCGCCTCCGACGCCGCCATGGAGATCACCACCGACGCCGTCCAGCTCCTCGGCGGGTACGGCTACACCAGCGACTACCCGGTCGAGCGCATGATGCGCGACGCCAAGATCACCCAGATCTACGAGGGCACCAACCAGATCCAGCGCATGGTCATGGCCCGCCAGCTCCTCAAGTAGGTCGCTGAACAGGGAAGATACCTGTTCTCATCGAGACCGTCCCCTGGCCTCTCCGCTCTCGGGATGATCTTCAGGGCGGCTCTGTTTCGTCCCTGTTCCGTGAGACGCGGAGCGGGGACGGAACAGAGATGCGATCACACCCGTCGGAGGCGGCTTGCCCGACCCGGCCGACGAGCTGTGGAGGTGAGGTTGCCGCCGGGCGTTGCGGCGCGACCCTCGCAGGAGGGGGATGGATGATCGGTGACCACCCTGTCGCCGACATCGCCGGAGTGGCCGTCCGTTGGTCATGCCGTCGTGTCAGTGGTCGCTGTGATGGCGCGCCAGGTCTCTTCGGGGAGGTCGGTCTCTGCCCAGGCGGCGGCTGACTGTGCTTGGGCGGCGGTGCGGACGCCGGCGACGACGCAGGCTACGGCCGGGTGGCGCAACGGGAAGCGTATGGCGGCGTGTGGCAGGGTGATTCCCCGCTGTTTACACGTGCGGGCGAGGGCTCGTGCCTGATTGAGGATCGGCGCCGGTGCCAGGCCGTAGTCGAAGTGGGCGTCGCCGGGCGGCCAGGGATGCGCGAGGAGACCGGAGTTGAACGGCGCTGCGGCGACCACGGATACGCCTCGCTCGGCGCAGGCGTCCAGGAGGGGTTCGGCGCTGCGGTCGATCAGGGTCCAGCGGCCGGCCACCATCACGGCGTCCACATCTGCTTCCGTCACGATGCGCAGCAGCGGTGCGACGGTGTTCATGCCCGCCCCGATGGCGCCGATGACGCCTTGGTCGCGGAGTTCGGCCAGTGCTGGGAGGGCTTGGTTGAGCGCGGTGCTGAGGTGGTCGTCCGGGTCGTGGACGTAGACGATGTCGATCCGGTCCAGGCCGAGTCGTCGCAGGCTGGCCTCCAGGCTGCGTCGGACGCCGTCGCGAGAGTAGTCCGGCCGTCGGATCAGCGTGTCGGTGACCGCGAAGCCGCCAGCGGCCAGGTCGGAGCCGGTGGGGGCCGGGTTGGGCTCTAGTAGCCGGCCTACCTTGGTCGAAATGGTGAACGCTGTGCGCGGCCGGTGGGCCAGTGCCGCGCCGAGCCGTAGCTCGGACAGGCCCAGGCCGTAGTGCGGTGCGGTGTCGAAGTATCGAACGCCGTGGTCCCAGGCGGCGTCGATCGCGGCGCGGGCTTCGTTGTCGTTGAGCGGGGTGTAGAGGTTGCCGATCGGTGCGGCGCCGAATCCGAGGGTGCTCACCTGGATCGAGGTGTGGCCCAGCCGATGCGTGATCACGTGGGGATCCCGTACCAGGCGGCCGCGGTGGTGCCGAAAATCGCGGCCTTCTCGTGCGGGCTGAGCGCGATGGTGACCTGCTCAGCGACGTTGATGACTTCGTTGTAGTCGGCAGCCAGCAGGCAGACCGGCCAGTCAGATCCGAAGATGAGCCGGTCGGGGCCGAGTATCTCCAGCAGGGCGTCGCAGTAGGGGCGCAGCGCCGTGACGTTCCCTGGTGCGGTGCGGGTGACCAGGCCGGAAAGCTTCACGGCAACGTTCGGGCAGGCGGCGAGCGTGGACAGCTGGTCGGTCCATGGCCGGAGCCTTTCGGGGTGGATCTCGGGGTTGCCGGCGTGGTCGAGGACGAACCGCACCTCGGGCAGGTGTGCGACGATCTGCACGGCGGCGGCCAACTGGTCGGGACGGACCAGCAGTTCGTAGACGAGTCCGGCCATACCTACCGCTTTTATGCCGTTACGGACGTCCTGGCGCAGTAGCCAGTCGGGACTGGGTTCTTCTTGCACTCCGTACCGGATACCGACGAGGGTGCTGCCGCCGGGCAGTTCCCGTAGCCGCGCCAGTCGGTCGCTCAGGTCAGGTGCGGTCAGCTCTGCCCAGCCGACGACGGCGGCTATGTGCGGGTCCGTTGTCGCCAAATGGAGCAGTTCTGGCGTCTCCGGCTCAACGGGAAGGGTTTGCACGACGACGGTGGCGTCGATGCGGTGGGCTTGCAGGGCCGGGCGCAACTCACCGACGGTGAAGCTCCTGTGCAGCAGCGGGATGTCCTCAGTCCACGGCTGTTCCCGCACGGTCAGGTCCCAGACGTGGTGGTGTGCGTCGATGCGCACGGCGTTGCCCTTCGGTCGCGGGTTGTTCGGGGAAGGAAGGGAGGGGGAGGCTGATGTGGGCGCAATGCGGAGGGCGGGGTGTGCGGTTTCACTCGAGGTGGAAGATCTGCTCCGCGGGTGCCCACGACTCTGCGCCGGTGGCGCTGTCCAGCGGCTGCTGGCAGGGGTCGGTGTGAGCCAGCCACTCCTGCGTGACGGGGTCGGCCGCGATGGAGGCCATGTCGGCGGCGTAGTCGTCGCCGTTGTATTCCAGGTAGCTGAAGAGCAACCCGTCGCGTAGGAAGATCGAGTAGTTACTGATATTGGCCTGCTTCAACGCGGCGAGCACGCCAGGCCAGGCCGCAGCGTGCAGAGCGCGGTATTCGGCCTCCTTCTCTGGGCGCAGCCGGATGACCGCGGCGAAGCGTTGCATCCTGTCAGCCCCTCGGCCGCAGGCGCAGGCCGTGCATGCCGCCGTCAACAGCCAGGGTGGTGCCCGTGGTCGATGCGGCGGCCGGGGAAGCCAGGTAGCAGATGGCGGCGGCGACCTCTTCGGCTGTCACCAGGCGGCCATGCGGCTGCCGGGCCTCCAGGGCGGCGCGTTCTGCGGCCGGATCGTCCGCGCTTTCCAGGAGCCGGCCCACCCACGGGGTGTCGGCGGTGCCTGGGTTCACGGTGTTGACCCGGACCCTGTCGGGAAGCAGGTCGGCCGCCATCGCCAGGGTCAACGCGAGCACCGCGCCCTTGCTGGACGAGTACAGCGCTCGCTGGGGCAGCCCCGCTGTGGCTGCGATCGAGCAGACGTTCACGATCGCCGCGTGTTCGGAGGCACGGAGCGCGGGCAGCGCGGCGCGGGTGACCCGCACCAGTCCCAGGACGTTCACGTCCAGGACACGGAGCCACTCGTCGTCGCTGTTGTCCTCTATACCGCCCTGGGCACCGATTCCGGCGTTGTTGACCAGGATGTCCAGGCCGCCGAGGGTGGATATGGCGGTGCCGACCGCTGCCCTGACCGCGCTGTCGTCGGAGAGGTCTGCGCAGACGCGGGCCGCGTCGTCGGGGCCGCCTGTGGTCAGGTCGAGCACGACCACCCGTGCTCCCTCCGCCTCAAGCAGGCGGGCGGTGGCCAGGCCGATACCCGACGCGCCGCCGGTGACCAAGGCGGAGAGTCCGTCGAAGGTACCCATCTCAGGCCTGTCCGATCGTCTGCCGCTGCCGGCCGAGGCCGTCGATCTCAAGCTCGACGATGTCTCCTTCTTGCAGGTATGGCTGTCCTGCGCGGCCCAGGGCGACCCCGGCCGGTGTTCCTGTGTTGATGACATCGCCGGGCTGCAGCACCATGAACTGGCTGAGGTACCAGATGAGGTGATGCACCCCGAAAATCATGTCTTGTGTGGATCCGTCCTGCCGCAGCTGTCCGTTCACCCACAGCCGCAGTCCGAGCGCCTGGGGGTCGGCGACCTCGTCCGCGGTGACCAGCCACGGGCCGAGCGGGTTGAACGTCTCGCAGTTCTTGCCCTTGTCCCACTGGCCTCCCCGCTCGAGCTGGAACTCCCGCTCCGACACGTCGTTACTGATCGAGTACCCCGCGACGCAGGCCGCCGCGGCGGCCTCGTCGGCCAGGTATCGGGCCTGGCGGCCGATCACGACGGCGAGTTCCACCTCGTAGTCCGTCTTGACCGAGCGACGTGGGATGAGCACCTCGTCATCCGGGCCGACCACGGTGTCCGAGGTCTTGAGGAACACGATTGGTTCCTCGGGGAGTTGGGCGCCGGTTTCCGCCGCATGATCGCGGTAGTTCAGCCCGATGCAGACCACCTTGCCGATGCCGGCAACCGGAGTGCCGAACCGGCCGGGCGCGGCGACCACGGGTAGCTCATCGAGGGCGACTCCGCTCAGTACCTGCGGCAGCGTGGCGGGGGTCAAGTCTGCCACGACAGGACGTAGGTCTCGCCATACCCCGTCTGGTCCTTGGACCAGTGGTTGCTCGGCTCCCGCCGTGCCGTGTCGGGCCAATCTCATTGCAGTGTCTCCAGGTTGGGTCGTCCCGGCGCGGAATGGACCGGCGCCGCCACCCCAGTGCTGTGCGGGGGCGCCGGGTCGGGACCATGCCATGGCCGTGCGCATGCCGGGCCTTGGCAAGGCCGGGCCTGGTCATCAAGCTTCTGCTCAATCTGCCAGGAAGGACCATATGTATCAGGGCGCTTCCTTGCAATGGCTGTGGCAGAGGATACCCGCCTTCCGCACGTCTGCCCACTACAACAGCGTAAGTTGCCTTCAAGGCCTTCTCATGTCGATGTGCTGGTGGCATACTGACCGCACTAATAGATCTGATTCATTGTGCAGAGGGGAAGGTTACTTAGTGCCCGGCATAGCCAAGGCTGCTCCTGGCGGAGGGGACGACGGGGCCGATCGCTACCGCCCTGGTTACGAACTGGTCGCGGAGCAATTGCTCAACTACATCGCCGAGCGCAACCTACGGCCCGGCGACCGCCTGCCCACCGAGAAAGGGCTTGCGGAGGTTCTCGGCGCCACTCGCAATGTCACCCGTGAGGCTGTCAAAGTCCTGGCTGCCATCGGTCGACTCAGCGTCCGTAAGGGTGCCGGTATCTTCGTCGCCGGATCGACCGGTGGGCCGGCCGACGACCAGCTCGCGCACTTTCAACCCACCAACATGGAGCACGTTCTGATGCTCCTGGACTACCGGCGCCTGATCGAGTCGGAGACCACACGGCGCGCTGCGACGATGGCCGCACCGATCGAGGTGCGGGCCATTCGGGCCGGCGCCGACAGTTCCCTGGCGGCCGGAAGGGCGGCGGACGCGGAGGCGTTCGCCCACGCGGACGCGGAGTTCCACGACTCGATCGGCGTCGCCGCCCACAACGTGTTCTTGCGAGCGAGCCTCGCCAACATCCGTCGCTTCGCGTTCCAGTCGGACGCCCTGCTCTTCCATGGAGGGGTGCCGGGTTCGCTGGAGGTCGCGGGCGCCCAGCACCTTGCCATCGCCGAGGCCATCGCGGCCGGCGAGGTGGACAGGGCCGCTGAGCTGATGATCGCGCACATCGACACCACCCAGAATCAGTTCGAACGTAAGATCCGCGACCGGGTCTTCACCCTGGCCGACCACCCAGCTGGGGCCTCAGCGATGCCCCAGTGACCGACGAAGCGAGGGTCCTCCTCCCCTGGGATCTTCAGTGTTGAAATTTCCCATCCTCACCCGCACGGTGAAGCGCAGAATTGTTCTTCCTACTCCGAGTCCAACACTCCTGAGCCAGCCGTGGACGGCGACCTTTCCACGTGTTGGGCGCAGGGCCTGGGCCTGCCCGGATCCCTCCTGGATGCAGGTCGATCTGGGCTCCGTCACCTCCGTGTCCAGCGTGGTGACCATGTTCGAGAAGCCGAGCGGCTACAAGTACCTCCTGGAGTACTCCAGCGACGGCACCAACCGGTCGACCTTCGACGATCACACGGCGTCGTACACCGCTCCTCGGCGAACGAGTCCGTCGCCGCGGCGCCGGTCTCCGCCCGCTACCTGCGGCTCACCGTGACCAGCTCCAGCTACAACGGCGGCCTCTACGAAATACAGGCCTATGGCAACTTCTAGCCGGCACACCTGCCTGGCCTGTCCGATCTCAGAAACAGAAAAGTCATCATGAAGATCACTCATGTCGAAGTCCACCGGATCGTCGTTCCCCCGGCCGACCCTCCCTTCCGCTGGCGGGACGGCCTGAGCGGCAGCGCTCCGGTCGGCGACGGCGCGGTCCTGCGAATCGGTACGGACGAAGGCGCGGAAGGCGTAGCGCTGTTCGCCCGGCCAGGAGCGGCTGTCATGCTCGAGGACCTGGTCGAACGAGTTTTCCGCGAGGAACTGATCGGGCAGGATCCCTTCCAGCGTGAATGGCTCTGGCACCGGGTGTGGGAGCTCGACCGTATCCACGAGCTTCCCCTGCCCGCCTTCGGCCTCATCGACATCGCCCTCTGGGACCTCGCAGGCCGGGTGTACAACCAACCGGTCTGGGAGGTCTTGGGCGGGTTCCGCAGGCAGATACCGGCGTACGCGTCCACGTCCACCTTCGCGACGGTCGAGGAATTCCTCGACGTCGCAGACCAGTGCCTCGCGTTGGGCTACCGCGGTATCAAGCTCCACGCCTGGGGCGACGCCCGCAGGGACGCACAACTGTGCCTGGCGCTCCGGCAGCACGTCGGAGCCGAGGTGCCACTGATGTACGACGGCTCCGCCGGCTTCGACCTGCCGGACGCCATCTACCTCGGGCGGGCCCTGGCCGAAGCGGACTACCTTTGGTACGAGGAGCCGATGCGCGAGTTCAGCATCAGCGCCTACCAGCGGCTCGCCGAATCGGTGTCCATCCCCCTCCTGGTCGCTGAGACGTCGGACGGTGCCCACATGAACTCCGCCGACTTCATCAAGGTCGGTGCCGCCACCTTCGGAGTGCGGACCAGCACCACCTTGCGAGGCGGCATCACCGGAGCCATGCGCACGGCCCATCTCGCTGACTCCTACCAGCTCCGTGCAGAGGTGCACGGCTCTGACATCCCCAACCACCACCTGTGCATGGCGATCTCCAACACTACCTACTACGAGTCCCTGGTGACCGCGACCACGGTCGTCCGGGAGCGTCATGTGGACGACCGTGGCATGGTCCATGCCCCCACCGGTCCCGGCATCGCCCTGCCGCTCGATTTCCAGTACGGCAGTGAACTGCAGCAGTTCGTCGAGCAGGCCTCAGCCTGACCCGCCCCCCACTGCTCTCTCAATCCCCCCAAGAAGTGAGATTGGAAGGAACGACCATGAGGTTTCCTGGTTTCCTGAAAGCCAGTGCACGGCGCACGGCTGCCGGCAAGAGCGCCGTAGCCCTCTCCCTGCTCGGCATGACCCTCCTCGCCGGCTGTGCCAGCGCCGAGCAGTCCACCACCACCACCGGCAGCGACAGCGGCAGCACGACCTTCAAGCCGGTCAAGCAGGACGACACTTCGCAGATCACCGTCTGGGCGGACTCGACCCGGCTGCCCTCGGTGCAGGCGTACCAGAAGTCGCACCCCACGGTGAAGATGAACATCGTCACCTACGACGGCGGGGCCGACGGGTCCACCTACCTGCAGACGAAGGTGCAGCTCTTCGACCGCACCGGCAGCGGCTGGCCGGACGTCGTGTTCGGCTCTCCCACCGATGTCACGTGGGCTGCGGAGCCGACCGCTCCTTCGACGATCCCCTTCGCCGCGCCGCTCGACCAGAACCTGGTCCCGCAGCAGACACTGGACGGCTTCGCCAAGGGCTCACTGAGCCCCTGCCAGATCAACGGTCACACCTACTGCATGCGCAATGACATCGCGCAGGTGGTGCTCTGGTACAACAAGTCGCTCATGGACAAGTGGGGCTACCAGGTGCCCACCACCTGGCAGCAGTACCAGGAACTCGGCCAGAAGGTCGCCAAGGAGCACCCGGGCTACCTGGTCGGCTCCGTCGGTGACACCAACTCCCAGGAGTCCTACTTCTGGGCGAGCCAGTGCCCGGCCTTCAACCTGGTGCAGCCGAACAACCTGCGCGTGAACCTCGCGGACGGCAACTGCACCCGAATGTCCAATCTGCTCGACTCCCTCATCTCCGAGAAGGCCGTCACCACCCAGGGCTTCTTCAGCCAGGGATTCGCGAAGAACAGCGGGAGCAAGGTCCTGATGGCCTACGGCCCGTCGTGGTACGGCCAGTACCTCTTCAACACGGCCTTCAAGACTCCCGCGGGCCAGATCGCCGTCGCCCCGCCGCTCACCTGGCCAGGGGAGACCACTCCGTCGACCGGCAACGTCGGCGGCGGCGTGTGGATGGTGTCCTCGCACAGCGCCAATTTGAAGGCGTCCACCGACCTGGCCACCTGGCTAACCACGTCGAACGACAACCAGGCGTCGGCTCCCACCTATCCGGCGTACGCGCCGGCGGCCAAGGTCTGGCTGGCCAACCCGGAGAACCAGAAGTACTTCGCCGCCGACGTGAGCGACGTTTTCCAGCAGGCGGCCGATGAGGTGTGGACCGGCTGGTCAAACACCAAGTTCAGCGATGCCACTGCCTGGTCCAGCGTGGTGCTCCCGGCGCTGACGGCCGGCAAGTCGCTGACCGAGACGCTGCCCGCCTGGCAGGCCGCGATCAGCGATGAGGCCAAGGCCGAGGGTTACACGGTGACCAATCAATGACAGTGCTGGAGACACGGCACGTCGTCGAGTCCCCCTCCCGTCGCGCCACGGCACGGCGGGAGGGCGGCCTCGCCGGCTACCTCTTCGTCGCCGGCTACGCGATCCTGCTGCTCGCCTTCGGCGTCTTCCCGACCTGCTACGCCTTCTACCTCGCTCTGACCAACGACAAGGGCCAGTTCACCGGTCTCAACCAGTTCGTCAAGGTGGCCGGCGACTACAGATTCGTGCCTGCCTTCACGAACGTCCTGATCTACCTGGTGATGTGGCTGGTCGTCCTGGTCGTGCTGACGGTCCTGGTGGCCGTGATCTTGCGCAGTCGTATGCGGCCCAGGGTGTCGGCCGTCTTCCGCTTCCTCTTCTACATCCCTGGCGCGCTCGCCGGCGTGGCAAGCGTGCTGGTGTGGTTGTTCATGCTCGACCCGGACGTCAGCCCCGCTTCCTGGCTGCTGAACTCACTGGGGTTCCACAGCTTCGCCGCGGTCCTGGCACCGGGCGACCTTCCGGTGATCTTCGTGCTGATCGCCTTCTGGACCGGGGCCGGCGGCTGGATCGTGGTCATGTACGGAGCACTGAACAACATCCCGGATGAGGTCCTGGAAGCGGCCAGGATGGACGGAGCCGGCCCATGGAGGACCGCCTGGCACATCCAGATCCCGATGATCAAGCAGTGGATCATCTACATGGTCATCCTTGCCTTCGCCGCCGGCACGCAGCTCTTCATCGAACCGCAGTTGCTCCAGACGGCGAGCCTGGGCCGGATCAGTCCGACCTGGTCGCCCAACCAACTGGCGTATGTCTTCGCCTTCCAGCAGGGCGACTTCAACGGAGCCGCCGCGGTCTCGGTCTTCCTCCTGGCCATCGGCCTCGTCTGCGCCAGCCTGCTGGTGGCTCGCTCGAAAATGTTCACGTTGGATGAGAAATGACAAACAGCAACCCTGGCCCGTCCGCCCCGCCATGGCGCGGCACGCCCTCACGGGCCATCTCGATCCTCATCGTCTGCGTTCTGCTCGGCCTACTGCTGGTCTTCTTCGTTCTGCCGGTCCTGTGGGTGCTCCTCGCACCGTCGAAGACCGCCGACCAGCTGATCCACGACTCGCCTCTGTCGTTCGGCTCCTTCAGCCAGATCGGCGCGGCCTGGACGCATCTGTTCTCCTTCCAGGACAACGCGATGACGATGTGGCTGCGGAACTCCGCGGTCTACTCCGTCGGGTCCCTCATCCTCACGCTGATCACCAGTGTTCCCGCCGGGTACGGCCTGGCGCTCACCAGGTTTCGCGGGCGCAAGACCCTGCTCGCGATCACGCTCGCCACCATGATCATGCCTTCGGCCGCCCTGGTGCTGCCGATCTTCCTCGAACTTAACGAGTTCCACCTGATCGGAACGGTGTGGTCGATCATCCTGCCTTTCTCGTTCTACCCCTTCGGCGTCTACCTCGTATATATCTACTTTGGGACCACCCTTCCCCGGGAGATCCTCGCGGCCGCTCGCATTGACGGCTGCTCAGAGTGGCAGATCTTTGTGCGCATCGCCCTGCCGCTGGCCAAGCCCGTCGTGGGGCTGGTGGCGTTCTTCAGTTTTGTAGGGAACTGGAACAACTTCTTCCTGCCGTACCTGGTGCTGCCCAACAGTGACGAGTTTCCCGTGCAGGTAGGGCTGAACCAACTGCTGTCCTCCACCCCCTCCTTCAATCCCGTCGCCGGTGCCGGACTCAACATCACCACCCCGGAACTCGCGCTCGCGATCGTCGTCGCCATCCTCCCTGTGCTGGTGCTGTTCCTCTTCTCCCAGAAAGCACTCGTCTCCGGGATGCTCGCCGGGGCCACCAAAGGATGAGGAACGCCGTACCTTCCCCAGCTGCACCTGCCGGAACGTGGTTTCAGTAGGGAAGTTGCTGCAGGGTCCAGCCGTTGCCGTCCGGGTCCTTGAAGGCCGCGTAGGAGACCGTCGGCTTCCCGGGCGCGGTCATGTCCTCGACCTCTCCGATCTCCACCCCCCGCTTGACGAGCTCCGCCCGCGCGGCGCGGATGTCCGAGACGACCAGGTGCAGGCCCTGGACCGAGCCCGGCGCCGTGTCGACGATCCCGACGCCTATGCAGACGGAGCAGGCCGACCCGGGAGGCGTCAGCTGCACGACGCGGAACGTCTCACCGAATCTCTGGTCAAGGTCGGCGTTGAAGCCGAGCTGTTCGGTGTAGAAGGCCTTCGCGCGGTCCACGTCCGAGACGGGAATCGGCACCAGTTCAAGCTTCATGTCCATGGCGGAGGTCCTTTCGTGCGATCGATGAGTTCCTTTTCTACTGAGGTGCGAACCTGAGAGGGCTCGGATCGACATAGTCGACTGATTTTTCAGAAGATTCCCGGATCACCGAAGCTGTCACGAGAAGTACGGAGTGAGCACTCACTCCTTATTGACGGAGTGAGTGCTCACTCCGTACTCTGAGGGCATGACAAACGCACCGACCCGGCGGCGAGCGCCGGGAATGAGCGCCGAACAGCGCAGAGCGATGATCGTGGCGGCGGCGCTGCCGCTGGTCGCCGAGTACGGCGCCGCGATCACCACGAGTCAGATCGCGCGAGCCGCGGGCATCGGCGAGGCCACCATCTTCCGGGCCTTCACTGACAAGGAGGAGGTGCTCGCCGCCTGCATGGCCGAGGCGCTGAGCCCCGGCCACGTGCTGAACGAACTGGCCTCCATCCCCCTCGACGAACCGCTCGAGGTACGGCTGGCCGAGGCGGCCGAGGCCATGCGGGCACACCTGGAGCGCATAGGCATGGTGATCGGGAACCTGCACGCCTCCGGCCACCGCCGTCAGCCCACCGGGGAGCAGCCGACGCAGGGCAACCGGGAGGCCTCGATGAACGCGCTGCGCGACGGCGTGACCGAGCTGATCGAACCCGACCGGGCCGCCCTGCGCCTGGATCCGGAGAAGGTCTCCTCGATCTTCCTGGGAATGCTCTTCACCCAGCGCCGCCGGCCCGCGGGCGACGGCGACCCGGAGCTGACCCCGCAGGAGCTCGTCGACGTCCTTCTGCACGGCGCCCTCAACGACCCCGGGATCCCGCGATGACCATCACACTGAACCACACCATCGTCCCCGCCGCCGACCACCGTGAAGCGGCCCGGTTCTTCGCCTCGATCATGGGACTGGAGCAGTTGCCGCCCGCCGGTCGAACCGGTCACTTCGCCCCCGTGCGCGTGAACGAGCAGCTGACCCTCGACTTCATGACCGTGGCCGAGCCCGAAGGACATCACCTGGCCTTCGACGTGGATCCGGCCACCTTCGACCAGATCCTGGCCCGCCTCCGTGCGGCGGGTGTGCCCTACGGCAGCGACCCCGCCCACCCCGACAACGGGCGGATCGACCACCCCCTCTGCCCGCGCGGCCTGTTCTTCGCCGACGCCTTCCGCAACCTGTACGAGGTGATGTCACCGGCATAATCCCGGCCCGGCCGGTCAGCCGCCGGAGGCCAGGGCCTCGGTCGAGTAACCGGCCACCTCCTTGTACCGCTGGGAGATCCGCGCCAGCTCCTCGATCTTGATCACATCCTCGATCGCCGTGAACGGCCGGTCGCCGGTTCGCTGCCACACCTCGTGAATGATGAGGTCGGGCGGCGTGCTCCGGTTGGCCAGCACGACCCGGGTCGTCGCCGGAAGCCGTTCCGCCTCGTAGGCGCGAAGCGCCGTCACCGCGTCCGGCGAGTCCGTCAGATGGCGGCGGAGCGCCCGCGCGTCGAGGATCGCCTGCCCGGCTCCGTTGGAGCCGCGCGGCACCATCGGGTGTGCGGCGTCGCCCAGCAGCGTCACCCGGCCGAAGGTCCACCGGTCCAGCGGGTCCTGGTCGACCATCGGATACTCGAGGACGGTCTCCGAGGCGCGCATCATCGCGGGTACGTCCAGCCAGTCGAAATGCCAGTCCTCGAACGCCCCGATGAAGTCCTCCAGGCGGCCCCGACGGGTCCAGTCGCGCTGTTCGTCGGCGGGCGTCCTGATCTCGGCCACCCAGTTGAGGAGCTGGGTGCCGTCGGCGAAGTTCCTGATGGGGTAGGCGACGAGCTTGCCCTGGTCGATCCAGCCGGCCCGCACCATGCTCGCGCCGGACAGGAAGGGCCGGCCTCGGGTCACACCCCGCCACATGTTGATGCCGGAGTAGCGGGGTTCTCCCTCGCCCGGATGGAGCTGCTTGCGGATCGCGGAGTGGATCCCGTCGCAGGCGATCACCATCCGGGCGCGGACGGCGGGTAGTTCGGTGTCGTCGCCGCTGGAGCGGAAGTAGGCGGTCGCGGCGTTCTCGTCCTGCTCGACGCGGACGCATCGGCGGTCCAGCAGCACCGCGCCCTCCCCGAGCCGTTCCCGCACCGCCCCCAGCAGGACGTCGTGCAGATCTCCACGGTGGATGGAGTACTGCGGATACTCGTAGCCGGCCTGCCGGCCCGAGGGCTCGCGATAGATGAGCTGGCCGAACCGGTTGAAGAACACCGACTCCTCGGTGAGGATGCCGGCCCTGCCGAGCTCGTCGGCGAGGCCGAGCCGGTGGAGGACCCGCGTGGCGTGCGGCAGCAGGTTGATGCCCACCCCGACCGCACCGATCTCGGGTACGGCCTCGTAGACGCGGCAGCCGATTCCGGCGTCGTGCAGTTCGAGTGCGAGCACCAGACCGGCGATGCCGGCGCCGACGATCAGGACCTCATCCTCGATCGAAGGGTGTGGAAAGGAACGTCGCGGCATGAAGACTCCTCGGCTTCTGCGCGGTCCTCGCCGCCAGACGGCGGGACGGGCCGACCCCGGCCGCACGGCGCTCAGCCGAGCGCCGTACGCATCGCGCCATGCGGATATATCCGCGATATTTTTTCTGCTCCGCGGAACGCATGTCGGCCTCACCTCCACCGTACGCCCTTGGATCGGCCGACTCGGCGACGCTCATCCCGCTGTGGATCAGAGCCAGCCCGGCAGGGGCGGCGGTCCTTCCGCGACGCTTTCGAGCCGGCCGGGGACGGGCCGTCCGAGCAGGTAGGCGGTGAGGTCCGCCAGCCTCCCGGAGATCACCACGGGGGCGTCGCCGGAGGTGCCGATCTCCCGGCGCACCTCCGCGTCGGTCGCCTCAAGGGCCACGCGGGGCAGGTCCGGGCGCCCGGAGAACCCGGGCGCGGCGTCGTCGATCAGCGCGGTGAGAAGGGGCGCGGGAAAATCGGTGAAACCGGCGCCCGCGAGGAGATCGACCGCGTGCACCCACACCTCCCGGGCCCGCATCCAGGGCACCTGGGAGGCGGGGACGGTACGGCCGCGGGCGGTCCGCACCTGAGCGTCCCAGGCATCCTCGGGCATCTCCGCAAGCGCCCGGCCGAGCCGGGCGTTCGCGGCGGCCAGCTTCTCGCGCAGCTCGCCGGCGGGCAGCCCGGCACCCTTCTCGATGTCGTCCGCGCGCTGCTCGGGCGAGGCGTACATCGGCGTCGGCACCCCGGTGCGGGCCCAGGTCAGCAGGTTGACCAGGGCGTCCGCGTTGCTCGCCACGTGGGCGGCGACGTGGGCGCGCCGCCAGCCCGGCAGCGCGGAGGCCGCGTCCAGATCCTCGTCGCCGATCCCCGCCATGGTCCGCTCGAAGAGCTCGGTGCCCTCGCGGACCCATGCGACCAGGGGGGCCACGGCTGTCATCGCACCTCCTGCCGGCAGATGTTGCGGCACTCCCCGATCCCGGCGATCCGAGTGGTGAGCACCGAGCCGTCGGCCAGGTAGCGCGCGGGTTCGCGGGCGTGCCCGACCCCGCCGGGGGTCCCGGTGGCGATCACGTCGCCGGGCATCAGGGTGACGATCTGCGAGATGTAGGAGACCAGCTCGGCCGGACCGAAGACGAGGTCGCCGATGTCTGCTCGCTGCACCGTCTCGCCGTCGAGCTCGCAGGACAGCTCGGCGCCTCCGGCCGAGGCCCCGCCGTCGGTGTCGCCGGCGTCGTCGGTGACCAGCCAGGGCCCGATCGGGGTGGTCGCCTCGAACGTCTTGCCCTGCAGCCACTGCAGGGTGCGGTACTGCCAGTCGCGGGCGGTCACGTCGTTGAGCACCGTGTAGCCGCCGATCGCGGCCCGCGCCTCGTCGGGGCTCGCGTTCCTGACCGGTGCCCCGATCACCACGGCCAGCTCGGCCTCCCAGTCCATCTCCTGCGAGGCCGCCGGAAGCACGATGTCGTCGTACGCGCCGATCAGCGCCCGGCTGAACTTCGCGAAGAGCGTCGGATGCTCGGGGAGCGTGCGGCCCATCTCCAGGATGTGACTGCGATAGTTGAGCCCGACGCAGAAGATCTTCTCCGGCGCGAGCACGAGCGGGGCGTAGTCCAGCGTGTCGAGCGGATGCGAGGGACCGTCGGCCTCACGCGCCGAGGTACGCCAGTCGGGCCGCCGGAGCACCTCGACCAGGTCGGCCGCGCCAAGCTCGATCGCGGCGTCGTCGTCGAGACGCACCGCGCGCGTCGTGTCGCCGACGCGGATGGTGGCGAGCCTCATCGGACCTCCCGCCCTTCGACCGCCTGCTGGGCCAGCCTGGTGAGGCCGAGCGCGTCATACACCGGTTCGTCGCTGAACCGGAAGAGGTCCGCCTGCGTGGAGGCCTCGATGGAGTGCTCGCACCAGGACGGCACGGCGAACAGGTCACCCTTTTTCACGGTGAACCGATCCTCGCCCAGGGTGACGGTCGCCTCGCCGTCGAACACCTGCCAGACGGCCGAGCCGACGATCCGCCGCGGCGCGGTGCGGACGCCCGCCCGCAGCCGGTGGAACTCGGTGCGCATGGTCACCAGGGCGTCCCCGCCGGTGGTCGGGTTGCTGTAGCGCACCCCGGCGTGGCCGGGTTCGAGCGTCGTCGGGTATCCCTCGTCGGCCAGTTCGAGCTGCGCGGTCAGCGCCGCGTCGGTGTGCGCCCAGCGGTACGCCATCAGGGGCGAGCTGGGCTGGTCCGCCGCGCCGATCGGACGGAGCCCGGGATGACCCCAGAGCCGTTCGTTGCGGGATCGGTCCGGGGTCGCCGTGGTGCCCGGCTTGTCGGGCCCGAACTCGAAGAACCCGGCGTCGAGCTGCTGGACGAGGGGGATGTCCAGTCCGTCGATCCAGGCCATCGGCCGGTCGGAGGTGTTCTGGTGCTCGTGGAACGCCCAGCTCGGGGTGAGCAGCAGGTCGCCCCGGCGCATCGCCACCGGGTCTCCCTCGACGTTGGTCCAGACCCCCTCGCCGTCGATGACGAACCGGAACGCGGTCTGGGTGTGATGATGTGAGGGAGCGGTTTCGCGCGGGCCGAGATACTGGATGGCGGCCCAGAGGGTGGGGGTCGCGTAGGGCCGGCCGGGGAGCCCCGGGTTGGCCAGGGCGATGGCCCGGCGCTCGCCTCCACGTCCCACCGGCACAAGATCACCTGAACGCTGCGCGAGCGGATACAGCTCCGACCAGCGCCACACGTACGGGACGGCGGCGGGACGGGGGCTGAGCGGCATCAGGTCGCTGCGCGTGGTCCACAGGGGGATGAGGTTGGCGGCGGAGAAGTCGCTGTAGAGCTCGTCCAGTGCCGTCTGATCTTGTTCAAGGGTCGTCACAGTGTCTCCTATTAGGTCAAATCGGTCTGGACGCGGCCCGTTCCGGCGTTTTGACCGTACACATACCGATCTCAGTGCGGAACTTTGCATCGCTATAATTCCAAGATGCAGAATCAGCCGATGTATCCGCTCAAGGCGGTGGAGAACGCGCTGGTGGCGATCAAATTCCTGCAGGAGCGCGGTGAGGTCAGGGTGGCCGATGTCGCCGATCACCTGGCGGTGGCCAGGTCCACCGCACATCGGGTGCTGGCGATGCTCGTCTTCCATGACTTCGCGATCCAGGACGCGCGCAGGATCTACCGGCCGGGACCGGCGCTGCGGTCGATCCGGGAGACGGAGGTGAGCCGGCCCGATCTGGTCACGGCGGCCCATCCGCATCTGCGGGAGCTCGGCCGGCTGATCGCGGAGACCGTCCACCTGATGGTGCTGCAGGGCAACGGCGTCCGGTTCGTGGACGGTGTCGAGGGGCCGCAGGCGTTGCATGTGGGCAGCCGGATCGGGATGCTGCTGCCCGCGCACGCCACCTCCGGCGGCAAGGCGCTTCTGGCCGAGTTGCCGGAGGAGGAACTGCGCGCCCTGTATCCCCGTGGCGTGTCGACCGAGGCCTCGGCCATCGGCGATCTCGCCGCGCTCCGTCGTGAGCTGGACGGTGTCCGGCGTCGCGGATACGCCGTCAACAGCGAGGAGAGCGAGCGGGGCGTGCGCGCGGTGGGAGTCTGCGTGCGTGACGGCGCGGGCCGGGCGGTGGCCGCCGCGGCGATCGCCGTACCGAGTGTGCGCTGGCCGAAGCGCCGCCTGACCGAACTGGCCGTCCCGCTCGTCGCCTCCGCCACGCGGATCAGCGCGGCCCTGGCGGGTTGAGCCCACTCAGCCGAACACCCGCATGCCGCCGGTGACCGGCGGCATGCGGGTGCGAGGTCGACGAGGCCCGTGTCGGACGCGACGGGGCCTCTCTTCGGATCCTTGAGCGGGCTTCACCGTCCCCTACAGCGACGAAGCCCGCGGACCCACGGGGCGGTTCTCGCGGTGGAAGGAACCGCGCGCCCTGTCGTTGACTCCGGTCGTCAGCTGGCGCGCAGCGGCGCGAGCGCGTTGCTCCACGCCACGACCTGGTCCAGGGTGGTGTGCAGCAGCTGGGCGTGGAAGTCGGCGGGCTTGAAGACGCTGTAGTTCTCGAAGTCGGTGGCCAGCGACAGCATCACCTGGGCGCGCACGTCGGCCATCATCAGCTCGCCCGCGATGAGGCGCAGGTGCTCCACGGCGCGAGCGCCGCCGACCGAGCCGTAGCTGACGAATCCGACGGCCTTGTTGTTCCATTCGGCGAACAGGAAGTCGATGGCGTTCTTCAGCGCACCGGACGTGGAGTGGTTGTACTCGGGCGTCACCATCACGAAGCCGTCGAAGGACGCGATCTTGGCGGCCCATTCCTGGGTGTGCGGCTGGGTGTACTGGCCCATCGACGGCGGAATCGCCTCGTCGAGGTGCGGAAGCTTGTAGTCGAGGAGGTCGACAAGCTCGAACTCCGCGTCGGTGCGCTGTGAGGCGATCTCGTAGGCCCACTTGGCCACGGCCTCGCCGTTACGTCCGGGACGCGTGCTACCGAGAATGATGCCGATCTTGGTCATTGCTGGTCTATCTCCTCTTACAGGATTACCGGGTCAGGCTGAGGAACTTGCTTGCCGTAGCAATTAATCAGACTGACATTTGCTTTGTCAAACAAGTATCATGGTCCCATGCCTTCTCCGACACCAACACAGCAGCCCCTCACCAGGGACGAAGAAGCGGTCGTGAGGGCGCTGGGCCGGGTGATACTGGTCATACCTCGCGTGATGGACGCCGACCTGATGCGTGAGCAGCGTCTGCCGTTCAGCGAATACGGGACGCTGATGCACCTCTCGGAGGCCCCTCATCGTCGGATGCGGATGAGCGAGCTCGCGGCGGCAGGCGACCTGTCACTGAGCGGGATGACGCGTGTCGTCACCCGGTTGGAGGCCCAGGGCCTCGTCAAGCGGGTCAAGTGCGCGGAGGACGCCCGCGGACTGAACGCGGTGCTCACCGACGACGGCCTGGCCCGCCTTGAGCAGGCCTGGCCCACACACCTGGACAGCGTGCGGCGCCACATCATCGATCATCTCGACGGGCTGGACCTCGTCCAGCTCGCCCGCGCGCTGGAGCGCTTCGCGACCGCCGTCGAAGACCCGCGGGAGCCGAGCGCCTCGGGAGACGCCTCGGAGTAGCCGGGTCGGCGCCGGCGCGGCAGTGGGCATGAGCCGTGTCGTTCGGCGTCGTCCATGAACGGTCGTCGGCCGCTTCGGAACGCTTCAGGCCTGGACGGGCGCTCCGATCCGTGCGGGTTCGGCCCGCGTGCCGCGGAGTCCTCCCGTGCGAGAGATCGCGGTGAAGGAGCCTTCCAGATCGGTGAGCTTGATGAGCCTCAGGACAACGGGTGGCGCCTCCGCCAGCAGCAACGGCGTGCCCAGGTCGCGGGCATGGCGTCTGAGAACGATCAGCGCGCTCAGGCCGCTGGCGTCGATGAAGGTGACCCCGGCGAGGTCGATGATGACCGTATCGGCGTGGATGTTGAGAATGTGGTGGACGTAGTCGCACAGGTCCGATCTGGTGGCGAGATCAAGCTCACCTGCGACTGTGATCACTACGGAACCGTTCGCATACTCACTCGCGAGCTGTAGTGCTTTCATCGCCCACTTCCCCTGCAGGCATCACAGAGATCCGTGCCCGGCTGGGGCGCTCGAAGGCCTGATTTCAGCTCGCGGCGTTCCCTGCCACATCGCATCGACGCCGCGCGGTCCGAACGGCTTGAGGTCGCGATGCTCGCGCTACTTCCCGGTGGTGCAGTTTGTCGCTTTCCGTAATGCTGTGACTTCGAAGCGAAGTGTAAGTGCCAAGCCGGATATCTGCTAGTCATTCGTGGAAATGCGGCTGACACCGGATTCGATGTCTCCTTACCCGGCTGCCCCGGAGCGGTGAAGAAGCGTGGAGGAAATGCTCGTGACCTGCGGAAATGAAGCCGCATTGACGGCCGTGAAGCGGTCACGGCTCCCGTGGAGGTCGGCTCGCCGACCCCTGAGGCCCGCTTGAGCCCGCGAAGGCGGCCGGGGCCGCTTGTAGTCCTATGAGAGCCCGCGAAGACGGCCGGGTCCGTGGGAGTGGGGAAGGGTGGCCGGAAAGGCGGGGGCAGCTCAGGCGACGGCGTCGAGAGCCTCGCTCAGGCTGCCGCACGTCTCGAAGTGCCGGTCGAGATTGGTGATCGTCAGCAGATGGGTGATCATGCCGGGGCTCACCACCAGGATGAGATGCCCGCCCGCCTCCCTGACCCGGGTGAGCGTGCCCACCAGAATGCCCAGGCCCACCGAGTCGCAGAACGGCACCCCGGTCAGATCCACCACCAGGGACGGGTGGCCGGAATCTTCGAGGGCGCGGTCGATTCCCGCACGGAGCCGTGGAGCGACCGACATGTCCAGCTCACCCGTCGCCTGCACGACGGTGCTGGGACCATCACGCCACGTCTGAACATCGAATGTTGAGATCACGATCACCACCTCCGTGCGGGCTTACCTGCCCTGACGGAGGCCTGTTATGCGCCCGGCTCACTTTTTGCAGGTGCGCGGCAGAGAACGCCGCGATCTCGGCGGAGCGCTCCTGCCGATCTCTTCGGGGCGCGCCCAGGTCACCTGCGGTCTCCGCCGGCCCGTCAGGGCACGATCAGACGCCTTCGAGCATGACGCGGCATGGATCGCGGCAGACCGCGGGGCTCTGGGCGCGAGCTCTCGGCTGACTAGCCCCGGCCGCCGCCGCGGGCGAGTGGTTCGCGCTCTCCCATGTTCTCCACCTTGCTCGCCGGAGGCGCCTTGACGGTCACCCGGCTTCCCCACCCGGTGTAACGGGTCTCAACGCTGACCTGCCTGTCCTCCGCTACCGCCGCACTGATGTGGGTCCCCCCCGAATAAACGGTGACCAGTCGCTGAGGGAGCTGATCGGAGCCCAGGGTGAGTCTGAAGCGCAGCACCGCGGTCCTGTCGTTCTTGGACACCCCGGCGAGGCTGGCGCTCCGCATCCAGGGGGAGATCTTCTCCAGCGCGCCGAAGCTGATCGTGCCCGCGTAGGTGCGCCCCGTTCGCTTCCCCTTCGTGATCAGGGTCTTCAGGGTCGCCGGCTCGGCCACGTTCACCAGCTGGCCGTACCAGCCGCTGAAGCCGGCGTTCATGCCGTGCGGGTGCTTGATCCAGGTCTTGCCCTTCGGCGGCGCCCAGGGGCCGCCGGAGTAGTAGCTGGTGGTGCCGATCCTGATCGTCCGCTCCGGCCTGTCCAGGCTCCACGAGAGGCTGCTGGGTATCGCGGAGATCTCGCTGGTGGTGAGCTTCGCACTGACATCGGAGGCGACGATCCCGCTCCTGCCGAACTGGAAGGAACCGGTGCGCTTGAGGAAGGACGTGTTCCCGGTGAACTCGACCAGGGTGGCGACGTCGGTGAACTTCACCCCCTTGCCCGCGCCGAACCGGCTCTTCAACGCCTTGACCGGATCCGCGGTGGCCGCCTGGACAGGTGTGGCGGCCACGGACATGGTGACCATGGCCGCGGCGATGCCCGCGATCACTCGCTTCACGGTGACTTCCTCTCAGCCCGGTACGGGAAATGGAATCCTGCCGAACCTTGATCACAAACGCGTCTCAGAGCGCGTCGGCCCTGCGGAGCGGACACGCCGGTTCCGTCACGGACGGCCACGGGGCGGGGGAGGACTTCCGGCAGGACTTGACGGGCTCCCTTTCGCGCGGGGCCATCGTGCGATCGAGTGGCTGACCGACAGGCCCCGGTTACGACGTCACTTCCACGATCGCCTCACGTCAAAAGAGCCAGGGCGCATCGCACCGGGAGGCGATGACACATGACAAAAACCCGGCTCGACAGGTGAGCCGGGTCGTTCGCGCGGATCAGAGAGACCGTCCGATCATTTTTTGCAGATGTTCTGGGTGGCGGTCTTGGCCGTGGGGGAGGCCGTGGGAGAGGCGCTCGGCGCGGGGACGGCGGTCTCTTTCACGGTGACCTTCTTGGCCGTCGGATGCTTCTGGCCGACGACCACTTCGATCCGGTCGCCGAGGGTCTCCATCAGGCGCAGGTCAGCCCCGGGAAGTGCGGCGGCCACGGTCCGGGCCGAGTCCTCGCGGCCGGGGCCGTACCGGACGACCGTCTCCTTGAAATCCTTCACCGGGGTGTTGCCGGGGGTTTCGGGGACGAGGAATCCGACCCTCTGCAGGTCGGCTCTCGTCTGCGCGCCCAGGCCGGTGATCGTGGTGCCGTTGAGCACCCTGACGGCGATCCGCGCGGGCGGCACGGTCAGCGGGGTGGTCGAGGGGGAGGCCGCCGGAGTCGGAGTCGGGGTGGGCGTCGGCGCGGCGGGTTTGGTGAGCGTCTCGTCGGCGGCGATCCGGCGGAACAACTCCTTGGCCCCCGTCTTGTCCCAGAGCACGGCGGACTCGCCGGTCGGCGTCTTGTAGTCGACGTCGGCGAGCGGGACGGTGGCGAAGGCCACGTCGTCGGTGGAGACGTTCTTGAGCTGGTCGGCGAGGCCGAGCAGGTCCTTGCGGAGCATGTCGTCCACCTGGAGCGTGCCGAGGGTGGTGTTGACGAAGGAGGCGAGCTTGACCGGGTTGGCCAGTGTGCCGCCGCTCAGAGCCTGGTTCAGCAGGGCTGAGATGACCTGTTGCTGGCGATCGATGCGGTCCAGGTCGGAGCGCGCGGTGGCCCGGGTGCGGGCGTAGGCGAGGGCCCTGACGCCGTTGAGGGAGTAGGTGCCGGGCTGGAGCATGAGCGCGGTCTTGGGGTCGTTGATCGCTACCGGAGTGCAGACCGAGACGCCGCCGAGCGAGTCGACCACGCCGATGAAGCCGAGCACGTTGACCTCGACGTAGTGGTGGAGGGTCAGCCCGGTGGCGTCCTGCACGGCCTGCACGGTGAGCTTCGGGCCGCCGAACTGGTAGGCGGCGTTGAGCTTGTGCAGGCCCTGGCCGGGAATCGTCGTCCAGGTGTCGCGGGGGAGGCTGACCACGGTGACCTTGGTGTGGTCCTCCGACAGGTGGAGCACCATCATGGTGTCGGTCCGCTGGCCGACCTCGCGGCCCAGCTTGAGCTCGTTCTGCTGGCGGCGGGTGAGGTCGTCACGCTTGTCCACACCGACGACCAGGATGTTCATGGCACCGGTGGACTGCGATCCCGCCACGCCCGCGTCGACCGACTTGATCGTGGTCGTCACGTAGTTGGTCAGTGCCCATGACACTCCGGAACCGCCCAGAACCGCGCACGAGAGCGCACCGGCGAGGAACAGTCCGCGTCGCCGGGAACGCGCTCCCCTGACGGATCTGCGCTCACGCCTCGGGCTCACCCGGACGGTACCGTAGGCGTCGCCGCCCACCTGCACACCCGAGTCCTCCTCTTCCGGGTCGCGCATGCGTGGCCCCCTAGGCTCCAGCGGTCGATGAGGTACCCGTTCGTACAGTAGCGTGAGCGACGCCATGAAGCAGTTCCCCGACTCGCCCGCGCCGGCGTCGTCTCCCGAGACATCTCCCGAGGCACGTGTCTGGCCCCCCATTTCCATCGTCATCCCGGTGCTGAACGAGGAGCGCCATCTACGGGAGGCGGTGCGACAGGTCCTGTCGCAGCGATACTCAGGCCCGATCGAGGTCGTGCTCGCGATCGGACCCTCCCGGGATCGCACCCAGGAGGTCGCCGACGCGATCGCCGCCGAGGATCCCCGCGTGGTCGTGGTCCCCAACCCGACCGGACGCACTCCCAATGCCCTCAACGCCGCCATCGGTGCGTCCCGCAACGGGATCATCGCCAGGGTGGACGGCCACGCCATGCTTCCCGAGGACTATCTCCAGATCGCGGTGGAGACCCTCGCGGAGACCGGCGCCGACAACGTCGGCGGTGTCATGGCCGCCGAAGGCGTCACGCCGTTCGAGCAGGCCGTGGCCCGCGCCATGACCTCCAAGATCGGTGTCGGCGGCGCCCGGTTCCACACCGGGGGCACCGCGGGTCCGGCGGACACGGTCTATCTCGGCGTGTTCCGCCGCGAGGCGCTGGAGCGGGTCGGTGGCTACGACGAGCACTTCCAGCGGGCCCAGGACTGGGAGATGAACCACCGCATCCGCGAGACGGGAGGCCTGGTCTGGTTCCAGCCCCGGATGCGCGTCTCCTACCGGCCGAGACCCAGCGTCAAGGCCCTCGCCAAGCAGTATTTCCACTACGGCCGCTGGCGGAGGGTCGTCGCCCGCACCCACGAGGGCACGATCAACCTGCGCTATCTCGCGCCCCCCGCGGCGGTGCTGGCCATACTCGCCGGTCTGCTCGTCTCCCCGTTCTTCTGGCCCGGCCTGCTGATCCCCGGCGGCTATGTGGCGGCGATCCTGGCCGGCTCCGCGGTGACCGGCAGCGGCCTGCCCACCGCCGCGCTCCTGCGGCTGCCGCTGGTGTACGTCACCATGCACATGTCGTGGGGCTGGGGCTTCCTGACGAGCCCGAAGAAGCTCGGCAAGCCCGCCAAGGCGGCCGGCTGACCCGCGCTCAGGAGCCGGCGTGCCGGGTTCGAGCCGTGGACGGGGAAGCGGACGGCTGACCCGCGGTCAGGAGCCGGTGTGCGGGTTCGAGCCGCAGAGGCGGAGGCGGCCGCCTGATCGCGGTGGAGGCCGGTTCACCGGATTCAGCGACCCCGGGCCGAAGCGCGGTTGTAGGCGTCGTTCACGGCGTTGTTGAAGCGGGCCATGGCGTCCGGGTGGTCCGGGCCGAGTAAGTAGGTCTTCAGCTTGCGCCGGGTGCTCGCCAGGACGTCCTCGGCTCCGTGTTCCAGAGCCTGAAGTACGGCGGACAGCTCGGCCAGGTCCTCGCCCAGAAGGTAACCGGCCTCCGAGCTCGGATACCGCTCGCGGAAGAGCCGTTCCGGCATTCCCGACACGTTGGTCACCATGTACGGCTTGCCGCTGGCGATGAAGTCCGCCACCACGCTGGAGATGTCGGTGATCATCAGATCGGCCTGGTTGAAGCAGTCGTAAAGGGGCGGCTCCTGCCCGGTGACGACCTGGTGCCTGATCGGCTGCGACCAGGCGGCGCCGGCGGAGTGCCCGGACATGGACCGCGCCGTCCCGGCGGAGTTCCTGGCCATCGCCAGGGCGGTGCCCGCGGGGTGCCGGGCCATCGACCGGGACAGCTCCCGTTTCTCCAGCAGCGCGTGGATCTTCTGGTGTGCGCGGCGCGCGGCCAGGTTGCGATAGCCGGTCAGTGGGTGCGGCTTGTAGATCACCCGGAGTTCGGGGGAGTGGGCGAGCAGCATGCGGACGATCCCCGGCCCCATGGTGATGATCGAGGTGTGGAACAGGTCGTCGGTCCATCCCTCCCAGGTGGGCGCGTAGAGGACGGTGCGGTAGGGCAGGTCGGGTCCGTGGGCGCTGACGCCGCTGAGCTGCGGCCGTCCCACCTCGTACACGTTCTCGTCGCGCACACCCACCTGGGCGCGGATGTATCGGTCCCGGCCCGCCTGCCCCGCCACCCAGACCTCGTCGTAGACCTTGGTGAACGGGTTGAACGACGCCTCCTTGTCGCTGTCGCCGTGACCGACGAAGACGCCGTGCAATCCCCGGATGCGAAGCATGTGGATGTTCTTGCCGACATTCGCCGGATACAGGCACAGCCGCGCGGTGTCGAGCGCCGAGAAGCCCATCAGATCGGCCGCGGACGGGATGCAGACCACCGGCAGCGAGGTGTCCCCCAGCATCCGGAGCATGTCCCGCTCCCGCAGCACCACCAGTGCCCGCCGGTCGATCCTCTCCAGCGGGCGCAGCCACATGGTGGCCTGGTAGGCCGAGTCGTTCGGTCCGGAGAAGTAGAGGACCACCTCGGGCCGGTATTTCGAGAGGTGTTCGTCGACCGCCCGCAGCACGCCGGGCGTGTCCCTGAGCGGCCGGACCCTGCGCAGGTGGGGCAGGAGGGCGAGAGCGCCCATGAGCTCCAGGCTCAGCGCGATCGCCGCTCCGGCCGCGCCCTGGTAGCCGGTGCCGAGCGTCGCGCCCAGGGCGGCCCCGCCGACCGGCAGCACGTCGAGGTAGAGGAACCGCAGACCCTGGTAGTTGACGAGGATGTCCCTGGGCGGAGCCGGTATCTTCACCGCGTCGATGTTGCGGGTCAGCGCCGGCAGCCGGCTGAGGGTGCGGTTGTAGGAGATCGCCAGCCAGGTCTGCACGGCCCGCACGCCGTGCATGAGGAACAGCCCGACGGTCAGGGCCATGAACCAGGGTGAGTCGGTGCCCTCCGTCCGGGCGACGAGGAGGATCGCGGTCATCTCGCGGATCACGAACCGCAGCGTGACGCCCAGGTGCGCCTGGCTCAGCAGGTCGACGAGTTGCCGGGCTCCGCGCCTGGCGGCGATCTCCGCCGCGTAGGACATCACGCAGAACACCAGGAACAGCCAGGGCTGGGGCCACAGGGCGGCAGCGACGAGCAGCGGGTAGGAGCCGAGCACGGCGGCGCCGACCAACCGGGTGCGAAGGTCACGCGTCATCTTCCGACGGTATCCCGTGTGCCGGTGTTTGCCCTGGTAGGCGCGCTGTGTCGGGTTGAACCGAGGTAGATGTTGATCAGTTGAAGTGTTGGGTTACGTCGGGGTGGACGTTGGATCGGCTGAAGTGTCGGGATACGTCGGATGGCCGTCGGCGAATCGACGTGCCGGGTCGCGGCGAGCGTTGACCGGTCGAGGTGCCGGGTCGCGTTGAGCGTCGACCGGTCGAGGTGCCGGGTCGGGGCGGGCGTTGACCGGTCGGGGTGTCAGGCCAGGGTGAATGTCGAGCGGCCGGGATGTCAGGTCGCGTCGAGGCGAACGTCGATCACCTGTCCGGTCAGGTCGGAGATGAGCACGTCCAGTGAGGTCTGGGCGACGGCGCGCGGTGAGAGAAGGGTGTGCGCCGGTTCTTCCCCGAAGGCGCGGGATCGCATCGGGGTGCTGGTCCGTTCCGGATTGACGCAGTTGACCCGCACGCCGTACTCGGCCCACTCGTCGGCGAGGGCCTGGGTCAGGTTGACCACGGCGGCCTTCGTCGAGGAGTAGAGGCTGTAGTCGGCCCGGCCCCGCGTGTAGGAGGAGGAGGTGTAGAGCAGCAGGTGGCCCCGCGTCTCGCGGAGGTGGGGGATGGCGGCCCTGGCGATGTTGACGGGGCCGAGGTAGTTCACGCCCACGGTCTCGGCGATCGTGACGTCGTCGACCTTGCCGAGCTTGCCCATGTGCAGCACGCCCGCGGTGTTGACCACGTAGTCGATCCGCCCGGTCTCCTTGGCCGTGCCGTCGAGCGCGTCCTTCACCGCATGGGCGTCCTCGACGCGCACCCCGTTCAGCGACCGGGAGAAGGAGAACACCTGGGCGCCGTGGCGCTTGGCCAGGTCCACCACGTCGGCGCCGATGCCGTAGCTGCCGCCGAAGACCACCATGGTCCTGCCCTCCATGGCCCGGCGGAGGGCGAGGGGGGAGTGCGCGGGGGCGCTGCCCGCGGCGAGCTGGAAGAGCTTGTCGGCGATGAACACGTCCACCGGGTGGGTGACCTTCATGTTGTGCTCGCTGCCCGGCACGATGTAGATCGGCACATCGGGCAGGTAGCGCAGCACCACGCCGCAGTCGTCGGTGGGAGGCCGCTTGTCGAAGTCGGGGTCGGCGAAGGCCCGCTCGTAGGCTTCACGGATCACCGAGAGCCGGAAGCACTGCGGGGTCTGGCCCCGGCGCAGCCTGGACCGTTCGGGGATGTCCCTGACGATCTCCCCGCGCGGTCCGGGGGCGGCCACCACGACCGTGTCGGAGCTCGGGATCGCCACGTCGACGGCCGAGTAGACCTTCAGGGCCTCCACGCACTCGGTGATGATCCGGGGCTCCAGCAGCGGGCGTACGGCGTCGTGCAGAAGCACGTCGCACTCCTGCGCGCCCAGCGCCCTCAGCGCCCGCCAGGTGGTGTCGGGGCGGCTCGCCCCGCCTTCCAGGATCTTGCTGACCTTCCCGAAGCCGTTGCGGGCGACGATCCGCTCCACCTCCTCGGTGAAGCCGGGCGTCATCAGCACGATGATCTCGTCGATCTCCGGGGCGCCGTTGAACAGGGCGAGCGTGTGCTCGATGATCGCCTTCCCGGCGATCTTGATGAGCTGTTTGGGGGTGTTCAGGCCGACACGCTGGCCGACGCCGCCGGCCAGGACGACAGCGACGGTCCGACGACGTGGTTCAAGAGCGGCCAATGTCAGCTTCCTTTGAAGGTCTGGGTACGGCGAGCGTAATGGTTGGGTACCCGATCGCCGGGCGCGCTCCCGTGCTATCCAGTCAAGATCTCGCTACGCTGAGTGCGCACTCCCCGATTCGTACGGTGATCCCGTCGGATACGAAGGAGCCCAGTTTGCACGATTCCCACGTCCTCCCGTCGTCCGAGACCTCCCAAACGACGGCCGTCGTGTTCGCCACCACCGGGGCGGCCGGTCTGCGCTGCGCCGACGGCACACTGCTCGACAGGCTGACGGACCAGCTCGCCACACTCCCCGTCCAGGACGTGCACGTGATCACCCGGTCCGGCGACGTCACCCACGTGCCCGGCGGCACCCACATGATCGGGGCTGAGGGGCCGGCTGAGGGGTCACGGGGACTCGCCGACGACCTGCGCAGGATCGCCAAGGTGGCCACCGCGTCCACCGGCCCCGTGGCCCTGATCGCGGGCGACCTGGTGGCCCACACCGAGGCGCTGGCCACGCTCCTGGAACATCCCGCGCGTGACACCGGCGCGCTGGTGACCGCCGACGGCGAGGGCGCCGGGTCGCTGTGCCCGCCGGTCAGGATCGAGGGCGGCCGGGTGGTGGCCGCGAGCACCTCCTTCCATGACGTCGAGGAGCCCAACGGCACCTTCAGGGGCGCGCTCCATGTCGGCGTGGCCGATCTCGGGCATCTCGCCGAGACCGCGGTGATGCTGGCCGACCTGGCCGAGGCCGGCACGTTCGGCTCGATGGGCGACACCGAGGTCGGCGACCTGCTCCTGGTCGGGCTGGTCCGCTCGGGAGTCCCCGTGCGCGCGGCCGGGCTCGGGCGGCTGCACTGCGAGCGGATGGCCGAGCAGGCGGGCGCCGACTCGGCCGTGCGGCGGCTGGGCGAGGTGGACGAGATCGCCGCCCGGCTGGACGCCGCGGTCAAGGGCAACGACGGCTTCTTCACCACATACTTCGTGAGCTCCTGGTCCAAACACCTGGTCAGGCTGGCCGCCCAGTGGCGGCTGACGCCCAACGCCGTCACCGGGATCTCCGTGGGCCTGGCCGTGCTCGCCGCGGTCTGGTTCTCGGCGGGCACGCGCCCGACCCAGGTCGCCGGGGCGATCCTGCTCTACCTGTCGTTCGTGCTCGACTGCGTGGACGGGCAGCTCGCCCGCTACACCCGCGCGTTCTCCCCACTCGGCGCGTGGCTCGACGCCACCTTCGACCGGGTCAAGGAGTACGCCGCCTACGTGGGCCTCGCCCTCGGCTACGCGGCGGGGCTGGACGGCTACGGCGCCGGCGGCCCGGACGGCATCTGGATGCTGGCGGTGTCCGCGATGATCCTGCAGGCGCTCCGCCACATGATCGACTTCTCCTACGCGGGGGCCCGCGCCGACGCGAACCGGGTGGGGGCCGCCTGGGCCAGGACCTCCAGCTCGCTGTCCGCCGCGGCGGACACGGCCAGGCGGCTGCTGCCGATGCAACCGTCGCCGGGGCGGCGGCCCGCGGACGCCGGATACGTCGGAAAAACGACCGGGATGCGCAAGGCCGGGCTGAGCGTGGGCGGCATGGTCGTGGGGCTCTCGCGATGGCTGGAGCAGATCTCCTTCACCCGCTGGCTCAAGAAGATCATCGTGCTGCCCATCGGGGAGCGGATGGCCCTGATCGCGGTGACCGCCGCGTTCTTCAACGCGCGAGTGACCTTCATCGCGCTGCTGAGCTGGGGCGGGGTCGCCGCACTCTACACACTCGCCGGCAGGGTGGGCAGGTCGCTCAGCGAATGATCGGAAACGGTGGGTCCCACAGTCCGCGGACCGGCGGGTTCCGCGGTGATCGGAGACGGCGGGCTCCGTGGCGAGCGGGGTGGAAGGCGGAGCACGGTGAGCGTTTCGCGAAGCGAGCGAGGAGACACATGCGATCATGACTTCCGTGCATATGACGCCGGTGCCGCGCGGCACCGTGGTTGCCTACCGGGACGACGGGGTGCTGTCCCGGGCGATGGGCACGCTGGTGGCGGGGCAGCTCGCGCCGCTGCCGCCCGCGCTCGTCGGGATCTTCGTGACCGGGGTGCTGCTGCTGGTCGGTGTGGCCGGCACAGACGGCCTGGCGGTGTTCGCCCCCGCCGTGGCGCTGCTGCTCGCCGGTCCCGGCAGCTCCCACCCGCACGACGGCCGGCTCGACTGGCTGGTCCCGCCGATCCTGCGCCTCACCGAGTACGGTTTTGTGGCCTCGGTGGGCTTCGCGCACGACGTGCCGCCGGGATTGATCTTTCTGTTACTCGGCGCGATGGCCTTCCACCACTACGACATCGTCTACCGGGTGAGGCAGCGCGTTTACCCGCCGCCCTGGCTGTCCACATTCGGTTTCGGCTGGGACGGCCGGATGCTGCTGGTCGCGCTGGGAGGCCTCGTCGGGCAGGTCACATTGATGTTCGCCCTGCTCTCGCTCTATCTGTGGTGCCTCTTCGCCTGGGAGAGCGTCACCTGCTGGCTGGCCGCTCCGCGCTTCGGGGTGGACGCGGCGGATCTGGGAGCACACGATTGAGAACATCCGGCAAACCCTCGATTACACGATCAGGGCCTAAAGGCAACTAACCTTTGGGGCCAGGAGTGCCCGTTGGGGGCTCACTTGGATGAGGAGTGCACGTTGCTGGGAATGGTGCTGGCCGCCGGGGCCGGACGACGCCTGCGGCCGTACACCGACACGCTGCCCAAGGCACTCGTGCCGGTCGACGGCGACACCACGATCATGGACATCTCGCTGCGGAACCTCGCAGCGGCAGATCTTCGCGACGTCGTGGTCATCGTCGGCTACCAGGCGCAGGCCGTACACGAGCGTAAGGCCGAGTTGGAACGGCGACACGGTGTGAAGCTCACCCTTGTGCACAACGACAAGGCCGAGGAGTGGAACAACGCCTACTCCCTCTGGTGCGCGCGTGACTACTTCGACCAGGGCGTGCTCCTGGTCAACGGCGACACCGTGCACCCCGTCTCGGTGGAGGAGACGCTGCTCTCCGCCCCGGTGACGAGCGACATCCTGCTCGCGGTGGACGACGTCAAGAAGCTCGCCGACGAGGAGATGAAGGTAACCCTCGACGAGGATCGCCACCTCAAGCTGATCACCAAGCTGATGGACCCGGCCGACGCGGCCGGCGAGTACATCGGCGCCACGCTGATCCGCTCCGGTATCGGCGAGCGCCTCGCCGACGCCCTCCAGGCCACTTTCGAGCGCGACCCGCAGCTCTACTACGAGGACGGCTACCAGGAGCTGGTCGCCCGCGGCGAGAAGATCGCCGTTGCCCCGATCGGCGATGTCCCGTGGGTCGAGGTCGACAACCACGACGACCTCGCGAAGGCGCGGGAGATCGCGTGCCGATACTAGCCAGGATGCTGCCCGCCCCCCTGACGATGGAGGTGCGGCGGGGCGCGATCGCCCAGCTCGGATCACTGCTCGCCGACAGCCGGGTGGCGACCTCCGGGCGCGTGGCGGTGGCCGTGGGCGCGGGCCAGGGAGACCGGATCGCCTCGGTGATCGCTCCCTCGCTCGGCGAGGCCAAGGTCTTCCGGGTGCCCGACGGTTCGGTGGACGCGGCGGTCTCGCTCGGTGCCGACCTGCGTAAGGGCGCCTACGAGGCGGTCGTCGGCATCGGCGGCGGCAAGACCATCGACGCGACCAAATACGCCGCGTCGCTCGCCGGGATCCCGATGGTGGCGGTGGCCACCAACCTGTCGCACGACGGGATCTGCTCGCCGGTGGCGTCGCTGACGCACGAGGGGGGCAAGGGTTCCTTCGGCGTTCCCATGCCGCTGGCCATCGTGGTGGATCTTGATTTCGTCCACGACGCGCCCGCGTCCCTGGTCCGTTCCGGGGTCGGCGACGTGGTGAGCAACCTGTCGGCGATCGAGGACTGGCAGCTCGGCAACACCGAGCGCGGAGAGCCGATCGACGGCCTGGCCTGCGCGATGGCCCGCACCGCGGCGGAGGCGGTGATCGGCAGAGTCGACTCGATCGAGGCCGACTCGTTTCTGACCGTACTGGCCGAGGCGCTCATCCTTTCGGGGATGTCGATGGTGGTCGCCGGGTCTTCCCGTCCTTCGAGTGGCGGAGACCATGAGATCCTGCATGCCGTGGATCAGCTTTTTCCCGGCACCTCCAATCACGGCGAGCTCGCCGGGATCGGAGCGGCCTTCTGTTTTTTCCTCCGCGAGGACTCGCGGAGGCTCGCCCAGGTCGTTGACTGCTTACGCGGGCACGAGCTACCGGTCACCCCCCATGACGTGGGGCTGACCACTGACCAGTTCACCGAGGCGGTTATGCTCGCGCCCTCCACCCGTCCCGGCAGGTACACCATCCTTGAGCACCTGCGCCTGTCTGAGCCGGAGATTCGCGATCGGGTAGGGGATTATGTCCGGGCCATCGGTCGCTGAGCTCCGTGCGGTGGCCCAGCCGCACTCCACCATGGATCGCAACAGCGGCGAGCACTGGGCCGGCGCGCTCTACATGCGTAAGTTGTCGATCTACGTCACCTGGTTTCTCGCCAAGACGCCGATCACGCCCAACCAGACCACCTGGCTGATGATCCTGTGCGGGCTGCTGGCCGGCGTGGTCCTCGCGCTACCCGGTCTCTGGGCCGCGGTCGGCGCGGCGGTGCTGATCCAGATCTACCTGCTGCTCGACTGCTCCGACGGCGAGCTGGCGCGCTGGACCGGTCGGACCTCCATCACGGGCATCTACCTCGACCGGGTCGGCCACTACTTCGCCGAGGCCGCCCTGCTCATCGGGCTGGGCTTCCGGGCGTCGGAGATCCTGCCCGACTGGTACACCGTGATCGGCCTCGCCGCCGCGCTCGGCGCCATCCTGATCAAGGCGGAGACCGACCTGGTCGACGTCGCCCGCGCCCGGTCGGGGCTGGTCGCCGCCACCGAGGCCTCGGCCGAGCACTTCCAGTCGCGCGGCCTGGGCCTGGCCCGCAAGGCCGCCGCGGCCCTGAAGTTCCACCGGGTCATCCAGGCGGTGGAGCTGTCCGTCATCGTGGTGATCGCCGCGCTCTGGGACGCCTTCAACGGGGGCGTGGCCGCGACGCGGGTGCTCGTGGTGGCCTGTTTGGTGATCGCCGTGCTGCAGATGATCCTGCACCTGATCAGCATCCTGATGTCCAGGCGGCTTTCATGAGGAACCGGATCGTGTGCCGGAACGTCGTAGGTGCTAACACCTTGCTGTTTGGTGGGTGTTTGTTGGCGATTCCGATACGCTTGTCCTCCGGTAAATCAGTAACTGCTAGCTCGAACAGAGCCGGCCGCCCCAGCAGACTCGGTGATCATGAAAGTATGCTCCGCACGTGCTCTCGACGCGTCAGGGCGATGACCCGTTGAAGATCTCGTGCGTCATCCTCACCATGGGCAACCGGGTCCCCGAGCTGGATCGGGCCGTCGAATCCGCGCTGAACCAGGTCGACGGCGACGTCGAGGTGGTCATCGTCGGCAACGGCGCGGACGTCCCGGAGCTGTCGGTCAGCGTGCCCTCGGGCTCGTCGGCCTCGATCAAGACCGTGCGGCTGGACCACAACGCGGGCATCCCCGCGGGCCGTAACCGCGGCGTCGAGGAGTGCTCGGGCGACGTGGTGCTCTTCCTCGACGACGACGGTTGGTACGGCGAGACGAACCTGGTCTCCCACCTGCGTGAGCGCTTCTCCACCGAGCACGATCTCGCGGTCGTCTCGTTCCGGGTGAGGGACCCCGACGGCGGCATCGGCCAGCGCCGTCACGTCCCTCGCCTGCGCGCGGGCGACCCCGAGCGGTCCTCCCCGGTCACCACCTTCCTGGGCGGTGCCTGCGCCATCCGCCGTTCGGCCTTCCTCCAGGTCGGCGGGCTCCCCGAGCGTTTCTTCTACGCCCACGAGGAGACCGACCTGGCCTGGAGGCTGCTCGGCGAGGGTTACCGCATCGAATACGACGCCCAGACGGTCATGTACCACCCGCAGGTTCCCCCGACCCGCCACACCGACTTCTACCGCCTCAACGCGCGTAACCGCGTCTGGCTGGCCCGCCGCAACCTCCCCTGGTCCCTGGCCGGGCTCTACCTCCTCAACTGGGTCGCCCTCACCCTGCTCCGCGAGCGCTCGGGTCCCGCCCTGCGCGCCTGGTTCAAGGGTTTCACCGAAGGCCTGCGCGAGCCCGCGGGAGAGCGTCGTCCGATGGGCTGGAACACCGCCTGGCGCATGCTCCGCCTCGGCCGCCCGCCGATCGTCTGATCCCATACGGACCGTACGGTCCGGAAGCGATTCTGTACGGTCCGACCGGTCCGGAAACGGTCCCGCCGGGCGGGGGACGGGAACCCGAGTGGCCGGTTGGTTTCTGCCTCGGAGTTGTCGCTAGAGTTCGGTTTTCTGGCCCTTTGGGAGCGATGGCACCCGGGGCCGGAGTCCGAACGGCTGTTCATCGGCGTCGCCCGGCGCCCCGAAAGGTTCCGACGTGGACGTCTACACCCTCGGCGAGGCTTTCGGCGTCGTCACCAGCGGCCGGGTCCGTCACGAGCACGAGGCCAGGCTGGACGTGGCCGGGGCCGAGTTCACCGTCGCGGTCGGGCTGGCCCGGCTGGGGCACGAGGTGGGCTGGCTGGGCAAGGTCGGCGGTGACGACCTCGGCGCGCGGATCCTCACGGTGCTACGCGGCGAGGGCGTGGACATCTCGGACGCGCGGGTGGACGAGGGGTCGCCCACCGGAATTCTCCTGAAGGAGTCGAGGCTGGGCCAGACGGCCAGGGTCACCTACTACCGCACCGGGGCCCGGCTCGCGCAGGGGAACGTTCCCGTGGACCGGATCGCGGCCTCCCGCATCCTGCACGTCAGCGGGATCACCGCCGCTCTGAACGCGCGCGACGCCATGCACGCCGCGGTCCGGGCCGCGCGGACCGCCAGGGTCCTCGTCTCGGTG
>NZ_FZOD01000029.1 GCF_900188345.1 Streptosporangium subroseum | reverse complement strand
TGAGCGTGGCCCTGACCGGCACCGGCGGCTCGGCGCCCGTCACCAACCTGGCGCAGGGCAGGTCGACCACGGAGACCAGCCATTCTCAGACCTACGGCTCGGGCAACGCCGTCGACGGCAACGCGAGTACCTACTGGGAGTCGGCCAACAATGCCTTCCCCCAGTCGGTCACCGTTGATCTCGGCTCGTCGGTGAGCGTCGGCCGGGTCGTTTTGAAGCTGCCGCCGGCCACCGCCTGGGCCACTCGTACCCAGGCGGTCGCGGTGCTGGGCAGCACCGACGGATCGGCCTTCACCGGCGTGGTCGGTTCGGCGACCTACACCTTCAATCCCGCCACCGGTAACACGGCGACCATTACCTTCTCGGCCACCAGCAGGCGCTATCTGCGTCTGACGTTCACCGCCAACAGCGGCTGGCCCGCCGGTCAGCTCTCCGAATTCGAGGTCTACGCCTCGTAAGCAATTCTCTGCCTCCGGGGGATGAAGTCCGTTCCTCCGGAGGCGGAGAGTCCCGCCCTGACAGACCACCGACTAGTCGTCCATGGCGGCGACGACGCGCTCGGCGGTGATCGGCAGATCCCGGACCCGCACGCCGACGGCGGCGGCCACCGCGTTGCCGATGGCGGCCGCGGTGGGGCCCTGCGCCGCCTCGCCGGAGCCGACCGACGGCTCGTCCGGCCGGTCGATCACCTCGACCACGACCTCCGGCACCTCGGTGAACCGGAGGATGGGGTAGCTCTCCCAGTCGTCGCTGGTGATCTGCGTGCGGTCGAACCGCACCTGCTCCTTGAGGGTCCAGCTCGTGGACTGGACCGCCCCGCCCTCGATCTGGTTCGCGACGCCGTCGGGGTTGACCACCCGGCCGACGTCGACGGCGATCGTGAGGCGGCGCACGCGGATGTCGTGCACCGCCTCCACCTCGGCGACCACCGCGCAGTACGCGCCCCTGTCCTTGTATCTCGCGAAGCCGATCCCGAGGGCGACGCCGTCCTCCGTGGGCTGTCCCGGCCAGCCGGCGGCCCGGGCGGCCCGATCCACGACCTCCCGCGCCCGCGGATCGGTGAGATGCGCCAGACGGTACTCGAGCGCGTCACGCCCGGCCGCGGCGGCGATCTCGTCGATGAAGGACTCGATCGCGAAGACGTTGAGGTAGGCGCCCAGGGTCCGCAGCGCGGACGTGCGGATCGGCGTCGTCAGGGCGCGATGCGCCCTGATGGAGCGGCGCGGGATCACGTAGAGGGGAACGGCGTTGCGCCCGGTGCCGCCGCCGCCCGCGAGCGCCGGGTCGGCGGACGGAGGCAGAGGGTGGGGCCGCTCGGTGTGCGCCGCGGCGAGCAGCCCCGGAGATCCCGCGTACCCCGGACGTGCCGTGTGCCCGTAGCTCCACACGTCGTAGGACCACGACAGGAGCCGCCCGTCAGGGGCCAGGTCCGCGGCGACGTCCGCGACCATCGCGGATCCCAGGGGACTCCAGGTCAGCTCGTCCGCCCGGCTCCACACCACGTGCACCGGCCTGCCGGGGACCGCCCGGGCGAGGAGTACGGCGTCGTAGGCGGCGTCGTCGGCGCCGTTGTGCCCGTAGGCGCCGGCGCCCTCGACATGGTGAACGGTCACGGTGGCGACGTCGACGCCCGCCGCCTGGGCGATGGCGCGGCGCAGCGGGTGGACGCCCTGGCTGTGCGACCAGACGGTGAGCCCGTCCTCGTCCCAGAGCGCGGCGCCGCAGCTCGGTGCGATGGAGGCGTGGGCGAGGAAACCACGCGTGTAGGTCGCTGACATCGAGGTGGCCGCCACCGGGGTCTCGCCGTCGGTGCCGTCGGTGCCGTCGGTGCCGTCGGTGCCGTCGGTGGTGCCAGCGGTGCCGGTGGTGCCGGCGGGTGCTGTGGTCGCCGTGGGTGCCGCGGATCCGGCGCCGCTCCCGCGCGTCGCGGCCGGCCCGGGCTCGGCGCCGTCGTCGCGGACCACGGTCGTCTCGGTCTCCGCACCGCGCAGCACCGCCTGCATCGACTCCTCCGGGGGCAGGGACTCCTCCTCCCGCCACCGGCAGGCTTGGCGCAGCGCGACGGCCGCACTCTCCGCCCCGGTCTCCGTCTCGGCCACGACCCCCAGGAAGTCTCCGTCCCGGACGACCGCGACGACCCCGGGCAGCCGCTCCACGGGCGCGGGGTCGACCTCGAGCAGTCGCGCGGCCGGAGACGGCGGCCGTACGACACGGCCGGCGAGCCGGCCGGGCAGGGAGAGATCGTGGATGAAGCGCGGCCGCCCGGTCAGCTTGTCCGGCAGGTCGACGCGGGCGGCGCTCGTGCCCACCACGGCGCGTCCGGCCACGGGCCTCGGGGAGGCGAGGCCCAGGATCTCCCGGTCGAGATCGACGCACGCCGCCAGGTCCCAGTAGGAGGTTTTGCAGGTGCCGTCGCGGTCCCGCAGGACGCCGTCCGCCACGACCATCTCGTCCGCGTCGACTCCGAGCCTCGCCGCGGCCTCCCGGAGGAACAGGGCGCGGGCCTCGGCGCACGCCATGCGCAGCGCCTCGGAATCGGCGACCGACATGCTCCCGGCGGTGAAGCCCTGATCCGGTCCGGAGGCGGTCGTGGCCGCCAGGACCAGGACGCGGTGCGGTGCGACCCCGAGCTCGTCGGCCGCGATCTGGCCCAGGGCGGTCAGGATGCCCTGCCCGAGCTCGGCCTTGCCGCTGAACACGTGGACGGTCCCGTCGCCGTGGATCGCGAGCCACTGCGACACCCGGGGGTTCGCCGTGACGCCTCGCGGCAGGGAGACGGCCGCCCCCGACGGCTCAGGATGACGGCCGGCGGGGGCGCTCCCCGTGCCGTGGGTGCTGTGATCCGGCACGGCCGGCCTGGCGGACATGGACATCACGGGTGCTCCTTCGCGGCCCGCATCACGGCACGGATCATGCGCCGCTGGGCGCCGCAGCGGCAGAGGTTGCGGTCCAGCGCCTCGGCCACCTCCCGCTCGTCCGGCGCGGGGTTGCGGGTGAGGAGCGCGGCGGCGCTGATCAGGATTCCCGACAGGCAGTACCCGCACTGGCCGGCCTGTTCGTCGAGGAAGGCCTGCTGCAGCGGGTGGGGGGAGTCGAGATCGCCGAGGCCCTCGACGGTGACGACGTCCTTGCCCTCGGCCGCCCAGAGCGGGGTGTCGCAGGACGGCGTCGGATACCCGTCGAGCAGCACGAGGCACGCGCCGCACAGCCCGGCACCGCACCCGAATCGCGGCCCCTTGAGACCGAGATCCTCCCGGAGGACGTGGAGAAGGCTCGTCTCCGCGTCGGCGCCGACCGAACGCTTGACCCCGTTGACGGTCATCTCATGCGTCACGTCGTCTCGGACCCCTCTTCAAGCGCCTTGGCACATTTCTGCAAACGATTGCTAACGATGTCGCGGGAGGACGCCACACGTCAAGGGGCCCCTGCGAACACCACTCGATCGCCGCATCTCCTCAGGGTAGATGAACGAACCCCTCGGGGCCGTGGTCGTTCCCGGGGCGGGCGCGACAGCCGGAGGGCGTCAGCCGATGACCGCCTCGTGCAGCGGGACGTCGGGATCGGCGAGCCTGTCCCGGTCGACGGTGCCGCCCGAGCCGATCAGGGCCTTGATCTGGTCCGTGACATCCCAGATGTTGACGTTCATGCCGGCCGCCACCTTGCCGTCGTCGAGCCAGAACGCGATGAAGTGGCGGGAGGCGAGATCGCCCCGGACGACGACGTCGTCGTTGCGGTCGGGCGGAATGTAGCCGGTGTACTCCATGCCGAGGTCGTACTGGTCGGTGTAGAAGTAGGGCAGCCTGTCGTAGGCGACCTCCTGCCCGAGCATGGCGCGGGCGGCGACGGCGGGCTGGTTGAGGGCGTTGGCCCAGTGCTCGACCCGGATGTGGGTGCCCAGCAGCGGGTGGTAGGCGCTGACGACGTCACCGGCGGCGAAGATGTCGGGATCCGAGGTGCGCAGATCGGCGCCGACCCGTACGCCGTCCTCGACCTCCAGTCCGGCGGCGGCGGCGAGATCGGTGTTGGGGGCCGCGCCGATGCCGACGATGACCGCGTCCACCTCCAGGCGGGTGCCGTCCGCCAGCCGTACCCCTCGCACCTTCCCGTGCTCGCCCGTGATCTCGGAGACCTGCACGCCCAGCCGCAGGTCCACGTCGTGGGCGCGGTGCAGGTCGGCGAAGACGGAGGCGATCTGGGAGCCGAGCACGCGCAGCAGCGGCTGCCGTTCGGCCTCCAGGACGCTCACCCGCACATCGGCGGCCCGGGCCGCGGCGGCGACCTCCAGGCCGATCCAGCCCGCTCCGATGATCGCGACCCGGGACGCGGTGGCCAGGGTGTCGCGGATGCGCTCGCTGTCCTGCACGGTACGCAGGTACAGCACGCCGTCCAGGTCCGCACCCGGGACGGTCAGGCGGCGGGGCGTGGCACCGGTGGCCAGTAGCAGCTTGTCGTAGCCGATTCGCTCGCCGTCGGACAGGATGACCTGATGGCCGCCCCGGTCGATGCCGGTCACCGCGGTGCCGGAGCGCAGTTCGATGTCATGATCGCGATACCAGGCGCCGTCGTGGACGATGAACTTCTCTCGTCCGGACTTTCCCTGCAGGTAGTCCTTGGACAGCGGCGGGCGCTCGTACGGCAGGTGGGACTCGTCGCCGATCAGCAGGATCCGGCCGTCGAAGCCCTGCTCGCGCAGGGCCTCGGCGGTTTTGGCCGCGGCGAGGCCGCCGCCGGCGATCACGAATGTGGCGGGTGCGGACATGACGTCATGCTCCTGTCGGGTTTATGGGTGCCTCATGGTCGGTGTCCGGTTCGACGAGAAGCCGGAACGGGACTTCGATCCGGCCGGCGAGCAGGGTGGGATCGGCTTCGGCGAGCGCGGTGGTACCGATCACCTTACGCATCATCCAGGCGCCCGCGATGAGGGACGGCAGGAGCTCGGCGCGCCCCACTACAACGCCTCCCTGGCCGCCCGGCACAACCTCGCGGTCTCTCTCGCGAGGGACCTCAAGGACTCGGGTGTGACCTCGAACGTCGTCTCGCCGGGAGCGATCCTGGCGGGGCCGGTCCAGGAGTATCTCACCGGCGTCGCATCGGCCCGTGGCTGGGGCGAGACCTGGGAGGAGATCGAACGCGCCGCCGCGGAGGACTTCGTCCCGAACGACGTCGGACGGCTGGGCCGGCCCGAGGAGATCGCGGCCGCCGTTCTCTACCTGACGGGCCCGCTCGCGGACTACGTGAGCGGCGCGACGATCCGCGTCGACGGCGGAACCATCCGCTCCGTCCACTAGCGGGAACCATCTGCTCCGTCCGGCTGCAGGGCCGGGGCGGAGACGGGGTCGGGCGCGCGAAGGGGGAGGCGCAGGACAAAACGCGCGCCGCGGGGGCTGTCCTCGATCTGGAGGCTGCCCCCGCTCGTCTCGGCGATCTGCCGGGCGATCGGCAGGCCCAGCCCGGTGCCCCCGGCGTCCCTGTTGCGGGCGGCGTCCAGCCGGGCGAAGCGCTGGAACACCAGTTCGCGCTTGTCCGGATCGATGCCCTGCCCGTCGTCGACCACCTCCAGCACCGCCATGCCGTGCGGGAAGCGCTGCCCGTCGCCCGGCGCGCGCCGTACGGTGATGGTGATCATGCTGTCGGCGTGCCGTTCGGCGTTGTCGAGGAGGTTGGTCAGCAGGCGACCCAGCCGCAACCGGTCACCGATCACCACGACACCGGGTTTGAGCGGGCATTCGCATCTTTTTCTCATGTGGTGGCGCGTCTGGCACTCCGCGGTGGCGAGTTCGGCCAGGTCGATCGGCTCGCGGGCGCCCGGACTTCCCGCGTCCAGTCGGGCGATGATCAGCAGGTCCTGGACGATCGCCTGAAGCCGCTCCAGGCTGCCCAGGATGGTGTGCCCCAGCTTGGTCACGCTGGTTTCCCGAGGCGCGAGCAGGGCGTCCTCCACCTCGGCGCGCATGGCGGCGATGGGGCTGCGCAGGTCGTGGGAGGCGTCCGAGGCGAACTGGCGCTGCTGTTCCACCGCGGCCTGCAGGCGGCCCAGCGTGTGGTTGACGCTGACGGCCAGATCGTGGATCTCGTCATCGCTGGGCGGCACGGGCACCCGGCGGCCCAGGGAGGTCGCGTTGATCTCGTCGAGTTCCGCCCGGATGGCGTTCACCGGCCGCAGGGACGCGGCGGAGATCCGGCGGCCGAGGTAGGTGACGGCCGCGGCGGACAGCAGCGCGGCCCCGCCCACCACCGCGGCCAGTCGGGGATCGATCCACCAAGGGATCACCGGGGAGGCGCTGTAGACGATCCATTCCCCGTCCGGCCGGTGAGCCCGCTGCGCGGCCACGATGTTGCATTCGTGGGCAGGAAAGACTCCGCCGCACACGATGGAGGTGGCAAGGCTCTTGTCGCCGGGGGTGAACGTCGCCATGGGCGGCTTGCCCTGAAGTATCTGGGTCGAGGCGATGACCTGGCCCTTTGTGTCGACGATTTGGAGCCTGCGGGACTGGCGCCGCGCAAGCGGGTAGTCCACCCGGCCCCGCTCCACCTGGATGGCTATGCGGCCGCCGTCCGCGACGATCTCCTCGGTGAGGGACGCCGTGGCGAAACGGTGAATGGCGACCATGAGCACCGTGGCCATCAGCGCGCACAGCAGGGCCGCCACCACTCCGGTGAACAGAGTGATACGGGTTGTAATCGAGATTCGGCGTCTCTCGTTCATCCTCCGACCCCCCCTTGGCCAGTGGACCACATAGGTCACAAGACCCTGTGAAGGGGGTGAGCATTGGCCTCGGACAGGGTTGCCCTCCGCCGCGCGACGTTCGCCGAGTGGTACCCGAACCGGCTCTCGCATGCGGAGCGCCAGGCCAGGGGTGAGGCCGGGAAGAGATTGCCCTCCGAGTGATCGTTTGAGATCTCACGCACCCGGTTGTCGTGGTGGGTCAGTCCCAGGTGGGGAGGTGCGCCTCGGGGTAGCGGGCGCCGAAGCCGCCGGACGGGAGGATTTCGGCGATGAGCTTCAGATCGGCGTCGTTGAGGGTGAGGTCGGCGGCGGCGACGTTCTCCTCCAGTCGCTGGGAGCTGCGGGTGCCGGGGATGGGGACGATGTCGTCGCCCTGGGCGAGAAGCCAGGCCAGGGCGAGCTGGGCGACGGTGGCGTCCTTGACGGCGGCCAGTTCGGCGAGCCGGTGGGTGGCCTCCAGGTTCTTCTCGTAATTGCCGGGCTGGAAGCGGGCGTCCCAGCTGCGCATGTCGGTGTGGTCGTATTCGGCGCCGGGCTTGGCCTGGCCGGTGAGGAAGCCCCGGCCGAGCGGCGAGTAGGGGACGAACCCGATCCCGAGTTCGCGCAGGGCGGGGAAGAGGATCTCGGCGTCGCGCTCGAACAGGGAGTACTCGGTCTGCAGAACCGAGACGGGCTGGACGGCGTGCGCGCGGCGGATGGTGTTCTCGCCCGCCTCGCTCAGGCCGAAGTAACGGACCTTGCCGGCGTCGACGAACTCCTTGACCGTCCCGGCCACGTCCTCGATCGGCACGCTGGGATCGACGCGGTGCTGGTAGAGCACGTCGATGACGTCGACGCCGAGGTAGCGCAGGCTGTTGTCGACGACCTCGCGGATGTGCTCGGGACGGCTGTCGACACCGCCCTGCCGGGTGCCGGTGAAGTCGAACCCGAACTTGGTGGCGATGACGACCTCGTCCCGGACCGGTGCGAGCGCGGCCCCGACGATCCGCTCGTTCTCGCCCTGCCCGTACAGCTCGGCCGTGTCGAAGAACGTCACGCCCAGCTCGTGGGCTCGGCGGATCGTCGCGGCCCCCTCCTTCTTGTCCGAGGGGCCGTACGCCAGGGAGATCCCCATCGCGCCGTATCCCAGCGCCGACACCGTCAGGCCCTGCTGTCCGAGGTCTCGCTGCTGCATGGTGCGTCCTCTTTCTCCGCGGCCGGGGCCCGCCCTCGTAAAACGGGCTCCGACCTCTGCTTTTTTTGATGTTAAAGTGTTCTTACATTAAGTAAGAATACTCTAACATCGGGGAGAGGCATCCGCCGTGAGCAGCCCCACGACACCACGACGTGGCTACCACCACGGCGACCTGCGTGCCGAGTTGATCCGCGAAGGCATCGCGCTCCTGGCGGAGAAGGGCGTCGAGGGTTTCTCCGTGGCCAAGGTCGCCGTCCGGGCGGGTGTGTCGTCGGCCGCGCCCTACCGTCACTTTCCCGATCGTGAGGCGCTGCTGGCCGCCTGCGCGGCCGACGTCATCGCCACCCTCACCGAGGTCCTCGCCCGGGCGGCAGAGGAGGCGGGGCCCGACCCGGTCGACCGGCTCGCCGCCACCGCGGGCGCCTACACCCGTTACGTCCTGGACCATCGCGCCGGCGTCGACCTCCTCTACGTCTACGTCTTCAAGGGCCCCCACCACCAGATCGTCCAGGAACAGAGCCGCCGCTTCATGGACACCCTCATGGCCCTGGCCTCGGCCGTCCTGCCCGCCGACACCTCCTGGGCCGACACCGCCGACTTCGTCTATGTTCATCTGTCCACCACGCACGGCTACGCCACCATGCTCCCGAGAGGCGCCCGCCCGCCCCGGGACACCGACGGCCTCGCCGCCCGCGCCGCCACCGCCGCCCGCGACCACATCACCGGCTATCTCCTGCGCCTGCGTGGGTGACGGAAAAGCGGACGACGGACGGCTGAAGATCGAATTTCGACGCTGAAGGAAATCTTCGCAGCGCCCCCGGGCCCGGCACGTCGAAAATCCATCTTGTATCTGTGATCCTTCGTCGGCCGTCGAAGTAATCCGCTCGTACGGTCGAGCCCATGAACATCGCGCCACATCGCGGCATCACCACTGACCTGGCAGCCGACCACGTGACCATCACGCCGAGCATTCTGTACTTCGGGACACCGGTCGTGGTGCTCTCGACCGAGAACGAGGACGGCTCGTTCAACCTCGCTCCGATGTCCTCCGCCTGGGCGCTCGGGCAGGTGGTCGTCCTGGGTCTGGGGGCCGAAGGCCAGACCGGGCAGAACCTGGCCGCCCGGCCCGACCTGGTGATCAACCTGCCGCAGCCGCGGCAGTGGCCGGCGATAGAACGCCTCGCTCCGCTGACGGGGCGCGACCCGGTCCCGGCGCACAAGCAAGGCGCGTTCCGCTTCGAGCCGGACAAGTTCGAGGCCGCCGACCTGTGACCTGAACCTTCCGACCTGGTTCGCCCGCCTCGGGTCGCCGAATGCCCGATCCAGATGGAGGCCCGCACCGTACGGGTCCGGCCCGACGCCTCCGACGATTTCCTCATCGTGGAAGCCCACGTGCTCAAGGTCCACGCGGACCCGCGCATCGTCGTGCCCGGCACCCAGCACATCGACCCAGCCCTGTGGAGCCCGCTGATCTACAATTTCCGCCACTATTTCGGGCTCGGCCCCGAGCTCGGCCAGAGCTTCCGCTCCCAGACACCGCGACCGGGCCGATGAGCCCCTCCGCCGAGGATCGGTGCGCCCACGCGCTCCTGGGGCGGAGGCGATCCTGAGCCTGGGACGGGCGAGGTGATCGCCTCAGTCCTCGTGGCGGGGGATGCCGGAGACCTCGTGATCGGCGTGAAAGAGCGCCTCCCCGATGAGGTTGCGCACATGGGAGTCGCGAGCGCGATACAGCACGCGGCGGCCGTCCCTCCGGGCATGGACCAGACCGGCGAGACGGAGTTTGGCCAGGTGCTGGGAGACCGAGGGGCGTGCGACGGAGATGGCCTCGGCGAGCGAACCCACGTCGTACTCGCCGGAGGCCAGCAGCCACATCAGGCGCAACCGGGTGGCGTCGCTGAGCATCCGGAAGGCCTCGACGGCGGCCTCCACCTGGGCGCCGGTGGGTTGCTCCTGCAACAGGTTGGCACCTAATTCGTTGTCGCGTGCATACATGACTACATATACTCCGGGCGAAGGCCACCGATCGCAAGTGAGGTAGCGATGTCCGACCAGCAGGACGCCGGTTTTTTGTCCCCTCATGGACACGACGAGTACGGCCACGGGCGTGGCCATGGGAACGAGCACGGCCACGATCACGAGCACAGCCACGATCACGAGCGCGGCCATGAGCATGAGCACGGCCACGGGCATGAGCGCGGCCATGAGCATGGGCGCGGCCACGGGCATGAGCGCGGCCATGAGCATGGGCATGGCCCTGAGCATGGCCATGGGCATGAGCATGGACGCGAAGAGCCGGTCGGAGGCGGCCGGTTCAGGCGCTTGATGACGCGAGCCGGTCACGCCCTCACGCCGCACAGCCACGACAGCGCCGACAAGACCGACGCGGCCCTGGAATCCAGCAGCCGCGGCATGCGCGTGCTGGCCATCTCCTTTGTCGTACTCACGGCCACCGCGCTCATCCAGGCGGTGATCGTGGCGTTCTCCGGCTCGGTGGCGCTGCTGGGCGACACGTTGCACAACTTCGCCGACGCCCTGACGGCGGTGCCGCTGGCGATCGCCTTCTCCCTGGGGCGGCGGATGGCCACCCGGCGCTTCACCTACGGCTACGGCAGAGCCGAGGACCTGGCGGGGATCGTCATCGTGGCCGTCATCGCGGCCTCGGCCGCGTTCGCCGGGTACGAGGCCGTCAAGCGCCTGATCGACCCCCAGGACGTGCAGGCGCTCGGCTGGGTCGCCGCCGCCGGAGTGGCCGGTTTCCTCGGCAACGAGTGGGTGGCCCGCTACCGGATCAGGGTCGGCCGCCAGATCGGCTCGGCCGCGCTGGTCGCCGACGGGCTACACGCCCGCACCGACGGCTTCACCTCCCTGGCCGTGCTGCTCAGCGCGGGCGGCGCGGCACTGGGATGGCCGATCGCCGACCCGATCGTCGGCCTGCTGATCACCGTCGCGATCTGCTTCGTGCTGCGGGACGCGGCCCGGGAGATCTACCACCGGCTGATGGACGCCGTCGATCCGGCCCTGGTCGACCAGGCCGAACAGATCCTCACCTCGACGCCGGGCGTCCGGCACGTGGGGTCGGTACGGCTCCGCTGGATCGGTCACGCGCTCCGCGCCGAGGTGGACATCGTGGTGGACCACGACCTGTCGCTGGTCCAGGCTCACGCCGTGGCGGTGCGGGCCGAGCACCGGCTGATCCACCATCTGCCTCGCCTGAGCGCGGCCACCGTACACGCCGACCCGGACGGCTCCGACGGCACCGACCACCACACCCTTCTGACCGTCCACCGATAGTCCGATTCTCTCGTTTGGAGAATTCGTGCTGCGGATCATCCCCGCCGCTGGAGCGCGTCCGGAATGTCGTGAGCAGGACCTCGACGCGCCACGCGCAACTCGGTCAGGTAGCGCTTGGTGATCTGCCCGCCGTGGCGGTCCTCGATCAGGCGCGCGATGCAGTCCAGCAGGCCGGCCCGGGCAACCGATTCGAGCGTCCGGTGGCCCGAGTAGGTGCGCAGCAGGTTCAGATATTCGGCGGTCGAGTACGTCTGCTCCCATTCGTGCCGGCGGAAGACCGGCGCTCCGAATCGGCCCGACGGCTCCGGTTCGTCGTCGTAGGGGATCTCAGCCGCGGGCTGGAGACGCACATCCGGTGGCGTCGCCGGGTCGAAGCGTTCGTAGCAGGTCTGCGCTGCGGCGAAGAAGTCCGTGCTCCCTCCCTTGACGTGGTGCGTGGCGATCGTGGCCAGCGCGCCCCCGGCGCGCAGGGCGTCCGCCGCCCTCACCATGCGCACGGCCGGATCGATCCAGTGGAACGCGGTCGCGGAGACCACCACGTCGAACGGCTCGGCAGGCGGCGGCCAGTCCTCGAACGCCGCGGTCACGACGTGGACCGACGGGAAGCGGGCCAGGTTGCGGCGGGCCATCTCCGCCATCTCCGCCCCCAGCTCCACCGCGACGATGTGGCAGCCGCGCTCGGCCAGCGGCACGGTGGCCTGCCCCGTCCCGGGGCCGACCTCCAGCACCCGGCAGCCCGGTCCGATCCCGGTCAGCTCCGCCAGGTCGTCGAACAGCTCCGGCGGATAGCCCGGACGCGCCTGGTCGTACAGCTCGGCGTCCTCGGTAAAGGACGCGCGCAACCGCTCACGATCACCCTCAGCCATGACCGCAGGCTATCGACTCCTCAGCGCTCGGTCAGGCATTTTCTCCGGCCATCCCAGCTTGGCGGGCTGCCGGCCGACACCGTGAGTTTGCTGTGATCTCCAGGGACGTGATGTCTCAGCGGACCGCTCACCCCGAAGACGCGGCACGCAGCAGCCGGAGCTGGCCGATTTCGGCGGCGTTTTTCATCAGTTCGGAGTTCACCCAGGCGATCATGTGGGCGACGGTGTGCTCGGAGTCCTTCGGCCAGGGGAACGGGGCGGCGGCGTCCAGGTCGGCGTCGGTGAGGCGATCCAGCACCGCCAGCCAGTCCTCACGGAGGCCGCGCAACCACTCGACGGCGGACCTCCCGTCACCCGGCCACGTGATCTCCACCCTCTCGCGCGGGGCCCGTCCCTGAGCATGATCGATGGTCACGCTCCACCACCAGCCGATGTGCCAGCTCACCCAGCCGATCGTGGGAACCGGGATGGGATCGGGCTCGATCTCCGCCCAGTCCGGCACCCATGTCCCGTCGACGTCGGGACGCACGGTCCAGCAGTGGGACGCGGGCGCCCACAGGAAGTCCTCGGGCTCCAGCCGCTCCAGGTGGTAGTCGAACAGCGACCAGGTCAGGTCGAACTGCCAGCGCAGCAGCTCACCTCGGGATACGCGCATCGGCTGATCCTGGCAGGTCGTCGCTCCACCTGGAAAACGATTATCCGGTGATGGGCCGGGTCGTCGTCCAACGGCCCGGCACCACTCGGCTACGGAGTCACCTGGGATCGACGCGGGGCCGGAGGTCCGCTGGTGGACAGTACCCATCCGGCGTTCGAGGACTGGCCGGCGCCGGCCGAACCGTTGGCGGAGGTCCACTGGTGGACGGTGCCCGTCCGGTGCCATGGCCGTCGCATGCCGCCGTCCCGGTCTCAGGACGGACCGCCTTTGTCGATCTTGGTGGTGTCGCGGGGTTCGACGTACGGCTCCTCGGTGGGAGGGTGTCCGGCTTCGATGGCACGGCCGCGGGCGAGCTCGGCGTCGAACTCCACGCCGAGCAGGACGGCGATGTTGGTGATCCAGAGCCAGATCAGGAAGACGATGACACCCGCCATGGCGGCATAGGTCTTGCTGTACGAACCGAAGTTGGCGACGTAGAAGCCGAAGCCCGCGGAGGCGATGATCCAGGTCGCCACCGCCAGGATGCTGCCGGGGGTGATCCAGCGGAAGCCGGGGTGCGCGACGTTGGGGGCGGCCCAGTAGAGCAGGGCCAGGACCAGCGTCACCATGATGACCAGGACGGGCCACTTGGCGATGCTCCAGACGGTGAGCGCCGTCTGGCCGATGCCGAGGAGTTTTCCGGCCTGGTCGGCCAGGCCGCCGGTGAACACGACCGCGACCGCGCCGGCGGCCATCAGGATCACCAGAATGGTGGTGATCGCGAGCCGGAGCGGGAGGGTCTTCCAGATCGGGCGGCCCTCCGGCATCTCATACATGACGTTGGCCGCTCGCATGAACGCCGCCACGTAGCTCGACGCCGACCACAGGGCGACGGCGACGCCGATGACGGTCGCGATTCCGGCGGCGCGCTGGCTGCTCTGCAAGGCGCTGAGCACGGTGTCGATGATCTGCTGAGCGGGGCCGGGGGCCAGGGCGCTGAGGTTGTCCGTGAGGGGCTTGGTGGCCGACTGGCCGAACAGTCCCAGAAGGGAGACCACGGCCAGCAGCGCCGGGAAGATCGACAGTACGGCGTAGTAAGTCAGCGAGGCGGCCCAGTCGGTGAGGTTGTCCTCCTGGAACTCCCTCACGGTGCGCTTGAGCACACCCCACCACGACCGTCTGGACAGTTCGGTCGGGCGGTCGGGAGCCCTCTCGGCGACGACATCACCCGATCCCGCGGGCGGGCGGGCTCCGGTTCTCGACGGCTGGTCGCTCATCGACGCCCTCCCCAGGCAGTGCCTCCTCGACTTCGCCGTCGCTACCCCGTCAGGCCACTCGCATGCCCTTCTCGGGCCATGTGATCTGCAGCGACGTGGCCGAGCTTGCCGTTCGGCCGGGGCGCGGGCGCGGGATAGATCTCTCCGAGGCCGGATCGCCGGGATTTCGGCGCGGACGGGGCCGCGGCCGATCTTGCCGTTCAGGTTGGAATGGCGGCCGGGTCCCGGCCCCGGGCCTCATCTGATGCGGTCCCAACGAGTGAGTTCCGGCCGGGTGATGACCCGGCCGGAACTCACCTGCCGCTAACGGGGGAGGGTGATCAGCCCACGACCGAGCGCAGCGGGACGCCGGTGCGGTCCAGCGTCTGGATCATCTCGCGGAGGAACGGGTGCTCTTCCGCCGACAGGCCCTCGGGGTTGGGAATGGTGATGTAGGTCGAACCGTCGGCCTTGGCCGAGGTCGCCGTGTCGGTGTACTTTCGGACGATGGCCTCGGTCCGCGCCTGGTCGGCGTCGGCGACCTGGATGGTGATGGGACGCCATTCGCCGCCGATGTTGGCCGGCTCCTCGACCTTCTGTGCCGCGGTACGGAGAGCGTCCACGTTGGTCGGCGGTGCCACCGTCCGCTGCTGCGCCGAGGCGGTCGCGGACGTCGGGTAGAGCAGCGCGTTCGCGACCAGGTGGAGGCCGTTGTCGTTGTAGGCGCGGAACAGCGGGTTGTAGGCGAAGAGCACGGCGTGACCCGTACCGGTCGGCTCGTCGACCAGCGCCGTCGTGCCCATGAGGGCGTCGGACTTCACGGTGTAACCGTTGGCCCAGAAGGTGTCGTCCGACGGGTAGGTGAGGATGTTCGTGCCCGTCTGGGACGGGTTCAGGATCGGGTCGCCGTTGTTGAACTGGAAGTCCTCGGCCGGACGGCCGATTCCCACCGGGTTCTCATTGGCGACGTCCACCCGGAAGTGCGAGCCGACGACCTGGTAGCCGGTCGGCTTGGCCTTCTCCGTGGTGGAGGTCAGACCCGCGGCGCGTGCGACCCGGGTGCCCTCGTTCCGCAGTCCGATGTACGTGCCGCCCGCGGACACCCAGGCCTTGAGGTTCGCCAGGCCCTGCGCGTCCAGGCCGCCGTTCGAGCTGCTGCCGTCCGGGACGATCAGCGCGGTGCGCTCGGTGAACGCCGGGGTGTTGCCGTTGATGTCGGCGGTCGTCACCGGCTTGAGGTCGAGACCCCACTGGCTGCCGAGCACGTAGCGTGCCTCGCCGTGCGACCCGGAGGCCGTCGAGATGCCGGTGCCGGCGAACAGGCCGGTGTCGGGCAGGCGAAGCGCGGTGCCGGAGGCCGACTTGGAGCTGCCCTTGACGGTGACGCCGAGCGATCCGGCCAGCTTGTCCAGGTCGTTCTGCCTCACCGCGCGGGCGGACAGGCTGATCACGCCGTTCTTGAGGTCACGCGAGAGCGGCACACCCGAGCTGAGAAGCTTGAACGTGAGCTGCGACGCGGCGGCCGAGTCCAGCGGGTAGGAGTACGAGCCCCTCGACGAGGCCGACGACTCGATGCCGCCTTCGAGGCTCTTCACCCGGTCGGTCTTCGGCGAGAGCTTGTCACCGGTGTAGATGGTGTTGATGCCCATCAGCAGCGGGTTGCTCCACGAGGAGACGTCGTAGAAGTACGGGAAGGGGGCGTAGGGGTTCTCCCCGATCAGCGCCTGGATCCAGTGCTTCTGCGGCTGGTCCATCGGGATCCAGTAGGCACCCTCGGGAACCCTGAGGTTCTTGGCGCTGCGGCCGCCGAAGATCTGGGCGTTGGGCACCGTGAGTGCCTTTTTGACCTCGTAGACCTCGACGTCCATGCCGCGCAGTCTCTCGACCAGCTTGCGGACGTCGCCGATCTGGCGGTCGGGCATCAGGAAGTACGACCGGATCTTGACGTCGGGAACCGGGAACTGGACGGTGTTGGTCGGCTGCACGACCTCGTTGGGCTCAAGCGCGCCCGAGGCGCCCTCGGCGAGCGCGGTCTGCCAGATCTTGTAGTAGCCGTTCAGGATCTCATTCTTGTTGTCGGCCGCCCAGCCGGTGGTCGCCCACTGCGTGTTGAACTGCTGCTGCACGCGGTCCTCGACCGACGAGGCGCTTCCCTTCTCGAAGGTCATGCCGGCCGCGCCGAACCCGGTGGCCGGCACCGTGTCGCCGTACCCCATGTAGAAGAGGTCGTATCGCGCGTAGTTGAAGTAGCACTCCACGGTGACCAGGTCGGTGCAGGCGCCGTTGAAGCCGAAGGCCGCCTTGTTGGCCTCACCGATGCGGTTGATCCAGTCCACCGGCTGGTCGGCGATCTCGTGGTGGATCGGGTCGGCGTTCGGCGGGAAGAAGTACTGCTGCCCGCCCATCTCGTGCGCGTCGACGAAGATCTGCGGCGGGTAGTTCCGCAGCATCGCGAGCTTGCCGTCGGTCTCCGGCTGGGTGCGGGCGAACCAGTCGCGGTTGAGGTCGAAGCCGTAGTCGTTCTGCCGGCGGTTCGCGTTGCGGCCGTCGGGGTTCTGGGTCGGCACGATGATCGTGACGGTGTTGTCGTTGCGCTTCTCAACGTCGCAGGACAGTCCGCCGGCCAGCTCGTACAGGGTCTTGAGCGAGGCGTCGGCGCCACTCGTCTCGCCGCCGTGGACGTTGCCCGCCACCCACACGATGGCAGGGGCGTCCTTGGCGATGCGCGCGGCCTTGTCCGGCCGCAGTGACCGCGGGTCACGCAGCGACTGGATCTGCTCAGCGATCTTCTTCAGCTGGCCAGGGGTCACGTTCTGCTTGTCGGACACGATGGCGTAGGGCAGCTCCTGGCCGGAGACGCTGTGCGCCATCGTTCCGGTGATCACGCGGTCGGACGCGCGCCCCACGGCGTCGACGTACTTGCGGATCTCGTCGGAGGTGACCACTCGGGGCTGGCCCTTGCCGAGGGGGAAACCGAAGAACTTCTCGGGGCTCGGTACGGAACCAAGATGGGCGTTCAGGTCGGAGCTACATTGCGTGTGGTCGCGATCCGGGTGCGAGTGGTTGTCCCGATCCGCGTTCGCGGCCTGGCTCAACGGCAACATGAGCGCGGTCAGTGCGACGACCGCGGCCCCTGCCACCTTCCTGTAGGAAGGTTTTCCGCGCCTCGCTGTGCTGGGCGGCATGTCGACTCCTCAAGGGGGCATGGGCGGCCCACCCCTTGCCCGGAGTGGGACCACCCTTGGAAACGACGCCACTGTGGCGCCAGAGGTAGACGATGCGGATGGTATAAAATCGCAATAAAGTGGTCAAGATAGCCCTAAGCGTCTGAACTATCCTGTTTTTCCGCGTAATAGCCCATTCGGGAACCGGGAACGTGTCGTGTGAAAGGCGGAGGCGATGCCGGGGACCTGGCACGAAGCCTCTCCTTCGTCGTGCGGGCGGAAGGGGGCTGTGGTATCGCGACCTTTTTCGAGCTGGCCGAAATCGTGACCAATCAGGCCTAACTTGTGATCAAGCAGACATAATCAGGAGATGACCTCACGGCTTCTGGAACCATGGCGGCGTCCCCTGACCGTCTCGCGCCGCGAGGCGGTCGATGGCAGTCGAGAGGCCACGCCCATCCTTGACTGGGAAGACCTTCGATTGCTGGACCTGATCGCCGAGATCCGAACCGCCGGCACCGTCGATGAGCGGGACCTGCTGATCGCGGCCCATCGCCTTGTCGCCGCACGGGTCCGTCCGGTCTACGGGATGGACGACCGGCAGCCGGTCTCCGTGACGCTCGCGCTGGGCCGGGGCTCGTGCAGCCAGCGGATGGCGGTGCTGGAAGCCGTGGCACGCGCCTGCGGGATCAATACCAGGGTCAGGGGTCTGCTGGTGGATGGCCGGTTCTGGTACCCCCGCTTCCCCCGGATGCACGCGCTGATCCCTCACCGGGTGGTGCTCGCCTGGCCGGAGTTCCGCCTCGACGGACGGTGGATCTCCGCCTCCGGGCTCTACGGCGATCTGGCGGCGTTGCAGACGGGGGAGGGATTCACCAACGCCGGTGGAGAGACCCTCTTCGACGCGATCGCCCGCACCGCGGTCGACTGGGACGGCGTGACCTGCTCGTCGTGCGATCTGTCGGCCCAGGTGCTGGCCGACCTGGGCTACTTCGACTCCCGCGACGAATTGTTCGAGGCGCATGGTCAGACCCTGTGCCGACCGGCCCGGACCATCGCCAACCCGATCATGAGCCGCCGATCCGCGTGACCCCCTGCCGGGCCCGGCACCGTGGCGACCTGGCGGAGAAACTCCTGCGCTTTAGTCGCAAATGAACCTAATTTCTATAACTTTCCAGGAAATATCGTTATTTGAGTATGATCATGGCGATGGCAGGGACGGTCTCGAGCGAATTCGTGTCATCACAGCTTCCGGTGCGAACCTCTTGACCCTTCGGGTGTGATGAGCAAGCTGGAGCAGTGCCGGACGTCACCGCGAAGCTAGGGGACCGCATGAGTGACCACCGGCCAGAGGCAGAAGGCCGCCGGGCCGCAAAAAAGGGTCGCCGAGCCAGGCGCGCTGTCGATGACGGCGGACCGCCTCCGGGGGACGACGCGCCGAACGGCGATCCGTCTCCCGACCAGAGCCGTACGAAGAACCGGCTGAGCGTGGGCGCGTGGATCGGTATCGCGCTGACCGGCGTCATGGTGGCCGCCACCCTCGGCGGCTACAAGATCTATTACGACCTGGACAGCAGTATCGGGCGCATTCCGGTCGATCTCGGCCCGGACCGTCCGCCCGAGACCGGAGCGCTCAACGTGCTCGTCGTCGGCTCCGACAGCCGGGAGAGCGCGGAGAACAAGAAGTACGGCCAGACGACGCTGGGCGAGCGGACCGACACGATCATCCTGCTCCACCTCTCCCCGAACCGCGACAAGGCGACCCTGCTCAGCTTTCCCCGCGACTCGATGGTCCAGGTGCCCGCCTGCAAGCACCCCAAGACCGGCGTGACGGTTCCCGCCGGCCTCAAGCAGATCAACGCGGCCTTCAACGAGGGCGGTATCGCCTGCACGTGGGCGACGATCGAGTCGCTGACCAAGATCCGCATCAACCACTTCGTCAAGGTTGACTTCTCCGGCTTCAAGGGCATCGTGGACGCCCTCGGCGGCATCGACATCTGCCTGCCCAAGGATGTGTTCGACCAGAAGGCCAAGCTCGACCTGAAGAAGGGCGAGCAGACCGTGATGGGCGAGACCGCCCTCGCCTACGTCCGCGCCCGCTACGCGCTCGGCGACGGCAGCGACACCGACCGGATCAAGCGCCAGCAGGTCTTCCTCACCCAGGTGATGAAAAAGGCCACCAGCACCGCCCTGCTCACCGACCTCGGCAAGCTGGGCGACTTCCTCGACGCCGCCACGGCCTCGGTGACGATGGACAGCGAGCTCAGCGTCGCCCGGCTCGGCGAGATCGCGGGGAGCGCGAAATCCCTGACCGAGAAGGGGCTGGAGTCGGTCACCGTGCCCTGGAAGCCCTACGCGCCCAAGCCCGCGCAGATCGAGTGGCGGCAGCCCGACGCGGACCGGTTGTTCGCGGCGATCCGCAGCGACACCGAGGTACTCCCCACCGCCGCCCCCAACGCCCCCGCCAAGCCGGCCATCAAGAACGAGCAGGTCCGGGTCCAGGTCTTCAACGGCACCGACACCGACGGCAGGGCCAGAGAGGCGGCCGACGGGCTGGCGGAGCAGGGATTCGTGGTGACCCACGTCGGTGGCGCTCGCCCGGCGACCGGCAACGTGCCCGTCACCACGCTGCGCTACGCCAAGAACGACACCGAGGGCACCGCCTACGGAGACGTGGTGGCCGCCAGGCTCTCCGGCGACAAGCGCGTCCCGGTCGCCGGCAAGGTGAAGCCGCTCAGCGTGGAGGCGTACGTGCCGGCCAAGCCGGTCGCCGAGGCCCCCACCGGCCCGATCATCCAGCTGGTCATCGGCGCCGACTGGCCGGGGGTCCGGGTCCTCAACAAGATCCCTGTCTCACTGAAGGATCAGGTCATCGACAGCAACACCAACCCCTGTGGGTAGGGGCTCACCGTAGGTCGTCGGCGCCTTTCGTAGATCGTGATAGCGCCTGGCAAGTCACGATAAAGCGGACCGTCGGACGCTCCCCGCACAAGCTACAGGGGGTGGAACCCATGAACAGATCAACGCGGCGGGCGCTGGCGGCGGCAGGGGCGGTTCTGGCGGGGGTCACGATCACGCAGGGAATCGCGCTGGCCGAGGCCCCGCACGGGGTGCGGCATCAGGCCCCGCACGGCGTGGCGATCGGCACGCGGCTGGCGGCGCAGACCGATCCCGCGGTCCAGCTGATCCAGACGGAGTACGCGGCGAGGGTGACCGTACCCACCGCGAGCGCGAGGACGTCGTTCACCGCGTTGTTCGCCAAGGCGAGGCAGCATGCGAAGGCCGGGCGTATCCCGTCCGACCACCAGAGCCAGGTGAAATGGGTGCTGCGGACGGCCCGGTCGAATGTCGGCCGCTATTTCACGCCGGCCGGGCCGGCCAGGACCGTCAAGGTGAGCAGCCTCGGGCTGTGCACCGGATGGTGGGTGACGCCGCAGGGGCACATGGTGACCGCCGCACACTGCGTCGGGGCGACCAAGGCCGAGCTGAGGAAGACCTTCGCCGCCCAGGCCCTTCCCAAGATCAACGATGGGGACGTCAAGGGCTTCCTGAAGCAGATCATGGGAATCGCCCAGCCCGATGACGAGCTGGTCAGGCTGGCCACGGCGGTGTTCACCCGTTTCAACACCGAGACGATGCGGGTGACCGGGCTCAGGCAGAACGTCGGTGTCGCCGGCGCCCTGCCCGGCGGTGGCATGGACAGGAGCGTCAAGGTCACGCCAGTGGCGCTGGTCGCCCGTGGCCGGAGCTACCCCGGGGAGGACTTCGCCCTGCTGAAGATGGCAGGCGCGAGGAACTTGCCGACCGTGCCGCTGGGTGACGACGTCGACGTGCGGGTGGGCGACACGCTCTACATCAACGGGTTTCCGGGACTGGTCAGCATCAGCACGCAGATCTTCAACCTGCGATCCAGGCTGTACCCGGCGCTGACCGAGGGGGCCTACAACGCCAAACGGACGACCGTCCTGGGCGTGCCGTACATCCAGGCCCAGGCGCCCTCGTACCGGGGCAACTCCGGTGGGCCAGTGTTCAGCCAGGAGGGCAAGGTCATCGGGACGCTGATCGCGGGATCGGTCGATCCGGCGACGGGGGAGTCGGCCGAGAACCACAGCTTCATCCTGCCCGTGAGCATCCTCAAGAGGAGGCTCGCCGCCGCGGGAGTCGACGCGTCCCGGTCCCAGACCTCCCTGGTCTACAACGACGCGCTCGACGACTTCTTCGCCCAGCGGTTCAAGGCGGCCCTGCCCAAGTTCCGTAAGGCGCAGCGGCTCTATCCCCAGCACCCCTACGTCGCCTCCTACATCGGCGACACGAAGCGGGCCATCGCCGCCGACAAGGACAGGACGCCGAAGGCCAAGGCCTAGTGCGACGTTCCTCACCGGAAGCACAGGTCGTCGTCATCGGTCCGGGACGCCGCGAGTGGGAGGCCACCCTGACGGCCTCGGGTTCCCGACCGCGTACGTCGAGAAACCCCGCACCGACCCGTGCCGGAGGAGAGGTGCCCCTTGCCGGGGAGCGGCTTTATCGGGGAGCGGCGGCGCGGTCGTGGTGCTCGCGGGCGGCCCGGATGTGGTCGCGGTGCGCGTTGGCCCACTCGTCCAGCACGGTGAGGGGAACGAGCAGGGTCCGGCCGAGCTCGGTCAGCTCGTAGTCGACCCGGGGAGGCACGGTCGCGTACGCCGTGCGGGTGACCAGCCCGTCCCGGGTCAGCGCGCGCAGCGTCAGGGTGAGCATGCGCTGGCTGATGCCCTCGATGGCGCGATGCAGCTCGCTGAAGCGGTGCGTGCGCCGGCCGAGGAGGACGACGATCAGCACGCTCCATTTGTCGCCGACCCTGTCGAGCACCTCGCGGACCGGGCAGTCGTCGATCAGCTCGAGGGTCTTGGGCACATCCGTGTGCGTGGCTGACATCAAAGTGCCTCCTTCCGGTTGTCTCCATGCTTCCGCATGATGGTGTTACACACAAGAAGTAACCATTGGAACGCCCGATGTGCGCCCCCACCCATCGAGGCGTTCCCGCCCCGGGCCGCGTACGGCCCCACCACGACGCGGGCGCGACGGCCCGCTGACACCGCTCGACACCTTAGGGAGACCCATATGGCCACGCTGGTACTTTTCGGCGCGACGGGATACGCCGGCAGCAGGATCCTGGATGAGGCGGTCCGCCGCGGACACCAGGTCACCGCGGTCGCCCGGAACACCGGCGCGATCCCGGAGCGCAAAAACGTCCGGGCCGTCACCGGTTCGCTCTACGACGCGGAGCTCGTCCGCGAGCTCACCGTGGACGCCGACGTGCTGATCAGCGCCATCCGCAGCCGTCCGACGAACGACGGGAGGTCCCTGCTGGACACGGTACCGACCCTCGTCGACGTCGCGCGGCACAACAAGGTGCGCATCGCCGTCGTCGGCGGGGCGAGCAGCCTCCTGCGCACCGAGGGGGGCGAGCAGGTGTTCATCCAGCAGGAACCCACCATCCCGCCGGAGTTTCTCCCGGAGGTCACGCTCCACATGGAATTCCTCGACGTTCTGCGGCGGATTCCCGCGGACGTCGACTGGTTCTACCTCAGCCCGCCGGTCGGGTTCGGCTCGCACGCGCCGGGCGAGCGGCTGGGCCGGTACCGCGTCGGCACGGACGTGCTGATCACCGACGAGCAGGGCAACTCCTCCATCAGCGGGGAGGACTACGCCATCGCCCTGCTCGACGAGATCGAAACGCCCAGGCACCACAACCGGCGCTTCACCGTCGGCTACTGACCGTTCCTGGGCAGGACACCCGTTCGCCGGAGACGCTTTCGCCCACCTGAAGCTCACACACCGGCTCCGCGGCCCGGGACGCGGGCGACGCGCGGTGGCGGCCGGTGCGAGCCGGTCGGCTCTCCGGTGGGCCGGGCGATCCGGCCGGCTTCCCGGCGAGGAGGCGGGGAGCCGTCAGGTCAGATAGTCGCGCAGCGCCCGGGACCGCGACGGGTGACGCAGCTTGGTCATCGTCTTGGACTCGATCTGCCGGATGCGCTCGCGCGTCACCCCGTAGACCTTGCCGATCTCGTCGAGGGTCTTGGGTCGTCCGTCGCGAAGCCCGAACCGCATGGCCACCACCCCTGCCTCGCGCTCGGACAGGGCCTCCAGGACCATGTGCAGCTGCTCCTGGAGCAGGGCGAACGCCACGGCGTCCTCGGGAGTGATCGCCTCGGAGTCCTCGATGAGGTCGCCGAACTCGTTGTCGCCCTCGGTGCCGAGCGGGGAGTGCAGGGAGATCGGCTCGCGACCGTACTTCTGGACCTCGACGACCTTCTCGGGGGTCATCTCCATCTCGGTCGCCAGCTCGTCGTCGGTGGGCTCGCGCCCAAGATCGGCGACCATCTGCCGCTGGATGCGGGCCAGCTTGTTGATCATCTCGACCATGTGGACCGGGATGCGGATGGTCCGCGCCTGATCGGCCATGGCCCGGGTGACGGCCTGCTTGATCCACCAGGTGGCGTAGGTGGAGAACTTGAAACCCTTGGCGTAGTCGAACTTCTCGACCGCGCGGATCAGCCCCAGATTGCCCTCCTGGATCAGATCCAGGAACGGCATGCCGCGGCCGGTGTAGCGCCGGGCGAGTGACACCACGAGGCGAAGATTGGCCTCCAGCAGGTGGTTCTTGGCCCGGAGTCCGTCCTCGGCGATCCACTCCAGCTCGGCGCGCACGTCGGCGAGCAGCCGCTCGCCGTCGGTGCCGAGCTGCTCGGCCGCGAACAGACCGGCCTCGATGCGTTTGGCGAGCTCGACCTCCTGCTCGGCGTTGAGCAGCGGGACCCTGCCGATCTGCTTGAGGTAGTCCTTGACCGGGTCTGTGCTCGCGCTCGCGGCCGGGGTCAGGTCGTCTTCCTCCGCGGAGGTCTTCACAGAGCTCACACCTTCCCGTGGGCCGCAGCGTAAACACCTGTGCAGATCAAGCTATGTCCTGTGACGGTGTGCTGTGGCCACAAATCAGCAGCAAGGGCGATACAGCATGGCGACCTAAGGTCGACATTCCCCTCCGTTTGACGTCGCTTCCGGGGGCGGTGGCCGGTCTCGTCCTTGGGCCGGGCACTAGACGTAGACGCGGGTGGCCGCTGTGGCCAGCTCGGGGACGGCGTCCGTCGTCCTGACGAGAACGGCCGACGCGGGGGTGCGCTCGCGCACGTCCTCGCTCCGGATCGCCATTACGGCGGGAGGGCTTCCCAGGTCACCGTACCGGGCGGCGACGGCCGCGGTGATCGCCCGGCCGGCGTCGGCGGCCGTCTCCTTCGCCGATCCCGACGGGCTGGAGGCCGACAGGTAGCCGAGCAGCGCCGCGAACCGCAGCTCCTCGGTCACCGGGAGGGGGAGCCCGTCGTCGGACGGTGGCGCGGGCCGGTCCAACCAGAACGCCGCGCCCCGCAGGAAACCCGGATATGTCACCTCACCATGCTGGAGCGTCTGCACCGCATCGGCCACCAACTGTCCGAACTCGGCCAGGTCTGTGTCCGGTGGCAGATCGGTCGTGACCAGCAGCGAAACCATCAGCGCATCCAACATGGCGGACGTCCCTCCTTGAGGTGGCTCATAGTAAAGGGCGCGACCGACAGTTGTGGAAGGTGCGGTGAATACTTGAGGCGGTCGGGGTGCGGCCGTGGCGCAAAGATCACCGCGAGCCCCGTCCTCGGACGGTCACGGTGGGTCTGGGGCGGGCGGGGCGACAGCGGTCTGGGGCGGGCGGGGCCACAGTGGTTTGGGATGGGTGAGAGCACCGTGATCGGAGTGTGCGGGCATCACGACGACGGGTGCGCACCGGGGTCACACCGGCCGGGTGTGCGGGGATCACAACGGCTTGGGGGCGGGCAGGGTGATCCTGTCGACGGCCTCGCGGCGGCGCCGTTCGGGACGCCGGTCGTAGCGGGCCGTGGTGGCGGGGGAGGAGTGACCGACGAGGGCCTGAGCCGTGGCCAGGTCCACGCCGGCGTCGAGCAGCTCGCCGATGAAGGTGCGCCGGAAGTCGTGCGGGGTACGCGGGGCGGCCCCGGCCTCGGACAGCCTCCTGCCCAGGATGTCGGCGATCGCCTGTCCCGTCATGGCCGCCGGCTCGCCGTCCCGGATCCGGAGACCCCCGAACTTGCCGATGGGGCAGAACAGGGCCCCGGCCGGGCGGCCCCGTACGGCCAGCCAGCGCTCCATCCTGCCGACGGCCTCGGCGGTGAGATAGACCATCCGCTCCTTGTCGCGCTTGCCGCGCACCCGTAGCGAGCGCGATCCGGGGTCGTAGTCGCCCAGGGCCATCCCGGCGATCTCGGCGCGGCGGCAGCCGGTGGAGTAGAGCACCGCCAGCAGGGCGGCGTCGCGGACCCCGGCGGGGGAGTCGTCGCGGTCACACGCGGCCAGCGCGGCGCCCACGACCTCGGGCGGGACATGCTGCCCCGTGGGCAGGCGGGTGTGCTCGATCGTCGGGAGGTCGGCGGCGCGCTGATACTCCTCGGCGGTCATCTGGCCGAGCCGCCAGGCCTCGCGCAGCACCCTGCGCAGCGCGACCAGATGTTTGTTGACGTAGGAGGGGGACCAGCCGCGCTCGGTCATGAGGGCGCGGATGCGCACCGTGTGCTCGTAACGCAGCAGGTGCCAGGGCTGACCGGCTCCGGAGGAGACCTCGTCGCCGGAGACGAGGGCGGCCAGCCGGTCCAGGCAGCCGCGCATGGCGCGGCGGGACTCGGCGCTGGTGAGGGAGTCGAGATACACCCGGTAGGGATCTCGTGCGGGTTCGACGGCGGGTCGGGGCGACTCGGGTACGGCGGGCGCGCTCACCGTGCCGACCCTACCGACATCCTGGAAATCTACAACGTAAAGGCGCCCGGGGTGTTCGAAAACCCGTTTTCAGCTCCGGCGGGGGCAGGGCAGGATCGTTTCATGACGAGCGGACGAGTGACAGCGGTGAGCAGCAGCGCCACACACACCTTCAGCAAGGTCTGCCTGCCGGGCATCCGGTTGCTGACCGGACTGGGGGTGGAGGGGGACGCGCATCTCGGGGTGACGGTGAAGCACCGCTCGCGCGTGGCACAGGATCCCACCCAGCCCAACCTGCGCCAGGTCCACCTGATCCAGGCCGAGCTCCACGACGAGCTGCGGGTCGCGGGTTTCTCCGTGGCGGCGGGCGAGTTGGGGGAGAACGTCACCACCCGTGACGTCGACCTGCTCGGCCTGCCGGTGGGCGCGCTGCTGCGGCTGGGGGAGGAGGCGGTGGTCGAGGTGACCGGGCTGCGCAACCCCTGCGTACAGATCGAGGCGTTCCAGACGGGCCTGCTGAAGCAGGTGGTGGGCCGGGACGAGGCCGGTGAGCTGGTCCGCAGGGCCGGGGTGATGGGCGTGGTGGTGGCGGGCGGCGAGGTGCGGCCCGGAGACACGATCGAGGTGGAGCTGCCGCCGCCTCCGCACCGGCGGCTGGACCGCGTCTAGAAAGTTCTGAGCGACGAGGGACACGTGAGGATTCCGTTGGTTTTGTCGGTCAGGTCGCCACACAGCCCCATGTCGAAGGTGACGGTGTGTGTGGTTGGGTGTTCGTAATGGACATCTCATCGCGGGCTTCGGCCTACCTCCACATCTATGACGAGCAGCTCCGGGCTCGGCCGATGCCTGGCCGTACCGCCGAGAAGATCGGGCCGATGCTGCGGACCGTGTCCAATGGGCACGGACAGGGTTCCCTGACGTATCGGGATCTGGGCGGGCTGGACGGCGCCGAACTGGACGCGTTCATCGCGCGCCAGCGTGACTTCTTCACCCGGGTCGGTCGTGAGGTGGAGTGGAAGTATCACGGCTACGACCTGCCCGCGGACCTGCCCGAGCGGCTGACGGCGGCCGGGTTCGAGGCTCAGGAGCGGGAGACCATCCTGGTGGGCGAGGTCGGCGAGCTGTCCGGGGCCGTCGTGCTGGCCGACGGGGTGCGGCTGCGGGAGGTGAGCGGGCGGGCCGATCTGGAGCGGATCCGTGAGATGGAGGAGACGGTCTGGGACGCCGACCACGGCTGGCTGCCCGACATGCTGGAGCGCGACATCGCCGGGCCCGGCGACCCGTGCGTGGTGGTGCTCGCCGAGGCGGGGGACCGCGTGGTGTGCGCGGCGTGGATGCGGTTCCACGAGGGTACGGACTTCGTCTCGCTGTGGGGTGGCTCGACGCTGAAGGAGTGGCGGGGGCGAGGGATCTACCGGGCGATGGTGGCATACCGGGCCGATCTTGCGGTGGCCCGGGGGTTCCGGCTCGTGCGGGTGGACGCCTCCGACAGCAGCCGGCCGATCCTGGCCAGGCTGGGCCTGGAGGCGATCGCGACGACGACGCCCTACGTGTGGGTGCCCCCGACCGTCTGACGGGGCGGTCAACCGGCGGGTGCTCGAACCGGCACGTCACCGATCAGGGGTGTGGCGCGTCATCGGCCGGAGACGCCCGGCTTGCGTAGAAGCTGATCGGCCGGTTGTCAGTGGTCCTGACTGGCGCGGAGGACGCCGAGAAGCGCGAGGCGGTCGGCGGTGTCCGTGCCGGGTACGGGCACGAAGAGCGCCAGGATCTGTGACCGGTCCTCCTCCAGGAGCGCTTGGCAGTCGAGTTCGAGGAGACCTGCTTCGGGGTGCTGGATGCGTTTGCGGCGGCTGCGCATGACGGCGACGGCGTGCGTGGACCACACGGCGGTGAATTCGGTGCTGTCCTGCAGCAGCCGGTCCACCAGCGCCCGTGCCCGCGCGTCGCCTCGCCGGACCGTTGCGGCGCGCAAGTCCGCAACCAGCATCCGTGACTCCTCTGTCCTGTCCTCGGGCGGATAGGCCGCTCGGGCGTCAGGTGAGGTGAACCATCGGTACACGGCGCTGCGTTCCGGCCCGTCGAGTCGAGTGTGGTCGCCGAAGACCGCTGTGGCGAGCGTGTTCTGCGCCAGGGTCTCGCCGAGGTCGGTCATCACCTGCGCCGGCATGTCGTGCGGGCGGTCCAGAAGGCCGAGGAGCACCGGGGAGACGTGGTCGTCGGCCGAGAGCCGGTCAGGCGCGGTGTACCCGGCGAGCCGGAAGAGGTGGTCCCGCTCGTCCAGGGTCAGCCGCAGCGCTCGTGTCAGGCCGCGCAGCACCGACGACGACGGCTGCGGGGCGCGGGCCTGCTCCAGGCGCGTGTAGTAGTCGGTGGAGATGCTGCCCACGCGCGCCAGGCGCTCTTCGCCGGTGCTGCGCACATCGTCCCCGGCGACGTCGTGGCCTCGGGCCGTGCGGTGCTCGAACTCGCCGACGCCGCCGAACCGCCGCTGCGGGTGCTGTTCGGCATCGGAGGCTTGGACGAGGTGCGCGAGGAGTACGCGAGCCGCCTCGACGGCTGGCAGAAGCGGGACGGCCTCTCGCGTGCCGCTCACGGTTCCGCCGCCGACGCCGCAGGCGGCTCATGACCAGCCCGGACGGTACGACGGCCGTCCCCGGCGGACGGCCGGCATGGAGGTCTCAGGGGGCCGGTCCGCTTGCCGTCTGGGCGCACGGGCTCACCCGGTCGGGCCGTTCCCAGGAGGAGGCGGGCATGTTCGACTAAGTACGCACGGACGGCGGCCTTACCTCCGCGCGCGCCTGGGAGGCCAGGTCATCCAGGGTGGAGAAGGCCGGGAACTCGCAGGCGAGGTGTTCGAGGAGCGCGTGCCGTAGGCGTGGGCGGGGTGCCCGGGTGGAGCTCGTCACGATGGAAGGCCGAGGGAATCGAGTGGAACGAATCATTCCGTTCTGATATTCTCGTGGAGATCCGGAACGGAAACCCCGCGAGAGGACATGCATGCCCGAGGTGCTCAGCAGGCGCGCGCTCAACCGAGCCACCCTGGACCGGCAGCTGCTGCTGACCAGGACGGGCCTGCCCACGCTGGATGCCGTCCGGCACCTGTACGGCATGCAGGCCCAGGCACCGAATCCTCCCTACATCGGGCTCTGGACCCGTCTCGAGGGGTTCGCCCACGACGATCTCGCCCGGCTGCTGCACGAGCGCCGGGTGGTGCGGCTGAGCCTGATGCGCTCCACCATCCATCTGGTCACCGCGGAGGACTGCATGGCCCTGCGCCCGCTGCTGCAGCCGATGATGACGCGGGCGCTGGGGGGTGCGTACGGCAGGGGAACGGCCGGAGTGGATCTGGAGGAGCTCGCCGCCGCGGGGCGGGCCCTGCTGGAGGAACAGCCCCTGACCTTCCGTGAGCTCGGGGGACCGCTGCGAGAACGGTGGCCGGAGCACGCCGCGGCCGACCTGGTCAGAGGGGTGCGCAGCCTGCTGGCCCTGGTGCAGGTTCCGCCGAGGGGAATCTGGGGTGTGGGCGGTCAGCCCGCCCACACCACCGCGGAGGCGTGGCTGGGCCGCTCCCAGGACGAGAGGCCCTCCCTGGGCGAGGCGATCCGCCGCTATCTGGCCGCCTACGGTCCCGCGACGGTGATGGACATCCAGCAGTGGTCGGGCATGACCCGGCTGGGGGAGGTGGCCCGGGACATGGGCCTGCGGGTCTTCGCGACCGAGGACGGCGCGGAGCTGCTGGATCTGCCCGAGGCCTCCCGGCCCGACCCGGACACCCCGGCCCCGGTGCGCTACCTGTCGGAGTTCGACAACATGCTGCTGTCGTTCGCCGACCGCACCCGGACCCGGATCATGGCGGACGAGTACCGCGCGCGGGTCTTCACGGTCAACGGCATCATCAAGGCGACGGTGCTGGTCGACGGGTTCGTCCGGGGTATGTGGAAGGTGGCGCAGAAGCGGGGCGAGGCGGTCCTGGAGGTGGATCTCTTCCAGCCGGTGAGCACGCAGGAACGGGAGGCGCTGGAGCTGGAGGGAACGCGCCTGCTCGACTTCGTGGCCTCCTCGGCGAAGGTCCGTGACGTCCGCCTCGGCTGAGTTCGCCGTCGGGGCATCTGTTCTGACCGGGCGCACCGCCGTGACATCCGTGTCCACCCGCCCGTGGGGAGCCCGTGACGCCGTCTCCGCCGCCTCGCCGTACAGGGCAGAGCACCCGGCGTCTCCCGGCTGAGGAGACCCGGGGCTGATCCCGCCCGGTGGCTCGTCAGGCGTCTCGGGTATCGATGAGCGCGGTCAGATCCGAGACGGTCATGCTTCCCGGCTCTCTCTGCTCGCGGGCGAACCGGTTTGCCAGCCGTTGCAGAACCTCGTTGACCGGTGTGGCGATCCCGTGCGTGCGTCCCAGAAGGGTGATCTCGCCGTTGAGGTAGTCGGACTCGATGGATCCGGAACCCCGGGCCAGGCTCTGCCACGATGAGCCGCCGCCGCGTCTCTCACCCTCGACCGGCTTCAGCTGCACCCGATCGCCTCGCATCTCCGCCTGCTCCGCCGCGCTCGCATGGTCGATCCCCGCCGCCGCGAGCACGGCCCTGCCCTCGGCCATCGCCCGCCGGTGCAGGTCGAGTGCATCGTCTCCGGTGATCGGCCCGCAGATCGCCTCCAGGGCGTTGCCGAGGTTGGACAGCAGCTTGGCGTACTTCCAGCGCATGACATCGGGGAGGACCGGTGCCAGGAAGGCCGACTTCTCCAGGTCCGCGGAGATCTTCTCCGCGGTCTCCCCGGTGCCCGACGGGTAGCGGCCGATGTGCAGGATGCCGCTCAGCGGTGAGCCGGAGGCCGCGACCCTCCCCGGTTCGAGGTGCGTCGCGGGAAGCCAGACGCACATGCCGTACACATTACGGAACCGGCGCAGGGCCAGCCGTTCGTTCTCCACCGCGTTCTGCGCGCAGACCACGGGCAGGAGTTCGGCCGCGGTGCCCCCGCCGGCCACCGGCCGCCCGGCCCAGGCGTCCAGCAGCGCGACGCTGTGCTGCGTCTTCACCGCGAGGACGAGGACGTCGCCGGGCTGGAGTTCGAGCGCTTCGGGTCGATCGACCACGGGAATCGGCAGGGTGAGCAGGTCGTGGGGTGTCGCGAGCTGCAGCCCGCTCTCGCGCAGCGCCTCGTAGTGCGAGCCGCGGGCCACGAGGACGACCTCGTGGCCCGCGGCGAACAGTCGCCCGCCGATCGTCCCGCCGACCGCCCCTGCCCCGATGATGATGTATCGCATTATCTGACCTTTGCATGGAGATCGGCGAGGTCCAAACCGCCGGCTCCCGGCCGCTCGAAACCATGCCTCGCCGCAGACGAGGCAGACCTGGCTCCCGGCCACCGATGACGGTTGCGAGAGGGCCGCCGTCCGGTCAAGCTGTGGCGAGGTAGGCGGTCAGGCCGTCGAGCAGGAAGTTGCTGCCCTGTTCGGCCTGGTCGCGCTCTTCGGCGGTGTCGCAGGTCTGGGAGAGGACGATCTGGGTGCGCTCGCCGTCGGCGGCCAGGTCGATGGTCATCAGGACGGGCTCGTCGCGGCCGGGAACGTTCATGCCCATCACCAGGCGCTTGTTCTTCACGACCTCGGTGTAGCCGCCCGACAGCGGGATGCGGGCGCCGCCGGGGATGACCATGACCGAGCTCCAGGTGCCGCCGGGCCGGGCGTCCATGACGACTTCTTCGGCGCTGGCCCAGGTGCCGTAGTTGTCGGCGACGGTCCAGGCGGCCCACACCTTGTCGACGGGGGCGTCCAGGGTGCGGGTGAGGGTGTATTCGAAACCGGGGGTGCTCATGGCGCGTCTCCTTGTTCGGTCCCTGTCGGGGTTGGGGATCAACTGATCTCAAGGTATAGTAACGATCAAATACAGTCAATGATCGTGAATAAATTTTGAGGTCGCGATGGATGCCAGCACCGGGGAGCCGGACTTGGGGATGTTGGTCGGGCAGCTGGGGCGGGCGTTGCAGGAGGAGCTGTTCACCCGCCTTGCCGAGCAGGGGCATCCCCAGGTGCGGCCGCGGCACGGTGTGGTGCTGGCGGTGCTGCCCGCCTCGGGTGCGCGGGCGACCGAGCTCGCGCAGCGGTCCGGGCAGCACAAGCAGATCGTCGGGGTCATCGTCGACGAACTGGAGCGACTCGGCTATGTGCGCAGGGAGGCCGACCCGGCCGATCGGCGTGCGAAGCTCATCGTCCCCACCGAGGCCGGCCTGGACGAGATCGACAAGGCCCGCGCCATCCTCGCCCAGATCGAACGGCGACATCACCGGTCGCTGGGAGACGATGCCTATCGGACCTTCAAGGCCACTTTCGAACACGTCACACGTTCCCAGCGCGATTGGCGGCAGTAGCGACTTTGCCGGCGAAGCCGGTGCGGCTACGCCGGCCGGCCATTGGCGGCAGACCGCTGGGTCGCAGGTCGCGGGAGACCGTGCAGGGGGTCAGGGCGGTGTCTTTCGGGGCCGCGCCCTCGCTTCGGCGGGCTCTTGCACGGCGTCACGCTGCCGGCCTCCGCGCTGACGGTGACGACTCCGGCGGGCGCGTGGATCGGTTCGCCGGTCACCGTCGAGGGACGGCTCATGCGGGCCGACGGCAAGCCGGCCATCATCCAGCCGCTCACCGTAACCCGCCGCCTGCCCGACGGCACGAGCGAGCCGCTCGACAGCGTCACGACGGGTAAGGACAGCAGGTTCACCTTCACGGACACGCCGCCGGGCGTCGGAGACGTGACCTACACCGTGCTCTGGGACGGCGACAGCAGATCCCGCTGGAGCAGTGCCTCCACCACCGTGACGGTCAGGCACATCTCCACCCTCACCCTGGACGGGCCGGTGTCCGGCACCGTCGGCGAGCCGATGGAGCTGACCGGCGTGCTGACGGCGGGCGGACGGCCACTCGCACCGGGCGCCACGATCACCCTGCAGCGCACCGCGACAGACGGCGACAGCTCCAAGACCGTCAAGCTCCCGCCTGTGAGCACGAACGCCGACGGCTCGTACGCCTTCACCGACACGCCCGAGACCGCCGGCCGGTACACCTACCTCGCAATGTGGACCGGGCACGCCACGGCCGGGGCGGCCAAGGCACTCCATCTGGTCACGGTCACGCCGGGCACCGGGTGACTCGCAGGGCGTGCCCGGCCATCGGCCGGGCACGCCCGTCCCCGCGGATCAGTGCTCTGCGGGAGTACGGGTGATAGCCGTGGTGCGTGGTTCGGGTGGGGAAACGATCAACGTGCGGCGTCGGCGATGACCGCTGTCACGAACTTGCTGACGGCTGCCGTGGTCGGCGGGCCGGAGTCGCGGTCCGCGAACAGGAGATGCCCGCCGCCGACCAGGGAGAGGGTGAGTGAGTCGATGTCGGCGTCGGCCGCGATGCGGCCCAGTTCGCGCTCGTCGGCCAGATAAGTGGAGATCGCGGTCGTGACCTGGGCGAGGATCGCGATGCCGCCTCCGGGTCTGGCGTGCCGCAGCCGTGCGCGCAGCTCGTCCCGGAAGGTGATGAGCGGGATGATCGCCATTGGTATCGGCCCGAACAGGTTGGTCAGCCCGCCGGTGAGGTTGCCGGCCACCGTGCCGGTGCCGACGGACTCCCGCAGCGCGCTCGCCTCTGTCTCGAGCTGCGCGGCCCGGTCGAGTACCAGGTCGGCGAGGAAGGCGTCGAAGTCGGTGAAGTGCCGGTGCAGGACGCCTTTGGCGCAGCCCGCCTCGTCGGTGACGGCCCGGCTGGTCAGCCCGTTCGGCCCATCCCGCAGAAGCACGCGTTCGGCGGCGTCGAACAGCTGCTGCCGCGCGTCGCGAAGGTGCACCCCAGTCGGCACTCAAAGATCCTTTCGTGCGTCGGCTCGCCGGCGCACATTGTCTAGTGGGCATGCGCCCACTAGAGTGGGCGCATGCCCATAATACCTCGAGAGCAATCGGAGCCCTCCCCACCGGAGTCGCACAAGGCCCGGCGGATGGCCGAGTCGTTCGGCGTGGACGCGCAACGCTACGAGCAGGCCCGGCCCGGCTACCCCGATGCGTTGGTGGCGCGGATCGTCGCCGGGAGCCCCGGGCCTGACGTGCTCGACGTCGGCTGCGGTACCGGCATCGCAGCCCGCCAGTTTCAGGCCGCCGGCTGCGCCGTGCTCGGCGTCGAGCCCGATGCGCGGATGGCCGACTTCGCGCGATCCCGTGGCCTGCGGGTCGAGGTGGCGGCCTTCGAATCCTGGCAACCGGCCGGCCGGGTGTTCGACGCGGTCATCGCCGCCCAGTCGTGGCACTGGGTGGATCCGGTCGCCGGCGCCGTGAAGGCGGCACGTGTGCTGCGTCCAAGGGGACGGCTGGCGATCTTCGGGCACGTGTACGAGCCGCCTCCCGAGGTGGCCGAGCCGTTCGCCGCCGCCTACCGGCGGGCGGCGCCCGACTCTCCGTTCAACGGCCAACCGGCCCGACGTCCACTCGACCTCTACCGGGCGGCATACGCGAATTTCGCCGACAGGATCCGCGAGACCGAACGGTTCAACGATCCCGAACAGTGGCGATTCGACTGGGAGCGGTCCTACACGCGTGACCAATGGCTGGACCTGCTGCCGACCACCGGCGGCCTCACCCAACTCCGTCCCGATCAGCTGGCCGAGGTGCTGGACGCGGTCGGGGGCGCCATCGACTCCCTGGGTGGGCGCTTCACGATGAACTACACCACCCTGGCCGCGACCGCCGTACGCACCGGCACCTCCTGACTCCATCCGCCCCATCGCCGCCGACCGAGAAATCCGCCCGGCCGTTCGACGTTCTGCAGGGCGCCGGCGAAGTGTGGCCGGTTCCTTCATGCCCCGGACCGTGCCTCATCGCAGACGGGGCGGACCCGGATTCCCCTGGCTGCCGCCGAGGGCCTGCTCGGGGCCGATGCGCCCGCAAGGCCATTTCCGGGAATTGGCTATTTTCCGGCCGGGGGAGAAACCAGATGATTCGACCATGGTCTCTGTCAACGCTTGTGCCGGCATCGCGGTGGTCGCCCTGGGAATGGTCCTCACCCCCGGGCCCAACATGATCTACCTGGTGTCCCGGTCGGTGACGCAGGGGCGCCGGGCCGGGCTGATCTCGCTGTCGGGTGTCGCCGCGGGGTTCCTGGTCTACCTGGTGGCGGCGGCCGCCGGCATCGCGACGATCTTCGCCGTGGTGCCCGCCGTCTACACCGCGGTCAAGCTCGCGGGCGCCGGATACCTGCTGTGGCTGGCGTGGAAGGCGGTGCGGCCCGGCGGCGAGCCGGTCTTCGCCCCCACCGCGCTCCCCGTGGATCCGCCGCGGAGGCTGTTCTCCATGGGACTCCTCACCAACCTTCTCAACCCCAAGATCGCCATCCTGTACGTGTCGTTGCTTCCCCAGTTCGTCGATCCGGCGCGCGGTGACGTCGCCGCGCAGAGCCTCGTCCTCGGTCTCGTCCAGATCGTCATCGCCCTGTCGGTCAACGCCACGATCGTGCTGACCGCCGGGTCGGTCGCGGCCTTCATGGGCCGCAGGCCGGTGTGGATGCGGGTCCAGCGCTACCTGATGGGCGCCGTACTGGCCGGACTCGCCCTCCGCATCGCCACCGATCGATCGAGCGCCGTGGCCGCGTGAAATGGCGCTCACGCCTGATCGCCGCTGAGCGGCCGTTTCCCCTTTCGTGTCACCCGGTTGTGCGCGGACATGGTTGTCCGCACAGGGGGCGCTACCCATAAACGTGCTCACTATGCATCTATGCATGGCCTGCATGTTTGGGTGTAACCTGGCGCGCAGACCCAGCCAGCGACGGGCGGCCGAGCCGTGTCCGCCCGAGAAAAGGATGTGGTGATGACGACTCCCGGCGATCAGACCGAGGCCAGGCCGACAACAAAATCCCCCACCGAGATGCGCCGTCTGCTGTCCGCGGACATGGTCGAACGGAGCGGATGCCCGTTCGACCCGCCGTCCGGTCTGCGGGAGCGGCGTGGCCAGGGACCGGTGCAGCCGCTGAAGCTGCTCAACGATGCTCCCGGCTGGTTGGTCACCGGCCTGGACGAGACCCGCGCCGTCCTGAGCGATTCCCGCTTCAGCTCCGACCGGGTGCGTCACCCCGGCGCCACCCAGCCGCAGCCGAACGGGGCCGAGCAGATGGCCGCGCGGGCCGTGGAGAGCCGCACCGACGGGATGTTCGTCTTCATGGACCCGCCGGAGCATACGCGGCTGCGGCGGCTGCTGACCGGCCAGTTCACCGTACGGCGGATGCGGGCGCTGGAGTCGCGCATCCGCGAGATCGCCGTGGAGCACATCGAGGCCATGCAGGCCGCAGGCACCGAGGCCGACCTCGTGCCCGCCTACGCGCTGCCGATTCCCTCGCTGGTGATCTGCGAGCTGCTCGGCGTCGACTACGCCGACCGGGCCGAGTTCCAGGAACGCACCGCCATCGCGCTGAACTCCAACGCCGGCGACCAGGAGCGGGCCGCCGCCGGCCTCGAGCTGTACGCCTTCATCCAGGAACTGGTGGCGGCCAAGCGAGCCAAGCCGGCCGACGACATGCTGTCGGGGCTCGTCCACGACGCCGACCCGCCGCTGACCGACGCCCAGCTGATCGACATGGCCCTCGTCCTGCTCGGCGCCGGCCACGAGACCACCGCCAACATGCTGGGCCTGGGCACCTTCGCGCTACTGGAGCACCCCGACCAACTCGCCGCGCTGCGCGCCGACCCCGCCCTCCTGGACACCGCGGTCGAGGAGCTGCTGCGGTATCTGTCCATCATCCAGATGGGGGTCAGCCGGGTGGCCACCGAGGATGTCACGGTGGCCGGAGTGAAGATCGCCGCAGGTTCCACCGTGATCATCGCGACGCCCGAGGTCAACCGCGACCCCCGCCACTGGAGCGAGCCCGACCGGCTGGACGTGCACCGGTCCCGCACCCCGCACCTGGCTTTCGGGCACGGCGTTCACCAGTGCCTGGGCCAGCAGCTCGCCCGGGCGGAGATGAAGGTCGGCCTGGGCGAACTGCTGACCCGGCTGCCCAAGCTGCGCCTGGCCGTGCCCGCCGAGCAGGTGCCGCTGCGCAACGAGATGCTCATCTTCGGGGTGCATTCCCTGCCCGTAACGTGGGCATGACCGATCCCCTTTAGTCTGAACGCCGGCCTCGACCGGCTGAGGGCCGCCGAGACGCTACGCGAACAGAAAGGGATCATCATGGTTCGCCTTGACCCGCCGGTCACGGCGGCCCGCGCCGTTCCCGCCACCGGCACGGCGGCCGTGGCCGGGCGCCGCGAGCGTAAGAAGCTGGCCACCCGGGCCGCCGTGCGGGAAGCGGCGCTGCGCCTGGCGCTGCGCAACGGCGTGGAGAACGTCACCGTCGAGCAGATCACGGACGAGGCCGACATCGCGGTGCGGACGTTCTTCAACTACTTCTCCAGCAAGGAGGAGGCGGTGGTGGCGGCCGCCGCGGCCGGCGCCGAAGCGCTCATCGCCGAGTTTCGGGCCCGGCCCGGCACCGAATCGGTGTTGCGGGCGCTTCGCGAGGCGGTGCTCGCCATCGTCGACCAAGGTGATGCCGCCAGCCGTGATTACATCAGGGCGCTGCAGCTCATCCGCAGGACGCCGTCGCTCGTGCCCCATCAGCTGGCGGTGATGGCGGCCCAGGAAAAGGCGCTCGCCGACGCCATCGCCGAACGCATCCAGCCCGGCACCGCGTCCCGGGACCAAGGCCGACCCATCCCGAGCGGGATCTATCCGGAGCTGTGTGCGGCAACGGCGCTGACGGCGCTGCGCGTCGTCATGGGGCGGTGGCTTGAACGCGCCGACGGCCCGGACGACACGCCGCCCATGGCGATCCTGTGTGACGAGATCGACGAGGCGATCGCCGAGCTGGCCGCCGGGCTGGACCGGCCCGGAACAGCGGACGCGGGTGATCCCGCCAACGCTCTCTGAGGGCGAACCCGCTGCGACTCCGCCCTTTCTCCGGCGGATCAGAGTCTCCCGCGGATTACCCGAGGTGCTCAGCGATCATGCGGGCGCACTCCATGGCCTCGGTGTGCGTCGTGTCCACCTCGAGGTCGTAGGTCACGCCATGGTGGACGATCTGGGCCTGCGACCGCGCCATTCCGGTGACGCGGTCGCCCCGGGCGGCCTCTCGTCCCGCGGCGACGGCGCTGTCGCATCGCACCCCGACCCACAGCACCCGGAGCCCGTCGAGGGCGGTCCGCCATCGGTCCTGCGAGGCCGCTCCACCAAGGAAGACCTCGTCCACGATGACGCGGGCACCCGCGTGGACCATCGCCGCGATGCCCCGGCTCCAGGCCTCGTCCAGTGTCCGGAACACGGGTCCGACCGTCACCTGCCCGTCCGGGCCGAACGCGATCCCCGCATCCGAGTCCCGCATCGGGGCGGGCAGCGCCTCCACAAACGTGTCGGCCCCGAAGGTCAGCCACGGGTCGGGCAGAATCGTCTGCAGGCAGCGCGCGATGCCTGACTTTCCCGCGCTGGAACCACCGTTGAGAACAATCACGTCAGTCGCCACCGCGCCACTGTAGAGGCATGCACGAGCCGGGTCGCAATGGTTTTCGGGGGACCTCCGCATGGAATCCAGCCGTGCCCCCACGGCCTTGGAGGACCGTACCGGGCAGGTCAACGCCGTGGGCGTGTCCCGAACTGTCGCAGCCGCCCGCTAGTGTCCTGCGATGAGGTGCTGCACATGATCCCGGAGAGCGTACGGTGACCGCGCCCGCGAAGCCGTACCCGACGGAGGTGGAAGCCTCCGTCGAGCAACTGGTGTACGTCCGCGAGGACGAATACACGGTCGCGCGGATGAGCGCCGACGGCCTGGCCGCCTTTGTCGCCTCGGGCCGCGCGCTGGCCGGGGTGCAGCCCGGGGAGACGCTGCGGCTGGCCGGGGAGTGGGACGAGCACCCGCGCCACGGCAGTCGCCTGGTGGTCGAGCGGTGCGAGCGGGTGGTCCCCTCCACCGTGCGCGCCATCACGCTCTATCTCGGCTCGGGCCTGATCCGCGGGATCGGCCCGCGGCTCGCCTACGCCATCGTCAGCCACTTCGGCGAGCGGACGCTCACGGTCATCGACGCCGAGCCCGAACGCCTGCGGGAAGTCATCAACATCGGCGCCGTGCGGCAGGAGCAGATCGTCCAGGCGTGGGCGGAGCAGAAGGAGATCGCCGCGCTGATGGTCGTCCTGCAGGGCTTCGGGATCAGCCCGCTGCTCGCGGCCAAGATCTACCAGGTGTACGGCAACGACTCGCGCGACGTTCTCACCGGCGACCCGTACCGGCTGATCGGCCAGGTCAGGGGGATCGCCTTCCACACCGCCGACCGGATCGCGCTGCGATCGGGGGTGCCGGAGAACAGCCCGCAACGGATCAAGGCGGCGATCGTGGACAGGCTGGAGACGGCCGCCGCCCGTGACGGGCACTGCTTCCTGCCGCTGCCCGCCCTCCTCGTCGCGACGGCGACCCTGGTGGAGCAGGAGGAGGAGCTGATCCGTTCGGCGGTCGACGGGCTGGTCGCCGAGCGCAGGATCGTCGTCGAGGCGTCGTCGGCGGGGCCCGGCCAGGTGGCGTACTCCAAGGAGCAGCACGGCCGCGAGGTCACGCTGACGGCGCACCTGGACAGGCTCTGGCGGGCTCGCTCGACGCTGCCGATGCGCGCGTTCGCCGAGGACGAGGGGCTGCACGAGGACCAGCGGGTGGCCGTGAACCTGGCGCTGACCAGCACGGTGTGCGTCCTGACCGGCGGCCCCGGCTGCGGCAAGAGTCACACGGTGAAGGTGATCGCGGCGACCGTGCGGGCGATGGGCGGCACGGTGACCCTGACCGCGCCGACGGGCAAGGCGGCCAAGCGCCTGTCGGAGCTCACCGGTCTGCCCGCGATGACCGTGCACCGGATGCTCGCCCAGCAGCCCGAGCGGGAGGAGGGCACGCTGTTCCAGCAGTCTCCCGCGCAGGCGGACCTGATCGTGGTGGACGAGGCGTCGATGCTGGACCTGCAGCTGGCCACCCGGCTGACGGCCGCGATCCCGGCGGGCAGTCATCTGCTGCTGGTCGGCGACAGCGACCAGCTCCCCAGCATCGGGCCCGGCAGCGTGCTGGCCGACCTGCTGCGGGTGGAGGAGGTCCCGCGCATCCGGCTGACCCATATCTTCCGGCAGGCGCAGGACAGCGGGATCGTCCAGGCCGCCCACCGGATCCGGACGGGTGAGCTTCCCGCACTGCCCGGCAGGGGCGGTTTCTGGTTCGAGGAGCTCGACGATCCGGACCAGGTGGCCGAGCGGGTGGTCCACCTGGCGACGGAGGCGATTCCCCGCAAGCAGAACATCGGCAGGGACCAGGTCCAGGTGCTGAGCCCGATGCGCAAGGGCGCGACGGGCACGGCGGAGCTCGGCCGCAGGCTGCAGGAGCGGCTGAACCCCGCACGCGAGGGCGCGGCCGAACACTGGTCGGGCCCGTCGGTCTTCAGAGTGGGTGACCGCGTCATGCCGATCCGCAACAACTACGACAAGGGCGTGTTCAACGGACAGACCGCCACGGTCACGGCGTTGAGCCCGCAGGAGCGGCTGATGGAGATCCGCACCGATGACGGGGTGAGCGTGGAATACGCCTTCGGCGAGCTGGACGAGCTGACCCACGCCTACGCGATCAGCGTGCACCGCTCCCAGGGCAGCGAATACCCGTTTGTGGTGGCGCCGATCGTGGCCGAGGCCGGGGGAGTGATGCTGCGCCGCAGGCTGCTGTACACGCTGGTCACCAGGGCGAAGTCGTGGGTGGTCCTCGTCGGCCAGCGTGAGGCGCTGGAGCAGGCCGTGCACCAGCTCGGCTACCGCAGGAACACCGGCCTGGCCCTCCGGCTCGCCCTCAGCCTGGGAGGCGCGCCGGCCACGGCGCGTAAAACCGCCGGCCTGGGGTCGGAGCCCGTCGGCGGGTAAGGCGGCCGACCGGGGGTCGGAGCCGAGCCTGACAGAGGGCTTGACGTCCACGGCTACTGTCATTAGCTTTAAGGCTATAAGCATTAGCCACTGGAGGGCGTCGTGACGCAGTACCTGGAGATCGACGGCGGGCGGCTCGCCTACGATGTGACCGGTGAAGGCCCGCTGGTCGTGCTGTCCCACGGCATGGGTGACGGCCGCCAGGCATACCGTTTCCTCGCGCCACGCCTTGTGGCGGCCGGATACCGCGTTGCCACGGCGGACCTGCGCGGCCACGGGGAGTCGACCACCGGCTGGTCCTCCTACACCCGCACCGACACCGCGAACGACCTGCTGGCCCTGATCCGCCGATTGGGCGGGTCGGCGGTCGTCGTCGGTCACTCCTTCTCCGGCGGTGCGGCCACCGCCGCGGCGGTGCTGGGCCCGGATCTGGTCAGCGCCGTCGTCGAGATCGGCCCGTTCACCCGGACCCAGAAGCTCGACCTGGGCGGCCTGCTGCGCAACGGCCGGCACCGCAAGGGCCTCATGCTGCTGCTGGGCACCGGGGCGCTGCGCAGCGTGGGGCTGTGGAGGCGTTACCTCGACCACGCCTACCCCGGCGCGAAGCCCGCCGACTACGACGAGTACATGACCGCGCTGGAGGAGGCGCTGCGCCGGCCGGGCCGGATGGCCGTGGTCAGCAAAATGGGTATGTCCGCCCCGACCGACGCGGACGCCCAGCTCTCGAAGCTCCCCGTTCCCGCGCTGGTTCTCATGGGCACGCTCGACCCCGACTGGGCCGACCCCAGGGCCGAGGCGGACGGCGTCGTCGCGGGCATGCCGTCCGGGCGCGGCACCGTCGCGATGATCGACGGTGCCGGCCACTACGCGCACGCGCAGTTTCCCGCGGAGGTCGCCGAGGTCATGCTGCCGTTCCTGAAGGATCACACCCGTGGCTAGAGCCGGCCTGTCACCGGACGCGATCGTTGATCTCGCGCTGCAGATCATCGACGAGGAAGGTCCGACGGCGGTCACCCTGTCGGCGGTGGCCGGCCGCGCCGGCGTCGCCACGCCGTCCCTCTACAAGCACGTGCGCAATCTCGCGGAGCTCAACACCCGGGTGTCCGTACGGGTCATGGACGAGCTGGCGGACCGGTTGCGCGAGGTCGTGCTCGGTCACTCCGGAGCACAGGCGCTGCGCGCCTTCATGAACGCCTGGCGCGGTTATGTCGTCGCCCACCCCGGCCGGTACGCCGCGATGATCCAGGCCTCGCGACCCGAGCTGGCCGAGGCGGGCGGACGGCTGATCGACATCGTGCTCGCGGTGCTTCACGCGTACGGACTGGAGGGAGCGGACGCCATCCACGCGACCAGGTGCCTGCGCGCGGCCGTCCACGGTTTCGCCGTTCTGGAGACCGAGGGTGGCTTCGGGCTCCCCGTCGACCTGGACGACAGCTACGAGCTGCTGACGCAAATGATCATTTCAGGTCTGCCGAAGCCCGCGCAGGACCATGCCGACGGGCGGTGACCATTCGGGATCATGCCGACGGGCGGTGACCGTGTGAAAGTCCCGCCGGGCACGCCTTCCCGGCGGACTGCTACCTGGATGTGGGCCGCTGCTCCGGCCTTCGGACCGGAGCGGGGGCCCGGTGTCAATCCGGCATCCGGGCACGCAGGGCCTGAATGAACCAGTCGAACACCGGCGCCAGGCTCTCCGGGGCGAGCCAGCCGTTGATCACTGCGAGCAGCTCAAGATACAGCTCCCTGCGAGGGTCGTTCGCGGTCTCCAGCCGGGTCAGCAGCCGGCGCCGAAGGTCGGCGTCGTCGGGGAGGCCGAAGGCGTGCGCGTACTGCGCCGTGACCGCCGCGACGACCGGATCGGCCTGGGACGAGGCCGGGTCGATGCCGGCTGCCAGGGCTGGACCGGCCTGGTCGCGGACCATCGCGGCGGCGTCGCGGCGCAGGAGCAGGGTGTCGCCCCGGGCGCGATCGGCCGCATGCTGCTCGGCCATGCGCCGCATGCCGGCGCGAAAATCCGGGTCCTGGGACAGTTCGGCCAACTCCACCCACGCCTCGACCTGCTCGGCTTCGGGGTTGTCGGGAAGTTCGGGGGTCATCGAGCGAATGATCCCGGTGAATTCGATGCCGGCGTCCAGGCCGCCGAAGGCGGTGTCGAGGAAATCGCCGATCAGACGTCGGCGTTCGTCCTCGGAGAGCTTGGCGAGCTTGTGCATGAGATCCATCTCCTTGAGGGTGGACCCGCGCCTGGCCACCGCCGTCAGCACCGCATGCCGCAGGCGCAGCGTCCGGATCTGCACCCTCAGTGCTTCGGCGTGCGCCGCGGCGACCTCGGGAAGCGAGATCTCCCGTTCCACGACCTTCCGGATCGTGGGGAGGTCCAGTCCCAGGTCGCGCAGCGTCCGTACGAGATCCAGGCGTGCGACGGCGTCGATGTCGTAGAGGCGGTAGCCGGCCGGGTTGCGGTCGGTCGGCGGCACGATCCCGCGGTCGGAGTAGAACCGAATGGCCTTGACCGTCAGCCCGGTCCGCCGGGCCAGGTCACCGATCGTGTAGAGCGTTCCGCCGTCCATGCCCCCACCTTCGCGTCTCCCCTTACCGGAGACTCAAGCCCGCCTGCCTGCCGACGGCGAACCACTCCTCATCCGCAAGCCCTGGATGCCCTGGAAGCCCTGGAAGCCCCTCGACCGTGATTCCCCGGCGGAGAACGGAGTCGTTCAGCCGTTGACGGATGACACGGCATTCCGTATGGCCCGCGTGGGCCGTCTCCCGGGGATCGCCCGGCGACCCGCTCCCCGCCTGGGCCGAGCCGGCGACCTGGACCGACGGCCCGGTCTTCCGGCCGACCGTCACCGCTTGCGGATGCCCTCGGCCACCGCCATGAGTTCGCCGGCTCCGAACCGGGCGATGTCGATCATGACGGAGACCGCGACGCCCGGCTCCACCAGCCAGAACACCCTGCCGGCATCCTTGAGGCCGGGACGGGCGCCGACCTGGACCTTCGTCCACGAGGCCGGATCGCGCTCGTGATACGCCGACATGAAGTCGCGTAGGTCGTCGAGTGTGGCCAAGCTGTCGGCGCGCACGACGATGACCATCAGGTCAACGGAATGTCCCCCGTCGGCTGTCTCTCTTTCCAACACCCTTGAGGTGAATCGGACCCCGTCCTCCGGCTCGGATTCGAAATCCGACGTGCTCGGGCCCACCTCGCGGGGAACGTGCCCGATCACGAATCCGTCCAGCACCCCGCCGCCCTTCGACGTCCGCGGTCCGTCCAGCGCCAGCACCAAACCGGCCACGACCATCAGAACCCGCATCGCTGTCATCACCCTGCGATCGTGGCACATTCCGGCGCGCCTGGACGGCGGTCTGTGAGACCGCTACGACACAACCGTGTGAACAGGCGGGGCGGTCTGTCGCTTCATGCTTTTGTCGCGAAATGACTGATTATTTCGCATTATGTCGTAAGCAGAGCTAACATTCCTACATGGGTACAGCAGACCTCCCCGACGCCCTCTCCGGCGTTCTGTTCGGCATCCAGCGGCTCATCCGGCGCAGGCTGCGCCACGGTCTGGGCAGGCCGCCGCTGCGCGGCGCCCAGGTCGAGCTGCTGCGGCTGGTCGCGGCCAACCCCGGGATCGGCGTGTCGGCGGCGGCCAAGGAGCTCTACCTGGCGGGGAACTCGGTGTCCACACTGGTCAACCAGCTCAGGGCGGCCGGTCTGCTACGCCGCGAGACCGACCCGGAGGACCGCCGGTCCGCGCTGCTGCTGCCCACCCCCGAGGCCGAATCGCAGCTGCGGGCCTGGCAGGAGCGGCGGGTCGCGCTGGTTCGCGACCAGTTGGAGCGGCTCGGAGAGGACGACCGGGCGGCGCTGGCCGCCGCGTTACCGGCGCTTTACAGACTTGCGGAAGGCCTGCAGGAGGAAGTGGAGAAACTATGAGCGACGACGCGCAGACGGTCGCCGACCCCGGAACGACGGCGGGTGAGGCTGCCCGGGACGCCGTCACCTGCAGCGACCTGAGCTACTCCTTTGGCCAGGTGAAAGCCGTGGACGGTCTCGACCTGTCGGTCGCCTCCGGCGAGATATTCGGCCTGCTCGGTCCCAATGGCGCGGGCAAGAGCACCGTCATCCGCTGCGTGACCACGCTGCTGCCGGTCCCGTCCGGCATGGTGCGGGTCTTCGGCCATGACGCGGCCAGAGAACGGATGGCGGTGCGCCGCCTGCTCGGCTACGTCCCCCAGCAGCTCTCCGCGGACGCGAGCCTCACCGGGCGGGAGAACGTCGCCCTGTTCGCGCGCCTTTTCGACGTCTCCCGCCGTGAGCGCGCCGCCCGCGTCACCGAGGCGCTGGAGGCGGTCGGGCTCGCCGACGCCGCCGACCGGATGGCGGGAACGTACTCCGGCGGCATGGTGCGCCGCCTCGAACTCGCCCAGGCGCTGATCAGCGCGCCACGCCTGCTGATGCTCGACGAGCCGACGATCGGGCTCGACCCCATCGCCCGTACCAGCGTGTGGGAGCACATCATGGCGGTGCGGGCCGCCACGGGGATGACGGTCCTGGTCACCACCCACTACATGGACGAGGCCGAGCAGTATTGCGACCGGGTCGCGCTGATGCACCAGGGGCGAATACGAGCGCTCGGCACCCCCGATCAGCTGGTGGCCGATCTGCGCGCCCGCCGCGACGACGGTTCGACGCCGACGCTGGAGGACGTCTTCAGGGACGTCGCGGGCAGCGGTCTTGACGAAGAAGGAGGGGAGTTCCGTGATGTCCGCCGAACCCGCAGAACCGCGTCCCGTGTCGGTTGACGGCCCCGGCGCCCTGGGGCTTGATCTGCTGCTGGTCCCGCCACGCGCCCGCTCGGGATGGCGCGTGCTGCCGGCCAGGGTCGCCGCGATGTGCGTCGTGGAGCTGCAGAAGCTGCGTCACGACCGTACCGAGCTCTACACCCGCGCGGTCCAGCCTGCCCTGTGGCTGCTGATCTTCGGTGAGACGTTCACCCGGATCAGGGCGATCCCGACAGGGGGCATTCCGTACCTGGACTACCTGGCTCCCGGGATCATCGCCCAGTCGGCGATGTTCATCGCCATCTTCTACGGCATCATGATCATCTGGGAGCGCGACGCGGGCGTTCTCACCAAGCTTCTGGTCACGCCGACCCCCCGGGCCGCGCTGGTCACGGGCAAGGCCTTCGCGGCGGGGGTCAAGGCGCTCATCCAGGCGGTCGTCGTGGTCGTCATCGCCGCGGCGCTGGGCGTGTCCCTGACCTGGAACCCGTTGCGCCTGATCGGCGTGGCCGCGGTCGTGATCCTCGGCTCGGCGTTCTTCTCCTGCCTGTCGATGACGATCGCCGGGATCGTTCTGACCCGCGACCGCCTGATGGGCGTCGGCCAGGCCATCACGATGCCGCTCTTCTTCGCCTCCAACGCGCTCTACCCGGTCGCGATCATGCCCGACTGGCTCCGGGCCGTCAGCACGATCAACCCCCTCAGCTACCAGGTCGACGCCTTGCGCGGCCTGTTGCTGGGCACTCCCTCCCACCTGCCGCTGGATTTTGTGGTCCTGATCGCCGCCGCGGCGATCGGCATCACGGCGGCGTCCTGTCTGCTGGGGCGCCTGGCGCGTTGACGGAGGTCTAAATCACCGACTCTTTATCCATTCTTACGGTTACCTTCTGTTATGCCCCACCTTGCCAAGGCCCTAGTAGCGTGACGTACGCACGCGAGAAAGGGGGTTCCCGCGATGTCACACGTCGTGGACCGTCTGGTAAGTGCGCTGGACGCTCGCGATCTGGCCGCGACGATGCGGTGTTACAGCCCTCAGGCGGTTGTTGTGGGACCGGAGCTTCAGGCGGAGGGCCTGGAGGAGATCGCGGCCTGCCATATGCATCTTTTCGAGGGTTTTCCTGCCTTGCGCATGACGGTCTGGGAGAAGGTCGTGTGCGGTGACCTCGTAATGATCGAGGCGTTGGCCTCGGGCACCCACGGGGGGCCGTTCCTCCTTGCGGGGGGCGAGGTGCTCCAGGCGACGGGGCGGGCCGTCAACATCCGTACGTGCTGGGTGTTCACGCTGGCGGACGACCTCATCGTCAGCCAGCGTGTCTACTACGACCAGTTGGAGGTCTACAGCCAGATCGGGCTCCGGCTCCCTTCCACCTCGGAGTCGTTCGACTAGGGTCCGTTCCGGAAGCAGATCTCCCGCCGGCGCCTCCCCGGGCGCCTCGGTCAAGCAGCCGCCAATGGCGGTTCTTCCATCACCGATAACCTGCGCGCCCCGGTTCGAGCGCTCCTCGATGAGCCGCCCGAGCGCAACCGGCGGCGCGCTGCCGCACTGACGACCGCTACGGCGCGGGGGAGGCGGGCACGGAGCCCCGGGGGGCGGCGCGTCGGCATCCGCATTACCGCATCAGCGGCCGTTCGAGGCGATGCGGAAGGGAAATGCGAACGGGTTTTGATTGGGCGAAACGTACTGACGCCGACCCGACATGACAATGCGCCCTCTCCGTGATGATCAGTAATGTAACTTGTAAGGGTCATAGCATGACATTTGATGGCGAATGCAGCCGTGGCGGGGATGGCGGGGACGGCGGGGTGCAGGGCACCGTCCCGAGTCGCAGGGCCGCTGCCGGGGCTGGATCGCCTGATCCAAGGCTTCCAAGGGGTGACGTGGCCAGCAAGGTTTTGACTGGGCCTGGGGGACGAATCAAAACGGTTCGCCGTCAACGCGGCCTTTCACAGGCGCAACTCGCTCATCCTGAATTGTCGGACAGTTATGTGTCCCTCATCGAGAGCGGTAAACGAGTCCCGACGCCCTCGGTCCTGGAGTTGCTGGCCGAAAAGCTCGATTGTTCCCTGTCCTATCTGGTCAGCGGGGTGAACGCCGAGCAGAGGGAGCAGATCGAGCTCAGCCTGCAGAGCGCGCGAACGGCGCTGGACAGCGGTGAGACGGACAGAGCTCGCGCCGAGTACGCCGCCTTGGTGGCCGACGATGTCCTGGTCGAGCTTCCCGCGCTGCGGCGTGAGGCCGAGCTCGGGCTGGCGGACGCGATGCAGTCGTGCCGTCAGTGGAGTGAGGCGATCGAACTGCTGACCCGGATTCGGGAACGCGACGCCAGGGTCATGTCCGCCCAGGAGTCGGTGAGCGTCGCCTGTGCGCTGTCGCGGTGCTATCGCCACAGCGGGGACCTGACGCGGGCCGTGCTGGTCGCCGAGGAGATGGTGGACGGCTCCGTCCGCCCCGCGTGGAGCGACGGGCTGGTGCGCCTGGGCGTCAAACTGCTCGCCGCCTACATCGAACGGGGTGATCTGCTGCGGGGCAGCCAGTTCTGCGGCGAGTTGCTCGTGGGCGCCGAACTCGTCGGCGACGCCTCGCTGCTCGCCTCCGTGCACCGGGTGGCCGCGCTCCTGGCGGTGGAGAACGGCCGCGGCACCGAGGCGATCAGGCATGTGGAACGAGCCATTGTCGTTTACGGCGATGCCGGTGACCCGGGCCGCCTGCGCCGGCTTCGGAGCGATCGCGCCCGTATCGTGTTGAGCGCCTCCTCCGTGGACACCGCGTCGGTGCGCACGCTGGTGAAGCAGATGGAGGCCGAGCTCGCCGACGATCCGGCGGCCTCGATCGACGCGATGCGATGCGTGACGAACTTGGTCAACGCCGAGTTGCTGCGAGGTCGTACCGAGAGAGCTGCGGAGCACGTCACGGCTCTCCTGCGGATCGCCGAAGGTCTTCCCGAGGAAGCGGCCGTCGAGGCCCGCCTGTCGGCGGGCCGGGCACTGGTCGAGCTGGAACGGCCCCGGGACGCGATGCGTGAGCTGACGGCGGTGGCCGAGTGGCTGGCGAGGGCGCCCGCCACACCGCGGACCGCGCGAATGTGGCTGGCCGTCGCGCAGGCCCTGGAACGGATCGAGGAGCCCGCCCGCAGCGTGGACGCCTACCGGCGGGCGCTGGCCTGCGTGGGGGTGTAGAGCGCACGTGGAACCCCGGGGTCGTAGGGAGACCCCGGGAGTTCACGGTTGCGGGTGAGGCGTCGGATGCGGCATCCGGGGCAGTGCAGCTTCTACGTTGTAACAGCACGCGCCGCCACCGTGTTGCGGCGAGACTGTTGTCGACGGGTTCGAAGCCGACGGAGAGGCCGCCGATGCCGTGACAGGAAGCCCGAAAGTGAAGGCGGCCGTGGCTGTGATTCCGGCTAGTAGACGCCGTCCGTCTCTCACAAATATCTCCATCGCGTCTTGTGGATCTTCATGAGGATTGTCTCGCGTGTCGCTACGTGACACAACTGCCGATTGTGGCATTTGTGTGGTTATGGCTTAGTGGTGTTTAGGATGCGCTGATGAAGTGATCCGCGTAGGTCTTCTCCATCCGGTGGCGTCCAGGGAGCACAACGTGATCGGCAAAAGCGTGAGTGAGCGGTCGCAGGCGCTGCGTCAGCAACACGATATGACCGTGCCGCAGGTTTCGGAACCGGGACCGCCCGAGGAGGAGGTGAGCATGATCGAGCGCGACGCGCGCGACCCCGATGTCGCAGAGCTACGAATCCTGGCGGAGCGGCTGAACTGTCCCCCCGCTTTCGCGGGGCACGGAATCACCGACCAGCAGGTGGCCGGCCTGTACGCACGGATGAAACACGCGGAAACGGCTCTGCGTGCGGGAGAGGTGGAGAGGGCCGGACAGGAGTTCGCGCGGCTGGGCACCGAGTCCGCGCTCGGCCTCCTGCCCGACCTGCGCCGGCGTGTCGGGTACGGATCGGCTCTCGCACTGGAGGCCACCGGCAATCGGCCGGCGGCGATCGAGCAGCTGAGGATGCTGCTGGAGGAGGCGTGCTCGATGCGCGCCGAAATAGCGGCCGTGCTGGCCGATGTGGAGGCGGAGTTTCGCGAGCAGCGCATCTCGATCGCCCTGGCACTGTGCCGGTGCCATCGCGAGGTGGGTGAGCTGCAGGCCGCCATACAGGTCGGCGAAGAGGCTCTGGATCGTGAGGAGCCGCTGGGGTGGACCGACCGGCTGGTGGAGCTGGCCTCGACGTTGCTGGCGGCCTACATCGAGCGCGGCGACCGCGAGCGGATGACGCAGTTCGCCACCCAGCTTCTGGAGGAGGCCGATCTTCTCGGATCGTCTCGGGCCATCGTGGCGGCGTCCTGGAACAGTGCGATGGTGGCCCACATCCTCGGCGACTTTCTGGAAGCCGATCATCTGAGTAACCGGGCCCTACGCCTCCAGGCCACCCTGGACGATCCGCTGGCGGTGGGCCGGCTCCGGATGTGCATGGCCGTACACGCCCTGCTGTATGCCGTGGAAGACATCGACATCGAGAAGGTCGATCGGATGCTCACCACGGCGCATGCGGAGTTGGTGGCGGCCTCGGCCCACCCGGGCGACATCGCCTCGTGCTTGCTGTCGCTGGCTCGCGTCGATCTTCTACGGGGCAGGCCCGAGCAGGCCCTCGATCGCGGGTTGAAGACGGTGGAGCGGCTGGCGGGCGTGGTGGGGCCGGTGGCGGTGGAGGCGCACCAGTTGCTGGCCCAGGTCTATCAGGCGCTCGGGCGCGTGGAGGAGGCGGTGGTCGCGCAGACCGGGGCCGCGCGGGAGCTGGAGAGGATGAAGGCGCTGCGGCGAGCCTCGGAGGCGTGGATGGCCGTCGCCGACCTCTACGACGGCGCGGGACAGCCGGATCAGAGACACGCCGCGCTGCGGCAGGCCCTGACGTGCGCGGAACTGTAGGAACAGGCACCGGGACGCCCGGCGGGAACGTGCGTCCGGCGTTGTGGGAGGTTGCAGGGCGTCATGGGCGCCGCCCCCACGGCGACGCCCATGACCCGCGTGTGGGCCGGGCCACTCGGCTCACTCAGCCCGACGAGGTGTCGAAGTGGAGCTCGGAGGTGATCCGGTAGCGGTCGCCGCGATAGATCGAGCGGGTGAACTCGACGATCCGCCCGCCTGAGTCGCGGGAGGTGCGCTCGATGAGCAGGGCGGGGGCGTGCTGGGGCACGTTGAGCAGTTCGGCCTCGATCTCGTCGGTGACGGTCGGCTCGATGCTCTGGGTCGCGCTGCGCACGTCGACACCGAAGCGGGTGCGGAGGAACTGGTAGAAGTTGCCCGACTCCATGTCGTCGGGTCCGAGGCCGGCCACGAGGGCGTGCGGCAGGTGGATGCGCTCGATCGCGATGGGCTCGTCGTCCACCGTGCGCAGCCGTACCACGCGCAGGACGGGGTCGGCGGGGGAGACCTGGAGGCGATGGGCGAGCCTGGCGGTGGCGGGGGCGGAGTCGAACTCCAGGATGCGGCTGAGCCAGTGGCCCTCGGCCGCGGGGGCGTGAAAGGAACTGCTCCCCGCCGCGAGGACCTGGGTGACCTTGCGAGGGCCGGTGAACGTGCCCCGGCCGTGCTCGCGGATGAGGATGCCCCGGTGCACCAGCCCGTCTATCGCGGCGCGCAGCGTCGGGCGTGAGACGCCCAGCTCCCGGCAGAGATCCCGTTCGGACGGGATGGCGCTGCCGGGTTCCTTGTCGGCGATGAGGTCGAGCAGGAAGTCTCTGACCCGGTCGCGTTTGAGCCCCGTTGGAAGGTTCAACCCCGTTGTCTGCACATTTGGACCTTACCAACAACTTACCAGTGCGGGTAGCGGGGTTCCCTGGTGAATCGGCAAGTCACTGGTTTATCACACCTATTGACATGCCAACTGGTTAAGACCACTCTCCTCTCATCGGGTTACCAATAACTGACCACTGGGAGAACCCATGAGGTACCGCTTACTCGCCACGGCGGCGGCGCTCTCCGTCGGCCTCACCGCGTGCAGCTCCTCGTCGGAAACCGCGGCCGCCCCGGACGGGACCGCGAGTGCGAGTGCCACCAAGCTGACCGTCTGGGTCATGCGGGACAGCTTCTCCGACCCCGTGCTCGACCGCTTCAAGACCTCCTTCCAGCAGTCCCACGCCGGCGTCACCCTCGACATCCAGATCCAGGAGTGGGACGGCATCGGCCAGAAGGTGATCAGCGCCCTGGCCAGCAAGGACGCCCCCGACGTGATCGAGGTCGGCAACACCCAGGTCGCCGAGTACTCCGCCAGCGGCGGCGTGAAGGACCTCACCGACAAGGTCGCCGACCTCGGCGGCGCCGACTGGATCCCCGGCCTGGCCGAGCCCGGCAAGATCGACGGCAGGCAGTACGGCATCCCGTGGTACGCCGCCAACCGGGTCGTGATCTACAACAAGGACCTCTTCGCCAAGGCCGGCGTCACCACGCCGCCGAAGACCAGGGACGAGTGGCTGGACGTCACCGCCAAGCTCAACAAGGGTGGCGACCAGGGCATCTACCTGCCCGGCCAGAACTGGTACACCCTCGCCGGGTTCATCTGGGACGAGGGCGGCGACCTGGCGGTCAAGGAGGGCGACCAGTGGAAGGGCGCGCTGGACACGCCGCAGGCGCTGGCCGGCGCGGAGTTCTACAAGAAGCTGCAGGCCCTCGGCGAGGGTCCCAAGGACTCCGACGAGGCCAAGCCACTGCAGGCCACGGTCTTCGCCAAGGGTGACGTCGCCCAGCTCATCTCGGCCCCCGGCGGGGCCGTGGCGATCGAGAAGGCCAACCCCGAGCTGAAGGGCAAGCTCGGCTTCTTCCCGATCCCCGGCAAGACCGCCGACAAGCCGGGCGCCGTCTTCACCGGCGGGTCCGACCTGGTCATCCCCGAGGCCTCCCTGCACCAGGAGGAGGCCTACGAGGTGGTCAAGGCCCTGGCCGGGGAGGAGTTCCAGCTCGACATGGCCAAGGAGATGAGCTACGTGCCCAACAAGGTCTCCTTCGCCGGGGTCCTGAGCGGCAACGAGGCCACCGCCGCCATGGCGGCGGGCGCCGCGAACGGCCACGCGACCCCCAACTCGCCCAACTGGGCGGCGGTCGAGGCCAAGAACCTGATCAAGGAATACATGACCAAGTTCCTCACCGGCGACGATGCCACCGCCGACGCCGGCGCGGCCTCCGAGGCCATCACCGCCATCCTCAACACCAAGTCCTGACCGGCCCCCTCGCCGGCTCCACCACCTGAGGAGTGTGCTGTGTCCCCGGTGCCCGCCGCACCCCAGGCCACCCGGCCGCGCCCCCGCACCCCGGAGGCGACCCCGCCGCCCCGGCCTCCGAGACGGTTCAGGCCGGCCGACCTCTGGCCGTACCTGCTGATCGCGCCGACGCTGGCGGGCACCGCGTACCTGCTCGTCTACCCGCTGGTGCGCAGCGTCGTGATCTCCTTCCAGCACTTCAGGCTGGGAGAGCTCATCCGCGGCGGGGCGGCGTTCGTCGGCTTCGACAACTACGCAGAGGTGCTCGGGGGCGCCGAGTTCTGGACGGTGGTGCGGCGGACCCTCGTCTGGACCGCCGTCAACGTCGTCCTCATCACGCTGATCTCGACGCTGGTCGCGCTGATGCTGCCCAGGCTCGGGCGCTGGATGCGGCTCGCGGTGATGAGCGGGATGGTCCTCACCTGGGCCACCCCGGTGCTCGCCGCGACGACGATCTTCCAGTGGCTCTTCCAGTCGCGGCTCGGGGTGGTCAACTGGCTGCTGGTCACGCTCGGGTTCGACTCCTTCAAGGACTACACCTGGTTCGCCGACGGCAACTCCACCTTCGCGATCCTGGTCGCGCTGGTGGTCTGGCAGTCGGTGCCGTTCGCCGCGCTGACCCTCTACGCGGGGCTGACCACCGTCCCCACCGAGCTGTACGAGTCGGCGCGGATCGACGGCGCGAGCGGATGGCAGATCTTCCGCTCCGTCACCTTCCCGATCCTGCGCCCGCTCTTCGGCCTGATCGTCTCGCTGGAGGTGATCTGGGTCTTCAAGTGCTTCGCGCAGATCTGGGCGATCAGCAAGGGAGGACCCGACGAGGCCACCACCACGCTGCCCGTCTACGCCTTCCAGATCGCGCAGTCGCTGCACAAGTACGACCTCGGCTCGGCGGTGTCCACGCTCACCGTGCTGATCCTGATCGCGGTCCTCATCACCCACCTACGGCGGATGCTCAAGCACGAAGGAGAGCAAGCATGAGGCCGCGCCGCGTCCTGCTCAACCTCGCGGCCCTCGGGGTCCTCGCGGTCTCGGTCTTCCCCGTTTACTGGATGGTGCTGACCGCGTTCAAGCCGACGACCGACATCCTGTCGGAGACGCCGACCTTCTGGCCCGCGCACCCCACGCTGGAGCACTTCACGACGGCCGTGGGGACACCGGGATTCTGGACCTTCTGGGGCAACAGCCTGTCGATCACGGTGGGCGCGGTGCTGCTCGCGCTGGTCGTCGCGCTGCTGGCCGCCTTCGCGGTGGCCAGGATGCGGTGGCGCGGGCGGCGGGCCTTCATCCTGATGGTCTTCATCGCCCAGATGGCGCCCTGGGAGGCACTGCTGGTGTCGATGTACATCGTCGCCCGCGACACCGGCATGCTCGACAAACTGTCGATGCTCACGCTGATCTACTTCATGACCACGCTGCCGTTCACGATCGTGACCCTGCGCGGCTTCATCGCGGCCATCCCCCCGGAGTTGGAGGAGGCCGCCCAGATGGACGGCTGCAGCCGTACCGCGGCCTTCCGCAGGGTGGTGCTGCCGCTGCTGGCGCCGGGGCTGATGTCGACCTCGCTCTTCGGCTTCATCACCGCGTGGAACGAGTTCGCCTTCGCCAACGCGCTCATCATCAAGAACCAGGCCGACAGGACCCTGCCCGTCTGGCTCTCCTCCTTCAGCAACGTCTTCGGCACGGACTGGGGCGCCACCATGGCCGCCGCCACGCTCTTCATGCTTCCCGTGCTCGCCATCTTCCTCGTCCTGCAGCGCCGGGTCACCTCAGGGTTGATCGCCGGCGCGGTGAAGGGATAAACCAACGTGATGATTCCGCGGCCACGTGAACTGGCCGTACCCGGGGGCTCCGTCCCGTTCCACGACGATCTCCTGCGGCACCGCCCCGACGACCCGTCGCTCGGCGCGGAGGGCTACCGCCTCGAGATCACGGCCTCCGCCGCCGAACTGACCGCCGGAGGCCCCGCGGGGAGGTTCTACGCTTTGCAGACGCTGGGTCAGCTCGGACCCGACGTGCCGTACGGGATCATCGAGGACTCACCGAGGTTCGCCTGGCGGGGCGTCATGCTCGACGTCGCCAGGCACTTCATGCCCAAGGACTTCGTGCTCCGCCTGATCGACCTCCTCGCGCTGCACAAGCTCAACGTCCTGCACCTGCACCTGACCGACGACCAGGGCTGGCGCCTGGAGATCAAGGGCTACCCCCGGCTCACCGAGGTCAGCGGCGACTTCTACACCCAGGAGGACATCCGCGAGATCGTCTCCTACGCGGCCGACCGGTTCGTGACCGTCGTTCCCGAGATCGAGATGCCGGGCCACGCCCAGGCCGCCATCGCCGCCTACCCCCGCCTCGGCAACCAGCCCTCCCGCCGGCTCGAGGTCTGGGACGGGTGGGGGGTCAGCGAGCACGTGCTCAACCTGGACGAGGCCACGCTCCGGTTCTGCACGGACGTGCTCGACGAGGTGGTGGACCTCTTCCCCGGCCGGTACGTCCACGTCGGCGGGGACGAGTGCCCCCCGGCGGAGTGGGAGCGCAGCGAGACCGCCCAGCGGCGCCTGCGCGAGCTCGGCCTGCCGGGGGCCGGGGCCGCGCGGGCCTGGTTCACCGGCAGGATGGCCGACCATCTCACCGAGCGGGGACGCCGCCTCGTCTACTGGTACGAGAAGCCCGGTGCGACGCCGGGCACGACCGCGATGACCTGGCTGGACGAGGAGAGCGGCCCGCGCGCCGCGACCGAGGGCCTGGACGTGGTGCTCACGCCGCACCGCCGCACCTACTTCGACTACCCGTCCGACTCACCCGGCCCGCAGGGGTTCGCGCTCACCCTCGCCGACGCCTACGGCTTCACCCCGCCCGAGACGCCCGCGGGGGCGAGCGGCCGGATCCTCGGGGTGCAGTGCCAGCTCTGGACGGAGTACATGCCCACGCCCGCGCGGGTGGAGTACATGGCGTTCCCCCGCCTGTGCGCCTTCGCCGAGGTCGCGTGGGGCACGGCCGGCGACTACCCGGACTTCCTCGGAAGGCTGGAGGCGCACCTCGCCCGCCTGACGGCGCGAGGCGTCAACGTCGGCCCGCTCAACCCATAGCCGAGTGGCCCGGCGCGTTCGACGCCTGAACGCCCGGCCCACAACCGAGTGGCGCGAGGCGTCAACGCCGGCCCGCTCGACCCACAGGACTCGGGGACCCCTCACCCTGAAAGGGAAGGCATTGTTCAAGAAGCTGTTATGGGGCGGCCTGGTGGCCGCACTGCTGGCCGCCCTGGCCGTCGTCACCCCCGCCAGCGCCGCGCAGTCGCTGCGGCTGCAGTACAGGACGAGCGCCACCGGCGCCACCGCCGACCAGGTCGAGCCATGGTTCAACCTGGTCAACTCCGGCACGACGTCCGTGCCGCTGAACGGTGTGAAGATCCGCTACTACTTCAAGGCCGACTCCGCCGCGCAGCAGTACCGTTTCGCCTGCTCCTGGGCGGTCATCTCCTGCTCCACGGTGACCGGCGTCTTCGGCACCCTCTCGCCCGGCACGGCCACCGCCGACCGCTACCTGGAGGTGGGCTTCACCGCCGGCACCCTCGCGGCCGGCGCCTCGACCGGTGACCTCCAGCTCCGCTTCTACCGGGCGGACTGGCAGACGCTGACCCAGAGCGACGACTACTCCTTCAGCGCGGCCCGGACCACCTACGGCGACTGGACCAAGGTCGCCGTCTACACCGGTGGCAGCCTCGCGTGGGGCACGCCGCCCGCGGGAGGAACGGGCCCGTCGCCCACCCCGACCCCGACCCCGACGGTTCCGCCCACCAACCCCGGCGGCGACGGCGTGGTCTTCGACGACTTCGCCTACACCGGCTCGGCCGACCCGGCCATCACCGCGCACAACTGGACGGTCCGCACCAACAGCGGCGGTCCCGGCGTGCCCGGCGCGAGCTGGCCCGCCTCCAACGTCACCTTCCCCTCGATCGGCACCGGCAACAAGGCCCTGCAGCTCCGGGCCGCCACCGACGGCACCACCGGCGGCACCTCGCAGTCGGAGTTCCTGAACCAGCGCAAGTTCTTCGAGGGCACCTACGCCGCCCGGGTGAAGTTCTCCGACACGCCGGAGAGCGGCCCCGACGGCGACAACATCGTGCAGACCTTCTTCACGATCACCCCGCTCGCAGCCGACCTCGACCCCAACTACAGCGAACAGGACTTCGAGTATCTGCCCAACGGCGGCTGGGGCGCCCAGGGACCGATCATGTACGCCACCACCTGGGAGACCTACCGCAACGAGCCCTGGCTGGCGGTCAACGTCCACCAGGAGCAGACGGCCAGCTACAACGGCTGGCACGACCTGGTGTTGCAGGTCGCCGGAGGGAACGTCAAGTACTACATCGACGGCGTCCTCTTCGCCCAGCACGGCGACATCTACTACCCCGAGACGCCGCAGTCGGTGAACTTCAACCTCTGGTTCATCGGCGGCGGACTCGTCGGCAGCTCGACCCCGCGGGCCTACAACCAGCAGGTCGACTGGTTCTACTTCAGCAAGAACGAGGTGGTCGCCCCGGCCGAGGTCGTCAACCGGGTGAACGGCTACCGTACGACGGCCACGACCTGGAAGGACACCGTCCCCAACCCCTGACGGACGCATGAGGGAGGCACCATCGCAGGGCGGCTGCGATGGTGCCTCCGGGCCAATATGTCACACGGGCCGGTCGGTGGCCGGTAGCCAGACCCGCATGGTGGCGGGGCCGCGGTTGCCCCAGCGGTGGTACGGCACGAGCCTCAGGGGTTCGGGGTCCGAAAGGTCCGGGCTCTCGGTCTCCTGCGCCGGGGTGTAGGGCCAGGCGCCCGTCTCGGGGGAGAGACGCGCGCTCTCGACGTCGAGCTCGACGACGCCGTCGACGAGGTGCTCGACCGGGGGCGACACCCGCGCCTCGACGAGGGCGAGCGCGGGGACGTCCCCCACGGATTCGGCGCAGTAGACGACCGGGCCGCGTTCGACGGCCGCGCAGCCGCGCAGCGCGTCCACCCGGCGATCGGGGAGGGTCCACCGGGGTGTCATCGGCAGGTCGAGACGGATCTCGTCGCCCGCCCCCCATTCCCCCTCGGCGACCGCGTAGCCGGGGGACACCGGGCGGGTGGCTCCGCCGTGGGAGATCTGTGCGCCGGAGGCCCACGAGGGGACCCGCAGGGAGATCCGCGCGGGTCCGCCCTCCAGTACGCGGACGGTCACCTCACCCGACCACGGATAACCGGTCTCGACGCGCAGCGCGAGGCCGTCGTGGCGGATCTCACCGGGGGTGTGGTGGTGGATCTGCACGCCGGAGGCGCCTGCGGTCGCGACATAGCCGGCCAGCGAGGCGTACGTGCGGGCGATGTTGTTGGGGCAGCACGACACGGTGAACCACGGTGAGCGCAGACCGCCCTCCGCTCCCTGGTTGATGCCCTCCACGGGTGTGGCGGGCACCCGGACGTGCAGCGGGTTGGCGTAGAAGAACGAGCGGCCGTCGAGGGCGGGGGCGGTGGCCAGGACGTTGAACAGGGTCCGCTCGGCGAGGTCGGCGTAGCGCACGTCGCCGGTGGCCAGGAGCAGCCGCTGGGAGAGCATGAGGGAGCCGATCCCGGCGCAGGTCTCGGAGTAGGCGCGGTCCGGCGGCAGCTCGAAGTCCTCGCCGAAGGCCTCGTCGGAGTGGTGCGAGCCCAGGCCGCCGGTCAGGTGGACCCGCCGGGCGACGGTGCGCTGCCACTGCGCCTCGATCGCCGACAGCAACTCGCCGTCCCCGGTCTCCACGGCCACGTCGACCGCGCCGCAGGCGAGATACATGGCCCGTACGGCGTGGCCGCGGAACACCTCCGCCTTCCGTACGGGAAGGTCGTCCTGGAAGTAGGCGCGGCCGAACGGGATGTCGTCCAGCGCGGGCGCCCCGCGCCGCTCGACGAACCGGCGGGCCATCTCCAGGTAGCGCTCGACGCCGGTCACCCGGTACAGCTCGACCAGCGCCATCTCCACCACGGGATGGCCGCACGTCTCCGTGGTGTCCATGAAGCGCAGGCAGATGTGGTCGGCCGCCCGCCGGACGACCTCGGTCAGCTCGTCCTCCCCGTGCACGCGGAGCCGCGCGACGCCGGCCTGGATCAGGTGGCCGTAGCAGTAGAGCTCGTGGCCCCACTCGAAGTCGGTGTAGCGCGCGTCGTGCCAGCGGGTGTTGAGGTAGCCGTCCTCCTCCTGCGCCCGGGCGACGGTCGCGGCCAGTTCCGGCAGGGCCGGATGGTCGGCCCAGGCCATCGCCTCCAGCAGCTTGTAGATCTCGGAGTCACTGAACTCCCTGCCCTGCCGGGGACGCGCGCCGCGCCGCGACGGGTCCTCTCCGAGCGCGCGGAAGTTGCCGATCCAGCCGGCGCGTTCCATCCACTCCTGGCAGTGGGCGATGATGACCTCGCGGTTGAGCGCGACACGGTCGCCCCAGAAACCGGGTGCCAGCCGTACCGAATCGAGGCCCAGGGGGGACAGCACGCCCGAGGAGGGCAGGACGGGGCTAGCCACGCAAGGCTCCTGACATGAATCCGCGCACGTAGTGGCGCTGGAGAACGATGAAGAGGATCAGGCAGGGCAGGGCCATGACCATGACCCCCGCCTGCAACATGCCGTAGTCGATGGCGCCGAACGTGCGCTGCGCCATGCTGACCACCGCCACCGGGAGGGTGAAGCTCGCGCCGTCGTTGAGCAGGATGAGCGGCGCGAAGAAGTCGTTCCAGGAGGCGAGGAAGGCGAACAGCCCGACGGTGATCAGGGCGGGCCGCACCGCGTGCAGCAGGATGCGGCTGAAGGCGCGGAAGGTGCCGCAGCCGTCGACGAGGGCCGCCTCCTCCAGCTCGCGCGGGATCGCCTCGAAGGCGTTGCGCATCATGAACAGCGCGAACGGCAGCTGGAACATCACGAAGACGAGGGAGAGACCGACCAGGGAGTTCTGCAGGCCGATGTAGCCGAGCAGGACGTAGAGCGGGATCAGGATGGTCGCGTACGGCACCATCAGGATCGCCAGGGTGGCGAGGAAGAGCAGGTTCTTGCCGGGGAAGTCGAAACGGGCGAAGGCGTAGCCGCCGAGGGCGGAGACCACGAGCGTGCCGGCGACGGTCATCACCGACACCAGCACGCTGTTGGTCAGGTAGGTGTCGAGGCCCTCGCCGAATTGAGCCATCTCGGCGTAGTTTCCCGGACCTCCGTCGAAGGAGGACCAACCGCTCCACAGCAGCGGGAACAGGAAGAGTACGGCCAGGGCGGACAGGGTGGTGTAGTACCTCAATTCGACCTCCTGAGCACGCGCATCTGCAGGGCGTTGAGCGCCACCAGCGCGACCAGCAGCACGACCGACAGCGCCGCCGCGCCACCGAGGTCGAAGCGGAAGAACGCGTCGCGGTAGACAACCATGACCATGGAGACGGTGCTGTTGTCCGGGCCGCCGTTGGTGAAGATGAAGAACTGGTCAAAGGCGAGCAGCGAGCCGGTGATGCTGAGGATGAGCATCAGCGCGATCGTGGGCCGCAGGAGCGGCAACGTGATCCTGGTGAAGATCTGCAGGCGGTTGGCGCCGTCGCTCCTGGCCGCCTCGTAGACCTCCACGGGGATCGCCTGCAGCCCCGTGAGCAGGATGAGCATGTTGAACCCGGCGAACCGCCAGATCACCAGGGTGATCGTGGAGAACAGCGCCATGTTCGGGGTGCCGGTCCACTTCACCGGCTCGTCGATGATTCCCAGGGTCCGCAGGATCGGGTCGATCGGGCCGAAGTCGTTGTTCAGCAGGCCGTAGAAGAGCAGCGCCGCCGAGGCGAAGCCGACCGCGCCCGGCAGGAAGAACGCGGTGCGGAAGAAGCCGATACCCGGCCTGCGCTCCTGCACCAGCAGGGCCAGACCGAGCGCGACCACGGACAGCAGGACCGTGGTGATCACGGTGTACTTCAGCGTGAAGCCCACCGCGTCGAGGAACAGGGGGTTGTCGGCGATCTTGGTGTAGTTGTCCGGGGCGTTGAAGTGCGCCTGGCCGAGCAGCGGCCAGCGGTTCAGCGACATCCAGACGATGAGCACCAGCGGCGCCAGGAACAGCACGCCCACGATCAGAGCGGTGGGCGCCGCGTAGAGCCAGCCCTGGGCGCCCCGGGTCCTCCACCAGGAGGGCGGTGCCGGGCTGGTCGCCCGCACCGCCTGCCCGTCACGCCTTGTGATCACGGTCATTGCTGCAGGGACTTGGTGATGTCGGTGTTGAGCTGGGCGACCTTGCCCGGGTCGCCGAACACCGCCTCACGGGCCAGGCGCAGCCACGGCCCCTGCGGGTCGTTGTAGGTCTGGCCGAAGCGCAGCGCGTACGGCGTCTGCCCCTTGGCCACCAGCGAGTTGATCAACACCACGCGCGGGTCCTCGGCGGAGTACTTGTTGTCGGACAGGTCGGTGCGGGCGAGCACGTCCTTGTTCTTGGCCATGACCTCGACCTGGGCCTCGTCGGAGACCGACCAGGACAGGAACTCCCAGGCCGCGTCGGCGTTCTCGGTGGTCGAGGAGATGCCGACCGAGTCACCGCCCACGAACGTCGACTCGCCGCCGTCGGGGCCGGCGATCGGCGCGACACCGACCTTCATGTCCTTGGGCATCAGGCCGAGTGTGGTCGAGGGCATCGGCATGACGCCGATCCCGCCCTTGGGGAAGAAGCCGGTCCAGGTCGGTCCCTGCTCCTCCTTGGCCGTCGCGCCGGTGATGCCCTTGGCGTACAGGTCCTTGTAGATGTTGAACACGTTCGTCATCGCGGGCTGGTCGTTGAGCGAGGTCGTGCCCTCGGGGTTCATGACCTGCCCGCCCGAAGCCCAGACCGAGGGCCAGAAGGTGAACACGTAGCAGCCGCCGCAGTTGCCGCCGAAGAACGTGCCGCTGACCTTGCCGTCCTGGCCCAGCTTCTCGTCCACGGTGGTGGCCTGCTCGGCGAACTCCTTCAGCGTCGTCGGGCCCTTCTCCGGGTCGAGACCGGCCTTGGAGTACAGGTCCTTGTTCCAGAACCAGACCGACAGGTCCAGGGTGTGCGGAAGCGTGTACTGCCGGCCGTCCAGCGTGCCCAGCTTCATGTGCGAGGGCGCGAGCTTGTCCTTGAACGGCAGGGCGTTGATCCTGTCGGTGATGTCCAGGAACAGGCCCTGCGAGGTGTAGTTGGGAACAAAGATCACATCGGAGGCGAAGATGTCGGGCAACTGCTTGGCGCCCGCCGCCGCGGCGATGCGCGGCTGGTAGTTGTCCGTCGGGATGACGGTCATCTTCACCTGGTTCTTGTGGCCCTTGTTGTAGGCCGCGACCAGACGCTCGCTCTGCGCCTGGGTCGCGGCACGCGTCCACATGGTGACCGTGACGCCTTCCGCGGGAGCCGCGGAGGCCGCGGAATCCGCCGGCTGGGGGTCGGCTCCGCCGCAGGCGGCCACGGACGCGATGGCCAGCAGGCCCACAAGGATGGCCCCGGCCCTTCGGCGTCGGGGTGAACGTGGATTCATGAACGTCTCCTCTCGGCATCCCCCGAGACGCCAGAAACAAAACTAAAAGGTTTTCGGAAACATAAGAGAAACGTTGGGGGCTGTCAATGGCCTGCGGATGCCCGGAGACTGTCCGGCGACTTGCTTACCCAGGAAGTGCTGGTTATGGTCTGTTTGGCGGCTCATGGCCGCCGCTGGCCTGGAGTAAGACCTCGGAGCAGGATGACAGAAAAGGGTTTCGCTAGATGGTCGATAGGCGATCGCGTGCGGTGACTATCAGCGACGTGGCCTCCCTGGCCGGGGTGTCGATCGCCACCGTGTCCAAGGCGCTGAACGGCCGGGACAACGTGCGAGCGGAGACCCGGCAGCGAGTGCTGGAGGCCGCGCAGGAACTCTCCTTCCAGCCCAACGCGCTGGCCAGGGGCCTGCTGTCCGGGCAGACCCGGACCGTCGGGCTGCTCACCAGTGACAGCGTCGGCAGGTTCGGGATCCCGGTGCTCCTCGGTGCCGAGGACGCGTTCGGCGCGGGGGAGATGGCGCTGCTGCTGTGCGACGCCCGGGGCGACGCCATCCGGGAGCAGCACTACATCCGCACGCTTCTGTCCCGGCGGGTGGACGGCTTGATAGTGGTCGGTGAGAGCACGGACACGCGCTCGTCCATCAGCCGTGACCTGCCCATCCCCGTGGTCTACGCCTACGGGGCGTCCGACGATCCGGGCGACGTCTCGTTCGTTCCCGACGACGTGGGCGGCGCGGCCCTCGCCGTGCGGCACCTGGTGGCCATGGGACGGCGCAGGATCGCGCACATCACGGGTCCGATGGACTACAAGGCCACGATCGACCGGGCCGAGGGCCTGGCGACGGCGCTTGCGGAGAGCGGTCTCGTCCAGACCGGCGAGACGTTCCACGGCACCTGGTCACAGCGTTGGGGCCGGCACGCGGCCGAGATGCTGCTGATGGCCGAGCCGGAGGTGGACGCGGTGTTCTGCGGGAGCGACCAGATCGCCGCCGGGTTCGTCGAGGCGGCCAGAGAGCGAGGCCACCGCATTCCCGACGACATCGCGGTCGTGGGCTACGACAACTGGGAGATGCTCTCCACCGAGACGCGGCCGGCGCTGACCACGGTCGACATGAATCTGGAGACGCTCGGCCGCACCGCCGCCCAGCACCTGTTCGCCGCCATCGACGGCAGGGCCACACCGGGTGTCCACCGCATGCCCTGCCGTCTTGTCATCCGCGACTCCACCGCCCCACGAGGCTCCTCCTGATCAGACGGAGGCCTCTACGCCAGGGGCGCGACGGCGGGTGCGCCGAGCCAGGTGGACAGGGCCGCCTCCAGCGAGCCGGGATCGGCGCCGGCGGTGTCGGGGGCGTCGGCGGTGTCGGGGGTGTCTGCGGTGTCGGGGGTGTCTGCGGTGTCGGCTGTGTCGGCTGTGTCGGCGGCCCAGGCGACGAATCCGTCGGGCCGTACCAGCAGCCCGGCCGGACCGGTCTCGTCGAGGACGGCCGCCGTGATCACCTTTATCCGGTCGCCGTAGCCGCCGGCCAGGGCCCGCAACCGTCCTGACGGGTCCAGCAGCAACGCCCTGCCCTCGTGAAGGTGGTCGGCGAGCCTGGTCCCGTCGGCCAGTTCGAAGTCCGGTGCGCTGGCGCCGACCAGCGGGTGGTCGCCGTGAAGGTCGTAGCGCTGCCAGACCCCGGAGATCTTCTTGGCGAAGTAGGTGGTCCCGGTGACGGTCCGCGTCAGGTCGGTCACCACCTCGCGAAGCGCTCTGGCGCGGGGGTCCGGGCGCATCAACGCGACCTGCGCACGCGTCCAGTCCAGCACCCAGGCGCCGATCGGGTGCCGCTCGGTGGTGTAGGTGTCCAGCAGTCCTTCCGGGGCCCAGCCCAGTACGGTCGCCGCGAGCTTCCAGCCGAGGTTCGCCGCGTCCCCGATGCCCAGGTTCAGGCCCTGCCCGCCGAAGGGCGAGTGGACGTGGGCCGCGTCACCGGCCAGGAGCACCCTGCCCAATCGGTAGGTGGTGGCCTGCCGGGCGTTGTCGGTGAACCGGGTCGCGGTCTTCACCCCGGTGACGACGACCTCGGTCCCGCTGACGTTCCGGATCGACGCCTGGAGCTCCTCGGCGGTGATGGCGCCGTCCCGGTCGGCCGGTACGCCGCCGAACTCCACGGTGAGGACGCGGCCCGGCACCGGGCCGTGCGCGTAGACGCCGGTGGCCGTGGCGTGCCAGCCCGTCTCCAGGGCTTCCGAGCCCTCCATCTCCACCATCGCCTGGTGCGCGTCGATCTCCGGGTCGGTGCCGGGGAAGTCGAAGCCGGCGAGCTTGCGGACCGCGCTCCTGCCTCCGTCGCAGCCCACCAGCCAGCGCCCGCGGATCCTCTCCCCGCTCGTCGTCACCGTCACCCCGTCGGCGTCGGCCTCCAGACCGGTCAGCTCCACGCCCCGGCGGACCTCGACCCCGAGCTTCGCGGCGCGATCGGCGAGGATCGTCTCGAGCTGCTGCTGGGTGACCATACCGATCAGATCGGCGGGGCCGTGTCCGGTGAGCTCGGGGTCCGACGGGTCAAGCAGGTCGGCGCTGAGCATGATCCCGGCGAAGTGGCCGGCGAACCTCGGCGGCGCCTTGGCGGGCTCCCCGCCCGGGGACCGCTGCCGCATGAACGCGGCGAACTGCTGCAGGTTGCCCTCCTGCGCCTCCTGAAGATCGGGCATCATGCCGCGCCGGTAGAGGGCCTCCACACTCGGGGTGTTCAGCGACCCGGCCTTGATGGTGGGGTCCATCTCCGTCAGTCGTTCCATCACCACGACCGAGGCTCCACCGAGCCGCAGTTCGCAGGCCAGCATCAGCCCGGTCGGACCGCCCCCCGCCACCACCACGTCGACGTCGTATGACATGTCACTCCTCCGAAAATATCTGCCGTCGATAGAAATTTACTTCAACTATAAGATTTTATCAACTAGAGTAAATCCCGTGAGTGATGAGCTTGGGCTCCGTGAGCGGAAGAAGCGGCAGACGCGCCAGTTGATCTCGGATGTGGCCTCCGGCCTCTTCGTCCAGCGCGGGTTCGACAACGTCACGGTCGCCGAGGTCGCCGAGGCGGCCAACGTCTCGACGAAGACGGTCTTCAACTACTTCCAGAGGAAGGAAGACCTCTTCTTCGACCGGTTCCCGCAGGCCATCGACCTGATCACCCGGGCGGTTCGCGAGCGCCCCGTGGGGGAGGAGCCGCTGGCCGCCCTGCGCCGCCTGGCCCTGGAACTCCTGAAGGAACGCCATCCCCTGGGCGGGGTCGGCGAGGGCTACCAGTTCTTCTGGCAGGTCGTGCTGGACTCACCGCCGCTGCAGGCCCGGGCCAGGGAGTTCGCCGAGGAGCTGGAGGGCCTGATCGGCGCTCTGTTCGCGGAGGCCACCGGAGCCGCTCCCGACGATTCGTGGTCCCGGCTGTCGGCGGCCCTGATCGTCGCGGCCTACCGTACGGCCTACGTCGTCGGCGCCCGGAGGATCCTCGCCGGCGAACGCGCGGACGACGTCCTCGATGATCACATCGTGCTGCTGAACCGCTCCTTCGACTCCCTGGAACGGGCGCTGGCCTCCTGAAGGTTCTCTCCGGAACGGCATGGGCCCCTGGTCGGCTCCCCGAAGGTTTTTCTGGAACGGGTGCCTGTACTCCCTGAGAGCCTCCCGAACGGGCGACGGCTTCCGGAGGTTTCCCCGGAACGGGCGCCGGCTCTCTGAGGCCCCATGTTCGGGCGGCGACCGGTGGATCCGGACGGTCCGGGCCCGTCCGTGGTGTCGCGAGCCGGTGAATGTCACGTCCGGAAACGGTTTGATCGGCCGAACGGTTTGAGAAGCTGTTGGGTATGACCGTCTCGACGTCTCGACGCCTGATCGTGCTGCGGCATGCCAAGTCCGCCTGGCCGGATGTGAACGACTTCGAGCGTCCGCTCGCCCCGCGCGGACGCCGCGACGCCCCCGCGGCCGGACACCGGCTACGGGATTCCGGCTATCTGCCCGATCACGTCATCTGCTCGCCGGCCCGCCGTACCCGTGAGACATGGGACCTCGTCGTCCAGGAACTGGACGCCACGCCACCGGTCTCCTACGACGAGCGAGTGTACGGCGCCGGCGTGAACACGCTGCTCGACATCGTGTGCGAGGCGCCCGCGGAGGTGGAGACCCTGCTGCTGGTCGGGCACAACCCTGGCTTGCAGGAGCTGACGCTGGCGCTCGCCGGCGAGGCGTCCGGCGACGCGCTCGAGCGGGCCCTGGAGAAGTTTCCGACCTCCGCGATCGCCGTGCTGACGTTCGCGGGATCCTGGCCGGAACTCGCCCCGGCATCCGCGCTGCTGGCTGACTTTGTCATCCCGCGCGGAAAGAAGAAATCCTGAAATATCGGTTCATCGATCGTTCCGGTCTATTTTCTCCTGCGGAGAGGCCTGTCCGGGACGGTCGATGATCGTCGATTCATTCGCCGGAAGACATCGGGGAAAGGATCACCGCCGACACCGGTGGAATTGCGCAAGCCACTTGTCTCCATTTCGGGAGATCTGAACCCGCCCTTATCTGCTGCGACGTCGGCAAAGGTGCCTTCCACGAAGTTCCTCACGTCCCGCCACTAAATGGCATTGTCCGGAGTCGAATGGCACCTGCCGTGGGCGAGAGGCGTTCAGTCCGCCCCGTGCGACCCCGTTCCGCACCGCTCCGGATGCCCGTGCCGGTCGGCGATCATGAAAATGAAGAGGGTTTTCAATTCGACGTGGAACATTGTGCCGATTGGGCCCGGCGCGGCCGCCCAGCGACGCGGCTATATTTCCTTTATATCTGGGAACGGCTTACAGATTTAGATCCCCCGCATGTCGTATAACGATGACGGCGGCGCTGATTAGTAGGGTCGAAGGCAATGGCGCATCATCGGCAATGTGCCTGGACGGAGCAATACCAAAAGAAAAGGACGGCTTTATGATAGACGCCACTCGCTCTCGCGTAGTGCCGCGAATTGTCAAGCGTTCCTGGCTGGCAGGAGCTCTCACAGCCACGGTCGCGATGGGGGCCCTCGTCGTGACGCCAACCGCGAGTGCGGCAGCGCGGGCACCGGTGGCGGTGCCACTCGGCACGGCTGCGAACTTCGCGGTTCTGGCTGGGAAAGCGGTCGTGAACACCGGCTCCACCGTTGTCACCGGAGACCTCGGAGTGAGTCCGAGCGCTTCGGTGAGCGGCTTTCCGCCCGGCAGCGTGAGCGGAGCCACGCATGCGGCCAACGCCGTCGCCGCGCAGGCCCAGGCCGACCTGACCACCGCCTACACCAACGCCGACACCCAGGCTCCCGCCACCACCGTGCCGACGCAGCTCGGCGGGACCACCCTGGGACCGGGCATCTACAAGTCCACCGCCGGCACTTTCCAGATCACCGGAAACCTGACGCTCGACGCGCAGGGAGATCCGAACGCGGTCTTCATCTTCCAGACGGTCTCCTCCCTCAGCACCGGAACCGCCAGCACGGTGACCCTCACCGGGGGTGCCCAGGAGTGCAACGTCTTCTGGAAGGTCGGCAGCTCGGCCGCTCTGGGAACGAACTCCAGCTTCACCGGAAACATCCTCGCGCTGAACTCGATCTCCGCAGGCAGCGGCGCGGCCGTGAAGGGCCGCGCCCTGGCCCGTACCGGCCTCGTCACCCTGAACAAGAACACCGTCACGCCGTCCGCCTGCCAGACCCCGCCGGGCACCGAACAGGCCCCGTCGGGCACCGCGGAGGTCCCGCCGGGCGCCATGCAGGCCGAGCCGTGCCTCCCCGGACAGGGAGGCCAGTTCGCCTTCACCATTCCGGTGGATGTTCTGAGCACGGCCATCCCCCCTGGCTCGGTGGCCTTCTTCGGCACCGGACCGCTTCTGGGCGGGCCCCAGTTCGACGCCGGCGGCCAAATCGTCCCGACCGCCGTGGATCCCTGCCAGGATGCGGGCCAGGGCATCGTTGCCCCGGGCACCACCGCCCCGAATACGACTACGCCGGGTACGGGAACCCCTGGCACCGCTACTCCCGGCACGGATGCGGGCACCCCGGGTACGGGTGCTCCCGATACGGGTCCGAGCACGGGTGCTCTCAGGGCGGACACTCCCGGCACGGCCCCGGGTACGGGCACCGCGGGCATGGGTGCGGGAACTCCAAGTACGACCACTCCGGGCACGGCCGCTCCGGGTACGGATGCGGGCGCCCCGGGTACGAGCGTGGGCACGGTCGCTCCGGGTACGGGCGTGGGCGCCCCGGGTACGAGCGTGGGCACGGTCGCTCCGGGTACGGGCGCGGGCGCCCCGGGTACGAGCGTGGGCACGGTCGCTCCGGGTACGGGCGCGGGCGCCTCGGATGCGAGCGTGGGCACGGTCGCTCCGGGCATGGACGGGCCGGATTTCGGCATCTCGCCGATGTTCTCCCAGAGTGTTGTCCTTTACGGCGCCTGCGCGCCCTGGGGGTGCTGATAAAACAACACCTCGGCACTGATCCCCGGACAACGGCGGCGTTCCGCATGGGAAGCCTCCGGCGCAAGGCGGCCCTGATCCGCAGGGGCAGATGTTGAGCGTTCTCTGTTGAATTCCTTGATTCTGAAACGCTTCAAGGCACGGGAAAGAATCCGGTGCACCGCGACCGGGCCGATACGGTCGCGGACCCGTCTCCCTGTAAGGCCCCGCCGCTGATGTCCTTTCCATGGACCTCACCGCTGGGGAGAGACAACCGCTCCTTCTGCCCGCCGATGTCCCGCACGGTGCTCCTGTGGCCGTGCGGGACATCGGTTTTTTGAATGTTGACGAGCCAGGCCGGAAGCGCGGGACGGATCGGGACGGACACCGATGACCGCCCGGGCAGGGCAGGGGAACCGGACACCGTGACCGAGGGCCGACCTTGGTCCGCGGGCCGGAGGTGCCGGAGGCGCCGGAGGTAAGGAGCACGGCGGTCCGCGCCCGTGGTGGTGACGCGCGGATCAGGCCGGCCGGTCCGGCCGACCTGCCGCGACGACATGATCCTCCGGCATCGCGACCATGACCGTTCACCCGTGAAGGTCGCACCCATGACTGTTCACCCATGGCCGTTTACCCGTGAAGGTCGCGACCATGACTGTTCATCCGTGAAGACGGTGAGGGGCGTGGGTTCTGTCGCGTGGACGTCGGCGCATCCGCCACACTTGTACCGGAGGAGGAATCGTGACAGAACTACCGGTTGATCCCTTGTGGAACACCGTGAAGAACTACGACTGGGGATCGCGTACGGCCATCGCCACGCTGACCGGGCGCCCCGTTCCCACGTCGCTGCCCGAGGCCGAGATGTGGCTCGGTGCCCACCCGTCCGGATCCTCGTCGCTGGTGCGGCAGGGAACGCGGCGCTCGCTCGCCGAGACGGTGGCCGCCGACCCGCTGACCGAGCTGGGACGCTCGACCGCGGAACGGTTCGGCTCGCGCCTGCCGTACCTGTTGAAGCTGATCGCCGTGGACCTGCCGCTGTCGCTGCAGGTTCACCCGTCGCAGGAGCAGGCGGAGGAGGGGTTCGCGAGGGGGGCCTACGTCGATCCGTTCTCCAAGCCCGAGCTGATCTGCGCGCTGACCCCGTTCACGGCGCTGGCCGGTTTCCGTGCCGCACGCCAGGCGGCGGACCTCCTGGAGGAGCTGGGCGTGCCGGAGCTGCAGCCGGTCATCGCGCTGCTCGCCGAGGAGGAGACCACGGCCGCGCTGCGAGTGCTGGTGGAGTGGCCGGCCGGCTCCAGGCGAGACCTCGTCGCCTCGATCGTGCGCGGCGCGACGGCCGCGGGCCGTCCCGACCACGCGCTGGTCGTACGGCTGGCGGGCCTCCATCCCGAGGATCCGGCCTGCCTCGCGCCGCTGCTGCTGGAGCGGTACGAACTCGAACCGGGTGAGGCGATCTTCCTCGGTGCGGGAGTTCTCCACTGCTACCTGAGCGGGTTCGGCGTGGAGATCATGAGCGGCTCGGACAACGTGCTGCGCGCTGGGCTGACCAGCAAGCCGATCGAGGTGGAGGAGCTGCTGCGGGTGACGGTCCCCTCCGCGCTGCCCCTGCGGATCGAGCCGGTGAAGAACGTCTACCGTACGCCCGCGCCGGAGTTCAGCCTGGGCAGTGTCAGTCCCGGTTCCGGCTTCCTGCTGGAGGGAGGCGTGCCGCGCATCCTGCTGTGCACGCGGGGAGAGGTCGAGGCGGGAGGACAGACCTTGCGCCAGGGGGAGTCCGCCTTCGTCTCCGCCGCGGCCGGACCCATAGACCTGCGCGGATCCGGGACGCTCTTCTGGGCGGAGCCCGGACAACAGTAAGCGGACGGAACGTCAGGCCGGGTGGCTCGTGCGAGAGCCACCCGGCCTGACGCGTGCCGGCGCGGCTCGGGGCCGACCGGATGCTCGGATTCATCGCCCGCCGAGGCCGCCGAGCGGGATGCCGCCGGCGAAGCGACGATCGACGTCGCCGCCGTGGGCCGGGCGGCGCAACGGCCGGCGCAGGGGTGTGCGGGAGTCCTCCGGAGGCTCGGGGGAGGCGGAAAATCGGGCTCGTGCTCGAATCCATGGTGTCCAGGCGGGCCGCTGCTTTGATCATGCTTTACCGATCATTTGCACTATCATTACGATGATCGGTTAGCGAGTCGGTAGACGATCCAGTAGGAGACGGGCCGTGCCTGACAGAGACGAAGACCGGAACCCGATTGAGGACCGGCAAGATCGCGTACCGGTCGGGATCGACACGTCCAAGCCGAACATCTCCCGGGTCTACGACTTCATGCTGGGCGGCAAGGACAACTTCGCCGCCGACCGTCAGGTCGCGGAGATGGCTCTGAAGATCGCTCCTGACGCCCCGGCGGCCGCGCGGTCCAACCGCGAGTTCCTGCGGCGAGTGGTGCGCCACCTGACGGCGGAGGCGGGCATCCGCCAGTTTCTCGACATCGGGTCCGGTCTCCCCACCCAGGGAAACGTGCACGAGATCGCCCAGGAGATCGATCCGGAGGCACGGGTCGTCTACGTCGACAACGACCCGATGGTCCTCGCACACGGCAGGGCGATCCTCGCCGTCACTGAGACGACCACCGTCATCCAGGCCGACATCCGCGAACCGGACAAGATCCTGGACCACCCGGAGGTTCGGCGGCTCATCGACTTCACCAAGCCGGTCGGGCTTCTTCTGTTCAGCATCCTGCACCACCTCAACGACGACGAGGACCCGGGCGGCATAGCGGACCGCCTCCGTGCCGCACTCCCGCCGGGCAGTTACGTCGCCGTCTCCCACTTCCACAACCCGGGCGCCGAGCATCCCGTGGTCTCCCAGCAGGCCGCCGAGGCCGAGCGGATCTTCAACGAGAACCTGGGCACCGGACGGTGGCGCACCGGGGAGGAGATCCTCGCCTACTTCGGTGACATGGAGGTCCTGGAGCCCGGTCTGGTGCCGCTGGTGGAGTGGCGACCGGATGTGTACGACAACCACGAGGTCGGCATCACCTACTACACCTACGTCGGCGGCGTGGCCAGGAAACCCTGAACGGAGCCGATCGCGTCTCGCGGTGTCCGGCACACGTGGCCGGACTCCGGGCGTGCCCGGCTTGTGCGGAGCCGGACTCCGGATGTGCCCGACGCAGAGTGCGCCGGGCACGCCGTCTCGACGGCTCCGCTCAGGAGGCCGCGGCGTTGCGGATGCCCCTCAGGGCGTGGAGCGCGTTGCTGCCACCGCGGCCGAAGTGGTCGTGCAGCTCGGTGTAGATCGCGTACAGCGCGTCGTAGCTCCTGGCTCGCTCCTCGTCGGGCACGTACACGTTCTTGTTGATCTTCCCCATGGCCTTGGAGGCGGAGTACACGTCGGGGTAGGCGCCCGCGGCGACCGCCGCGTGGATGGCGGAGCCCAGCGCGGGTCCCTGCTCGGAGCCGATGGTGCTGAGCGGGCGCCGGGTGACGTCGGCGTAGATCTGCAGCAGGAACGGGTTGCGGAGCATGCCTCCGGCGATGACCAGCTCCGACACCGCGACTCCCGACTTCTCGAAGTCCTCGATGATCGTACGGGTGCCGAACGCGGTGGCCTCCATCAGCGCCCGGTAGATGTCCTCGGGCGCGGTGGCGAGCGTGGAGCCGATCAGCACACCCGACAGGTTGTGGTCGACCAGGACGGAGCGGTTGCCGCTCTGCCAGTCGAGCGCGACGAGGCCGTGCTGGCCGACCTTCTGGGTGGCGGCCTTCTCCGTGAGCAGCTCATGGGGGGACAGGCCCCGCGAGGTGGCCTGCGCGTAGTAGTCCTCCGGCAGGCCGCAGCCGACGAACCAGGCGAAGATGTCGCCGACGCCGCTCTGCCCCGCCTCGTATCCCCAGAGGCCGGGGGTGACGCCGTTGGCCACCACTCCACACATTCCAGGCACCTCGGCCAGGACATCGGAGTTCATGACGTGGCAGGTGCTGGTGCCCATCACGGCGAGCATCTGGCCGGGCGCGACGGCCTGCGCGGCCACGTTCGTGACGTGGGCGTCGACGTTGCCGATCGCCACCGGGGTCCCCTCGGGCACCCCCGTCCACGCCGCGGCCCGCGCGGTCAGCCCGCCCGCGACCGTGCCCATGGCCGACAGCGGGTGCTCCAGCTTCTCGGTAAAGTCGGCGAAGCCGGGGTTCAGCTTGGCGAGGTATTCCGGGGAGGGCCGCTTGCCATCCTGGTGGATGCCCTTGTATCCGGCGGTGCAGAGGTTGCGGGTCTCCCGGCCGCACAGCTCCCAGACGATCCAGTCCGCGGCCTCGATCCACCGCTGCGCGCGCTCGTAGACCTCGGGGTCCTCCTCCAGGACCTGCAGCGCCTTGGCGTACTCCCACTCGCTGGAGATCTTCCCGCCGTAGCGGGGCAGCCAGTCCTCGCCGAGCTCTGCCGCCAGCGCGTTGATCCTGTCGGCCTGCGGCTGGGCCGCGTGGTGCCTCCACAGCTTGGGATAGGCGTGCGGGCGGTCCTGGAGATCCTCCAGCTCGCACAGGGGAGTGCCGTCGACGGTGGTCGGCAGGACGGTGCACGCGGTGAAGTCCGTACCGATGCCGATCACCTGGCCAGGGGCGACCCCGGCGTTCGCCAGCGCCTGCGGGACGGCGTACCGCAGCACGTCCCGCCAGTCCTGGGGGATCTGAAGTGCCCAGTCGGGGCCGAGCGGGGCGTCCGTCGCGGGTAGCCGCCGGTCGACCACGCCGTGCCGGTACTCATGCACGGCGGTGCCGAGCTCGGTGCCATCGGCCACCGAGACCACCACGGCGCGTCCGGACAGGGTGCCGTAGTCGATGCCGATGACAACTGCGGGGTCGTTGGACACAGCGGTGCTCCCAGGGAATGCAGGCGCGAATCAAGTGGGCTGATTGTTAGCGCTATCAGAAGTATTGGTCAAGGCTATCGGTGATTACGATTCGGGGTACATCCCTCTGGCTAGGGCAATTCGAGCCCATGGGAAGCATCCGAAAAGTTTCCACCTCTAGCCTTGACAGCTTAAGTGTTATCGCAAACACTCTGGTAACCCCAGCGAAACATGGCGAGGAACGCATGACACCGAGCTTCGAGGACGGCAGGGCACGGACCAGGCCGGCGGTGCTGGACGATGTCGCCGCACTCGCCGGAGTCTCCGCGATGACGGTCTCGCGTGCGCTGAACACGCCCGACAGGGTGCGCCCCGAGACCCGGGCGCGCGTCCTGGCGGCGGTGAGCGAGCTCGGCTACCGCCCCAACTCGGCCGCGCGCCAGCTCGTCACGGGTCGTTCGGGGGTGCTCGGCGTGGTCAGTTTCGACACCACCCTGTACGGCCCGGCCTCCACGCTCTACGCGATCGAGCAGGCGGCCAGGCAGAACGACTACGTGGTGAACATCGCCAGTCTCGGCGTGCTGAACCGCAGGTCGATCGGGGAGGGCGTGGACCGGCTCCGCGCGCAGTCGGTCGACGGCATCATCATCGTGGCGCCGCATGAGTCGGCCGCGGAGGGGTTGTGCCACCTCTCGCCAGACCTGCCGGTGGTCGCGGTGGACGCGGGGGAGGACATCCCCGTCCCCGTGGTCATGGTCGACCAGCGCGGCGGCGCCGTACGGGCGACGCGGCACCTGCTGAGCCTGGGGCACGAGACGGTCTGGCACCTGTCGGGCCCCGCGAACTGGATAGACGCCAGGGGGCGTGTCGAGGGGTGGCGTTCGGTCCTCGAAGCCGAGGGCCGTCCGGTGCCCGAGGTGCCGGTCGGCGACTGGAGCGCGCACTCCGGCTACCAGCTCGGCAAGCGCCTGGCGATCGACCCGTCGGTCACGGCCATCTTCGTCGCCAACGACCAGATGACCCTGGGGGTGCTGCGGGCCCTGCGCGAGGCGGGCCGGCGCGTTCCCGAGGACATCAGCGTGGTCGGCTTCGACGACGTGCCGGAGGCCGCCTACTTCTGGCCGCCGCTGACGACGGTCAGGCAGAACTTCGGAGAGGTCGGGAGGCATGCGTTCCAGTTGCTGCAGGGCCGCATCGAGGGCGCCTCGGGAGGAGGGCCGCGCATCGTCGAACCCGAGTTGGTGGTCAGGGAGAGCACGGGACCGGTTCGCCACTGATTCCGGCGGGGCCGGATCCCCGGTCTCGGCCGGTCTGAAATGTTAACGCTACCCATAGCAAGCGCTCGGCCAGGTCGCGGGGCCGGCGGATCATCCGCCGGACCGTCGGCATCGAACACGTCCGTGCCCGAGAGATCAGGCCCGGATTCGACGACATCTCCTTCATCCCCCCAGAAACACAAGGAGAGACCATGTTCAGACGTGGTTTGGCGGCGGCCCTGGCCGCCGGAGTGCTCGTGTCCATGCTCGCCGCCTGCGGCGGTGGCCAGGACAGCAGCGCGAATCAGAGCGGCGGCGGATCGGACCAGCTCACGCTCGGCTTCTCACAGGTCGGCGCCGAGAGCGGATGGAGGACCGCGAACACCAAGTCCGTCCAGGAGGCGGCCAAGGAGGCCGGCATCGATCTGAAGTTCTCCGACGCCCAGCAGAAGCAGGAGAACCAGATCAAGGCCATCCGCTCGTTCATCCAGCAGAAGGTCGACGCGATCGCCTTCTCGCCGGTGGTCGAATCCGGCTGGGACACCGTTCTGAAAGAGGTCAAGGACGCGGGCATCCCGGTCATCCTGACCGACAGGGCGGTCGACTCCACCGACACGTCGCTGTACAAGACGTTCATCGGCTCCGACTTCGTCGTCGAGGGCACGAAGGCCGGAGAGTGGCTGGTCAAGGAGTACGAGGGCAAGCCCGACCCGGTCAACATCGTCGAGCTTCAGGGCACCACCGGCTCCGCCCCCGCCAACGACCGCAAGAAGGGTTTCGGGGACGTCGTCGCGGCCGACCCGAAGTTCAAGATCATTGCTTCGCAGACCGGCGACTTCACCCGGGCCAAGGGCAAGGAGGTCATGGAGGCCTTCCTGAAGGCCAACAAGGACATCGACGTTCTGTTCGCCCACAACGATGACATGGGTCTCGGCGCCATCGAGGCGATCGAGGGCGCCGGGCTCAGGCCCGGTACGGACATCAAGATCATTACCATCGACGGGGTCAAGGACGGAATGCAGGCCCTGGCCGACGGGAAGATCAGCTTCATCGCCGAGTGCAGCCCCCTCCTGGGCCCGCAACTGATGGACCTGGTGAAGAAGGCCGTCAAGGGTGAGCAGATCCCGACGCGGGTGCTCACCGAGGAGACCACCTTCACCCAGGAGCAGGCCAAGGCCGCCCTGCCGGGGCGCAAGTACTGACCTCGTGCGCCGTTCACCGCGGCGGGGCCACCCCGGCGACCCCTGGGGTGGCCCCGCCCGAATACGTGCGAACCACCTGGACATGTGCGAACCACCTGAAAAGTAAAAACCGTCCGGACGCGTGAGAACGACGCGGAAGAACCACGGGGACATGCCGGAACCGCAGGAACCATCCGAACACGCAAGGAGCCACAGGGATGGCAGAGCCCGCAGCGATCCTGGCGATGACGGGAATCACCAAGGAGTTTCCCGGCGTCAAGGCGCTGAGCGACGTCGACTTCCGGCTCTTCCCCGGTGAGGTGCACGCCCTCATGGGAGAGAACGGCGCCGGCAAGTCAACGCTGATCAAGGCCCTGACCGGGGTCTACGACATCGACGGAGGGGAGATCCTCCTGGAGGGGGAGGCGGTGCGCTTCACCGGTCCCCTGCAGGCGCAGCAGGCCGGTGTCAGCACCGTCTACCAGGAGATCAACCTCTGTCCCAACCTGTCGGTCGCGGAGAACATCTTCATCGGCCGCGAACCGCGGCGACTCGGCGCGATCCAGTGGAAGAAGATCCACCGGCGGGCCACCGAGCTGCTCCGGCGGCTCCGGCTCGACATCGACGCCTCGGCCCTGCTCGGCACCTACTCCATCGCGGTGCAGCAGATGGTCGCCATCGCGCGGGCCATCGACATCTCCGCCAAGGTGCTCATCTTCGACGAGCCCACCTCCAGCCTCGACGCGAAGGAGTGCGAGCAGCTCTTCCGCGTCATGCGGCAGCTCAAGGACGAGGGCATCGCGATCCTCTTCGTGACGCACTTCCTGGACCAGGTGTACGAGGTCACCGACCGCGTCACGGTGCTGCGCAACGGCCGCCTGGTGGGTGAGCGTCTCACCGCGGAGCTCGCCCAGATCGACCTCGTCGCCATGATGATCGGCAAGGAGCTGGAGGTCCTGGAGCAACTGGATGAGCAGCCCAAAAGCTCCCCGGCCGCCCTCCAGGACGCGTCGCCGGTGGTCGCGGCGAGCGAGCTCGGGCGAGACGGCGCCGTGGCGCCCTTCAATCTCGCCATCCACCGCGGAGAGGTCGTCGGCCTCGCCGGACTGCTCGGTTCGGGCCGGACGGAGGTGGCCCGGCTGCTGTTCGGGGCCGATCGAGCCGATCACGGCCAGATCCGGGTGGACGGCACCACCGTGGCCGTCCGCAATCCGCGTACGGCGATGGCCCACGGCATCGCCTTCTGCTCGGAGAACCGGCGGACCGAGGGGCTGGTCGAAGACCTGACCGTGCGGGAGAACATCATCCTCGCGCTCCAGGCCGAACGCGGATGGTCACGCCCGATTCCCCGGCGCAGGCAGGAGGAGCTGGTGGACAAATACATCAAGGCCCTGCGCATCACCCCCGCCAATCCGGACATGGTCGTCCGCAACCTCAGCGGCGGCAACCAGCAGAAGGTCCTGCTGGCCCGCTGGCTGATCACCGAACCCCGACTGCTGATCCTCGACGAGCCGACCCGGGGGATCGACGTCGGCGCCAAGGCGGAGATCCAGCGGCTGGTGGTCTCGCTCGCCGACGGGGGAATGGCCGTCCTGTTCATCTCGGCGGAGCTCGAAGAGGTCCTGCGGCTCAGCCACAAGATCGCCGTACTGCGCGATCGACATCTGGTGACCGAGATGCCCAACGACGGGGTGGACGTCGAGCACGTCATGCGGATCATCGCGAGCGGAGCCGCCGTATGACCGCGAGCCTGAGCGGGCACATGAGCGCCCTGACCCGGCGGCGGCTCTTCTGGCCGGTGACCATCCTGATCGTTCTCCTGCTGGCCAACCTCCTCTTCACACCGGACTTCTTCAAGATCGAGATCCGGGGCGGGCACCTTTACGGCAGCCTGATCGACATCGTCCGCTTCGGCGCACCGCTGATCATGGTCGCCCTGGGCATGACCCTGGTCATCGCCACCCGGGGCATCGACCTGTCGGTGGGCTCGATCGTCGCCATCTGCGGAGCCCTGGCCTGCCTGTGGATCAGCGGGCAGGACGACCAGAACAGCGTCGCCGGGGTCCTGACAGCGGTCGGCCTGGCGCTCGGGCTGGCGCTGGTGCTCGGCCTGTGGAACGGCTTCCTCGTCGCGGGGGTCGGCATGCAGCCGATCATCGCGACGCTGATCCTCATGGTCGCGGGGCGCGGACTGGCCCAGCTGATCACCGACGGCCAGATCATCACGATCAACAGCACGCCGTACAAGCTCATCGGCGGCGGCTACTGGCTGACCGTGCCCTTCTCCATTCTCCTGGCCCTGGGCGCGGTGGCCCTGGCCGTCGCGCTCACCCGCCGCACCGCGCTCGGCATGCTCATCGAGTCGGTGGGCGGCAACGCCGAGGCGAGCCGCCTGGCGGGCATCGGCTCCCGCCGGATCATCGTGATGGTCTACGTCTTCTGCGCGTTCTGTGCGGGGATCGCCGGTTTGATGATCAGTTCGAACGTCTCCAGCGCCGACGGCAACAACGCCGGCCTGTGGATCGAGCTCGACGCGATCCTCGCCGTGGTGATCGGCGGCACGTCGCTGGCCGGAGGGCGCTTCTCCATCGGAGGCACCGTCGTGGGTGCCCTGCTCATCCAGGCACTGTCCACCACCATCTACACCGTCGGCGTCCCGCCGGAGACGACCTTGCTGTTCAAGGCGCTGGTGGTCACCGTCGTGTGCCTCATCCAGTCGCCGGCGTTCCGCGCCAAGGTTTTCCAGCGCCGCCGTCGGCCGTCCGCGCGGGCGGCCGCGCGGGAGAAGACGAAAGTCGAGGTCGCGCCATGACCAGTCTGACCGGCAGGTGGCCGGGGCTGCGGCGGCCCCAGCGCAAGTACATCCCCGTGCTGGCGACGCTGTCGCTGCTCGCGGTGATGTACGGGGTCGGGGCCGTCCGCTACGAGGCGTTCTCCGACGGGCAGGTGATCCTCAACGTCTTCGTCGACAACGCCTTCCTGCTCGTCGTCGCGGCGGGGATGACCTTTGTCATCCTCACCGGCGGCATCGACCTGTCGGTGGGCTCGGTCGTCGCGCTGACCACGATGCTGTCGGCGTCGCTGCTGCAGGAGCAGGGGTGGCCGCCCTATGCCGTACTGCCCTTCGTGCTGTTCGTCGGCGCGCTTCTCGGCTTCGCGATGGGCTGCATCATCCACTACTTCGAGATCCAGCCGTTCATCGTCACCCTCGCCGGGATGTTCCTCGCCCGCGGCCTCTGCTACACGATCAGCACCTCCTCGATCCCGATCACCGACCCCTTCTGGACGTCGATGGCACAGTCGAAGGTCCGCTTCGGGGAGTACTTCGTGTCCCCGAGCGTGATCGTCGCGCTGGTCGTCGTCATCGTCGGCGCGTACGTCCTCAGCCACACCCGGCTCGGCCGCAACACCTACGCGATCGGCGGCAATCCCGCTTCGGCGCTCCTGATGGGCCTGCCCGTCGCCAGGACCCAGATCACGGTCTACGCGATCAGCGGTTTCTGCTCGGCGCTCGGCGGGGTGCTGCTCAGCTTCTACATGCTGTCGGGGTACGGCCTGCACGCGGTCGGCATGGAACTCGACGCGATCGCCGCGGTCGTCATCGGCGGCACCCTGCTCACCGGGGGGTCGGGCTACCTGGTGGGAACAGTCCTGGGTGTTCTGGTCCTCGGCGTCATCCAGACCATCATCACCTTCGACGGAACGCTGAGCTCGTGGTGGACGAAGATCGTCATCGGTGCGCTGCTCTTTGTCTTCATCCTTCTCCAGCGGGTCATCGGCGCTCGCAAAGCACGATGACCTCCCATGCCCTCGGGTCTTGTCCCCGCGTCTGTTTATCGTTTATCGTTTTATCGAAAATCGATATCCATTCGCTGGGGGAGGGCATGTCATGGCCAAGCCGGGTGGGAGCATCCGCAACCTGGAACTGGTGGTGTGGGTCGGTTTCGGAATCGCCCTGATCGGTGTCCTGATCTCTCTTGTCGGCATCTTCACCGGTCCCGCCGCCCGGACACGCCCCGTCGAGATGAGCCCCTACAACACCGCGACCTCGGCCGACGACCCGGCGCCCCTTCCGACCGGCCCGCCGGGAGCGGTCAGCCTGGTCAAGCCTGCGGCCGACTACACCCTGGTCATCGCCGACCCCAGCGTCTCGCAGCGCTTCCTGTTCGTGCTGCCCGATCTACTGCTTGCAGTGATCATGAGTGTCATCGCCGGGATTCTCCTGCTGGTGATCCGGACCTTCGATCAGGACGATCCCTTCGTTCCGCCGAACGCGCGGAGGCTCTCGGTGATCGGCGTCCTGCTCCTCTCTCTCAACGGCATTCCCGTAGTGGAGAAGCTGGTCCTGGAAGGGCTGCTCTCCGGCACCCCGCTGAAGAACATGCCCATCCGAAGCGCCGAGAACTTCTACTGGGCCCTCATCGTCGGGCTCGCCGCCCTCGCGCTGGCGGAGGTGTTCCGGCAGGGCAGCAAGCTCAGGGCGGACACCCAGGGGCTGGTCTGATGCCTCCGGAGGAGGAGCACCACGTCGTCGTGCACCTCGACAAGCTGCTGGCCGACCGCGGGATGACCCTGACCGAGCTGGCCGACCGGGTCGGCGTGACGATCGTGAACCTGTCCATCCTGAAGAACGGCCGCGCCAGGGCGATCCGGTTCTCCACCCTCAGTGCGATCTGCCGCGAGCTCGGCTGCCAGCCCGGCGACCTGCTCGGCCACGACTCCTGAGGGCTCGGGCGGTTCCGAGCGCGGCGCGCAGGATCGCGATGGCGGCGTGGGTCCCCTTGGTCTCGCCGAGCGAGTTGATCGGCATGAGGTCGTGGACGACACCGGGTTGAGCGGTAGGTGTCCGCGGATTGAGTTCCGTTGCGGTGCGTCGTCGGAGATCGTCTGTTCCCGTTCCTGCCCCGCCGTCGCGTCGCCCATGAGGATGGACCCGTTTCGCGTACTGGGGATGGATCGACGGACGTGACCCCGCAGCTCAAGCGGCGACCGTGACGTGCGTCACGAAGTGGCCAAGAAAAGCGACATAAGGTATAAAAAGTGACATGGATCCCTCCTTGGGGCTATCCAACTTCCGAGCCGCATTCGAGTGATCGCAAAGGACCGGCCATCTCGGCCCCACGATGGCCGAGTCCCCTTCCGGATCCTCCGGCGGATGCCTTCCCGCAGGTCACACGGATGACACGTTCGCCATCCCACCGGAGAGCCGTGCTTTGAGCCAGGACAGCAACAGTGCACATGTCATCTTCGAGATCGACCTCACCCTGGAGGAGACTCGCCGCCGGGCCGCGGTCATGGCGGCACTGGAGCCCGGCTGGGATCCGCCGGCGGTGATGCGGGGCGAGGAAGAGGCATACGACCTCCTCTACTCCGGTCTCGACGAGCGGCAGCAGGAGACCTACGACATGCTCGTGGACGCGGGGGTCCTTCCACGGAGGGGGCCGGGCCATGCTGCCGCTTGATCCGCACGCCGACCTCGGACGCAGGGCCTGGGTGCCCTGCCCCCGGTGCCGCGACGACATGGACTGCGGAGACTGCGCGAGCAACCGCAACTGCGGGGCGCACTGGCGCTACCTCATCAGCAACACCGGAAGCGTCCTGCACCTGCAGTGCCCGGGATGCACCCACCTGTGGAACCACGAGACCTATTTCGGCGCGGGCGGTACCACCCCCTTCTGACCGGGCGCGGTGGGATGCCGAAGACACGGACCGCCGGCGCGGGCTTCCGGGTCACGACCGTCCGCCGGTACGGAGGCGAGCCCATGGCGGCGATTTAAACCTGAGGTGGTCAAGGTCCGTCGGCCGGTACATTCTCCGGGTATTTCTCAGCCGCCGTCATCGCGGATGATCGGCCTGCCAGAAGAGGGTCCTCCGTGACGAAGATCGCAATCACCGGCGTCGAGGCCCTGGCGAAGGTCCTGCGCAGGCCCGTCGCGTATCGCGAGGTCACCGACGCGGAGGCGGGCTGGCTCGGAAGTCTGTTCCCGATGGTGCGGGCCGGCGCCTTCGCCCAGACCACCCCCGACCTCTCCCGCCTGCTCGGCCGACCTGCCACCGGCCTCGAAGACACGATCGCCGCGTTCATCGAACGTGTCGGAGGCTGAAGGGCGGCGCGGCCCGGGGCCTTCGGCCGCGATCAGGGCGGGGGCTCGATCTCCACGCCGGGGACGATCTCGCGCAGTGCCTCCTCGCGGTCGGTGACGACTGATCGTAGTATCACTTGAGGCAGTCGCGGATCTTGTGCACCCGGCAGGGTCACGTGTCCGGCGGAGCGCGAGCCGTACGGCCGTGCGAGTCTCGTCTCGAGGGGGAAACGACATGCGCATAGTCATCGCGGGCGGACACGGGAAGATCGCCCTACGCCTGGAGCGGCTGCTCGCCCATCGCGGCGACGAGCCGGTCGGCCTGATCCGCAAGCCCGAGCAGGAGCCCGATCTCCGGGCGATCGGCGCCAAGGCCGTCCTGTGCGACCTGGAGAAGGCCGGGGTGGAGGAGGTCGCCGCCCACCTGCTGGGGGCCGACGCGGCGGTGTTCGCCGCGGGGGCGGGGCCGGGCAGCGGTGTGGACAGGAAGGACACCGTCGATCGCGGGGCCTCGGCCCTGCTGGCCGAGGCGGCCGAGCGTGCCGGGGTGCGCCGTTTCATCCAGATCTCGTCGATGGGAGCCGGCCGCCCGCCGGCGCCGGGGTCCGAGGAGGTGTGGGCGGCGTACATCAAGGCCAAGACCGATGCGGAAAGCGATCTGCGCGCCCGTGACCTGGACTGGACGATACTGCGTCCCGGCGGCCTGACCGACGGTCCGGGGGTCGGAGAGGTCACTCTGTCGGAGTCGCCGCTGCCCCGCGGCCAGGTGCCCCGCGAGGACGTCGCCGCGGTGATCGTCGCACTGCTGGACGCGCCCGGTACCCGTCACCGCGTCCTGGAGCTCATCGGCGGAGACATCCCCATCCTCGACGCCGTCGGAAGGCTGGAGAACGGTTCGGGGGCGCCGCGCTGAGACGTCCCGGTGAGCCATCCGGACCCTCGCGGAGGGCGGTGGATCGAAACATCGGACCGTTCCACTCCGGCAGGTTGGCTGGCCAGCGCCTGGGCGTCCCACCCCTCAAGCTCTCTCGCAAGTCTCACGAGTAACAGTCAGTGCATAGGTATTTTTTTGCGAAAAGAAGTAGAAACATTGCGGACACTCGGGCGTCATCCTATGGTGTGCACAACGCCGTCCTGCCGCTTTTCGGCTGACGGCGGAGATCTTCCCGCCCCCCACCCTGCCGGATCGCGGTGACCGTACGCCCCGACGACCGCGGTGATCCGGCCCTGCGTGACGAAGGGTCAGCCGATGAAGACATCCGATCAATCCGTAAGTCTTCTGCCACCAGCCAGACGCCGTAATCCCGTTATCCTCGCGGTCCTGCTCCTCATGCTGTGCTGGGCGGGCGTGCAGGTGGCGCCGGCGGCGCGCGGGGCGGCGGTCCCCGAGCTGTCCCCCAACGTCCACCTGTTCTACTACCCCTGGTACGGCAATCCCCAGGTCGGCGGTGAATGGCGGCACTGGCAGCAGGGCGGCCGCACCCCGCCGAACGACATCGGCGCGGATCTGTATCCCAGCCTCGGCCCCTACGACTCCGGCGACTACGCGGGCGCCGTCACCAAGCACATGCAGTGGATCAAGCAGGCCGGAGTCGGCGTCCTCGTCTACAGCTGGTGGGGTCAGGGAAGCTACGAGGACAACCTGGTCACGGGCGTGATGAACGCCGCGGCGCAGTACGGCATCAAGGTGGCCTGGCACATCGAGCCGTACACCGGACGCTCGGCGGCCTCGGTCGTCGGCGACATCCAGTACATCAACAGCCGCTACGGCGGCAGCCCGGCCTTCTACCGCGACGCCGAGCACGGCAACCGCGCCGCCTTCTACGTGTTCGAGAGCCTGAAGATCACCGACTGGGCCGCGCTCGACCAGGTGACCCAGAACAACATCGTGCTCGCCCAGACCACCGACACCTCGAAGATCGCTCACTTCTCCGGTCTGTACACCTACGACGGGATCGCCGGCGCCACCGCGCCCGGCTGGGCGAACGCGGGCGCCTACGCCAAGCAGAACGGCTTGATCTGGGCGCCCTCGGTCGCGCCCGGCTACATCGACGACCGCGCCGTACCCGGCAACACCTCGCCGACGCTCGGCCGCGCGAACGGCTCCACCTACGACCTGGAGTGGGCCAACGCCCTCGACCCGGCCAAGGGCGGCCTGCCGTCGTGGGTCTCGATCACCTCCTTCAACGAGTGGCACGAGGGCAGCTCGATCGAGCCCGCCCACGGCAACCCGCCCGCGGGATTCGGCTACCAGACGTTCGAGGGCGCGTACGGCAAGACCGGGGCCGCGGCGGAGACCGCCTACCTGGACCGGACGAAGTACTGGGCGACGGAGTTCGAGACCCGCAGGGGCGGCGGGAGCCAGCCGGACACCCAGCCGCCGTCGGCGCCGGGCAACGCGCGCTCCACCGCGACGACCGAGACCGGCGTCGCGCTGGCCTGGAACGCCGCCACCGACAACGTCGGCGTGAGCGGCTACGACGTCTACCGTGAGGCGGGCGCCACCGACGTCAAGGTGGGCAGCGTCTCCGGAACGTCGTTCACCGTCACGGGTCTCAGCCCGTCGACGTCCTACCAGTTCTACGTGGTGGCCAGGGACGCCGCGCAGAACACCTCGCCACCCTCCGCCACGGTGACCGCGGTGACCAAGACCCCCACCGGGTGCTCGCCGGGAACCGGTGACCTGGCCCGGGGCAAGTCGATCACGGCGAGCAGCACCACGCAGAACTACGTCCCGGCCAATGCCGTCGACGGGAACGCCTCCACCTACTGGGAGAGCGCCAACAACGCCTTCCCCCAGTCGATCACGGTCGACCTCTGCGCGCAGGCCGGAGTCAAGCGCGTGGTGCTGAAGCTGCCGCCGATCTCCAGCTGGAACACGCGCACCCAGACCCTGTCGGTGCTGGGTTCCGCCAACGGCACCGCCTTCGACACCCTGGTCGCGTCGAAGGGCTACACCTTCAACCCGGCCGGCGCCAACACCGTCACCATCACCGTGCCGGCGACGACCCAGAGATACCTGCGGCTGAACATCACCGGCAACACCGGATGGCCCGCCGGGCAGCTCTCCTCGTTCGAGGTCTACTCCTCCTAGTCCGTTTCCTTCGGAGCGGGTCCAGCCGGCACCATGGAAAGCAACGATGAGTAGTTGTACAGTTGCTCAGTGTTGTGAGGTGTCGGCTGGACCAAGCGGAGGTAAGGACCATGGCAGACCTACAGCACTTCATCGTCGATCTTCCTGACAGTTTGGCCGAAGGGCCCGGCGCGACCAAGCCCGGTGACGACCCGACCACATACATGACCGGCGAGGAGGGTGGCGGAGGCTACACCACGTACGCGATCGGCGAGGAAGGCTGCGGCTAGAGCGGCGACGATCGACGAGGGACGGCGCTCCGAGGCATGGAACGCTGGGGGATCATCGGCCCGCCGGGCGACGAGCAGGTGGCAAGAGTGGCGAGTTACCTGCGAGAGTGCCGGGCGGAGCCGGCCATCCTCGATCTTTCGAGGTTTCCGGCCGAGGCGTCGCTCTCACTGCTGGACGGTCTGCCCGTGGCTCCGGGGCTCGGAGCCGGCCCGGAGGGCCCCTGGTATGTCCGCTCGTTGCCGTTACCCCTGCCCTTCCTTTCCCGCCATGGAGAAGCGGGCACCGCCACGGCGCGGGAGCAGGAGAGCGCGCGGCGTTCGGCCTATGCGAACGGCCGTGAGATCCGCTCGTTCGTGTTCAGCTTCGTCGCCGCCCTCGAACGCGGCGGTGCGCTCCTCGTCAACCCTCCGTCGACGTTCGGGCAGCACTTCCTGAAACTCGAACAGCTCCAGAGGCTGCGGGACGCCGCCGTTCCGGTTCCGCGGACGCTCGCCACCAACGATCCCGCAGCCGTCGTCGGCTTCGCCCGGAGCATCGGCGGGCCGATCGTCTACAAACCCATCGCGGGCGGGGCCCTGTGCCGCCGCGTGACCGACGATGACCTCCTCCCGGAGCGGCTCCGCCTGCTCGCCGGAGCCCCCGTGCTCTTCCAGGAGGAGGTCCCCGGGCGCAACCTGCGGGTATACGTCGTCGCCGGCAAGATGGTGGCCTCATACGAGATCGTCTCCGACGAACTCGACTACCGGGGCGCGGAGACCGCGGTGTTTCCGGCCCCGCCCAGCGAGGAGGAGCACGACGCGTGCCTTCGGGCGGCCGAGGCGTGCGAGATGGTGTTCACCGGCATCGACATCCGCCGCAGGGACGACGGCACCTTCGCGCTGCTGGAGTGCAACCCCTCACCCATGTTCGCCGCCATCGAACGAAGGACGGGGGAGTCGGGCGTTACCCGCGCCATGGGTGAGCTCCTGCTGGGATCGATGGAGCCGCGCCCGCCCGGATAAGGGGTGCCCGGACTTCCGGCGCACCGTTCTCACCGGTGCAGGGGGAGCGCGTCGGTGAGAACGGTGCGATCATCGCGTACGCGGGTGCATTCGGCTCAGGCCGCAGGGCCCCGTCGATTCATCGATCTGTGTTCAGGCATCGACTACAAGGAGGCCCTGCGGTCGCGCGCAGCGATCAGCGGGGCCATGAACTCTTGGAAACGCTCCAACTCCTCCGGGTTCATGTCCAGCGTCACCCCGTTGATGATTCGATCGTCGCTTCTGGGGCCGATCATGACCTTGAACCCGTTGCGGCGCGGTTTCGCGTACACCCCGAGAAACGCCACGTGGAAGCGTCTGACGCTCGACAAAGTGCGATGGAAAACCTCAAGAATATTGCCATCCTGCACCAGGATGTAGTCGCCGAGCTCGAACTCTGCCGCCATAGCTCCCGCTTTCAGATCGCGCTACCGGCCCAATGCCGGCAGTGCGCTTCGACATGCGCCGGTTCGGAGACTACATCCTGAATTCGGCACCTTTAAGGCTCAACTATCGAAGAAGGTTCGGTGGGATGGGCGAGGATGAGGATCATGGCGTCGAGGAGGCGCTGCCAGTCGCGTTCGGACAGGTCGTCACGTCCCAGGCCGCGGGCGACGGCGGCCAGTGCGTCGAGCAGCCGGGTCCGGATCCGGTGCGGTTCCTCCCCGAGTGACGTGGCCAGACTGCCGGCCTCCCGACGGAAATAGCGGGTCCGGGTGAAGCCGAGAAGCGCGGGTGGTGGGGGCGGTTCCCCGAAACCGCTGTCGGGGTCGGCGAGGGTGACGGTCAGACGGGTGCCGAGCGCCTCGGCGAGCCGGTCGAGGGCGGAGACGGTGGGGTTGCCCCGGCCGTTCTCCAGGTTGGCCACGTACGGCACCGACAGTGCGGCGTCGGCGGCGACGGAGGCGACGGTCCGGCCGAGCGCGGCGCGCCGGGAGCGCAGGCGCTGGCCCAGTTCGGCGTGATCCATGATCCTATCTTGACAGAATAGTTTGTCCCTGTTTCTCTCTTCACAGGATAGTCGTGAAGGGAGGAAGCTGTGCTGCGAGCCTTACGAGTGCGGGACTTTCGACTGCTCTGGGTAGCGCGGGCGGCCGCTGCCTTCAGCGCCAATCTCCTGGTGGTCGCGGTCCCCGCCCATGTGTACGCGGTGACCGGATCGATATTCGCGACCGGGCTCACCCTGGCCGCCGAGTATCTCCCGGTCCTGTTGCTGGGGCCGTTCGCCGGGGTGCTGGCCGATCGGTGGGATCGCCGGGGCCTGATGTTTCTCACCAGCGTCGCCCACGTGGCGGTCATCTCCCTGTTGTTCTTCACCCGCACCCCCGACACGGTCTGGATCGTCTATCTGGCGGTGTTCGGCGAGGGCATCGTGGGGGTGCTGTTCCGTCCGGCGGCCCAAGCGTACACACCCGACGTCGTGGGCACCGGACCCTTGCTGACCAGCGCGAACGCGCTGAACTCCTTCACCTCCGGTGTCATCGGGCTGGGCGCGGCCCCGCTCGGGGGCCTGCTGTTCGCCGTCTTCGGCATCAACGTGGCCATCGCCGTCGCCCTCAGCGGCTACTTGATATCCGCCGTGGCGATCGGGTTCACCCGGCCACACCCTCACCGCCGGGAGTTCTCCCAGCGTGTGCTCGCCGAGTTGAGGGACGGGCTGCGCCACGTCAGGCGGGCCGCCGCCACCCGTGCCCTGCTGGTCGCCAACGGCGTCTACCTTCTGGCGAACGCGGCGCTCACGGCGCTGCTGGTGCCGTTCGGGGTCTCCTCCCTCGGGGGCAGCACGCAGGTCGGCTGGCTACTGTCGGCGCTGAGCGCCGGTTTCCTGATCGGCGCCCCGATCAGCGGAAGGATCGTCGACCGCCTGCCCGTCCGGACGACGGTCGCCGCCGGCCAGCTTCTCGTCGCCGGCGCGTTCTTTTTGATGTTCAACGCCCGGTCCCTATCCGTGGCGCTGATCGCGGCGGTCCTGCTCGGGATTCCCGCGGTCACGGTGATCGTCGCCCTGCAGACCTGGCTGCAGCGAACCACTCCGGCGGCGCTCCTTGGCCGTGTCAGCGCGGTGTTCATCACCGCCGAGGCCGCCGCGTCGATGGTCGGCGCGTTGGCCGGCCCCGCCCTGAGCGTGTTCGGCCTGCCCGTCGCCCTCAACGCGGCCTGCGCGGTCGCCGCCGGAGCCGCCGTCCTCACCTTCTGCCTGGTCCCGGGCTCCCTGGTCGACGGCATCGATCACCTGCCGGTCGGGGGCGCACCGCCGCAACCCGCCAGGGGCGGTGATGCGCAGATCATGGGTGTCGGCGGGGGTGAGGAAACGCGTCCTCGCCTCGCGGCAGGTGGCGAACCAGTGTCCGGAACCCGTGATGAGCCACATGGGTCGATTGTTTGAATTAGTCAACTAAGGTTGCTCGCATGTCCGGTGTTGAGATTCCCGTTCCCCAAGAGCCCGCTGACGCGCTGGCAGCTGTGGCGGCGTTGAGACGCCTGGCCGACCAGATAGAGGACGCCGCCGTCGAGCAGGCGATGCGAGCGGGCTGGAGCTGGCCGCAGGTCGCCGAGGCGCTCGGCGTGACGCGCCAGGCGGTCCACAAGAAGCACGCCAAACGGCTCATCGCCGCGGGCGTGACGCTGAGGAGGCGCTGACGATGGCCGCCATCGACGAATACATCAACACGATCATCGAGCGGGGAAGACGCGATGCGCACCACGACGGATCGTCGACGATCGAGGCACACCATCTCCTGCTGGCGATCGCCGCCGAGGGGGAAAACGCCACCCACCAGGCCCTGACCTCGGCCGGGCTCGACCATCGAGCGATCCGCGACGCGCTGGATCGCGAGTTCGAGCACAGTCTGAACGCGGCCGGGGTGTCTCTGGCCGCCTCCGGTCTTCCCCGGCCGAGCAAGGCCGCCAAGCCTCCGACGCAGCTGGGGGCATCGGCCAAACTCGCGCTCGAACGAGGCTTCGCGTCCGTTGACCGCAAGAAGGATCTGCGGCCGGCGCATCTGCTGCTCGGAATCTTGCAGGCACAGGTCGGCACCGTGCCGCGCGCGCTCGCCCTGGCCGATGTCGACCGGGCCGAACTGATGGCGCGCCTCCTGCGGACGCTCACTCCCGAGAGCGATTGACAGAGCGGGCACAGCTCAAGCCGTACCTTCCACACTCACCTGCGGTGATGCGCGGAGAGTCCCCGAGCGCGCCGCACCGCGGCGGGTCGCGAGCAGCAGGCCCCTCAGCACGCGGGTACGAACGGTCACACGATCTCCTACGTCAGGGGACCGGCCCGCGGGCCCGCCGCCGAAGCGGCGAGCCCGCGGCCCGGCGGGGGTTACTTCGTCACGGTGATGACCGGACTGGTGATCTTCTGGTTGGTGCTGCTCAGGTAGACGATGTAGGTGCCGTTCCTCTTCGCCGAGCTCGGCAGCCTGAAGGTGTACGTCAGCCGGCCCAGCTCGTCGGCCTTCTGCTCGCCCGGGTCGTAGCCGTACGCCGAGACCTTGACGGTGTCTCGCGTCTCGGCGCGGGTCTTGTCGATGGTGACCGGCCGGCCGACGGTGTTCTCCGCGGTGCGGATCTCGTTGACGGTGCGCTCGCCCTTGGCGTTCTTGCGGATGAGGAAGCCGTCGTGGTGCTCGCCGTTGGCGTAGCGGGCCTCGAACCGGATCTGGTCGGCGTCGATCAGCTGGTAGAGCTGGGTGTTCTGGCGGCGTGATCCCGATGCTCGCAGGCCACGCACCGGAAGAGAGCTTGGCTCTCGCGGCTCTCCCTGGCGATGTGCCCACAGGCGTTACAGGTTTGCGACGTATACCGCGGATCAACCATCTGCACCCGGCCCGGAGCCTTGTGCTCCGTCCGGGTCACCAACTGGCCCCACCCGTTGGCGAGAATCCCCTGATTCAACCCCGCCTTCTGCCGCACATTCGTGCCCGGCACCTCCAGGGTGCCCCTCGCCGAGCGGGTCATGTTCGAGATCTTCAGGTCCTCGACCGCGATCACGTCGAAGCGGCGGACCAGATCGGTGCTGGTCTTCTCCACCCAGTCCTTACGCCGATCACCCTCGCGCGCCTTCAGCTTCGCGATGGCCGTCTTGGTTTTGCCGCGCCGCTTCGATCCGCGCTTGGCCCTGGCCAGGGTGCGCCGCAATCGCACCAGTCGCTTCTTCTCCGCCGCGCTCAGGAGCGGCACGACCAGCAGGTCACCGGTGGACAGCGCCGCCGACACCGTAACGCCTCGGTCGACACCGACGATTTCACCGGTCCCCGGTCCGGGGATCGGCTGGGGGATGACGGCGAAGGCCACATGCCAACGGCCCGCCGCATCCCGACTCACCCGGAACGATTTGGCCTGCTCTACGGGGCGTGACCAGTGAAACCGCACCCACCCCACCTTAGGGATTCGCACCTCGCCCACCTTGCGCGACAGACGCCGCACATCACTCGATTTGACTGCGACGATCCGAAACCCCTCGCTTCGGCGGGCGGGGCCTCCACGCTGTAGGTGCTCGGTGAACCTCGGCTATGACGGAGGATATGGGCCTGGCCGTGACGCCCAATGGCGAGCCTTGACCATGACGTCTGGGGGTGAGCCTCGGGCGCTGGCTGGATCGCTGATCGCGGTTGAGCCGGAATCGGAACCGGGGCCGGCGGGGACGGCTCAGCCCTTTTCCGCGCCCTCGTTGGCGCCGCGGATGAAGTAGCGCTGGAAGATCACGAAGATGATCGCGACCGGAATCGTGGCGAGCACCGCGGCGCCCAGTTTGAGCGGATACCGGGTGCCCATGCCGAGAGACCCGGTGACCAGGTCGGCGAGCCCGCGCGGCAGGGTGAACAGATCCGGGCTCTGCACCGCCACCAGGGTGTGCGGAAACTCGTTCCAGGTGCCCTGGAAGGAGATGATGGTCAGCGTGATCAGAGCCGGGCGCGCCATGGGCAGCACGACCGACCAGAAGATGCGGAACACCCCGGCGCCGTCGATGCGCGCGGCTTCCTCCACGCTGACCGGGATGGACTCGAAGAACTGCTTCATGATGAAGACGCCCGTCGCGTCCACGAGCACCGGCAGGATCAGCGCGGTGTAGCTGTCGTACAGCCCGAACTGGTTGAGCACGAGGAACTTGGGGATGAAGAGCACCACCCCCGGCACGGCCATCACCGCGATGACGGCCGAAAACAGCGCGCGCCGCCCGCGGAAGCGGAGCCGGGCGAGCGCGTAGCCCGCCAGCGAGTCCAGGAAGACCCTGCCGACGGTGACGATGACCGTCACCAGCAGCGAGTTGCCGAGCCAGAGCGGCATGTCGGTGCCGAGGAACACCCGCTCGTAGCCGCCGAACGAGATCGGGTCGGGCAGCGGAGAGAGCGGGTTGGCCGTCGCGTCGGGCTCGGTCTTGAGGGAGTTCGCGATCTGGATGACAAACGGGTACAGGAAGAGCAGCGAGAAGAACACCAGGACGGCGTAGCCGGCGAAGGTGGAGGTCAGGGACCTGCCGCCCGGCGTCGAGCCTCGCGACCCGGCACCCGGCGCCGGTCCCCGCGGCAGGGAGGCAGGAGAGGCCGCGTTCGGATCCGTGGGCCTCGCCATCATGACCTCCTCGTCCACGCCGGGCGACGGAGGCGGGGCCGGTCGGCGCGCCCGTGCATCACCCGGCGCTGGACCAGCGCCAGTATCACGATGATCAGGAAGAGCACGAACGAGATCGCCGTGCCGGTGCCGTACTCGAAGTCGCGGAAGGCGGTCTGGTAGGACAGGTAGGCCGGGGTCAGCGTGGTCTTCGCCGGGTTGCCCTGGCTCATCACGTAGACCTGGTCGAAGACCTGCCAGGTGGCGATCAGGCCGAGTGTCAACACCAGGAAGAGCGTCGGCCTGAGCACCGGCAGCGTCACGTGCCGCAGGCGCTGCCACCGGCCGGCCCCGTCGATCATGCTCGCCTCCTCCAGCGCCACCGGGATGTCCTGCAGCGCGGCGAGGAACATCAGCATGAACGTGCCGGAGGTGGTCCATATGACGAGCATGATGATCGTGGCCATCGCCACGCTGGGACCGGACAGCCATTCCCACCAGGACAGTCCGAACGGGCCACCGCCGGTCAGCGCGGCGGGGGGCGCCTCCGGGTCGACCAGGCCGATGCGGCCGAGCAGCAGGTGCAGCACGCCCCGGGGATCGGCGAACCACTGCGGACCGTCGACGCCGAGCAGCGCGAGCAGGTGGTTGGCCGCGCCGGAGTTGGCGAAGATGAACAGGAAGACCACGCTCATCGCCACCGAACTGGTGACCGAGGGGAAGAAGAACGCGGTGCGGAAGAAGGTCCTGCCCCTGAGCCGCGTGCCGTTGACGATCAGGGCGAGGCCGAGCGCCAGCACGGTCTGCACCGGAACGACGATCACCACGTAGTAGAAGTTGTTGCGGATGCTGGTCATGAAGTCCTGGCGGGCCAGGTTGTCCTCGGTGAACAGCCGGGTGTAGTTGCGGAGCCCGACGTAGGGCACTCCGGCGAGGAAAGGGCTGCCCTGCCCGTTCCAGTCGGTGAGGCTGACCCACAGCGCCATCAGGATCGGCACCAGCAGGAACAGGCCGAGAATCGTCACGACCGGCGCCACGAAGAGCCATCCCGCGACGGCCTCCCTGGTGGCGGCGGTGGGACGGAACCGGCGGCGGACCGCCCGGGTCGTCGTGTCGGGCACGCCGGCCTCCCTCCGTTCTCGCGGGCGGTCCCCGCTTCGCGGGGGAGCCGGCGCCGTCCTTCCGTCCCGGGTCAGTCGTCGAGCGCGTCCTGGGTGTTCTTCTGCAGGCGCTTCAGGATCGTCTCGGGCGCCGCCCGGGCGAGCTGCTGGAGGCCGGCGTCGAAGTCGGCGAGTACGCTCTCCATCTTCGGGGCGTTGACCGGTCCGCGGGCGTATTCCGCGCCGTTCACGAACGACGTGTCCCGAGGAAACTCCCTGGTGAAGGCGTCCTTCGCCGACCGCCGGGAGGGCATGGCGCCGAACGCGCGGGCGAAGGCCAGCTGCTGGTCCACCGTGGTCATCGCCTCGACGAAGCTGATCGCCGCCTTCTTGTACGGGCTCTTGGCGGCGATGCCCCAGCAGTTGGTGAAGGCGAGGGTGCCCTTGCCCTTCGGACCGGCGGGCAGCTCGTGAACCGAGTATTCAACGGTGGGGAAGTCGGCCCTCAGCGCGCCCTCGATCCAGTTGCCCTCGATGGTCATCGCGGCCTCGCCCTTGCCGAACGCCTCGCCGCTCCATCCCGCGTCGAGATTCTGGGGGAACCGGGCGAGATCGTTCCTGAGCAGCGTCTGGACGTAGCGCAGGGCCCTGATGTTCTCCGGGCTGTCGGCGACGGCCCGCCTGCCGTCGGGGCTGATGATCCAGCCGCCGGCCTGCACCATGAAGGCGCCGATCCGCTCGTGGGTGTCGCCGATCACCAGCGGGACGATCCCCCCGGCCTTGATCCTCTCGCTTACCGAGGTGAGCTGCTCCCACGTGGTGGGCACGTCGGCGCCGGACAGCCCGGCCCTCTTCCACAGATCGTCGTTGACGATCAGCGCCAGGGTGGAGAAGTCCTTCGGCGCGCAGTAGAACCTGCCGTCGTGGGTGAAGGCGGTGCGCAGGTTCGCGTAGAAGTCCGCCGGATCGGAGATCCTGTCCCCGTACGGTTCCAGCGCGCCCACGCTCGCGTAGTCGGCGAAGCGGGAGGCGTCGACGTAGAACACGTCGGGCGGGCTGTCGCCGGCGAAGGCCTGGCCAAGCTGCTGGGCGATCGCCTGCGCGGGTGTGACCTCCGCGGTGTTCCCGGAGGAGGAGGCCCAGGCGTCCGCGGCCCGGCGCACCGCGGTGGTCTCGGCGTCGCCGGAGGAGCCGATGAGAATCCGCAGCGCGGCGGGCCCGCTGCTCTGCCGGACCTGCCGCCCGTCGCCAAAGCCGCCGCAGGCCGCCGAGGAGAGAACCATGCCGCAGACGGCCAGGCGGAGAGCCGCGTTACGGAGATTGCCGCATCTCATCGGAACTCCCTTGATCCTCTCCGGTGGGTCACGCCGACCGGCGCACGACCAGCGACGGCTGGAGAAGCACCTGCGCCGGCGGCCCTCCCGGGGCCGTCGGGGCCATCGTCGACCCCGGCGATCGCGAGGTTTCCGTGCCCACCGGCGTCGCGACGGGTCCGTGTGCCCCGAGGCCCGCCCCGCTGCGTGCCTCATCGAACGCTCCGCCGTTCGCCTCGCCGATCACCCCGGCACCGTCGAGGGCGCGCGCGAGCAGCGCGACGCAGCAGGCCGCGGCCTCGGCCAGCGGCTGGCTGAGGCTGGTGAGCCCCATCGCCCTGGCCGCGGACGTGTCATCGAAGCCGATCACCGCGATCGGCATGCCGGCCCCGCCGTTCGCACGCCCTCCGGCGCCGGGGGAGCGAGCGGCGTGCAACGCGCCCAGCGCGAGCGAGTCGCTCACGCAGAGCAGCGCGGTCGCCGGGCGGTCGGCGTCGAGCAGGTCGCGTGCCAGGGCCTCGCCGGCGGCCACGCCGCCATCCGACGCACGGTCCAGGCCGGCCGGATCCACACCCGCCGCGGCGAGTGTCCGCGCCCAGCCGGCCCGGCGGTCGTCTCCGACACCCGAGCCGGGGGGCCAGCCGATGAAGCCGATGCGCCGATGGCCCGCGTCGAGGAGGTGGCGGGTGGCCGCGGCGGTTCCCGCGGCTCCGTCCACGTCGACCCACGGGTGGCTCGGGCCCTCCGGCATGCCCCATGGGCGCCCGAAGGTGACGAAAGGCAGCCGCCGTCCGGCCAGCCACGAGGTGCGCACGTCGCCGTGGTGGGTGTCGGTGAGCACAAAGGCGTCCGGTTCGTACGCCGCGAGCAGGTCGTCGATGGTGGCGATCTCGGACTGATCGTCGTCGGCGGTGTAGAGCAGCACGCGGTAGCCGGCCTCGGCGGCCGACTCGGTGAGCCCGTGCAGGAAACGGTCGTAGACTGTTCCGTCGATGTCATCCCTGGTCGGCTCGATGCGCGTGGCGATCAGCCGCGATCTTCCGGTGCGCATCTGCCGGGCGGCCTGGCTGGCACGGTAGCCGAGTGTTTCAACCGCCTCCAGCACCCGGCGCCGGGTATCCTCGCGGACCAGCCCGGGTGTGTTGAGCACGTTCGACACCGTCTGACGGGACACCTTGGCGTGCCGCGCGACGTCGGTGATCGTCACTTTCTGAGCCATCCGCACCTTTCCAGTCCAAAATTTGAACGTTCAAAGCCCGATAAGGCATAATTGGATCGTTCAAGTAAAATAAGCGCTTCGCAATGTGTACCTCCGGCGCCCATCTGTCAAGATTGCGTCGGCCCGAGTTGACCCTGGGAGGGCCGCCCGTGCTCGTCGAAGCCATATCCGAACCCGGAGGCGCGGTCGCCACCGAGGTGATCGATCCCCGAACGACATACCGTCTGCAGCCGTTGCTGCATGACCTCGTCAGCACCGTTCTGGCCCCCACGACCGCACTGGGCGGCCCCGACGGGCAGATCCGCCCCGCCGGTGTCCAAGGTCTCTTCCACGCGGACTCAAGAGCATTATCGCAGGTCAAGCTGGAAGTCGACGGACGTGAGCCCGAGGCCGTCGGGTATGCCCCCGACGGGCCCGGCGGCGCCCGGTTCGTCTCGCTGCTGCGATGGCTGGGTGATCGCCGCCCCGACCCCACGCTCCGGATCGACCGGATCCGCCGGGTCACCCCGGGCGGCATGAGCGAGCAGGTCGAGATCGCCTCCACCGCCTCGACGGCCGTGCACGCCACCGTCACCCTCGAACTGAGTTGCGATTTCGCCCCCATCGAAGTGGTGAAGTCCGGTGGCGACACGGTCCCCGCACCGGCCGAGAACACCGGGCCCGGCGAGCTGTCCTGGGAGTCGGACCGCATCAGGGTCACCGTGACCGGCGAGGACTGCAAGGCCGAGCCGGGAGATACGGCGCGGCTGCGATGGCAGGTCACGCTGCCTCCGGGCGGGCGGATCGTGCTGCGCTGGAACGCCGTGATCGACGACCCGGAAGCCGTCGTGGTCGCCCCCGCCCATGCCGTCGAGTGGAGCCGCCCCCGGGTCGTCTCCGCCGATCACCGCCTGACCCGCCTGCTGGAGCAGTCGCTCGACGATCTGCGCTCCCTGCGGCTCGCCGAGGCGAGCGCCCCCGGCGACACCTTCCTCGGCGCGGGCGTGCCCTGGTACCTGACCCTCTTCGGACGCGACAGCATCTGGGCCGCCCGCATGCTCCTGCCCCTCGGCACCGAGCTGGCCGCGAGCACCCTGCGGGTTCTCGCGCGCCGCCAGGGCACCCGGGTCGACCGTGAGTCGGGCGAAGCCCCCGGCAAGATCATGCACGAGCTGCGGCGGCACGAGTTCGCCCTGGAGGGCCACGACCTGCGCCTGCCGGCCGCCTACTACGGCACCATCGACGCCACCCCGCTGTGGATCAGCCTGCTCCACGACGCGTGGCGCTGGGGCCTGCCCGAGGAGGAGGTGGCGGCGCTGCTGCCGAACCTCGAGGCCGCCCTGGGCTGGCTCGGCGAGCACTTCGACTCCGGCAGCGGCTTCGTCGAATACATGGACACCAGCGCCCACGGGCTGGCCAACCAGGGGTGGAAGGACTCCGGAGACGCCGTACGGTTCCGCGACGGGCACCAGGCCGAGCCCCCGATCGCCCTGGTCGAGGTGCAGGGTTACGCCTACCAGGCGGCCCGGGACGGGGCCGCGCTGCTGGAGGCGTTCGGGCGCCCCGGCGCGGCGCGCTGGCGTGACCACGCCGACACCCTGGCCGAGCGGTTCCGCGCCCATTTCTGGGTGGACGGCCCGCAGGGGAGGTTCCCGGCGCTGGCCCTCGACCGGGACAAACGCCCCGTGGACGCGCTGACCAGCAACATCGGTCACCTGCTGGGCACCGGCCTGCTCTCGGACGAGGAGTCGGCCGTGGTCGCCGCGCTGCTGGCCTCGCCCGCGATGGCCGACGGCTTCGGGCTGCGCACGATGTCGTCGCAGGAGGGCGGGTTCAGCCCGCTGTCCTACCACTGCGGCTCCATCTGGGCGCACGACACGGCGATCGTGATCGCGGGCCTGGCGCGCGCCGGGTTCGGCGCGCAGGCGGGAGCGCTCGCCGAGGGACTGCTCGCGGCAGGGGAGTCGTTCGACTACCGGCTGCCGGAGCTGTTCGCCGGCGACGCCAGGGGAGCGGTCGGCCGGCCCGTGCCGTACCCGGCCGCCTGCCGTCCGCAGGCGTGGTCCGCCGCCGCCGCGGTCGCGATCGTGCACGCCGCCGTGGGTCTCCACCCCGATGTGCCCGCCGGCCGCGTGCTGCTGCGGCCCCTGGCCGGGACGCCGCTCGGCGAGGTGTCCGTGCGGGGACTGCGGGTGGCGGGGGAAGAGGTCGACATCGAGGTCGACCGGGACGGCACGGTCAGCGTGACCGGTCTCTCGGCCGGGATCTCCATCGAGATCGTGGGAAACGGCTGATCGCCGGGCGGGCGCCGGATCCGGCGCCCGCCTGGCGATCGTGAACGCTGACTCCCGCCTGGCGATCGTGAGCACCGGTCGTCAGAACATCGTGGGCGCTGATCCGTCGGAACGGGGCGATTTTTCCGGATGGTACGTTGCGTCCGAGGGTTGAAATGGGCTTTACCGGACAAGATGTGCACCGTACCGGGCCTGCCAGGACGACGCACCAGGAGATTTCATGGGCTCAAGCGAACCGTTGACCGGCCTCGCCTCCGAGGTTCCCCGGCCTCGCGTACTGGATGTCAGGTGGATCCACGGATCGGAGTCGGCGAAGCACAACACCGATCCCGACATCCAGGTGCACGCCTACGACGAGCGCACGTTCATCCTGCGGCAGAACATGGCGGTCAACTATGAGGCGCCGTTCATCTTCCTGCTGCTCGGCGACGCCCGGGCCGTGCTCATCGACACCGGCGCCACCGCCTCCGCCGAGTTCTTCCCCCTGCGCCGGGTCGTCGACGAACTGATCGAACGCCGGCTCGGCGAACACCCCCGGGACGGCTACGAACTGCTCGTCCTCCACACGCATGCCCACGGCGACCACGTCGCGGGCGACGCCCAGTTCGCCGACCGCCCCGGCACCGTCGTCGTGGACGCGGAGCGGAGCGTCGCCTGGGAGTATTTCGGGTTCGGCGACGACCTCGACCAGGTGGCCCGTGTCGATCTCGGCGGCCGGGTGCTGGAGTGCCTGGCCACCCCGGGACACCATGAGACGGCCGTCACGTTCTACGATTCGCACACCGGGTTCCTGCTCACCGGCGACACGGTCTGTCGCGGCCGGCTGTACGTCCAGGACTGGCCCGCCTTCGGCCGCACCATCGACCGCCTGATCGAGTTCGCCGATGCCCGGCCGGTCACCCACGTCCTCGGCTGCCATATCGAGATGACCGGCCGGCCGGGCGTGGACTACCCCATCTTCACCACCTACCAGCCGGACGAGCCGCCGCTGCAGATGACCGTGGATCAGCTGCGGGACGTACGCAGGGCGATCGACGAGGTCGGTGACCGGCCAGGCCGGCACGTCTTCGCCGACTTCGTCATCTGCCGCAGGGACGGCTGAGCGGAACGCCCCTGGGCCCGTATCGGCTCGATCCAGGCGGAAAAGCCGGTGAGAAAAAGGCGGTGGCCGCCGGTCCGAAGACCGGCGGCCGCCTGTTTGACTCCGATGCGGACTACCGCACCTTGCGAACCTCTACCTTTTCCTGCTCGTAGTTGTTTTTCTTGCCGGCCGGCTTGTAGCCGTTCTCCACGTTGCTGGCGATGTCGACCGAGAACCAGCGCACCTGGGTGCTCTTGTTGACCGTGATCTGCTGCGATCCCTCACGCATCCCCGAGGAGACGAGCTTGGGGGAGCTCAGCGTCGGCCGGCTGCCGTCCAGCGTGTAGAAGACGTTCGCCGGCTCGTTGATCGAGAAGGTGAACGTGGTCGAGGTGTCGGTCCGGCCGGTCACCTCCAGCTTCGACTTGGGAGCCTTGTCGTCGCCGGAGAAGGCCAGGGCGGTCTCGAGAATGCCGATCTGGCCGGAGGCGAACTCCATGGCCTCCTCGTGACCCTCGGAGAACTCCGGCTGGAAGCCGACGGCCTGGAACTGCTTGGTCGTCGGGTTGTAGAGGTCGGCGCCGACCTCGAAGTCCCAGCCCATGATGCCGCGGTTGAACCAGTGCTCGTCGGCGCTGTTACCGGCGGCCGAGTACAGGACATCCGGAACCGGACCGGTGCGCCCGGGCCAGATCGCCGTACCGCGGTAGGACTGCACCGCGGAGAGGATGTGACCGGAGGCGTCCCAGAAGAAGTTCTCCGTACCGAAGTCGACCCGCGGCAGCAGCTCGCGCCCGGCCGACTTGTACGCACCCGGAGGCCACATGAAGTAGCCGCCGTAGGAGTGCGTGTTCATCGCGAACTTGATGTTCGGGTACTTCTCGGTGAGCCAGACCTCGTTCTTCGCCTCCGGCTCGGACAGCTCGGCCGGGCCGGCGAACGTGCCGCTGGTGCAGCTCGTCGTCGAGGCGCCGTCGTAACCGTCGAAGGCGGAGCCGACGGTGAAGTTACGGTTCAGGTCCACGCCCCAGGAGTTGCGCGATCCCGGGTCCCCGGAGGTGGCGGCGCAGTGGTTGGTCATGTTCTTGCGCTGCATGTTGTAGTCGTAGAAGCTGTAGTGCGCGCCGTCGGGGTTGACCACCGGCATGATGAAGATGTCGAGGTTGTCGACCAGCTTGCGGGTCTGCGCGTCACGGGAGTAGTTGCGCAGGAGCCGCTCGGCGGTCTCCGCGCAGACCAGCGAGGTGACCCACTCGCGGGCGTGCTCCTGGCAGTAGAGGAACACCCCGACCTTCGAACCGTCGCGCTTCTTGCCGATGCGCAGCACCTTCTGCTGGAACGGCGCGCGCGAGATGGTCGCCGGTGCCTTCAGGTTGTCGCTCAGCTTCGTCGCCGTCGCCGCGGCGACCAGGCCCGCACCGGCGTTGCCGCGGTAGGTGGAGGCGGTCAGCAGCGCGGAGGCCGAGGCGTCCGCGCCGAGCGCGTCCACCACCTGACGGGAGGTGCTGCTGATCGCGGCGGACTCGTTCGTGGCCAGGTTGACCACGACGTCCTTGCCGGTGACCTTCACGGAGAGCGGGCTGGAGGCGACGTCCGGCTTCACCAGCGCCACGCTGAGGTCGTTGCCGCCCTCGGAGCCGAACGCCTTGGAGCTCACGTAGAGCGTGCTCGCCGCTGCGGTGCCGAACTGCGCCTGAGCCGCCCGGCGGTAGCCGTTCGTCTTGTTGGGCAGGTCGACGATCTCCGAGATCTGCGGGAACTGCCTGGCGAGGGAGGTGATCCGGCCGGTGAGTTCGGTCGGGTCCATGTAGTGGTCGACGAAGTCCGAGACGTAGTGCTTGTTCGGGGCCTTGCGCTTGTCACCCAGCCACTTGGTCACCGGAACCGTGATCGAGGTGCCGTGGTTGCTCGTGATCGTGACCGTGGTGGGGGTCTCGGCAACGGTCAGCGGCGAGTTGAACCGGTGGTACATGTACTGGCCCGCGTCGGTGAACCGCGACATCGTCGCGGTGCCACCGGAGTCCGGGGCGGTCTTGCGTCCGCTGTCCCAGCTGGCGGTGAGCACGGTCTCCGCGTCGGTCGCGCTCGACTTGACCTCCACCGACAGGAAGCGCTGGTTGTCGGTGCTGTCGAACCACTCGGCGCGCAGCGGGGTCAGCTTGTCGGGCTCGCCCGCCACCGCGGCGGCCAGTGACTGCGCGGCCTGTCGCTCGGCCTTGTTCTCGGCGAGATCGGTCTGGTCGGAGATGGCGCCGCGCACGTCGAATCCCAGGTTGCGCAGATCCTGCGCCTCCTGGGGGCTGAGTACGGCGTGCACCTCGATGCCGCCGTCGACGTCCTTCTTGTACTCCGCCAGGTCGACGCCCATGGAGTTGAGAACATCCAGGCGGGTCTGGTCGGGAACGACGATGCGCAGCAGGGCGACACCGTTCTGGGTGGTGCTGGACTGTCGGTCGGGCACGACCTCGCTGGACGAGGGAGAGGGTTCAGCGAGAACCGGTAGTACGTTGAACGTGAGGACAATGGGTAGAACGAGTGCGGCCGCGACACGGCCGACCCTCCTGCCACTGTGAGAACTCCTCAAAAGATTCCTCCAGTTGGCGTGCTTGGGCCGGGGCGGGGGCATTCCGGCATGAAACACGCAGACGGTGCAGTCTTGATCAGAAAGTGAATATTCGTCAAGACCTAATTCACATATGTAGATGTCTCAATTGAATGGTCACCCTTGGTGAACGGCTGGCGACCGCTAACGTGCGGGGGCAGTGAGCCTTACGAGGGTGAGATCTCGGGGGCGAAGGCGCCGATGCCCGGACGGTCACTCACAGGCGAGCCCTTCGGCACGTACGGTGACATGCCGACCCTCTCTCACTCGGAGCGGTGGCTCTCATCCGGCGTCTCGGGGGCGATGAGCTCGACCTCGAACCCGTCGGCGTCCTCCAGATAGGCGGCGTAGTGGTGCTCGCCGCCGGCGTGGGGGTGACGCTCGGGAAACAGCAGGGTCCAGCCGTGTCGCGGCGCCCGCTCGGCCAGGGTGTCGACCATGGCCCGGTTTTCGACATGGAAGGCGAGATGGTTCAGCCCGGGACGGCACCGGTCGTGCTTGTCGGCGCTGAGGGCGGGCGACTGCTCGAAGACCAGGTAGGTGGAGCCCAGCCGCCAGCTACGCCCGTCGCTCCAGTCCTGGAAGGGGACGTAGCCGAGCTCGCCCAGCAGCCAGCTCCAACCGGCGACGGCTCGGGGAAGGTCGGGCACCCAGAGTTCGACGTGGTGCAGCATTCCTGTGGTCGCCTTGCTCATGCCGCGATCCCCTCCATGCTTGACCAGGGTGCCGCGTCCGAACCGCGCTCCGGACCGGTCCGGCTCGGTGTCTGTGGCCTGCTTCGGGCGGGCGGCGAGAACCACCCGGACCGCGACACTCGAACACCGGTTCACATATGGAAGTGCAAGATTAGCAGCCGGCGGAGCCGGTCCGGCCCCCTGTGCCCTCCCCTGCGGGACGGCGGTGTGGCGGGGCGGTGTGGCGGGCCCGGGAACGTCGGCGACCGGCGATGACACGGTCTCCGATGCCGGGAAGAAGACGGTTCTTCATGCCTTCACGGATCGCACCTTTCCCGGGCCCATGCCAGGTAGGCGGATGTCTCGTTGGTGATGACGCGATCCACCCCGTAACCCGCCAGGCGTTCCCACGCGCTCCTGTCGTTGGGGGTCCAGGCGTAGACGGCCACGTCGTCGTCGAGGTATTCACGGGTCAGCGCCTCGGTCAGCCTGTCGTACCTGACCACGACGAAGTCGAACTTCCCGGCGAGCGCGAGCGGCGGCGCGGTTGTGGCCAGCAGACCTTTACGGGCGGGGATGGAGGCGACGGCTTCCAGCGCCGGCCGGGAGAACGACATCAGGCTCGCCCACGTGTAGGCGTCGAACCGTCGATAGTCTCGTTTCAGGGAGCGCAGGTCCTGAGCATCCGGGACCTCCTTGAGCTCGACCAGCACTTCCTCGGCTCGGCCCCGGGCGAGTTCGAGGGCCGCCGACAGGGTCGGCGGACGTTGGGCGTCCGTGGTACGGAGCTCGCGAAACCGTGCCAGCGTCATGTCGGAGACTCGGCCCGTGCCCGTGGTGGTCCTGTCGACCAGCGCGTCGTGCATCAGCACCGGGTGGTGGTCCTTGGTGAAATGTACGTCGAACTCGATCTGCTCGGAGCCGGCGTCGAGCGCCCGATCGAACGCCTTGATGGTGTTCTCCACCCCTCCGGCTCGATAACCCCGATGAGACACGACGCCGGGCGTCGAACAGGTGGACGGGGCCGGCAGGGCGAGGCCGTGTGCCTCTCCCACCCCGCCCAGTGTCAGGGCCGACAGCAGTGAGATCTTCGCTGCCTCTCGCGCCCACCGGACCAGGGGCCGTACGGACCTGGCCTTTCCGGGCCGGCGCATCGGAGCCCGACCACGACGGCCGGCGTCCGGCCTCCGCGTACCGCTTGCCTGAGATTTCCCGCCCCCGGCCGAGGGAACTGGCCGAGGGCCGGGAGCGGGCCACCCCACGCCTACTTCCCGGCTATCTTCCGCAGGTATTTGGCGGAGGCCCAGCCGGGTTTGCCTTGGGAGGAGTTGACCGCCACCCAGCCCTTGGTGGGCTGGCACGCTCCGGCGAATCGCCCATCGGCGACCTTGAGCTTGCCGACGCGGTGCGAGTGTGGTGTGGCGGCCGAGCGGACGTTGAGGAAGCCGTTCGCGTGCACGCGCGAGACCCGGTAGGTGCACGCGAGGGCGGGGCGGATCCCCGTGCTGGAGGATTGGGCGGTCTTCGTCTTCCGCAGGTATTTGGCGGAGGCCCAGCCGGGTTTGCCTCGGGAGGAGTTGACCGCCACCCAGCCCTTGGTGGGCTGGCACGCTCCGGCGAATCGCCCATCGGCGACCTTGAGCTTGCCGACGCGGTGCGCGCGTAGTTTGGCGGCCGAGCGGACGTTGAGGAAGCTGATCGACCGCACGTGCGAGACCCGGTAGGAACATGCGAGGGCAGGGCGGCTCTCCGTTCCGGAGGGCTGGGGGAGGGGGGCGGCTTTGGCCGGCGGGGTGAAGGCTACAAACCAGGCCGTAAGGACAAATAGGGTCAATGTGGTTGGGATTTGTTTTTCGAGCACAATGTCTCCTTTCGGTCCGCATCGCATTCAGGGGATAAAGCCCCTGAACGGTCAAGCCCCGGTGCCTGACCTGTGATGCTTACGCAAAGTAGATCTCCGATTACTTGTCGCATAAACACCTGAACACCCGCTCAAGTATCTTTTACCAATGGAAGGTTTGAGTGCCCAGTCATAGGCGGCCGAATGGAGACGAGGAAAGATTGCATTTGATGCCGACTTGCCCTTGAATCGCGATCGCAAGTTTGGCTGATTATAAATCATATGATCTTATATTTCGCACAATGCGAAGCTTGTCGAGCTTTTATCGCGATATATTAGCTTTGTGGTTCAGTGGCAACGCTATTCGGATTTCAGATATATCTCCCGAAAAGGATGGATACGAAGAACGTTCGCACCGCACCGTGAGGGCGGAGTTCGAGGGTCGGACGTCAAGTGTCACGTAAATCCCCGCCGGACTACCGCTGCCGCCGGGCGGACGGGACCGGCGCGTCGAGTATGCCGCGCGGGATCACTCGCGTGGAAACTCATGGAAAATGCCGTAATCCATGCTTTATGGATTGACCGAATGCGCGTCGGCGAGGAATTTACCCGTGGCGAGATCTGGCAATAAGTAAATGCTTTATCTACGCTCCGTCATATGAGTGACCATGACGGGCATGGACACGGGCCCGTCGCACCCCTGGAAACGCGGCACCACCAGTCCGCGTCACATCACGGACACGCGCACGGGCATGGACATGGGCACGGCGTCTCGGCCGACGCGGATCGCCGTTACCTGAGTGCCGCCCTGGCCCTGCTGATCGTTTTCATGGCGGGTGAGGTCGTCGTCGGCCTCGCCGCGCAATCCCTGGCGCTGATCTCCGACGCCGGGCACATGCTCACCGACTCGGCCTCCATCGGGTTCGCCCTGATGGCGATGCGCCTGGCCACCCGCCCGCCACACGGCGGCTTCACCTACGGCCTCAAACGCGCCGAGATCCTCTCGGCCCAGCTCAACGGCGCCACCCTGCTGCTACTGGCCGGATTCTTCCTCTACGAGGCGATCCGACGCCTCCTCAACCCCCCCGAGGTCCAGGGCGACCTGGTCCTGATCACCGCACTGATCGGCATCGCCGTCAACCTCGCGGCGACCTGGCTCCTCAGCAGAGCCGACCG
>NZ_FZOD01000006.1 GCF_900188345.1 Streptosporangium subroseum | reverse complement strand
GGAGCTGTTCGAGCCGTTCGGTGAGGAAGCTCCAGGTCCTCCAGAACTCTTCGAGATACGCCCGTCCCTGAGCGTTGAGGGAATACACCTTGCGCGGCGGCCCCTTCTCGGACGGGACCTTCTCCACGTCGACGAGGCCGCGCTGCTCGATCCTGATGAGCAGCGCGTAGATGGTGCCCTCGGCGATGTCGGAGAAGCCCTGATCGCGCAGCCACGCCGTGATCTCGTAGCCGTAGGCGGACCGGCCGGACAGGATCGCCAGGACGATGCCCTCCAGCGTTCCCTTGAGCATCTCCGTCACCTGCTTGCCCATGGAACACCCCCTTTTTCAGCTACTTGGTGTTGCTGACTACCAGTAGAAAGTAACACTGACTACCGGTACATAGCAACACCGAATAGCTGAGATAAAAGGGGACCGCAGGTGTGCGAGTGCGGGCGACCTGATCGCTGCTTGTGAGCGAGCCCGCCGCCATCTCCTCAGGAGAAGACGGGCCGCGTCAGCCCGCCGGAGATGTCGATCCCCGGCTTCGCCGTCACGGACGCGGCGGGAGCGCCGGCGACCACGGGCGCGGCCGCGAGTGCAGCCATCGCCGAACAGTTCCTGGCATCCCGCCATCGTCGGCACCGGTCTCGGTCAGCATCTCCAGCAGGCCTGTGTCCTGCGCCCGCATCCAGATGCCCGTCGCTTCCCGTCTGGGTGAGGATCGGGCTCGGTCCGATGTCAGGTGGGCAGGGGCCGGTCGTTCACGACGTGTTTCATGACGAGGGTGGAGTTCAGGCGTTGCACGCCGGGGAGTGCGGACAGGACGTCGTCCTCCAGCTCCTGGTAGGCGGTCAGGTCGGCGGTGACGATGCGCAGCAGGTAGTCGGGGTCGCCGAACAGCCGTTGCGCCTGCACCACCTCGGGCACCCGCGCGACCGCCGCCTCGAAACCCAGCAGGGTGTCGCGGTCCTCCTGGCGCATGGTGACGAAGACGAGCGCCTGGAACGTCAGGCCGAGGGCACTCGCGTCGACGATCGCCCGGTAGCCGCGGATCGTCCCGCTACGCTCCAACTCCCGCAGACGGCGGTGGCACGGCGAGACACTCAGCCCCACCCGTGCGGCGAGCTCCGTGATCGTCAGGCGACCGTCTTCCTGAAGCACAGCAAGAATCTTCCGGTCAATCGCATCCACGTAGAAGATTCTTCCATACAAGCGGCCCGATCAGGGAAAAATTGGAAACACCTTTGGGCACATCAAACGTATTCTTCCCATATCCGCCGATCAACCGGGAGGAATCCATTCATGGCCGCCGGCTCCGTGCTCGCTTTCTGGGCGGTCGCGTTCCTGCTCATCGTCGTTCCGGGCGCGGACTGGGCCTTCACCATCGGTGCCGGGCTGCGGGGTCGGTCGGTGTACCCGGCGGTGAGCGGGCTGGTCGTCGGCTACGCCGCGATCACCCTCATCGTCGCGGCCGGAGTCGGAGCCCTGGTCGCCGGATCCCCGGCCGTCCTGACCGGCCTCACCCTCGTCGGCGGCCTTTACCTGATGTGGCACGGCGCGATGACCTTCGCCCACCCCGCCACACCCGACGCCCCGACCGAAGCTCCGGCCGGCACCGACTGGAACACCTTCCTGCGCGGTATCGGCGTCAGCGGTCTCAACCCCAAAGGCCTGCTGATCTTCCTCGCCCTGCTCCCGCAGTTCACCGACCCGTACGGCACCTGGCCCGTCGCCGGGCAGATCGGCGTCCTCGGCCTGGCCTTCATGGCCACCTGCGCCCTGTTCTACCTCTGCCTCGGCGCCCTCACCCGCACCGTCCTGCACGGCCGGCCCGCCGCGGCGCGCCTCATCAGCCGCCTGTCCGGAGCCGCCATGATCGGTATCAGTGTCTGGCTGCTCACCGACCACATTCTCAGCTGAGCGCCCCTTGGGCAGGGCGCCACGGTTCGTCAGAAGCTTTCCGCGCGGTCATGCGCCCACCGCGCCGTTCGGCTTCACGCGGACAGCGCCCGCGTCGGTGAGCACGCGCTTCCATCGGGCCGGTCCCACGTCGCCGGACCATAGGCGTGCGCGGTGTACGCGGACGAGCCGGACGTGACCGGCACCGGAAGCGTTCGGGTGTTCAGGCCCGACCGGCTGCGCCCCGAGAGCACGTTCCGGTCAGCGTCACCGCTCTTCGGGGGTGCCGGTTCGCCGGTTGTGGTGGTCCAGCAGTCTGGACAACAGCTCGGTCAACCCCTGTCGCTCCTCGGGTGACAGCGGAGCCAGTAGTTCGTCCTGGCATTCGGCCAGCCGCTTCTCCAGTCGCCGCAGCTGCCGCTTGCCCGCGGCGGTCAGCGAGATGACGTTGCGCCGCCGGTCGGAGGGGTCCGGGGCACGCTCGACCAGTTTGCCGTCGGCGAGCTCGTTGATCGTCGCGACCATGTCGCTGAGGTGGATGCCGCTACGGCGGCCCAGCGCGGCCTGGCTGGCCGGGCCGGACTCCTCCAGCGTCGCCAGCAGGCGGTAGTGGTAGCCGCGGGCGCCGACGGACGAGAACCCGTCGCCCACCAGGCGGTGCGCGTGATGGGCGGTCTGGGTGAGCAGCCAGCTGGGCAGGCTCTCCCACCAGGCAGGCGTCTTCTCGGATGGGTTCTCCATGTGACAAGTCTAACGAATCGTTGGAAGCACTAATGATTCATTATATCGTTTGGACACCAAACGTTAATCGCCCGAACATTAGGGTGCTGAATGAATCCCCCGGAGCTAAGACCATGATCGAGCCGTTCCGCGTCAACATCCCTCAGGCCGACCTCGACGACCTGGCCGACCGACTCTCCCGCACCCGCTGGCCCAACGAGGTCGCCGACGCCGGGTGGGACTACGGCTTCCCACTGGCGCGGCTCAAGGAACTGGCCGAATACTGGCGCACCGGCTACGACTGGCGCGAGCACGAGGCCAAGCTCAACGAGCTTCCGCACTTCACCACCGAGATCGACGGCCAGAACATCCACTTCGTCCACGTCCGGTCTTCGAAGCCGGACGCGCTCGCGCTGATCCTCACCCACGGCTGGCCCGGTTCGTTCCTGGAGTTCCTCGACGTGATCGAGCCGCTGTCGCGCGACTTCCACCTGGTGATTCCGTCCATCCCCGGTTACGGCTTCTCCGGGCCGACCCACGAGCGCGGCTGGGACATCGTCCGGGTCGCGCGGGCCTGGGACGAGCTGATGCGCCGCCTGGGGTATGAGCGCTACGGCGCGCAGGGCGGCGACTTCGGCGCGGGCATCTCCCTGGCGCTCGGTGCGGTGGCACCCGAGCGGGTCGTCGGGGTGCACGTCAACTACCTGCCGACCCGGCCGGATCCCGACGTCGAGGTGTCCGAAGCGGATGAGGCCCGGCTGGACAAGGTCAGGCAGCTGATGGCGAACCGGCCGCCGTACCAGACCCTGCAGGCCCTCACCCCCCAGACCATCGGCTACGCGCTGACCGACTCGCCGGTCGGCCAGCTGGTCTGGATTGCCGAGCGCTTCGCGCAGTGGACCGACCCTCGCTCGCACATCGGTGACGACCGGATGCTCACCGGCATCTCGCTGTACTGGCTGACCGCCACCGCGGCCTCCTCGGCGCGGCTGCATCGCGAGACTCCGCGGCGGATCGAGCCGTGCCCGGTACCGGTCGGCGTGGCGGTGTTCGCGCACGACATCACGCAGTCGGTGCGACCGCTGGCCGAGCGGCTGTACGACATCAGGCACTGGTCGGAGTTCGAGCGCGGCGGCCACTTCGCCGCGATGGAGGTGCCGGAACTGCTCGCCGAGGACGTCCGGGACTTCTTCCTTACCCACGTCAAGTAGGGCTACCGGGGCCAGAGGCGCGACTTGCGCGCCTCTGGCAACAGGGGCTATCTTCCCAGGAAGTAAGTTTCCCAGGAAGAATTGCTGGTCAGTTGATGAACGATACGGACCCCGAGGTTCCGGCTCCCCAATGTGATGGTTCCACCGAGCGGGTGCCACCGTACGCTCCTCGCGTCGGCGGGCCCGATCCCATGGCCGTGGCCGCACTGTGGCAGCAGGAACTCCCCGGTCTCGACGTCACCAACATCGTGCTGGCGTCGGCGATCCACCGGATCGCGCAACTCCTCGAACAGGACTTCACCGAACTGGTCAAGGAGTACGACCTTCTCCCCTCCGAGATGCGGATCCTGCTGGCTCTGCGCCGCTCGCCACCGAGTTACGCGCTCAGCCCGACCCAGCTGTTCCGCCGTCTCATGGTCACCTCCGGCGCCGTGAGCAAGCAGGTGCACCGATTGTGCGAACGCGGCCTGGTGAGCAGGCATCTCGACCCACAGGCGCCACGCGGTCAGCTGGTGCGGCTGGAGCCGGCCGGCAGGCACATCGCCGACCAGGCGGTGCGGCGCATGAGCACGACGCACGCCGGACTGGAGGCCCTCGACCGGAGCGAGGCGCAACGGGCCATCGTGATGGCGCAGCAGGTGCTCTCCGCGTTGGACCCGTCCGTCGGCTCGTCCGGGCCGAACGCCGACGAATGACCGCCACGTAAGGACCGAGCCGATCGCCCGCGCCGGCCGAGGCGCGTGACCGATATCGAAGGACTCAAGGACCATCACATGAACGACTCACCGAAGATCATCCTCATCACCGGAGCCAGCAGCGGCATCGGTGCCGCCACCGCACAACGGCTCGCCGCGGCGGGCCACCACGTGGTGCTCGGCGCCCGCCGCCTCGATCGCCTCGCCGCCCTGACCGCCACGATCCGTGCGGGCGGCGGCTCCGCCGAGCACCTGGCACTGGACGTGACGAACCAGGAAAGCGTCCACTCCTTCGTCCAGGAGGCCCACCGCCGGCACGGACGCGTCGACGTCCTGGTCAACAACGCCGGCGTGATGCCACTGTCAAGGCTTGACGCGCTACGCGTCGACGAGTGGGACCAGATGATCGACGTCAATCTACGCGGCACCCTGCACGGCATCGCGGCCGTTCTCCCGTTGATGAAGGCGCAGCGCTCGGGACACGTGATCAACGTTTCCTCGACCCTCGGCCACGACGTCGTCCCCAGCTCCGCCGTCTACAGCGCCACCAAATTCGCGGTCAAGGCCCTGTCCGAGGGACTCCGCAAGGAGCAGCAGGACATCAGGGTCACCGTGATCAGCCCTTCCTTCACCGAATCCGAGCTGAACACCCTGGGAGGCGATCCCGACACCATGGCGTGGGTGCGCACCATGGCGGACAAGCTCAACATGCCCGCGTCCTCCGTGGCGGACGCCATCGCCTACGTCATCGATCAACCCGTCGCCATCGACGTCAACGAGGTCATCATCCGCCCCCTCGTCGAAGCCGCCGCATAACCCATTTCGAGCGTGCCGCGCCGCGTCAACGGCCGGCGAGCTCCGAGAAGATCTCCACCAGTTCGGGCCGGTCGAACGGGCCGACATGGGGTGCCGCGACGCTTCGCACGTCGGTCGGGTTGTCCGGAGTGAGACGGTCGGCCTCTTTGATGAATCGGTCCTGCAGCGCCGGCGGAATCAGACGGTCGAGGGTGAGGCGCACATAAGTCCGGGGAATCCGGCCCCAGGTGTGTGCTTCGCCCCGGGCTTCGGCAGCGGGAATGCCGGCGGTCTCGTCCGGTTCGAGCAGGTTGAGCAGCCGGCGCACCCCTTCGTCGGTGAAGTCTCCGGCGAGGGCGTTCTTGACGCCGTGGAACACCGCCGGGTCGGCCGAGCGCCAGTTGAGCCGGCTCACCCCCAGGACCGCCGGATCGGCGACCATGGCCGCGGTCACCTGAGCGAGCAGGCTGTCGCCGTTCTCCGGCGTTTCGAGATAGGCGGCCACGTTCGGCAGGTCCACGCAGCAGTACGCCGCGACATAGACGACCCGATCGAGCAGTTCGGGGATGGCGTTGCCGACTCTGCTCACGGTGACGCCGCCCTGGCTCATGCCGACGAGGATCACGGGCCCATGGCGGCGGGCGCGGCGCACCACATCCACGACGCGCTCGACATAGTCGTCGATGGTGATCTTCGCGAGCGGCGACGGTTCGGTTGCCAGTGCCTCAAGGTCCTGCGGGTTCTGGTACGAACGGGGATAGAACGCTTCACTGCCGTGTCCTGGAAGGTCGACGGCCACGCACCGGTGCCCACGCAGGGTGAGCTCGCCGGTCAGCCCCGAAGCCCAGGCCGACGAGGAGTTGGTGCCGTGGATGAACACCAGGGTCGGCGGTCGCCGATCGGCGTCGCGGTTCGTTGTCATTGACGTTCGCTCCTTCTGTCTGTTGGACGGGTGGTGTGAGTCGGCGGTCAACGGTGCGGTCGGCGCCACATCGGCCACAGGGGCGGGCTGTCCGCCACACGAACCGGCTCGCCGAGATCCTCGAATCCGTGCCGCCGGTAGAGGACGCGACTCCTGGGCGAATTCGCCTCCAGATACGCGGCGAGCCCGTCGGCGTCCGCTCGCTCCAGTCGGTGCCGCAACATCGCCGAGCCGAGTCCGGCGCCCTGCCGCCCGCCGATCACCCCCATGCACGGGAGGTAGAGGTGCGGTTCGCGATCGGGATGCCGTGGGGCCAGTGCCTGGCCCAGGGCCAGCAATCGCGCGCCGTTCTCACCGAAGACCGTCCCCTGGTCCGCCCCGGGCGTGTCCGGGCGCCCCTCATGGGGCGACTGTCCCGCGGCCAGCCTCAGCCATATCGAGGTGCCCTCGCGACGGCCGGCAAGGTACACCTCGGCGGCGGGATGGGCGAGCAGGGAGCGGTAGTAGTGCGCCTGGAGACGGCCTCGCCGGCCCACCTCGGGGAAGAGCCAGCAGACGACGGGATCGTTCATGAACGCCTTGGTCAGGACGTCCAACACCGCCTGCCGGTCTGCGGCATCCGCCCGCCGCACGGATGCGTACGGTGTATCAGCTGTCATGGGTACAGCGTATTGAGATGGTCGCGGAAGTGGGCGTGTTTTGAGGATTCGGCGAGTTGAAGTGAACTGGTACTGAGAGATTGAACTAGTACACTCTTGGCGAGCAGAAACCTCACCAAAAGATCGGGGGCTCCATGCCGTCGTCAACGCAGCGGCCGGAACCGCCCTACAGGCAGATCGTCGAGGAGATCCGCGCCCGGATCCTGGCCGGCGACCTGCGGCCCGGAGATCGGGTTCCCTCCATCCGGGAGATCGCCCGGCGGTGGAGCGTCGCGGTCGCGACCGCGACCAGAGCGATGGCCGCTCTCCGCGACGACGGGCTGGTCGAGACGAAGGTCGGCGCCGGCACGGTGGTCAGCACCCTCACGGGCCAGAAGAAGCCGGTCGGCGTGACCACTCCCCCGAGACCGCGGCGCGCCGGTGCCCCCAAGCAGGCGCTGAGCCGGAAGCAGACTCTCCGCACCGCCATCGCGATCGCCGATACCGAGGGGCTCGACGCCGTATCCATGCGGCGACTCGCGGCCGAGTTCGGTGTCGCTCCGATGTCGTTGTACCGGCACGTTTCGAGCAAGGACGAATTGGTGACGCAGATGACCGACGAGGTCTTCGGCGAACCGGAGCTCCCCGTCCCGGGGCCAGACGGCTGGCGGGCCAAGCTCGAACTGATCTCCCGCCTGCAATGGGAGCTGTGCCGGCGACACCTCTGGCTGCCCAGGGCCATCTCGTTCACTCGCCCGTTGCTGGTGCCCAACATGATGGCGCATACCGAGTGGACCCTGCGTGCACTCGACGGGCTTGGACTGCCCATGACAGCACGGATTCGAGAGGCGCTCACGCTGCACTCACTGGTCCTCACCGTGGCGCTGTCCATGGCGGATGAGGTCGAAGCCGAGCAGGAGACCGGTGTGACGCTCGACCGGTGGTGGCTGACACAGCGGAAGCGGGCCGACGAGCTTCTCCACTCCGGACGATTTCCGCTGCTGGCCACGGTTACCGGGGAAGAGGTGTCGGACGTGGACGGATTGTTCGAGTACGGCCTCGCACGCCATCTCGACGGTTTTGCCGTCCTGGTGGAGAGTCACCACCTCGCCGAGGCCGAAGACCACCACTGACACCGCGTGGAGCCCCCGCTCGTCTCTTCGAAGACCTGTCTTCGAAGAGACGAGTCTTCAGAGACGAGCGGCGGCTTTTTCGCATTGGGTCACGCCGTTCTCCGCCGTCCCCGTGACGATCTCGAAGATCGCCCGGGGACGCTTCGACGCTCACCGACGTGTCGGACACGAACGTCAGCCCGGTGTGCACGTCAACGGAATGCGGCCAGCGCGACCGGCTGCCACTTCCGCCACGTGGCAAGCCGTTCCTCGTACTCGGCCGCGACCGGCTCGAACGACTTTCCGAAGAAGACCCGGGCCGGCGGGTCGTCGGTGTCGGCCAGCTCCAGGATCGGCCCGCGCGTCGCCTTGGGGTCGCCGAGTTCCCACGTGATTTCGGTGGCCGCGCGGACCTCGGCGTAGTCCGGGTGCTCGGCACTGGTGCGGACGCTGCCGCCGCCGAAGTCAGTCGAGTACGGGCCGGGCTCCAGGCAGACAACGTCGATGCCGAAGTGCGTGACCTCCTTGCGGAGCGACTCCGACAGCCCTTCCACCGTCCACTTCGATGCGTGGTAGCCACCGATGCCGGGGAACGCCCGGACCCCGCCCTCGCTGGTGACCTGAATGATCCGGCCGTGACCCTGCGCGCGCAGCACGGGCAGGACCGCCTGCGTCACCCATAGCGTGCCGAAGAAGTTGGTCTCCATCTCGGCGCGGATCTCGGTCTCGGTCAGCTCCTCGACCATCCCGAAATGGCCGTAGCCCGCGCTGTTGACCACCACGTCCAGCCCGGGCCTGGCGCCCGACGCGCTGGCCCCGCGCCTGACCGCGTACACCGTGGTGGGCGGCCTGCGCGAGCTGTACATGACCCACGAGGCCCACCACCGCGACACCGCCACCGAGGAGTTGCTCCCCCTGGTCGACCGCGTACTCGACTTCGCCCGCGCGGGCCTCCTGCGGAGTACCGCTCCCTGATCGCGTTCGGACGACGCGCAGGACTCCAGGCCGGAGCCTCAGCCGTTGACCAGGGCGCGGTCGAGGAGGGGGAGCAGGCGGTCCCAGTGGCGCTGTAGCGCGGAGGGGTTGAAGGCGTCGGTGTCGGACATGGTGAAGCCGTGGACGGTGCCGGGGTAGATCTCGGAGGTGTACTCGACGCCTGCGGCATCCAGGGCCCGGTTGAGCTCGCCGAGTGCCTCGGGCGTGATGTCGGTTTCGGCGTGGCCGAAGTGGACCTGGGCGGTGAGCTTGGAGAGGCTGTCGGGCCCGTCGGCGCCTACGGGGCCGTGGAATCCGGCGACTGCGGCCACCTGGCCGGGGTGGGCCGCGGCGGTGCGCATCGCCAGGAGGCCGCCTATGCAGTAGCCGGTCACCGCGACCGGTCCGGCGCCGACCTCGGGCTGGGTGGTGAGGAACCCGAGGAAGGCGTCGGCGTCGCGCAGGATCCGTTCGGTGGTGTGCGCCTCGATCAAGGGCATCAGCTGGGCGAAGATCGCGGGCCGGACCTCCTCCCCGATGTGCTCGGGAAGTTCGATCACCGGTGCCGGGCCGTGCCGGTAGAAGAAGTTGGGGACGAGCACGTAGTACCCGTGCCCGGCCAGTTCGCGGGCCATCTCCCGCAGCACGGGCCGGATACCGAAGCCGTCCGCGTACATCAGCACCCCCGGGTGCCGCTCGCCATCGTCGGGGAAGGCGGCGAAAGCGTCGGCCTGGCCGTCCGCGGTGGGAATCCGCAGAGTCTTGGTGGGCATGTTTTCTCCTGTCGTGGTTGATGTGTAGAACCTGTGATCAACACGACAGGAGGCGGAGCCCGCACGGCAGCGCAGGATCCTCGATCGAACAGCGGGCTCGCACCGGCCCGCACGGCGCTCAGAAGAGCACCGGGTCACCGATCTGTGCGTGGCGCAATGCCGTCCCGGTAGTCATCGCCGCACAGCATAACCCAATGGCCCATCGGACAGAGCCTGCTCTTGCACGAGTTCTTAGTGACACCCTCGCCCCGGGTCCACGGGCTCAATGCCGCCGGCAGCCATGTCGTGCCTCCTGACGTGCCGTCCGAACGGGACCAGGAAAACTTACCGACAAGTAACCTACCCGCCAGTACGCTTCGCCTTGAGGACTGCTATCGTTAAATATGAAACACAGTAATAGCGCTACCACTGATACGGGAGTAGCGGTCCACGGTGTGGTCCTGCCGTCGGTGCTCGACGCGATCGGCGTCGCGCAAGACAAGAAGGTGGAACGGTGACCGACACCGTCCTTCGGCTACTGCGTGACCGCAAGAAACAGGGAAGCACTCCCGGACATCGCAGCGACGACGCGCGCCTGGTGCTACTGGTCGAAGGCGGAAGCTCTCGTGGTGTCTACTCGTACGGTATGGCGATCGCCATCGAACAACTGGGGCTGCTGCCGATGTTCGATGCCGTCTACGGCAGTTCCGCAGGAGCGCTGAACGCAGCGTGGCTGCTGTGCGGTCGCGCCGAAAGCAGCGTGCACGCGTGGTGGGATCCGATCATCATGGGGACGACCATCAACCCAAGGCGTGCACTGCGCCGACTGCCGGTCGTGGACACTCGTTTCCTTGTCCACACCGTGTACACCGAGATCATGCCGATGGGGTTCCAGGAGATCCTCGACAGCACCGTCGAGTTCCATCCGATCGCCACAGACGCCCTCACCGGCCAGGCCACCGATCTGCACGAGCAGATCCGTGACCGATCCAGCTTGCAGGCCGCGCTCCGCGCTTCGACGGCGATGCCACTTCTCGCGGGCGAACCGATCGAGATCGACGGGCGATCGTTCGTCGACGCCGGGGTGAGCGAGTCGGTCCCCGTACGGACGGCACTCGCCCAGAAGGCCACGCACATCGTCGCGCTTCGCACCCGACGTATGGACGAGACCACGTCGGCTCCGTCCCTCGGCGAACGTCTGATGATGTCGCGATGGTTCGCCCGGCGCGCACCAGGAGCCCTCGAGCCATGGCTGCGCCGCGAGGCCATCAGAGCGGAGGAAGAGCGGCTTCTGGCGTCGCATCCCGCGACCTTGCAGATCCGCCCGCCGATCGGCAGCGCGCCGATCGGCCGTACCGAGCGACGCCCACTCCCCCTTCGCGCAGCCGTCGGCACAGGCCGGCAGGCGGCATTGAACGAACTGGCGGGCTGCGTCGAAGAGCTTCCGTGAGATTCCCCCCGAACGGTGGACCTGGTCATATCCGCCTCCGGTCTGACCGCACCCCGCTGTAGTCCGTCGTCGCCGGACTCCGCCGCCGCGGTAGCCGAACAGACTCCCTGCACCGGTTTCATTCACGACGGTCCGCGACCACGGCGGCGGAGGTTGAATCCGTTCCCACCGGAGGCAAGACCGACGACCCGCGTGAAGTGTCACCGCCGCCTGCCCTCTGAGAGGTGCGAACGTGCGGCCCTCAATCCCTACCGCCGAAATCCCAAGGAGAAAACGCCATGGACAGGACAGGCACGGAGCAGATCAACCACGTCAACGGCGAATCCGAACGTCGTGTTCGGACCGTTTCCTGGGAGGATCACTCTGCGTTCGCGACCGCGGCCGTCGAGATGAACGGCCTGGAATTCCTCCAGGCCATGGTGCGCGGCGATGTTCCTCTCGCGCCGATGATGGAATTGATCGGCATGCGTCTGGCCTCGGCCGGGGAAGGCGAAGCGGTGTTTCGCCTCACGCCCGGCGAATTTCACTACAACCCCATGTGGTCCGTCCACGGAGGCGTGTATGCCACCTTGCTGGATTCGGCGGCTGCCTGCGCTGTGCACACCACGCTGCCTGCCGGAAGCAGATTCAGCACCCTGGACCTGTCTGTTCGATTCATCAGGCCTATCCGGATAAGCACCGGAACCGTCACGTCAACGGGCACGGTCATCCACGCCGGACGAAACATCGCGCTGGCCGAGGCGCGTTTGGAGGACACCGCGGGTACGTTGCTGGCGACCGCGACCGCCAACTGCTTCATCGTTCGACCGTGAGATCCGATGGAGACGGCGGCTGCCGTGGGGTTCAGGATCTCGCGGAGCTCGCCGAAACCGGCAAGCTCACCGTGAGGGTCGGGGCCACCTACCCCCTGGAACACGTGGCCGACGCCCAGCGCGCACTGTCCGCCGGCGGCACCTCCGGCAAAGTCGTCATCGAGATCACCTGACGCGATATCCCCATGGTCCCCGGCTACGGCCAGGGCCTGGATCGAAAATGCCGGTCAAAGACACTCGTTGACGACCGTGATGGTGACGGTGGTCTCGTAGCCGGCCTCCGATGCCGACCGCCGCGCTCACGTGCCGGCCACGACGCCGGTCTCGGCGCATGCGGCGGCGATGCGGTTGACGCCCTCGGAGATCTCGTCCGTACCGGTGTTGTCGGCGAAGCTGAGGCGCAGGTATGGAGCCGGGGCCTCAGCGGCGAAGTAGGGGCGGCCGGGAGATACGGCGACACCGGCACGGAGAGAGGCGGCCACCAGGGCGGCCTCGTCGGTGCCGTCCGGCAGGCGGATCCACAGGTGGTAGCCGCCGGCGGGTGCGCGGACCGTGGCGGCGAGACCGGGCAGGTCGGCCTGCAGTGCGGCGAGCATGGCGCCGCGGCGTTCGTGCAGGCCGGAGGAGATGGTGCGCAGATGGCGTGACCAGGCGGGAGCGCTGACGAGGTCCAGGGTGGCCTCCTGGAACGGGCGGGGCACGAAGAAGCTGTCGACGATCTGGATGGCACGCAGTCGCTCCATGACCGGCCCGCGGGCGATGAGCGCACCGACCCGCAGACTGGGCGAGGTGGGCTTGGTCAGTGAGCTGATGTGCACGACGGTGCCGTACGGGTCGTCGGCGACAAGCGGCGACGGGAGCTGTCCGCCGTGCCCGAGCCGGCGCGCGAAGTCGTCCTCGATGACAAAGGCGCCCGCGGCGTGTGCGATCTCGATGATTCTGCGACGCCGGTCGGGGGCGAGGACCGTGCCGGTGGGGTTGTGGAAGAGCGGCTGGCAGTAGAAGACGCGGGCTCCCGTGGCGGTGAAGGCGTGGTCCAGGAGGTCGGGGCGTACGCCGTCGTCGTCGATGGGCACCGGTACGGGGCGCAGCCCGGCGGCGCGGGCGACGGCCAGCGCGCCGGGATAGGTCGGCGATTCCACGAGCACCGGCGAGCCCGGCGCGGCGAGGGCGTGCAGCGCGGTGGTCAGTGAGGCCTGGCCGCCCGCGGTGATGAGCACGTGCGCGGGGGTGATGTTTCCATTGGGCCCGCCCACTTCCCGGGCGAACCAGGCGCGTAGCGCGGTCAGCCCCTCCAGCGGAGGCTGCTCCCACGCGCCGGGGCGGCGGGCAGCGCGAGCGAAGGCCGTGCCGAGGGCCTGTGCGGGCTGGAGCGAAGGGTGCAGATAGCCGCCGTTGAAGGCGATCACGCCGGGATGAGGGGCTGCCAGGCTGGCGGCGACACCGGTGGCATCGACGATCCGCGGGGCGGGCTCACCATGTTGCTGGTCTTCGGCGGTAAGCGCGATCTGCTGCCAGGATGTGTCGACGGCCCTGCTGTCGGAGACGCTGTTGTGTGCGCGGTATGCGCCGGCGCCGGGCCGGGTGACCACCAGCCCATCGGCGGCGAGAGTGCTCAGCGCGCGTGAGACGGTAACCGGACTCACTCCGAAACGTTCCACGAGAGCCCGGCTGGACGGCAGCTTCTCCCCCGGAGCATAGGACTGGAGCTCGCCGCGCAGGGTTTCAGCGAGATCTCGCGAACTGCTACCGTTCCTCATAAAGATAAATAATAGCGCTACGCTTCCTATTGCGGGCAGGGCTCGACTCTCCGGGCATGCCCGATGCTGCCGGCGGCCCTACTTGGGCGAGCTTCAACCACCTGTTATCAGAGATAACGAGAGCACAGAGAAGCGTTACCGCCACAGTATGGGTAACGATTCCCGGCTCACCGCGATCTCCTTCCGATACGGGCAGAGGTCGCCACGCCGCCCTCCTTCAAGCGCCCTGGACGCTCTGACCGCACCCGCCTCCACGACGGCGCGTCGTTGATCCCGGGGGCGGCCTTGATCGGAGTTTGGGCCATCTGACGTAGCGCTGCGGCGACTCCCTTGAGCAATGCATACTTCGTATGCATACTTAGTACTCATGCCGGTCAGACACGGGCTACTCGCCCTACTCAGCAAGGGGCCCCGGCATGGCTACCAGCTGCGGGTCGAGTTCGAGGCGTCTACCGGGGCGACCTGGCCGCTCAATATCGGCCAGGTCTACACGACGCTGTCCCGCCTGGAGCGCGACGGCCTGGTCAAGCCGGGCGAGTCGGACGAGCAGGGCCGGGTCGTCTACACGATCACCGCGGCCGGCCGGGAGGAGATGGTGCGGTGGTTCGCCACCCCCGTCATCCACTCCGACCGGCCGCGGGACGAGCTGGTCATCAAGCTGGCCATGGCCGTCGCGGCCAGGAAGGTGGACGTCACCGAGGTCATCCACAGGCAGCGGACGGCGACCATGCGCGCCCTCCAGCAGCTGACCAGGGCCAAGCGAGCCGCCACGGAAGGGGCGGCCCAGCGGCTCGTACTCGACTCCATGATCTTCCAGGCTGAGGCCGAGCAACGGTGGCTGGACCACTGCGAGGCCGTTCTCAAGGAGGCAAAATGACGTTCGTACGGCTGGTCGAGGTGGCCGGAGTTCATGGCGAAGGGGCGACAGCCGTACACGCTCTGAAGGGTGTCAACCTCAAGGTCGACGCGGGAGAGCTGGTCGCGGTCACGGGCCCGTCCGGGTCCGGCAAGTCGGCCCTGCTCAACCTCGTGGGCGGGCTCGACCGCCCCACGTCGGGGGCGGTGCACATCGACGAGCAGGACCTGGCCACCGTGCGCGACCCGTCGCCGGTGAGCGCCCGGTGAGCGCCCTACTGGTCGCGCTGCGCCTCGCCCGCCGAAACGCGTGGCGTTCCCGGGGGCGAAGCGCGCTCATCATGGTGATGATCGGCTTGCCCGTCCTGGTGATCACGGGGGTCTTCACCCTCACCGAGACAATGAGCGTCACTCCGCGGGAGGGGCTGGTGGCCGAGCTCGGCGCGGCCGACGCCCGCCTCGTCCAGACACCCGAGGGCACGGTGCTCCAGCAGCAGCCGAACGGGGCGAGCTGGAACACGAGCGGCGGCGACTACGAAGCGGCCGCTCCCGAGCTCGGCGCCGCCAAGGTGGCGGCCCTGCTCGGACCGGGCACCCGGTTGATCCCCTTCAGCACCGGCGCGCTCCGGCTGAGCACCGAACGGGTCGACGCGCTGGAGACCGACCTGCGCGATCCCCTCACCAGGGGAATGCTGACATTGAGCGAGGGCAGATTTCCCGCCGCCCGTGAGGTCGCGGTGACGCCCGCGCTCGGCCTGCGCCCCGGCGATCTCCTTCGGCCGTCCGGCGAGGCGCCGCTGACGGTGGTGGGCGTGGTCGAGCACCCGTACCGGCCCTCGCTTCGCGAGGTGGTGGGTCCGGATCTGCCCCTGGCGCCCCCGGACGGCTTCTTGTCTCCAGCCGAGTACGGCCCCGGCTGGCTCGCCGACACCGCGAAGCCCGTGACCTGGGCCGACGTGCCCGCGCTGAACACGGCCGGCCTGTACGTCACCTCCCGTGCCATGATCTCGGACTTCGAGCCGCGCGCCCTGGTTCGTTTCTCCTTGGACGTCCCGCGCACGGTCGGACTCGGCGCCATGGTGATCATGGTGGTGCTGGAGACCGTGCTGCTGGCCGGGCCCGCCTTCGCGGTCGGGCTCCGGAGACGGCGCCGGGAACTGGCCGAGATCGCGGCGCAGGGCGGCTCGGCCGGGCACCTGCGGACGATCGTGCTGGCCGACGGGCTGGTTCTCGGCGGTGCGGCCACCCTCGTGGCGACGGTGCTGGGCATCGGGGCCGGAGTGCTGGGCGCCTCGATCATGGCGCGCTGGGGAGGGCAGGTCGGCCCTCCGGGGGTACCGTGGCCGCCGGTCCTGGGCATCGCCGCACTGGGCCTGCTCACCGGGCTCGTGGCAGCGCTGGTTCCCGCCATACAGGCGGCTCGGCAGAACACCGCGGCCGTGCTGGCCGGCCGCGCGCCCGCGGTGGCCGATCGGCCGGGATGGCCCCTGGTGGGGGCCGCGGCCGTGCTGGCCGGGCTGGGGGCGACCGTGGTGGCGCGACGCCAGCCGGACTCGATGTGGGTGCTCGCCTCCGCGGTGCTGATCCTGCTCGGGCTGGTGGCGTTGATGCCCTGGCTGGTCCGCTGCACGGGACGGCCGGCCGCGCGGTTGCGCCTCCCGCTGCGGGTGTCCGTCCGCGACGCGGTCCGCCACCGATCCCGGACGGTGAGTGCCGTGGCGGCCGTCATGGCGGTCACGGCCACGGTCGTGGCGGTGGGCATCGGCGCCAACAGCGAATACATGGATCGGCGCAACGCCTATACCTCGGCGCGCCCGACCGGCACGCTGGCGATCTGGGCCGGCACCATCGGCGACACGACCTGGAACAGGCTTCGCGCCGAAACGGCCCGCCGGCTGCCGGGCGTGCCGCTGGCCGCCGGCTATCAGGTGAAGGACGCCCAGGGCCGCCGCTACGCGTTGCGGTACACGGTGCGATGGAACGGGATACGGACGCGCCGTACGATAGCCGTCGGAGACCAGACTCTGCTCAGGCTTCTGCAAGGGCGCCACGATCCGCAGGCGGCCGCGGCGCTGGCGAGCGGCAAGGCCGTGGTGTTCGACGCGTCCGCGGTGCGAAACGGCAAGCTGGCGCTGCGGGCGGGCTCCACGTCCGGCCCCGCACGCAAGCTCGAAGTGCCGGCGATGCTGGCCACACCCGCCGACGAGTACCAGGGCGGGGCCCTGCTGCCGCGCGCCCTGGTCGAGCAGGCGGGATTCTCGACGGTGGAGCGTCAGCTCTACGCCATGTACCGGCCGCCGGCCGACTCGACGCTGTCGCGCGATCTGGCCAAGGTGACCCCCCGCGTGACGGTCGCCTCCGAGGAGGGTTATCGCAACGTGCCCGACCCCGGCTTGTGGGGCTGGCTCGTCGGCGCTCTTGTCCTCGTCGTCGGCGGCACGCTGGCCGCCACTCGCCTGGCGGCCGCCGACATGCGGCCTGAGCGGGTGACGATGATGGCCATCGGCGCACCGCCGGGGACGTTGCGGATGGTCGTGGCCGGCCAGGCCCTCTACATCTCCGGGCTCGGCGCGCTGGTGGGGCTGGTCGCGGGAACGGTGACGGGTGTGGCGCTGAGCCGGCCGATGACGACGCACGGCGCCGGAGATCCCGCCACGATCGCCATACCGTGGCCGTTCGTGATCGCCGTGGTGGTGGGGCTGCCCATTCTGGCGACGGTGGCGGCGCTGATCACCCGGACCAGGCTGCCCCTCGCCCGCCGGCTCCTGTGACACGGTTCCTGCGATCTGAGGCACCGGAAGCTCCTGTTCTCTCTGGGTTCTGTAGCCGGCCCAGCCGGCCGCGGCGCGCTTGAACGACGAAGCCATGCGAAGATCAACTGATGGCAGCGTCACGGACGACGAAAGGTGATCATGCTGATCAGGGCAGCGCGGGCGGACGAAGCCGAGCTCCTGAGCGAGCTGGCGATTCGCTCCAAGGCTTACTGGGGCTACGACGAGGCATTCATGGCAGCCTGCCGAGACGAGCTGACCATTCCGGCATCGGAGGTTGAGAAGCTGCGAACCACAGTGGCTGAACATGACGGTCGCATCCTGGGTTTCGCCACGTTGGAGGGAAACCCACCAGAAGGGGCCTTGGACGGGCTCTTCGTCGAACCGGATGCCATCGGCCAGGGTGTCGGCCGACGCCTGTTCGAGCATGCCACCGCTGCAGCAGCAAGCCTCGGCTTCGCGCGTCTCACCATCGACGCAGATCCGAACGCCGAGCCGTTCTACGTGGCCATGGGCGCCACACGCATCGGTGCAACCCCATCAGGCTCCATCCCGGGGCGGATGCTACCTCTGCTCGCGATCACCATTACCGAATGCCACGTCAAGGGCGAGATTCCCATCCACTGATCTGTCCCCCAGGCCCGGGTGCCCAACAACCGTCGCTCACCATGACGCACGAAGAAGGTCTTCCTACCAGCGAAAACACCAAGCAGCGACATCGAAGATCAGATTAACCTCGAGAGAAGCGCAAGATGATCGGGGCCTCCCGGCGGCGCATCGTCCTCGCCGGCTCCTCCAAGCTGGGCCGGACGGGGCTCGCGCCCGTCCGTACCCTCGCCGAGGTGGATCTCCTGATCACCGGCGGGGAGGCCGACCCCGAGATCGTCGCCAACCTACGCGATGACGGAACGCCTGTGAATCTCGTGGACTGGTGGCTCGTCAACGTCAGATCGCGAGGAAGCTTGCCGCATGCCGTCCCCACCTGCGGAGGTCGCCGATGGTCTGGGCGATCTCCAGCTTGGAGCCGGGGATGAGGGACGCCATCTCGGTAGCCGTCGAGACGGGGTGTGTGGGGTCATCCGCCCAGGGCAGGATCAGCACCGGCAGGCGCAGCCGGGCGATGAACTCGCGTGGCGGCAGATCTGAGTCGCCCACCCCGCGCAGGAGCGACGGTAGCAGCCGTTCGTCGACGTCGACCGGCAGAGGCATACCGGGCGCACCCTGGTGCGGTGCGGGAACGGGCGCATCGCGCAGCAAGGACTCCATTGCGGCCGAGCCGCGTTCTTCTACGAGTTCGGCCAACGACGCATAGAGCTTGCTTTGGGGTGCCCGGGTCTCCCACGCTGTCGGCGGAGCGGTCAGCACGAGCTTCTCGAAGCGATCGGGAGCGAGAACCGCGGCATGAAGCAGCGTCGCCGTGCCCAGCGACATGCCGATCCCGGCGACCGGCGCCTCCGGCGAGAGCACGTCGATGAGGGCCAGCAGGTCACGGGCGAGGTTCTCGAAGGAGAAGTCCGCCGGATTCGGCTGTCCTCCAGAACGTCCGTGGCCACGGGCGTCGTAACGGATCAGGCGGTGCCCTGCTGCAGCGACCGGCTCCCAGTCGTAGGGGCCGACGGCCTCTGGGCTCAGGCTGCTGCTGCAGAGGGGATGGGCCCAGATGGCGATCGGGCCGCTGCCGGTTTCCGTCCAGGCCAGGACAGTGTCGCGGATCGCGGTCTCGTTCCAACGACGCTCGGTCGATTCACCTTCGATGCTCATGCTCCAAACATCCGCCCTGGCAGCGACACGTGGCAGACCGAGCCTCTCCCTGGGAGAGGCCCTCCCCGGCAAGGTTCGAGGCAGGATAGGGGCATGGACGGAGAGCAACTGGCGGATTTCCTGCGCGCACGACGCGCAGCCGCCCGACCGACGGATGCCGCGACCAGTGGCCTGCGCCGGGTCTCGGGACTGCGGCGCGAGGAGGTGGCCGAGCTCGCCGGGATCTCCGTCGACTACTACACGCGTCTCGAGCAGAACCGCACGAGCAGGCCGTCGGTGCAGGTCGTCGCCGCGCTGGCCGCCGCACTCGACATGACCCAGGCGCAGCGCGCCCACCTGTTCCGGCTGGCTGACCACCCAGTGCAGATGCCGCAGCCGCGGACGCAGCGGGCCGATCCCGCCTTGCTGCGCATCCTCGAGCAGCTTGACCAGGTGCCCGCGCACGTGATGACCGATCTCGGCGAGACGCTCGCGCAGAACCGGCTTTCGCTCGCGCTCTTCGGCGACGCGTCCGTCCACACAGGCGCCGCGCGCAGCACGTACTACCGGTGGTTCACCGATGCCGCGGCCCGCCAGGTGTTCGCAGAGGACATCCGCGAGCGGGAGAGCCGCGCCCGGGTCGCCGAGTTGCGCGCGACGCTCGTGCGCCGGTCGGATGAGCCGGCCCGCGAGCTTGGCGAGAAACTGCGCTCAGCAAGCGCGGAGTTCGCGGCGCTGTGGGACGCGCACGAGGTGGAGACGCGGATCAGCGACCGCAAACGGATCCTCGGCCCGACGGGCATGCTTGAGCTGTACTGCCAGTTCCTCACCGCCGGAGCCCCAGATCAGGTGCTCGTGGTGTTCACCCCGGTCGCCGGCACGGACGCCGCCGAGCGGCTTGCGCGAATCGGCTAGCGGGTCGTCACGCAGCCTTGGGCGGGTAACCGGTCCAGCTTCTGATGGGTGAGCCGGCGGCGAAGCCGGTCTTGGGCCGGGCTTGAGCGTTACGCCGGCGCACGCAGGCGTCGATCGCCGCGTTCTGCTCATCGTGCCATCGAAGAGACAGACCAGCCTGACGGGTCCACCGCCGGAGATCAGTTACCCGTCCGAAGCTCGGTGACGGGCCACTAGCTCCTTTTACCGGCGAGGACGGGTCTTTCCTGAGGCCCGCGTTTCCGAGCGAGGCCGGGAGGAACGCGGCGGCCCGGCGGGCCGCCGCGTTCTGGAGAGGTGTGGGGTTCATGCGGCGGGGGCGGTCGTCAACCTGATCTCCTCCTCCTCTTGTCCCGGCCGTTCCAGCCGGAGGTAGAGGCGTATCTTCCCGATGAGGCAGGACACGACCTCCTCGGCCTCGGGGCGGATCTCCCAGTGGTCGGCGTGGACGTCGGCGCCGGTCTTCGCGTGGAAGGCCGTCAGCTGCCAGCCGTCCTGGCCCGCGTCGTCCGTTCTTCTCACGGCGTGAATCTCGCCGCCGTGGTGAAGGTGGATGGAGGAGGCCAAGAGATCGATCGGGGTGACAGTCATGCCTGGACGACCTTCCTAGGATGATCTTTCATCTGGCGGGTTGTGGCGTGGGGCGGATCGCCGGTCAATCCCGGGCGAGGAGCGCGTCGCGGTCATCGGCCTGCTCGGCCCGTGACGGTGGGCCGGTCCGCGGCAGGACGGTGAGGGCGATGAGGACGGCGGTGGCCAGGAGGGCGGCGCCGAGTGTCAGGCCGAACGCGTATCCGTCGGTGAGGGCCGAGGGCGTGACGGTCTGACCGGTGCAGTGCTGGGCGGCGGCGCCGAGGACGGCCAGACCGAGTGAGGCGCCGATCTGGCGTGAACTGTTGAGCAGGCCGGAGGCGGTGCCCGTCTCGTGGGGCGCGACACCCGCGGTGGCGATGGAGACGACCGGTCCGAGGCAGAGCCCGAACCCGACGCTGGCGACGATCGACGGGCCCAGGACGTCGGTGAGGAAGGCGCCGTCGGAGCTGATCAGGCCGAACCAGGCGAACCCGGCCGCGGTCAGCAGCCCGCCGCTGACCAGGAGGGTCCGCGGCGCGAGCCGGTAGCCGAGTTTGATGGCGAGTACCGAGCCGACGATCACGCCGAGGGCGAACGGCAGGAACTCGAGCCCGGTCAGGGCCGGCCCGGTGCCGAGCACACGCTGGAGGTACAGCGACATGAAATAGAACGATGAGGTCATGGCCCCGCCGACGAAGAGGTTGTAGATGTTGGCGCCGGCGACCGAGCGGTTGGCGAACAGGCCGAGCCGGATCAGCGGTTCGCGCGTGGTGGTCCGCTCGACATAGACGAAGGCGGCCAGCAGCGCGGCGGCGACCGCCAGGGTCGTCAGGGTGACCGGGGAGGTCCACGGATACCGGTCGGTACGGACGACGCCGAACACCAGCAGGGCTGTGCCCGCGGTGGACAGGACGGCGCCCGTCACGTCCGGACGGCCGCCGCGAACCGGGGGCGGGCCGGCGGCGACGGCCCGCCAGGTCAGGGCCAGCGCGCCGGCGGCCATCGGGACGCTGACGAACATCACCCATCGCCAGCTGGCGTACTGGGTGAGCAGGCCGCCGATCAGGACGCCGAGGGCGCCTCCGGCGGCGTTCACCGCGGCCCATACGCCGAAAGCCCGGACGCGGGCCTTGCCCGTGGGGAACGTCGAGGTCAGCAGCGCCAGCGCGGCCGGAGCCACCGCGGCGGCCCCGATGCCCTGTACGGCACGAGCGGCCACGAGATGGCCGGGCGCCTGGGCGAAGCCGCCGACGAGTGAGGCGAGGCCGAACAGGCTGAGCCCGACCAGCAGTACCCGCTTACGACCGTAGCGGTCGGCGGCCTTGCCGCCCAGCAGGAGCAGCCCGCCGAAGGTGAGCGCGTAGGCGTGGATCACCCAGGTCAGCCCCGCCGCGCTGAAGCCGAGGCCGAGGCCGATCTGCGGGAGTCCGACGTTCACCACCGACAGGTCCAGCGACACCATGAACTGCACGACGGCCACCGCGGCGAGGGTGAGCCCTGGCCGGGCGCCCGCATCGACGATCGATTTTCTGCTCGCCGATTCCGTACGGGTCACCATGACTCAGTCCTCTGTGCCGTCCTCGCAGCCGGTGACCCGCTCGTGCCGGGTTTCGGTGCGGGGGGTGATGGCCGGCGGCTCTCCGGGCTCATGGAGCGGAACTCGCCCTTGATTCGGATCATGTGCATGCCGGACATCGTGCTACTCGGGCCGGTCAGCGGTCGTCATGCCCGGGGAGACTCCTCCGCCTGGCACCTGGGGAGCAGAGTCGGCCCCACTACATCGCGGGGAGTAGTGATTTATTACGACACACGGCGGACGACCCCCGGCGGGAAAAGCCCTAACCTACACAAATGATGCTCATGGACCGGGGGCGGCCGCTCGCCCAGGACGGCCTTCTCGCCGCGGTGATGGCCATCCTGCTCTCGGTCATCGTGTTCTCCACGCCGCACGCGGGCGCGCTGGATTTCGCGGCCGTCCTCGCCGGCTCGCTCGCGCTCGTCGCCTGGCGGCGGGCTCCCCTGGTGTCGTTGCTCGTCAGCACGGCCTGCATGCTCGTGGTCACGGCGCACATCCAGCCCGGTCTGCCGGTCGCCTTTCCCGTGATGGTGTCGGTGTTCGCCACGGTCTGGGCCGGCCATCGGCTGGCCGGGGCACTGGCGAGCCTGGCTTTCCTGGGTACCGATCTGGTGGTTCACCTGCCCGGCGCCGGCGGGCCCGTGAAGAATCTCCAGGACACCTCACTGCTGATCGGCTGGTTCGTGGCGGCCGGCGTGGCGGCGACGGTGACCCGGCACCGGCAGGCGTACCTGGAAGAGGCCGAGCAGCGGGCCGCCGAGGCCGAGCGCACCCGCGAGGAGGCGGCCCGGCGCCGCGCGGGCGAGGAACGGCTGCGCATCGCCAGGGAACTGCACGACTCACTCACCCACAGCATCTCGATCATCAAGGTTCAGGCCGGGGTGGCCGTCCACCTGGCACGCAAGCGCGGCGAGGACGTGCCCCCCGCGCTGCTGGCCATCCAGGAAGCCAGCGGCGACGCCATGCGCGAGCTGCGCGCCACCCTGGAGGTGCTGCGAGACCCCGGCGGCTCCGACTGCGAGACCCCGGCCAGCGGCCTCGACCGGCTCGACGACCTGGTGGATCGGGCCCGCTCGACCGGGCTGCCGGCCACGGTGACGATCTCCGGCACGCGGCGGGAACTGCCCGCCGAGGTGGACCGGGCCGCGTACCGGATCGTCCAGGAAGCGCTCACCAACGTCTCCAGGCACGCCGGCGGGGCGGCCGCGACGGTGCGCATCGGCTACGCGGACGAGGAGCTGGTCGTGCAGGTCGACGACGGCGGCACGGCCGACCCGGACGCGCCGCCCGTGCCCGGCACGGGTCTGCTCGGCATGCGCGAGCGCGTCGCGGCGCTCGGCGGCCGGCTGCGGGCCGAGCCCCGCCCCAAGGGCGGCTTCACCGTACGCGCCGAGCTTCCCCTGGGAGAGCCGTCGTGATCCGCGTGCTGCTCGTGGACGACCAGGCGCTCATTCGCGGCGGCTTCCGGGCCCTGCTGGAGATCGAGGACGACCTCGAGGTGGTGGCCGAGGCCGCGAACGGCGAGCAAGGCGTCGCCCTCGCCCGCGAGCACCGGCCCGACGTCGCCCTCGTCGACATCCAGATGCCGGTGATGGACGGCATCGAGGCGACCCGGCTGATCGCCGCCGACGAGCGGCTGAGCGGCGTCCACGTCGTGATCCTCACCAACTACGGCCTCGACGAGTACGTCTTCAACGCGCTCCGCGCCGGCGCCTGCGGCTTCATGGTCAAGGACACCGAGCCCGCCGACCTGCTGCAGGGCATCAGGATCGCGGCCCGCGGCGACGCGCTGCTGTCCCCCGCGATCACCCGCCGCCTGATCGGCGAGTACGTCGCCCGCCGCCCCGAGCCCGCGCCCGAGGGGCTCGACGTGCTGACCAACCGCGAGCGCGAGGTCACCGCGCTGGTGGCCCGCGGCCTGTCCAACGACGAGATCGCCGCCCACATGGTGATCAGCCCGGCTACCGCGAAGACGCACGTCAGCAGGGCGATGACCAAGCTGCATGCCAGGGACCGCGCCCAGCTCGTGGTGTTCGCCTACGAATCCGGCCTCGTCACCCCGCGGCGCGGCTGATCGCGTGCCGTCCGGCGACATCTCCCCCTCGATGAACCTCCTCGACCCGCACCGCCGACTCGGTCAGGTGGTCGCCCCACCGCGGGATCTTCCCGGGCGGCCCGGCCGCGCCGGTTGAGGCACCGCCCTTGCCCACCGCGTACCGTCTCCGGCGACGAGGGCCCGGTCAGTGATCCGCTGTCGCGGTGAGCGCGTAGTCCCAGAGACGGTCCGCGGCGGCCGGGTCGACCGACCAGGCCGCGACGCCGGCGGGCACGTCCGGTCCGCCCCGCACCACCTCGGCCTCCTGGTTGTCCGAGAAGAACCGGCCGGTCACGCCGTCCAGCAGCGGGGACGCGGCGAGCAGCACCGAGGTGGCGGCGCCCTGCTCCGGGGTCTTGTAGTAGTCCGGGGTCACGAGGTTCCCCTCCTCGTCCATCGCGCCCACCGCCCGCATGGTGGCGTCGTCGAGGTGCCGCTGCAGGTTGGTGTGGATGTAACCGGGCTCGAACGCGTTCGCGGTGACGCCGTCGGCGGCCCAGTGCCGGGCGAGGCCGACCGCGAGCAGCACGTCGGCCGTCTTCGACTGCGCGTACGCGGCCCACGGGTCGTACGGGCGGTGCTCGAAGTGCGGGTCGTCGAAGTCGAACGGCGCGCGCAGCTGAGCGCCGGAACTCACCATGACCACCCGCGCGTCGCCGGCCTGCCGCAGGTTCTCGCGCAGGCCGGTGATCAGCGCGAAATGCCCGAGGAAGTTCGTCGCCAGCTGCAGCTCCCAGCCGTTGGCGGCGACCTGGCGGGTGGGCAGCGCCATGATCCCGGCGTTCGCGACGATCGCGTGTACCGGCCCGGTCCAGCCGGCCACGAACGCGCGCACCGAGCCGAGGTCGCTCAGGTCCAGGGCCCGCTGGTCGCCGGTGGGGTTGCGGGTCGCGACGGTGACCTCGGCCCCCGCCCCCCGCAGGGCCCGGACGGTCTCCAGTCCGATCCCGGAGGCGCCGCCGGTGACGATGATTCGCCGCCCGGTGAGGTCGACGCCGATGAGGATCTCCGCAGCCGTGGTCTTGGCGTTGAATGGGGTGTTGATGCGTGTCATGACCACAACGGTAGGAACCGACGGTTGGACGTGGAATGGTTCAGAGTCCAACATGGTTGAGTGAGCGTCCAGCAGACCGATCCCCTCGAAGACATCCTCACCCTCGTCGGCACGACCGGCCACCTGTCCGTCGGGCTGGTGGCCGGCGGCGAGTGGGCACTGTCGTTCGATCCGCCGGTGGCGGTCAAATTCAACGCGGTGCGCCGCGGCCGCTGCCTGCTCACCGTCGACGGCGTGCCGGAGCCGCTCGAACTGGCCGAGGGTGACTGCTTCCTGCTCACCCAGCCGCGGGCCTTCACCCTGGCCAGTGGGCCGGAGGTGCGGCCGGTCCCGGCCGGCCCGGTCTTCGAGGCGGCCGTCGACGGCAGGGCCCGGGCGGGGACCGGCGAGGACGTGATCTTCATCGGCGGCCGGTTCGACTTCGGCGAGCGGGCCCAGGAGCTGTTGCTCGACGCGCTGCCACCGGTGATCCACGTTCCCGGACGCACCGCCGAGGCCGCGACCGTACGCTGGGCGCTCGATCAGATCGACGCCGAGCTGCGCGACCGGCCGCTCGCCTCGAAACTGGTCACCGAGCATCTCGCCCTGGTCCTGCTGATCCGTGTGCTGCGCCTGCACCTTGCCCTCGCCGGGCCGGGCTCGGCGTCCGGCTGGCTGGCCGGGCTCGCCGACCCGGTCGTGGCCCCGGCGCTGGGGGCCATGCACGCCCGGCCGGCCCATGCCTGGACGGTGGCCCAGCTGGCCGAGGTCGCGGCGGTGTCCCGGTCGACGCTCGCCGCCCGGTTCAAGCACGCCGTCGGGCAGGGCCCGCTCGACTACCTGACCGGCTGGCGGATCGAACTGGCCGCCGATCGCCTGCGCCGCGGCGACGAGACGATGGCGGCGATCGCCCGTGAGGTCGGCTACGGCTCGGAGAGCGCACTGAGCAACGCGTTCAAGCGGATCACCGGCGCGTCCCCGCGCGATTACCGCCGTCGGATCAGCCCGTGACCTTCCCGTCGGCGACCTCCAGGTCGTTGCCGCGAGGGCCGGCTCGATCCACCGCCTGCGAACGGCCAGATCAAAGACCACTTCGCCGGCAGTCGTCTCCCGGATCAGCCGCGGCGGCGGTGCCGGCGTCGCGGGTGCGGGGACCGGTGCTCAGAACAGCAGGCTGAGCGGCAGGAGCAGGAGGATGCCCACGACCGAGGCCACGGAGACGGCGGTGGTGCAGGTCTTGAGCGTGCCACGGGTGGTCTGGCCCAGCAGTGACTGCAGCAGCCAGAAGGTGTTGCTGGTGACGTGGACGGCGAACAGCGAGCCGGTCCCCGCGGCGAGTGCGATCAGCACCGGGTCGATGCCGAGCGCGGGCGCGACCGGGGCGAGGATGCCCGCCGCCGTGATGGCCGAGATGGTGACCGAGCCGACCGCGATGTGCAGGGCCGCGGCGACCAGCCAGACCAGCAGCAGCGGCAGAAAGGTGTGGGCGGTGAAGTATCCGCGGAGGATGTCGCCCAGGCCGCCGGCCGCGACCACCGCCGCCAGGGAGCCGCCGACCGCGGTCAGGGCGAGGATCTGACCGCTCTCCCTGAAACCGTTGGAGATGGCCGTCTCCACCCGCTTCCCACCCATGACGACGCGGCCGACGATCAAGGTGCCTATGAGTCCGATCAGCATGGCGAACACCGGGTCCGCGATGAATTTCAGCACCGCGTTCTCCCTGCCCACGGCATCGGAGACGGCACCGACGGCGATCATCAGCAGCGCGACGAGGAGCGGGGCGAAGCAGGCGAGCAGGCCCGGACCACTCGCCTCGCCGCCCGCCGTGTCGTCGAAGTCGTCGCCGTCGTTTCCCTTGAGGACCTCCGTTCCCTTGAGGACCTCCGTTCCCTTGAGGACCTCCGTTCCTTTGGGGGCCTCCGAACCGCTCGCCGGTGCGATGTCCGGCCATGCGGGCTCCTGGTCCGCCGTCCCCGCCGTCCCCGCGGTCCGTGCGGCCGGCACGGTGGTCAGGACCTCCGCCTTGGTCTCCTCGACGGCGGCGACCTCGTCGGTGGCGCTGTTCCAGAATCCCCGGCGGAACAGGAAGGTCATGATCGACACCGAGATGAGGATGGTCGGGATGATCAGCACCAGCCCCCAGAGCAGCATCGCGCCCAGCGGGACATGCAGCAGCGCCGCCAGGGCCAGCGTACCGACGCCCGGCACCATGAGGACGATGCCGCACTCGAGTCCGATGGCCATGGCGGCGGCCATCCGAGGCGTACCCAGCGGGCCGATCCGGCGTGCGGCGGATCGGGCCAACGGCGCCGAGATCACCAGCAGCACGTCCAGGTAGATCGACTGCAGCAGTGTGCCGATGGCCAGCGACATCGAGTACGGCAGCCGCCTGGGGCCGAAGATCTGGAGCAGCCGGTTGACCAGCCGCTCGATGGCGCCCATCTCCTGCAGTATCGCGCCCATCAGCACGCCGAAGACGATCAGAAGTCCGACCTCGGCCATGATGTCGCCGAAGCCCTTGGTGATCGTCTCGATGGTCCTGCCCAGGCCGAGGGGGGTCATCAGTCCCAGGCAGAGCGAACCGAGCACCAGCGAGATCACCGGGTTCACGCGGAAACGAACGATCAGCACCACGATGCCGACGATCGCCACCGCGGTGCTGGCAAGGACTGCGATATCTGACATCTCGTTCCTTCGATGGATACGGCGGTGAAGGTGAGAGTTCGTCGCCGCTGTGTGAGACCGGCCCGTAACCGAATTGTGGGATGCCAAGTCACCACGAGGATGACCGACGGGCAGGCCAAGAATCCCCTGCAGACCAATCTACGGGCAATTTGCCCTGTTTAGCCACGAAGATGCTCATATATTGCAATTTGACCCGTATGATAGGAAACCCTCATCCTGGGATGGGAACCCACGATGTGGGTTTTCGAGGGAGGCTTGCGATGGTTGAACGGAGTCCGAGCGGAAGGGAGACACCTGGGCCGCTGAGCGGTCTGCGGGTGCTTGAGCTGGGCAACTTCATCGCCGCGCCCTCGGCCGGCCGCCTCATGGCGGACTTCGGGGCAGATGTCATCAAGGTGGAACGCCCCCCTGGCGGAGACGAGCTGCGCCGGTGGCGGCTCCACGAAGGCGAGACCTCCCTGCTGTTCCGCGTGATGAACCGCAACAAGCGGTCCCTCACGCTGGACCTGAAACACTCCGAGGGCCGTACGGTCGCCCTCGACCTGATCCGCCGTTCGGATATGGTGCTGGAGAACTTTCGGCCCGGCACCCTGGAACGCTGGGGGCTCGGGATCGAGCGGATGCGCGAGGTGAACCCGGGTGTGATCCTGGTCCGCATCTCGGGATACGGACAGTCCGGCCCATACCGCGACCGCCCCGGCTTCGGTGGCGTGGCGGAGGCCGTCGGCGGGCTCAGAAACCTCACCGGCTATCCCGATCGGCCCCCCACCCGGGTCGGCATCAGTCTCGCCGACTCCGTATCCGGCCTGTACGCCGTCATCGGAGCCCTCGCCGCCCTGCACCGCCGCGGCGTCACGGGGCAGGGAGAGGTGGTGGACGTCGCCCTGTACGAGACGATCTACTCCCTGATGGAGTCGCTGACCCCTGACTACAGTGCCTTCCACGTCGAGCCGGAGCGGGCCGGCGGCTCGCTGCCGGGGATCGTGCCGTCCGGTACCTACGTGTGCGGCGACGGGCGCCACGTCGTGATCAGCGGCAACGGGGACTCCATCTTCAAACGGCTGATGCGGGTGATCGGCCGTTCCGACCTGGCCGAGGACGTGCGGCTCGCCGACAACGCCGGCCGAGTACGGCACGCCGGGCAACTGGACGCCGCCATTTTGACCTGGACCCGGGAACTGCCGCACGAGGAGGTGCTGCGGCGGTTGGAGGAAGGCCAGATTCCCTCCTCTCCTATCTTCACCGCGGCCGACATCGCCAAGGATCCGCACTACGCGGCCCGCGGCATGCTGGAGCGGCATCGGGTGACCATCGCCGCGGGCCGGGAACGGGAGGTGGTCTTCCCCGGCATCGTGCCCAAGTTCGCCCGGGAACCCGGCCGTGTCCGGTGGCTCGGTCCGGAGCTGGGTGAGCACACCGACGAGGTGCTCGCCGAGGTGGGGATGGACGGAGCACACCGCGGGAAACTGCGGGATCTGGGAGTGATCTGAGTGAGTGACGCTGCGAAGAAGGCCCTGATCACCGAGGTTCTGCTCCGTGACGGCTTTCAGATAGAGCCGATGATCGTCTCGACCGCCGACAAGATCCGGCTGGCCGACGGGCTGGTGGACGCCGGGCTGACCTCACTGGAGATCGGCTCGTTCGTGCACCCGGAGAAGGTGCCGCAGATGGCGGACACCGATCGGCTGGTCCGCGAACTGCGGCCCGGAGAGTCGGTGGCGCTGCACACCCTGGTCTTCAACGAGCGGGGAGCGCGCCGTGCGGTGGCGGCCGGAGCCCGTCACGTCCGGCTGATCGTCTCAGCGAGCGACGGCCACAGCCGCGCCAACGCCGGAGTGTCCACCGCGGCGGCCCTTGCCCGGCTGCGCCCCGCCGCGGAGCTGCTGACGCAGGCGCGGGTAGGGATCGAGGCCACCGTCGCCACGGCGTTCGTGTGCCCTTTCGACGGCGAGACCGATCCCGGAACGGTGGTGAACGTGGCCCGGGAGCTGACCGGGTTCGGCATCGAGGTGCTCCATCTCGCCGACACGATCGGTGCGGCCAGCCCACGGCACATCCGAAGAACGGTCTCCGCCGTACGCTCGGCGTTTCCGGAGCTGCCGCTCGGGCTGCACCTGCACAACACCTACGGCATGGCCTCGGCGAACGCCTGGGAAGCGCTCCAGCTGGGCATCCGCCGCTTCGACGCCTCACTGGGCGGAGTCGGCGGCTGCCCGTTCGCCCCCGGCGCGGCCGGGAACATCGCCACCGACGACCTGGTCAACCTCTTCCATCACGTGGGGGTCGCCACCGGGATCGACACCGGGAAACTCGTCGCTCTCCGGGACGACCTCCGGGCGCTGCTCGGCCGCAGGCTCGACTCCGCCCTCTCCGCCGTGGGTGCCACGCCGGTAGCCTTGCAGCGTACGACCACCTCGGACCTGACGTACGTCATGCCTTCGCAGGCGGCCCGGTACGGCCGGAAAGACAGGGGTGATGAGCAGCAAGAGCGACGAGGCGGGCACGGCATCGGTGCTGGTTCTCCGTAAGATCCGCCAGATCCTGGAGTGCTTCACCGTCGAGCGGCCCGAGCTGACCCTTCAGCAGATCACCCGGGCCACGGGTCTGCCCGCCAGCACCTGCCAGCGGCTGGTGAACAGCCTGCTGAGGGAGGGCTTCCTGGACCGAAACGAGGACACCTACCGCATCGGTCTCGCTCTGGTCCGGTGGTCGGCTCCCGGAACCTTCGGCCTGGACATTGTGCAGCTCACCCGTCCGGTGCTCCGGCAACTGCGTGACCGGACGGGAGAATCGGCCTGCCTGCACGTGCGGGACGGTCCCTTCCGCACGGTGGTGGGCCTGGCCGAGACCCGCCACGTGATCATGCGGATGTTCATGGTGGGCATGGTGATGCCCCTGCACGCCGGCTCGGCCGGCAAGGTTTTCATGGCCTTCGATCCGATGGCGCGCCGCGCGGCGGTCAGCCACGGTCTTACCCGGCACACGGCCCACACCGTCGTCGACATCGACGAGTTGGACCAGCAGCTGGAGGAGGTCCGTCGACGCGGTTACTCGGCGACGTTCGAAGAACGCGACATCGGCGCGGCCTCGATCAGCGCGCCCGTCTTCGGAGCCACCGGTGAGCTTGTGGCGGTCCTGGGCATCGTCGCCCCGACGCAGCGGCTGACCCCCGCCGATACGAGCCGTCTCGCGCCCGCGGTCGTGGAGGCCGCCGAAGAGGGATCGCGCCGCCTCGGGTACCGCCCTGACCTCCGCCTGGCTTCCCAGGACCCGGTTGCCGAGTGATAATCCGGCGTACCGCTATGCCGCCCGGCCCCCTCACCATGACGGGTCAGAACCCGAAGATCACCAGAAAGGTGAGGCCGAGGCTCAGCGCCACGAAGGGGAGCGTTCTGGGGTGCTGGGCGGCCTCACGCCGCGAGGAGATCACCAGCGCGGCGCCCACGGCCAGAGCCACCAGCAGGTGCAGGCCGTACCACCAGGGAATGGGCAGCTTCGCCAGGACGGTCCCGGACAGCACGTCGTCGGCGGCCGCGTAGCCGGAGAGCCCGCCGAGTATGCCCAGGCCCATCACCGCGAGTGCGTACCGGAAACGGCCGAGCAGGACCCAGACGACGGTCCCGATGCCGAGCAGGACGGCGGAGCTGTGATGCAGCTGCCGCATGAACAGGCCGCCGCGCACCTCAAAGCCGATCTTCAGGATCGAGTTGTAGGCGGCACTCATGGGAATGCCCCACAGCGGCTCGTAAGCGCCGTTGTAGGGCACCGTCTGACCGCCGGGCACGTAGAAGAACGCCAGGAAGCCACCGGTGAGCAGGACGACCACAAAACAGTAGACCAGCATCTCGCCCACCAGCTGCCTCGCCCGTTCCATCCGCATATTCCACCACAAAGAGCAGGCCAAGATCGCGGTATGTGAGCACTACCTCGACCGCGGCAGCCGCTTACCCGTGCACGCTGAGCGCGGACAGAACCTCGCTCGTGGTAAGGGAACGCAGCCCCTTGGCGCGCTTCTCGGCGGGGTGCTCGGATCGGTGCTCAGCCTCCGAGTCACCCTCGTCATCGGCAGCGGCGTGATGCTCCTCGGCACCGCGATCGCCTATGCCTCACCACTGCGCTCATTGCGAGAGTTGCCCGCTCCGGAGCGCGGCGACGAACCGACGCTGTCCTAAGTGGTCAGCTCCGGAAATCCTTCGGCGGTTGATCAGGCTGACTGGGCGGCGGAGGATTCTTCCTGGTGATCGGTGGTGCGCCGGTCGAGCCTGTCCAGCAGATCGTCCAGTTCGGAGGCACCCGCGCCCGCGTCTCTTGGCCCCAGCTCGCGGGCCTGGACGCCCGTCACCGCGCCAGTTCGCCCATGTCGACGGCGAACTGGCTGACGGACAGAGCGCCGGTCCCGGCCAGGGACTGCGGCCTCTGCACGACCCGGACGTCCCGAGGACACCGACGACGGGAGTTCGGATGGGTCTGAGGGGGTCAGAAGGCAGGCGTGGCCAAGTAGTCGCCGTGCTCCAGGTCATCGAGAAGTGTCGGATGGGTGGGAGACCAGCCAAGCAGATCCTGCGTGTGAGCACTGGAGACGGGCGCGTCGAAGCCGTAGACCCTGGCCATGAACGGGCTGACGTAGTGCCCGGCAGCCTCGTCGGGGGTCAGCGAGACCATCGGCAGATCCAGGCCCCGGGCGATCGTCTGCGCGATGTTCTTCATGGCGACGCCGCTTTCGGCTGCTCCGTGCAGCACGCTGCCCGCAGGAGCCTTCTCCAGTGCCAGGCGGAACAGGACCGCGGCGTCGAGCCGGTGTACTGCGGGCCACCGGTTGGTGCCGTCGCCAACATAGGCCGAGACGCCGGTCTTTCGTGCGGTGGCGATGAGCATGGGGATGAAGCCGTGGTCTTCAGGGCCGTGGACGGTAGGAGCGAGGCGAACCACGCTCGCGCGTACTCCCCGGGCGACGGAGTCCAGACAGGCTCGCTCGCCCACGATGCGGAAGGCGGCGATCCCGGCCGCGTCGGGCTCGTCCTTCTCCGTGGTCTCCCGGCCGGCGGGCATCACCAGCGTGCCCGAGGTGACGACGAGCGGCTTGCCCGAGTGTTCCAACGGCCGGCCAAGCGCCTCGATCGCGGTCCGGTCGCGCCTCATCATGTCGTCGAGGTCGGAGAAGTCCCCGCCGTAGGCCATGTGCAGGACTCCGTCGGCGGCTTCGGCGCCACGGCGCAGGCTGTCGAGGTCGTCCAGGGAGCCGCGGTGTGGTGTGGCGCCCAGCGACTCCAGCCGGGCGGCGGCGGCATCCGAGCGCGCCAGACCAATGATGTCGTGGCCGGCCGCGACGAGCTCGGCGACGACGGCGGGGCCGGTCTGGCCAGAACCACCAGTGACAAAAATATGCATGACACGCTCTCTCTGCGGGTGTGTGCACCGGGGCCGCTGAACGGGTCCGGTGCGGGTGAGGCGGGAATGGCCCGCCTTCGAGGGCAGCGGCGCAGCGACGTGTCGCATGCGCGTTCTGCCAGGGCCTGCGAGGCGGAACGGAGACCTTGATCGCCTCGACGGCGTTCGGACCGAAAGATCGGGGTCGCTGCCACCAGCGACAAAAACCTCCCACTTAACGACAGTCACTGGCACTAAGTAGCGCCAGTCACTGACTTTAAGTAGCGCCAGCCGCTGGCGTCAAGTGGTGTCAGCCACTGGCGTATGCGGTATCTTCGAGGGGTGCCACGAAGTGGATTAGAAGCGCGCCGCCGCCTTCAACAGGCGGCTCTGGAGCTGTACCGGGAGCGCGGGTTCGATCAGACCACCACGGCTGAGATCGCCGCTCGGGCAGGCGTCAACGAGCGCACGTTCTTCCGGCACTTCCCGGACAAGCGCGAGGTGCTCTTCGGCGGCGAAGCCGACCTGCGCGCCGCGCTGATACAGGAGGTCGCCGACGCCCCCGATGGCCTGCAGCCACTCGGCATTCTGCTGTACGCCTTCCGGAAGACCGGACGAATCCTTGAGGACAACCGCCCGTTCTCCGAGCCACGGCTAGCGGTCATCGCCAAGACCCCAGCCCTCCGAGAACGCGACTTGGCCAAGGCCGCAGCCCTCAGCGAAGCCATAGCGGAGGCGCTACGTCAGCGCGATGTCCCCGACCGGCTGGCCAGCCTGGCCGCACAAACCGGCTGGGCCACCTTCCACCACGCCGCCCAAGCCTGGATCGACGACCCCTCACAGAGCTTGGACGCACATCTCCTCCAAGCTTTCGACGATCTGCACGTCCTCTCCGCGACCGCCCCACCAGAGCACACGCGGCCTGAAATCTGACCAATCGCTCCTCGCGACAACGGCTCCGGAGTCAACCCCCAAAGGACTTTCGGAGCCGACCGCCAAGTGACACCACCATGACCGGAACCCGTGGATCCGGAAATCATCGGCTGCCTGCCGGGCATCGCGGGTGTCGGCCAGGAGAGCTCGCGGGCGTCGGCGCGGTCACCGTCGTCCGCCGCGTCCGCAGTGGGCGGGAAAAAGCAAAGGCAAGGAGGTTGCCGCTCCTTGCCACTCTCAATTTATAGCGGGATGGGGGGCTTGCGGCAAGACCCGGGTCATGCCGCAGAATCTCCGACCGAAGCCAGAACCCGCGGAAATCAAGGGTTGTCGACGTGTTGGTTTCGCGGAGCGTCGCACCGCCGGTGGGACCTGCGGTGCGGTTATGGGCGCTCGGCGCGGAGGTGCGGGTATGCCCGCCGCCCGACCGCGCGGAGCGGCCGGCCAAAATGCGATCTTGTTGAACGGGGGGCTTCATGATTGACGTGATCGTTGCCGGTGGCGGACCGACCGGTTTGATGCTGGCCGGCGAGTTGCGGCTGCACGGCGTGCACGCGCTCGTGCTGGAGAAGGAGGCGGAGCCGACCCGGGTTGTCCGCGCGCTCGGCCTGCACGCGCGCAGCGTCGAGGTGATGGACCAGCGCGGTCTGCTGGAGCGGTTCCTCGCGCTCGGCCGGAAGCACCCGGTCGGTGGTTTCTTCGCCGGCATCCCCAAGCCGTCGCCGGACCGGCTGGACACCGCGCATCCGTACGTCCTCGGCATTCCGCAGACCATCACCGAGCGCCTGCTGACCGAGCACGCCGCCGAACTCGGCGCCGAGATCCGGCGCGGCTGCGAACTGGTCGGGCTGAGCCAGGACGAGGACGGGGTGACCGCCGAGCTGGCCGACGGCACGCGGCTGCGCTCGCGCTACCTCGTCGGCTGCGACGGCGGCCGCAGTACGGTGCGCAAGCTGCTCGGCGTCGGCTTCCCCGGCGAGCCCTCCAGAGTCGACACGCTGCTGGGCGAGATGGAGCTGACCGAGGACCCGGCGGCGCTCGCCGCCGTCGTCGCGGAGATCCGCAAGACCCAGCTGAGGTTCGGCGCCGGGCCCCTCGGGAACGGGGCGTACCGCGTCGTCGTGCCCGCCGCGGGGGTGGCCGAGGACCGTACGGTCCCGCCGACCCTGGAGGAGTTCAGACAGCAGCTGCGGGTGACCGCCGGCACCGACTTCGGGGTGCACTCGCCGCGCTGGCTCTCCCGGTTCGGCGACGCCACCCGGCAGGCCGAGCGCTACCGGACCGGCCGGGTGCTGCTGGCCGGCGACGCGGCGCACACCCACCCGCCGATGGGCGGGCAGGGACTCAACCTCGGCATCCAGGACGCGTTCAACCTCGGCTGGAAACTGGCCGCCGAGATCGGCGGCTGGGCGCCGGAGGGGCTGCTGGACAGCTACCACACCGAACGGCACCCGGTGGCCGCCGACGTGCTGAACAACACCCGCGCGCAGATGGTGCTGATGTCCACCGAGCCGGGGCCGCTGTCGGTGCGCCGGCTGATGTCGGAACTGATGGACTTCGAGGAGGTGAACCGGTACCTGATCGAGAAGATCACTGCGATCGGGGTCCGTTACGACTTCGGCGAGGGACACGAACTGCTCGGCCGGCGACTGCGGGACATGGAGCTGAAGCGGAGTCGCCTCTACGAGCTGATGCACGGCGGCCGCGGGCTGCTGCTCGACCAGACCGGCCGGCTCTCGGTGGCGGGCTGGGCGGATCGGGTCGACCACGTCGTCGACGTCAGCGAGGAACTGGACGTGCCCGCGGCGCTGCTGCGGCCGGACGGTCATGTGGCATGGGTCGGAGAAAATCAGCAGGAGCTGGTCAGCCGGCTGCCCAGGTGGTTCGGCGCTCAAGATCGGCGTCCGGCACACCACGGGCACCGGCGCTCATCCACGCAACAGCGGTAGGAGCTGATCGCCCTGGCGCTTGATCTCCGGCAGGTAGGGAGTATCGGAGAGAACGAAGTGAGTGATGCCGAGACTCTGGTACTTGCGCAGCGACTTCGCCACGTCCTCGGCTGAGCCGACCAGCCAGGTGGTGCCCGCGCCGCCGCCGCCGAACTTGCCGGGGGCGGTGTAGAGGTTGTCGTCGAGCACCTCTCCCCGCGCGGCCAGATCGAGCAGCCGCTGCTGACCGACGGCGGTCTGCCGGTTCGGGTCCCGCGAGATGACGCCCTTGCCTTTTGCCATCTCCGCGACCTTGGCCTCGGCGTCGGCCCAGGCCTGCTCGGTGGTGTCCCGTATCAGCGTGGTGATCCGCAGCCCGAACTCCAGCGGAGCATGCTCGCGTCCCAGCTCCTCGCTGAGTCGCTTGAGCCGCTCGATCCGCTCGTGGACACCGTCGAGTGGCTCGCCCCAGAAGAGCTGGACGTCGGCCTCGGTGGCGGCCACCTTCGCGGCGGCCTCGGAGGCTCCGCCGAAGTAGAGCCGGGGGTGCCTGCGTTCGCCGCGGACGACCGTTCGCGGCACCACGGTGGAGTCGGTGACGCTGAAGTGCTCGCCGTGGTAGGTGACGTTCTCCTCGGTCCACAGCTTGCGCACGATCTGGAGGAACTCCTTGGTGCGGGCGTAGCGGTGGGCCTGGTCGCCTTCGCTGTCGCCGTACGCCGCCAGGTTGTCCTTGCCCGACACGATGTTGATCAGCACCCGGCCCCGGGTGAGGTCGTCCAGGGCCGCGGCGGCGGCGGCGAAGTTGGCCGGACGCCAGTAGCCGGGCCGGACCGCGATCAGCGGCTGGAACGTCGTCGTCTGCGCGGCCAGTGCGGTGGCGACCGTGAAGGTGTCGGGCCGCCCCCAGCCGGTGCCGATGAGCGCGCCGCCCCACCCGTGCTCCTCGAGGGCCCTGGCGTGGCCGGTGAGGGTCTCCAGGCTGTTGTGGTTCTCGGTGACGTCGTCGCCGCGGTGACCGGGCTGGAACTGGTTCGGGATGTACCAGAGGAACTCGAGGCTCATGAGTGGGTCTTCCTGTTCTCTTCGGTGATCAGTGTGTGAAAGTGCTTGAGTCTGGGCTGGTTGCCACCGCTCCGGTCGCTGCCGTCGTTCTCCTTGGTCCGACCCGGCTCGGGCCCGCTCTCACGACCTGTCGTTCAACCGGTGGTTAAACCCCATTCATTTGTGACCCAGATCACACTTAAATCATGTAATCCCTACAGGTATAGTATAGATTATGTTCATGTTCCTCCGTTACTCCAGACGCGAAATCGACTTCGCGCGCTTCGCCGGCGCTCTGTGTCAGCGCTGATCGGCTGTCGCACCGTTCGCACGTGAGTGCCCGCACCGGCGGCGAGGCCACACCTACTCCATCCGGCCCTAGGCCGCGCGTAGTCACGCATCCCCGAGGTGACGTGACCCCTTTCCGCCTGCCCGGATGCTGTCCGTCGGTCGCCCACTCAGCACGAAGGAAAGCTCATGTCCGACCTTCGCAGTTCCATCGAGAACGCCTCCCCCTCGCGTAATAAGTGGCCCTTGGTGGCCGGTATCGCCGCCGTCGCCGTCGCCCTCATCGCGGTGGTGGGGTTCACCGTCGCCCGTGGCGACTCCGCCGACAGGGCCGCCGGTGGTGGCGAGCCGGTGCGCGGCGGCACACTGGAGTTCGCCCTACTCGACTACCAGCGCAGCCCCGACCCGCAACTGGGCTCCAACTACGCCGAGTCGATCGTCACCAACAACATCGGCGACAAGCTCGTGTGGCAGGACCCGAAAACCGGTGAGATCACGCCGTGGCTGGCGGAGTCGTGGGAGTACAACAACGAGCTGACCGAGTTCACGTTCCACCTGCGCAAGGATGTCACGTTCAGCGACGGCACCCCGTTCAACGCCGAGGCGGTCAAGGCCAACTACGACCAGTTCATCCGCGGCGACGAGAAACTCGAGATCCTGCCGAACGGCGCTCGCCTGTTCCCGGGCTACATCGGCACCGATACGCCGGACGATCACACCGCGGTCATCACGTTCGAGAAGCCACTGGCCAGCACGCTCCAGGCGGCGTCGATCACCTCCAACCAGCAGCCGGTCTTCCTGTCGCTCTCGACCCTGAAGCTGAGCGCGAAGGAGCGGACGGACCCGAAGAAGGTGATCGGCACCGGTCCGTTCGTGTACGAGTCGTGGGAGGAGCAGGTCAAGACCGTCTTGGTCAGGCGCAAGGGCTACAACTGGTCCCCGCCCGCGATCGGGCACAGGGGCGAGGCATACCTGGACAAGGTCGTGTTCAACACGATCCCGGAGGCCAGCGTCCGGACCGGCTCGCTGGAGTCCGGCACGATCGACGCCACGCTCGACGTGGGCACCACGGACGAGAAGCCGCTGGCCACCCAGGGCTTCAAGGTCAACTACCGGGGCGTCTCCGGCACCGCGATCCGTTTCGACTTCAACGTCTCGCTGTTCCCGACCAACGACATCGCGGTGCGCAGGGCGATCCAGCGCGGCTGGGACCGTGAGGCGATCAAGAAGACGGTGCTCACCGACTCCTACTCCGTCGCCACCTCGATCCTCGATCCGTCGGTTCCCGGGTACGCGGACTACGGCGACTCGGTCCTCAAGTACGACCCCGAGGAGGCCAGGCGACTCCTCGAGGCGGCCGGCTGGATCGAGGGTCCGGACGGGATCCGGGTCAAGGACGGCAGAAAGCTCGTGGTCAAGCTGCTCGGCATCAGCAACCTGGTGGTGAACAAGCCGGCTTACGAGTCGATCCAGCAGGACCTGAAGAAAATCGGCATCGACCTGCAGCTCACCGTCGTCCCGATCCCCGACTGGACTGCTCAGCGTGCCAAAGCACAGACCGACTGGAACGTCACCGCGGCGAACTCCTCGCGGAACGACCCATCCGTGATCAACCTCACCTACGGCCCGCTACTCGGCAACTCCAGCTGGCTGAAGAAGGGCACGCCGGAATACGACAAGGCGCTCGATGTGCTCGGCAAGATCGAGACCACCCTCGACCCGGCCAAGCGCGGAGAGTACGCCAAGGCCGCGCAGGACCTGGTCCTCGACGAGCTCGCGCTGACCAACCCGGTCTACAACCCCTCCCAGGTCATCGCCCAGGCGGGCTACGTCCACGGGATCATCTTCGACGCCCAGTCCCGAAACAACTTCGTCGATACGTGGAAGAGCAACGGGAGGTAACGATCTGTGGTCGCCGGGCGCCCAGGCTACCGGCGGCCACCGCATCGCCCTCGTGGAAGGAACCTCGTGCTGCGCTACGTCACTCTTAAGGTCGGCCGGGCCTTGTTCGTGGTCTGGGCCGCGTTCACTCTGACCTTCGTCCTGCTGTTCGTGTTACCGGTCAACCCGGTGGATCTGCTCTTCGACCCCGCCGAGATCAACACCATTCCGCCGGAGGTCCGGAAACAGGTGGCGGAGAACTACGGCTTCGACGATCCGGTGATCGTGCAGTATCTCGACCGGCTGGGACACGCGCTGACCGGTGACTTCGGCAACTCGGTGCAGTCCGGGCGGCCGGTCACCGCCGCGATCCTCGACGTGCTGCCGAGCACCCTGGTCCTTGCCTCCGGCGCTCTTGTCCTAGCGCTGCTCATCGCCTTCGTGATCGCGCTCGTCGCGACCTCGACCCGCCACGCATGGGTGCGCAACCTGGTTGAGGCGCTGCCGTCGGGCTCGGTCTCGGTGCCGGTCTTCCTGTCCGGAATCCTGATCCTGCAGATCTTCTCGTTCAGGCTGAGCTGGTTCCCGGCCTTCGGAGGGGAAGGCGCCAGGAGTCTCGTCCTGCCGCTGATCACACTGGCCATCCCGGTGTCGGGTCCGATCGCGCAGCTCCTCGTCCGCAGCTTCGCGACCGAGTTCCACTCCGGCTACGTCACGACGAGCTGGGCAAAGGGCGCCACCCGCGGCGGCATCATCATCCGCGACGTCTTTCGCAACGCCAGCCTGCCGGCGTTCACCATCGCCGGCATCACGTTCGGCAACCTGATCGCCGGCTCGGTCATCACCGAGACCGTCTTCGCCCGCAAGGGCATCGGCCGTATGACGCAGATCGCGATCAACACCCTCGACGTCCCGCTCGTCCAGGGGGTCGTCGTGCTCGTGGCGGTCAGCTTCGCGTTGATCAATCTGATCGTCGACCTGATCTACCCGCTGCTGGACCCGCGGCTGCGGGCCACGCTCGCCATCTCGATTCCCCAGGCGGCTACAGGAGGATTGCGATGACCGCCGAACTCGACACGTTCGCCGCGCCCACGCGGCTACCGGGGCCGGCGGCTGAGCGGCCTGCCTTCGCTCGCTCGCTCGTCTCGCGCCTCGGTGAGCTCGCCCACCAGCCGATCCTGGTGCTCTCGTGGATCATCGTGCTGGTCGTGATCGGCTGGGCCGTCGCTCCCGGCCTGTTCACCTCCTACGGCCCCTACACCGGCGACACCGCCGCGAGCTTCGTGCCGCCGAGCGCGGAGCACTGGTTCGGAACCGACCGGCTGGGCCGGGACCTCTTCGCCCGCAGCGTGTACGGCGCGCGCACGACCCTGACCGCGACCCTGCTGGCCGTCATCATCGCCTTCGGCGTCGGCATGGCCGTCGGGCTGGTCGCCGGTTTCGCCGGACGGGTCGCCGACACCGTCATCATGCGGGTGGTCGATGTGTTCCTGGCGATCCCCAGCCTGCTGCTCGCGATGGTGATGGTCTCGGTCCTGGGGTACTCCACGACCAACATCGCCCTGGCGGTCGGCATCTCCTCCATCGCGTCGTTCGCGCGGGTGATGAGAGCCCAAGTGCTCTCGGTGGTGACCCAGGACTATGTCAAAGCCGCATACGGCCTCGGTGTCGGCCGGCTGGGCGTGATGGTCAAACACGTCGTCCCCAACTCGCTCAGCTCGGTGATCGCACTGGCCGCTCTCGAGGTCGGAACGGCCGTCCTCGCCGTCGCCTCGCTCGGCTTCCTCGGCTACGGCGCGCCGCCGCCGGAGCCGGAGTGGGGCCTGCTGGTGGCCGAGGGCCGCGACTACGTCGCGGTCCACCCGTGGGCCTCGATCATGCCGGGCGTGGCGCTCGCGATCGTCGTCATCGCCACCCACCGCATCAGCACCTCGTTCCGGAAGGACCACCGATGACCGACGCAGCCACCGTCACCAGCGAGGTCACCGACTCACCGGGGAAGGAACCCCGGGAGGAGAGGGAGCCGCTGCTGCGGATCAGCGACCTTGCGATCGACTACCGGACCGGGCGCCGCCGCTGGACTCCCGCCGTCCGCGGCGCCGGCCTCCACGTGGCACCGGGCGAGTTCGTCTCGCTCGTGGGCGAGTCCGGCTCAGGCAAGACCACCCTGGTCCAGGGCGCGCTCGGTCTGCTTCCGATCTCCGCGCGGATCCGGGCCGGCTCGATCGCCTACTCCGGCGTCGACGTCACCGGATGGAACGACCGGCGGATGGCGCTGGTGCGGGGCAACTACGTGGGCTTCATCCCCCAGGATCCCAACACCTCGCTCAACCCGGTCAAGAGGATCGGGCAGCAGGTGATCGAGGCGGTCCGGTTCAACGACCCCGACGCCGGCGACGCGGCGCGGCACAGGGAAGCCGCGCTGGAGAGTCTGCGTACCGCGGGTCTCAAGGACGCCGAACGAGTGTTCCAGCAGTATCCGCACGAGCTCAGCGGCGGCATGAAGCAGCGTGCTCTCATCGCGATCGCGCTGGCGGGCAAGCCGAAGATCATCGTGGCCGACGAGCCCACCAGCGCGCTTGACGTCACCGTCCAGAAAGTCATCCTCGACCACCTGGTGGGGCTGCGTGAGGAACTGGGCATCGGCATCCTCCTGGTCACCCACGACCTCGGCGTCGCGCTGGACCGCTCGGACCGGATCCTGGTCATGCAGGACGGCGAGATCGTCGAGGAGGGCCCGGTAGGTCAGGTACTGGAGAGCGCGACCAACGACTACACCCGCCGCCTGCTCGACGCGGCGCCCGCGCGGCACATCGGCCGGCTCGAACCGACGTCAGGCGCGCGACCGGTCCCCGCCGCCGCGTCGGCGGTGCTGGAGGCGCGTGCGCTCACCAAGACCTACCACCTACGCGGCCGGGGCCGGCAACGTGAGCTGCGGGCACTGGACGCCACCGGCCTGGTCGTGCGCAAGGGCACCACGCATGCGATCGTCGGTGAGTCCGGTGCGGGCAAGTCGACGCTGGCGAGCATCCTGGCCGGCTTCACCTCCGCCGACAGCGGCACGGTGCACGTCGGCGACCGCGAGCTGACCGGCCTGCGCCGCGGGCAGCTGCGGGAGATCCGCCGGGACCTGCAGTTCGTGTTCCAGAACCCGTTCACCTCGCTCGACCCGCGGTTCACGGTGAGCAAGATCATCGCTGAGCCGCTGGTGGCCTTCGGGTCGGTGACCGGTAAGCGGGAGCGGACGGCCCGGGTGGTCGAGTTGCTGAAGGCGGTGGCGCTGGACGAGAGCTACCTGCACCGGCTGCCGAGCCAGCTGTCCGGCGGTCAGCGGCAGCGGGTCGCGATCGCGCGCGCGCTCGCGCTCCGCCCCGAGATCCTGGTGCTGGACGAGGCGGTGAGTTCGCTCGACGTGTCGGTCCAGGCTCAGATTCTGCAACTGCTGGTCGACCTGCAGGCCGAGTTCGGGCTCAGCTACGTGTTCGTGACCCACGACCTCGGCGTCGTACGCCTGATCTCCGACGACGTCACGGTGATGAAGGACGGTGCCGTGGTCGAGACCGGCCCGGTCGAGCAGGTGTTCCGCTCGCCGCGGCACGAGTACACCCGGGAGCTGCTGGAGGCGATACCGGGAGCCCGGCTCGCCCCTGCCGGCGCGAACTAAAAGGAGAGCGTCGTGTCACGTCGACTGCACATCAACGTCAACATCCTCAACGCCGGCGTCTTCGGTGGCTCGTGGCGCTTCCCGGACACGGACGGCACCGCGAGCTACCGGATCGAACACTACACCTCGATCGCGAAGAAGGCCGAGGAAGCCAAGCTCGACGCGGTCTTCCTGGCGGACGGCCCATCGCTCGACCCGAGCGTCAGGCACCGCACCGGCAACAATCTGGAGCCCACCACGGTACTGGCACGGATCGCCGCCCAGACCGAGCGGATCGGCCTGATCGGGACGCTGTCATCGTCGTACAACGACCCGATCGAGCTGGCGCGCCGGCTCGGCGATCTCGACTACGTCAGTGGCGGCCGCTTCGGCTGGAACGTGGTGACCACCGCCGGGCCGGTGGCGGCACGCAACTTCGGACGGACCGGCGAGCTCGATCACGCGCTGCGCTACCGCCGCGCCGCCGAGTTCACCACGCGGGTCGTCGCCGGTTGGGCGCGGCGGACCGAATTCGCCTCCCCACAGGGCCGGCCGGTCGTGGTCCAGGCCGGTGGCTCCAGCGACGGCCGCCGGCTGGCCTCGCGGGTCGGCGAGGTGATCTTCTCCGCCGACCAGGACCTCGACCACGCCCGCGCGTTCCGCACGGAGATCCGCAACGGCGCGGTCACGTTCGGGCGGCGCCCCGAGGAGGTCGTGATCCTTCCCGGACTTTCCACCGTCGTGGGCAGCACCGAGGCCGAGGCCAGGGCCCGGCGTGAGCTGCTGGACCAGATCCTCCCCGACGCCTACGCCCGCAACCGGCTCGCCGGCCAGCTCGGCATCTCCCTCGACGGATTGTCCGACGACGAGCCGATCCCGGCCGGGCTCCTCGTCGATCCCGACGAGGCCGGTGGTTCACAGACCTTCTACCGGGTCGTCAAGGCGATCATCGACAGGGAGAAGCCGACGCTCGGTCAGTTGTTGAAGAAGCTCTCCGGCGGCGGTGGTCACCGCATCGTCGTGGGGACTCCGGAGCAGATCGCCGACGACATCGAGACGTGGTTCCGTGCGGGTGCGGCGGACGGCTTCAACGTGATGCCCGACGTGCTGCCATCGGGTTTCGACGACTTCGCCGACCACGTGATTCCCGAACTGCAGCGTCGTGGCCTGTTCCGGACCGAGTACGAGGGGACGACCCTGCGTGACCACCTCGGGCTCGGTCTCCCCGCGGTGCCGGACGAGGCGTACGAGCGCCGTCCCCTGGACGCGGTCCGATGACCGGCCCGGTCCACGACGACCCGTTCCACAACTTCCACAACTTCCACAACGAGAGGTGATCTCCTCATGAGTACGATCATCCAGCTCGCGGTCGGGGAGCCGTCCGGTCAACGGGCCGACGGCCCGGCGTTGGTGTCGATCGCCGACGCCGGCGCCATCGCGGCGGTGGCCGAAGAGGTCGGAGTCGCGGCGATCCGGCTCGTCGACGGCTCGGCCTCGGGCCGCACGCTCGACCCGACCGTGGTGGGCGCCTACCTCGCCGGCCTCCACGGCGGCGTCGGCTACGTCGCCGAGGTCCCGACGACCTGCAACGCGCCGTACAACGCCGCGCGCCGCGTGCTCTCCCTCGACCGGGCCACCGGCGGCCGGATCGGCGTCGCCCTGCGGGCGGGTGAGGGCGACGAGGTGAGCCAGGCGACCGGCCCGGAGCCCGGCGCGACGGACCCCACCCGGCGCTGGACGGAGTACGCTCGCGTGCTGACCCGGCTGTGGGAGTCCTTCCCGCGTGAGGCGTTGATCGGTGACCAGAAGGCGGGCATCGTCGCCGAGGACGCACTCATCAAGCCGATCGACCACGAGGGTTCCTTCTATCGTGTCGCGGGCCCGCTGGACGGGCCGTCGTCGGTGCAGGGACGCCCCGTGGTCGTCGCCGACCTCCACGCCCTCGGCGCCCTCGACGCGACGGCGGTCGCGGAGTCCGCGGACGTCGTCGTGGTCGACCGGGAGCGTGCCGCCGGTGCCGACGCCGCGCTGACGGAGGCGCTGTGGCACGTCGGCCGTTCCCGGGAGGACGTCGCGCTGCTCGGCCGTGTCGAGGTCGCCCTGGACGACCCGGCTGCCGCCGCCGCTCTCGGTGACGAGCTCCGCGCCTGGGCCGACGAGCACCGGCTGAACGGTTTCGAGCTGGTGCCCACGGGTGGCACCGAGGCGGTGGTCACCGCGCTGCGGACGTTGGCACCGCGGCTCGCGGACGTCGGTGCCGTCTCGTCGCCTCCCACCTTGCGGGCCGCGCTGGGCCTGCGCGAGGTCGCGGCGGTACTGACATGACCGCCGAACTGGTCGGCACAGAGAACGCCGAAGACTCCGAAGACACTGTTGCGGCAGAGCCTGTCGCGGCGGCCCCGCCCACGGACATCGACTACACCGTCGACGGCATCCGCGCGGCGGTCTCCCCGATCCTGCAACGCCTCGGTGCCGGTGCCCGTGCGCGCGAACTCGCCCGCGACTACGCGTTCGAGGACGTCCGGGCGCTCGCCGAGCAGCGGATCACGCTGGTCGGCATCGCCAAGGAGGACGGCGGCGCCGGTGGCTCGCTGCGAGACGTGACCGACCTGGTCCTCGCCATCGCCCGGGCCGACTCCAGCGTGGCTCAGGCACTGCGCAGCAGCTTCCTCACCGCCAACCAGGTGGCGAGCCGGCGCGACCTGCCCAACCGGGCGTTGACCCTGCGGCGACTGCGCGACGGCGACCTCTTCGCCGGCAGCGGCAACGAGCGCTCCGGAGGGGCCAGCGGGGCCGTGGGCACCACCATCCGGCGTGCCGGCGACGGGTACGTCATCAACGGCGCGAAATATTATTCGACGGGCGGGCTGTACGCCTCGTGGTTCTCGGGCTCGGCCAAGGACGAGGCCGGGACCGTGTTCGGCTTCACGGTACCGGTGGATCGCGAGGGCGTGGAGCGGCTCGACGACTTCGACGCGGTCGGCCAGCGGCTGACCGCGAGCGGCACCACGCGGCTGGTGAACGTACGGGTCTCCGAGGACGAGATCACGCCCCGTGACAACTCCCGGCTGGACAACCCGTGGCTGGGATCGTTCGCCCAGCTCTACCTGGCGGCGGTCGAGGCCGGCATCGCCGCCGCGGCGCTCGACGACGCGATCTGGTTCGTCCGCGAGAAGGCCCGGCCGATCAAGCACAGCACGGCGGACAGAAGCGTCGAGGACCCGTACGTCCGCGAGACCGTGGGCGAGATCGCCGCCCGGGCCCAGGCCGCCCGGTCGGTGGTGCTGCTCGCGGCCGACGTGCTGCAGGGCGTGCGCGGCCTGACCGGTCCGCAGGCGCGTGCCGCCGGTGCGGAGGCCGCGGTCACCGTGGCGCAGACCGGTGTGATCGCCATCGAGTCCGCGCTACGGGCCGCCGAGCTGCTCTTCGACGTCGGAGGAGGCTCGATCACCAACCGTGACCTCGGCTTCGACCGGAACTGGCGCAACGCCCGCACCGTCGCCAACCACAACCCCAGGCAGTGGAAGGCAGCGGTGGCGGGTGCGTATCACCTGACAGGCGAGGATCCGCCGACCACCGGGCTCTTCTAAGGACGCACGCCGATCGACGTCGTATTGACACGGCCCGCTCAACGCGAGCGGACGCCGGCGACCGCACCGCCCTCCACCTGACGGAACAACCGAAGGAATCCGATGACCATCAATCCCAGCCGGGTACTGGGCCGCACCGGCGTCCTGGTCACCCCGCTCACGCTCGGCACCATGAACTTCGGCCGGTGGCAGGAGGAGGACGAGAGCATCAGGATCATCCACGCCGCCCTCGATGCCGGCATCACGGCTGTTGACACCGCCGACGTCTACGCCCAGGGCGTCTCGGAAGAGATCATCGCCAAGGCGATCAAGGGCCGCCGTGACGACATCTTCCTGGCCACCAAATTCCACGGTCAGATCGGTGACAACCCCCAGCACGCGGGCAACTCACGTCACTGGATCGTCCGCGCCGTGGAGAACAGCCTCCGCCGGCTCGGCACCGACCACATCGACCTTTACCAGGCGCACCGGCCGGATCCGCGCACCGACCTGCTCGAGACGCTGCAGACCCTCAACGACCTGATCCACCAGGGCAAGATCCGCTACTACGGCACCTCGGTCTTCCCGGCGCACCAGCTGGTCGAGGCGCATTGGCTGGCCGAGAAACACGGGCTCATCGCCCCGCATACCGAGCAGCTGCCGTACTCCCTCCTCGTTCGCGGCGCCGAGCGAGAGGTCTTCCCCGTCGTGCGGAAGTACGGCGTCGGCGTGATCAGTTATGGCCCGCTGGCCGCCGGCTGGCTGTCCGGGAGGTACCGCGTCGGCGGTGAGCAGCCGGAGTCGGCGCGCGCCGACCTCGTCCCCGGCCGGTTCGACATCGGCATCGAGCGAAACCAGCGCAAGCTGGCCGCCGCCGACGCTCTGGCCCGGCTCGCGGAGGACAACGGTCTGACGCTGGTCGACCTGGCCCTGGCGTTCGCGCTCAACCACCCGGCGGTCAGTAGCGTGATCATCGGGCCGCGCACCTTCCCGCATCTGGAGGCCTACCTCAAAGCGGCCACCGTCGAACTCGGTGAGGACATCCTCGACCGCATCGACGAGATCGTCGACCCGGGCACCCACTTCCTCGAGCGCGACACCGGCCGTGACACCCCGTCCCTCCAACCGGCCGCGCTCCGCCGCAACCGTACGAACGACCACTGAGAACCGTACGAACGACCGCTGAGAACCGTCCAGAGAGGCATCCCCCATGAGCAACGACGCTTTCGAGAAGACTTACGCGGCAGCCGAGGATCGCTACGAGAAGCTGGAGTACCGACGCGCCGGAAACTCCGGTCTCGACCTGCCGGCGTTCTCCTTCGGCCTGTGGCAGAAGTTCGGTACCGACTATCCCTACGAGACCCAGCGCGAGATCGTGCTGCGTGCCTTCGACCTGGGCATCACCCACTTCGACAACGCCGACCGGTACGGCCCGCCGCACCGTGCCGCGCAGCAGCTCTTCGGGAAGGTGCTCAAGCGGGACCTGGCCACGCACCGGGACGAGCTGATCCTGTCGACCAAGGCCGGCAACCCGATCGGCCCCGGCCCTCACCTCAGGGGCGGCTCGCGCAAGTCGCTGCTCGCCTCGCTGGAGCACAGCCTGCGGGACCTGGGCACCGACTACGTCGACATCTTCTACAGTCACAGCCCCGACCTGACCACTCCACTGGAGGAGACCGTCGGTGCCCTCGTCAGCGCGGTGCAGCAGGGGAAGGCTCTCTACGTCGGCATCTCCAACTACACCCCCGAGCGGGCCCACGAGGCGGCCGGGCTGCTGCGCCAGGCGGGGGTGCCGCTGTTGATCCACCAGCCGCGGTACTCGGTCTTCGACCGGCGCCCCGAGCTCAACGGTCTGCTCAAGCTGGCCGCCGAGGACGGGTTCGGCCTGATCGTCTACTCGCCGCTGGCGCAGGGTCTGCTCACGAACAAGTACCTCGACGGCATCCCCCCGGGTACGCGCGCGCAGAACAGTGCGTTCCTCTCGCCCGACGTCATCGACGACACCTACCGCGAGCGGGCCACCGCGCTCAACCAGATCGCCGAGCAGCGCGGCCAGTCGCTGGCGCAGCTGGCGCTGCAGTGGGTGCTACGGCAGCCGCAGGTGACCTCGGCACTCATCGGAGCCAGCTCGACGTGGCAGCTGGACCACAACGTCAAGGCACTCGACTTCCCGCCGCTGACGGAGGAGGAGCTGGTGCTGATCGACGAGCACGGCGTACACGGGACGGGACTGAAGCTCTGAGATGACGGGCCTCAGCGTCGAGAAGTTACCCGGATGCCGGTCGCGCCGGTCGCTGCGACCACCTGACCCGCCGTCTCGTGTGAGCCCACCGCCACATCGAACCACCACGTCGAGAGGCACACCATGACCGGATTCCATCTCAATCTGTCGCTGATGACGCCCGGCCACTTCCGTCACGCCTGGCGGCTGCCGCACGTCGATCCGTTGGCCTACCTGGACATCGACTACTTCCAGCGGTTGGCGCGGATCGCCGAGGACGCGAAGATCGACGCGGTCTTCCTGGGCGACGGCCCCGCGTTGCGGGGCGAGATCGAGGAGGCCCCGGGCACGGGTCTCGACCCGCTCGTGCTGCTGGGCAACCTGGCGGCGATCACCACGAACCTCGGTGTTGTCATCACCAGCTCGACGACGTACAACTCGCCGTACAACCTGGCCCGGCGATTCCAGACCCTCGACCACGTCACCAAGGGCCGGGCGGCCGTCAACATCGTCACCACCGGGACCCCCGCCGCGGCCGCGAACTTCGGCCTGACCGAGCACCCCGACAGGGAGACCCGTTACCGTCGGGCGCACGAGTTCCTCGACGTGGTGACCCGGCTGTGGGACGGCTGGGAGCCCGATGCGATCATCGCCGACAAGGAGGGCGGCCGGTACGCCGACCTCTCGCGCATCCACCAGATCGACCACGGGGGCGAGTTCTTCTCCGTGGCCGGACCTCTCCCGGTCACGGGCGGCCCGCAGGGCAGGCCGGTCATCGTCCAGGCAGGCGGCTCCGAGGGTGGGCTCACGCTGGCCGGCGACTTCGCCGACGTCGTGTTCACCGTGGCCCAGACCCAGGCCAAGGCGGTCGCGTTCCGCGACGACATCCGCCGGCGCGCGGCCGCGGCCGGCCGTCACCCCGACGATGTGAAGATCTCCCTCGGCGTGGTGGTGCTCGTCGCGGCGACCGAGGAGGAGGCCCGGCGCCGGGAGCAGGAGCTCCATGCGACCCTGCCGATCGAGCGACTGACCGCCGCGCTCACCCAGAACCTGGGCCTGCCCGCCGGCAAATTCGGTCCGGACGACCCGATCACCGTCGGCGACCTCCCCGGCGCCATCCCCAGCGGCGCCTTCTCCGCCGGCTTCGGCGCGTCCACCCGCGCCCTGATCGCGGAGGGCCCCCGCACCCCCCGCGAGCTGGTTCAGCGTGGTGCCGGCGGCTCCGGGCATCGTCTGCTCGTGGGCTCGGCCGAGCAGGTTGCCGACGACCTGCAGTCGTGGTTCGAGGCGGGCACGGCTGACGGCTTCACGGTCATGCCGGCCGATACCGCCATCGACCTGGAGAATTTCTCCAAGCTGGTGGTGCCGATCCTGCAGGAGCGCGGCTTGTTCCAGAAGGAGTACAGCCACCCCACGCTCCGCGGGCGCTTCGGGCTGTCGTCCCCAGACCAGCCGCGGCCGGTGGCGGACGAGGTCCCGGGCCGGATATCCGCCGCCGCCCGCTACGGCGATCCCACCGCGACCGTCGGCGTGGTCAACGACGTTCTCAGCCTGCAGCTCGCGCATCGTTCGGTGCGCAAGTTCGGGTCGCGTGAGGTCACCGACGATGAGCTGACCGCGCTGATCGCGGCAGCACAGTCAGCGCCGACGTCCTCGAACCTCCAGCCGTGGAGCGTGGTGGCGGTGCGCGACCCCGAGCGCAAGGCACGGCTGGCCGCGCTCGCTGGCGACCAGGCCTTCATCGAGCAGGCGCCGTTGTTCCTGGTCTGGGTCGCCGACCTCGGCCGGGCCCGCCGGCTGGCCGAGCGCGCCGGGACGGAGGTCGCCGCCGCGGACTACCTGGAGACCACCATCATCGGCTTCGTCGACACCGCGCTGGCGGCCCAGAACGCCGTAGTGGCCGCGGAGTCGCTCGGCCTGGGCTCGGTGTTCGTCGGCGCTGTCCGCAACCACCCCGAACAGGTCGCGGCCGAGCTGGGACTGCCGCCGCATGCGGTGGCGACATTCGGGTTGGCCGTCGGCACACCGGACCCCACGGAGCACGCCGGTGTCAAGCCGCGGTTGCCGCAGGGCGCCGTACTCCATCGGGAGCGGTACGACGCCGTCGCCGCCGACGCGCACATCGTCACCTACGACGAGAGACTGGCCGCCTACAACACCCGGTTCGGGCTGCCGGGCAGCTGGAGCAACCGGGTGCTCGACCGGCTCAAAGGCCCGGAGTCGATGGTGGGACGGCACCGGCTGCGGGAGACGCTGGAGCGCCTGGGCCTGCCCTCACGATGAAGGACCGGCCAGGACACCCGCGCCGCCTCCTCGTCGGGTGCGCCGGACACTCACTCCGGCGCCCGGCATCTGGCCACCTGGCCACCTGGCCACCTGGCCACCTGGCCACCTGGCACGATCCGTACCACCTCCCAGCCGGGCGGGGCGAGTCGGCATGACCCTCAGCGAGGCGAACCCTCGCTGAACGGCCGTTATGGTCTGGCTACGGAGAGTGTCACGATCCCACCGAGCTGAGTGCGGCCGCCTTGTCGCGGTCCCTTTCCGCGACCCCCTCCCGGACCAGCGGGATCACGTACCGGCCGAAGTCGATCGCGTCGTCGAGGATGTCGTAACCACGCGCGGAGATGATCTCCACGCCGAGGTCGTAGTAGTCCAGCAGCGCTTCGGCCACGGTTTCGGGGGTGCCGACGAGCGCGTTGGAGTTACCCGCGCCACCGGTCGCGGCGGCGGTCGGCGTCCACAGCGCGCGGTCGTGACGCTCTCCCCTGGCCGCCACGTCCAGCAGCCGTTGGGATCCCGTGTTCTCCGGCGATCCTGAGGAACGTCGTCTGTTCGCACCGGCGCGGCGCAGGTCACCGAGGACGCGGTGTGCCTTCTCCCAGGCCAGTTCCTCGGTCGGAGCGATGATCGGCCGGAAGGCGACCTGGATTCTCGGCACATCCGCACGTCCCGCACGCAGCGCGGCCTCCTTGATCGAGACGATCTGCTGCGCGGTGTCGGCCAGGGGTTCACCCCACAGGCCGTAGATGTCGGCTTCCGCCCCGCCCGCCGCGTACGCCGCCGGCGACGATCCGCCGAAGGACACCGACGGGCGTGGGTTCTGCACCGGGAACACGTCGGAGACGAAGTCCCTGAAGCTGTAGTGCTCTCCCTCGTGGTCGAAAGGCTCTCGCGAGGTCCAGCCCTTCTTGACGATCTGGATGTACTCCCTGGTGCGGGAGTATCGGGCGTCCTTGGTCAGGACGTCGCCCTCCCGGCCCTGCTCATGGTCGTTGCCGCCGGTGATGAAGTGGACGGTCAGTCGCCCGTCACTGATCTGATCGAGCGTGGCGAACGTCTTGAGAGCGTACGTCGGGTACGACACGTTCGCCCGATGAGCGAGGAGGATGTCGAGATCCGTGACCTTCGTCGCCACATAAGCGGCGACCTGGGCCGGGTCGGGTGAGCCGGATCCGTAGGCGAACAGCACCCGATCCCAGCCGTACTCCTGGTGCGCCCGGGCGAGACGAAGCGCGTACTGCTTGTCGAACGAGGGACCGGAGCGCGGCGAGGTTTCGGAGCCGTTGTTGGTCCCGCCGATGCCGAGAAACTCAACGGGCATGAAGTGCTGCCTTTCTGGGGCGATGCGGACAGGTCCACCACAACACAATCCGATATTTCCGTCAAGTCCTACTTGTTTAGTAGGTTTTTATCGGCCCCTGCTCTCCGCCGGAAGGGCAGACTTTCCTGCGTGAAGCGAATCCTCATCATCGGCATCGGCGCGGGCGACCCGGACCATCTCACTCTCCAGGCGGTCAAGGCCATCGGCCAGGCCGACGCGTTCCTCGTCCTCGACAAGGGCGAGGCCAAACACGACCTGATCGAGCTTCGCCAGGAGATGATCGAGGCGCACGCCCGTGAGCCGTACCGCCTGGTGCGGGCCCGTGACCCCGAGCGGGACCGGACCACCCCCGCCTACGCCACCGCCGTCGAGGAGTGGCGGTCGCGGCGCGCGGACCTGTACGAGGCGTTCATCCGCGACGATCTCGGCGACGACGAGACCGGCGCGATCCTCGTCTGGGGTGACCCGGGGCTGTACGACAGCACGCTGTCCGGCATCGAGGAGGTCGTCGAGCGGGGCACGGTCACGTTCGGCTACGACGTCGTCGCGGGCATCACCAGCGTGTCCGCCCTGACCGCCCGGCACCGCACCAGCCTGACCAGGGTGGCCCGGCCCGTGCACATCACCACGGGACGCCGCCTGGCTCAGGAGGGCCCCGGCGCGGCCGACGACATCGTCGTCATGCTGGACGCGCACTGCTCCTTCGCCGACCTGGGCGCGGAGTTCCACATCTACTGGGGCGCCTACCTCGGCACCCCCGACGAGATCCTGGTGGCCGGGCCGGTGCCCGAGGTCGCCGACCGCATCCGCGAACTGCGCGCCGAGGCTCGCGAACGCAAAGGCTGGATCATGGACACCTACCTGCTGCGACGCCTCTCACCATTCCTCTAATCGCACAGCCATGATCGTCACTTCACGGCAGCGCCTCGGCGGCGTGTCTTCGGCAAATGTCTCTGAACTCCGCCATCAGAGAAGGTTCGTGAGAGAGGCGACGGCCGTTTGCAGAGCGGGGGCGAAGGCGAGCAGCTCCTCGCGGGGATGGAGAAAGGCGACCGTCGAGATGCTGACTCCGCCGACGACAGTATCGGTCCGGTCGAAAACAGGGGCGCCGATGCACCGTATGGTCTTCTCGTTCTCCTCGTTGTCGATGGAATAGCCCTGTTCGCGAATTTGCGCCAGCTCCACGGACAGCCGTTCGAGGTCGGTGATCGTCTCCGACGTCTTCGCGGGCATTCCCGCGCGGGAGAAGATGGACTCCAGCTCGTGCTCCGGCAGGTGCGCGAGGATGCTTTTCCCGATCGCCGTGCAGTGCAGGGGCAGACGCATGCCGACGCGGGAGGCCATCCGGTAGGGCTGGTCGGCCTCGACTTTGTGGACGTAGACGGCATGGTCGCCGCTGTGCAGCGCGAAGTGGACGGTCTGGCCCACGCTCTTGGAGAGCTTGGTGAGGACGTCGCCGATGCCGGTCGCGCCGGCGGCCTTGACCTCCTCGGCGAGGGCAAGCATGCGGATGCCCGCACGGTAGCTGCCGCCACCCTCACTGGCGATGAAGCCGAGGTCGATGAGCATTGCGAGGATGCGATGCACGCTGGCCTTCGGAACGCCCGAATCGGTGCAGATATCGGTGAACCGGCGCGGTCCGTCTCCGGCGACGGCGGCCTCCAGCACGTTGAGCGTCTTGGTCACCGCGTTGCCCGCCGAGGAGGACCGGCCGCCGTGACGTACGTTTTCGGTTGTTCCATAACCCATTGACAGTCTCGATCTTTCCGTCTTAATGTTCCGTCTATTCCACCGTGCGAAGCATTGTTCTACATAGTGGAACGACTGGCAAGGAGCTAGACGTTGAAGAATCCGCTGACCGACGGACGAGCTCTACTCGTTCACAACCCTGGGACCGGCGCCGTACTGGGCGAGATGCCTGTCGCGACCGAGGACGAGGCGCGCGCGGCGGTCCGGGCGGCTCAGGACGCCCGGACCGCGATGGCCGCGACCCCCGCGCACGAGCGAGCACGGCTGCTGGCCAAGGTCGCAGACGGGATCGCCGCGCGAGCCGAGGAACTGGCCCGGGATCTGGCCGCCGAGAACGGAAAGCCGATCCGGCAGACCCGCGAGGAGGTCGCGGCCGCGGTCCGGATCTTCCGCGGGTTCGCCGGGGAGGCGACCAGGATCTTTGGCCGGCAGATCCCGTTGGACGCCGTCCCCGGTCTTGAGAACCACCTGGCGGTAACGGTCCGGGAGCCGATTGGGGTGGTCGCGGCGATCGTCCCGTTCAACTACCCGGTCGAGTTGTGGGCACACAAAGCTGCGGCGGCATTGGCGGCGGGCAACGCGGTGATCGTGAAGCCGCCGGAGAAGTGCCCGCTCACGCTGATGGAGATCGGCCGGATCATCGAAGCGGCCGGGTTCCCCGAGGCGGCACACCAGATCGTCCCCGGCGGGCCGGAGCTGGCGCGGTTCCTCGCGTCCACCGACGGCGTGCAGATGATCAGCCTCACCGGCAGCACCGCCGCCGGCAAGGCCCTGGCCGAGCTCGCCGCCGGCACCCTCAAGCGGACGCACCTGGAGCTCGGCGGCAACGACGCGCTGATCGTATGTGCGGACGCCGACGTGGAACGTGCCGCCGAGGCCGTCGTGCTCGGACGGCTGGCGCGCGGCAACGGGCAGATCTGCTGCGCCGTCAAGCGCGTCTACGTCGAGGACGGTGTGTACGACGCGTTCGCTGAGGCGCTGGAAGCGCAGGCCAGGAAGCTGGTCGTCGGCGACCAGCTGGACGAGGCCACCGATGTCGGCCCGCTGATCACGGAGCCTGCCGCCGTCGCCGTGGACCAGGCGATTCGGGCAGCCGTAAGTGACGGCGCGCGCGTCGTGGTCGGCGGTCCCCGGGATGGGGCGTTCGTGCCGCCGACCGTGCTGGTGGACGTCGCTCCGCACGCGGAAGCCGTGGCCGAGGAGATCTTCGGGCCGGTCGCACCGCTGTTGCGGGTGTCCGACGCTCTGGAGGCGGTGCGTCTGGCCAACGATTCCCCCTACGGACTGCAGGCGGCGATCTTCACCAGGGACATCGGACGGGCCTTCTCAGTGGCCCGGCGCCTCCAGGTCGGTGCCGTCGTGATCAACGGCTCCACGGCACTGCGCGCGGAGAACCTTCCGTTCGGCGGCGTGAAGCTGACCGGCGGGGCCCGCGAGGGACTGCACGACACCCTCCTCGACATGACCGAGCAGAAGACCATCATCGTCATGGACGGCCTGGCGTGAGACTGGAACTACGGGGCGTCCGCAAGGGATACGGCGGCGTCGAGGTCTTGCACGGCGTCGACCTGACCGCCGAGGGCGGGCAGGTTCTCGCCATCGCGGGAGCGAACGGCGCCGGCAAGTCGACCCTGATCAAGGTGCTGGCGGGGGCCGCCCCGCTGGACGGCGGGACGATCCTGCTGGACGGCGAGCCGCTCACCCTGCGCGGCCCCGAGGACGCGCAGGCTCTGGGGTTCCGGACCGTCTACCAGGAGCTCAGCCTCGTACCCCAGATGACGGTGACAGAGAACGTGTTGCTGGGCGCGCTGCCCACCAAGCGCGGGCTGGTCGACTGGCCGGCGGCGCACGCGCGGGTGCGGGCGCTGCTGGAGGAGATCGGGTTCGCCGACATCGATCCGCGCGCTCGTGCCGGGAAGCTGTCGGTCGCGCGCCAGCAGATGGTGGAAATCGCCAAGGCACTGGCGGTCGAGCCCCGGATGCTCGTCCTGGACGAGCCGTCCGCCGTGCTCGCAGGCACCGACCTCGACCGGCTTTTCGACCTGATCCGCAGGCTGCGGGAGCGTGGCGTCGCGATCCTGTACGTCTCGCACCGGCTGGCCGAGGTGATGGAGATCTCCGACCGGATCACCGTCATCAAGGACGGCCGGGTGGTGGATACGCTCACCCCGGCCCTCACCAGCGAGGACGAGATCATCGCGTTGATGGCCGGGCGCCGGCTGGAGCAGATCTACCCGGACCGGGTGCCCGAGTCTGGTAAGCCGTTGCTCAGCGTGCGGGGCCTGAGCCGGGACGGGGCGTTCGACGACGTGTCATTCGACCTGGCAGCGGGCGAGATCGTCGGCATGTTCGGGCTGGTCGGCAGCGGCCGCAGCGAGGTCGCCCGGTGCCTGTTCGGCGCCGACCGGCAGACGTCCGGGACGGTTGAGCTGGACGGCGCCGTTACGCGATTCCGCACACCCGGCGACGCCATCGGCGCCGGGATCGCGCTGGTCACCGAGGACCGCAAGCACAGCGGGCTTGTCCTCGGCATGGACATCACCGACAACACGACGTTCGCGACGATGCCCCGGATCTCGCACGCGGGCCTGCTGAACACCAGGCGTCGGGCCGCGAACGTTCAGGACATGATCGAGCGGCTGGGCATCAACCCGCCGCGTCCGGAGATGCCGGTCCGCCACCTCAGCGGCGGCAACCAGCAGAAGGTCGTGCTGGCCAAGTGGCTGCTGACGCGGCCACGGGTGCTGATCCTGGACGAGCCGACCCGCGGGGTCGACATGGCCACCCGGGTCGACATCTACCGCATGATCGACGAGCTGACCCGGGAGGGGGTGGCGATCCTGTTGATCTCCTCCGACCTGGCCGAGGTCCTCGGCGCCACCGATCGCGTGCTGGTGATGCGCGGTGGACGACTGGTCGCCGAGGTCGGCTCGGCGGACACGACCGAGGACGAGGTTCTCGCGCATTCGGTGGGGGTCGCGGCATGACAGGGCAACAGACTTCGACGGTGCGGGACACGGATTCGGGTAAGGCGCCGGAGGCTACGGCACCGGCGTCCGCCCGGTGGCGCGCGGCCGTCCCGCCGCCGACCATCCTGGTGCTGATCGGCGTCGCGATCGCGATCGTCGTGGTCGCGGGCATCACCAATGACTCGTTCCTCACCGAGGGGAACATGACCAACCTGCTCCGGCAGATGGTCACCACCGGGCTGCTCGCCCTCGGCATGCTGCTGGTCATCCTCACCGGAGGGATCGACCTGTCGGTCGGATCGGTGGTCGCGCTGACCGGCATCATGTCGGCCGGCCTGGTGAGCGGACTGCCGCTGCCGCTGGCGGTCCTCATGGCGATCGTCATCGGCGTGCTGTGCGGAACGGTCAACGGCATCATGGTCGCGCGGTTCTCGCTGGCTCCGTTCGTGGTGACCCTCGCGTCCATGACAACGTTCCGGGGCCTCACCTACGTCTACTCCAAAACCCCGATCACTCCCACCACGCCGGACTTCCTGACCCTCGGCTCGCAGAATGTCGGCCCCATCCCGATCGCGGCGATCATCACGCTGTTGATGTTCGCACTGGGCTGGGTCCTGATCAACCGGACGTCGGCGGGCCGGGCGCTGCTCGGCATCGGCGGCAACCGGGAGGCGGTACGGCTCGCGGGCGTCAAGGTACAGCGTCACCTGGTGCTCGCGTACGCGCTGTCCGGGTTGTGCGCCGGAGTCGCGGGCGTCATTCTCGCCTCCCGGGTTGGCATCGCGCAGCCGAGCCTCGGCCAGGGCTTCGAGCTTGACGCCATCGCCGCTTGCGTGATCGGCGGAGCCAGCCTGTCGGGCGGACGCGGCACCATCGGCGGCACCCTCGCCGGCGTCGTTCTGCTCGGACTCATCGACAACCTGCTCAGCCTCTACGACGTGCAGAGCTACTGGCAGCAGGTACTGAAGGGGCTCATCATCGCGGTCGCGATCCTCGTGCGGCGAGGCGAACGGCAGAACACCTAGCTCCCCCACCGCACCGTCCCCCACCCCCTCATCCCCCCATCGCCTCGTTCGCCATGTCGTGAGGCGTCCCATCCCACCCCGAAGGAAGAACCATGAAGAAGATCGCCGGCTGTGCCCTCGTGGGCGCGCTCGCACTGTCGCTCGCAGCGTGCGGAGGCTCCGATGGCGGCGGAGGCGATGACGCCGCAGGCACCGCGAAGAAGACCCTGACCATCGGCATCGCGAACTTCAGCCTCCAGGCGCCGTACTTCATCGCGATGGCCAAGGCCATCGAGACCGAGGCCAAGACCTACAGCAACGTCAAGGTGATCAGCACGGACGCGCAGGGGGACGCGGCCAAGCTGACCACGAACGTCAACGACCTGCTCACCCAGAACGTGGACGGGATCATCATCTCCGGCGGCCCGCTGAACGCCGCGCCCGCCGCGATGAACGCGGTCGAGCAGAAGAACGTCCCGTCGATCCTGGTGGACCGCAAGTTCTCCGGCGGCCAGTACACCAGCTGGATCGGCCCCAACAACACCCAGATCGGGCAGGGCAACGGCCAGTACATCACCGATCGCCTGAAGGGCAACGGCACCCTCGTTGTCATCACGGGCGGCCCGGCCGACAACACCATCGGTCTGGACCGGACGAACGGCCTGCTCGGCGTGGTCAAGCAGTCGCCCGGTATCACGGTCGTGACCGCCCCGGACTTCGGAGGGTGGAGCTCCGACGGCGGCCTGAAGGTGATGGAGAACGTCCTCGCCAAGAACCAGCACATCGACGCGGTGTTCTGTGAGAACGACGCGATGTGCCTCGGCGCGCAGAAGGCGATCTCCGACGCCGGGCGGACCGACGAGATGTTCCTCGTCGCGGCCGACGGCCAGAAGGAGGCGTTGGCCGCCATCAAGAGCGGCTCGAACTACGCCGCCACCGCGGTCAACAACGCCGACACGATCGGCCGCTCCGGCCTGGACCGGATGATGGCGGTGCTCGCGGGGGCCGAGCCCAGCAAGGACACCCCCTTAGATGCCCCGCTGGTCACCAAGGACAACGTGGACAAGTACAGCAACCCGGACAGCATCTTCTGATCCGCCCGCCACTGTGCCGTACCGATATCGGGAGTAAGGAAGCCTGCGTGATCCAAGACAACACCGATCCCACGAGCAGCGAAGGGACGCCCGTCCTCGTCGCCGTGGGCGAGGGGCTGCTGGAGGTGGGCATGCGTAACGACCTTCCCTCCGGCTACCTCGGCCGGGGCTTCGGCGGGGACGTCGCCAACGTGGCCGTCATGGCGGCCCGGATGGGCACCCGGGCCAGGCTGCTGACCCGCCTTGGCGCGGACACCCCGGGCCGCCTGCTGCTGGACTTCTGGCGGCATGCGCACCTGGACGTCGACCGGATCACCGTCGATCCGTCCGCTCCCACCGGAATGTATGTCAACGCGGTGCGGCACGGCGGGCACACCTTCGACTACTACCGGTCCGGCTCGGCGGCGACGCGGCTCAGCGAGACGGACGTGGACGAGCACCTGCTGGACGGCGCCGGGGCGCTACACGTCAGCGGAATCTCGCTGGCGATCTCCGGCAGTGCCGCCCGGGCCGCCGAACGGGCGGCCGAACTGGCCCGTGACAGTGGCGTCATGGTGACCTTCTGCGTCAACCACCGCCCGATGCTGCGCCCCGACACCGACCGGAACCTCGCGTTCGCCCGCGCCGCCGACATCGTGATCCTCTCCAGCGAGGACGCCCTCGCGATGCTCGACACGGACCGTCTCGACCGGATCAGGGCCATGCTGGGCGAGGGGCCGCAGGAGATCGTGCTGACCGATGGCCCGGCCGGGGCGGTGGTGCTGAGCGACGGTGAGATCCATCGCGTCGCGGCGCCCTCGGTCGTGGTCGTCGACACCGCGGGCGCCGGCGACGCGCTGGCCGGCGCCTACCTGGCCGGACGGCTCGCCGGGACGGCGCCGCCCGACGCGCTCGAGCCGGCCGTGATCGCTGGGGCGCTGTCGTGCCGGTGGCCCGGCTGCGCCAGGTCCTACCCGAGCGCGGAGGAGGTCGCGCGGGTGCGGGCGGGCGCGTCCCCGGACGTCGAGCCGCAGCCGTTCTCCAGCGAATCCGCCTGACCGCCGCCGCACCCTCCGTTCACCGGCCGCCCTTCTACCGAACCGTCGGCTCTGATCCGTATCCCCTGGCTCGAACTTCTTCAGCGGACGTTCTCGGCTCCGGTGCCCGTCAGGTCTGGACGAAGTCTTGCCGTCATGCTTCCCGCCCCCACGCAAGAGGACGGGCGCGGAGATCGCTCCACATCCCGAAAAAGGCGGCTGAAAAAGCCACCGGAGCCCGGTCTGCACACCGGGCTCCGGGACCACCCCTCATTGGAGAGGACTACATGAGTACTCAGTTTAACCGGACGCGCCCGCGCGGCGCGGCCCTCGCCCTGGCGCTGGCTTTGGCCACGGCGGGCGGCACGGTCGTGTCGATGCCGCAGCCGGTGCTGGCCCAGTCCCAGCAGTCCGCGCAGCCGTCGCTGCGCGTCAGCAAGGTGTCCTCGGCCGACGACAAGTCGATCGACATCACCTTCAACGAGGCGCTCGGATCGGACATCCTGCAGTTCACCGCGGCCAACCAGGCGTACGCGGCCCAGTACATCAAGGTCAGCGGCGGCGTTGCCGGCGGCGCGGACGCGGCGCTCGACGGCCGGCCGCTCTCGCAGGTCGCGGGCACGACCGTCCGTCCCGTGGACACCCCTGACCACCGGACGCTGAGGGTGGTGCTGGGCGCCGGCGCCACGCTCGACGGCCACACCTACGAACTGTGGTTCGACGGCGGAAGCGACAAGCTCGGCGACCTGTTCTTCCGGTCCGCGGACGGCGGCGTGCTGCCCGGCTCGTCGACGAAGCAGTCCACGTTCCGCGGCACCCCCCAGGACGCCGCGCTCGCAACCGTCTCCTCCGCCAAGCAGGTGGACTCGCGCACGGTGGACGTCACGTTCGCCGGGACGATCTGGTCGGGGATGCCGGTCGGGGCCTACACCGGATCGGACATCACCCTCAAGAGCGGCGACTCGTCCGTCCACCCGGTGTACGTGGAAAGCCTCACCGGGACCAACCAGCGCGACTACCGGCTGTACTTCGGCGCCGACCTGAACAGCGACGCCTCCTACGAGTTGACCCTCGGCACCGGCCTGAAACTGACGACGAACGCGGGAGCGGCCACCTCCGAGGTCGGCGCGACCGTCGCGGGCGGCAGAGGCGCCTACGCGGCTCCGGAGATCGCCGGTGCCGAGGTCGGGGCGTCCGGCGACAGGATCGAGGTCCGGTTCAGCCGCCGGATCGCCAAGGCCGGCGACCTGGCGGTGAAGGAAACCCTGACCGGCGTGAGCGGCACCAACGTCACGGCCGACCAGGTCCGCGGACTGCTGCGCTTCACCGGCCTCACCACCACCTCGGGCCAGGACGTGAGCCAGGCGCTGCGTGACGACGCGGCGTACTTCCCCGACGCGTCCACCCTCGTGATCAAGCTGGACAGCGGGCAGACCCTCAAGGCCGGCGCGCGCGGCAAGGTGGCGCTGACCCAGGGGTCCGTCACCGACGTCACCGGCGCCACCAGCACGAACACCTCGTCCGTGTCCGTCCGTGCCCCGCGGCACTTCACCTCGCCGGGTGCCGGCTTCAACCCGAACGGCCCGGACTACCTCAAGGTCAACACGCACGCCACCACCGTCTTCGATCACTACGACTACCAGGTCAGCGACGACGGTGTGTCCGTCCGGTCCGACGGCGTGGCCAACAAGGTGGTCGGGCAGACCATCAAGACCATCGAGGTGGAGAACAAGTACATCAAGGCGACGTTCGCGCCCGGCTACGGCGGCCGTCTTCTCTCGATGATCTACAAGCCGACCGGGAACGATCTGTTCTACACCAACCCCGTCGGCACCCCGTACGGATTCTCCAGCAAGGCTCCCGGAACGCCCGGCAACTCTCCGTTCTACCAGAACTGGCTGATGGTGTACGGCGGCGTGTTCCCGACGCTCACCGAAGCCGAGCACGGCAAGTACTGGAACGTGCCGTGGGACTACAAGATCGACCAGCGTAACGGCAAGTTCTCGATCACCGTGACCAAGACCGACGACGTCGACTATCCGTACAAGCCGTCCAAGTACGTGCACGGCGCCACCGGCATCAAGACGGCCGTCACCTACTCCGTGGACGCGCACAAGCCGACCCTCGACATGGCGGTCAGCCTGAACAACCCCAGCGACCAGGACAAGCAGTTCGAGTACTGGACGTGCACGACGCTCGCGCCGGGCGCCCCGACGACCTCGGGATCCCCGACGATGTCGGTCGTCTCGCCGGTCAAGACGGTCTACCGCGACCCGGGTTACGCCTGGATGGAGGGCGTCGAGCAGCCCGCCGGCCCCGCCGGCTCCGGCCTGCTCAAGCTGGACAAGCTCAAGCAGATGTCGAACTGGACCCGGGACGGCATCGCCTACGGCCAGGACCTGGCCACCATGCAGCAGGGCAACTGGTGGGGCGTCGTCAACCACGAGAACAACGAGGGCGTCGTCCGGGTCGGCGACAACACCAAGACTCCCGGCATGAAGTTCTGGGAGTGGGGTCAGAACAAGTCGTTCGACACCAACGTCTACACCAAGGGCAACTCGGCCCGTCCCTACATCGAGCTGTGGGCCGGCGCGTCCATGAAGTTCTTCAGCCCCGCCACGCTCAAGGCCGGGCAGACCCTGTCGTGGACGGAGACGTACCTGCCGACGATGGACCTCGGCGACGTCACCAACGCCAACACCAACGGCGCCGCGGAGGTCAAGGTGGACGCGTCGGGCAACGTCACCAGCCGGCTGTTCTCCACCGCGATCGGGCAGAAGCTGCGCGCGACCCTGGTCGACGCCACGACCGGCAAGACGCTGGACCAGAGCTCCTTCACCGGTACGGCGAACACCGCGGTCAAGCTCAAGGGCAAGGTCACGCCCGGCACGCAGGCCCGGCTGGTACTCACCGACACCCACGGCACCACCCTGCTCACGGCCGAGTCCGGCACCTGATCGGAGTCGCCCGCCGCGCGATCCGCGGCGGGCGGCGCACCGTCTGGCAGCGGGAGATCCAGGTCGTCACCAGGTTGAACAGCGTCGACCAGATCGGCCGCCTCGGGCTCGACCGGGCCATCGAGGTGCTCGACGGCAAGCAGGTGGAGAAGGACACGGTGGTCGAGTCGCCACAGATCACTACGGAGAACGCGCAGGAGTACATCCAGAAGGACACGTTCCAACGGTTGTGCCGGACCGGGGCAGCAGTCACCGCGCCGGCAGCGGTACGGCGGAACGGGCACTGATCAAGGCAAGCATCTGAACCTGAGGCTGCACAACAACAAGCAGAATTTTCTAGGAGATGCAGTGCGTAGTAAGCGAACATTGAAGGCCGGTATCGCCGGACTCGTCACCGCGGCGGCCGTGATCCCGGGCATGAGCGTCGCGGCCACCGCGGCCACGCCGAACAGCAAGCCGCCGGCGACCGCCGGCTGGAAACTGAAGTACTCGGAAGACTTCCAAGGCAGCGAGAAGGACCTGGACACGGACTCGAGTCCGTGGATCCGCTTCACCGGTGACCAGCCCTTCGACACGAAGATGGACGACTACGGGGACTGGTGGAAGAACGACTACGGCCCCGGCATGCAAGCGGCGCTGAACAGCTACGCGACATACCGCAAGCAGGTGGAATTCGGCAAGGACGGCTGGCTGACCGCCTCACTGTCGGCCCGTGACTGGGACAAGAACGGCACTCCGGAGCGACCGCCGACAATCTCGACCGAGAAGGCAAAGGGCGGCAACGTTCTTAAGCTCAGTTCACCGGATTCCTACGATGGTGCGTTGATTACCACCTCGAAGAAGCTGCCACCCGAATACCGTCTCGAGTATCACCTCAAGACGCTCGACTTCGGCGGGGAGCGCAACGGCAGCATCTCCTACGACGGCAAAGAGAACGGCTACTCGACAGTGGCCGGCGAGTGCAAGACGCAGTTCCCGTACGCGGAGGGCATCGGGACCCGTGGGTGGAACAGCGAGATCACGACAGATCCGTGCGACTGGCAGAGCGTGACGAACGGTCCCTTCGGATATAACGCCTTCCACCTGCTCGGCATCGTCGACTTCTCGAACCCGGAGCCGGCGAACCTGCACTTCTGGCACTACCGGCGGAAGATCCTCATGGACTCGTTCGCCCAGCACCCCGACCGGATCGGCACGGGAAGCGGCGGGCGCGTCTGTGACCCGACAACCAACACGTACTACCCGTACCGCGACAGCACCAAGAACGTCGTGGACATGTGGATCAACGGCCTGCCGAACTTCCACCCTGGCAAGGGCGGAATCACCGGCAACTCGCAGTGGTTCATGACCACCTGCTCCGACGGCGCGGCCTCGGCGGAGGCGTCGCCGTCCGCGGCGGCAGAGATGGTCCCCGAACTGATGCCGAACAGCGACTACGTCTTTGCCGTCGAGCGGGACAAGACCGGCTACACCGAAGAGGTCACCGGAACGTTCCTGCACGGCGGGCACCAGACGATCCGCTTTCACCGAGACTTCATCGTCGACAACGTGCCCGTCTGGCACTACAACAACACTCCCGACCAGTACGACGGCCGCTACAACGACACTCTCGTACAGAACGGCGTCTACAACCAGCAGGAATGGCCGGACCAGTGGCCGGCCGGCTCGGGTTACCCCGACTTCCCCGTGATCGGCGACCCGTACACCGACGCCGGTGAGGGCACCGCGACGATCGACTCGATCAAGCTGTACGTCCCCAAGCACAGCTAGGCCCAACGAGGAAATCGAGGAGGGGGGTCGGGCCGCCCGACCCCCCTCCTCACATCACCGGGCATGCGGGCCCCGCACCGCTTCAAAACGGCTCCCACTTGGCTGCTCATGCCAAGTGGGAGCCGTTTTGAAATGGATCGCCATTTCCCTGTCTGGTGGGTGCAATGACCTGCTGCGAACCTGAGTGATCTCCGCTGAGGAGGGGAAGACGTTCCGCGTACGCTCCGAATCTTGGTTTGCGTCAGGGGCAAGGCCGTCATCCACTTCTCGCCCGAGCGGACGTGGGCGGCTTTCCGCGCCGCGATGTCGCTCCCAGGACCACCTCGCGACGTTCCGTAGCGGAGCATCAACCTGTCCTGAGCAGAGGGGAACACCGGTCATGACGGCAAACGATCACAAAGATGCCGGAGAGCAGACCGACCAGCCGTTCGGCACGCTGGAGCTGGTGCACGCCTTCGAGGAAGGCCCGATGCCGACCGGCGTCACGGTGTCGCACACCGGCCGGATCTTCGTCAACTACCCGCTCTGGGGCGACGACGTCGCCGCCACCGTGGCCGAGCTGCGCGACGGCGAGGCCGTGCCGTTCCCGGATCAGGCGTGGAATGCCAGGTCCGGTGACCTGTCCAAGCGGCTGGTGTCGGTGCAGAGCGTGGTGGTCGATCCGGCCGACCGTCTGTGGATCGTGGACACCGGCAGTCCGCTGTTCACACCGACCGAACCGGGCGGCCCCAAGCTGGTCTGCGTGGACCTGCGGAGCGACACCGTGGTTCGGGTCATCACCTTCGAACGCGACGTGGCGCCGAGCACCTCCTATCTCAACGACGTCCGCTTCGACCTGCGCAAGGCGACCGAGGGCGTCGCCTACCTCACCGACTCCTCCGGCAACGGCCCCAACGCCATCGTCGTGGTGGACCTGGCGACCGGACAGGCGTGGCGGCGACTGAACGACCATCCCAGCACCAAGGCCGAGAGCCCGCCCGCCTACCTGCCGATCGTCGAGGGCCGCGTCTTCATGGAACGCCCTCAGGACGGTCCGCCCAAGCCCGTCCTGATGGGCGCCGACGGCATCGCCATCTCGGCCGACGGCAAGCGGCTGTTCTACTGCCCGCTCATGTCACGGCACCTGTACAGCGTGTCGGCCGACGCCCTGACCGACCGCTCGGTCAGCGAGAGGGAGGTGGCGGCCACCGTCGTGGACGAGGGAGACAAGGGCGGATCGGCCGACGGCCTGGAAACCGACGACGCCGGACGCGTCTACATCACGAACTGGGAGCACAACGCCATCATGCGCCGCCTCCCTGACGGAACCTTCGAGACGCTCGTGCACGACCCGAGGCTGCTGTGGCCCGACACCATGTCGGTCGCCCGGCAGCACCTTTACGTCACCTCCAACCAGCTCCACCGGCAGGCGGCCTACCAGAACGGGCAAGACCTGCGCCGCTATCCCTACGCGCTGTTTCGTACACCGATCGACGCCGGCCCCGTCCGGCTGCTCTGAACAAGGAAGATCCGCCGTCGTAGAGGAGGATCAGCCCGTCAGGCCGGCCGGGTCGGGGCGGTATCCGATGGGTCTACCAGGTGTCCCAGTGGATCACCTGGTCAGGTTCCGGGCGGGCAGCCGGGCGGAAGTCGGTGCCCTTGGTGTAGGCGAGCGGCGTCAGCACCGCCTGCGCGACGGTGTCGTACGGGATGCCGAGGATCTCGGCGACCTCCTGCTCATAGACCAGGTGCATCGACGTCCAGGCGGTGCCGAGCCCGCGCGCCCGGGCCGCCAGCATGAAGCTCCACGTCCCCGGCAGAACGTTGCCGATCCCCGCGACGGCCGAGGCTCGGTCCCTGCCCTCGTTGCAGCCGAGCACCAGCACGGGAGCCTCTCCCATGTGCTCGCCCAGGTAGTCGGCCGAGCTCGCCACCCGGCTCTGGATCCGGTCACGCTCGGCGTCACCGGTCGGCCTGCCGGGGTAGCCGGGCGAGGCCTTGTATTTGGCGTACACCCGCCCGTACACGTCACCGATCGCGCGTCGTTTCTCCTCGTCCTGGACCACGACGAACCGCATGGTCACCAGGTTCGATCCCGACGGCGCCTGCAACGCCATCGCCACACACTCTCTGATCAGCTCGTCGGGAACCGGGCGCGTGAAGTCGAGACGCTTGCGCACCGCGCGGGTGGTGGAGAGCAACTGGTCTGAGTTGAGGCCAAGCAATGTCATACCGACGAGCTTATTGATCCACGCCGAGTAATCGGCCCTGCGGGCTGCCGGAAGGACCAGTTGTTCCCGGGCGACGCGACTGCGGACCGGTCCGTACTCATGGGATTCCTTTCAGGAAGGCAAGGGGAATCGGCGCCGGAGCAGCGGGCCCCGGCGCTGTCGGCTGGTGTGGTTACCGGCGTCGGGTGGCGCGCACGACGACATCCTGGAGGGGAGCCGCTCGGCCTCCGTGGCCGGTGAGCGTGCGGAGGCGCTCTTCGGCGGTGACGATCTCCCACTCCGCGCCGTCCAGGCGCGCGGTGATGGCCGCGGAGGTGACCGACGCTTCGGCGGGAGGGTGGTGCCCGTGGCCGGGAGAGTCCGGGGTGTGCAGGTGCCCCACGATGAGCAGCGTGCCGCCGGGAGCCACCCATCCGGCGATGCGGTCGTAGAACTCCAGCTGGGGCATCGCCGGGTGGGCGTAGTGGGTCATGACCAGGTCGAACTGCGCGTCCGGGCTCCAGGCGCTCAGATCCGCCTCAACCCACTGCAAGCGCTCGGGGGCCCCGCTCGCCACCGCGCGCTCGGCGGCGCGAGCAAGGGCCGCAGGCGAGATGTCGGCCGCGGTGACGTGCCAGCCGTGGGAGGCAAGCCAGATCGCCTCGGCACCGCCGCCGCACCCCGCGTCCAGTGCCGTGCCCGGTGTCAGACCGCTGGTCTCACGAGCGAGGTACGGGTTCGGCGGGTTGCCGCCCATGGACCCGGTGTCCCCATCTCGTCTCTGTGTCCAGTGCCGCTCCCAGAAGTCCTTGTCGAATCCGTGCGTCACAGGTCGTCCTCCTTGTTTGCGATGATCTCTCCGCCTGGCCGGTGACCTCGTCGCGGCCACGTGCCGGCGGCTCCGCCGTGCTCACCCGCGCCGACGGATTCGTGCACCCCATCTGCGGGCGCGTTCCTCATGGTGCTGACAGAGAAAGCAGATGTGCAAACCTCGTTGCCGAATGGCAAAATGGAGGGGTGGACGAAGCCATTGATCGCACTCTTGACGCTGTCGGACCGAGGTTGAAACGCCTTCGGCTGCATCGCGACGTCACGCTCGCCGACCTCGCGGAGGAGACCGGCATCTCCACCAGCACCCTGTCCCGGCTCGAGGCGGGCCTGCGACGTCCCACGCTTGAGCAGCTGCTTCCGCTTGCTCGTGCCTACGGGGTCACACTCGACGAGCTCGTCGACGCGCCGCCGACCGGCGACCCCCGCGTCAATCTGCGTCCCATCCCCTGCGGCGACGGCTCGACCATCCTGCCGCTGACCCGCAGGGCCGGAGGAATCCAGGCCTACAAGTTCGTCCTCCCGACCGGCGATGACGACGCCGAACCCGACCTGCGCACCCACGAGGGCTACGACTGGGCCTATGTCCTCAACGGAACGCTCCGCCTTGTACTCGGGGAGCACGACCTCATCCTCAAGCCCGGGGAGGCCGCGGAGTTCGACACGCGCACCCCGCACTGGTTCGGGGCCACCAGCGCCGGTCCCGTCGAGTTTCTGAGCCTCATCGGGAAACAGGGCGAACGCGCGCACGTCCGTGCGGCACCGAGACAAGGCCCGGCCGAGTAAAAAAGCTCAGAGACCGGACAGCCCGGATCACAAAGAGCCAAGGGCAACACTGCCGGAACCTTCTGAACCCGTCAACGATTCTCCATGCGCCCGTCGATGCACCTCATCGCCCCTGATGCCTCGCCGTGAGGAGACAGTTGATGATCCAAGATCATGTCTCTTGTGGGACGCCGCTGGGATGAACTTCTCTCCGTCCAGGACGCCACCTTTCACGTGACGTATGAGACGGCGGCGGGGTGACCCGCATCCCGTGCATTCTCCAGTACACCTGCGGCGGCACCAACCAGCAGTGGCAGTGGATCGCCACCGGCGGCCACTACCAGCTCAAAGCCCGCCACAGCTGCAAGTGCCTGGACATCGTCAACGCATCCACGGCCGACGGAGCCGACATCCAGCAGTACACCTGCGGCGGCGGCACCAACCAGCAGTGGACCCGCAGCCAATCCTGAGCCGTGGGCTCCGCACGAGCACCGGGAGCGGACGACGCGCTCACAGTGTCCGCTCCCGACCTCTCCTTCTCCACCGGCATCGACGGGCCCGCACCGGACCGATCCGAACCGCTCCCTCCCCACCTTCCGCATCACCGGCTGAACCGAGCCTCGAGTGGTCGCATCCGGTGCGTGATCAGACGGAGGTCACGCCGAGAAGCGGGCGACCCACTCGCGGGCTCCGGGAAGGATCTCCTCCACCGGCGCCACCTGCGGATACCAGGTGCGCTCCCATTCCAGGGAGACCCATCCCCCGAAACCACGCAGCAGATCGCCGCACTCGTCGAGGGGAACCCCGCCCTCCCACATCGGCACCGGAGTCGTGTCGGTGGCCGAGATCGCGTCCTTGACCTGCACGTATGCCAGGTGCTCGCCCAGCGCCTCCAGGGTCCGGGCGGGCTCCTCGCCATGACGCCACGGGTGCAGCACGTCCCACAGCGCACCCGCCGCCTCGGGCACGCCCGCCGCATCCAGCAGCCGGCCGACCGCCGCACCGGTCGGCATCGCGTCATGGGTCTCCACCAGCACCCGGACCCCGGACTCCGCGCACAGGCCCGCGACCGCGCGCAGCCGCCGCGCCCCCGCCTCGACGTCCTGCCCACCGGGGAACACCCGCACAGCGGGAGCACCCAGGTCGGCGGCGAGCAACAGGTCCTCCCGCAGCGCCCGCACGACGGGCTCGTCCGGGCCGGCCACGGCGATCCTGACGTACCCGGCAAGAGCCGAGATCTCCAGCCGGGCGACCTCGGCCGGGAGATCGGCGGTGGAGGATGCGGGACTCCGGCCGCCACCGGACTCGGGCCCGGCCTGTACGCCACCGGACCCAGGCCCGGTCTGTGCGCCACCGGCGGAGAACGCCGGGTTCTGAGCATCTCCGGGGCGAGTGCCCGGTGCTCCGCCGACGGTCGCGCGGATCGCCGCTCGCCGCTGCGCGGAGAGCCCGGCGTGCACCCCTGTGTCGGGGTGAAGACGGAGTTCAAGCCCGGCGCACCCGTACTCCACGGCCGTCGCGATGGCCTCGTCCAGGCTCTGCCCCGGCATGCCGAGCGTGCTGAACGCCAACCTCATCAAGGTGCCCTTCCTCCGCTGAGCCGCTCCGGTGGACCAACCACCCTGGAAAGCGCTTCCCGAAAAGCTCATCATAGGGTTCGTGCTGTTGTCCCAGAACGCTACGTGAACCTCGGCAGACCTGTGGGGCCGGCAGGTCTGCCGTCGGGTGTACCCGGGCGGCCTCGGCCAGCACGGCCATGACCGGGCGCGGCTCGACATGCGTACGGCGCATCAGCAACGCGAGCTGCCGGCCCACCGTCTCGGCCGGCAGCCCGCCCCTGGCCGCCATCCGCACCAGCAGCGAGGCGGCCTCCGGATTCCGCGCGGCCACGATTTGGGCCAGGACGATCGCCGTCGCGTCACCGGCGGGTCCGTCTGCGTCGATCAGCCCCCGCACGCACGCCGGGTAGACACCGAGGTGCGGCAGGTAGTTGACGGCCACGACCTCCCGGTGCGAGGGCAGGATCGCCGGCCACCAGCACATCGCCTGGCCGTGCTCGTCCCAGCTCCAGTGCAGCGGCTCACGGAGCAGCTCGTCGAGGAGATCGTGCCCGGTGGGCGCGGCCCGCAGCACCGGCTTGAGGCGGAGCTCCCAGACGCGGTACCCCGGTTCGCGCTCGTCGTAGAAATAGTCCGTGGCGCCCTCCAGGTAGGCCCACCTCAGGCCCGCTTCCGGGTCGGGCAGCCCTTCCCCGGCCATCCATTCGGCGGCGGTGGCGGCGGCCCGCGAGCCGAGCCCGGCCGCCCGCGCGGCCGCGCGGCCGCGCCGGGGTGCGCGCCCCTGGGCAGCCGCAGCAGCGCCTGCAGCAGGTCGGCGGAGAGCGGCTCGACAGCGGCCGCCGCGCACGCCGCCAGCCGATCCACGAGCACGTCCGGATCGAGGTGGCCGCTCAGCGCCGTGGGCGTGGCCAGCAGCACGGGCGGCAGCGTGCCCTCCCGCAGCGCCAGATAGAGCTCACTGAACCGGTGCAGCAGGAAGAAGTGCGGCCGCGAGACCTGGTCAGGCTGCGGGAGCCGGTTCCTGCGACGGAACTCCGCCGACTCCTCCGGTGGCCCAGGCTCTTCCGGCTCCTGTGGCCTCCCGGGTTCTTCGGCTTCATGCGCTATCTCCTCGTCGGTGTCCGGTACGGCCATGACGTGCACCCGGAAGCTCGCCCCCGCCCACGGATCGACGGGTTCGGGCTCGGGCAGCCCGGGGTCGGAGCCGGGCGTGATCAGCTCCCTGGCCAGGCCGGCGATCCACTTGCCGGGGTCAAGCCAGCGGGTGTACTGGAACAGGTCGGGGTAGGCGCCGCCGAACTCGGCTACCAGCGTCCGACGCAGCTCCTCGCGATCACCGGCGGCCTGCGCGACGAACGCCGCCAGCCACCGCTCGCCCTCCGTCCACTCGTACACGCTCCATCCCAGCCGCACGGTGGGCTCCGGGAACGGCTCGGGCACGAAGGGCGTGAGCGGCGGCGGGGTGAATATCTCGTTTCTCCGGTTCCGCCACGTCACCGCCGAACACGGCGGCGACCCGCGACCCGAGGGCCGCCGGGAGTAGGGGCACGGCCTCGGCGAGGATCTGCCCGGCCGGGGCGAGGGTGATGGCGTGCCGGAGCGCGAGGCGGGCGGCCCGCCCCTGGACCTCGTACGAGGCGTGCCCGAACGCCGCCGCCAGCGCGGGTGCCGCCTCGGTCGCGGGCGGCATCTCCTCCTCCAGCCAGCGCAGGCCCGCCAGGGCCAGTTTGGCCTCCGGGCGGAAGGTCAGCGCGCCGATGGCCTCGGCCACGTCGGCGCTCTCGTGAGGGCCGACGAGCCGGAGCTGCGCGAGCGCCAGCTCGGCGACCGTGCCCGGGGCGGCGGGCAGCAGCCGCAGGTAGTCGCGTGTCCGCGCGGCGACCTCCTGCGGCGTCGGGTCCAGCATTCGGTGCAGCCGGACAAAAAAGCGCAGGCCGGCGGCGTCCCCGCCGCGCAGGAAGCGGCGCAGGCAACCGTCGAGCAGGTCCGCTCGCGAGACCCGTCCGGCTAGCTGCAACCGCCCGATCAGGGCCAGCCAGCGGGTGGGCCGGGGTTCGAGCCGCTCCTCGCGCAGTATGCGCCCGACACCCTCGGCCTCGAAGATCCGCGGCAGCAGCGGGCCGATCAGTGGGTCGTCGGCACTCGGCCGTCCCCTGAGCCAGGCGCTCACGAGCGGGTCGTGCTCAGGCGGTGTGGCGCCGCAGGCCCGCAGCAGCGCCAGCGCGAGCGGGGCGTTGCGATCGTCGGCCGTGCGGATCCGCCCGGCCAGCCGGGCGGCCGCGTCGGCCTGCCAGGCGGCGGGGCGGACGGTCAGCACGCGGAGCACCTCGTCCGTCCCGCTCTGGGGGCCGGTGAACTCGCGGCGGGTCAGCCAGGTGACCGCGGCCGCGGCCCCGGACAGGGTGCCGGCGCCCGCGACGCGCAGTGCCTCGCCGTACCCGCCGATCCCGTCGCCGGACTCCGGATCCCCCTCGTCCCACTCCGTCTCGTTCCCCTCGCCCTCGTCGTCCAGGTCGAGCATCCACCGCCTCATGGCGCGGCGGTCGGCGGCCTCGCGCAGTTCCTTGCGCAGCTCTGGCAGCCGACGCGCCACCTCGGCGCGCCGGTCCTCGCTCAGGCCGAGCACGTGGTCGGCAAGGTCGCGGGTTCTGCGGGCGGTGACAAGGTCGCGGACCCGGTCATAGTCCGTCGGGGAGTCGGAGATCACGGTCATGGACGGCATCCTAAAGATCAACTCCGACAAATTCGGGCACCGCTCCTGATCGCGACTCGCGACGATCCCCAGCGAGCAAGTCGTCCCTGGGACCAGGAGGACATCACCCCGGCGGGTTGCCGGGAGGACCACCGCGCTCGCCATCGGCGCCTCGGGCTCGGCCGTGGGGCGGTGTTCCTGAGCAGGGGCTGAAACACTTTTGGAGGTTCCGGACACCCAATGAGGTGTTCCAGCACCTTTTCGGCTAGTACTCCAGTGACACTTTGGGATCATGGTTGGTCGACACGCGTTTCGATGACGTTCCGCGCGGACTTCTCCTGAGCGTCGAGAAGCTTGTCACCGTGCTCAGTCGCCCAACGTCCGAGGGCCTTCATCGGGCCGTCGACCAGGCTCTGTCCCAAGCCTGTCAGGGCGTACTCGACACGCGGCGGGGCTTCGGCATGTGCGCGGCGGTCGATCAGCCCGTTTGCAAGCAGGCGATGCAACGCATCCGTCAACACCTTGTCACTGATGCCGCCGATGGCGTCGCGCAGTTCGCGCCGTCGGCGCGGCCCAGAGGCAAGAGCCGCCAGGACCACAGAATCCCACATGTGGGCGAACAGATCGGTGGCCGCACGCACACGGCAATCCGCCACGAACTCGTCTCGATCCATGTCCTGATCGCTCCTCTCGCCGAAGCATAATCGCCTGTTCGTTACACACCGATCGGTGCGTAACGGCTTCTCTACCGTGACCACCAGACGATCGTCGCTTGACGCGAGTGCGCGAGTGCATGAGAGGGGTACGCGGATGCGCATCGGAATTTTGGGCACGGGAATGCTGGCGGCGGCACTCGGCGAGGGCTGGGCCCGCGCCGGACATGAGCTGACCGTCGCCGGGCGATCTCCGGCCAAGGCGCAGGAGCTCGCTGATCGGCTGGGTTGCAGGGCGCGCGCCGTCACGCCGCGCCAGGCCATCGCGGATCGCGATGCCGTGCTGCTCGCGGTGTCATGGCAGGGCGCCGAGGACATGCTGCGCAGCGCGGGCGCAGCTGACGGCTCGCTGGAGGGAACTGCGTTGATCGATCCGACGAACGCCGTCGAGCACGGCGTGGGCGTGGTGCTGACCGGACCCGGCGAGGCGATGGCGCAGCGGATCGCCAGGCTGTCTCCGGGCGCGCACGTCGTGAAAGCCTTCCACATGTTTCCCTCCAATCAGTGGACGGGGTCTCGCGCCACTGGCGAACCCCCTGTCACGGTGGCGATGTGCGGTGACGATCCGGAAGCGTTGCGCGTTGTCGGCGAACTGGTCCGTGATGTCGGCGGAGTCCCGGCCGTGCTGGGGTCGCTGGATCGCGTTCGCCAGCTTGAGGAGGTCGCGGGTTTCGTTATCGGGCTGGCCTTCGCCGGTACCGACCCCAACTCCGCCATCCCATGCGTCCCATCAGCGGCTGTGTGATATCCGCGCTGACACTCGCGATCTTGGCGTGGTGGTCGCATGATGAAGGCCAACACGTGATCATTTGGAGTCTGTGAAGACATCTAAAGATCGCGTGATGGCCGTGGCCGGCAGCGTAGATCCTGACGGCTGGATGGTCACCTTCAATGACCTGATGAGCCGGATCGCCGGCCACTTCGGACGGGTCGAACCCCGTCGTGCGGCCACCGCCTACGTTCGTGGCCTACTGTCCGACATCGACCGGAAGAACTGCTGGAGCCTGGCCGAACAGGCCAGGCTCGCCGGCCCGCAGGCCATGCAGCGCCTGCTGCGCAGCGCACGATGGGATGCCGCGGCCGTCCGCGATGACGTGCGCGATTATGTGATCGAGCACCTGGGCGATACCGGTGTGCTGATCGTGGACGAGACGGGCTTCATCAAGAAAGGCACCGGCTCGGCAGGAGTTCAACGCCAGTACACCGGAACCGCAGGAAAGATCGAAAACAGTCAGGTGGGCGTTTTCCTTGCCTATGCCACCACTCGGGGACGAGCGCTGATCGACCGGCGCCTATACCTGCCGCAACAATCATGGCTGGCCGATCCCGGCCGGTGCCGGGCCGCTGCGGTTCCCGGCGATGTCACCTTCGCCACCAAACCCGCCCTGGCCGCGCAGATGATCGCCGCTGCGCTGGAGTCCGGGGTGGGCGCCCGCTGGGTGAGCGGTGATGAGGTCTACGGTCAAGACCCGAAGCTGCGTGCGTTCCTGGAGGAGCAGCGGCTGGGGTACGTCCTGGCCATCGCCGGGAACCGACGGGTGGTCCTGGATGGGTCCGACCAGACGGCCGAGCAGATCGCCGCCGCAGCAGCGGATCGGCACTGGCACCGCTACAGCGCCGGCAACGGTGCCAAGGGGCCACGCATCTACGCCTGGGCCTGGGCCCGCATCGACACCCATGAGTCCGGCTACCGCTGGCTGCTGATTCGCCGCAATCTCACCACCGGCGAGCAGGCCTTCTACCGCTGTTACGCACCCACCCCTCAGCCGCTGCTCAGGCTGGTACGCATCGCAGGGATCCGGTGGGCGGTGGAGGAGTCCTTCCAAGCTGCCAAAGGTCAGGTCGGACTGGACCACTATCGAGTTCGCACCTGGACCGGCTGGCACCGGCACATCACCCTGGCCATGCTCGCACTGGCATTCCTCGCCGCCCTCACCGCAGGCCAATCCGACAGCGACGAGGAACACGTCCCACTCACCATGCCTGAGATCCGGCGTCTGCTGGCCGTACTCGTGCTCGCCCTGCCCCGCCGGGTCGAGGAGGTCCTGCACTGGTCACGGTGGCGACGGCACCATCAAGCCACCGCCCGCCGATGCCACTACCAGCGCAGACGCCAACCATGATCCCAAAGTGTCACTGGAGTACTAGGAGATACCTGTGCAGGATCCACGCGTACCCCCCGGCGCGCGAGATCGTTTCGAGGCGCTCTACCTCGCCTGCTATCCGGCGGTCCATCGCTACGCGCTGCGCCGCACCGACTCGGTCGACGACGTCGCCGATGTGATCGCGGAAACCTTCCTCACCGCGTGGCGACGGCTGGATGACGTTCCCGAGGGGGACGCCACCCTGCTGTGGCTGTACGGTGCGGCCCGGCGCGTCCTGACCAACCACCGGCGCGGGCAGTCAACCAGCTCAACGAGATCGGCCGCCGCCGGGTGCATGAGCCGGCCGCGCCCGCTTCGAAGGCCATCCGACCCACAGCCACCTCAATAGAACGAATTCAAAAAGAGTTACCCGGTTTACTGGACAATCCCCGCACGCTATGGCCTGGTCGAGCGAATAATCTATGGCCGGCGAGAAACATGATTAGCATTGAGACATCTATCTCGTTGTGTGAAGCGGAATTTCATGCCCTTGCCAGTGGAGTCGACCCGCTGCCGACCCCGCTGACCTGGGATAGGACATCTTGGACGGCAGAACGAGTGCGTGACCTCAGCCGGCGAAGACGGCCGTTTCGGCTTTTCCAGCGGATGCGGGCGACTTGTATGGGGTCGAGCGTTTGCGACAGGCCGTTAAAGTCAAATTCATGGAATTGAATTTTCAGGCGGCCGAAGAACTCGCGGCTGCCTTGCGCGCCGGTGAAGTGAGTTCGGCGGAACTGACCGACGAGGCGATCGCCCGTATCGAGCGGGACGACAAGGTGATCAACGCGATTTGCGTGCCGGACTTCGACCGTGCGCGGGCCGCCGCGCGCGATGCTGACCAGGCGCGCGCCCGCGGCGAGGACCGGCCGCTGCTCGGCATTCCGGTGACGGTCAAGGAGTCCTACAACATCGCCGGACTGCCCACGACCTGGGGCATGCCGCCGCACCGGAGCTACATGCCGGCCGAGGACGCGGTACAGGTGTCGCGGCTCAAGGCCGCGGGAGCGGTGGTGCTCGGTAAGACCAATGTTCCGTTGGGGCTGCAAGATATCCAGAGCTTCAACGAGATCTACGGCACCACCAACAACCCGTGGGATCACGGTCGCACACCGGGTGGCTCCTCCGGCGGATCAGCGGCGGCTCTGGCGTCCGGGTTCGGCGCGCTGTCCATTGGCTCCGACATCGCCGGCTCGCTGCGCACCCCCGCGCATTTCTGCGGCGTCTACGCGCACAAGCCGACGCTCGGACTGGCGGCGAACCGCGGTATGGTCCCGCCGTCCGAGCCGGCATTGCCGGCCGACCTCGACCTCGCCGTCGTCGGTCCGATGGCGCGCACCGCCCGCGACCTCACGCTTCTGCTCGACGTCATGGCCGGACCGGACCCGCTGACGCTCGGCGTGGCGCACCGTTTGGCACTGCCGCCCGCCCGCCACGAGCGGCTCTGTGATTTCCGGGTCTTGGTCCTCGACGAGCATCCGCTCATTCCGACCGGGTCCGCCGTGCGGGCGGGTGTGAACCGGGTGGCCGACGCGCTCGTCGACGGCGGCGCCCGCGTCGGACGGCGCAGTCCGCTGCTGCCCGATCTGACCGAAGCCGCGACGCTCTACATGCGGTTGCTGATTTCGGGCTCCGTTGCGCGTTTTCCCATCGAATCGCACGAGCAGCTGCGGACCCGCGCCGCCGGACTGAGCGCGGACGACCAGAGTCTCGACGCCGTACGGCTGCGCGCCATGGTGTTCAGCCACCGCGACTGGATGGAGGCGAACAACCGCCGCGAGGTCCACCGCCACGGCTGGCGGCAGCTGTTCGCCGAGTTCGACGCCGTGGTGTGCCCGATCACGCCGACGCCCGCGTTCCCGCACGACCACAGCCCCAATCCGTTGGAACGGCGCATCGACATCGACGGCGTCGAGTACCCGTACTTCGACCAGCTCGTCTGGGCCGGCCTGGCCACCATGCCCGGCCTGCCCGCCACCGCCATACCAGCGGGCCGGTCCCCCGAGGGCCTACCGGTGGGAGTGCAGCTCATCGGTCCGATGTTCGAGGACCGCACCCCGCTGCGGCTGGCCGAACTGCTCGAGCAGAAGATCGGCGGCTTCCACGCACCGAAATAGAGCATATCGCCGGGTATCCGTCGAGGACGAGGTGTGGATCAGTCTCCTCCCGACACAGGAAATCCACGGTGCCGGCCGTCCGGCGCCTCCCGATGATTCTCGGCGGCGATGTCGTCGCCCGGCTCTTCACCGTGGTGCCGCGCCAGGGGTGCGTTCCAGGCGTGCCCAGTTGGCCAGGCGTACGAGCTGCGGGTGGACGAGGTAGGCGTCGTAGAGGCGGACGGCGTAGCCGGGCAGGTCTTCAGCTGTCAGCGGTGCGGCGTCGAGGATGCCTTCGACCTGGTCGGTGAGGACGGCGTCGAGGTTCTGGACGCCTACACCGAGACCAAGACCGTCATGGTCCACCTGTGACCTCCACACCGATACCCCATCGCATCCCTGTCCGCAGGGCATGACGCACCGGTCCGGTGGCCGAGCCCTCGGCCCGGCCACCGGACCGGCCAGGAGACAACAGTGCAGGAGAAGACAGTGCAGGAAACGATCCGCCAGGCCCTGGCCCTCACCCGCCGCTCCACCGCACGCGAACGGACCGTCGACATCACCACCACCGGCCGCCGCACCGGCCGGCCCCGCCGCATCGAAATCTGGTTCTACCGTGTCGGTGAGACCAACTACCTCAGCGCTACGGCGTATCGGCCGAGGTGTCCCCGTCCGTCGCGCGGCCGAGAGTGCGGTCGAAGACGTTCAGGAGGAGGTAGAGCACGCCTGCGCCGAGCATGATCCAGGCGAGGTGGTGCATGCCGCCGGTGTCCGCGCGCTGCCCGAAGGAGGCGGCCGCCGTGGAGGAGGCGACCATCGAGCCGATGTAGGCGAAGGTGCGCAGCAGGCCGGCCGAGGAGGCGATGCGCTCGGGATCGGCCTGGAAGTAGACGGAGTTCTGCAGGCCCAGGCTGTTCAGTCCCTGGGGGACGCCGAAGATCAGGGCGACGAGAACCAGCATCCACACGGGGCTGTCCCCGGTGAGCGTCAGCATCACCGCACAGGCGACAACCTGCCCGAGCGCGCCGACGAGCAGCTTGCCGCGCACGCCCTTGCTCCGCCCGGAGACGATCGAGACGCCGATGGCCACCAGGAACATGGGGATCTGCACCAGCCCGGCGTGGAAGGGCGAGAGTCCGAAACCCTCCTCCGTCCACTGGGTGAACCCGTAGAGGAAGGCGTAGGCGACGACGTAGGCGACCAGCGCGCGCCCGTAGGTGACCAGCAGCGGCGTGTTGCCGCCCAGCACCCGCAGGTCGATGAACGGGATGGGGGCCCGTAGCTCCCACGCCGCGAACGCGGCGCTCGCGGCGGCGGCGATCACCAGCAGGTACCAGTCGCGCAGGTGCAGGTTCATCAGGAACAGCAGCAGCGAGATGAGCGTCACGGCGAACAGCGCCATGCCGGGCAGGTCGAGCTGGGCGGCGAGGCGCCCACGTTGCTCCGGCTCCCCCGCACCGGCCTCCTTCGTGCGGGCCTCCTTGGGCAGCCGGAGCAGTCCCAGCAGCACGGCCGCGACGGCCAGCGGAACGTTCAGCGCGCAGGTCGCGCGCCAGCCGCCCAGCCCGATCAGCAGGCCGCCCAGCAGGGGGCCGATCACGGCGATGGTCTGGTTGGCGACGGCCAGGGCGGTCAGCACCCCGCCGGGACTGTCCTGCCCGGTGCGCCTGGCCTCGCTGCGCAGCAGCGCCATCGCGGCGGGATAGCCGGCGCAGGTGCCGAACCCGAGCAGGACCCGCGAGGCGATCAGCACTCCCAGGTTCGGCGCCAGGGTGCCGATGACACCGGCGACCCCGACAAGGCTCGTGCTGACGAGGAAGAGCCTGCGCGGCCCGAAGACGTCGATGAGCCGGCCCACGACAGGCTGCCCGAGAGCGGTGGCCAGGTAGAGGGCCGAGACCAGCCACGCGGTCTGCGAGGGCGGCGCGCCCAACGCGTCGCCGATGGGTACGAGCGTGACCGCGATGATCGTCGAGTTGATCGGGTTCAGGACCGAGCCCAGCAGCATCGGCGGCAGCAGCCGCCGGTCGAAGCCCGCCGTCGCCGTCCTGCCTCGCCTCTCCGCTTTCTGATCAGTCATGGGTGAGGCGCTCCAGTACGGCCATGGCGGCGATCACGGCCCGCCGTTCCTCCTCCGTGCACCTCTCCTGTAACTCACCGGCGAGCCATTCCTGCCGGGCCTGCCGTCCCTCCTCCACCCGCCGGTGCCCCTCCGCGGTCAACGCGATCAGCAGACGGCGCCCGTCATCGGGGTCGGGCCGCCGTTCCACCAGCCCCAAGGCGGTCAGCGACGCGACCGTCGCCGTCATCGACTGGTGGCGCACTCCCTCGGCGGAGGCAAGCTCGCTGGCCGTGACGCCTTGCTTGCCGGACAGGCGAGTCAGAACGGACGCCTGCCCAAAAGTGATGTCCTCGGCTTCGGCGGCGTTCAGGATGCGGCGCCGCAGGCGGCCGATGACCGTACGGACCTCTCGCGAAGCCTGAACCGCCGAGGGAGACAGACGCGGGCTCTCATTCATGCGCTCCACACTAGAACCCGCAGTCCGAGTTGTACAGTTTCATCTGTACAGTTTGGACTGTGTGATGAACCCCACCCCGCGGACCGTTTCAGGCGTCCGGTCACGCGCCGTCGGTGGCGCCCTTGTCGCGCGGAGGCCGCCAGGCGGGCCAGGGAGCTGGAAGGAGCGATGGCACGTCGATGCGGTGGTGAACGAACTCGCCGTACGGTTTCAGCACCGACGCGTCGCCGATGTCGAACCGCTCGGCGAGGCCGTCGACAACCTCCGCCGGGTCTATCGGGTCAGTTCGCGCAGGACTGCCGAGGCGACGGCCGCGTCGAGTGCGCCGACACCGGTCAGGTCCACGACGGTGATCGCGTCGTCCGGCCGCTCGGCGGGCTTTTCGAGCAGGAGGCCGACGGGAGTGTCGTCGGTGGCGGTGACGGCTCCGGCGCGAACGGCGTGTCCGAAGTCGCCGTGGTGCAGGCACTGGTCGTGGTCGTCGGTCGCGATCAGTGCCGCACGGCCGAAGAGCGCCGGGGGGAGCTCGTTCTTGTGGGGCATGTCGGCGCCGATCCCGGTCACGTGCGCGCCGTCCCGGACGTGGGCGGACTCCAGCACCGGGGCCGACGCGGGGGTGGTGGTGACGACCATGTCCGCGCCCGCGGCTTCTTCGGCGGAGGCGGGCCGGGCGTGCTGCCCGCGCGCGGTGAGCTCCTCGCACAGCGCCCGGGCTCTGTCCCAGCTACGTCCGTGGACGAGTATCGCGGCGATCGGGCGGAGCCTGGCGAGCCATTCGACCTGGAGACGGGCCTGCTCTCCGGTGCCGAAGACGGCCAGGGTCGTCGCGTCGGGGCGGGCCATCGCGTGGGTGATCAGCGCGCCGGCGGCGGCGGTGCGCCAGGCGGTGAGCAGGCCCCGGTCATCGAGGATCGCGCGGACCTGACCGGTCTGGGCGCTGATGACGCAGACCAGACCGTGGTTGGTGGGCAGGCCGGCTGCGGGGTTGCCGTAGAAGCCGGTTGCGATCTTGACGGTGAAGTCGGGGTCGCCCGTGACCCAACCCGCCTTGACGTGGCAGTCCCCGTCGGTGTCGGGGAACCGCAGGTGCAGCGGTGGCGGCACGGTGGTGCGGCCGTGGGCGTGGGCGATCAAGGACTCTCGGACGGCTTCGAAGACCAGGTCCGCGGTGGCCGCCCGTTCGATGGCGGCGGTGTCGAAGACGGGCATGCTCATCGCTGTGCTCTCATCCACTGCGCGAAGGCGGCCAGGCCCTCCTCGGGGTTGGCGCGGCCGATGCCGATACGGAAGCGGTCGGTGGGGGTCGGGGTGAGTTCGGAGTGGTAGATGCCGGCGGGCAGCAGCAGGACGCCGGACTCCTCCACCAGGCGGGTGCAGAGCCGCTCCACGCCTTCCGGGCCGAGGTAGCGGGGGTAGGCGACGCAGCCGCCGTCCGGTGCCCGCCACTCGAAGACGTCCGCGAACTCGGCGAAGAACGCGTCGAAGGCCGGCAGGTTCGCCGCGATCAGGGCCCGGTTGCGGTCCAGGATCATCTTCCGGGCCTTGATCGCGATACGGGCCAGAACCTCGCTGGGGGCGGAATTGCAGATGGTGGTGTAGTGCTTGGCCCGCTCCAGCCGGGACAGCAGGTCCCGGTCGCGGCAGGTGATCCAGCCGATCCTCAGGCCCGGCAGGCCCAGGGACTTGGAGGTCACGTTCAGCGACAGGGCCCGCTCGGACAGGTCAGCGGCCTGCGGCAGGGTGCGAGCGGGATCGCGCTCCAGTCCGCGGTAGACCTCGTCGCTGAACAGGTGGATGCCCTGCTCGTCGCACAGCCGCGCCAGCTCGGCGAAGTCGGCGGTGTCGATGATCTTGCCGGTGGGGTTGTTGGGAAAGTTCACCGACACCACCCGGGTGTTCGGCCGGATCGCCGCCTTGATCTGGTCGAGGTCCAGGGCCCAATCACGATCCGGGTCGAGGGCGACGCCGGTGACCTCGCACAGTGCGAGCGGCACGGTCTCGGCCGCCTGGTAGTTCGGGGTCACCACCACCGCGTGGTCGCCCGCGTCCAGCAGGACGTTCATCGCGAGGTACAGGGCCTCCTCGGCGCCCGCGAAGCAGATGACGTCGGCGGCGTCCGCCCGCTCGTAGGACTGGGCGATCGCCTCGCGCAGGGCGGGGTCGCCGTAGGTCTCGGTGTATCCCAGGGACAGGTTCTCGAACGCGGCCCGGTCCTGGTCGTCGGCCAGGGCAAGCAGCTCGGTGAGCGTCATGGTCTGGGCGTCGGAGGCGGTCAGGTGGTGGCGCGCGGTGAACTCCCATCGGGAGAAGTACGTTTCCAACCGGAAGTCGGGCAGGCGGGTCATGACGTCTGGTCCTTTGCGTTTGCTGCTCTGAGCTCGGCCAGCAGGCCGTAGAGGGTCGATCGGGAGACCCGCAGGGCGCCGGCGACGACGGGAGTGGCACGGCGCACGGCGAAGACCTTGGCCTCGTCCAGGTCGGCGAGGACGGCCAGGCGGTCCTGGCGGGTCAGACGCTCCACCGGACGGCCGCACTCGCGCACGTACGCGCCGACGATGTGCTGGACACGCTCGCTCCAGTCCTGCTCGAACAGCGGCTCCGGGCGGGGCACGGTCGGTGCGCCGAACGCGGACAGCACCGCCGCTGCCTGCTCCAGCGGCGTGCGGTCGAGATTGACGCACAGCACCGCCGAAGCCTTCCCCGCCTCGTCACGCAAGACCGCGCTGACCGATGACAGGCGCCGACCGTCCGCGAGCAGCTTCTCGTACGGCCCGAACACATCCCGAGCCGACGGATCGAGGGTGTCCAGCTCGCCCAGTAGCGACGGATCCCCGGGTCCGCGCGAGCTCATCGAATTCCAGATGGCCAAGATCCGGTCGGTATCCGGATCGTGAAGCACCACCTCGGCGTACGGACCAAGCAGCAGCGCCACGGCCTGGCAGGCCGGTGCCCACATCCGCACCCGAGCGTCGACGCCCTCCCCCGCAGATCCCATGCGTTGGACTTTATGTCCATATTGGACGATACGTCCAGCCCTCAGGTGCGCCGGTTTTATGAGTGATCGAGCTCGACGATCGAGTGCCTACAAAGATCTCCGACTGTGACGCTCCTGTGCGGCAAGGGGTTGCCGTGACCGCCTTGCCGCACAGGAGCACCGGTATCCGTCCCGTTCGCGCGATCCTTGGCCGGGCGTCGGGTGACGCTCCAGGACCCGAGCGGTTGCGGGTCAGCGGTCGATCAGTTCGCGGTGGGCCCGCCCAGGGTTCAGCCCGCCTTCACCGCGCTCGTGGTCATGGGCAGGCAGGGCGGCGTTTGGAACGTCACGCCGTCCAGGAAGTTGCCGGCCGTCGGGGTGCCTCCCGCGGCCGACACCGACTCGAAGGCGAATCGGGTGGTGGTCTGCCCCGGAGGTACGACGTACACCCCGGTGTAGTGGCGCCAGGCGGTGTTGTCGTCGGAGATGTCCGGGGAGGAGGCTCCGGCGGGGACCTGCGCCACGGTCGCGCCCGGTGCGCCGATGAGCACCCGCATCACGTCGGTACCGAGGCGGCCTCGGTGATACAGCGACCAGGTCATCGGCGTTCCCGGAACGGTGGGAACGTTCTGGTAGAGCGTGGAGACCTGGTTGGCGTTGAGTTCGGCGAACTGCTGGCCGTCGGCCGCCGGGGGCCCGCTGGTGCCGCCACGCCAGAGCTCCAGCTTGTTGTCGGTGGCGGTGGTGTGCCAGCCGGTGCCCGGGTTGACGGAGGCGTCGGGGATGGACCAGTCGACCGTGGCCACGGGCGGTGCCTCGAAGCTGCCGTTGACCAGGTTGACCGGAGCGTAGGCGCAGGTGACGGTGACCGTGACCGTGGCGGTGCTGGTTCCGCAGGCGGTGGTGATGGTGTAGGCGAAGGAGTCGGTGCCGCTGAGGCCCGCGGCGGGGGTGTAGACCACGGTGGCGCCGGAGATCGTCGCGGTGCCGTGGGCGGGCTGGGTGACGCTGCTGATCGCCGGCGCGGTCGCGGTGTCGTTGGCCAGGACGGGCACGCTGACGGCGGTGTCCTGCTGGGTGGTGGCGGTGTCGCCGACGGCCGTGGTGGGTGAGATGGACTGTCCGTTGACGATCTGGATCGGGGGTGCGGGCGTGTTGTTTCCGAGCTGGCCCGGGGAGGCGATGACGCTGCTGATCCCGGTCGGCCGGATGGTCATGCTGCCCCCGACGGTGCCCTGCCTGACCTGGAAGGTGATGACCTTCGCAGGCGGGTCGGTCTTGGTGCCCGATGAGGGGATCGTCAGGGTGTTGCCGCTGATGGTGCCGGCTCCGGACTGGCTGACGACATCGGCGTTGGCCAGCAGGGACGACAGGTCCCACGTGGTGGTGTAGCTCCTGACCAGCAGCGGCCACTGGGCCGTGCGGTGCCCCAGCGTGATGGTGAAGGTGCCGCCCGGCGCGATCTGTCCGCCCCACAGGGGTGGGGCGGTGTCGACCGGAACCGACCCGCTGCCCAGCTGCATGCCGAGTACGTTCTTCCAGTAGTAGCTGACGGGGTAGGTCGCCTGCCCCTGCCGGACACAGGGCGTGACGGCGGCTCGCGTGACGGCCTGCCGTACACCGCCGGCGGCGTGTTCGTCGGCGGCGGCCGCCACCGGCGTTCCCGGTACGGCCAGCAATGCCAAGAGTGCGCAGGCGGACGCGGTGAGCGCGGATCTGGATCGTTGTGACACCAACGCTGAACTCCCATTTCTGTCGTGGGGATGTCCTCGTAGATCAACTTCACAGCGAAGGTTACTCTCCGTAGTCAACTTGCTGCGCCAGGCGTACCTGTGATCTTCGTGTCGCATGTCCTCGTCGCGGATCGTGCGCCGGGAGCGTCGCCCTCCGACTCACACACGGTGGCGTCGCGGGTCCTCCGGGCCACCCGTCTATCAGCGTATGAGCGAGCCGTCCGGGGTGGCCGGCGGACCGGCGACCACGGCGAGCCGCAGCTTGGTCTCGTCCGCGCTGCCGGGCACGGTGCTCATGATCACGATCTTGCACTCGGAGTCACCGTCGGCCAGTACGTCGCAGTCCACCGTGACCGTTCCCACCGAGGGGTGCTCGATCGTTTTGTGGTCCTCACGATGGGCGGCCACCGTACCGGCCGCCCAGAGTTCGGCGAACCGCCGGTTGCCCGTACTCAGGTCGTGAATCAGCTCTGCCAGGCGCGCGTCCCGAGGAAAGCGGCCGGTGGCGCGGCGCAGGTCGGACACGACGGCGGCGTCGGTGGTGTCCTTGTCCAGCTCGGTCACCGGCCATCGTGCGAGGCGAGCGGGGCCCGCGCCCACCGGGAACCTGTCACGGGCGAAATTGCGCAGCCGCCGTGGCGACGACGAGGGATCGCCCAGCAGCGCGGCCCAACCGCGGTTCCACCAGATCAGCTGCCAATCCGCCGCGAACACCGCGACCGCGACGTCTCCGAGCCGGGTGAGCACGCGGTGAACGCCGGGTGGGATGTGGTCGGAGATCGCGGTGTCCGCCGGCGGTATGAGGCGGGCCAGCCGGTACAGATGGTCCCGTTCGGTGACGGTCAGCTGCAGGGCACGCGCGAGGGACGCGACCACCTGGGCCGAGGGTGTCGTGGCCCGCCCCTGCTCCAGACGCACGACGTAGTCGACCGACACACCGGCGAGCTCGGCGAGCTCCTCCCGGCGTAGCCCGATCGCGCGGCGTGCCCGGCCCACCGGCAGCGCCGCGGCCGACGGGGGCAACCGCTCCCGCCAAGTACGGATCATCGCTCCCAGTCCGGCCCCGGGCGTCGTCGTCATGACATCCATCTTCCTGCATCCCCGGTCCTCGAACGCGAGATCGATGGTGGTACTGCTTCTCCTACCGTTGAGGCGTCCCTGGCCGGATGCCGCAGGTGAACCGAACAATGGCCATATGACAATCACCTTCATCACCGGAGCGAACAAGGGGCTTGGCCGCGAGACCGCCCGCCGTCTCGTCGAACTCGGTCACACCGTGCTGCTCGGGGCCCGCGACCCCGAGCGGGGCGCGCAGGCCGCCGCCACGCTCGGCGCGCGGTTCGTCCCCATCGACGTGACCGACGACGCGTCCGTCAGCGCCGCGGCCGCGAATGTCGCCGAGCACGAGGGCTCGATCGACGTTCTGATCAACAACGCCGGCATCCACGGCCCCGCCGGTGATCCCACCGCCCTAACCGGCGCCGACGCCCTCGGCGTCCTCGACGTCAACCTCGCCGGTGTGGTCCGGACGACCACCGCGTTCCTGCCGCTGCTGCGCCGGTCGTCAGACCCGGTCATCGTCAACGTCAGCAGTGGAACGGGCTCGCTCGCCCACACCCACGACCCGTCGCGACCCGAGTCCAGGGTGATCGCGCCGCTCTACACCGCCTCGAAGGCGGCGCTCACGATGCTGACCACCCAGTACGCCAAAGCGCTGCCGGACATCCGCGTCAACGCCGCCGATCCCGGTTACACGGCGACCGATCTCAACGGCCACAGCGGTCCCCAGACCGTCACCGAGGGCACGGACGCGATCGTCGGCCTGGCAACGGAAAAGCCCGGCGCGGGCTCCGGACGTTTTGTCGACCGAACCGGTGAGATCGCCTGGTCCTGATCCTGGGGACCGCCGGGAGCGGCGCCGGTCGAAGACCCCCGGCCGCCGCCACCGCTCTCCAAGGGCGCCGCCGACCTCGTCGGATGCTCCACCTCGACGTTGATCAAGCGCTGTCCGCTGGATTCTCCGCCGTTGTCACCGAGACCCCGTCATCGGGAGACGGCGGGCGCCGGTGCTCCCACCAGAGCGCGGCCCCGGTGACCACCGCGCCGACCCCCTCCCAGATGCCGACGCCGACGAACCGGGCGGGGGCGGCGCCGGTCACCACCAAGAGGGTGAAGACCGTGAACGTCAGCAGGCGGAACGGCACCGTCCACAGGAAGAAGGGCCGGTAGTCGGCGGCGGCGGCCAGGAGATAGTAGACGCCCATGTTCACCGCGGCCATCGAGGAGGCGGCGAGGTACACCTTCGTGTAGTCGCCGGGGTCACGCGTCTGCAGCACCTCGAAGCCGAGGAGGGCGAGCATGGTGTCCGGCGACACCAGGCCGACGACGCCGAGCGCCACGGCGAGGAAGCCGAAGACGGCCATCGTCCAGCCGGAGAGGGAACGAGGGAGTCGCATGGTGGATCCTCCGGATGCCAGATCAGCGATCATGTGGGGGGTGGCCTCTCAGCGATCTTAGGATTACCACATATGCCAGAAAGCACTACAGAGTGCACAAACACCTCAACCGGCTTCCCGCTCTGACACCTGCAAGTCGACGGTTACTTATTTGACCATTTCGGTCATTTGACGTCGGATCCTTCGGCAGAATGATCAACTGCTGATCCCCCGGTAAGCGGGGGACGGTTGAGATGGGATGGCTGAATGCGCGGGTCCACGAAGACGATCCTCCTCGCCGCGGCACTGTCGATCGGAGGGATCATCATCAACCCTGCGCAGGCGGCCGCCTCCGCCCTCACCCCGGAGCGGGTGTGCGGTTCCGGCTTCGCTCGGGTCTCCCACAGCAAGCAGGTCGCGAAGACCCCCTCCGGAGACGTGTTCGGTTACGTCTACCTGCTGTACAACCGCAGGACCGGCTACAACTGCGTCACCACGATCAAGACCTCGAATGTCGGCATCGCCACCTTCGCCTCGGCCACGATCACGACGCAGACGCGGGGGGCACACTCACGCACGGGCGGCAAGAACGAGGGGCGTCAGGTCAAGCACTACTTGGGTCCGCTGAAGACCTACGGCAAGGGCCGGTGCGTCAAGTACTCCGGCACGATCTGGGACGACGGGCGCGATGCCGCCGTCGCCACGGCTCACTGGAAGTCCTGGGGCAACTGCGGCTGAGCCGGGTCCGGCGGAACGCGGTAGACGGACACGTGAGAACGCGACTCGGCGGTGAAGTCGGCTCCGGCCCAGTCGGCATGCCGGGTCTCCAACGCGAATCCGGCCAGCTGAGCCATGAGGTCGAGCTCGGCCGGCCAGATGTAGCGGTGCGGGCTACGGACCAGCTGAGCCTGTTTGCTCTCACCGAAGCTGAAGTGGTGCGATACGACGTGCTGGCGCAGAACGTCGTAGGTGTCCAAGCCGATGTAGCCGGGCTCGCAGTGCCAGACCATGGCCTGCTGGCCCGGTGGAAGCTTGCGCAGCTCAGGCACCCAGAGCTCGATGACGAACCGGCCGCCGGGTGTGAGGTGGCGGGCGGCGTTGCGGAAGCACTCGACCTGCTCGGCCTGGGTGAGCAGGTTGGAGATCGTGTTGAAGACGAGGTAGACGAGCGTGTACTTCCCCGGGGCGAGGGCGGTCGCCATGTCGCCGGCGATCACCGGGATCGTCGCCTCGTCCACCTTCGTTCGCAGTTGGTCGATCATCGGGGATGACAGCTCGATGCCGGTGACGGGCACCCCTCGCCCGGCGAGCGGCACGGCCACGCGGCCGGTTCCGATGGCGAACTCGAGCGCCCGTCCGTCACCCGCGAGTTCGGCGAGGCGGTCCACGGCCGGCCCCAGGACCTCGGGCGCGAACATGCCGGTGCCCGGCGTGTCATAACCCTGGGCGGCGTCGACATCCCAGATCTCCTCCTGCTGCATGCCGCCAACGATGGTCGTGGACACAGGCGTTGTCCAACGATTTTGTGACCCGCGTGCAGCCGTATCACCGCCCGCGTCGTCGGTGGTCGCGGCGGTGCCTCAGGTCAGTGGTTCGCCGCCGTCGACGCGTAGGGTCACACCGGTGAGGAACGGGCTGGTCATGGCATACAGAACCGCGTCTGCGATGTCTTGCACGGTTCCGATGCGACGGGCCGGGTTCCGGGCGCGTAGATTGTCGAAGTAGGCGCGCTTACCCTCTTCGCCCAGTGAGTCCCAGATGCCGGTGTCGATCACGCCGGGCGAGATCGCGTTGACCCTGATCGGCCCCAGCTCCAGCGCCAGGGACCTGGCGAGGAAGTCCACCGCTCCGTTGGTGATCGCCACGCCGAGGTAGCCGACGACGGGCTTGAACGCCGCGACGCCGGAGAAGATCACGAAGGAACCGCCGTCGGCGATGCGCGGTGCGAAGTGCTTGGCGAGCATGACCGGCCCGATGACCTTGGTGTCGAAAGAGCGCCGCAGGGCTTCCCGGTCGAGGTCGGCCAGAATCCCCCGGGCGCGCGCCGAAGCGGTCGAGACGACGTGATCTACCTGGCCGAGCCGCTCCGCGAGCGTCGCGATGGTCGTGTCGTCATTGAGATCGACGGTCTCGGCCACGATCCCGGGATCGTCGTAGGCGGCCCCCAGCGTCGCCCGGTCGCGTCCGGCGACCACAACGCGAGCGCCTTCCTTGCGGGAGGCCAGTGTGATGGCACGGGCGATCCCGCTCCCCCGGCCGATGACAAGGACGGTGCGATTTTGCAGTGAGAGTGCCATGCCACATGCCTCTCTGTCCGCTTTTCTCCCCAAAGTCGATTTTATCAACCGGTTGACGAGCCGGATCTTTCCGGTGCGGAGCTCGCCGCCGAGCCTTCCGTGCGCCACGACCCTGAAACGGCCCGGTTCACGCCCGCCCAGAGTCAGCCGACCGGTGGCTGATGCGCCCGCCGGTAGTGCCGCCGGGCCTTCATCCTGTTCCCGCATACGGCCATGGAGCACCAGCGGGCCTTGTTCGTCTTGCTGCGGTCGAGCAGGAAAAGGCGGCACTCGTCGTTCGCGCACGGCCTCAGCCGTCCGGGCTTCGTCCTTTCCAGTGCGCTCCAGGAGAGAACGGCTCCGACCGCCGGCCCGCGCTCCGCCGGCACGTCGAGGGACCATTCCACCCCGTGCTCGGACATGACCGGACGGTAGCCGACGCCTTCGAGGAACGGCGCCAGAACGGTCGGCGGCCGTTCACCGCGGACGACCGACTGCAGCGCGTCCCGCGCCTGCCGCGTCGCGTCCCACTCCCCCTGCGACCCGACCCCCCCTCGCCGCCGGAGCCAGGCGCGGGCCTCAGCCGCGTCACCCAGGTGGTCCTGCTGGACGCCGTCGACGACCGGGGTGCTGTTGAGCAGGTCCAGCAGGGCGTCCTCTTCCGTCCGTGTTATCGCCATGAGCATTTCTAACCCCTTTCCGCCATTTGACAGGTTACACCTTCCTCTGCTTCAGTCTAACCAATGAAACGAACCGAAGGGGTTAGGTACGGGTGACCATCACCGTTGTGCGACCGTACGGGGCCGGCAGCCGTTCCACCGGCAGGCCGGACCGGCGATCGCGCGGCGGCACCGGCCTGTTCTCACGCTCTCGAGAGCAGGCCGCAGCCCTCAACAGGCAGAGGGGCCCTCCGCGCGAGCGGCCGAACCACCTCGACGCGGCGAAACATCGAACAGGAAGGGGAAAGATCATGGGTCTGTCATGGCAGCAAGGTCCGCTCGCGGCAGGCGCGATCGGGAGATTTCTGACTCCCGATCCGCTGCCGGAAAGACTGCTGTTCGCCGAGCGTCTTCGCCGGAGGTTGCGTGTCCGGTTCGGAGGCGAGTGGATCGCCGACAGTGAGGACGTGGTGCTGCTGCACGAGCCGGGCCGATATCCGGTGGCCTACTTCCACCTGGAAGACGTGAGGCCGGGTGTGCTTCAGCGGACCGACCGCGTCACACACCATCGCGACCTGGGCGCCACCTCCTGGTTCACGGTCCGCGAAGGAGACCACGAGGCGGAGCGCGCCGCGTGGCGGTACGTCGAGTTGCCCTCCCACGCCACGGAACTGGAGGGGCGGGTCGCTTTCGCGTGGCGTGCCATGGACGCGTTCTACGAGGAGGATGAGCGGATTCTGGGGCATGCGGCCGACGCCTACCATCGGATCGACATCCGCCGGACGTCACGAAAACTGGAGGTTCACGACGGCGACCGCGTCGTGGCCAGGTCGGCGCACCCGGTCGTCCTGTACGAATCCGGCTTCGCGCCTCGCTGGTACGTCCCCAGGACCGACATCGACGAGAGCCTGCTCACGCCGGTCGAGGGACAGACGTTCTGCCCCTACAAGGGGCTGGCCGCCTACTACGACATCGGCGACTCCCAGCGCGCCGCCTGGTCATACCAGGACGCCTACACCGAGGTGAGTCCCGTCTCCGGCATGGTCTCGTTCGAACCGGACAAGATCGCGGTGTTCCTTGACGGCAGGCGGCTGAAACTCGAACCCGGGCAGACCGTGCTACCCCACGGCGTCGACCGAGGTCTGGACGTCGACGAGGTCCGCACCCGCTGACCGCGGACCGCACCGCTCTTGTGCCACGGCAACGCCACAGACCATGGCGGCAGCGGGCGGCGCTCCACAAACGGTGGCCGCGCTCCGCAAACAGTGAGCGGGCGGCGCTCCACAAGCATTCGCAGAACCGTGCCAGAGCAAGCGAAAAGATTCATACCCGGAATGTGCCTGTTCGAGGGTGCGGCGACCTGTCCACACTTTCGGACAACCCGAAGGAGGACCGAATGTCAGCGAACCTGCAGGACAAGACCGTGCTCGTCGTCGGCCGCGGAAGCGGCATCGCCCGCGCGATCACCCTGGCGGCTCGGGCGGCCGGCGCCCGAGTCGTGGTCGCGGGACGCGACCGCGAGGCCCTGGCGGACGCCTACGACGACGCCGGTGTCACCGCCGAGGAGGTGGATCTCACCGACGAGAAGTCGATCGCTGCACTGGCCGAGCGGATCGGCGAAGTCGATCACGTGGTGTCAACCGCCTCGGCGCGGGCTCGGGGTCGCGTGGAAGACCTCACCCCGGACACCTTGATGCTGTCCTTCAGCACCAAGGTGATCGGGCCGATCATGCTGGCCAAGCACTTCGCGCCGCGGGTCCGTACGGGAGGATCCTTTGTCATCTTCTCCGGGTCGTCGGCTCTCAGGCCGACCGTCGGAACCCTGGGCGTCGCGGCCACCAACGGAGCCGTGGACGTCGTCACCAGAGCCCTCTCCCTGGAGCTCGCGCCCATCCGGGTCAACGCCATCTCACCCGGAACCGTCGACACCGGCGCCTGGGACGGGCTCGGCGAACAGAAGAAGGCAGAGCTGTTCAGGCAGCGCACCGCCCACAACCCCGCACGACGCATCGGAACGGCCGAGGACATCGCGGACGCCGTGCTGTTCGCGATGACCAGCACCTTCATGACCGGCGTGTCGTTGCCGATGGACGGCGGCGAACCCCTGGCCTGAGCGGCGACCAGAAGGAGACCGCCCAGGAACCACCGGCACGCAGCGGATCAGCGCATCGCGCCCAGGCCGCGTTCGACCTTCTCACCCGGGTACGGCGTCGTCCGATCGACGCCGTACAGATCCCAGTAGAAGTCGTTCAGGGCCGCCGCCACGGGTGCGTACCGGCGGATCACCGCGGCAACGGCCGGCGGAGCACCGGCGGGGTCCGCACCGGCCGCGCACGCGCGGACGTACTCGTTGCGCCGTGCCGGTCCGCCATCTTGTGGCACCCCCACCCCGCAGACGTTGGTGACGAGCCAGTTGACCAGCCGCATCAGCGCGTACCCCATGTCGTGGGTCCGGTTGCGCTCCAGGAATTCGATCTCCTGCTTGGACAGGTCGAACCGAGGGGAGGTCGCCAGTCCGAGGTCGGCGATGTACAGGCGTTCACCATCGGTGAGGATGTTGCCGAAGTGGCCGTCGAAGTGCATCAACTCCTGGTCGTTCATGAAGGCCACATCGGTGAGCAGGAACGACTCGACCATGGCGCTTGCCGCTATCGCGGCGTCCTGACCGGCGGCGAGCTGAGCGGCGAGCCAGGCGTCGAGGGTGTGGGGGATGAACTCCTGGAACAGCACGATGCCGGCCGAGGCGCCGGCAAGGGCGTGGAGACGGTCCCGTACCGCTGGTGATCCGTCCCAGTACTGCACGACCGCCTCGATGTCGGCGTGCTCCTCGGTGGGCGGCGGTGCGCCCGGCAGCACCCGCCAGTGGTACAGCAGCGGAAAGGCCGCGCTGCGCCCGGTCAGTACCCAATTGGTCGCCATGACGTTGGCCGCGAGTTCACGCCAGGCGCCGAAGCCCGGCCCGGCGACCTCGACGATTCCGTACTGGCAGATCGGAGGCACCCCGAACAGGTTCGCCGTGGACATCACGTTGTCCGCGCGACGCTCCAGGTCGGTCAGCGGTACCCGCTTCGCGAAGACCGGTACGCCGGCGACGTCCAGCAGCACCGAGGTGCCGCCTATCCCCGAGCCCAGAACCCGCGCCTGCTCCAGTGACTCGGCGAGCTGCCGGTCACTGCGCAACGCCAACGCGCTCGCCACCTCGCCGTACTTGCCGACACGCTCACCGTGAGACATGTCCACCTGTGTATCTCGCAGCTCCAACAGCAGGCACCCTTCATGATCGATTCGCCTGGTTAGACGCTACACCCGCGCGCCGACCGGTCGACTCGCCGCAGAACCAGGCAGCACGATCGGCCGCTGATCGCTGGTTTTCGTCGAGGAGCACCTCATCCCCGTCGATCGTTCGACGGCACCGGCCCCGCCCCGCCACCCATCTGGCTTCGGGGGTGGCGTGGGCGCGTTCTGTACGTCCGGCTTCTCCCGTCGCTCACGCGACGATCACGCTGGGATCGTGGTCAGCCCTCAAGGATGAGCGCCTGGACGGGACAGCTGCGGACGGCCTCTTCCACGACGGCCCGGAGATTCTCCGGAGGGTTCTCCTGGAGGATGATCGCGATGCCTGATTCCTCGTCCAGGTCGAAGACCTCGGGAGCCGTCAGCAGGCAGTTCGCATAGGCCTGGCAGTTCTGGGTGTCGAGTTTGACGTGCATGTGCTGGATCACTTTCAGAGTGCTGATCGGGAGTTGGCTCAGAAGAAGATCGCAAGGTTTTTCGTGCCGAGGGTCGACTGGTCGAGGATCACGCGGCGGCGGGCGATGGCGATCCGATCGGCCTCCAGCCTCAGCAGGTCATGCCGCTCTCCGGAGATCAGGTCATGGGTGCCGCGGTCGCCGCGGCTGCGGTAGAGCAGCAGGTAGCTGCGTATGGCGAGCTCGCCTTCCCGCTCGCCCCAGGCGACCCTGACGTTCGTGACGAACCGCCGGGTGAAGGAAGGCGGGTCCTCCGCCCAGGCGACGTTGGTGCCGAGACGGCGGACCCGCAGGCCGAGGCTCGCCCTGTTCTCGTCGAAGTGGAAGATGTCGTCCACCACGTCGGGATTGCCGATGCGACGGGTGATCCGTACGGGGACGCGATACTCCACGTCGTCGGTGAACAGCGCCAGCCACTCGTCGAAGCGGCGGGAGTCGAGCAGCTCGGCCTCGTCGATGAGGAAGTCCTGCACCGCCAGCCGTACCTCGAACGGCACCGGGCCGGCAGGCTGGAACGCGGCCAGGAGGCCGGGATCGATCACCGCGGTCACTTCTCCTCCCCCGCTACCGTGTCGAGCCAGCGGCGGTAGAAGGAGCGGGCCGCCGCCTCGTTGAACTTGCCGTCATAGACGGTGCCGAGGCCGGGGAAGTCCTTCATCGGCTCGCGATCGAGCCCCATTCCGTAGTGCAGCACAACCGGTTCCTCCAGGGTGAGCGCCACCTGGGAGTTGCGCGTCTGCGCCTCCCAGTTCTCCGTGTCGTCCTGCTCCAGCATTCCGGAGGTGCCGAAGGTCTGAACGTAGGCTTTGCGTCCCAGCTCCTTCCACCACTGGGGCGCCTGCTTCTCCACCAGGTGCCAGGACCACGCCTGGATGCGGTCCGGTCCGATCGGTTGCCACTGCCGCAGCGTCATGCCGGTGACCCGGCGCCCGCCGAACTCGATGACGTTGGGAATCAGGAAGGACAGGTTCGGGAAGACGTTGCCGTGAAAGTTCTTGATCCGATCCAGCAACGCGAGCTGGTCCGCGGAGAGGTTTCGCTCATACTCCGGGCGGAGTTCGGCCGGATACCACGGTCCGTCCTCCTGCACCCCGATGCCCAGTCCGTGGCCGTTGCCGGCGTCGACGTGATAACCGACGCGACCGAAGTCCACCCCGCTGACCAGGCCGAGCTTGGCCAGAAAGGCGTGCGTCGTGGCGGTGTGGTAGGCGTCGGAGGCGAAGTTCTCCGCGGGGAGCTTCCAGGCGGTCGGAACGATCCAACGCTGCGGCGTGCCGACGACCTCGAACTCGGCCCTGCCGACCAGGATGTCGAGATACCACGCCATGGAGCCGAGGAAATCGACAAGCGGCTCGGAGGCCTGGTTCCACGTGGCGAAGATCAGCCCCTTGTAGGACTCGCTGCGGGCCTCGAGGAGCCGGAGCGCGTCGCGTTCGAGCCCTTCGGTGTAGGCGAACCGCTGGTACGGAGCTCCGAGGAACGAGCCGTCGTTGCGGAAGGTGAAACCGTGGTACGGACAACGCCAGGACGGGCCGTTGCCCATGTCCTCGCATGCGAGCTTCATGCCGCGGTGCCGGCAGGAGTTGAGGAACACCCGCACCGTGCCGTCGTCACCGCGTGAGACGATCACGTTGGCCTCGCCCATGTCGCGGACGACGAAGTCGCCGGGAGCGGGGATCTCCGATTCGTGCGCGACGAAGAGCCAGGTCCGCCCGAACAATCGCTGCATCTCCAGCCGGTAGACGTCCGGGTCGGTGTGTATGTATGCCGGGATCAGGCCTTCTTCCGGCAGAACGGTCTGGTGGAGTCGCTCAGCGGTCTCCGGGAGAGTTGTCATATCAGTCGCCTGCAGTCATAGATGTCGAAAAGTGTATTCAGGTTTATCGCATCTGCCGGGTGCTACTGAAACGCGGTCGCGTCACCCGTCCATTCCACTCATGACCCCCTCCGTCCCAGCTCACAGGGCCGGAACACGTTGTGGGTGGGTCAGCCGGCGCCGATAGGCCAGCAGCGCGCGCGGCGCTCCCGCGACGACCGCCCCGACGAGCTCACCCGTTCGGAAGAACTCCGCGACAAAACGATCGCCCGCCGGATCTCCCTCGATCACCCTGGTTTCGTCGGCGAGCGCGGGGAGGCCGACCCCTTGCAGCCGGATGCCGAACTGGTCGCTCCAGAACGAGGGGACGGGAGCGCACGGCCCCGCCGCGGTCCCGTGCAGCAGCCGCCGGGCCGCGATCACCGCCTGTTCCGCGGCGTTCGTCCAGTGTTCGAGGCGTAACGGTGCGCCACCGAACGCCGGGTGCGGCCAGCGGGCCACGTCGCCGGCGGCGACCACCCCGGGCAGGCCGACGACGCCGAGCCCGGCGTCGCAGATCAGCCCGTTGTCGAGCGAGGCTCCCGAGTCGCGCAGCCATCCGGTCGCCGGCACCGCGCCTACCGCCACGACGAGCACGTCCGCCGGAAGCGTCCGGCCGTCACCGAGGACGACCTCTTGCACGCGGTCGTGGCCGCGTACTTCGGTGACGGTCGCCGGATGCACCACGGTGACCCCGTGGTCGGCGGCGCGAGCGGCCGCGCCCGCTGAGAGCGGGCCGAGAGCGCGGGCGAGCAGGGGATCCGCGGTGACCAGCGTGACGTCGAGGCCGAGCGTTCGGCAGCTGGACGCCACCTCGGTCCCGATGAAGCCGCCGCCGAGGATCACGACCGAGGGCCTGCCCGCCAGCTCCCGCCTCAGCGTGATCGCATCGTCGAGAGTACGCAGCGTGATGACTCCGGCGAGGCCTTCCGGCACGGCGGGGAGACGCCGGGCCGTCGCCCCCGTGGCGACGACGAGCCCGTCATAGGGAACGCGTCGCCCACCGTCGAGCAGGACTTCCCGGTCGGCGGCGTGGAGGGCGACGGCGCGCTCGCCGAGGCGCCATTCGACCGCGAGATCAGGCCGCTGCCGCAGGGTCACCGCAGACAGGTCGGTCGCTCCGGTCAGCAGTCCTTTCGACAGCGGCGGGCGATCGTAGGGCGGGTGCACCTCATCACCGATCACCACGATCCGGCCGTCGTATCCTTCCCCGCGCAACGCTTCCACGGCGCGGAGTCCGGCCAGAGACGCGCCGACCACCACTACGGAATCCATGTGGAAACTGTAGACACTTATGGGTGAGGTTGGCAACGGTGCCCCCGCACGCAAAGGGGGTCACCCTCCGCAAGGCACTCAGCCCGCCGGCTCCACGATGGCCTTGGGGCGCTGGTTGCGATACATCCGTACGGCCTCGTCACGGGTGTGCAGGATGTGCTGCTCGACCTCGCGCCGGGCGGAGGCGACGTCGCCGTTGCGGACGTATTCGAGGATCCGCTCGTGCTCCCGCGTCGCCTCGGCGTTGCGGTGGATCCCCTGCCCCTCGCTCCACATCCGCAGGTAACGCTCGGCCCGCCCGCGCAGCTGATTCGCCAGCTCGAGCGCCGTCGTCGCATCGGAGGGTTCGTACAGCACCTGGTGGAACTCCGCGTTGAGGGACAGCCACGCGTTGTGGTCCAGCGGCTCGTGCATGAGCTCGATGAAACCGGCGAGCTGGGCGATGACCTTCTCGTCGATGTTCGGCATGGCTTTTTCCACCAGGTAGCCCTCGATCATCGCTCGGAGGTCGAAGATCTCCATGACCCTCTCCAAGGTCAGGCGACGGACGATCGGACGGCGGTGCGCCTCGGCGCTGAGCAGCCCCTCCGCCTGGAGTTGCCGCATCGCCTCCCGCACCGGCACCCGCGAGACGCCGAAATGCTCGGCGACCGCGACCTGGTTGAGGATCGCGCCGTCTTCCAGCGATCCCTCGTAGATCGCCTCTCGGAGCACGGCGACGATGTAGTCCGGTGCCGTCCGGCGTTGCTGGAGCTCTTCGCTGACCCTCAGGGGGAGGACGGTCTTCTTTCTCACCACGGAACTTAGTGTATACAGCTTGGCAGTTATCGTGAGAGAAATGAGGGTTCCGGGATGACGGATCTCGAAGACGGCAGTGGCCTGACAGTACCGCTTTCCGATGGCGTGGCGATCGTCACGGGCGGGTCGGGCGGCATCGGCGGGGGCGTGGTCGCGGCGCTGAGCGGGCGCGGTGTCCGGACCGCCGTGCTCGACCTCGCCGCGTCCGGCTCCTCCGGACCCGGCGGTGCGGCGCTCACCCTGGACTGCGACGTGCGCGACCCGGCGGCCGTCGCGGCGGCGGTGGCCCGGGTGAGCGCCGAGCTCGGCCCCATCGGATATCTGGTCTGTGCCGCCGGGGTGGTCTCGGAGGCGCCCGTGACCGAGCTGGACCCGGCGGAGTTCAGGCGGGTGGTCGAGATCTCGCTGTACGGGACCTTCCACGCGCTGCGGGCCGTCCTCCCGCACATGGTCACCCGCGGCCGGGGCAGCGTCGTCGCGATGTCCACCGGCTGGGCGACCAAGGGATATCCGAACGGCGCCCACTACGCCGCCGCCAAGGCGGGGGTGGAGGCCCTGGTGAAATCGGCGGCCCTGGAGGTCGCCGCCGCCGGGGTACGGGTGAACGCGGTCGCCCCCGGGCCGGTGGAGACGCCGATGCTCACCGACTTCCCCGACTACCGCGCCCGCGCCGCGGACCGGGCGCGGGCGATTCCGATGGGGCGGGTGGGCGAGGTCGGCGACGTCGTCGGCCCGGTCATGTTCCTCCTCGGACAGGACAGCGAATACATGACGGGCCAGGTCGTCCAGGTCAACGGCGGCCTGCTGATGCCCTGACGACGCAGAGGTCTTCCCGCAAGGCCTTCGGGGACGGGGGCATCCATACGAGTGCAAACTGCCCATTGACGCGACCTAAAAAGTGGATACAGTTTCCGTAATTCAGAACATGCTTCGGTGCCCGTCACCCCCTGGAGGGTCAATGGCCACGATGGCTTCCCCGTCCCCTGTCCCCTCATCCCCCTCGGTCACCGAGTCGAACGGCAACGCCGCGGTCGGCGTGCTGTCGTATCTCGGCTTCACCGTCCTGCTCCTCCAGGTGGGCATCGTTCCGATGCTGCCCGCCATCGGCAGGCAACTCGGCCTCTCCCCCGGCGACGTGGCCTGGGTGCTCACCGCCGAGCTCCTGGCGGGCGCGATCGGTCTCGCCGTCTTCACGCGGCTGGCCGACCTGCTCGGAAAGCGCCGCATCATGGTCGTCTGCCTGAGCCTGGCGCTGGTGGGGGCGCTGCTCGGCGCGCTGACCCACGACATCGTCATGCTCTTCGTCGCGCGAGCGCTGATGGGCGCCCAGGCGCCGATGCTCGCCCTGCCCGAGGCGATCGCCAACGACACGATGCACCCGAAGCGCGCCCGCCGGACCATCGTCACGATCCACGCGGGCAACAGCGTGGGTGTGGCCGGCGGCCTGCTGGTCGGCGGGCTGGTCGGGGGCGTCGGACACGACTACCACGTCTACTTCTGGCTGGCCGCGGTGACGCTGGCACTGGGCCTGGCGAGCACGCTGCTGGTGCTGCGTGAGTCTCCGTACCGGGCGGAGGGCGGGTTCGACCTGCCGGGCGCGCTGCTGCTCGGGTTGAGCCTGGTGAGCTTCCTGCTGGGCACCAGCAAGGGCCCGACCTGGGGCTGGAGCTCCCCCGAGGTCCTCGTCCTGATCATCGGCGGGCTGGTCCTCCTCGGCCTGTGGGTGCTGGTGGAACGACGCTCCACGCACCCGCTCGTCGACCTGACGGTGATCACGCACGCGGCGACCCGCCTGCCCACCCTGGTCGTCTTCCTGATCGCGTTCGGCATCTACGGAGCGATCTCGGCGGTCACCCGGTTCGCACAGACCAACCCGCAGGTGGCGGGGTACGGCTTCGGGTGGACCCCGCTCCAGGCCTGCCTGTTCGCCATACCGGTGGGGATCGGCGGGCTGGCCGCGGCGTGGGCGCTCCAGCCGATCGGCAGACGGATCGGCTTCGCCGGCGCCGCCTCGGTGAGCGTGCTGTGCTGCAGCGTCGCCTACTTCGCGCTGGCCGCGACACACAGCATTCCCGCCACGATGATGGTGAGCCTGGCCATCTACGCGCTCGGCAACACGATGGGACTCGCCGCCGCGCAGATCATCGTGCTCCAGGCCGTACCGCCGTCCCAGTCGGGAGTCGCGCTCGGGGTGACGGCCATCCTGTACGCGGTCGGCAACTCCCTGGGCAGCACCGTCGTCGGGGTGTTCTTCTCCACGAACACGTTGCCCGGAACCCAGCTCCCGGCGAGCGGCACCTACACCGCCGCCTTCCTGGTCTGCGGGGCCTGTACCACCCTGGCCGCCCTGCTGGCCTGGCGCGTGAAGCGGGTCCCGGTCGGCGAGCTCGGAACGCTTTAGTAGAGTAAGTGAATACAGTTTATAGTTTTGATCGAGAAGGCAGGAAAGATGGAGCTGCACGTCCGTAAGTGGCTGACGGTCGTCGAAGAGATCGCGGACGACGGAGGACCACAGGTGAATCCGCCGCTGCGCAAGGCCGCCGTGGCCGCGGTGATCGCCAACCCGTACGCGGGCCGCTGGTCGGAGACGCTGGACGAGCTCACCGAGCCGTCCGGCAAACTGGCCGTCGAGCTCGTCACCCGGGCCAAGGAGGCGCTCGGCGTCGAGGCGGAGAGCTGCGGCAAGGGCGCCATCGTCGGAGTCTCGGGCGAGCAGGAGCACGGCGTCGCCTGCCTGACGACCCCGTTCGGCGACGCGCTGCGGGACGGGATCGGCGGCAACACCTGGGTCACCTCCAACACCAAGGTCGCCGCCGCCGGAACGACGATCGACATCCCGCTGGCCTACAAGAAGGCACTGTTCGTCCGCGAGTTCTACGACACCGTCACGGTGTCCGTGCCCGACGGCCCCCGGCCTGACGAGATCGTCGTCATCGTGGCCCTGGCCAGCCGTGGCCGCGTGCACAGCCGCCTCGGCGGGCTGGCCAAGGCCGACGCCAAGGGGGACGGCCTGCAATGACGGGATCCGAGGTGGAGGTCGCGGAGGGAGGGCGCACCGCGATCGTCAACATCGGCGACTCCCATGCCGGAGACCTCGCCGGCTCTCCCATCGACGGTGACGCGATCATCTGTCAGGACGGCCTGATCACCTGGATCGGGCCGACCGCCCAGGTCGACTCGGACAGCTGCGAGGTCGTCCTGGACGCGGCCGGCGCCGCGGTCGTCCCGGGGCTCATCGACTCCCACGTGCACGTGACCTTCGGCGACTACACGCCGCGGCAGCGGACCGTCGGTTTCCTGGAGAGCTATCTGCACGGCGGAATGACCCGGGCGATCAGCGCCAGCGAGGTGCACGTGCCGGGCCGGCCGACCGACGTCGTGGGAGTCAAGGCGCTGGCCATCGCCGCGCAGCGCTGCTTCCGTGACTACCGGCCGGGGGGCGTCACCGTCCACGCCGGTTCGGTGATCCTGGAGCCCGGGCTCACCGCCGACGACTTCGCCGAGCTGGCCGCGGCCGGCGTCGGGCTGGCGAAGGGCGGGTTCGGCGCCTTCGACGGTCCTCGCGGTTACGTGCCGGTGGTGCGCGCCGCCCGCGAGGCGGGCCTCATCGTCATGGTCCACACCGGCGGCGGATCCATCCGCGGCAGCCTCGAACTCATCGACGCGGACGCGCTGCTGGAGATGCGGCCGAACGTGCTCGGCCACGTCAACGGTGGCCCGACGGCCCTGTCCCCCGCGGAGAACGAGGCGCTGGTCACCCACGGCCACGGCATGGCCCTCCAGCTCGTCCAGGCCGGCAACCTGCGCTCCGCGATCCACATCAGCGAGCTGGCGTTGGAGGCCGGCTGCCCGGAGCGGCTGCTCATCGCCTCCGACACCCCCACCGGTACCGGGGTGATCCCGCTCGCGCTGCTGCGCACCATGGCCGAGCTGGTCTCCCTGGGCCCGCTCGACCCCGCGCAGGCGGTGGCGGCGGCGACCGGGAACGTCGCGGCGACCTACCGGCTCGACGCGGGCCGTATCGAGGTGGGCCGTCCCGCCGACCTGGTCGTCATCGACGCTCCGCTGGGGTCCCGGGCCTCCGACTGGCGCGGCGCGCTGAAGCTCGGCGACCTGCCCGCCGTCGCCTCGGTGATCACCCAGGGCGAGGTCCGCTTCGTACGGAGCCGCAACACCCCGCCACCCCAGCGACTCGTACGCCTGTCGGCGGGCGTGTCCCGACCGCTTCCCTGATCGCGGAAACCGTGATCGCAGAAATCCGTGGCCGCAGATCCGTAGCCGCGGAGACCCGTGATCGCAGAAAGGAGAGAGCCGTGAAAGGCCTGCTGTTCTCGCAGATGGAACCGCCTCCCGGGCAGGAGGACGACTTCCACGACTGGTACGAGACCGAGCACATTCCCGTACGCCTGGCCCTGCCGGGTTTCTCCGCGGCCGTTCGCTACGAGGCGCTCGAAGGAGAGCCGCGCTTTCTCGCGTGCTACTTCATCGACGACCTGGCCGCGCTGGAAACGCCCGGCTACCAGCGGCTCAAGACCGACCCCGGCGAGCGGACCGCGCGAATGCTCGGCAGCGTCCGGGGTTTCACCCGCCACATATGCGAAGAGATCTCGGACACCGGGGAGAACACCGAACCGTCCGGCTACCTCTGGGCGGTCGCCTTCACCGTGCCCGAGGAGGCGCGGCCGGAGTTCGAGGGCTGGTACGGCGAGGAGCACGTTCCGATGCTCATGAAGGCCGACGGCTGGCTGCGGGTGCGCAGATATGCGGTCCGCCCCGGCAGCGCCGGCCCCGAATGGACCCATATCGCGCTGCACGAACTGCGAGACCTGTCCGTTCTGGACGCCCCGGAGCGGGCCGCGGCCCGCGACACTCCCCGCCGGGCGGCCCTCGCCGCGCAGGACTGGTTCGGTCACTCCGGGCGCTGGCTGTACCGCGCCATCCACGCCGCCGGTGACGCCCGCGTGGACGTGCCCGCCTCTTGATCCGTCCCGCGTGGACGTACGCGCCTCTTAATCCGTTTCGATGAAAGGACTGTCGTAGTGAGCCTCCCCTACACCAGGGCCGAAGTGAAGGACCGGGCCCGCACCGAATGGCGCGGCCTGTGCAACGTGACGCTGCCGTCCTTCACCTCCGATTTCAGCACCCTCAACGCCGCGGGCATCGCGCACGATGTGCGTCTCGCCGCGCAGTACGGGTTCTGGGGCACGCTGGTCGCCTCCGAGAGCGGCACCACGCTGGAGGAGTATCTCCGCTTCATGGAGATCGCGGCCGAGGCCGCGCCCGAGCGCTTCCGGCTCGTCGCCCACCTGAGCTTCTCCACCGTCGAGGAGGAGCTGATCGCCGCCAAGGCGGCCGAGGCGCTGGGCTACGAGGCCGCGCTGCTGTCGTACCCGCCCGGCTTCCGGCCCGGCTCGGCCTCCGACATCGTGGACCACACGAAGTACGTGGCCGAGCGCACCGATCTGGCGCTGATCATGTTCGCGGTGATGACCTGGGGATTCTCTCCGCTGCATCCGTCGGGTTTCCCGCCGGAGGCGATCGAGGAGATCGCCCGGATCGACACCGCCGCCGCCCTGAAGTACGAGGGGGGCGGCTCGGCCTCGATGACGGCCTTCGCCGACATCCACCGCCGGGTCGGCGACCGGCTGATCGTGGAGAACCCGATGGAGCAGAACCTCCCCGCGCTGGTGGAGAAGTTCGGCGTTCCGTGGTTCGGCACCAGCGCGTACGAGTCCTTCGGCGACCGGGTGCCCCGCGTCTACGAGCTGGCCTCGGCCGGCAAGTACGACGAGGCGATGGACGTCTTCTGGTCCTACCAGGCGGCACGGGCGGCCAAGGGCGCGTTCCACGCGAGCTTCGCGGGGGCGGGGCTCATCCACCGGGTGGGCTGGAAGTACCTCGGCTGGCTGCAGGGCTTCAACGGCGGCCTGCTGCGCATGCCGCAGATGCGGCTGAACCCCGGCCAGATGAAGTCGCTGCGCGCCGGGCTCGCGGCCTCCGGATTCGAACTGCCCACCGGTGACGAAGACTTCTACCTCGGTCGCAACCCGGCCTGAACCAGGAAGACAACAGATGACCCTGCATTTGTCCGCGCACGACATCCGCGAGCTGGCCACCGACGACGTGGTGCTGGCGGCCGCCCGCTCCGTGCTCGACGCGGAATCCCTCGGGCGCACCGAGCTGCCGCCCCGCATCGACGTCCCCAGCGGCTCGGGCTTCCTGCGGGTCATGCCCGCGGTCCTCGGCGACGTCATGGGAGTGAAGGTCATGACCCTCGCCGAGGGCCTTGGCACCCGATACCTCGTCCTGCTGTACGAGGTGGCCTCGGGGCGCCTGCTCGGCCTGTTCGACGCCGATGAGCTGACCCGGTTGCGTACCGCCGCCTACACGGTGGTGGCCGGCGAGCTGCTCGGCGCCGACGGCCACCAGCAGGTCGGGCTGGTCGGCTCGGGTTTCGAGGCGACGGGGCACCTGCGGCTCATGGCACGCCGCTGGCCGGTGAAGCAGGTGCTCGTGTACAGCAGGTCGGCGACGCGGCGCGCCGAGTTCGCCGCCCGCATGACCGAGGAGCTGCAGATCGACGTACGGGCGGTGGACACCGTACGCGAGGCGACCGGCACTCCCCTGGTCGTGCTGGCCACCAAGTCCCGGGAGCCGGTCGTGAACGGGGCGGATCTGGCCCCGGGCGCCGTGGTGCTGTCGATCGGTTCCACCCGTCCTGACCTGCGCGAGCTCGATCGCGCCACGCTGGCCCGAGCGGGTACCCTGCTCGTAGACGATGACCGCCAGGTCCGTCTGGAGTCCGGCGACGTGATCGACGCGATCACGCACGGCGCGCTGCCCACCGGTCGCATCGTGCCCGCGGCCCGCGCGGCCGCCGATACGGGTGCCGTACGCCGGGACGATGATCGCGATCTGCTCGTGTTCAAATCGGTCGGCACCGCGTTGCAGGACCTGTCGCTGGCTCGCAGCCTGCTCAGCGCGGCCGGCGCCCGCGGAACCGGGCGCGAGCTCGATGAGATCTGCGAGCTGAAACCGTTCGCGGGCGCCGCTGCGACGCCGGCCGCCCGTGCGACCCTGGAGGGGACCCCATCATGAGCACAGACGTCACCCCCGAGCGGGTGCTGGCCGAGATCCCGACCCGGTTGCGGATCGGGGACGGCTGGCGGGAGGCCACCGGCGGGCGGACCTTCCCCGTCGCCAACCCGGCCGACGGCACCGACCTCGCCTCGGTCGCCGACGCCACCGCGGCCGACGGCCTGGCCGCGCTCGACGCCGCGGTGGCCGCCCAGGCCTCGTGGGCGGCCACCCCTCCGCGGGAACGCGGCGAGATCCTGCGCCGCGCGTTCGAGGAGATCCATGCCAGGCGCGAGGAGCTGGCCCTGCTCATCACGCTGGAGATGGGCAAGCCGCTGGCGGACGCGTACGCCGAGATCGACTACGGCGCCGAGTTCTTCCGCTGGTTCGCCGAAGAGGCGGTTCGCATCGACGGTGGGTACACGGTCTCGCCGAACGGCCGGGGGCGGATTCTCGTCATGCGGCAGCCGGTGGGGCCGAGCCTGCTCGTCACCCCGTGGAACTTCCCGCTCGCCATGGCCACGCGGAAGATCGGCCCGGCCCTCGCGGCCGGCTGCACCGTCGTGGTCAAGCCCGCCGAGCAGACCCCACTCACCACGCTCGCGCTGGCCGCGATCCTGGAAGGCTGCGGCGTTCCCGCCGGGGTGGTCAACGTCGTCACCACGTCGGACCCCGCCGCGGTCGTCGGCTCGCTGCTGAAGGACTCGCGGCTGCGCAAGCTGTCGTTCACCGGCTCCACCGAGGTGGGAAGGCTCCTGCTGTCGCAGGCGGCCGGGGGCGTTCTCCGTACGTCGATGGAGCTGGGCGGGAACGCCCCCTTCCTGGTGTTCGCCGACGCTGACCTGGACGCCGCGGTCGAGGGAGCCCTCCTGGCCAAGCTGCGCAACATGGGAGAGGCCTGCACCGCGGCCAACCGGTTCTACGTGCAACGCCCGGTCGCCGCGGAGTTCGCCGACCGGCTCGCCAAACGGATGGCGGAGCTCCGCGTGGCTCCCGGACTCGCCGAGGGCAGCCAGATCGGCCCGCTGATCGACGAGGCCGGCCGCCAGAAGGTCGGCACACTGGTGGATGACGCGGTCCGCAAGGGTGCGCGGGTGCTGACCGGCGGTGCCCCCCTCGACGGCCCCGGATATTTCTATCCCCCCACGGTGCTCGCCGATGTCCCCGGCACGGCCGATCTGCTCACGCAGGAGATCTTCGGGCCGGTGGCCCCTGTGCTGGCCTTCGACACCGAACAGGAGGCGGTCGCGCTCGCCAACACCACGGAGTACGGCCTGGTGGCGTACCTGTACACCCGCGACCTGGGCCGGGCGCTGCGTACGGCCGAGGCCCTGGAGACCGGAATGATCGGGCTCAATCAGGGGGTCGTCTCCAACGCCGCGGCGCCGTTCGGCGGGGTGAAGCAGTCGGGCCTCGGCCGGGAGGGCGGCCGGGTCGGCATCGACGAATACCTGGAGACCAAGTACGTCGCGATCGCCGTCTGAGGTCGCCGTCCGAGATCGCCGTTCAAGAGGAACACCGATCGATGTCCGAGAGGGGCGCCAGTCGATGCCCGAGCAGAGCACCAGTCGATATTCGAGAGGACAGCTGATGTCCGGTAGAAGCGGTGATCGATGCCTGAGAGGAGCGGCATGAGCCCCGACCACGAGAGCACCCTCCCGATCCGGCTGGGCTCGGTCACCGTGGCCGTGCCCGACCCGGCGGCGACCGCGGCCTTCCTCCGTGACGGCCTGGGGTTCCACGTCACGCCGCGCGGCGACGGCGGCATGAACGCGACAACCTCGGGAGAGTACGCGCAGCCCGCTCCCGGCCGCTATCTCACCCTCCTGCCGGGGGACGCGACCGAACTGCGGGAGATCACCTTCGATGTGACGGACGGCTACCCGTTCGAAGAGCTCGAACGCCGGGCCGCTTCGTACGGGCTGGACGCAGGCCGGCTGCGGCCGGACGCGGACGGCGGTGCCGGAGTCGCCGTCGTCGACACGTCCGGGCTGCGGCTGGTCTGCCGCCCGGCGGGGCCGCCCATCGCGACGCCGCTGCCCGCCGCTCCGCTGAGGCCACGGCGGCTCGGCCACATCAACGTCAAGGTGCCGGACGCTCCGGCGACGGCGGCGCTCATCTCCGGCATGCTGGACCTGAAGCTGTCGGAGCAGATCGGGACGGGCCTGTTCTTCTTCCGGGTCGGCACGGAACATCACAACTTCGGGGTCAGGGGCGGATCGGTCCGCCCTGACGCGCACCATCTGGCCTTCGAGGTCGCCGGCTGGGACAGCTACCGCGTGCTCTGCGACCATCTCGCCGATCTCGGCCACAAGGTCGAGTACGGCCCGGGCCGGCACGGCCCCGGTCACAACCTTTTTGTCTACCTACGCGATCCCTCATCCGGACTGCGCCTGGAGCTGTACAGCGATATGGCGCACATCCACGACGAGGCCTCCTACACTCCGCCGCGCTGGGAGATGAGCGACCGGGGCAACACGGTCAACCGGTGGGGCCCGGCACCCCCGGAGAGTTTCCTCGAGTGACCCCGGCGGGGCGGCGCGAAGCCTGAAAAAGCCCTGGGCCGACGCGGCCCAGGGCTGACCCGATGATTTTTCCTGCACGGTTCACGGACGCCATGCCTGGATGATCCGGCTCAGCCCCTCCTCCACGTCGGGATGGGCGGGCATCGTCAGCATCGCCTGCCTGATCGATACGGCCGACCGGCTTCGACTCCCATCGAACTGTCTTTTGCACGCCCGTGTCGCCGGAAGGCACGCACCGAGGCGGCGGCACGGTACGGCCGGCATCGGGGAGCCGTGCCGGTCCAGGCGGGGGTCGCCTGGACCGGCACGGAATTGAGACTGGTTCCGGGTTGTGCCCTGGTCCACCTCTGGGTGGCCTGGCCGTTGCGGGTGGCGATGGTCACGGTGCTGGTTCAGTTGAAGCCGAAGCCTCGCGGAAGCGGCTCGTCCTTGAACAGGCGGGTGGGGACGGCGTCGGCGAGTGCCTTGTAGCCGGCCGGATTGAGGTGCAGGTGATCGCCGACGTCGTAGGCGGGCAGCAGTTGCCGGGGGTTGGCCGGGTCGCGGGTCGTCCTGTCGAAGTCGATCACGGCGTCGAACCGGCGGCTGGTGCGGATCCACTGGTTGACCGTCTGCCGGGCCGCTTCCCTGTATCCCTGGGCGTCGTCGTATGCCGTGTTGGCGCCGAACGGCGTCAGCGTCGCGCCGTACACCCGGATGCCCTGCGTGTGGGCTCGGGTGATCATCTGGTCGTAGGCGGCGATCAGGTCGGCCGCGACCTTCTTCTGGGCGACTTCTGTGGCCTCGGCGGTGCCGATGTCGTTGACGCCCTCGAAGAGGATCTGCCACTTCACCCCGCTCTGCACGAGGACATCGCGATCCAGCCGTGCGAGGGCGTTGGGGCCGAGCCCGTCGTTGAGTACGCGGTTGCCGCCGGCCGCCTGGTTCAGGATCGCGATCTGGCCGGTGGAGGAGTGGGACTGCAACCGGTCGAGCAGCTGGTCGGGCCACCGGTTGTTCATGTTGGTGGTGGAGCCCCGGCCGTCGGTGAGCGAGTCGCCGACGATGGCCGCTGCCGCGGTGGTGTGCTTGGACCACACCTCCAGGGCGCTGAGGAAGTACCAGTGATCGGCGGAGGTCGCCCCGGGCAGGTCCCCGGCGTCGACGTGGTCACCGGACAGCAGGTACGAGGTGGTCCGGGAGCCGGGGTGGGAGGTGATGGCGTTGGAGTTCTGCCCTTCCGCCAGGTAGATCGTCACCGTGAGGTTCGACCGGGGGGCCAGCTCGAAGTTCAGCGGATCGGAGACGGCCTGCGCCCCGACCGGGATGACCACGCCGGGCTGCCCGTGGAAGGTCACCGGCTGGGAGGTGCCGGGCTTGATGGCGCTGACACCGGCCTGGCCCCCGGCCGGGAGCGCCACCGAGATCCGGGTGATGGGCAGGGCCGTGCCGCCGAAGGCGTTGGAGAAGCGCAGCCGCATCTGCCGTCCACCGGTGGAGGTGTGGATCGTCTGCCGCAACGTGCTGTCGGCCAGGACCAGGTTGTCCTGGGTGAACGGGGCCGGTGGCATGTTGCCCGGCTCGGTCAGCTGCGGCATCGACACCCAGGTGCCGACCCAGTGCCCGTCCATCTTCGGGGTCACCGGGGCGGCGGACCCGGGCGTCCCGGGACCGCCCTTCGCGCCCATGGCCCCGAGCGCGGGGGACGCCGCGGTGACGGCGACCGCGACGGTCGCCACGGCCGCCATCCTGAGCACCAGGGAAGTGCCCTGCGAGATCGATGCCACCGTGAACGGCTCGGACCTGCTCGGCCTACGGCCGCCGCGGCGAAGGCCGGCCCAGGCCGTGAGCAACAGGGGCATGAGGCGTGTCATCAAAAGGTCTCCCATGGGCACGGGTACTGACGGGGGGTGTTCGAGATCTTTTGTCGTGTCTTCGGAGCCGTTTCACGGCCGCACAGCCGTAGCGATCAACCTGGCGACGCCTTCCGCCACCTCCGGACGGGTTCCCCGAAGGATCGGATCGCGGACGCCCGGCACCGTGAGCCCTCCCGTGGTCGACGTTGGCGGACCGTACGGCGGCAGGTGGAGCTGGGTCTGGGTGAGCAGACCGAGCTTCCACGACGAACTGTTGTGGTTGCCTCCGGCGTTGGGGTCGAGACTCTGGTAATCGAGTCGTCCAGCGGCATCACTCGCACTCCGCCGTTGGACTCGGCACCGGTCACACGGGGAACGAGCACGGTTGCCAGGACGGGCGACGGTCCAGCAGCCAGGCCACCGAGCAGGCGCGTCAATCTCGCCATGGAATTACCCGTTCCCTCCACCCGCGCAGGGAGCGCGGACGATCGACGTGCTGGTGATGATCAAGCTGTGCGTAAACGGCAACAGAGCAGGTCAGGGCGTTGTTCGCGTTACCGTCTCCCTGAGGCTTTGAATGGGGCTTTTTTCACGGTTGGTGGTAGCCGCGCTCGTGAGGCGGAGCAAATCCGACGTGGCGGGTCACGTCAAGGCGCGGACATCGGCGCGCCGGCGCCTGCGCGCCGATACAGGCCCTCAACTGCGGCTTCGACGCCAGGCGTCCACCGCGAATCACCGCGGCCGATGAAACGTTCATTGCGACGAGCCGGATAGAGCCCCGAAACATATCGGCCGAGCGCCCCCGAATGCCCTCAGTCGCATTCTCAATAGCAACCTTCCGATAGTTTCGGCGTTTGAGAAAAAAATATGTGCAGGCCAGAGGCGCTTATGTCAGTTCGGTCAGAAAAAACATTCGGCTAGACAATTGACATGTTTCGAAAAACTTCTCACACTGCGGATGATCTAAGGGACGAGGACCTAAGTCCGCACTGAATAGCCGCGGCGGGTCAGCCGCCGGGCGACGTGGTCGCCGGACAGGCCGTTGACTCCGGTGCCCGGCCAGGTGGAGGCGCCTATCAGGTAGAGGTGCTTGACCGGCGTCGCGTAGCGGGACATACCGGGGAACGGCCGGAACACGAAGTTCTGCCGTAGATGCATCGAGCCCGCGGTGCTGTCGCCGCCGACCAGGTTGGGGTTGCGCCGCTCCAGGTCGAGCGGGCTGAGTACGGCGCGGCCGAGGACGCGCCCGCGCAGGCCGGGCGCGTAGCCCTCCAGACGGTCCAGAACACGCTCGGCGTACGGCTCCGCGGCCTCCTCCCAGCTCGTCGCTGTGATCTCGGCTGCCTCATCGCCCCTGATCTTCGAGGGCAGCGTGCGTACCTGGACCCACAGCACGTGTTTGCCCGCCGGCGCGCGCGTCGGGTCCACCACGGAGGTCTGGCCGCAGACCAGCATGGGGTCGCGGGGAAGCAGGCCGTTCAGCGACGCGGTGTAGGTGCGGGCCAGGTCCTCGACGTAGGGGCCGATGTGCACGTAGGCGTGCCCGGCCACCGCTTCGCCCGCGCGCCAGGGCACGGGGCCGTCGAGGGCGAGGTGCAGCATCATGGTCGCGGGGCCGTATCCGAAGTGCGCGGCGTCCTGTCGTGTTCTGGCGGGCGCTCGATCGAGGAGCCTGCCGAACAGCGCGGTCGGCGTGGTACTGGCGATGATGGCGCGCCGGGCGGTGACGCCCTGGCCGTCGGCGAGCACGACCTGTCTGGCCGTGTCGCCCGAGGTGATGATCCGTCGCACCTCGGCGTCGGTGCGCAGCTCGCCCCCGTACTGGTTCAGAAGGCCCACCAAGGCCTCCACCATGCGCGAGGCGCCGCCTTCGACGATCGACATGCCCTGCCGCTGATCGGTGAAGAGTTCGAGGAAGGGGAACATCGCGCCTCCCGAGACGTCGGGTCCGAGGTCGAGATGCATGCCCCAGCAGGCCACCATCGCCTTCGCCTCGGGGGTGGCGAAGAAGTCGTCGCCCAGCTCCCGCGTGGAACTGAGCAGGAGTCGTCCCAGCCGGGTCAGGCCGCCGGCGCGCAACCGCAGCGCGGCCTTGGCCATCCTCGACGCCATCGTCATCGAAGGCGCGGGCGCGGAGTACAGCGAGAACAGTGTGGGGCTGAATCGGTCGTACAGCGCCTGCAACCGCAGCCAGCCGTCCGCATCCGCCCCGTCGCGCTCGCCCAGACTCGCCAGGGTCCGTCCCAGGTCCTGCTCGACGCCGAGCGCGGTGCCGTCAGGGAAGGCGTTGGCGTACGGCTTGCGCCCCACCGCGTACTTCAGCCCGTACCGGGTCAGCGCCGAGGAGTGCTCCGCGTAGAACGGTGAGCCGAGCAGCAGATTCTGGTTGGTGGAGAACACGTCATGCGTGAAACCGGGAAGGGTCAGCTCCTCACTCAGCACCGCGCCGCCCGCTCTTGGCCCCCGTTCGAGAACCAGCACCGACCATCCCGCCTTCGCGAGCTGTATCCCCGCGATCAAGCCGTTGTGCCCCGCTCCCACAATCACCGCGTCGTAAGCCACATCCTCACGCTACGCGCGTGATCGCAACCATCGGGCTAAGGCTTGTTCTGCTCGTCATGGGTCCGAATGCGATGGATGGTCGAGTCGACCGACAGCACCTCACCGAAGCCGAAGGCCAGGGTGGCCAGCACGGCGCGTTGGAGATCTTCGGCTTCGATGGGGCCGGTTCCGGTACCGGGGAGCGAGGAGCAGGCGGTGCCGTCGGAGAGGAACAGCACCTTGAAGTCCCGGGCGGTCGCCTCCCGCGCCGTGGTGTCGCAACAGACATGGGTGGCGATGCCGCCGATGATCAGGATGTCGATCTGTGCCGTGCGCAGGATGAGTTCAAGGTCCGTGCCGTGGAAGGCGCCGAAGCGGGGCTTGCGTATGAGGATGTCCCCGGAGCGGAAATCGGCCAGGGGATGCAGCTCGGCCGGCGGGCTGCTCTCATCGATCAGCCCATCCGCGATCAGGGGCGCTATCTCGCGCATGATGCCGGTGTTGCTGCCGTCGGCGCGTACGACATGCGCGGTGTGAATCACGGTGATGCGGTGCTCTCGGCAGATGCCGGCAAGCCGGGCGAGCCGTTCGCGACCGCGAGGCCGTCCGGAGCCGCCTCCACGAACACCCTCTGCAGATCGACGAGTAGCAGGGCGGTACGGGTCGGCTCGATGGGGAAGCGAACCATACCTCGGTCCCTCCTGAGCGTCGGTATGGCATCACCTTGGGAGGTGGCGCTCTGCCCCGTCCAAGATCGCGATGCATGAGAAGGCTGCCCTATGTACCAATTTGAGCAGATATCGCGCTGATTGCAGCGTTTGCACTGTCTGCTTCTGTCGCGACGTCCGGCACGCGAGCCTGAAAAGGCCCATTCTGCGGAACTCCAACACCCACACCGCGTACGGGTTCTTCGTGAGCCCACCGGCGTTACGACCAGCCTCCTGCTGACACTCGCCATTCCGCGTTCACTGCTGCGGCGTCTTTTGCCAGACAGAAATGTGGCTTGTGCTGTCGCCGGTGAAGGGCTCGCGCTTCCAGTCGGCCCACCGCTCTCGCAAGGTCATTCCGGCGAGTCGCGCCATGAGATCCAGCTCCGACGGCCATACGTAGCGGTGTGGCGACGATCGGGTCTCAAGCCGACCGTCCACTACCCAGTAGTGATGGGAGAACGCGATCTGCGACGCAACGTCGTACTCCTCGAAACCGAGGTGTACCGGGGTCACGGTGAACGGGTGGATGGTCTGGCCGGGCGGGAGACGCCGAAGTTCGGGGACGTAGACCTCGATGACGAAGCAACCGCCGGGTTCGAGATGAGCCGCCACATTGCGAAAGCATTCAACCTGTTCGTCTTGCGTGGTCAGGTTCGTGATCGTGTTGCGCACCAAGTAGGCGAGCCGGAAGGTGCCGCCCGGCCCGGTGGTCGCGAAGTCGCCGACGGTCACACCGATACTCTCTGCGCCGGGCTTGGCCCGCAGTTGCGCCACCATGGCCGGCGACAATTCGATTCCGTGCACATGAACGCCTCGCCGGCTGAGCGGCAACGCGATGCGGCCGGTACCGATGCCGAGTTCGAGAGCGGCGCCTGATCCTGCCAGATCGGCGAGAAAACCGACAGCCGGTTCGACGACCGCCGGGTCGAACAGTTCCGGCCACTTGGCCTCGTAGGTCTCCGCTATCCGTTCGTCGAAGTTGTTCTCCGGCATAGACCCACTGTGACCACAGACCCTCCACAGCCGCCACCCATTAATCCCGGCCGGCAGCCGGCCCATGCGTGCCTGGCCCACATGGGGTGCCGCCGTCCCGCTGCCGGGAGAGAAAACCTCATGATTCTGATGACGCGAGCGACCGGCGTCCGGCGGGGGACGTCTGACCGTCAGGCGTCATGCCAGTGCTGCTGCCGCAGCAGGTCCAGCAGGGCGGTTTCGGCCGGGCCGGCGTGCTGGCGGACGGCGGCGATGACCGGCTGGGACAGCGGCGGCTCCAGGGTGCGCGCGTGGTCCTCGCACCCGGGCGGTATGGCCGCGGCCGGCACGATGGTGATGCCGACGCCTTCGGCGGCCAGGCGGACCGCGGTGACGATCTGCGAGGCCCGGGCGACCGTGGTGACGGCGACGCCTGCCTCGCGCAGAGCGCCGGACACCAGGTCCTCCAGGGCGCTGCCGCGGGTGAACCGGATCCACGGCTCGTCGGCCAGGTCCGCCAGGGTCAGCGTGGCGGCCGCCAGCAGCGGGTGCCCGCCGCCAAGGATCGCGACGTAGGGTTCGACGCCCAGGCGATGCTCCTCGAACCCGCACCGCTGCGGCGTCGCGTTGACCAGGGCGAGGTCGAGCCTGCCCTGGCGGACCATGCGTTCCACGTCGGCGGGGTCGGACTCCTCGAACAAGGTCACCGCCAGGGCGGGGTAACGCCGGCGCAGGGCCCCGAGCGCGACCGGCAACTGGCGCGATCCGAGCCCCATCTGCGCCGCGACCACCAGCTCGCCCGTGAGGTCGCCGGACTCCGCCCGGGCGGCGGCGCGGGCACGCCGCGACGCGGACACCGCGATCTCGGCCTCTTTCAGGAACGCGCGACCAGTCACCGTCGGCACCAGCCCCTGCGGCGTGCGGCCGAACAGGGTGACGCCGAGCTCCTGCTCCAGGGCCCGGATCTGCTGGGAGATCGACGGCTGAGCGACCCGTAGCCGCTCGGCCGCCGCCGTCACCGACCCCTCCTCGGCGATGGCCAGGGCGTACTCGTACTGGCGCAGGCTCATCACATCTCCCGGCTCGACGCTCGATATAGGAAAATCCTATCCCTCCCGCTGGATTTCGCTCTTTGCCCCTAACCTCGACCAGGCATAACGTCTCTCACAGAGCACCCCGCACCATGATGCGGAGGGCGCCTCCATCCACCTCTCCGTGCCTTCCCACGCCGGGATCACGGTGTTCAGCGACCCCGGGAATCGGACCATGACCCAGCAGACAGCCGCCCACGTACCCGACGAGCACACCCGGATCGACCTGTCGGGCAAACGCGCGATCGTGACCGGCGGCACCAGAGGCATCGGCCTGGCCATCGTGCGACGGCTCGCCCGCGCCGGAGCCACCGTCGTCGCGGCGGCCCGCAAGGAGGCCGGTCCGCTGCCGGAGGCGGCCACGTACATCGCCGCCGACCTCGCCACCGCCGGCGGCGTCGCCGACCTGGCGGCCCGCGCCCTCGACCGGCTCGGCGGCGTGGACATCATCGTCAACAACGCCGCCGCGACCGCCCCGCATCTGGGCGGCGTGCTCGACATTCCCGACGAGGACTGGCTGCGCAACCTGGAGATCAACTTCATGGCGGGCGTACGTCTGAACGCCGCCCTGCTACCGCACATGTACGGGCAGGCGAGCGGCGCGATCGTGCACCTGTCCAGCGGGGTGACCCAGAGCCCGCCGCCCACGATGCTGCACTACGCCGCCTCCAAGGCGGCGGTGGCCACCTACGCGCGCGGTCTGGCCACGGAGGCCGGTCCCCGCGGGGTGCGGGTCAACGTCGTCACCCCCGGCAACACCGCCACCCCGGGAGCCGACGAGATCCGCGAGGCCCTCGCCGCGCTGGGCACCGCAAGCGCGGAGGCCGGCACCACGTTCATCCCGATGGGCCGCATCGGCCAACCCGAGGACGTCGCCGAGGCCGTGGTGTTCCTCGTGTCGGAGGCGGCCCCCTGGATCACCGGGAGCGAACTCGTGGTCGACGGCGGCCAGCTCAACGTCGCCTAGCCGCAGGGAGGACTCCCAGGGAAGATCCACGATGACGCCGAACCGGTTCCTGCCGCGCTCGCGGACGCACGAAGGGCGCGTGCCGATCGCTCGCCGGGCTCCCGCGACTGCCGGGCGTCGGGGCTGAGAGCCGGCACCCGGAGTTTTCTCATCAAAAATCACATCCACCGCTGTAACAAAACCAGTTACCTCACAGATCGGGAAGCACATGGGAAAGCTCGACGGGAAAGTCGCCGTCATCACCGGAGGATCGCGCGGAATAGGGGCGGCCACGGCCCGGCTCCTGGCCGCCGAGGGGGCCGCTGTCGCGATCAGCTACTCGGCCTCCGCGGGCCAGGCCAGGGACGTGGTCGCCGACCTGGAGAGCAGAGGTATGCGTGCGGTGGCGTTCCAGGCCGACCAGGCGGACCCCGTACAGGCGGCAGGCCTCATCGACGCGGTGGTGGATCACTACGGAAAGCTGGACATCCTGGTCAACAATGCCGCGGTGACCGTCGCGGGACCGATCGACGGCGAGAACGCCGACGCGGCGGCATTCGACCGTCAGCTCGCGATCAACTACACCAGCGTCGTCGCCGCGATCCGGGCGGCGTTCCCGATCCTTCCCGACGGCGGCCGGATCATCAGCATCAGCTCCGGAGTCGGAACCCGCGTGGGCTTTGTCGGAATGACCGACTACGCGGGCACCAAATCGGCCCTGGAGGGGTACAGCCGCGGCGCTGCCCGAGATCTGGCACACCGGGGTATCACCGTCAACGTCATCCAGTCCGGATTCACCGACACGGCCATGAACCCGGCCGACAGCCCCATGGCGCCGATCTTCCTCCCCACGACCGCGATGGGACGTTACGGCAGGCCCGAGGAGATCGCCGCGGGCGTGGTGTTCCTCGCCAGCCCGGAAGCGTCGTACGTGACCGGTGCGGTACTGCGGATCGACGGCGGGTACGGCGCGTGAACCGGCCTTCCTGACGCGGCCGGTGATGATCACGGATCGCCGGGGACGACGGGCGGAGCCGGCGGCGTTCGGGCACGCCCGTCGGCATCCCGGCCGGCCGCGCCGTCGCCCTGCTCGACGAACTCGTCGAACTCGTCGAACTCGTCGAACGAAGGGGCCGGTGACCGAAGCCGCCCGTCTACGGCATCACCCTGCACAGCGCGTCCAGCGCGCCCGCCCACGCGCTGTCCGAGGGAGCCGCGTAGTTGACCACCAGCGCGTCCTGCTCGGGCAGCCGCCGGCCGGAGTCAGCCGTTTCGTGGCGGAACTGCGTCATCCCGCTGACCGCCAGGCCCTGCCGGGCCGCCGCCTCGACGACCGAGTGCTCGGTCCCGCGCGGGAGTTCGAGGACCGCCTGAAGCCCGGCGGCCATGCCGGTCACCTGGACGCCGGGGGCCCGCCGTGCCAGGGCCGCGACCAACTGGTCGCGGCGGCGCCGGTAGCGCAGCCGCATCGAGCGCACATGACGGTCGTACGCGCCCGACGCGATGAACTCCGCGAGCGTCAGCTGCTCCAGCGCGCTCGACATGTAGTCGGTGTGCCCCTTGGCCGCCAGGATCTCCGGGACGAGTTCCTCCGGCAGCACCATCCAGCCGAGCCGCAGCCCCGGCGCCAGCGACTTGCTCGCGGTACCGAAGTAGACCACCCGCTCCGGGTCGAGGCCCTGCAGGGCGCCCACCGGCTGACGGTCGTACCTGAACTCCCCGTCGTAGTCGTCCTCCAGGATCAGCCCGCCGGTGGCACGCGCCCAGTCGACGGCCGCCGCGCGCCGGTCCGGGCGCAGCGCGACCCCCGTCGGATACTGATGCGCCGGTGTCATCAGCACCGCGCCGACTCCGCGCAGCCGCGCCAGATCCTCGGTGCGCGCGCCGTACTCGTCGACGTAGAGGGGCGGGATGCGCAGGCCGGCGCCGGTCAGCAGGTCACGATAGATGTCGAGGCCGTACGACTCGACGGCCACCGCCCGCACCCGCCGCGCCCTGAGGACCTGCGCCATCAGCGTCAGACCGTGGTGGAAGCCGGAGCAGATGACGACCCGCTCCGGCTCGGCGTACACCCCGCGGGCCCGTGCCAGATAGCCCGCGAGGGCGGTGCGCAGCTCTACCCGGCCGAGGGTGTCGCCGTAGCCGAAGGCGTCGTGCGGCGCCGCGGTCAGAGCGCGGCGGGCCGCGGTGAGCCACTGCGTGCGGGGAAACTCCGCGAGGTCCGGCGAACCCGGCAGCAGGCCGTACGTGGGACGGTGCCGGGCCGGCCGGGGCACAGCGGGCGCGGCGGGCGCTGTGGGCACGGCCCTGCGCGGCTCGGCCCGCCTGGCCACCCGGGTCCCGGAGCCCTGCTGGGCGGTGAGCCAGCCCTCGGCGACCAGTTCGGCGTAGGCGTCGGCCACGGTGTTACGGGCGACACCAAGATCCGCGGCGAGCGACCGGGACGACGGCAGCCGGGTGCCTGGCACCAGACGCCCCGTGCGCACGGCCTCCCGCAGGGCGTCCGTGAGCCCGGCGCGCAGCCCGGATCCGTGCAGCTCCAGATGCAGGTCGGCGCCGAACGCGGAGGGTGGGGCAGCCTCGGAAGTGGCCCAGGAATCCGTCATGGAAATGGACCATATCCCAGGGCCACCGGGCGCGTAGCGTTGCGGGTATGACGAACGAAGCACACAGAAGCATGGAACGCCTCCCGGAACACGCACCGCGCCTGGACTGGGCAAAGCTCGCTCCCGAGGCCTACAAGGCCATGATCCGTCTTGACACGGCCGCGAGGCAGGGCGTCGAGCCGACCTTGCTCAACCTGGTCAAGATCCGCGCGTCCCAGATCAACCACTGCGCCTTCTGCCTGGACATGCACAGCAAGGACGCGCTGGCGGCCGGCGAGTCGGCGGAGCGGATCATCCAGCTCGACGCGTGGACGGAGTCGAAGCACTTCTACACGGCGAAGGAGATCGCGGCGATCGAGCTGACCGAGGCGATCACCGTGCTCACGGACGGATTCGTCCCGGACGAGGTGTACGCGAGGGCCGCGAACGAGTTCGACGAGACCGAACTGGCCTGCCTCATCGTCGCGATCACGACGATCAACGCGTGGAACCGCTTCGGGGTGTCCACCCGGCTGGTCCCCGGTCACCACACGCCGAGCGCCTAGCGCACCGGCCGCTCCCAACCCGGCCGCCGGACCGGACAAGAAGTCCGTGACCGAGCCGGAACGGCCGGGCGCGACGCGTAAGAAGATCATAGCGGGTACCGCTTCCCCTCTTCAGGACCGGCTGCCCTGGCGCGCGCCGCCGACGAGTTCGTGCTCACCACCGCCCCGCTGTTCCTCGCGGTGACCGTCGTCCGCTGCCGTACGCCATCGGACTGTCCGCCGGGCTGGTGATCGCTCTCCTCGGTTCTCGCGGCGGGGGCTCGGCCAACCCCGCCCGCCGGTTCGACACCGAGGCTCACCCGCCGGATCTTGTCCGGCCGGCGCGGCAAACCGCGCCGGCACCTCTATGAAGGAACGAAAAAGCTCATGACACTCATCACTACTCCTTTCCCCGCGCGTGCCACCGCGGCAGAGGTTCTGGCCGGGGTTGACCTGACCGGACGCCGCATGATCGTTACGGGAGGCGCATCGGGGTTGGGGACCGAAACGGTCCGCGCTCTCGCCGGTGCCGGCGCGCACGTCACGATCGCCACCCGCAACCCCGCCCTCGCCGAACCGATCCTCGAGGAGTTCCCCAAAACCGAGGTCGCCGCCCTCGACCTCGCCGACCTGGAGTCGGTACGCGCCTTCTGCGCCGCGTGGAACGGCCCCGTGGACGCCATCATCGCCAACGCGGGCGTCATGATGCTTCCCGAACGCCAGGTCAACGCGCAGGGCTGGGAGATGCAACTCGCCACCAACTACCTCGGCCATTTCGCCCTGGTGACCGGCTTGCGGACGGCCCTTCAGTCCGCGGAGCGGGCGCGCGTGGTCACGGTCAGTTCCGGTGCGCAGCTGCTCATGGGCTTCGACTTCGACGATCCGCAGTTCGAGCGCCGACCGTACGACCCTCTCGCCGCCTACGCGCAGTCGAAGGCGGCCACCGTGCTTCTCGCCGTCGGGATCAGCCGCCGATGGGCGAAGGACGGCATCCACGCCAACTCCTGCGCTCCGGGGACGATCCACACGAATCTGGGACGCCACCTGGACACGGCCACCCTGCAGGTGCTCGGCGCCCGGGACGCGGACGGCAACGTGGCCACTCCGGATTACTACAAAACGCCCGAGCAAGGGGCCGCCACCACCACCCTGCTGGCCGCGTCACCGCTCCTCGAAGGCGTGACCGGACGCTACTTCGAAGACAACCGGGAGGCCGAGCTCGTCGAGGACGGCCCCGCGCTCATGGCGGCGGGTGGCCCCGGGGCGATGGTAGGCGTGGCCAGGTGGTCCGTCGACCCCGCCGCCGCGGACCGCCTCTGGGAGTACGCGCTCACGGCCACACGAAACGCCGTGTAGGGACACGCACGATCCGGCCGAGGCTCCGGTCTTCGGCATCGCCGCCGTGATCGTGCCCATGACGGACCCGCCGGGCGGCGGCCGGTGGGCGGGCCAGAGAATTGGCCCGGGAATCCGTCATGGAAATGGCCCATATTCCAGGGCCACCGGACGCGTAACGTTGCCGGTATGACGAGGAACGAAGCACGTGAGGGCACGGAACGCCTCCGTTGCGAGGCGGGTTTCCGAGTCGGGCAGAGGGGGGTTGTCATGCGTGTTGTGGTTGCGGGGGCCACCGGTGCGGTTGGCCGGCTGCTCGTTCCGCTGTTGCTGGACGCGGGACATCAGGTCACGGGGATCTCTCGCACGCTTGCGGGAGCCGAGCGGGTGCGGCGTCAGGGCGCGTCGGCCGTTCAGGTGGACGTGCTGGATCGGGACGGTCTGCGCCAGGCGGTGGCGGTGGCCGCCCCGGAGGTGATGATCCACCAGCTCACGGATCTGTCGGACGCCGATGGGGAGGCGACCGACCGGCTGCGGCGGGACGGGACGCGCAATCTGGTGGACGCGGCCAGATCCGCCGGGGTGGAGAGGATCGTCGCGCAGTCGATCTCCTGGGTGTACGCGCCGGGAGAGGGTCCGGCCGACGAGACCGTACCGCTCGACCTCGGGGCCGCGGGGCCGCGAGGAGCGATGGTGGACGGTGTCCGGGCGCTGGAGGACACGGCGGCGGAGATGGACGTGGCGGTGCTGTTGCGGTACGGCATTCTGTACGGCCCCGGCACCTGGTACGCGCCGGGTGGCGCCGTGGCCGCGGCTCTGGCCGGTGATCCGGACGCGCGTTTCCTCGGAAGCATCGAGGCGGATCTTTCCGTGATGTCGTTCGTGCACGTCGCCGATGCCGCGAGTGCCGCCGTCGCCGCTCTCGACTGGTCGGCCGGGCCCGTCAACATCGTCGACGACGAGCCGGCGCAGGCTCGCGAGTGGCTGCCGGTCCTGGCCGCCGCTCTGGGCCTGCCGGCGCCCGAAGCCAGGCCGGGGCGGCAGAGCTGGGCACGGGGGGCCTCCAACGCGCTGGCCCGCTCCCGAGGATGGAAACCCGAGCACACGACCTGGCGATCCGGTTTCGCGGCACAGAACGCCTGACCGGAGACGGGACACCGCACGCCGCTGATCCGTGGTGGGTCAGCGGCGTGTCATCGACCGACCTTCTGGTCGTTGGAAAGAGATTTCATGACAACCGAGGTCGGACGTCCTCATCACCACGTCACCTTCGCGGTCCTCACGGCGGGCATCGTCACCTACTCCCTGCTCCAGTCGCTGGTCACCCCCGTGCTGCCCACGATCCAGAGCGAGCTGCACACCGGCCGGTCCACGGTGACCTGGGTGCTCACCGCCTATCTGCTCTCGGCCTCGATCTTCACGCCGATCATGGGTCGCGCCGGCGACCTGATCGGGAAGAAGCGGGTCTTCGTCGCGGCCCTGATCGCGCTTTCGCTGGGCGCTCTGCTGGCGGCTCTGGCGACCGACGTCACGGTGCTGATCATCGCCCGGGCGATCCAGGGCATCGGCGGCGGTGTGCTGCCCCTGGCCTTCGGTATCGTCCGGGACGAGTTCCCCCGGGAGAAGGTGTCCGGAGCGGTCGGCGCCATCGCCTCGCTGACCGCGGCGGGCGGCGCCGCGGGGATCGTGCTCGCCGGTCCGATCGTCGGCGCGCTCGGCTACCCGTGGCTGTTCTGGCTGCCGATGATCCTCACCGCGGCCTCCGCCGTCGCCGCGCACTTCCTGCTCCCCGAGTCTCCCGGCCGCTCCCCCGGCCGGATCGGCCTGCTGCCCGCCGTCCTGATGTCCGGGTGGCTCGTCGCGCTGCTGGTGGCGGTCGGCAGGGCACCCGACCGGGGCTGGGGTTCGGGCGAGGTGATCGTCCTGCTCGTGGTGGCCGTCGGGGTGGCGCTCGCCTGGATCCGGGTGGAAAAGCGCTCGGCGCGGCCTCTCATCGACATGGCCATGATGCGGCAGCCGGCGGTGTGGACGAACAACCTGATCGCGCTCCTGGTCGGTGTGGCCATGTACGCCCTCTTCGCCTTCGTGCCGGTGTTCGTCCAGACCCCGACGTCGGCGGGGTACGGATTCGGCGCGAGTGTCACCCAGTCGGGACTCATGGTCCTGCCGCAGCCCATCACCATGTTCCTCGCCGGCATGATCACCGGTGGGCTCTCACGGCGAATCGGCGAACGGGCCGTGGTGATGCTCGGCCTGCTCGTCAGCCTCGCGTCCGTGGCGCTGCTCACCTTCGCCCGCAGCGAGGAGTGGGAGCTGTACCTCGCCACCACGATCATGGGTGCCGGCTTCGGCTTCGCCTTCTCGGCGATGTCCAGCCTCATCGTCGGCGCGGTCCCGCCCGCCCAGACGGGCGTCGCGAGCGGCATGAACGCCAACATCCGCACGGTCGGCGGATCGATCGGGACGGCGCTGATGGCCGGGGTCGTCACGGCCGATCTCCGCCCCGACGGCCTGCCCGAGGAAGCCGGATACACCAACGGTTTCGGAATGCTCGGCGTGACGCTGGTCATGGCCGCCTTCGCGGTGCTGCTGGTGCCCCGGAGCCGAGGCGTCTCCGTCGCCGAGTGCAGACCCCCGGGCACCGCTACGACCGCCATGGCCAACCAGGCCGAGTGACCCCGCCCGGCACCTGTCCGATCGCCCGACTGCCTTGTCGGAACCGGGCCTACGCCGCGAGATGCGGCGTCATCGGGCGGAACGAGGAATTCGTCGACGGGTCGCAAAAAGGCGGGGGCGCTCACCGTGTACACGGTGAGCGCCCCCGCCTCGATCCGACTCAGTGGTTGCTCGGCACGAACTTCCCGCGGGACGCGTGCACGGCGCCGTCGCCGGCGAACGACATCGACGCGCCTCGCCAGTTCACGGCAGGCACGGTCGCGCAGCCGCCGTCTCCGGTGACCAGGTCGATCGACTTCTTGCCCTTGCCGTTGCCCTTGGTCAGGCTCACCGTCTTGCCGGGGAAGCCCAGGCCGTTGTCGGCGTTGACCAGGCAGACCTCATCGCCGTGCCCCTTGTCGCCATGCCCCTTGTCGCCATGACCCTTGCCGCCGCGGTCGTTGTCACCGTGACCGTTGTCATCGTGGTCCTTGCCGCCGCGGACGACAAGCTTGGAGTCGACCGCCTCTCCGGCCGCGGCCACGATGAGGGCGGGCTGGTTGGTCTGGACTCCGTCGGCGCCCATCGAACGGGCGAGCTGGAACTGGGCCACCTCCTGGTCGGGGCCGGCGTCGTAGGCGTGCGGCATGACGACCGCGCACGCGTCATGGGCCGCGGCGATGGACTCGGGCGAGTACTCGGCCAGCGTCGAGCCGTACACCTTGGCGACCTGCCCGATCTCGTAGATCAGGAAGCCGGGCTCCCAGGTGTCGCGGTTGTAGATGATCCGGGAACCGGGCTCGGCGACCAGGATCCGAGGGTCGCCCGAGTTCCAGATCGACTCCTCGGTGAGACCGTACTTGCCCACCAGTTCGGCGACCTTGCCCTCCTCGGTCACCGACCCCTTGACGTCGAGCTCGACACCGCGACCGGCCCGCTTGGCGAGGGCGAGGATCTCCTCCAGCGAGGCGATCTGTGCCGGGTCGTACTCGCCGCCCTTCCAAGGCTCGTAGTCGGCGGCGTTGAGGGCTCGCACCTCGTCGAAGGTCAGGTCCGCGATGTTGCCGGTGCCGTTGGTCGTGCGGTCGACCGTGGAGTCGTGCAGCGCGACAAAACGCCCGTCCTTGGTCTGCTGGACGTCGACCTCGACCATGTCGACACCGTAGGCGAAGGCGTACTCGTACGACTTCAGGGTGTTCTCGGGAGCGAGGGTGTTCGCTCCCCGGTGAGCGGAGATCAGCACGTTGGCGGAGCCCTTGTCCGGGGTTCCGGCGTTGACCCAGCGCTCCGGCTCCGGCACCTGGTCACATATCGGCTGCTTCACCAGCGGCTTCAGCGCGGCTATCAACTGCCGGACCTGCTCGACCCGGGGGTCGTCCTCGGCGTGGGCGCCGGCGGTGCCGGCGGCCAGGCCTGCCGTTATCACGGCGACGGCGACCAGCGACCGCACGGCTCGGCGTGCAGTGGGGAACGTCATGTCCGATCCTCTCGACGATCTCAGTGGCGCGTCGAGTATTCAGGCGCTACTCCACCCCCCGGTGAATCCTTCCTGGCGATCAGAAGGCATGTTTCCTACTTTTTGATCTATAAATATGCCTTATCCCGTTATGTGCCCCAGCGTCCTCCTCGAGTTCGACGGCGGGCCCTCTCCCAGATCACCACGGAGGGAAATATCGGGGAACACCCGAACATTCGCAGGTCAGCAGAGGTTTACACGGCGTTGTGAGCCCGTAGAACGAACCCTGGTCGAGGCCCTGTACATTCGTCCTGTTCGATCTCTCCTCCAACGGCAAGGATCTGTTATGCGAGCCATCACCGTCCGAGACCGCGCCGCCGGTCTGACTGGGCTCTCCCTGACAGAGGAGCCGTATCCCCACGCCGCTGAGAACGACGTCATCGTTCGGGTGCATGCCGCGGGGTTCACCCCCGGAGAGCTCGACTGGCCGGGAACATGGTCCGATCGCGCGGGCCGCGACCGGACGCCCAGCGTGCCCGGGCATGAGGTGTCGGGTGTCGTCGCCGAGTTGGGGTACGGAACCACCGGCCTGACCGTCGGCCAGCGGGTGTTCGGGCTGACCGACTGGGCCCGCAACGGCTCGCTGGCCGAGTACACGGCGGTGGAGGCCCGCAACCTCGCGCCGCTGCCGGCCGACGTCGACCACACCGTGGCCGCCGCCCTGCCGATCTCAGGGCTGACCGCGTGGCAGGGCCTGTTCGAACACGGCCGCCTCGCCACCGGGCAGACCGTCCTGATCCACGGCGCCGCGGGCGGCGTCGGTTCCATCGCGGTGCAGCTCGCACGCGAGGCGGGAGCCCGGGTGATCGGCACCGGAAGGGCCGGCGACAGGGACACGGCACTCGGTCTCGGCGTTGACGTGTTCCTGGACCTGCAGGCCGATCCCCTTGAAGACGCCGGTCAGGTCGACGTGGTGCTCGACGTGATCGGCGGTGACATCCTGGACCGCTCGGCCGCGCTGGTGCGCGCCGGCGGCACGCTCGTCACCATCGCCTCGCCACCCACGATCCGGCCCCGAGACGGGCAGGCGATCTTCTTTGTCGTCGAGCCCGATCGCGCCCGGCTCGCGGACCTGATCCGACGGGTCCGGGACGGACGACTCCGCCCGATCGTCGGGGCCGTGCGGACGCTCGCCGAGGCGCCCTCCGCGTTCGCGCCCGCCCAGCGCACCCCCGGCAAGACCATCATCAGGGTCACGGAAGGGGAATAGCCGGCCACGCGCGCGGACGGCGCGGGCCGGCTCAGTCGGCGACGGTGTAGCGGCTCGTGATCGCCACACGGTTGAAGGCGTTCATGACCGTCGACAACCACGTAACCGCCGAAACCTGATCCTCGGAGAGCACCGCGGCGGCCGCCGCGTAGTCCGCATCGCTCACCTGACCGTCCGACACCCGCGCGATCGCCTCGGCCAGGCGCAGGGCCCCGCGCTCGACCTCGGAGAAGTAACCGGTCTCCGCCCACGCGGGCAGCACCGCGAGGCGGTCCGTGCTCTCGCCCTTCTTGAGCGCGTCACGGGTGTGCATGCGCAGGCAGAACGCGCAGCCGTTGATCTGGGACGTGCGGATCTTCACCAGCTCGACCAGGAGCGGGTCGAGACCTGCCGCCGCGGCGCTCTCCTCCACCGCCGTCGACAGGGCGATGAGAGCCTTGTAACTGGCCGGGTGCTGCTTGCCGACGTTGACGCGGTGCTGCTCAGTCATGGGTTTCAGTTTAGGACCGCCCTTGTCAGGGACTTGAGCGGACCATCGCCAAGGCTTGGATTCGCCCGCGGTTAGGCATCGAAATGCCTGGACAGGGATACACAAGCAGCAACGCGAACCCTTCGGGCGGAAGCCGGGACACCTCGCGATTCCCGTGCTCCCCAAAGGTCCGAGCAGGATAGGAGAGCCGTCATGGTCCGGGTACGGATTGCCGGTGGCTTTCTCGCCGGCGGCCTGGTGGCCGCGGCCACCGCATGCGCTCCCGCGGTGGAGCACGCGACCGGCGCGTTGCCCGTTGCCGCCACGGCTTCGCAGTCATCGTCTTCGCAGCCACCGTCCGACAAGCTGTCTCCCCTCCTGGAACAGGCGCTTCCGAACGTCAAGGGCAAGACGTTCACCTCGGCGATCGTGGACTTCCCGCCCGCCGCACGTGCGGTGCCGCATCGGCACGGCAACGCTTTCGTCTACGCCTACGTGCTCGAGGGCACCGTGCGCAGCCAGCTCGGTGGCGAGCCGGCGCGCACTTACCGCCAAGGCGAGGACTGGGTCGAGCCGCCGGGCGCCCACCATCTGCTCGCGGAGAACACCAGCCGGACACAACCGGCGAAGCTGCTGGTCATCTTCATCTCCGACACTGGAGACAAGATCAAGGTCGACGATCGGCCAAGGTAGGGCATCGGGCGAGCACGGTTCAGCGGCGCAGCTTGGCCTGGGCGGCGGCGGAGACCACCTTTTTCCTCTCATCGGGTGTCATCAGGTCGGCGCGAACCCATTCCCCAGCGGTGCGGTCCACCGTGGACCGGAACCGTTCGCGGTTGTCGAAGGGGGCCTTGGCCCAGACTGCGTCGAGGAACGTCACCGCGTCGTCTCGTTCGTAGTTCGGCACGCCGGAATCCACCGTCCCGAAGACGATCTTCGGCTCGACGCGATGGAAGTACGCGTGGTAGCGGTTGGTGTCGTTGACGTAGAGGGGAACCAGCGGCAGACCGTTTGTCGTGAAGTTCATCGGCGCGGTAGACGTGATCGCGTCCGTGAGGTCCCCGGACAGGGTGAAGTCCTTGTAGAGGGAGAATTCCCGGTAGGTGGTCTCGTTGCTCGCGGCGGCCATCGGAACGGGGCCGTAGGCGATGCTCTGGGTGGTCGGGATGTCCAGTGCCTTCTCGACGCGCAGGGTGAACGGCATCGATATCTTGATCTTGTCCCCCCGGCTCCAGCGCCGGTTGAGCGTGACGTAACCGCCGGGTTTGGCGTTGATCCTCTGCTCGTCCCCGTTGACCCGCACCGTGAAGCCCTTCTCCACCCAGTAGGGCACCCGGAGCTTCACCGTCAGCCGGCCCGAGCCCTGCACCGTGAGCGTCGTCGTGCCCGTGGGGTCGGTCGGATAGTCCGTCGACTGCTTGATCGTGAAGCCCTTCTCCGGCCAGCTCAGCACCGAGGCCATGTAGAGGTTCACGTACAGCGTCGAGTCGTCCGCGGACCGGAAGTAGATCGAGTCCTGAAACTTGGTGTGGCTCTCCAGCCCGGTGCCGCCGCAGCAGGTCCCGAGGTTGCCGTAACTCCGCGAGGCGCCCGGCCGCATGGGGATGAAGTAGGTCAGCAGCGGGTCCGTGGCGCTGTCGACGTTGCGGCGCGAGGCGAGGATCTGACCGTAGAGAGCCCGTTCGTAGTACTGCATGTACTTCGGGTCCGCGGTGTGGAAGAAAAGGCCCCTGCTCAGCTTCAGCATGTTGTAGTTGCAGCATGTCTCGGCGTTGTTGGTCCCCAGGGAACCCACGATGACATCGCGTGCTCCGAAGAGTTCGCCGTTGTCGCTCGGGCCGGCCAGTCCGCCGTCGGTGAACGTGCGATGGGGGACGACCATGTCCCAGAAGTTGACGGCGGCGGTGTAGTAGTCGCGTTCCCTGGACTGTTCGAAGACCGACAGGTAGCCGATGAACTGGGGGATGTGCTGGTTGGCGTGTTTCCTGTCCAGCGTGTCCTGGTTGGCGACGGTGGCCGTGAAGAGCGCGGTGTTGTCGAAGCACTTCGCCGTCGCGAGATACTCCTGCTTGCCGCTCAGGGCGTGGAGGTCGGCCATCACCGCGTTCATGCCGTTGTACTCGCCGGCGATGTAGATGCCCCACATGCGATCCAGTTGGACCCGAGGAAGGTGGCCCAGCCTGCTGTGAACCCAGTCGCCCATCTTCATGACGATGTCGAGCGCCTGCTTGTTGCCGGCGAACTCGTGGGCGTCGAGCAGCCCTCGCATGATCATGTGGCAGGTGTAGTAGGGCGCCCAGATGGTGGGGTAGGTGGCGTACTGCTCCAGCAGGATGAACTGCGTCTCGGGGTAGGCGGCCAGGAAGCCGGGGTGGCTCGGGCCGGGGTGCCCGCCGGCTTCGGAGACCAGCCGGGCGTCCTGCCCCCTCCCCGAGGAATCGGCCGCGGTCTCCCCGCTCTCATCCTCGAATCGATACCAGGCCGCATTCCCCCCGCCCAGCCCTCCGTCCGCGTCTGTCATCAGGGCCCGAACCTCGGCCTCGGTCAACGCGCGGTCGTAGATCTGGAACTCGTCGACGGAGGCCCTCAGGTACGCGTCGCCGTACTGGGACTTTCCGATCCAGTTGTTGCCGGTCGAACCGAGGCTGGACGGCTGGAGGGTCATGCCGGGGTTCGTGCCGACCGGCGCGCCGTCGACGTAGAGCGTCCCGGTGCCTCCGGACAGGGTGACCGCGACATGGGTCCATCGGTCCGTGGCCAGCTGGCCGGTGCCGTTGATCCGCTGCTCGCCGCCACCGCCGGCGGTGGTGATCGCGAATCTCGGCGCGGAGCCCGCGCTCACGGCCAGGAACATGTTGCGGGTGGTACCGGTGCCGAAGTCGAAGATCCTTGACCAGGTGCTGATCGCCGCCGGGTTCAGCCACAGGGCGATGGTGAAGTCGCCGAGGCCGCTCACTATGCCTGTGGGCAGTGACACGTACTGGGAGCCGTTGAGTTTCACCGCTTGGCCGAACTTCCCGCTCACCCTGGCGACGGGCGCGGCGGGAGGAGCCGGTTGCCCGACCGTGGCGGCGAGCGCGTCCTGGCACTGGCCCAGCGCCGTGACCATGTAGTCGAGCTTGTCCTTGTAGAAGTCGTCGCCGGAGCCCGAGTAGGCCAGTGCTAGGGCGCTGAGGAAGTGCCCGCTGTAGTGACCGCGCAGGTTGCCGGTCGCGTCGTCCCAGCTGCCGGGCGGCTGGGCGCCCAGCGTGTCCAGCCCGGCGTTGGCCCGGAAGTTGGCCAGCATCCGGTCGGCCGGATAGGCCCTCAGGAAGTTCAGAATCCGGTCCCGGTTGGCGGCGAACAGGCTTTCGCCCAGCGTGACCTGGCTGTTGGCGAACGGTTTCACGACCCAGGCGGCGGGTGCCGCGGGGGCGTTCCGCGGCGGCGGAACCATGGCGGCGGCCACTGTACGGGTGGCGGCCTGAGCCGTCCCCGCTCCGCCCAGGGGGGCCAGGGCGAGTGCGGAGGGGGTGGCGGCCGCCAGTGCGGCCAGGCGCAGCACATCACGCCGGAGCATGGGATTCGTCATTTCACTGTCCTCGTCTGTGGCTCGAGATCTGGTCTGAGGTTTCTCATCCGGCGGTGTCCGCGGAAATGAGGGATCGAGGTCGGCCTGCGTTGAAAATTTGTTGTTAGCGTTAACATTTATCCGCCGCGAAGGACCGGGCGAATATGCGCTCACCAGCGACTACTGATTAGGCCAAACCGCCCGCCGACGGAATGGCGCAAGCGGAAGGAAAACACAAAACACCTGCTCATAGCATGCTTACGGCAGGAAATGATCTACGACATCGAATCACCGCATCCATTGAACGGCCGATGCGCGACCACGTTCACATCTCATGGTCGAGAGTGTTAACGATCTCATAATTCCCGTCAAGAGCTGTGATGAAAGAAGTCAAGGGCCGCGAGGAAAGACCCGGCGCGACGCGAGCCGTACGACGGTCTCGTCCATGGCGCCGCGCACCGTCGGCTTGCCCGAATGTGGCGGCCGACTCCGCGGAGGGGTGACAACCCTGACGGCACCGGCCCAGAAGAGGCGCCCGGAAAGGCGCGAGCGTGATCACGCAGGCCGCGTCACGGCCGCCTCGACGGCGGCCCGACCTGCTCTTCCCCGAGCAAGGCCCGCGTCGGCGCCGGCGATCCGGACATCACGCTTTGATAACCGTTTCGATACGGATGAGCCCTAAATATTCCGCTCTATTGGCGGTCCGTTTACCCGGCTCTAAGGTTCAGTGCCATGCTACATAGTACAGGTGAAATGCTACATGGCATTGAGGGCCCTCATGATGTTTGAGCAGGTCAACGTGCAGATCACCGGTGGTCTGCTCCGTCAGTGGCAGGCCCGCAACAGCACCGCCACGGTCCCGCACACCATCGAGCAGCTGCGCGCCGCCGGCAACGTGGACAACCTGAGGCGCCTCCTCGTGACGGACGCTCCGCCGTACCGTGGCCGCTACCCGTTCCTGGACACGGATCTGTACAAGACCCTCGAAGGGGTGGCGTACGAGATCGGCGCCGGCACCGCGCAGGACGGGGCCCGGGAGTTCTTCGACGAGGTCGTCGAGCTGCTTGAACGCGTGCAGGCCGAGGACGGCTACCTGAACTCCTACTTCCAGGATCCGGCGAGCGCCAAGAAGCCGTGGGAGGACCTCTCCTGGGGCCACGAGCTCTACAACCTGGGCCACCTCATCCAGGCCGCGGTCGCCGCGCGACGGCGGATGGGCGACGGGCGGCTGCTCGCCGTGGCGGTGAGGTTCGCCGACCTGGTGGTGGAGCGGTTCGGGCCCGGCAAGGAGGAGGCCACCTGCGGCCACCCCGAGGTCGAGATGGCGCTGGTCGAGCTGTTCAGGGAGACCGGCGACCGCGCCTACCTCGTCCAGGCGGGCCTGTTCGTGGACCGGCGGGGCCAGGCCAGGCTGAAACACACGATCTTCCCTCCCGAATACTTCCAGGACCACCTGCCCTTCCGCGAGCTGCCCTCGGTCATCGGGCACGCCGTACGGATGGCCTACCTCGCGGCGGGCGCGACCGACATCTACCTGGAGACCGGCGACCGCTCACTGTTCGAGGCGCTCGACCGGCTCTGGGACGACATGGTCGCCACCAAGCTCTACCTCACCGGCGGTCTCGGCAGCCGCCACTCCGACGAGGCGATCGGCGACCGCTACGAGTTGCCGTCCGAGCGCGCCTACGCCGAGACCTGCGCCGCGATCGCCACCATGCAGTGGGCGTGGCGGATGTTCCAGGCGACCGGAGGCGCGAAGTACCTCGACGTTTTCGAGCGGGTGCTGTTCAACGCGTACGCCGTGGGCCTGTCCGCCGACGGCAGGGCGTTCTTCTACGACAACCCGCTGCAGCGCCGCCCCGACCACGAGCAGCGCAGCGGCGCGGAGACGGGCGGCGAGATGCTGCGCCGGTCCTGGTTCGGCTGTCCCTGCTGTCCACCGAACATCGTCCGCTGGATGGCGCAGCTCGGCGACTACGTCGCCGCCGAGCGTGAGGGCGTGCTCCACATCACGACCTACGCCGGGGCACGGATCGAGACCGGTTCGATCGCCCTGGTGATGGAGACGGACTACCCCTGGGACGGCGACGTGCGCATCGTCGTCGAGCGGGCGCCGGACGGGCCGTACGCGATCCGGCTGCGCGTCCCCGCGTGGGCCCGTTCGGTGACGGCGTCGGTGAACGGCCGGCCGGTCGAGGGGGCCGAGGACGGCTGGCTCACCGTCGAGCGCGTCTGGGCGGCGGGCGACGAGCTGCGGCTCGGCGTCCCGATGCCGGTCAGGGCGCACGGTTCGCACCCCTACCTGGACGCGACCCGCGGCGCGGTCGGCGTCGCGCGCGGTCCGCTCGTCTACTGCGTCGAGCAACAGGACTGCCCGGTATCGGTGGACGACCTCGTCGTCTCCCCCGAGCAGGTCGCCGGCGCGACCGTCGAGCGGTCGCGGGACGAGCTGCCGGGCGCGGTCGTCCTGCGGATGACGGCGGGGGCGGCCGCGCCGCCCTCCGCCGAGCTCTACCCCGAGTTGCCGGCGGAACGGCCGGCGCCCGGCGGAGCGGTTCCGGTGACCTTCGTCCCCCACTTCCTCTGGGGCAACCGCCGGCCAGAAGCCATGCGCGTATGGGTCAGGAACGCATGACCCCCGAGTTCACCCATCGAAAGAAGGCGCAATGAGGAGATCGGCAGTTCTCGCCACTGTTGCGGTGTTCACCGCCCTGGCGCTCACCGGGTGTGGCGGTGCCTCCGCCCCCGCCTCCGGAGCCGGCGGGTCGGCGACAGGGGCGGCAGCGGCTTCTACGGGGGGCACCGTCCACGTCCTGCTCACCGCCGACTACTCCCACCTGGACCCGGCTCGGGGCTGGGACGGCGGCGTCAACAACTTCTATCGGCTCATCTACCGGGGCCTGACGACGTTCGGCGCGGGTCCGGGAGCGGAGGGCACGAAGATCGTTCCTGACCTCGCCACCACCACCGGCACCGGCAGCGACGACAACAAGACGTGGACGTTCACCCTCAAGGACGACATCTTCTTCGAGGACGGCACGCCGATCACCAGCGAGGCCATGAAGTTCGGGGTCGAGCGCGCCTGGGACCCGGAGGCCGGGATCGGCTCGCCGTACGCCAGGCTGCTCATCGACGCGCCCAAGGACTACAAGGGCCCGTACGTCTCCGGCGACCTCGACACGATCGAGACCCCGGACGCCAAGACGATCGTCTTCCACCTGAAGAAGTCGTTCGCGGACTTCGCCAGCGCGCTCGCGCAGCCCAACTTCGTGCCCTTTCCGAAGGGTTCGGGGGCGGCAGGCGCCTTCGACACCAAGCCGATCGCGTCGGGACCGTACAAGGTGGAGAGCTACCAGCGCGGCGCGTCGCTGAAGCTGGTCCGCAACCCGTACTGGAAGGCCTCCTCCGACACCCTCCGCCCGGCCAAGGCGGACGGGTTCGAGTTCACCTTCGGGCTCGACGGCGCGACCATCGACGAGCGCATGCTCGCCGGGCAGGGCGCCGACGCGAACGCCACCGCGGGCGCGATCCAGGCGGCCACGGTGGCCCGGATCCAGACCCCGCAGATCAAGGAACGCACGCTCTCCGGCTACATGGGCTGCACCACCTACATGAGCCTCAACACCACCAAGAAGCCCCTCGGCGACGTGCGGGTCCGGCAGGCGATCAACTACGCGGTCAACAAGGACACCGTGGTCGCCGGGGACGGCGGGACGACGCTCGCGGACAAGGCGACCTCGATCCAGCCGCCGACCATCGTCGGCCGGGTGGACTACGACCCGTACCCGACCGACCCGGCCAAGGCGCAGCAGCTCCTCGATGACGCCGGGCTCGGCGACGGGTTCGACCTGACCCTGGACGTCCGCCCGGATCCCCGCCAGCAGGGCATGGCGGTCGCGATCCAGGAGGCGCTGAAGCCGCTGAAGATCAACGTCAAGATCAACAACATCGACACGTCCACCTTCTACGAGGTGATCGCCACCCCGGCGCAGCAGCACGACGCGGCCATCACCGGCTGGTGCCCGGACTGGTCGTCCGGCGCCACCTTCCTGCCGCCGCTGTTCGACGGCCGCAACATCTTCGACAAGGGCAACCAGAACCTCGCCCAGATCAACGACGAGGCCATCAACAAGCGGATCGACGAGATCGGCGCGATGACCGACGTCAACGCCGCCAACGCCGCGTACGCCGAGCTGGACAAGCAGATCATGGAGCAGGCGCCGATCGTGCCTCTCGTCTACGAGAAGAACGTGACGATCGTCGGCGGCAACGTCGCGGGGGCCTACCTGAACGACGCGTTCTCCGGCGGCATCGACTTCATCTCCCTCGGGCTCAAAGACCCGGGCAAGTAGGCGCACGCCATGACCACCGCCGCACCCTCGCGCGATGCGAAGGCCGGCCCCGGGGCGGGCACACCCGGTGTGCCCGCCACCTCGGGACGCCGGATAGCGGGCGCGCTGCTGCACGACTGGGCCGCCGTCCTCAGCACGGGCTTCCTCGCCCTGGTCGTCCTGATGGCGGTCTGCGCACCGCTGATCACCGCCCTCACCGGGCACGGGCCGAACGACTTCGACGCGGCGGCCATCGACACCAACCTCGGCGGCCTGCCGCGGGGCTCGCTCGGCGGCGTCAGCGCCGAGCACCTGTTCGGCGTCGAGCCGCAGAACGGCCGCGACGTCTTCGCCCGCATCATGTACGGCGCTCGCGTGTCGTTCCTGATCGCGATCTCGGCGACCGTGCTGACCACCCTGCTCGGCGTGGTCTTCGGCATGCTCGCCGGGTTCTACGGGGGCTGGGCCGACCAGGTGATCTCCCGGGTCATGGACTTCCTGATGGCCTTCCCCTCGCTGATCTTCATGATCGCGATCCTGTCGTCGCTGCCGTCGGGGAACCGGGCGGTCCTGCTGGTCGTGGTGATCAGCGTGTTCGGCTGGCCGTACCTCGCACGGGTGGTGCGCGGGCAGACGCTGACGCTGGTGAACCGGGAGTTCGTCGAGGCGGCCCGCGCGTCGGGCGCCTCCACGGGCGCCCTGGTGTTCAAGGAGATCCTGCCCAATCTGCGCAGCTCACTCATCGTCATGACGACCCTGGCGGTGCCCGGCTACATCGGCACCGAGGCCGGGCTGTCCTTTCTGGGCGTGGGCGTCACCCCGCCGACCCCCTCGTGGGGACAGATGATCGCCAGTTCGGTGAGCTGGTACGCGGTGGACCCGATGTACTTCGCGATCCCCGGGCTCTTCCTCTTCCTCACCGTGCTGTCCCTCACCGTGCTCGGGGACCGGATCCGGGCCGTCACCGACGCGGGAGAAGCCTCCTGATGGCCCGTTACCTCGCAGGCCGGATCGCCGGGCTCGTGCTGATCCTCTTCATGGTCTGCCTGTTCACCTACCTGATCTTCTTCAAACTGTCGCCGGACCCGGCGGTCATGATCTGCGGCAAGACCTGCACGCCGGAGCGGATCCTGCAGATCCGCACACTCCTCGGGCTGGACCAGCCGTTCTTCACGCAGTTCTGGGACTTCCTGAGCGGGCTGTTCGCCGGGCGGGATTACGGATCGGGCGCGAACCTGATCCACTGCCCGGCACCCTGCCTCGGCTACTCCTTCCAGACCAGCCAGTCGGTGTGGGAGATGATCCTGGACCGGCTCCCGGTCAGCGCCACCGTCGCGGTCGGCGCGGCCGTGCTCTGGCTGGTCATCGGCATCGGCGCCGGTCTGCTCAGCGCGGTCAGGGAGGGCACCTGGTGGGACCGGACCACGATGGGCCTGGCCCTGGGCGGCGCCAGCATCCCCAACTACGTGCTCGCGCTGGCCCTGCAGTACGTCCTGGTGGTCAAGCTGCAGATCCTGCCGTTCCCCTCGGCCGTGGCGTTCTCCGACGGCCCCCTGTTGTGGTTGCAGTCGTACCTGATGCCGTGGATCGTCCTGGCTACCGGCTACGCCTGCCTCTACGCGCGGCTGACCAGGGCGAACGTCATCGACACGCTGGCCGAGAACTTCATGCGCACGGCCCGGTCGAAGGGCCTGGCCCCGGTGCTCACGATGCGGCGGCACGCGCTGCGGCCCGCGCTCACGCCGATCACCACGATCTTCGGCATGGACTTCGCCGCGCTGCTGGGCGGAGCACTGATCACCGAGACCGTCTTCGGCCTCAACGGCGTCGGCAAGATGGCCGCCGACTCCATCGCCAAGAACGACCAGCCGGTGATCATGGCGGTCACCCTCCTCGCGGCGTTCTTCGTGGTGGTGGGCAACGTCGTGGTCGACCTCGTCTACACCGGCCTCGACCCGAGAGTGAGGATCCGATGAGTGAGCTGCTTGTCGTGGAGGACCTCACGGTGACCTTCCCGACCACGCGCGGCCTCGTGGACGTGGTCAAGGACGTGTCGTTCACGGTCGGCAGGGACGAGACCGTCGGCATCGTCGGCGAGTCCGGCTCGGGCAAGTCGATGACCAGCCTGGCCATCATGGGCCTGCTGCCGCGCGGGGCCGTGACCAGGGGAAGCATCCGGCTGAACGGCGTCGAGCTGCTCGGCCGTACGGACCGGCAGATGCGCGCGATCCGGGGCGAGCAGGCCTCAATGATCTTCCAGGACCCACTGTCGTCGCTGAATCCGTACTACACGGTCGGCCTGCAGATCGAGGAGATGTACCGGGCCCACCGGGGAGGCTCGCGCAAGGCGGCCGGGAAGGTCGTCGCCGAGGCGCTGGCGCAGGTCGGCATCCCCGAGCCGGACCGGCGGGCGGGCTACTACCCCCACCAGTTCTCCGGCGGGCAGCGCCAGCGCATCATGATCGCGATGGCGCTGGTCTGCTCCCCCGCGCTCCTCATCGCCGACGAGCCGACGACCGCCCTCGACGTCACCGTCCAGGCGCAGATCCTGCGCCTGCTCGCCGGGCTCCAGAAGGAGACCGGGACCGGGATGGTCTTCGTCACCCACGACCTCGCGGTGATCAGCTCGATCGCCGCGCGGGTGCTCGTGATGTGCCAGGGCGAGCAGGTCGAGTACGGCACCGCCGAGCAGGTCTTCTCCGAGCCCCGGCACGAGTACACCCGGATGCTCCTGGAGAGCATCCCGCGGATCGACGACGAGGTGGTCTCATGAGCGAACCCCTGTTGCGCGCACGGGACCTGACCAAGCGGTTCACCGTGCGCGGGCCGTTCGGGCGGAAGGAGGAGTTCACCGCCGTCGACGCGGTGAGCCTCGAGGTGCGGCTCGGCGAGACCCTGGCCGTGGTGGGCGAGTCGGGCAGCGGCAAGTCCACCACGGCCCGCATGGTGGCCAAGCTGATGGAGCCGACCGCGGGCACCCTGGAGTTCGAGGGCCGGGACGTGACCCGCGCGAAGGGCGCTGACCTGGCCGGATTCCGGGGCAACGTCCAGGTGGTCTTCCAGGATCCCTTCTCCTCGCTCAACCCCCGGCACACGGTCGAGCGCATCCTGACGGCGCCCCTCGTCTACCAGGGGATGGAGCCCAAGGGTGGTAAGCGGGCGCTCGCCAAGGAGCTGATGGTGCGGGTCGGGCTCAACCCCGACCATTCGCAGCGCTACCCCGCGCAGTTCTCCGGCGGCCAGGCGCAGCGCATCGGTATCGCCCGCGCGCTCGCTGTCAATCCCAAGCTGGTGATCTGCGACGAGGCCGTCTCCGCGCTCGACGTGTCGGTGCAGGCGCAGGTGATCGAGCTGCTGCGGCGCCTGCAGCGGGAGAGCGGCTTCAGCTATGTCTTCATCGCCCACGACCTCGCCGTCGTCCGCCAGATCGCCCACCGGGTGGCGGTCATGAGCAAGGGGCGGATCGTCGAGGAGGGCCCGTGCGAGCGGGTCTTCGCCGACCCCCAGGACCCGTACACCAGGACGCTGCTGGCCGCGATCCCCCGGATCAACCCCGAGTGGGATCGCAGAAGGAGGGCCGCCGGATGAACTACACGATCCCTGGCATGCACGTGCGCGAGCACGTGGCGGAGGTGCCGCTCGACTGGGCGGACCCCCAGGAGACGATCTCCGTCTTCGCCCGCGAGCTGGTCGACCCGGCGCGGCGGGGTGAGGATCTGCCGTGCCTGCTCTACCTGCAGGGCGGTCCCGGCGGCAAGGGACCGCGCCCGCTCAGGGCCGACGGGTGGATCGGGCGGGCGCTGCAGACCCACCGGGTCGTCCTGCTCGACCAGCGCGGCACCGGCCGCAGCACCCGCGTCGACGGCCGCAGGATGAGCGGGTTCGACGACGCCGCGAAGGCCGCCGACCATCTCTCCCGCTTCCGCGCCGACTCGATCGTGGCCGACGCCGAGCACCTGCGGAAGACCGTCTTCGGCGGGCGGCGCTGGTCGACGCTCGGGCAGAGCTACGGCGGCTTCCTCACGATGGCATACCTGTCGCACGCGCCCGAGGGCCTGAGCGCGTGTTACGTCACCGGCGGCCTGCCCAGCCTGGACCCGGACGCGGCCGAGGTCTACCGGCGCACCTATCCCCGCGTCGAGGCGAAGAACGCCGAGTTCTACCGGCGCTATCCGCACCAGGTGGATCAGGTCGCGCGGATCGCGGACCGATTGGCCGAGGGCGACGTCCTGCTGCCCGACGGCGACGTGCTCACGGTGCGACGGCTGCAGTCGCTCGGCATCGACTTCGGGATGAAGCCCGGATACGAACGCATGCACTGGCTGCTCGACGAGGCCTTCAACGCGGGTGAGCTGTCGTCGGTCTTCTTGTACCAGGTGCTCGCGCGCTCGTCCTACAGCGACGACCCGCTGTTCGCGGCGCTGCAGGAGGCCATCTACGGGCGCGGCTCCTGGAGGGCGGCCGAGCGGGAGCGCTCTGAGCATCCTCAGTTCGCGGAGACCGCCAGGCCGCTGCTGTTCACCGGGGAGATGATCTATCCCTGGATGTTCGAGGAGATCCGCGAACTGCGGCCGTTCCGTCCCGCGATGGAGGCGCTCGCCGGACGCGACGACTGGCCGCCCCTGTACGACGTGGACCGATTGGCCGCCAACGAGGTCCCGGTCGCCGCGGCCGTCTACTTCGACGACATGTACGTGGACGCGGGCCTGCAGCTGGAGACGGCGGCCCGCGTCGGCAACACCCAGGCCTGGGTGACCAACGAGTACGAGCACGACGGCCTCGGCGACGATCGCGTCTTCGCTCGCCTGACCGGGCTCGTTCAAGACATCGGAGGAGGAATACGTGAATAGCCATCCCAAGCTGACGGAGATCCCGGCGTTCAACGCGTACATGGGACAGGGATGGGGGACCCCGGACCGGACACCGCCCGTCGTCGCGGGCGCGCCCGAGGCGGCCGCCGCGCACCGGGCGCGGCTCGCGGCCGCGCTGCCCGGCGTGGACGTGACGGTCGCCGCGGGGCACGCCCCGATCCGGAGCAACGACACGGCGTACGACTTCCGGCCCGACAGCGACTTCTACTGGCTCACCGGCTGTCCCGTCGAGGGCGGCGTGGTCGTGATGCGCGGCGGCGACGCGACGCTGTACCTGCCGCCCCCGGCGTACCCCGGCGAGCCTGGTTTTTTCAGTGACGTCATGCACGGCGAGCTGTGGGTCGGCGCCGCGCCGGGACTGGACGACTGGTCGGCCACGCTCGGCATCGAGGTGCGCCCGCTCGACGAGGCGCCTTCCGTGGAGAACCCCGAGGAGCTGCGCCGCGTCCTGGCCGAACTGCGCATGATCAAGGACGACTGGGAGATCGGCCGGCTCCGCGAGGCCGTGGACCGCACGGTCGAGGGATTCGCCGCGGTTCTCGCGGAGATCCCCGCGGCCGTCGAGGGTCGCGGCGAGCGCTGGTTGCAGGGCACGTTCGACCGGCACGCCAGGACGTACGGCAACGGTCCCGGCTACGCCGGCATCGTGGGCAGCGGCGCGCACGCCCCCACGCTCCACTGGGTGCGTTGCGACGGCCCCGTCCTGCCGGACGAGCTGCTGCTGCTCGACCTCGGCGTGGAGGTTCGCAGTTTCTACACCGCCGACGTCACCCGGACCTTCCCCGCGTCCGGCCGGTTCTCCCCGGCGCAGCGGCAGGTTCACGACCTGGTGGAGAGGTCCCACCGTGCGGCCCTCGCCCAGGTGGCTCCCGGCCGCCGGTTCAGCGACTTCCACCATGCCGCGATGGAGGTCATCGCCCAGGGGCTCCACGACTGGGGCCTGCTGCCCGTCTCCGTGGACGAGGCGCTGTCGGACCACGGTCAGCACCACCGCCGCTACCTCGTCTGCGGCATCGGGCACCACCTGGGTCTCGACGTGCACGACTGCGCCGCCTCCCGCCCGGAGGCCTACCACGACGCGCTCATGGCTCCCGGCATGGTGCTCACCGTCGAGCCCGGCCTGTACTTCCACGCCCACGACCTGACGGTCCCGCCGGAGCTGCGCGGGATCGGAGTCCGCATCGAGGACGACCTCGTGGTCACGGAGGACGGCGCCGAGGTGCTGTCCGCGGAACTGCCGCTCGACGCGGACGGTCTCGAACGCTGGATGCCCCACCAGGCGATGTGACATCGCCTCGACAGATCCCCCTTTTCTCAGGAGAGTTGCATGAGTGCATCCGCCCGGCCGTGGCACGGCGTCAGCGTCGCCACGGCACTGCCCCTCAACGACGACCTGTCCGTCGACTACGACGGTTTCGCCGAGCACGTGCGGTTCCTCGCCGACAACGGCTGCCACGGCGTCACGCCCAACGGCTCGCTCGGCGAATATCAGACCCTGTCGGACGAGGAGCGCGCGCGCGTCGTGCGGACCGCCGTCGAGGCCTCCCCCGAGGGCTTCCACGTCATGCCGGGCGTGGCCGCCTACGGAGCGCCGCAGGCCAGAGGCTGGGCCGAGCAGGCGGCCGAGGCGGGCGCCGCGTCCGTGCTGCTCCTTCCGCCCAATACCTACCGCGCGGATCGCCAGGCCGTGGTCGACCACTACCGCGAGGTCGCCAGGGTCGGGCTGCCGATCGTGGCGTACAACAACCCGGTCGACACCAAGGTCGACCTCACCCCCGGCCTGCTCGCCGAGCTTCACGGCGAGGGCCTGATCGTCGCGGTCAAGGAGTTCACCGGCGACGTGCGCAGGGCTTATGAGATCCGCGAGCTGGCCCCCGAGCTCGACCTCCTCGTCGGTTCCGACGACGTGCTGCTCGAACTGGGCCTCGCCGGGGCCGTCGGCTGGATCGCCGGATACCCGAACGCGATCCCGAAGAGCACCGTCGAGCTCTACCGGCTCGCGACCTCGGGCGACCCCGGCGACATCGCCCGCGCCCTGCCCATCTACCGTGACCTGCACCCGCTCCTGCGCTGGGACTTCAAGACCGAGTTCGTCCAGTCGATCAAGCTGTCGATGGACCTCGCCGGCCGCAGGGGAGGCGTCTGCCGTCCGCCGCGCTCCCCACTCTCCCCCGAGGTCGCCGCCCTGGTCACCCGTGACACCAAGGCGGTGCTCGCGAAGGGCTACAGGTGAGGTCTCGCCCGAGGCCTCCCCTGAGGCCTCACCGCCCGCCGTCCGTCGCCGGCCGCCGCACTCCGCCTCGACCCGGCCGGCCGTTTCCCGCCGGGTTCCTGCCATGACGCGCCTGCGCCCCCTAGGGAGGCAGGAGACGTTCAGGGAGCAGGTGAGGGGAGCCCTGCGGGCCGCGATCATCTCGGGCGAGCTCAGGCCGGGAACGGTCTACTCCGCGCCGGCCCTGGGCGCGCGGTTCGGTGTGTCCCCCACGCCGGTCCGCGAGGCCATGCTCGACCTGGCGAGGGAGGGCCTGGTCGTCTCCCGGCGGAACAAGGGCTTCCAGATCACGGAGATGTCGGAGGAGGACCTCGACCACCTGACGGCGGTGCGGCTGCTGATCGAGCCGTCGACCGTGCGTGACGCCGTGCCCGTCATCCCCGAGGCCGACCTCCCCGCGCTGCGCGGGCTCGCGCAGAACATCGTCGACGCGGTCGAACACGCTGACCTGATCGCGTACATCGAGGCGGACCACGTGTTCCACCTGGCGTTGCTCGCCTACAGCGACAACAGGTTCCTCGTGGACGTGGTGGCGGGGCTGCGCGCGCAGACCCGGCTGCCCGGCCTGACCCCGCTGCTGCGCGGCGGCGCGCTGGGCCGGTCCGCGGCCGAGCACCACGAGCTGATGGACCTCATCGAGGTGCGCGACTCCGCCGGGGTGGAGGCGCTGATGCGCCGCCACATCGGTCACGTGCGCGGGCTGTGGGCGCACGGGGCGGAACGGTGACGCAGACGGTCACCGCGGCCGGCCGGGAGCGGCGGTGCCGGGTCACCAGCGGACCGGGACCGTGCGCAGGCCGCCGACGGCCAGCCCTTCCACGCGCTCCAGCTTCTCCACGGGCACGGCCAGTTCCAGGGACGGCAGCTTGCGCAGCAGTACCTCCAGGACGACCTGCAGCTCGGTGCGGGCCAGCGCCTGGCCCAGGCAGGAGTGGGCGCCGACGCCGAAGGACAGATGCGAGTTCGGGCTACGGCTCAGGTCCATCTCGGCTGCGGCCTCGAAGACGCTCTCATCGCGGTTGGCCGCGGCCATGCTGCACACCACGGTGGTGCCGCGGGGCAGGACCGTGCCGCTGACCTCGGTCTCCTCACGCAGGTAACGCGGCAGGCCGAAGCCGGAGTTGGCGTCGAGCCGCAGCGTCTCCTCCACCGCCGTGCGCACCAGCGAGGGATCGGCCAGCAGCCGCTCCCACCGGCTGCGGTCGGCCAGCAGCATGGAGACCATCTTGCCGATCATGTTGGCGGTGGTCTCGTGCCCGGCGATCAGCAGCGCCATGCCGGTGACCAGGATCTGGATGTCGGACAGCCCGCCCTCCTCGGGGCCGCCGACCGCGATCAGCTCGCTCAGCAGGTCCTCGCCCGGCTCGGCGCGCTTGGCGGCGACATGCCCGGACATGTACTGAAAGAAATCGCTCTGGGCGGCCTCGATCTCGGCCTGACCGTAGCGGGTGAGGTTGAGCATGGCGTCAGACCAGTAGGAGAACCGGTCCCGGTCCGCGGCCGGCACGCCGAGCATGTCGCAGATGACGTACACCGGCAGCGGGAAGCCCAGACCGGCCTTGAGGTCACCGGGTCCGCCGCGCTCGACCATGTCGTCGATGAGCTGCTCGGCCATCCGGGCCATCGCGGGCCGCAGCGCGGTCATCCGCTTGGCGGTGAACCACTTGCCGACCAGGCGCCGCCAATGCTGGTGCTCCTCGCCCCCGTCAGGGATGATCTGCGCCATCTCGCCGCTGAACACCCCGTCTCCCTCGGCCGAAAGCCGGGCCGCGTCGGGGGCGTCGAGCCGGCGAGTGAAGCGCGGGTCGGCAAGCACCCGCTTGACGTCCTCATAGCGGGTCAGCAGCGTCGCCTGGTCGCCGCTGGGCAGCTTCACGTGCGCCACCGGGCACTCGCCGCGCAGCTCGGCCCATTTCGCGGGCGGCTCCAGCGCCGCGTCGTTGGGGATCGGGTAGCTCAGAACCTGCTCGTTGACGCTCATCCGGCGTCTCCTTTCGAACGAACGACTGGCCGCCCCCGAACAGGCGACCGATCGGTTCACGTACCGGTGTCGAGACGGACGGCGACGCGGGGCCGTTTCCGCGCGAACGGCCTGGTGCGCGTGGTGCCGTGGTGACACCGTAGAAGATGGCGCCGACTGAGCCGCGGCGGCTCTCCGAGGGATGGACGCGCGGGTGATGGTGGCGCGGCCGTCCGCGACGCTCCGGCACTTGCTTCCGGAAAACGAGCGCGGAGACCGCCGCGGATGTGCGGACCCGTTCGAGTCGAGCATGAGGGCCGGTTCGCCATCAAATAATGTTAACGTTAACAGTTTATCGGTCACCGGCAGTGAGCAGCGAGAATCGCCCTTCCCAGCTCACAGGGCTGACAGCCGAGTGTGAACTTTGGGGCTTGACAGAGTTTCTGTTATCGCAAACACTCAGGAAACCTCGCGGAAACAGAGTCGAGGACCTCCGTACAACTCCAGAAACGTCCCTGGCCATCCCGAATGTTAGCGCTAACAAAGCAGCTGCCAGGTCCGGTAGTTGCGTGTTCGGCACCGTTTTCAGGCACCCACCCCCCAGGAGTAACGCCATGAAACGACGATGGACGGCAGCCCTCGCCACGGTCGCCGCGTTCGGACTCGTCCTCACCTCGGCCGGACCGGCGCCCGCCGCGAGCCCGATCACCACGGCCATCTACACCGCAGACCCCGCCGCGCTGGTCGTCGGCGACACGATGTACCTGCACACCGGTCATGACGAGGCCGCCGCCGGCGGCACGAACTTCGTCATGCGTGACTGGCACGTGTTCTCCTCCACCGACGCCACCACCTTCACCGATCAAGGGGTCAAGCTGTCGCTCTCGAACTTCAGCTGGGCCGGAGGTGACGCCTGGGCCGGAGAGGTCGAACCGCGAGGCGGCAAGTACTACTGGTACGTGCCGGTCAACGGCAGGGGCGCGGGCTGGATGGACATCGGCGTCGCGGTCGGCGACTCCCCGCTCGGCCCGTTCACCGACGCCAAGGGCGGACCGCTGATCAGCGACAGCACCCCGAACTCCTCGCCCCTCAACATCGACCCGACCGTGTTCACCGACGACGACGGTCAGGCCTACATCTACTGGGGTTCCTACAACGGCGTGCGCGCCGCCAAGCTCAAGCCCGACATGATCAACCTGGACGGCCCCGTGATCACCCCGCAGGGGGTGAGCAACTTCTGGGAGGCCCCCTGGATGTTCAAGCGCAACGGCACCTACTACCTGGCCTACGCCGCCAACGACTCCGGCTGCTCCTCCCCGGGCTACGCCTGCATCCGCTATGCCACGGCGAGCAACCCGATGGGCCCCTGGACCCACCGCGGAGTCGTGCTCGACCAGGTCACCTCGACCACCAACCATCCGGCGATCGTCGAGTTCAAGGGCCAGTGGTACATGGTCTACCACAACGCCGCGGCCCCCGGCGGCGGCAACTTCCGCCGCTCGGTCACCCTGGACAAGCTCTACTGGAACGCCGACGGCACGATGCAGAAGGTCGTCCAGACCACGGGCCCGATCGGCGGAGGCGGCGCGGGCGGCCAGCCCCCCACCGGCACCAACCAAGCCCTCGCCGCCACCGCCTCGACGTCGTACGTCTCCGCGTGGGAGACACTCGGCGCGATCAAGGACGGCTACGTCCCGACGAGTTCCGCCGACCACAGCCACGGCGCCTACGGCAACTGGAACCACCAGGGCACCGAGTGGATCGAATACCAGTGGCCCACCGCACGCTCGATCAGCAAGGTGGCGACCTACTGGTTCGATGACAACCAGGGCATCGACCTGCCCGCGTCCTGTCAGGTGCAGTACTGGAACGGCAGCGCCTATGTGAACGTGCCCGGCCAGTCGGGCTGCGGCGTCGGCGCGAACACCTACAACATCACCACCTTCACCCCGGTCTCCACCACCCGGCTGCGCATGAACATCACCTCCAGGACGGGCTACTCCACCGGCGTCCTGGAGTGGATGGCGCTCTAGCCGCTCCTCCCCTGCCGCAGGTGGCCCGCTCCCACGCCCGAGGGCGGGCCACCGGCCTCGTCTCCGTATTCGCCCGTCGCACCCGGTCCACCCCCCGACCCCCGAGGGACTGTGACACCATGTCGATTCCCGTACCCGCCTGGCGGCGACTGACCGCCATCCTGACCACGGCGCTTCTCACCGTCGGCACGCTCATCCTGAGCCTCCCCGCGAACGCCGCGCAGACCATCGGATTCCCCACGTTCAGCGGTCCGGCGATCCCGGCCCCGCCGGTCTCGTACACCCCTGGCAACATGATGCAGTCCATCTACAACGCCGAGAGCTCCGGCACCGACTTCTGGATGGACCGCCTGCTGGCCCGTACCGGCAACGACCCGGCCGGCACCTGGCTGATGAGCAGGGGGCGCGCGGTCTTCATGAAGACCCACAACCCCGCGGTGCTCGGCTTCGGCGGCCAGGTGGCGTACTGGGAGAGCATCAACAACAACAACGCCTACACCATCGCCGTCACCCCCGGCACGTTCACCGAGCAGGTGAGCCAGCGGCGGCAGGTGCCCAGCCACTGGAAGAGCGTGCACACCAGCGGCTCGGTCACGGTGACCCAGACGAAGTTCATCACCGACAACAACGTCGCCGTGACGAACCTGTCGATCACCAACGGCGGCAGCGGCTCCACCACCCTGCAACTGCGAGCGACCTCGCCCTACGCCACCTCCGGCTCGGGCAGTGAGCTGACCGGGCAGGTCAACGCCTACAACAACCTCACCACCATCTACCCGCGGCTCACCGGTGACGGCTTCGCCGTCTCCAGCGGCGGGCTCAACAGGTCCGTCACCATCGCGGCCGGGGCGACCGTGACCGCCAAGGTCGTGATGGGCTTCGTCACCAACGAGATCCCCGCGTCGCTCACCGAGTACAACGCCTACGCGGGCTACTCCGGCGCGACCGCGTTCGCGACCCACGTGCGCGCCTACAACCTGTGGTGGGCGCAGAACGTGCCCTACATCGACGTCGCCGAACCGGCGATCAAGAAGAACATCTACTACCGCTGGTGGCTGATGCGCTTCAACAACCTCGACGCCGACATCCCCGGGCAGACGTTCCAGTTCCCCACCTCGACGGAGGGCGTGCTGGGCTACAACAACGCCATCGCGCTGACCCAGCCCATGCACATCGACGACCTCAAATACCTGCGCAACCCGGTCTACTCCTACGGTGACTGGCTCAGTGTCGGTCAGACGTCCAAGAACGGTCGCTTCCTGGACAATCCAGGCGACCCGGAGAACTGGTCCAACAGCTACACGCAGTACATCGCCGAGGCGGCCTGGAAGAGCTACCAGATCCACGGCGGCCAGCCCGGCATCGCGGCCAACCTCGCCCGTTACGCCGAGCAGGACGTCAAGGGCCAGCTCGCCTACTACGACCACGACAACAACAAGCTCATCGAGTACGACTGGGGCGCACTGACCGGCAACGACGCCGACGCCGTCTCCTTCCACTGGAAGCCCGGCAACATGGACCGCGCCGAGTCGGCCTACCAGTACAGCGGCGCGCTCGCCGCCGCCCAGGCGTACGAGGCGATCGGCAACACGGCCAAGGCCACCGAGATGCGCACGCTCGCCACGCAGATCCAGAACGCCATCGTCAACGTGCTGTGGAACCCCAACCGGCAGCTCTTCGAGCACCGGCTGAAGTCGACCAACGAGTGGGTGCCCTGGAAGGAGATCAACAACTACTACCCGTTCGCGGTCGGCGCCGTGCCCAACACCACCACCTACAAGCAGGCCCTGCGCCTGTTCGACAACCCCGCCGAATACCCGATCTTCCCCTTCTACACGGCCAACCAGGTGGACAAGGCCGCGGCTGCGGCGGCGGGCAACCCAGGTTCGAACAACTTCTCCACCATCAACTCCACCGTGCAGTTCCGGCTGTACTCCTCGGTGCTGCGCAACTACCCCAACTCCTGGATGAGCGCGAACGACTACAAGAAGCTGCTGTACTGGAACACCTGGGCGCAGTACGTCGGCGGCAACACCGCCTGGCCCGACGCCAACGAGTTCTGGGCCGACTGGAACGGTTCCTCGGTCAACTACCGCTCCTGGATCCACCACAACATCCTGGGCAGCAGCAACTGGACCGTCATCGAGGACGTCGCCGGGCTCCGGCCGCGTAGCGACGCCAAGGTGGAACTGTCGCCGATCAACATCGGCTGGACCCACTTCACCGTCAACAACCTGCGCTACCGCAACGCCGACCTGACCATCGTCTGGGACGACCCGGCCGACGGGATCGTCCGTTACCCCGGCGTGCCCGAGGGCTACTCGATCTACATCAACGGCGCCCGCGCCGCCACCGTCAGCACACTGGTGCCCTTCACCTGGGACCCGGCCACCGGCGCCGTCACCACCGGCGGCACCGTCACCTACAACACCGCCGTCTCCGGTCTGCAGGCCCCGAACCAGGTGGCGCAGAGCAGCCCCCGGATGGTGGACATGCTCGCCAAGGCCGGCGTCGACCTGACCGCGAACCTGACCAACCTCGCGGCCGGCGCCACGGCCACCGCCTCCACCACCGCCTCCGGCAGCAACCTCGCGGGCGCCATCGACGGGTTCCCCACCAACGAGCCGTTCTGGGGAGGCACCAGCACCGGCCAGGACTGGTACGAGCTGAACCTCGGCGCCACCCGCACCCTCAACGAGGTACGGCTCTACTTCAAGGACAGCCGCCCGGCCAACGCCACCTACCGGGCCCCGTCCGCCTACGACGTCCAGTACTACAACGGCAGCGCCTGGGTGAGCGTGCCCGGTCAGGCCAAGACCCCGGCCGCGCCGCGGGCGAACTACAACCTGGTGCAGTTCTCCGCCGTCAGCGCCCAGCGGATACGGGTGCTGACCACCGGTGCCTCCGGAGCCAGGACCGGCCTCACCGAGGTCAAGGCCTACAACCGCGGCGGCACCCAGCCGCCGCCCACCGGCTCCGGCAACCTGGCGACGTCCGCGACCCCCTCGGCGTCCTTCACCTCCGCGTGGGAGAGCGTCGCCGCCGTCAACGACGGCATCCAGCCGTCCTCCTCCAACGACACCGCCAACCCCCGCTGGGGCTGCTGGCCGCAGACCGGCCAGCAGTGGGCCGACCTCACCTGGTCCTCGGCCCAGACCCTGAACAGGGCCGAGGTGTACTTCTTCGACGACGAGGACGGCATCGACATGCCGGCCTCGTGGAAGCTGCAGTACTGGAACGGCACCGCCTACGCCGACGTGCCGGGCGCGAGCACGTACGGGCTGGCGAAGAACCAGTTCAACAACGTCACCTTCACCGGCGTCAACACCACCCGGCTGCGGGTGCTGCTCACCGGCAACGGAACCGCTTCCGTCGGCCTGCTCGAAGTCAGGGCCTACGGGACCTGACCCCGCCCCACGCGAGGGGCGTGCCGTCCTGGCACGCCCCTCGCGGTCCGCCCAGGGGGGCGCGCCGGCACGGCCGTCTCGAACCGCACAGCATGTTTCGAAATATTTACGAAACTTTCATTGGTCGACCTCGAGCACGATCAGCCATAAAGAGCCTTTGAACAGGCTAAATGCCTTCTTAAGATCTTCAGGATCTTTCGGGAATTGTTGACAGCGCATCAGAGCCGGGCAAACACTGTCGCCATCGGCAGACCTCAGCCACTGTCGATCCGGGTCACCCGCCGCAGCCTGGTCCTCCGGTCGTCGACCGCACGACGACGGCCAACCTCCGCCGCGTTGTACGACGCCGACGCGCGGCGGCCCTCACCCCGGCCACCGGCAGCCCCGCGAGCCGTATCGCGCTGCCCGGCCTCCCGGCCGGCCTTCACGAGGAGGAAGCACGCACATGGACGACGCCCCCATACGCCTGAAGAGCCGCAGACGCGGCCGCACCAGGCCGTTCATCAGCCGTGCCTGCGCCGTGGCGCTGGCCGTGGCCTTGGCGGTGCTGCCCGGCCCCGCCCACGCGGCCATAACCTCCAATCAGACCGGCACCAACAATGGCTACTTCTATTCGTTCTGGACCGACAGTCCCGGGTCGGTCTCCATGGAACTGGGATCCGGCGGCAATTACAGCACCTCATGGAGAAACACCGGGAATTTCGTCGCCGGTAAGGGCTGGAGCACCGGCGGACGCAGGGCCGTCAGCTACTCGGGCAGCTTCAATCCGTCCGGAAATGCATATCTGACCCTCTACGGGTGGACGAGAAACCCACTCGTGGAGTACTACATCGTCGACAACTGGGGCACTTATCGGCCCACGGGGACGTACAAGGGCACCGTCACCAGCGATGGCGGCACGTACGACATCTACCAGACGACGCGGACCAACGCCCCCTCCATCGACGGCATCAGAACCTTCAATCAGTACTGGAGCGTCCGGCAGTCAAAGAAAACGGGCGGAACCATAACCTCCGGAAACCATTTTGACGCCTGGGCCCGCAATGGAATGAGCCTGGGCAATCACGATTACATGATCCTCGCAACAGAGGGATATCAGAGCAGCGGGAATTCCAACATAACGGTAGGCGGCACCTCCGGCGGCGGTGGAGGCGGTGGGGGCGGTGGCGGCGGCGGCGGCTGCACCGCGTCGCTGTCCGCGGGGCAGCAGTGGAGCGACCGGTACAACCTCAACGTCTCGGTCAGCGGCTCCAGCAACTGGACCGTGACGATGAACGTCCCCTCCCCTGAGAAGGTCATCGCCACCTGGAACATCAGCGCCGGCTACCCCAGCGCCCAAGTGCTGACCGCTAGGCCCAACGGCAACGGCAACAACTTCGGCGTGACCATCCAGACCAACGGCAGCACGACCTGGCCAACGGTCTCCTGCAGCGCAGGCTGACCCGAACCCGAACCCGAACCCGAATCCCGAACACCCGAACGCCCGAAACACAGCACCTGTGGCGCGGCGGCCCAATGGCCGCCGCGCCACACTGCTGTCGGCCGGTGACCACCGCGCGGGTTGAGGGGATCAGCCCCGGCCAGGAGGCCGGTGGCCGACGACTCTCGCCCGAGCGGGCGGCGCGACTCACCCGCGCGGACGCCGGCATCGTCCCAGGCCGGCGCCGGGGCACCGCTCGATGATCTCTTACGGCCAGGGGGAGATCGAAGCGGATGGCTCCGGGGTGATGCTCTTCACGCTTCCGGAACCTCAAACCTACTTATGTTGCCATTGAACAAAAGTTTCGTCGTCGATTGAAGATGTTACGTCGCCCATCTTCAAAAGAGGGCGGATTTATGTCTTGACGGTGACCGATCTCCATGGCACCGTGGCGTCCACCTCAGCTCACGGCAGTAGCACGCCGATGGGACACGGCAGACTCATCGACGCGTTCGGCGCAAGCGTCCGGTAGCTCGAAAGGCATCCTGCGCCTATTAACCACCGGGCCTGCCGTACCGCCGGCCCGGTGGAGCTCAGCCGCACGATCACCTGACAACCCACCCCCCAGCCGAGCGGCCGCGCGCTTCCGTGCTTCCGCCTGGCGCACCGTCAGGAAAGGACATCTCCCCGATGTCAGTCTTGGATCCCCTCGGCTCCGCCCTCCGGCGGAGAGCGGCGGGTGTCGCCCTCATACTGGCGACCACCTCACTCGCCGTGATCGCGGGCCCGGCAGTCCCCGCTCAGGCCCAACCCATCAACCAGGCCGACTTCCAGCAGGTCACGCTCGCCAAGGGCGTCGCGGAGACCGGCGAGCCGATCTCGCTGGCGGTGCTGCCCGACCGGTCCGTACTGCACACCGCGCGCGACGGTGTGCTGCGGCGCACCGACGCGGCCGGCAGCACGTCCGTCGTCGCCACCATCCCGGTCTACTCCCATGACGAAGAGGGATTGCAGGGCGTCGGCGTCGATCCCGGCTTCGCCACGAACCGGCAGATCTACCTCTACTACGCCCCTCCCCTGTCGACGCCCCCGGGCGACGCTCCCGCCACGGGCACCGACTGGACCGCGTGGAAGGGGGTCAACCGGCTGTCCCGGTTCACCCTCAACGCCGACTACACGGTGAACATGGCGAGCCAGGTGACCGTGCTCGACGTTCCCGCCGACCGGGGTATCTGCTGTCACGTCGGCGGTGACATCGACTTCGACGCCGCCGGGAACCTCTACCTGTCCACCGGGGACGACAGCAACCCGTTCTCCTCCGCCGGATACTCCCCGATCGACGAGCGGACCGACCAGAACCCCGCCTACGACGCCCAGCGGACCGCGGCCAACACCAACGACCTGCGCGGCAAGATCCTGCGGATCAAGGTGAACGCCAACGGCACGTACACCAACCCGTCGGGCAACCTCTTCGCGCCCGGCACCGCGGGCACCCGTCCGGAGATCTACGCGATGGGCTTCCGGAACCCGTACAGGATGAGCGTGGACAAGACCACGGGCGCCGTCTACGTCGGCGACTACGGGCCGGACGCGGGCTCCTCCAGCGCCACCCGCGGCCCGAGCGGCCAGGTGGAGTTCAACCGGATCACCGCGCCGGGCAACTACGGCTGGCCGTACTGCACCGGCACCAACACCTCCGCGGAAACGTACAACGAGTGGAACTTCGCCACGGGAGCCAGTGGCGCCAAGTACAACTGCGCGGGCGGACCGGTCAACAACTCCTTCCGCAACACCGGCCTGGGCACGCTTCCCCCGGCCAAACCCTCGTGGATCCGCTACGGAGGCGACGCGGGCACCCCGCCGGAGTTCGGCGGAGGTTCCGAATCGCCGATGGCGGGACCCGTCTACCGCTACAACGCCGCGAACACCTCGGCCACCAAATTCCCGCAGAGCCTCGACGGGCAGTTCTTCGCCTCCGAGTTCGGCCGCGGCTGGATCAAGCCGATCCAGATCACCTCCACCGGCGGCCCCGGCGAGATCTCCGCCTTCCCGTGGGTGGGCAAGCAGGTCATGGACTCGGCCTTCGGCCCCGACGGTTCCCTGTACGTCCTGGACTACGGCACCGGGTACTTCAACGGTGACGCGAACTCCGCGCTCTACCGGTTCGACTACGTCGCGGGCGGCAACCGTGCTCCCATCGCGAACGCGACCGGCACTCCGACCTCCGGCCAGGCTCCCCTCACGGTGACGTTCTCCTCGGCCGGCTCGTCCGACCCCGACGGTGACGCGATCACCTACGCGTGGGCCTTCGGGGACGGCGGCACCTCGACCGCGGCCAACCCGACGCACACCTACGCCACGAACAGCACCTACACCGCGACCCTGACGGTGCGTGACTCCAAGGGAGCGACGGGCAGCGCGAACGTGATGGTGGGCGTGGGTAACACCGCGCCGACCGTCACCGTCAACAACCCCGGAAACGGTCAGCTGTTCTCCTACGGAGACGTGGTGTCCTTCCAGGTCTCGGCGTCCGACCCCGAGGACGGTACGGTCAACTGCGCCCGCGCCAAGATGACCTACGTGCTCGGGCACGACAGCCACGGGCACCAGATCACCTCCCAGAACGGATGTTCCGGGGCGATCAGCGTTCCCGTGGACGGTGAGCACGACGAGGCCGCGAACATCTTCGCCGTCTTCGACGCCGAGTACGCCGACAACGCCGGCCTGATCACCCACAAGCAGGTCATCCTCCAGCCCCGGCACCGGCAGGCGGAGCACTTCAAGACCTCCTCCGGCGTCGCCCTCATCACCAAACCCCTCGCCGAGGGCGGCAGGACGGTCGGCGACATCAACAACGGGGACTGGATCTCCTTCGACCCCTACAAGATCAACAATGTGAGGTCGTTCTCCGCCCGCGTGTCCTCGGGCGGAGTGGGCGGCACGCTGCAGATCCGGGCGGGCTCGGCGACCGGCGCCGTCCTGGGCTCGGCGACGGTGCCGGTGACCGGCGGATGGGAGACCTTCACCAATGTGACGGGAACCATCACCGGCGCTCCCGCCGGAACCACCACGCTCTACCTCACCTTCGCCGGTGCGGCGAGCGGAGCCCTCTTCGACCTCGACACGTTCACCTTCGCCACCGGCGGTCCGGTCGTGGGCCTGGCCGGCAAGTGCCTGGACGTCCGTGCCGCCAACCCCGCGGACGGCACGCAGGTGCAGATCTACGGCTGCAACAACTCCGGGGCCCAGACCTGGAGCCGCGACGGCGGCGCGCTACGCGCTCTGAACAAGTGCCTGGACGTCTCGGGCGGGGCCACGACCGACGGCGCGAAGGTCCAGCTGTGGACCTGCAACGGCACGGGCGCGCAGATCTGGACGCCGCAGGCCAACGGAACACTGCTGAACCCGGTCTCGGGCAAGTGCCTGGACGTCAGCGGGGCCAATCCGGCTGACAGCACACCCGTGACGTTGTGGTCCTGCAACGCCGGGGCCAACCAGAAGTGGACCCTGAGCTAGGTCCCGGCGGGGGCGCCTGTTGGGGCGCCCCCGCTCCCCCCGACAGGGAGATGATGATGCACAGAATTCTCCGTACAGCCCTCGGCGCGGCCACCGCGGTCGTGCTCGCGTGCGCCGTTCCCACGGGTCCGGCGGTCGCGGCCGTCGCGGCCGACAGCCCCTACGACGTTCTCGTCTTCTCGAAGACGGCGGGCTTCCGGCACGACGCCATCCCGGCCGGCATCCAGGCGATCCGCGACCTGGGCACGACCGGCTCCTTCACGGTCACCGCGACCGAGGACGCCGCCGCCTTCACCACCGCGAACCTCGCCCAGTACGAGGCGGTGGTCTTCCTCAGCACCACCGGCGACGTGCTCAACGCCGCACAGCAGACCGCGTTCGAGACCTACATCCGTGCGGGCGGCGGTTTTGTCGGTGTGCACGCCGCCGCCGACACCGAGTACGGCTGGCCCTTCTACGGCCAGCTCGTCGGCGCCTACTTCTCCTCCCACCCCGCCATCCAGCAGGCAGGCGTCAAGGTGGAGAACCGCGGGCACGCGGCCACCGCCACGCTGCCGCAGACCTGGACCCGAACCGACGAGTGGTACAACTACCAGTCCAACCCGCGCTCCACGGCCCGCGTGCTCGCGACCCTCGACGAGTCGTCGTACTCGGGGGGAACCATGGGCGCCGACCACCCGCACGTCTGGTGCAAGACCTTCGAGGGCGGTCGCTCGTTCTACACCGGCGGCGGTCACACCGCGGCCTCCTACACCGATTCCGTCTTCCGCGCCCACCTGCTCGGCGGCATCCGGTACGCGGCAGGCCGCGTCAAGGCCGACTGCCGGCCGGAGACCGGTTACACCTCCCTCTACAACGGATCCGTCTCCGGCTGGTCGCAGGCCGGACCGGGCAGCTTCACCAACACCGACGCCACGCTGACGTCGACGGGCGGCCTCGGCCTCCTCTGGTACAGCGCGAAGCAGTACACCTCGTACTCGCTGAAACTCGACTGGAAGATGGCCGGCGACGACAACTCCGGCGTCTTCATCGGCTTCCCGCCCTCGACCGACCCGTGGTCGGCCGTGAACAACGGATACGAGATCCAGATCGACTCCACCGACGCGGCGGACCGCACCACCGGCGCGGTCTACACCTTCAAGAGCGCCGACCTCGCCGCCAGGGACGCGGCCCTGAACCCGCCCGGGGAGTGGAACGCCTACGAGATCCTCGTCGAAGGCGAGCGGCTCCAGGTCTTCCTCAACGGAGTGAAGATCAACGACTTCGTCAACACCGACGCGGCGGACCGCACCACCGGCGCGGTCTACACCTTCAAGAGCGCCGACCTCGCCGCCAGGGACGCGGCCCTGAACCCGCCCGGGGAGTGGAACGCCTACGAGATCCTCGTCGAAGGCGAGCGGCTCCAGGTCTTCCTCAACGGAGTGAAGATCAACGACTTCGTCAACACCGACCCGGCCCGCGGCCTGGCCGGGCACATCGGCCTCCAGAACCACGGCACCGGGGACGACGTGTCGTTCCGCAACGTCCGGATCAAGGAGCTGGGCGCCGCTACGCCGACGGTGCAGGCGGAGTCGTACTCGTCCCAGAGCGGGGTGGCGCCGTTCACCAAGGCGGGGGCCAACAACGGGCAGACCCTCGGCAGCATCGATCCCGGAGACTGGGCCTCCTACAACGGGATCTCCCTGACCGGTGCGACCACGTTCAAGGCACGGGTGGTCTCCGGCGGGCCCGGCGGCACGATCCAGGTCCGTACAGGATCCGCGTCCGGTCCGATCCTCGGCTCGGTGGCGGTACCCAACACCGGAAGCTGGACGACCTTCGCCGACGTCTCGACGCCCCTGTCGAACGTGCCGGCCGGTAACGCGAACGTCTACCTGACGTTCACGGGAACCGGTACGGGCCTGTTCGACGTCGACGACTTCACCTTCGGCAGATCAACCTCGGCCGGAGGCACCGTGGTCGGCCTCGGGGGCAAATGCCTGGACGTACGCGCCGGCGCCACCGCGGACGGCACCCAGATCCAGATCTACGGCTGTAACTCCACGAGCAGCCAGACCTGGACCCGCAACGGCCAGACCCTCCGCGCCCTGGGCAAGTGCCTGGACGTCTCGGGCGCGGGCACGGCCGACGGGACGAAGGTCCAGCTGTGGACCTGCAACGGCTCCGGCGCGCAGAACTGGGTCCCCCAGTCCAACAGCACCCTGCTCAACCCGAACTCCGGCAAGTGCCTCGACGTGCAGGGCGCCAACCCGGCCGACAGCACCCCGGTGCACCTGTGGACCTGCAACACCAACGCCAGCCAGAAATGGACCCTGACCTGACCACGGCTCACTGACATCTCCGCCGGGCGGTCAACGGCGGAGCGCGGCGCCCAACCGGCGGATCACCTCGGTCTCGCCGGCGGCGTCGTCACCGGACGGCATGCGCTCGTGTTCGGCCGCGCACGCCGTCGTTGTCGTCGAAGAGGTGCACCTCGGCCGCGCCGCCCGTTCGTTCTCCTGTGACGACAAGATCCGCGCACAGTTCGGGACGGTTCGCCCCAGCGGTGGATCAGCCCAGTGTGAGGTAGGCGAAGCCCCACACGTTGCGGTAGCCGCGTAGCCAGTAGGAGCGGTGCCGGTCCACTTTGGCGCGGGTCGCCTCGGCTTCGGGGTGGCCGGGGTTGGCGGCGAGCCATTCCTCCACGTCGGCGGCGTAGCCCGACTCGAACTCCTCCCACTCACCCTGGCTCGCGGTCTCGATGCGCAGCGGCCGGAATCCGGCAGCCGTGGCCTGGTCCACGAGGCCGGCCAGGTCGGTGCAGCTGTCCACGGAGGTGTCCGGCCACATCCCGGCCAGTTCGTCAGCGGTGGGAGCCCGTTCCCAGAACTCGGCGGCGAACAGCAGGCGGCCGCCCGGGTTGACCAGGGGGCGCAGGGCGCGCAGGGTCTGCGAAGTGCTCGGGACGGCGCCGAAAACATGCCAGGCGCCGACGTTCAGCACCAGGTCCGCGGCACCGAGGTGCTCTTCGGCCCGGCCTTCGACAAAGGTGACCCGGTCGGACAGGCCGCGAGCCGTGGCATCGGCTCGCCCGCGCACCATGTCGGGCCCGTGGATGTCGACGCCCGTGCCGTGGGCTTCCGGTACGGCCTCCAGGACGCGGAGCAGCAGTCGGCCCCACCCGCAGCCCAGGTCGAGCACGGTCGACGGTTTGGCCGCGGCGAGGTCGGCTGTCAGCCTGTCGGCGCGTTCGGCGGACAGCGGCGCGTGGAAGTCCAGCTTGGTGCCCGTTCCCAGCGAGGGAGGATTTGTCATGGCGCGCACTGTATGGGGTTGATCACGATTGCCGCGAGGGGTTTTCCCGCGCCCCGGGACGGGCCGTGCCACGGGTCGGGCGGCAAGGACACATGCCCGTCCTCCGTCACCGCCGGCCGACCCAAAAGCGGTGGCGCTCGGCCTGGTGCGCTCATGCCACCGCGTGGCACCGGGGCATCCGCGTCGGCGGATGCCCCGGTGTCGCTCATCGCCGGGGCTTCTGCGTGACCCTCGGCAGGACGTGGGGCGGCCCGGAGAAGGCCAGGTCGGCCTTTACCGCGTTGTAGGCGCGCTTGGGCTGGTAGAACTCGTCGTACAGGGTGGCCAGGCCCTCCGGGGGGTCGGAGAACCAGCCGGGCACCCAGGAGTGCTTGTCGGTGAATCCCCAGACGGTGTAGGACAGGCAGCGCCGGTTGGCCAGGCATGCCTGCAAGAGCACGCTGTAGTTTTCGGCCGACGCCTGGAGGCGGGGGTTGATCTCGTTGGAGTCGCCCGCACGCACGCCGTCGGTCATCAGGCTGCGCACGTCCACCTCGGTGAACGCCGTGGCGAGCCCGAGGTCGGAGAAGGCGTCAAGCACTTCGAGCGCCTGGAAGGCGTCGAAATTGCCGTACTGGGTGCCAAGGTGCCCCTGGCTGCCCACGCCGTCGATGGGGACGCCGCTCGCGCGCAACTGCTTGGCCATGGTGTAGGTGTACCAGGTCTTGTCGGAGGGGCCGCGGTCGCCGAACGCCTCGATGTTGTAGTCGTTGTAGAACAACAGGGCGTCAGGGTCGGCGGCGCGGGCCCAGCGGAAGGCGTCGGCGATGTAGCCGGGGCCGAGGTGCTGCGCCCAGAAGCCCTTCAGGTGGATCGACGACGGGCTGTCCCACGGGTCGCTGACCGCCTCGTTGACGACGTCCCACTGCCAGATCTTGCCCTTGAAGTGCTTGACGACGGCGGTGATGTGGTTGCGCAGGATCGTACGGAGTTGCGTGTCGTTGATCGTCCCGTCGGTGACGCCCTGGGTGAGCCAGGCCGGCAACTGGTTCTGCCAGACCAGCACGTGACCGCGGACCTTCTGCTTGTTCTTGCGGGCGAAGTCGATCAGCTCGTCGGCCGGACCCCAGTTGTACACGCCCCGGGTGGGTTCGAGCACCTCCCACTTCATGACGTTCTCAGCGGTGACGGTGGAGAACTGCGACGCGGCGATCGCACGGTACTGCGGATCGGTCGTGTCTTTCAGGACGTCCATGTCGACCGCGGTGCCGATGGCGAGGTTGTGACGGGCGGCGAGCGTGCGCAGGCTCTGCCCGGCGACCGTGGGGTCCCGGTCGTTCGCGAGAACGGGAACGGCGTTCAGCGCACCGGCCAACATGAGCACGGTGGCACCGACGATCAAAAATCGCTTCATCGAACTCCCTCGGGATCGACCCCCGAAAATTTTCGGTTCAATAACGAAATATAACGTTAGCAAAGCTCTCCATGAGAGAAAAGACCAATGTTGCAACACCGAAACATTTCGGAAATCACTCAAATTGGGAGCCGCGAACGCCTGATCCCACGTAGGGAAAGAAAGGCAGGTGAGAGCCGATGTGACGCCCAACAGTGCCGAGTCGGCCCCGGCACGGCGGATGCCGAACCAGGCGGACGCAGCCGGCAGACAGGTCATTCACATTGCCTGTCACACCCAGGGCAGCCATGGCATATGTCGGAAATAGGGTGAATATGACCGATTGACCTTCCAATCCGCCCTTGTGGATCTTCATTGGTGACGCCTTATCGGTGCCATGCTGTGTCTTCGTGTCACCTTTTTGAGGGAGTTAAGGGCATGTATGACGCAGAAACGCCGTTACACGACGCGGCCGAGAGCGGCTCACCCGAGGAGATCGCGGAGCTGGCCAGAAACGTGGAGGACGTCGACGCCGAAGACGAGGGTCGTACCGCGCTCTGGGTCGCCGTGTACGAGCGCCGCCACGACAACGCCCGCGCTCTGGTCGCCGCCGGAGCCGACCCGTGGAGGCCCATGATGAGCGGCTGGTCGCCCGGACGCCTCAGCCTGGCCGGTCCTGAACCCGACCTGTTCGATCGCCCCGCCGGAGTGGACGGCCTGACGGCGGACGAGGCCTCCGCCGTGGCGGAGGCCAAGCGGCTGACCGCGGCGCTGAGCGATCCGGAGTGCACCGGCCTGGGGCTGGCGTGCGTGGCCGGGATCAGCGCGGCCGAGGCGGCGCGGCGGCTGGACGCCACGGTCGAGGCCGCCGATCCCGGGAAGTTCCTCGACGAGATCAGCCCCTTCGACGAGGAGAGCCGGGCATTCGTCGGCGTCACCGACGTGCCCGGCGGCTGCGTCGTCACCCAGCCATGGGGGCACCTGCCGCAGACGCCCGGTGTCACCAAGCGCCTGTCCGCGGGCACCGTCTGCTACGGCCTGTTCGACAACGCCGCGAGCGGCAGCCAGGGCAGCATCATCCGCGACGGCGAGATCGTCGGCTGGGACCTTCACCCGGGCGGAGCCCCGTGGGAGGACGACGGGCCCAAGGAGGTCCTTTTCTCCTACCTCTACCAGTACAACCCGGTGGCCTACTCCTATGCCTACGCGGGCCTGCGACCGACCGACGCCCGCGCTGTCACCGGTCCGCCCGACGTCTGGCTGCGCCTGCCGGAACGTGACTACTGGCGCTGACCTCGGCCTTCCTGCAAAGCGCGCAAGGATTCGCGGAGCGAGCCGAGGGTGAGATGAGCTCTGCGAAAACCATTCGCGCCGGCGCCGCTCCCCTGGGAGGATCGTGTCTCCATGAGCCGCCCCGTCATCTCCGAGATCCCGACCGGCCCCGTGGCCGTCCCCGGCATCGTCACGACCCTCGCCGGTGGGGACGTCATCACCCCGGTCTGGCACAACGAGCTCGGCGGCCTGACGTTCCGCCTCGATGACGGGCGCGGCGGCATCAGGTATGCCAAGTGGGTCGCCGCCGGCACTCCGGAGATCGACCTTCCCGGCGAGGCGGAGCGCCTGGACTGGGCGCGGCGGTGGGTGAACGTCCCACGAGTCATCGAGCACGGTACGGACGCCGCCGCCGCGTGGCTGGTCACGGCGGCGGTCCCTGGCCGCTCGGCGGTCGACCCTCGGTGGATCGCCGACCCGGCGACCGCGGCGGCCGCGATCGGCCGAGGGCTGCGCCTGTTCCACGACGCCCTGCCCGTGGACGAGTGCCCCTTCGACTGGAGCGTCGGTCGACGGCTCGCACGCGCCGACGAGCGCATCGCCGACGGCGAGGGATCGGACGACCGGTTCCCCGAGCACCGGCACCTCGAACTCGCCAAGGCCCGGGCGCGCCTCGGCGAGCCGCCCTCGATCGACCGCCTCGTCGTCTGTCACGGGGACGCCTGCGTCCCCAACACCCTGCTGCACGACGACGGCACGTTCTCCGCGCACGTCGACCTCGGCTCACTCGGGGTGGCCGACCGATGGGCCGACCTCGCGGTCGCGGCCTGGAGCACGGAGTGGAACTACGGCCCCGGCTACGACGGCGTCCTGTACGACGCGTACGGGATCGCCCCCGACCCGGGGCGCATCGCCTACTACCGCCTGCTCTGGGACATGGCGTAAAGGTTACGGCCGGTACCCGGGAGAGCGATCTGATCTCTGCTGAGGCCGCCGTTTCTCCGGACCCGGTGGCTGCCCGCGTGGTGCGGGCAGCCGCCGGCCGTGGCCTCCGTCAGAGTCCGTCGCCGGACGAGCGCGTGCCGGAGTCGGGGACGAACCGTACGCGAAACATCTTGGGCCACAGCTTGCCGGTCAGCAGGAACTCGTCGGTTCCGGGAATGGCCGCGATGCCGTTCAGGACGCCCGCGTTCCGGCGTTCCGCCCGGGTGAGCAGGCCCGCGGCGTCGATGCTGCCGGTCACCATGCCGGTGCCGGTGTCGATCCGCACGATCCGGTCGGTCCAGTAGACGTTGGCGTAGACGGTGTGGGAACCCGCGCATTCGAGTTCGTTGAGCCCGGGGACGGCATGGCCGTACTCGGTCACGGTGAGCGTGCCGGTGGAGGCGAACGTGACGGGATCGCGAAAGGTGAGGCGGTCGGAACCGTCACTCATCACCAGCCGGTCGTCCCGTCGCCGATGGCACAGCCCCCAGCCCTCCCCTGTGTAGGGGACGCGACGGCGTTCGGCAAGGGTGCGACCGTCCCGCTCGACGGCGATGCCATCGCGCCAGGTGAGCTGCCACAGCGTCGGCCCCACGACGGTGATCCCCTCACCGAACATCAGGGCCGGCAGTTGTGCGCGGGCGGTGGGCGCCTTCCCCGCGGGTCCGGCCGTGACCGCCGACTCACCGTACCCGCCGGTGCTCTCGTACAGCCTGCCGTCGGCCATCTCCAGCCCCTGGGTGGAGGCGCGGGGGTCGTGCGGCAGGCTCTGAAGAACCTTGACCCGCAGCTGCTCCACCGGCGGCCGCCCGCCCGTGTTCGACACGGCCGAGGTGTCTTCCAGGCTGGGAGGACAGGCCCGGTGGCCGCTGAGGAGGAGAAGCGCGACCGCTCCGGTGGCGACGGACATGACGCAACGCATGGTTTCCCCTACATGACGTTGTCTGAATGATTCGACAGGAACCTTCAGCGGGATGTGACGCACCTTGACCGGCGGCTCCAGCGCTCCCAGCAGGAACTCCGGGGGCACCCGTTCGCCGCCCGTGACCGCCGTCATCACACGACATCACGAGTTCGACCTCGGCTGCTCGTCCCGAGCGACAGCAGCCGCTGAACAGCGGGCAAAGATAGGTTTCCGGTTGTGTCCGACGCCGATTTCACCCCGCTCCGTGTCACCCGACCGGCCCGGGGCTCAACGCCTTCCCCATCCGGGAAGGGGCGGAGGAGAACGCCTGACCCCCCGCCGCTTCGCCGGCCCCCGCCCACCCGTACGGATTACCGCCCGAAGGAGAGGACGGCGGAGCGCGGGGTGGGCCGCTGGACGGTGGCGGGGCGGCGGAGACCACCGGGTCGAGCGGGCCGGCCAGGCGCTGAGCAAGATGAAGGCCGCCGCACGCCTCGACCAGCCGGCTACGCGTCGAGCATGTGTGCCAGCCGTGCCGCGTACGCCCTCCAGTCCAGTCCTCTGCCCTGTGCCCAGGCGTCGTCGTGGCAGGTCCGCAGGTGACGCTCGCCGGCGTCACCGATCACGGTGACCACCTCGCCGCGGACCCCCCGGTCCCGCATGCGGACGGCCAGCTCCAGCGCGCCCCACAGGTTCGTCCCGGTGGCGGCACCGACCGCCAGCCCGGTCGCCTCCCGCACCCGGCGGGCAGCGGCCACGCTGGCGGCGTCGGGCACGGGAACGACCAGATCGACGAGGGAGGCGACAAAACCCGGCTCCATGCGCGGCCGGCCGATCCCCTCGATCCGGGACGGCATGCCGGTGGCGTAGTCGTCGGCGCCGCTCGCCCAGCCGGGAAAGTAGGCGGAGTTCTCCGGATCGACCACGGCCAGCTTGCCGGGCAGGCAGTGATCGCGTAGATGGCGGCCGACGGCGGCGGAGGTGGCACCGGTGCCCGCGCCGACCACGATCCACGCCGGGCACCGGGCCACCTGGCCGAAAAGCTCCTCCGCCAGGCTCCCGCCGCGCCAGTCGACGGTCGCGGCCGAGGCGTAGTGGTCCAGGTAGCAGCCGCCCAGCCGTTCGGACAGTCCCGCGGCCTCGTCGTAGATGGCCAGCGGTGGGTGGACGTATCGACAGGTCCCGCCCAACCGCTCGACGCCCTCCCCCCGGGAGCCCTCCGGCATGACAACGGTGTACGGCAGGTCGAGCAGCCGGGCGAAGTATGCCTGGGCGACCGCCATCGCGCCTCCTGCGGCCTCCACCACGGGAGTGCCCTCCGCGATCCGGCCGGTGGCGATCGCGGTTGTGAACAGGGCCCGTGCCAGCCGGTGCTTCAGACCGCCTGTCGGCTGGACCGACTCGTCCTTCAGTCAGAGCCGTACCCCCCAGTCCTCGGGCAGCGGGAACGGCCGCAACGGGGTGGGCCCGACCTGCGCCATCTCCTCATCCAGCCGCTCGATCGCCTCTGTCGCCCATGCGCCGATCATGAGGAGAAATCTACCTGCCAGGAGACATCGAAAATCGGCGGAAGCTCAGGAATCAGCAGGAACGGGCGGCTCCCTGTCACATCGGAGATCTCGCCGGTCGGCCGGAGCGGAATCGCGAGGGCGGAGCGCTCAGGTGCAAAATGGTCTGCGTCCGTCTGTCGGCCGTGTCGATCCGCGGCTGCCCCGTTCGACCTGGGAGTGAGAGGGTCGAGAGGCGGCCCCGATGGCAAGGAGATCGAAGATGGCGAAGTACATGCTGATCATGCGAGGCACGGACGAATCCGTCGCGAAGATGATGGAGACGCCCTTCGAGCAGATGCTCGAGACGATGGGTCGCTTCAACGAGGAGATGATCCGGGCCGGCGTGCTCGTCGCCGCCGAGGGCCTGGAGGACCCGGCTCAGAGCGTGGTGGTCGACTTCAGCGGCGAGACGCCGTTGGTCACCGACGGTCCCTACGGCGAGACGAAGGAGCTGTTCGGCGGCTTCTACGTGATCGACGTGGCCTCGAAGGAGGAGGCTGTCGAGTGGGCCAAGCGGCTCCCCGCGGTCACCGGCACAAAGTGCGAGATCCGCCGGGTGCCGAGCATCGACGAGTTCCCGCAGGACGATGAGTGGATCATCAAGGAGCGGGCGTGGCGCGAGCGGACCGGCCAGCTTTGACGCCCACGGCCACCGGCGGCCCGCCGAGCACCGAGTCGGCGCGGCGGGCCGTCGAGGCCGTCTGGCGGATCGAGTCCGCACGGATCGTCGGCGCGCTGGCCCGCTACACCGGGGACTTCGAACTCGCCGAGGACGTCGCGCAGGAGGCGGTGGCGGAGGCGCTCGTCACCTGGTCGCGCGACGGTGCGCCGACGAGCCCGGTGGGCTGGCTGCTCGCGACCGCGCGGCGGCGCGCCATCGACGGCTTCCGCCGCCGGTCGGCGCTCGACGAGCGGTACGCCATGCTCGCCGGCCGGCTCGCCGAGGGTGAGACGAGCTCGGGCACGACGGCCCCGCGGGACCGGTCGGACGACCTGCCGTGGGATCCCGACCGGATCGACGACGACGTCCTCGCGTTGATGTTCGTGGCCTGCCATCCGGTGCTCTCGCCTGAGGCCCGCGTGGCCCTGACGCTGCGCGCGGTCGGCGGCCTGTCGAGCGAGGAGATCGCCCGGGCGTTCCTCCTGCCCGTGCCGACCCTCCAGGCACGGATCACGCGCGGGAAGAAGACGATCGCCGCGGCGGGAGTGCCGTTCGAGCTGCCGCCGCCCGAAGAACGGCGCGAACGGCTCGGCGGCGTCCTGAGCGTGCTGTACGTGATCTTCACAGAGGGATCGACGGCGACGACCGGTGACCGCTTGCTGCGCCCCGATCTCGCGTACGAGGCGATCCGGCTGACCCGGATGCTGGCCGCCTTGCTGCCCGATGAGCCGGAGGTATACGGGCTGCTCGCCCTGTTCGAGCTCACGGCCGCGCGCTTTCCCGCACGCACCGGGCCCGAGGGCGAACCGGTGCTCCTGGAGGATCAGGACCGGCGCCTGTGGGACCGGTCGGCGATCCGCCGCGGCCTGGCCGCGATCGGCCGGGCCGTGGCCATCGGACGCGGCCTCGGACCGTACGGACTGCAGGCGGCGATCGCCGCCTGTCACGCGTCGGCGTCCTCGGTGCCGGAGACCGATTGGGAGCGGGTCGTGCTCCTCTACGAGGCGCTCGGCCGCGTGGCTCCGTCGCCCGTCGTCGAGCTCAACCGGGCCGTCGCCGTCGCGATGGCGACCGGACCACGGCAGGCACTGTCCATCGTGGACGAACTGGTCGCCTCCAACCGCCTGTCGGGGTCGTACCTGCTCCCGAGCGTGCGGGGCGAGCTGCTCGCCCGGCTCGGCCGGACCGCCGAGGCACGGGCCGAGCTGGAGCTCGCCGCCCGGCTGTGCCACAACGTCCGCGAGCGGTCGGTGCTGCTGCGCAAGGCGGCCGCACTGGCGTGATATCCGCCCTTCTCCGCTGCCTGGGGGAGGGCGGACCGACCGAGTCACACGGGCTGCCCCTCAGACGGCTGCGGCATCCGGCCATGGCCTGACCGATCGGGTTGAGCGAGGACAAAGCCAACCTTTAGCCGCGGGCACGATGCTGGAGGCGCATCACAGCGCGTTGAAGGGACGCCATGAGCATCGCCGAAGAGCAGGTACGTGAACTTCCGCCCGGCCCGGCTTCGACGGGCGCTCACGATCTGCCCCCGATGCGGGATCGCGTGGCCGAGCTGCTGAACCTGCGGGAGAGGGCGCGCGACGGGGCGAGTGCCGAGGCCACCCGGGCGCAGTGGTCGCGGGGGAAGCTGACCGCGCACGAGCGGCTCGGACTGCTCTTCGACGAGGGCACGTTCACCGAGGTCGAAAGGTTGCGCCGGCACCGCGCCACCGGCTTCGGGCTCGAATCCCGCCGTCCGTACGCCGACGGGGTGGTGACCGGCTGGGGACGGGTGCACGGCCGTACCGTCTTCGCCTACGCGCACGATTTCCGGGCCTTCGGCGGCGCGCTGGGCGAGGCCCACGCGGAGAAGATCCACAAGATCATGGACCTGGCGGAGTCCACCGGCGCGCCCGTGGTGGGACTGTGCGACGGCGCCGGGGCCCGCATCCAGGAGGGGGTGACGGCGCTCGCCGGCTACGGGGGCATCTTCCAGCGCAACGTCCGCGCCTCCGGGGTGATCCCGCAGATCAGCGTCGTCGTGGGGCCGTGCGCCGGAGGGGCGGCCTACTCCCCCGCGCTCACCGACTTCGTCTTCATGGTGCGCGACATCGCGCAGATGTTCGTGACCGGCCCGGACGTGGTCCGGGCGGTGACCGGTGAGGTGGTCACCCACGACCGGCTGGGCGGCGCGGACGTCCACGCCGCGTCCTCGGGCGTCGCCGCCTTCGCCTACGACGACGAGGAGAGCTGCCTGGCCGACGTCCGCTATCTGCTCTCCCTCCTGCCGTCCAACAACCGGGAGCCGCCGCCGGTCGCCGAGACCGGTGATTCCGCGGACCGGCGGACGGACCGGCTGGCCGAGCTGGTCCCCGTCGAGCCGAACCGCTCCTACGACATCCGGACGGTGATCGGGGAGATCGCGGATCGGGGGGAGTTCTTCGAGGTCCACGAGGGCTGGGCGCCCAACGTGGTCTGCGCGCTGACCCGGCTGGACGGACACGTGACCGGTGTTGTGGCCAACCAGCCCGCGCATCTGGCGGGGGTGCTCGACATCGCCGCCGCCGAGAAGGCGGCGCGCTTCGTGCAGTGGTGCGACGCGTTCAACATCCCGCTGGTCACGCTGGTGGACGTGCCGGGCTTCCTGCCGGGCGTCGAGCAGGAGCACGCCGGGATCATCCGGCACGGCGCCAAACTGCTCTACGCGTACTGCAACGCCACCGTGCCGCGGATCCAGCTCATCCTGCGCAAGGCGTACGGCGGCGCCTACATCGTGATGGACTCCCGCTCGATCGGCGCGGACCTGTCGCTGGCCTGGCCGACCAACGAGATCGCGGTGATGGGCGCCGAGGGCGCGGCCGAGGTCGTCTTTCGGAGGGAGATCGCCGGCGCCGCCGACCCCGAGGCCGTACGCGCCCTGCGGATCGCGGAATACCGCGAACGGCTCATGCATCCCTATCACGCCGCCGAACACGGGCTCGTCGATGACGTCATCGATCCGGCGGAGACCCGCTCGGCGCTCATCGGCGCGCTGGCGATGCTGCGCGCCAAACACCGCCCGTCACCGTCGCGCAAGCACGGGAACCAGCCGCAGTGACGTTCTCGATCGAGGTGGTGAGCGGCCTGCCCGACGAGGTGGAGCTGGCCGCGCTCACCGCCGTCCTGCTGACGGCACGCCGCCGGCGGCCGGAGCCGGCCGAGCCGCCTCGCAGAGCGGAATGGACGTACGGGGAAACGCCATACGTCCCGCCGAATTCGTGGATGTCGTCCCGGCGATGAGCCGGCGAACCGTCACCGGCCGGCTTTCACGGCAACCGGTTCACCGGGCGTCTCGTGACGATCGGCGGGGGTGGTGACTACGGCGACTACGCACTCGGCGGTGGGGTCGTACGCACTTTCGCTGATGGCAACAGGCGCGTCCATCGCAAGAATGGCGCCAGCCGACAAAAAGGATCCATCACCACTTAAGCCGCGCGGGGAGACAGATGAGATACGAATTGCTCGGGCCACTACGACTGGTGGACGAGGAAACGCACACGGTCAACGCGCCCAAGGTGGAGACCCTGCTGGCTGCCCTGCTGATCCGCGCGAACCAGCCGGTCTCGACGGATGAGCTGATCGACGAGCTGTGGGGAAGCGAGCCGCCCCGGCGGGCCCGTGCCGCGCTGCACGTCTACATCTCCCATCTGCGCAAGAACTTCGTCCAGCCGGCGGTCGACGGCGCGACGATCCGGACCCACGCGCAGGGATACCTGCTGGAGGTCGAGAAGTCATCGGTCGACGTGTTCCTCCTCCGGACCCTGCACGCCGAGGGACGGGCCGCGCCGGAGACCGATCCGGAGCGGGCGCTGGGCGTCTTCGCCGCCGCCGCCGGCCTGTTCCGCGGACCGGTGCTGACGGGGATCAACAACGGGCTCATCGTGGGCGCCTTCGCCCGGTGGGCGGAGGAGGTGCGGCTGGAGTGCCTGGAGGCGGTCGCGCGCTGCTCGCTACGGCTCGGAAGGCACCGGGAGCTGATCGGCGAGTTGTCGGCGTGGGTCGAGGAGTACCCGCTGAACGAGAACCTCCGTGAGCACCTCATGCTGGCCCTCTATCGCTCCGGCCGGCGGGCCGAGGCGCTGGAGGTCTTCCAGTCCGCCCGGCAGGCGCTGCGGGAGGAGCTCGGGCTCGATCCGCGCCGGACGATGCGCAGGTTGCAGTTCGCGATCCTCGAAGCGGACACCGACTACGCGATCGCGGGTTGAGACCGCCGGCACCGCCCCCCTCGCGAGACGGTGCCGGATCTCACGTCCCGCTCAGCCCCGCCCTGCCGACTCGGCCGCGCGCGCCCCGGGGCCGAACCAGAAGAGCAGCGCCACCGCCAGGGCCAGCGCCATCGCCGCGCAGGCCCAGGCGAACACCGACGAGATGTTCTCCGCGATGCCGCCGCCGCCTTCGGTGAACGGGATCAGCAGGGCTGCCAGGCCCAGCGACCCTCCGACCGTCAGCGCCGTCTGCAGCAGGCCTGCGGTGACGCCCGCGTGCTCGGGCGGGGCGGTGGTCAGGATGATCATGTTGAACGGGATGATGGCCACACCGACGCCGACTCCTATGACGACGAGCGCCGGGAGCACTCCGATCAGGTAGGTGCTGTCGGCGCCGAGGCGGGTCAGCCACGCCACCCCGGCCAGTATCACGACCAGGCCGAGCACCGCGCGGACCTTCAGGCTCACGGCCGCGATGTGCTTGGTGAGCAATTGGGTGGCGACGAGCAGCGCCAGGCCGAAGGGCAGGATGGCCAGTCCGCTCTGCAGCGCGTCCAGCCGGAGCACGCCCTGCAGATACTGGACCAGGTAGATCAGGAAACCGGTGAGAACCGCCGCGAGCAGCAGCAGGCCCAGGAGGGCTCCTGCCCGTTGCCTGCCGGCGAAGACCGCCAGCGGCAGGAGCGGCTCCTGGGCGCGCCGGTCCGACACCAGCAGCACCGCCGCCAGCACGACCGCCGCACCCAGCGGGACCAGGGTCCAGGTGTCGCTCCAGCCCCTCTCCGCGGCGCGTACCAACCCGTAGACGGCGGCGGTGACGGCCACGGTGCCCAGCAGGGCGCTCGGCAGGCCGAGCGGGCGCGACCGGGTGGCCTCGTCGCGCAGGCCCAGCGCCTTGACGGCGACGGCGATGAGGAGCAGGCCGATGGGCACGTTGACCAGTAAGCTCCAGCGCCAGTCCCCCACCCAGGTCAGCACGCCGCCCAGGACCATGCCGGCGGAGGCCCCCAGCCCGGTGACGGTGGAGTACAGGCCGAAGGCGCGCTGCCGGCGCTCCCCTTCGAAGACGATCGCCAGCAGCGCCAGGCCGGTCGGCCCGGCGATCGCCGCACCGGCCCCCTGCAGGACCCGGCCGAGCAGCAGGACCTCCAGGTTGGGCGCGAGACCGGCCAGCAGCGAGGCCCCGACGACCAGCCCGATTCCGGCGAGGAAGACCCGGCGGTGGCCGAGCACATCACCGAGCCGGCCCGCGAGCAGCAGGAGCCCGCCGAAGGCGAGGAGGAAACCGTTCGGCACCCACGACCCGCCGGTGATGGAGAGTCCCAGATCGGACTGCAGGGTCGGCAGCGCGACGTTCACGATGGTGCCGTCGAGCTGCAACATGAACTCCGCGCCGACGATCGCGGTGAGCGCGAGGGCCCACGGCCGGGCCGGGGCGTCACGGGCCGGAACACCGCCGGAGACACTTTCAGAGACTCTGTCGGTACTCATGGAACCTCCGAGGCCGAATCATCCGGACACACCCTGAGGCATCCTCAGGTTAGAAGCCGGAACTATACTGAGGAAGTCTCAGCTTGGATGAGAAGAGTCAAACTGAGGGTGCCTCAGGATGTCAAGCGGGAGGTTCGATGACGACCGGTATGCCCCATATCGCCCAACGCCCCAGACGGGCGGACGGCCGGCGCAACTACGACGCGATTCTGGCCGCGGCCCGCAAGGCGTTCGAGGCCGACGGCTCCGAGGCGTCGCTGGAGAGCATCGCCGCCCAGGCCGGCGTGGCGATCGGCACGCTGTACCGGCACTTCCCCGCCCGCGCCTCCCTGGTGGAGGCCGCCACCAGGGACGGACTGGCCGACCTCGTCGCCCACGCCGAGCGGCTGGCCTCCTCCTCCGACCCGTTGCGGGCGCTGTCGGAGTGGATGGAGCAGGCCGTACGGCACTTCAGCACCTTCCGCGGGCTGGTCGGCATCCTCGCGCAGAGCATGTACGACGAGGGGACCCCCTCGCACGCCATGTGCAGCGCGATGCATCGCAGCGGCGCGGACCTGCTCCACGCCGCGCAGACCGCCGGGCTGATACGCGCCGACCTGACCCCCGGTGAGCTGTTCGACCTCCTCAGCGGCGCCGCCTGGGTGCGCGAGCAGTCCCTGCCGGACAGGGATGGCAGCCCGCGCCTTCTCCGCCTCATCCTGGAAGGGATCACCACGCGCGCCCAGGAGCCCTGAGCGAGCCGGACCGGCCCCGGGCTCGTGATGCTGCCCTCCACGGGGGGCGGTGGTAAAAACCAACTAATTTGGTAGGATTACAATAGTTTCTGTCGACGCCGGACCGGCGGGACCGGCACCCGAACTCCGCTACCACCGGAAGTACCGGCCCGTACGCGCGAAGAAGCGCGACCAGGGCCACACATCGTTTTTCCTTCACGAACGCTTGGGGTCTTCACAGACATGAGTTCGTACGAAGAGAACCTCCCCGACGCCGCCTCGGTCGCCGTGGTGCGCACCGCCGAGCTGGACAGGCTGCGGCACCTGACCTGTCAGCCGGGAGGCGAAGGACGCCTCATCGCCGTGTTCGGCGAACCCGGGGCCGGCAAGACGCACCTGCTCTCCGCGCTCGTGCGGGATCGGCAGTGGACCGTCCTGCCCGCCACCGTCCACCGCTGCGCGCGCAGCGACCGGGAGGGCACGATGAACGCCGTCAGGAAGCTGCTGCGGCGGGCCCGGCTGTCCTCCGAGCGCCAGCGGGAGTCGCCGGGGGTGACCGGCCTGTCACGGCACCGGCCGCAGCCGGACCGCGAGCTGGTGGTGATCGAGGACGCCCACCTGGCCGACGAGCGAACCATCCACGAGCTGGCCGGGATCGCTGAAGGTACTCCCCCGCCGCTGGTGGACGTGGTCGTGTCGCTGCGTCCCCGGCAGACCCCCGAGGCGCTGACCGAGGCCGTCTCCCTCACCGCGGCCTTCGGGCGCACCGCGCGCATCGAGCTGGCGCCGCTCAGCGACGAGCAGATGCTCGCCATGACGTCCGTCCCCCCTCCGTACGATCTCCGCCGTCGCAGCCGCGGCAACCCGTTCAGCCTCCGCGCCCTGCAGGCCCTCGATCACAGCACGCGGTCCGGAAGCGACATCGCGGTCGCCCCGTTCGAGTTCACCGTGCTCACCGAGGTCCGGGGCCTCACGCTGAACGAGCACTACGTGCTGAACGCCGCGGCGATCCTGCGCTCGCGGTTCGACGTGGAGCTGCTCGCCGAGGTCGCCGAACTGGACGCGCTGGTGGTCTCCGCCGCCGTACGCGGACTGGTCCGGCGCGACCTGGTGCGGGTCGAGCCGGTCGGCGCGCTGTTCTCCGTCCGGGACGAGGTCTTCGGCACGCTGCTGCGCAGGACGATCGACCCCTGCTGGGCCGCCCGCGCCCACCAGCGCGCCCTGCACCGGCTCTCCGCCCGCGGCCAGGCCGGCACGCAGCTCGGCTTTCACCTGGTCAGCTCGCTGTCACGGGTCCGCGCGAGCGAGCTGGCGCAGATCGTGGACGCGTCCTACGAGATCATGGAAACGGACGTCGCCGAGTGTGTCTCCTGGCTCACGCCGGTGATCGCCGAAGCACCCGTCTCCAGCGAGATCGGGATGCGCGCACGGCTGGCACTGAGCACGGCGTTCGGGCGGATCGGGCGGATGACCGAGAGCCGGGACCTGCTGTTCCTGGTGCACGAGTCCGGCGGTTTGATGGACCCGCTCGTGCTGGCCGAGCAGGTCGCCTCCGCGTCGATGGTCGAGGCCGTGCTCAGCCAGGACGTGCAGACCCTCGGCCTGCTCAACGAGCATCTCGCCCGGCCGGACCTGCGACGCTCACCGGTCTGGCCGCGTCTGGTGTTCGCGCGGGGCTTCCGCACGACCATGCTCGGCCGGATGCCCGGGAGGGCCGAGACCGAACAGGCCCTTCAGGCGGCCCGCGACGGCCGTGACGACCTCACCGCCGCCGGCCTGCTCGGTCTTCGGTCGCTGGAAGCGACCTTCTCCGGCGAGGTGGACCGGGCGCTGGCCGACGCGACCGCCGCGGGCGAGATGCTGGACCGCGGTCCGGAGCACCTGGTGGCGCGCCACCTGGAGTGCCTGTTCGTGGTCGCCCTCGCCCACCTCTACCTCGGCTGCTACGTCGACGCCCAGCGACAGGTGCGACGGGGCGTCGACATCGCCCGCCACTGCCAGCGGATCTTCCTGCTCCCGGCGCTGCTGGTCCTGCTCAGCGAGTCCGAACGCCACCTCGGACAGCTCGAACAGGCACGTGAGGCCGCCAACGCCGCCATCGTCGAGTCCGGCCCGGGCAACTCCCTGCGGCATACCCAGGCGGTCGCGCTCAAGTCCGCGGCCGAGGTCTGGATGCAGCCGGTGGGCAGCGGGAGGGCCAGGTCCCTCGCGCAGCAGGCGCTGGCCCAGCAGTCACCGGCGCAGGCCAACGTCAACGGAAGCGCCTCGATCGCCGCGCTGACCCTCGCCAGATGCGCGTGGCTCGACGGCGACCCCGCGCACTGCGTCACCCTCCTGCTCAACGAGGGCAAGGGATCCGGCCTGCGGACCATCCCGGTGGCCTACCGGAACACCGTCTGGGAGATGCTGTGCGCCGCCGGGATGGACGTCGGCATGCCTCTGGACGGCTGGGTGCGCAGCAGCCAGGAACACGCCCGCGCCGTACCGATGCCGCACAACCTCGCCTACGCGGACCTCACCCGAGGACACCTCTGCCGCGTGCGGGACTCGCTCGCCGAGGCGGCGCAGTGCTATCACGACGCGGCCGACCGCTTCGCGTCGGTGGGCATGGGGATCGAGCAGTGCTACGCGCTGGGGCAGGAGGCACGTGTGCTCGGCGAGTTGGGCCACGCCGACCGGTCGTCCCGTACGGCCAGGCTCGCCGCCGAGATGGCGCACCGGTCGGGGGCGGCGACCATGCTCGACTGGCTCGGCAGGCAGGTGATCGATCCGGTTCCCGCGGAGCTCGAAACGGAGACCGGCCCCGTGGAGATGTTCGGCCGGCTCACGGACCGCGAACGTGAGATCGCCCTGCTGATCTGCACGGGCATGAAGCGCCGCGAGATCGCCGACCGGCTCACCATCAGCATGCGGACCGTCGACGTCCACCTGACCCGGATCTACCGGAAGACCGGTGTGAACTCCCGGATGGAGCTCGCCCTGGCGACCCGGAGAAAAGCGTCCGGCCACGACTACGCCACGCGCTTTTAGGACCACTTGAGCCGCGCTTTCTAATGTCGTTTCCTGCGAGCCTCCGCGATCCGGACGGCGGCTCGGGATTCCGCCCAGGAGGCGACCATGGATTTCGGCGTGCTGTCCGCTCGGATCTCACCGGTGCTCGACACGGTGAATTCCTGGGCGCTGCCATTTGTCGCGGCACCGCCAGAAACCACTTCGGAAAGGGTCGGCGCCCTCGGCCGGCCGGACCGGTCGCTGATCCTGCGCGATCTCACCGAGAAAGTGGTCGAATACCATTCGAGTAATCCCGACCCCACAGGGACGACCCCCACCGAGAAGGATTTCGCCACCGTGAGGCTCGAGATATTCGGCCCGGACGGCGAGCCGCTCGGCCACACCAAGGGCGCGGGCCGCATGCTCTACCGGCAGGAGCACGACGGGCATTTCATCGCCTATTTCGGGGAGGAGATCCGGCTGCGCGACGGCAACGTCATCCGGTCCGGCGGCCTGGTCGACGATGCCCGGCTGACCGCCGGCGAGGCCGCCACCTTCCCCGCGGTCGTCGTCGCGGGGCCGTTGCGCGGGGCCATCGGGTTTCGCCAGTTCCGGCCGCTGGCCAAGGAGACCCACGACACCTACGAGTCGGCGATCGTCGTCTACCTCCGGTAACGGAACGGAGAGCGGAGATGACCTTGACGCGACTTCCCACGCGCAGAATCGGATCCCTGACCGTGGGCGTGCAGGGCCTCGGCTGCCTCGGCATGTCGGAGTTCTACGGCGCCACGGTGGAGGCCGAGTCGATAGCGACCATCCGGCGCGCCCTCGATCTGGGGGCGACGCTGCTGGACACCGCCGACGTCTACGGCCACTGCGCCGGCGAGGAACTGATCGGCAAGGCCGTCGCCGGGCGGCGGGAGACGGCGATCGTGGCGACCAAGTTCGGTGTGGTGCGCCCCGGCCCGGGCGTCGGCGCCGCCGTCCGGGGGGACGCCCGCTACGTCCGGCGGAGCTGCGAGGCCTCGCTGCGGCGGCTCGGCGTCGACCACATCGACCTGTTCTATCTCACGCGCGTCGACACCGAAGTCGGCGTCGAGGAGACCGTCGGCGCGATGGCCGAGCTGGCCGCCGCCGGGAAGATCCGTGAGATCGGGTTGTGCGAGGCCGGGCCGGACACCATCCGGCGCGCCCACGCCGTGGCCCCGATCGCCGCGCTGCAGACCGAATGGTCGCTGTGGTCTCGGGACATCGAGCACCGGATCGTCGCGACGTGCCGGGAGCTGGGCATCGCGCTGGTGCCGTACTCCCCGCTGGGCCGGGGTTTTCTCAGCGGCGCCATCCGTTCGCCTGAGCAGCTGGAGGAGGGCGACTTCCGGCGCTTCGGGCTGCCCCGGTTCGCCCCGGACAACCTGCCGCGCAACCTCGTCCTGGCCGACCGTCTCGTCAAGCTCGCCGGCGAGCTGCGGGTGACCGCGGCGCAGCTGGCGCTGGCGTGGTTGCACCACCGGGGTCCGGACGTGATCCCCATCCCGGGGACGAGGCGCCGCGCCCACCTGGAGGAGAACGTCGACGCCGCCTTCCTGGGCCTCACCCGGGCCGACCTGGCCGCGATAGAGGTGGCCGTACCCCCGGACGAGGTGTACGGGGAGCGCTGGAACGAGCAGAGCATGCGGTTCGTCGACCGCTGAGGCGGCCGGGGAAACGGAGAAACGAGAAACACAGCGCCGCGGCGGGGTTCCCCGCCGCGGCGCTGTGTTCCGGCACCGGCCCGCGCCTATCTCGCCGGTACCCGCTCGGTACCCGCGGTCTCGACGGCGATCGCGCGGGACGGGCAGAGGTCCTCGGCCGTCTCCACGGCCTCCCGGGCGTCCTCGCCCGGATCCGCGTCGAGGACGACGACCAGGCCGTCCTCTCCGTGGTCGAACACCGTGGGCGCGCTGATCGCGCAGTGGCCGGCGGCCATGCAGCGACGCCGGTCGGCGGTCACCTTCATCGTGTCTCCTCTCTCACCATTCGACGGGTCTCACCATTCGACGGGCAGGGTGTGGACGCCCTGCATCGTGCCTCCGCTGCGCGTGGGCAGCCCGTCCAGCGGCACGGCGAGCCGCAGGTCCGGGATCCGGTCGAAAAGGACGGCGAACGCCACCTCCAGTTCCATCCGCGCCAGGTTCTGGCCGAGGCACTGGTGGATGCCGAACCCGAACGTGAGGTGGTGGCGGCCGGAGGCGGCGTTGCGCCCGCCGGCGCGGTGGACGTCGAACCTGTACGGGTCGGGGAAGACCTCGGGGTCGCGGTTGGTCATCGAGGAGGACACGAGGACCCCCTCGCCGGCCCGGATGACATATCCGTCGATCTCGATGTCCTCGGTCGCCACCCGCACTCCCGAGACGTCGGTCACCGACACCATGCGCAGCAGCTCGTCCACCGCGGCGGGCAGCACGCCCGGGTCGGCGCGCAGCGCCGCCAGCTGGTGCGGGTGCTCCAGCAGGGTGACCACTCCGAGCGCGATCATCTGGGACGTCGTGTCGTGCCCTCCGAGCAGCAGCGCCAGCGCGATGCGGAGCAGGTCCTCCCGGGTCAGGTCGCCGTCCTCGTCGACCCGGCCCACCAGCCGGCTCAGCACGCCCTCTCCGCCGGGCTCGCGTTCCTTCGCGGTGATCAGCTCGTCCAGGTAGTCCCAGAGCGCCCGGCCCGCCGCCTCGGCGTCCTGCGCGCTCTTGGCCTGCAGCAGCCCCACCGTCTTGGCCTCGAAGAACGCGTGGTCGTCATACGGCACGCCGAGCAGCTCCGAGATCACCATGGACGGGATCGGCAGCGCGTAGTCCTCGATCAGCTCCGCGGGCGGCCCCTTGCGGAGCATGTCGTCCACCAGCTTCCCGGTGAGCTCCTCGACGCTCCCGCGCAGGGCGCGCACCTGCTTGAGGCTGAAGTCGGGGGCGAGCATGCGGCGGTGGATGTCGTGCACGGGCGGGTCGAACCCGATGATCGCGATGGGCTTGAAGATGGGCGCGTCCAGCCGGGGCAGGACCGCGGGAAAGTCGTCGCGGGAACGGTCGGCCGACATGCGCGGGTCGGCGAGCAGCCGCCGTGCCTGCGCGTGCCCGGTCACCATCCAGATGGACTTTCCGTCCCACAGCCGCACCCGGTGCAGGGGTCCCCGCTCCCCCAGTTCCCGGTAGCCGGAGGACGGCTGCCAGGGACAGCTCCGGTCCTGCGGGTAGGCGAAGAGCCGTTTGTCCTCGGTCGGGATGGGAGTGGTCACGATGTGGTGCCTCCTGTCATTTTGTCTCCGCCCGTCTCCGCGTGGGCGGAAAAAGGGGTGATCAGCTCGCCGGTTCGGGTGAAGGGGTCTCCTGCTGCAGCGCGCCGCCGACCGGCCGGGGGCGCGGGCGGGCCCACGCGCGCATGGCGGGTTCCTCGACGAGGCGGTTCAGCGCCCACGCCACCGCCGTCGTGACCCCGAACAGGACCGTGATGACGCCGAGGGCGGCCGGGGCGTCCCAGGTCCGGCCGGCGCCGATCGCGACGTGCCCGAACTGCAGGACCAGGAAGTGCGTCAGGTACGACGCGTACGAGATCCCGCCCAGCCACCGCAGGGTCCGGCCGCGGAACGGCGTGGGCGCGCCCCGATCGTCCGCGACGGCCACGGCCGCGATCAGCAGGGCCAGCGGCAGGGCGATCGTCGCGGTGAGTCCGTAGACGCTCGGCCACAGGTACATCTGCAGGGCGAACCCGGCTGCCAGGACCAGCAGCGTCCGGCCCACGCCCAGCGGGGCCCATCGGCCCGTCTGCACGATGCGGGCCATGACGATGCCGAGGACGAAGTCCAGCGCCCGGATCGGCGGGAAGGACACCAGGAACCAGTTCTGCACGAACGACATGTCCTGGCCGGGCAACCGGGGCGTCCCCGGCAGGGCGAGGAGGGCGACGGCGGGCAGCAGCGCGATCACGGCGGCGACGGCGCCGGCCGCCCACCACAGCCGCCGGGCGGGGATCCTGCGGACGAGCGCGTACAGGAACGGGAAAGCCAGATAGAAGAGCAGGTCGCAGGCGAGGGACCAGGTGACGACGTTGATCGTGATGACCACGTCCATCCGGGGATACCAGGTGTGCACGAGCAGCAGCCTGGGCAGGTCCACGGCCATGCCGGCCCACACGGCTAGGCCGAGCGCGGGACGGGCGGGTCCATGGCGATGAGCGCCAGGTTGCGGGCGATCTGCGAGCGGAACCGGGGTGCGACGATGGGGAATCCGGGATGGGTGCGCTGCGAGGACAGGTTCGGGTGGGTCAGGATCTCCCGCGACTCCTGATACCCCGTCACCATCCACGCCTCGCGGCCGTCGAAGAGCGTCACCTTAAGCACCGGCCCCCGCTCACCGATCTCCCGGTATCCCGGCGGCGGCTCGTAGGGACAGGTGCGTTTCTGTGGATACGGCGGAGCTTCCGTCATTTCCTTCATCCTTCGGCGAGACGAGAAAGGGACGCCGCCGATGCCGTGCGACGACAACGACGTTAGGCAGGAATGAAATATGGGGCAAGGCCGGTTCAGCGCGGGTTAAGAATTGCTTGTGCGCCAGCCGGACCGGCTCCGTGAAGCCGGGGAACCGCATCCAGAAGGGCCTTTGTGTATTGGTGCTCCGGGGCTTCGAACACCTTTCTTATGTCGCCGGACTCGACCACTCGCCCGTCTTTCATCACCACCACTTCGTGGCTGATTCTGCGGATGACGCCAAGGTCGTGGGAAATGAACACATAGGCCACGCCGAGCCTTTCCTGAACGTCGGCCAGGACGTCGAGCACCTGCGCCTGGATCGACGCGTCCAGGGCCGAGACCGGTTCGTCGCAGATGATGACGTCCGGTCGCGGGGCGAGCGCCCGCGCGATGGCGAGGCGCTGCCGCTGCCCTCCGGACAGCTCCCGGGCCCGGCGGCGGAGCACCTCGTCGCCGAGACCGACGTGCTCCAGCAGTTCCGCCACCCGCCGCGCGCGTTCGGCCCCGGGGACGCGCTCCGCGCGCAGGGGCTCCTCCAGGAGCTGCCGCGCGGTGTAGCGGGGGTCGAAGGAGGCCAGCGGATGCTGGTAGATCATCTGAACCCGACGGCGGGCCGTCCGCCGCTCGGGACCGCGCAGCTCGTTCCAGAGCCGCCCGTTCACCTCGACCCGGCCGGCGTCCGGCGCGACCAGCCCCAGCAGCAGCCGGCCCACGGTCGTCTTCCCGGACCCCGACTCGCCGACGATCCCGAGCGTCTCACCGGCCCGTACCTCGACCGACACCTCGTCCACCGCGGTGAACGCGCCCCTCCCGGGCAGCCTGTACCTCTTGACCAGCCCGTCGGCGCGGAGCACCACCCGTCCGGGATCGGGGTCCGGTCCCGCGGGCGCGGCGTCTCCGCCCCGCGCGGGTCCGCGTCCCTGCCCGAGTGCGGCGGCGACCAGGATCCTGGTGTACGGGTGGGACGGCGTCCGAAGCACCATCCGCGCCGGGCCGTTCTCGACGAACCGCCCGTCCTTCATCACGTACACGTGGTCGGCGATCTCCGCGACGACGCCGAGGTCGTGGCTGATGAGCAGGATCGCCGTACCGTTGTCCGCCCGATCGCGCAGCAGCCGGAGCACCTGCCTCTGCACCGTCGCGTCCAGCGCCGTCGTCGGCTCGTCGGCGATCAGCAGGTCGGGCCGCGCGGCCAGGGCCGAGGCGATCAGGGCGCGCTGCCGCAGCCCGCCCGACATCTCGTGCGAGTACTGCCGGGCCCGGCTCTCGGGCAGGGGGACGCCTGCCGATCCGAGCAGCCGTACGACCTCGGCGCCGGTCTCTCCGGCGGGCACGATCCGGTGCTCGCGCAGGGGTTCGGCCACCTCGGCGCCGACGCGGCGCAGCGGGTCGAGGGAGCCCAGGGCGTCCTGCAGGACAAAGCCGATGCGCCGCCCCCGCAGCGCGCGCCAGCGACGGCCCCGCACCTGCCGCAGGTCGAGCCCGTCGAACGCGAGCTCCTCGGCCCGCACGCCGGCACCGTCGCCGGCCAGCCCCACCAGGCTGCGCGCCGTGACGCTCTTGCCGGAGCCGGACTCACCGACGATCGCCACCACCTGCCCACGGCCGATCTGGAAGGACACGCCCCGCACCGCGTCGACGTACTCGCGGCCCGTCGCGAAGCCGACGACGAGGTCTCGGACGGAGAGCAGTTCCTCCGTGTCCCCGGACGCCGGGCTCATGTCCGTCTCCCCACCACCCGCCGCGTTCTCGGGGACCACCGGGCTCATGTCCGCCTCCGCTCGATCCGCCTGGTTCCCTGACGCCGGGCTCATGTCCGCCCCCGCTCGATCCGCCGCTGCAGGTGCCCGCCGACGACGGTGACGGCCAGGACCGCGACGGTGATGGCGGCTCCGGGGAACGCCGCCGGCCACCAGGCGACCGCGAGGAACTCCTGGCTGTCGGCCAGCATCGCGCCCCACTCCGCGGTCGGCGGCTGGGGCCCGAGGCCCACGAAGCTCAGCGAGGAACCCGCCACGATCATCGCTCCCAGGGTCACCGTCGCCAGCACCATGACCGGGCCGAGCGCGTTGGGCAGAATGTGCCGCAGGACCACCTGGGCACGCGACCAGCCGAACCCGTGGGCCGCCTCGACGTAGTGCGCTCCGCGCAGTCTGATCACCTCGGCGCGTGCCACCCGGGCGAAGCCCGGCAGTGAGACCACCGCCAGGCCCACACTGGCGGGGCCGCCGCCGGGTCCCAGCACGGCGACGACCAGGAACACCAGCAGCAGGCCGGGGACGGAGAGGATCACGTCGAGCGACCTGCTGAGCACCTGGTCCACGGTCCGGCCGAGCTGCGCGGCGGCGACCCCGACCAGGACGCCCGCGACCAGCGCCAGCCCGACCGCGCCGGCGCCTATCAGCAGGGAGGGACCGGCTCCGTGGACGATCCGGGCGTACAGGTCCCGGCCGTTCTGGTCGGTGCCGAGCCAGTGCGCGCCGCTCGGCGGCTGCAGCGTCGCGTTCAGGTCCGCCGCGTCGGGATCCGTCCCGGTGAACAGCGACGGGAAGAGCGCCAGCACGGCCAGCAGCGTCAGCACGACCGCCCCGGGCCAGAAACTCTTGGCCACCGTCAGCTCCCCGCCTCTCGCGTCCTGGGGTCGATCATCCAGACGAGGATGTCGACCGCGATGTTGACCAGCACGAACACGGCCGCGGTGAGCAGCACGATCGCGATCACCACGGGCATGTCCTTGTTCTCCACCGCGAACAGCACCATCCGGCCGATCCCCTGCCGGGAGAAGACGATCTCGATGATCACCGCGCCTCCGATGAGCGAGCCGGCGATCCAGCCCAGGAGCGTGGTGGCGGGCAGCAGCGCGTGCCGCAGCACGTGTCGCAGGCGCAGTGCGAGCTCGCCGATGCCCCGCGAGCGAGCGGTCACCACGAACGGCTCCTCCAGCGCGCGCAGCAGTCCGTCCCGCAGCACCCCCGTCATCACCGCGACCGGTCCGGCGGCCAGCGCGGCGGTCGGCAGCACGAGGCCGGAGAGGGAGGAGGATCCGATGGCCGGAAACCAGTGCAGGTTGAAGGAGAACACCGTCAGCAGCAGCAGCCCGAGCCAGAAGGGCGGCAGCGCCACCACCAGCGACTCGGCCGCGGAGAACGACGACCGCACCCACCGCCGGCGGTGCGCGCTCACCACCGCGAGCAGGACGGAGGCGACCAGCGTGACCAGCAGGGTCGCCAGGACCAGCAGCAGGGTGTGAGGGAGCTGCGATCCGATCGCGTCCCACACCGGCCTGCGCAGCACGTACGAATCGCCGAACTCCCCGCGCGCGATCCTGCCGAGGTAGGCCAGGTACTGCGCCGCAAGCGGGTCGTCGAGCCGATACTCGGCGATGATCCGGTCGCGCACCTCCGGGGTCACGGCGGACCGGGCGAGCAGGACGTCGGCGGTGCCGCCCGGCATCACCTGAAGCAGGCAGAACGTCGCCGTGACCGCTCCCCACAGCACGGCGGCCGAGGCGGCCACGCGCACCAGCACGAGACGCGCCGGCCCGGTGCGGCGGCGCGGAGGGCCCGCGGCCACCGCCTCGGCCGCGGGCGCCTTCAGGACGCCAGCCATGCGCCGTACAGGTCGGGCGTGCCGTCGGCGTTGAAGCCGACCCCCCGCACGCCGTCGCGCGCGGTCACCGTGGACAGGGGCGAGTAGACGGGCAGGACCGCGGCGTCCTCGGTGATGCGCTTCTGCACCTCGGCGTAGGCGCGGTGCTGCTCGGCCTGGTCCTCGGCGCCGAGCGCGCGCCGGAAACCGGCCTCCACCGCCGGGTTGTCGTAGCGTGCCATGTTGTTGCTGATCCCGCGCTCGGGCGTGGGGATGTTGTCCGCGCCGAACAGGACGCGCAGCACGTCCGGCCCGGGCGCGGAGAAGCTGGTGTCGATCAGTTCGTAGTCCCCGGCCAGCAGGCGCTTGACGAAGGTCCCGCCGTCGAGGTTCTCCTCGACCAGTTCGACGCCGAGTTGCTTGGCCGCCGACTGGACCTGCGCGGCGAGGTTGGCCACGGACCCGTCGGACCACATGTGGCGCAGGGTCAGCCGCCTGCCGTCCTTCGTCCGGTATCCGGCCGCGTCGCGCCCGGTCCAGCCGGCCTGGTCGAGCAGCCGCGCCGCGCCGGCCGGGTCGTGGGTGTACGCCTGGGCCAGCGAGCCGTTGTAGCCGGGCGTGCTGGCCGAGAGCACGCCCTGTGCTCCCTTGTACACCCCGAAGTAGACGTTCTTCACGATCTGTCCCCAGTCGATGCCGGCACGCAGCGCCTTGCGCACGTTCACGTCGCTGAGCGGGCCGTTCGCGGTGTTCGGCCAGTAGCTGTAGTTGATCCCGGGGAACGGCGTCGAGTACGGGGTGAACCCGGGCAGGTTCTTGACGGTGTTGAGGCTCGTCGGCGACAGCCCGGTGACCGCGTCGACCTGGCCGCTGGTGAGCGCGCCCAGTCGGGCCGCGTTGTCCGGCACGACCCTGACCTCGATCCGGTCCAGCCGCGCCGGGCCGTGGTGCGGCGCCGATTCCGGGGCCCAGTCGTAGGAGGGATTCCTGACGTAGTCGATGCCCTTCTGCGGCACGAACCCCGTGTCACTGCGGAACGGGCCGGTTCCGACGATCTTCGCGCACAGTGTGGAGGGGGAGCCCTTGAGCGTGCGGGGGGACTGGATGCCCAGATTGGGCAGGGCCAGCGCGGTGAGAAACCCCGAGTCGGGCCGCTTGAACCTGATCTCGACCGTGGAGGGGCCGACGGCCTTGGCCGACCGGTAGGCCGCGAGCAGGCTGCCGGCGAGCAGGGACTTCGTCTCCGGGGCCACCACGTGGTCGAGGTTGGCGACCACCGCCTGGGCGTCGAACCTCTCCCCGTCGGTGAACGTCACGCCCTGGCGGAGTTCGAAGGTGTAGGTCAGCCGGTCCGGCGAGACCTTCCACCCCGTGGCTAGCCAGGGATGGATGTTCCCCTGGGCGTCCTGGTGGACCAGCGAGTCCAGGATCGGCCGGGTGAGCGCCCGGGCGGACTCGGTGGGGCTCTGGTGCGGGTCCAGGCACTCCGGTTCCTTCTCGACGGCCAGGCGCAGCGTGCCCCCGTTTCTGGGCGCTCCGGCGGCGGTCCCGCCCCCGCCCCCGTTCGCGCCTCCGGCCGCGACACCGTTCGCGCCGGAGGAGCATGCGGTGGCCAGTGCCAGCATCAACGCGGCGGCCCCTGCCGTGGCAGGCTTGCGCGACCGGAACCTCGTAGCAGCACCCATCCTCATCCTCATCGCTCAGACGTCGTCTCCACCGGAGACGGTTCTCCGGCTGCACACACAGTGCTCGGCGGCTCTAAAGCGGGACTGAACGCGGATGGGGGCACCGGCGGCCGGTGCTCGGTCACACCGGCCCGCGCGGACCTACAGGGATGAGACGATCTTGGCGAGCAGCTCGTACGAGTGGATCCGGGCGCCGTGATCGGGCACCTGGGTGAGCACAAAAAGCTCGTCGGCGCGGGTCTGCCGCAGCAGCTCGGCCAGGCGGGGCGCGATCCGGTCCGGGGAGCCGACGAACTGCGGGTCGATCCGCTCCCGCAGGAAGCGCTCCTCCTGCGGGGTGAACGCGTGCGCCGCCGTCTCCTCCTCGGTGGGAAGCACGGTGCCCGGGTCCACGGTCCGCATCAGGATCTGGCCGAACACGAAGGAGGCGGCCAGCCGGTGCGCCCGCTCGTCGGTGTCGGCGGCGACGACGATCACCGCCACGCACGCGTACGGCTCGGGCAGCAGCGGCGAGGGCCGGAAGGCCCGGCGGTAGGCGTCGAGCGCCTCGGGGGCGCCGCCTCCCACGATCGCGTGCGCGTAGACGTAGGGCAGGCCCGACCGGCCCGCGTAGGCGGCGCTGCCGGCGCTGGAACCCACCATCCACAGCTCGGGCGGGATCGCCGGTTCCGGGATCGCCCGCACGCCGCCGCTGCCTCCGGCGAAGTACTCGCGCAGCTCGTTCAGCGCGCCGCCGAAGTCCAGGCGGCGTGGATCGCCGATGCGGACCGCGGTCTCGCCCGAGCCGCCCGGGGCGCGCCCGAGTCCCAGGTCGACCCGGCCGGGGTAGAGGCCGGCCAGGACGCCGAACTGCTCGGCGACCACCAGCGGCGAATGGTTCGGCAGCAGCACCGCGCCCGAGCCGACCCGGATGCTGGAGGTCGCCTCCAGGATGGGCCCGGCGAGTACCGCCGGGCTCGATGCCGCCAGCGCCGGCGTGTTGTGGTGTTCGGCCACCCAGTGGCGCCGGTAGCCGAGTGCCTCCACTGCCTTGGCCAGGTCGATCGAACGGCGCAGCGCGTCACCCGCCGTGTCACCGCGCCAGACCGGCGCGGTGTCGTGCACCGAGACGGCGATTCCCTCAGGCAATTTCCTCTCCTTCACCTTGTTTCGCGCACATACGGAGGCTTCCTCGCGTTATGCCCGCCAGTTAAATCGAGGCACCCTCAGCTTGTCAACATCCCTTCCGAGTGAAAGTTTCACGGCGCATTGACACTCGGAAAGCGCTTTCCTATGGTGGTTTCATCCACCAAGATGGACATGAACTCAGAGAGCGAAATGTATCCAGCTTTGTGGACAAGTTCATATATGTGAACGGCGTGCGTGCTCGCTGGGGGGATCCCGAACTCAGGTCCTGTGACCTGCCGGACCAGCAAGGAGCTCAGCTGTGAAGAACGGATTCGACAGGAAGGCCGCCACGATCGCGATCGCCGGCGCGGTCGCCGTGGGTGGATGGGCGGTCGGCGCCTCGGCCGCTCCGGCGCCCGGCGCGTACACGATCGTCAACGCGGGCAGCGGGCTGTGCCTGGGCGTCCCCGGCGCCGGCACCTCCGACGGCGTGCAGCTCGCCCAGTCCGGCTGCGGCACAGGCGGCCAGGCTTGGAACCTGGTCGCCGCCGGTGGCGGGTTCCAGCTCAAGGCCGTCCACAGCGGCAGATGCGCGGGCGTCCAGGGCGCGAGCACCTCCGCGGGCAAGGCCGTCCAGCAGGAGACCTGCTCGGGCGCCTCCTCCCAGACCTGGAACCTGACCGAATCGGGATCCAACTACCGGGTGGTCAACACCAATGGCGGCAAATGCCTCAACACCAGGGACAACTCCATCTCCTCGGGTGCCCTCGTCCAGCAGAACTCCTGCGACTCGGTGACCTCCAAGCAGTGGCGGTTCGTCCCGGCGGGAGGCCCGCAGCCGACCCCGACCGTCACCCCCACGATGATCCCCACCCCGACCCCGACGCCCACCGTGACGCCGACCGTCCCGCCGGGCAACGCAGGCGGCCTGGTGGGTTTCGCGACCCTTGACAAGTACGGCCGGCGCGGCACGAACGGCGGCACCGGCGGCCAGACGGTGACCGCCGCCAACTACGCGCAGCTGGCGGCGGCCGTCGCCGACGACATCCCCCGGATCGTCCGCGTCTCGGGCACGATCACCGGCAATGGCGCGGACATGCTGGACGTCGGGTCGAACAAGACCATCATCGGCGTCGGCACGAACGCGACGATCAGCGGGTTCGGGCTCGACGTCAACGGGTGGGGCCCGGAAGAGGTCGCCTGGGGCGGCGACCTCTGCGACCCCGCGGAGAAGGACAGGTTCACCCACGTCCAGAACGTGATCATCCGCAACCTGTCGTTCAGGAACTCCCCGGACGACTCGGTCAACGTGCAGTGCTACTCCCACCACGTGTGGATCGACCACAACACGTTCTACCCCTCCCATGACGGCTCGGTGGACGTCAAGCGCGGCTCGGACCTGGCGACGGTCTCCTACAACCGCTACATCGGCACCGACAAGTCGATGCTGCTGGGCCACAGCGACAGCAACGGCGCCCAGGACATCGGCTACCTGAACGTCACCTACCACCACAACTGGTTCGACGGATCCAACACCCGCCACCCCAGGGTGCGGTTCGGTTACGCCCACGTGTTCGCCAACTACGTCGACGTCGACGACTACTTCATCGGCCTGGGCGTGAGCGGCAGGATCTACGCCGAGAGCAACCACGTCAAGCGCGCCAAGACGATCACCCAGGACTTCGGCGACGCCAAACTGACGTGGACAAGCAGCAACTTCTACGACATCGCCACGATCACCCGGGCCAACAGCAGCGGCAGCACCATGAGCGACTGGCTCCGCGCCGACGGCGGCGTCTCGCCACCGCCGTACGCCTACTCGGCCGGATCCGCGTCCTCCATCCCGCCCGCCGCGGGCGCCGGTGCCGGCGGCGCGGAGATCATCCCCTAGGTGAGCCGCCCCGGTTCCCTCGGAGGTCCTCCGAAGGAACCGGGGCGCGCCACGGCTGCGGAAGGCCTGTTACCTACCCCGCACCTCGAAGGTCGCGGCGGGCGCCGATCGGACAGCCCGCCCGGATGCCTCCGCAGGAAAGCGAGAAGCCGGACGCCCGCGTCAAAAAGGCACGGGCGTCCGGCTTCAGTGCCGGGTCAGATCTGTCGGGCGAGGCCCTTCTCGATCGCCTCGATGATCTGAGGCCGCAGCTCGGCGCAGCTGATGATCGCGTCCACCGAGCCGACGTCGACCGCCCGCTGGATGCTGTGCACGCGGTCGAACTCGGTGGCCACCTCGGTGAGCTTCTCGGCCCGTACGGACGACCGCAGCTCGGCCAGCTCGGCGGCGAGCGCGGCCCGCGTGGCGGCCGGCGCCTCCGCGACCCGGGCGGCGAGCGCGAGCACGCGGGGGTCGTTGCCGGTCCGCTTGTCGACGTCGCGCGCGAAGACCACCGCGGCGGCCGGAGCACCGCCCAGCACCGAGGCGAACGAGCCCTCGACCGCGAGCACGGTCATGTTCGGGTTGAGCGCCTTGGAGAACACCACGAACGCGCCGCCGTGGTACCGCGAGATCACGCAGAACACGATGGGGCCCTTGAAGTTCACCACCGCGCGGCCGATCTCCGCGCCGTACTCCAGCTGCAGCTTGCGCATCGACTCGGGCGACCCGTCGAACCCCGACAGGTTGGCCAGCACGACCAGCGGACGGTTCCCGCTGGCGGCGTTGATGGCCCGGGCGGCCTTCTTGGACGACCGCGGGAACAGGGTGCCCGCGGTGTAGGTGTCCGGGCCGTCGGTGGGAGGGAACCCGCGACGCGGCACGGACCGGGACTCGATGCCCAGCAGGCACACCGGCCGGCCGCCGAGGTGGACGTCCCAGGCCGCGGCGGTGTCCGCGTCGGCCATGCCCGCCCACCGCTCCAGCACCGGGTGGTCCTGATCGGACAGTGCCCGCATGACGGTGCGGATGTCGAACGGCTTCTTGCGGTCCGGGTTGGACTCGACGGAGAAGATCTGGCCCACCGTCGTGAACTCGCTGTCCGGTACGGCGTGCGGGAACGTCGACACGTCGCGGTCCACCGGGTCGCCGGTGATCGTCTTACGCGGCCCGCTCTCCCCCGGCGCGACGTAGCTGTGGTCGTAGTGCGACATCAGGACTTCCCGCGCACCGCGGATGTCCGGCGCCCAGTACTGCGCCTGACCGTTCGGACCCATGATCCGGTCGTACCCGCCGATGCCGTGGTTGTCCTCGGCCGACACACCGCCGGAGAAGTCGAGCGACTGCTTGCCCGTCAGCACCATCGCGGAGTCCGGCGTCATCACCAGGATGCCCTTGGTGTGCATGAGCATCGTGGCCTCGGCATTCCAGTACGGCTGGGCGCCGACGTTGATGCCCGCGACCACGATGTTGATCTCGCCGCCGTCCTGGGTGAAGTTCACGATCCGCTTCAGCGCGGCCGCCACCCAGTCCATGTTCTCGGTGCCGGACGACATCGAGATCCGGGCGCCCGCGGAGAGCGCGAACCACTCCAGCGGCACCCGCATCCACTCGGCCAGGTCGAGTGCGGCGATCACCCGCGCGCACTCGGGCTCCGACAGCGCGCCGAGCGCCTTCGTCGGGTCACCCAGCAGCACGACGCGGGTCATGCCCTCCGGGTGGCGCGAGGTGGGCGTGCTGACGACCCCCGCGACGAGCGCGGCGGTGTTGCGCCCCTTGGGCCGGTCCACCGGCACCAGCTTCGAGTGCTCGTCCAGGTCGTACTCGGTGAATGAGCCGGACGGCCCGGCGAGCATGTCGGTCAGCTCGTACGGGTAGTGCGTGCCGCGGCTGTGCGCGCGCAGCACCTCCTGGCGGTAGTCGTCCAGCGGCTCGATGGGCTCGGTCGGCGGCGCCACGATGGACAGCTGCACGCCGGAACCCACGTCGTAGCCGATCCGGACGGCGATGTCGACGAGCTCGCCGGTGACGCCGTCGCGGCGCCTGCCGAGGAACAGCACCTCCTCCAGGCCCGCGCCCGCCGTCGTCGGCAGCACGCGCTTCGCCAGGGTGTTCAGGTCGTCCGGCGAGAGGTCGGTCGGCGGCCACACGTAGATGACGATCCGGTTCGTGGCGGACGTCTTCGCGCCGGGCTTCCTGCCCCGGCGGATCGCGTCGAGGCACGCGGCCAGGATGTCCTCGGCCGCGGGCAGCGCGACGAGCCTGCCCTCGTCGTCGCGCAGGGGGGTCAGGTCGCGGACCTGCCCCAGGGCGACGAGGCGCTCGTCGGACGGGTTCTGCCGTGCCACGGCCCGGAAGAGGTAGACCTCCTCGTCGGGCGCGGGCAGCCGGGTGAGGTCGAAGTCGCGCAACCGCTCCAGCTGCATGCGCTCGGCGATGCGCGGGTGCAGACCGCGCAGCAGCCGCTCCTCCGCGAAGCCGTTCGCGGACGGCCGGAAGGTGAAGTGGTGGTGCACGGCGCCCCTGTTGCCCGCGACGGTCGTGGTGATGCGGCCGACCCGGTTCGACGGCTGCTGCGCGACCAGGACCTCGCGCAGGCGCGTGGCCATCTCTTCGGGGTCGCTCGGACCGTCGGACCAGGTCAGGTAGACGTCCGCCACCAGCTCGCCTTCGCCGGCGAGCTCGTCGACGGCCTTGACCGCCTCGGCCAGCGCGGGGAAGTCGACCGCGGTGGTCACGACGCGGCCCTTGCCGGTCTCGGTGTGGTGGTCGGCGACGACAAACGTGCAGCCCGCCACCTTGCTCACCCGGATGTCGCCGAGCGCGCGGTTGCCGTAGTAGCGGCGGCTCAGCACCTCCAGCAGCGGTACGGGGTCCGCGCCTTCGCGGCCGATCCGCTGGCCGACCAGCCGGACGAGCGGCTCGGCGCTGGCGACCATGGCGGAGATCCGCTCGGCGCGGTCGGGCGCGTCCGGGTGCCGGTCGAGGTGGCGCAGGTGCTTGCGTACGGCCGTGTAGACCTTGGCGCGGGCGCGGCGCAGCAGCGGCTGGGCGAACCAGGCGAACACGATGCCGCGCGCCAGGTCCGCGACGGCCGGGAACCGGACCTGGGTGGCGGCGACCAGGTGCTCCAGCGCCAGGCCGACGGTGACGCGGTCCGCCTCGGTGGGCGGGGCCTCGTTCACCCACTGGCGCAGCAGGGTCGTCACCACGGCGACGTCGGCGGACGCGCGCCGCTGGGCCAGGAAGATCCGGAAGACCGCGTCCTCCAGCTCCGGTGTGCGGTCCAGGCCTTCGACGCCGTAGCGGGACAGCACGTGCGTGAGCCGCTGCCGGAAGCTCTCCGACAGCCCTGACCGGTCCGGGTCGAGGTACTGCAGGTAGGTGTGGAAGTACTCGCGGGGGCTGTGCACCGCGGAGTTGGACTTCGTCTCCTCGCCGGCGGGCCGGTTGCGGCTCAGCTCGCTCAGGTCGGCGAACAGGCGCAGCAGCTCGACCTCACCGGCCGGCTCGTGCCGGCCCTCCGCGACGAGCTCGGCGCGCGCGGCCAGGTAACCGGCGAGCAGGCGCTTCTCGTCCTGCGCGTCGATGTCGAAACCCAGCAGGAGGCTGCGCAGGTCCTGCAGACCACGCGCGGCCCGCTCGGCCGCGGGCACGTCCACCCGCTCGGACGGCAGGTCCAGCTCGACCTCCGGTCCCGCGGCCGCGGGACCGGCCGCCTCGTCGCCGTCACCCACCGGCTCCAGGCGGAGCAGGCGGGCGCCCACCTCCACCTGGCTGCCGACCGAGACCGCGAGCTCCCGCACACGACCGCGGAACGGCGCGCGCAGCACGGTCTCCATCTTCATGCTCTCGACCACGAGCAGCGGCGCGCCGGCCTCGACCTCGTCTCCCGCCTGCAGCGGCGTGGCCACCACGAGCGCGGGTACGGGCGAGCGCACGATGCCGCCCTCGTCGCGGCTGATCCGGTGCGTGACGCCGTCGACCTCGACCAGGTGGATCGGGCCGTGAGTGCTCGTGACGACCTTGAAGCGGACGCCGTTCACGGTGATCTGGCCGCTGTGCTCGTCGAAGCGCTCGATGTCGACGTCGGCCGCGTGCTCGGGGCCGCCCGCCGAGATGCCGATGCGGAACCGGTGGCCGCCGGTGCGGGCGACCTGGACGCGGTAGCCGACGTCGCGGAGCTTGAGCTCCAGCGCGCGGCCGCTCTCGTGCTGCGACTGCGGACGGCCGCCGTGCGCGGTGGACAGGAAGCGCTGCCGCGTCACGGCCTCCTCGTCCTCGTAGGCCTCGATGGCGGCGGTGATCAGCGCGATCGCGGAGTGCCGGTGCGACACGAGGGCGCCCTGGGCACGTACGCGGTCGATCCAGCCGGTGTCGGCGGACCCGTCGATCACCGCGGGCTCGTCGAGCAGCATGCGGACGAAGCCCTTGTTCGTCACGCCGCCCTCGATGATGACGGTCGTCTGCGTCATCGCGCGACGCAGGCGGGCCAGCGCCTCCGCGCGGTCACGACCGTGCGCGATGATCTTGGCGATCATCGAGTCGAAGTCGGCGGGGATCACGTCGCCCTCGCTGAACCCGGTGTCCACCCGGATGCCGGGGCCGCTGGGCAGAGCCAGCCGCGCGATCCGGCCGGGTGAGGGTGCGAAGTCGCGGTCGGGGTCCTCGGCGTTGAGTCGCGCCTCAACGGCGTGACCCCACTCCTCGGGCGCGTCACCCTCGAGCTTGCCGCCCGCCGCGACGTGCAGCTGGGCCTTCACCAGGTCGACGCCGGTGGTGATCTCGGTGATCGGGTGCTCGACCTGCAGGCGCGTGTTGACCTCGAGGAACGCGAACAGCCGCTCACCGGGGTGGTAGAGGAACTCGACGGTGCCCGCGCCCTGGTAGTCCACCGCGAGCACGAGCCGCTCGGCCGACGCCTTCAGCTCGGCGACCTGCTTGGCGCCCAGGACCGGGGAGGCGGACTCCTCGATGATCTTCTGGTTGCGCCGCTGCACGGAGCAGTCGCGCACGCCCAGCGCCCATGCGGTGCCCCGCCCGTCCGCGATGACCTGCACCTCGACGTGCCGGGCGCCCGTCACCAGGCGCTCCAGGAACACGACGCCGCTGCCGAACGCGCGCGCGGCCTCCTGGCGCGTCAGCTCGTAGGCCTGGGTCAGATCGTCGGCGTTGGAGACCATCCGGATGCCACGACCGCCGCCGCCCGCGGTCGCCTTCAGCATCAACGGGTAGCCGATCCGGTCCGCCGCCGCCTTCGCGTCCTCCAGCGTCTCCACCGGACCGCGGCTCCACGGAGCGACGGGCACACCGACCTCTTCGGCGATCAGCTTCGAGCCGATCTTGTCGCCCAGCTTGCGCATCGCCTCGGCGCTCGGGCCGACGAACGTCACGCCGATCTCGGCGCACAACTCGGCGAACGCCGGGTCCTCCGCCACAAAGCCCCAACCGACCCAGGCCGCGTCCGCGCCGGTCTCGACCAGGGCCTTCCTGAGGACCGCGTGGTCCAGATAGGGCCGGTTCGCGGCGAGTCCCAGGTCGTAGGCGATGTCCGCCTCGCGGACGAACGTGGCCGTCCGGTCGGAGTCCGTGTACAGAGCGACGGTCTCGATCCGTGTTCCCGTCTCCGCGGCTAGGTCCCTAACGGCGTGGATGAGCCGCATGGCGGCTTCACCGCGGTTGACGATGGCGACACGACTGAACACTGAGCGGGCCTTTCGAAGAGGGTGAACACGGCGGGCGTCCCCGCCCTAACCGGGTTACATACTCTCGGCTGTCCCCGGACACCGGAATGGCGGGGACTAAGCGTGTTTCGCGGCCGGAGTTGTGGGGCTCGCACAAACGTACCCGCCGGGTTGGTGTGGCATGCGGCTGGTGCAATCTCGGTCGCGCAGCAGCTCGTGGACTCGGAGGCCCTTCGAACCAGCCACGGGCGAGAGTGATCCGCTTGTCACGCAGCGACAAAAACAGCAGGTGGGTCCGCTCCGGTGCTGGACACGCTCCGATGGTGCCAGGCGGGCCTTCGGAGGGTCCGGACCACACGAGCCCAGAACTCACACCGAGATTATCTTGAGGGCTGCGACTGGGCAAACAGCGCCCCTTACCGTGTCTCCTCGTGTCTCCGGCCATCCCCCACCCGTCATGCCGTCGTGCGACGGACACCGATCATTGTGGTGGTTATCACCAGGCGCTAGTCGACTCCCTCGTTTGCTTAACGGGCGTTCGTTAAGTTACGGTGAAACCGCTAAACGAACGCCCGTTCAGTGAATGCTCTCGCTGAAGCGGTCGCCGCGACGAAGACAGCTCCTGAGAGGACCTCAGCCCATGAACGCCACCGCACGAATCGCCATCGTCGGCGCCGGCCCCGGCGGCCTGCTATGCGCTCGCGTCTTGCAAGAGCACAACATCGAGGTCACCGTTTACGAAGCCGACGCCTCGGTGGACGCCCGTGACGCCGGCGGCACCCTCGACCTGAAGGCCGACTCCGGGCAGATCGCTCTGGAAGACGCCGGCCTGCTCGAAGACTTCATGGCGCGTGCCAGGCCCGAGGGCCAGGCCAAGAGCAGGCTCGACCAGCACGGCACCGTACTCCTCGCGTTTGTCCCCGAAGAAGATGACATCGCCGCGTCGGAGATCGACCGCGGGCAGCTCCGCATCCTGCTTGCCGAGCAGGTGCGGCCCGGCACAGTGAAATGGGGACACAAGCTCCAGGCCGTGACCCCGCTCGGGAACGGCACTCACCGCCTCGAATTCGGCAACGGCACGGTCGCCGAGGCGGACCTGGTCATCGGTGCCGACGGCGCCTGGTCGCGGGTGCGTCCTCTCCTGAGCCAGGCCGTGCCGCAGTACAGCGGCGTCTCGTTCGTCGAGGTCCGTTTCGAGAACGTCGACGAACGTCACCCCCGGGTGGCGGCGCTCGTGGGTGACGGCCACATGTTCGCCGGCGACAACAACGGGCGGGGCATCATTCTGCAGCGCAACGGCAACGGTCACGTGCGCGGCTACGTGGCCATGCGCGCCGAGCTGGACTGGTACGACAAGGCCGGCGTCGATCTTGACGACGAGGCCGGTGTCCGGCGGTTCCTGCTCGGGGAGTTCAAGGACTGGGCCGATGAAATGCTGCGCTTCATCAAAGATAACGACGGCGCCTTCGTCAACCGGCCGCTGTGGACCCTGCCGGCCCCGCTCACCTGGGAGCGCACCGCGGGCGCGACGCTGCTCGGCGACGCGGCCCACCTCATGGCTCCCTGGGGCGGATTCGGCGTGAACTTCGCCATGCTCGACGGCGCGGAACTCGCCCGCGCCCTCGCCGAAGAGCCCACCATCGACTCGGCTGTCGCCCGATACGAGGAAGGCATGCTGCCCCGCTCCGGGGAGCACGCCGTCGGCGCCAACGACGCACTCGAGCGGTTCTTCGCCACCAGGGATTTCGACCCCTCCCAGATTCGGGACCACGCGGCGGAACACCGGGAGTCCGTCGCCGCCGCCGCCGAGTACCGTCGCCGAAATCCCGCCAAAGCACCGGGAGAGACGCCGGCCAGCGCCTGGACGCTGAAGTTCCAGACACCCCGCGGCGAGCAACTGGCGGAACTGGTCCTCGACATGACCGCGAGCGCTCTGACCGGAAGCCTCAACGACGCCCCGATCGAGGGCGGCCAGATCAGCGGCAGTGAGATCAGTTTCAGCGCCCGGCTCACCACACCGTTCAAAATGAAGATCAGGTGCGCCGCCTCGATCGACGGGGACACGATGACCGGCAAGGCGAAGTCGACTCTGATGACGATCGCCTTCACCGGCACGCGAGAGGCCGCATAAGCGCCCCGCTCCTGCAACGACGACTGTCGCGCCGAGAGATCACGCACCTCGACACGCTCTGCTGGACACCTCTGGTGACCTGCTCCGCGAAAGCGCGCAGGGCGGGTTGGCGGCAGGCCGGCCATAACTGAACGGCCGATCGTTCAGTTAGGGTGACGGTGACGAGGGGGGCATCGATGGCGACCACCAAGGCTACGGGCCGGCGCGACGGTAGCGGCACGCGTACGGAGATCCTGCGTGTCGCCCTGAGGCTTTTCACCGAGAAGGGTTTCGAGGCGACATCCACCCGAGACATCTCGGAGGCCCTCGGCCTCACCAAGTCGTCGCTCTATTACCACTTCCGCAACAAGGAAGAGATCCTGGGAAGTCTCGTCGTAGAGCGCCGCCATGATCTGGACGAGCTGGTCGAATGGATCACCGCGCAGCCCCGCACTCCAGACCTGCCGTTGCAGGCGGCGCTGCGGTGGATCGAGGGCACCACACCCGAGCGCCTTCACGTTATGCGCCTCGCACAGGCCAATCAGCCGATCATGCGTCGGCTGGCTGCCAGTGACCAGGATCCCCGTGCCGCGTTCGAGACCGTCATCGACCTTCTGATCGACGACGACGCCGGCCCGCAGGACCGCCTGCTGCTGCGGATGACCTTCGACACCGCGAGCGCCGCACTCCTCGCGTCACGAGGAACCGGCGTCAGCCCCGACGACATCATCGAGACCGCCCGCCGCGCCAGCCTCGCGCTTGCGCACGCGTTCACGCAGGCGAACGCGGACCGTGGCCGGCGTGCTTCCGGCGCCTCGGCACACTGACCGACCGCTCGATGCCGGAGGCGCGCTCCGTCTGTAAGCATGCCCACCGCCGGAGACCACACGACTCGGCGAAGTCACCAAAAATGCCGATGACCTGCACTGATATCCAGCGGCGTAATACCGTCTCACCGAAGCCGGCGGCATAGCCCGCAGTCATCTCACGCAGCCGAAAACACATTGCGGCCGCAGGCCGGGACGCGGAATGATCCCGGCGTGAAGATGCACGCCAACCAGCTGACGGTGTCACCCGAGACGGTGCGCGCGTTGGTCGATGAGCAGTACCCCCGGTGGCGGAGCATGCCCATCACGAGCGTCGCCGCCCACGGGACGGTCAACGCCATCTTCCGCATCGGCGACCGCTTCACCGCTCGGTTCCCTCTGCAGTCCGGGCAGGCCGACTCGACGCGGCGCCAACTGGAGTCCGAAGCGGAGGCGGCCCGCGAGCTGGTAGGTCACACGCGGTTTCCCACTCCCGAGCCGGTCGCGCTCGGCGAGCCCGGGGCGGGATACCCGCTTCCGTGGTCGGTGCAGACGTGGCTGCCCGGCACCGTGGCCACCGACGAGGATCCGGGCGAATCGGTTGCGTTTGCCCACGACCTGGCCGAACTCATCAACGACCTGCGTGCCGTCGACACGCGTGGCCGCACGTTTGCCGGCGAAGGCCGAGGGGGCGACCTTCCCTCTCACGACGCGTGGATGGAAACCTGCTTCAAGCACAGCGAACACCTTCTGGACGTTCGCCGGCTTCGCCGAATGTGGGAAAACCTTCGAAGTCTGCCGCGCGAAGCAGCCGACGTGATGACCCACAGTGATCTCATTCCCGGCAACGTGCTCGTGTCCGCCGGTCGGCTGTCCGGGATTCTCGACGTCGGCGGCTTCGGACCGGCCGATCCCGCTCTGGATCTCGTGAGTGCCTGGCATCTGCTCGAGGCCGGGCCTCGGCAGGTGCTCCGCCTGGACCTCGGGTGCGACGACCTTGAATGGGAGCGAGGCAGAGCGTGGGCCTTCCAACAGGCGATGGGGCTTGTCTGGTACTACCTCGAATCCAACCCGGCCATGAGCCGGATGGGCCAACGCACCCTGGAACGCCTCCTGGCAGACAGATCGCCCACCCAAGCTTGAACGGTCGATCGCTTCATCCAGCTCACCCTGGTTGCGACATCCCCGTTCCGGGTGACTACGACGGCGACGGCAGGACCGACGCGGCGGTATGGCGCAACGGCACCTCGTACATCCAGCAGACCAGCACCGGCGGCTGGGGCAGTCGAAACAACGGCATCACCGGCGACATCCCCGTCAACCGGCCCGCCTACTACAACTCATAGTCGACCGACCACATCTGCCGGCGGCTCCCCGGCAAAAGGCGCTGACAGCATATCTCCCAACCAAAAACCCGATATTGAGTGATCTCGACCGCACCACAGATCAAGGGTCACTTCCGAATACCGGAAGTGACCCTTCTGCTGTCTCTGCGGCAGCGAGCTGAAAATGTCCCCCTCGCTGAAAATGCAACGGAAACCCACAGCAACAGGCCGTGCGGTGCCGACAGCGCCTGGATGTCGCCGCCGTGGTGGCGGGCCTTTCCGGAATACCACGCGTCGATCGGTTCGCCTTTGACCCTGCCACCGCGCATGCCCTCTCGTGCGCGCGCCGAACTTCCGGTTCACACGCGTCACACGATGTAGATCGACCGCACCTGGGTGTTGCCCTTGGTTTCGACGTATACCTTGTAATCGCCGACGGTGTAAGTGCCGGCAGCGTTGTTGTCGATGGTGAACGTGGCCGTCACAGGAGACTTGCTGCCGTCGATGTGGGTCTGCTTCACCGTGATGGTCAACTCGTTCTTGTTGCCCTTCAACTTCTTCACCACCGCCGACGGCTTGGCATCGATGACCGCGTTGGCGACTGTCACGTAGACCGCGTCGGGCGAAGAGAACTCCGCGTTCTTGTGCCCATCACCGAACAGGAAGAAGCCCCGTTGTTCGATGGCTCCGCGCCCGGGGAACGGATCTGGGTTCGAGGCCAAGTACGTCGGATTGACCGTGTACAGGTCCGTCTTGGAATCCGCGAGGGTGGCCTGCACCCCGGTGTACGGGGCATCGGTGATCGCGAGGTTGACCGACAGGTAGATGGCGTCGGGGTTGTTGGCCGAGGTGCGCGAGGAGAAGTACTTGTCCGCACTCTGCCCCGCAGGAACGGCCAGCGGCACAACCTCGTCGCCGACGAGAATGTTGAACCGGAAGTCGCCGTAGCCGCCGGCCACGAACTCCGCCCAAGCCGCGTCCGACATGTAGCCGGGGCGCTCCACCTTGAACTCCAAGCGCATCGGCGACACGTACGTGGTGTTCAGGTACTCGGTGTCGGTCAGGGGCAGGTAGACCCCTCCCGGGGCGTGCCCCAGTGCGAAAGCCGAGGCCGTCGGAGTCGAGTTGCCGCGCCCGTTCCACATCGGGATGTTGAACGAGGTGGCGCCGAGCAGGGCCTGGGTGCCCAACTGGCTCTTGCCGACAGCGGCCGACGCGTCCTTGTAGGTTCCGATCGTGACGTCGAGCAGGTCGAGGTCCGCCCGGTCGGAGTTCAGCCCCGGGATGCCTGCCCACATGAACTTGGCACCGGCGGGCCCGGAGTACCGGGCCATCTCCAGCATTCCATCGGCCATGATCTTGGTCATCTGCACTGCCGAGTCGACCTTCATCCGCTCGTTGGCCGTGTGCCACCAGCGCTCGTTACCCGGGATCACCGCGCCGAAGGCGGTCATCTTGTTGCGGAAGCTGCTGGCCAGTGTGCCGCCGGTCGTGCCCTGCGGATAGACCACGCCCCTGAGGGAATATGGATCCGCGAACTCCTTCGGGTTGCGGTTGATCGAGGCTTGGTAGCTCCCGAACTGAAGAGCCGTCAGCGGGTTGTCATGAGTGACGTACAACCCGGCGCCGACGGGCGAGCCGAGGTTGTCGATGGTGAACCCCTTCGCCTGGAAGGCGGCCGTGACCGCCGTCGTCGCCTGGCTGGAGTCAGCCGCGGTGACGTGCATGCTGCGCACATACATCGGCATGCTGAGGCTGCCGGAGGCGTCCGTGTAAAAGCTCGTCGGGGTCTCCGAATTGATGCCTCCCATGAGGGCAAAAGTTAGGTTCGGGGTGCCGTTACTCGGGTTGCGCAACAGGCTCGCCGGGATGCCCATGTACTTGCCGATATAGGCTTCGCCTTCGACACCGTCGCGGAAGAACAGGTCGGCGATGCCGTCGGCGGCTTTCTTCAATTGCATGTCGGCGGCCTTGATTCTCAGTGCGCCGAGTCCCTTGGAGAGGAGGAACATCCCCCACACGACGGCATTCTTGCCGTACTGCGGGGTCGGCATCTCCATCGCCACATCGGTGTTGATCTCCAGCGTGAGCGAGTCGCCGGTGATCGTGGTCTGCACCTTGGGGGTGGTACGGGGAGCAGCCGGGAGCCAACCCTTCGTGGTCGCGGCGGCCGTGATCGCCGCTACGAATCGGTCGCGCTCGGTGGAGCCGGCCCCCGCCACGTCGAGGGTGAAGATTGCCCGGGAGGCGATCTGCGTGGTGCTGCCGTAGGCGATGTCCTTGAGCGTCGGATCGCCTTCACGCAGGGTGACGCCGGCTTTGGCATCCGTCAGCCGGAAAGCCTTGGTGCTGTCTGCGGACAAGCTCATCGACACCGACGGGGTCACCGATCCGGAGTTGCCGACGATGACCGGGAACCGCGAGTCGGAGGTGTAGGCCGCGATCGGGATTTCCTCCCGGTTGAGGTTCTTGTAGGCCCAGTTGTCGTAGAAGCTCGGGTTCGAGTTGTACGGGATGGGCTGGAAGGTGGCGGTGTTCGTCGTCGAGGGCGTGCCGGGACCGCCGTCTTCGTAGATACCCATGACGATGCGGATGCGCCGGTCGAGGGGCAACCCCGCCTCGAGCAGCGCCTTGGCCGCGAGCAGCGTCGCCAGCGTCGGGCCGCTGTCGTCCTGCATACCCGCCCCGTAGACCCAGCCGTCCTGGACATAGGGCGAGTGGTACGCACCAGGAGTGCCGAGGTTGCCATCGGCGTCCCGCCAGCGCGCCAGCTGGGCCGCCGAAACGGAAGCCGTCGGCGAGTCGAGGTGGCTCAACGCCATGACCATCTCCGGGGCGTCCGGGTCACCGATCTCTGCGTAGACGTACTTGTCGGGCTGGCGTTGGACGACCACCGGGAAACCCAGGTCGGTGGCCAGCTTGACCACCCAGGCGAGCTTGGCGACCTTGCGGTCGTACTCGTTCTGGTTGGCTTCGGTGTTGCTGACCGGGAAGGGGTACGCCGTCGCGGCCGTGCCGCCTCGGGAGATGGAGTCGTAGCTCGACCCGTCCAGCATCGCCCCGATCAGACTGAGCGGGTCGTAGGTGCCGTCCCCCGCCCGCGCGCTGTTGACGCGTCCGGCCAACGCCTCGACTTCCGCGTGGATCGCGTTGCGCTCGGCATCGGTCACCGACAGATCGTAGGTGACGCTCGGCTGGAAGCGCTTCTCGCCGGAGCCGGTCGCGGACGCGTTGGCCGCTGCACCCGTGGACAGGAGCAATGACACGCCAAGTGTCAGTGCAAGAGGCTTCTTCCGCCTCACCGTGATCTCCCTGAATGGTCAGACCCAAAAAACATCGGATGATCTTCGTTGTACGCGAGACCCTTTCAGGCTCTTACCGAGCTTGTCAATGAGGTGATCTCGGCGGGATCGATCCGGACAGTTGGGATTTGATGTCGCCGGAGTGGTACTGCGACAGGAACCGGGACGGATCGCGATGCCGGTGAAATAGACGTGGAACTTTCGGTAGAAGAGGTCTGTGGCATAACGTCCTGTCACACCAGGGCCGGTGCGGGGCTGAGTATCGAGCCGCGCAGGCGGGCGGCGTCCTGGCTGGGAGGCGCGCCGAACTGGCGGCGGTACTCACGGCTGAACTGCGACGGGCTGTCGTAGCCGACGCGGTAGCCGACACCGGTGACGTCGTTGGGATGGGTGGCGAGCAGGAGCCGGGCCTCCTGCAGTCGGATCTGCTTCTGGAACTGGACGGGGCTCATCGCGGTGACCGCCTGGAAGTTGCGGTAGAAGGCGGACACGCTCATGCCGGACAGCTGCGCCACGTCCTCGACGCGGAAGGACTGCGTGTAGTGGTCGCGGATCCACCGGACCGCCCGGGCGATGTGGGTGAGGCTGCTGTCGGCGAGGCCGAGCTGGCGTATGACGGCGCCCTGTTCGCCGGTGATGAGCCGCCACAGGATCTCTCGCTTGATCAGCGGTGCGAGCACCGCCATGTCGCGCGGCTGGTCGAGCAGACGCAGCAGCCTGATCACCGCGTCGACGAGCGCGTCGGGCGCGTCACTGACGGCCATGCCGGACGGCGCGCCGCCGCCGACGGGCGGGAGGTCTCCGGGGGCCGCCTGCAGCAGTAGCTCGGCAACGGTGGCCGGGTGCAGGAGCAGGCCGAAGCCCATGGCCGGCAGCTCGGGGCTGGCCTCGGTGAAGTGGCCGGTGATCGGCATGTCGACCGAGGCGACGAGATACTGCCCGGCGCGGTATTCATACACGCGGTCGCCCAGCGCGATCCGTTTCGCGCCCTGCGCGATGAGTGCCACCACCGTGCCCGACATCGACGGCGACGGCGGAGTCGACTGCTCGACCTTCGAGACCAGGACACCGTCGATGGCGGTGGTCATGTCGGGCCGGGCATGTCGGGCCAGCAGGGTGCGCAGCTCATCGAGGTCCATGCCCCCGATTAAAACACGGACCCGATACTCCCGATAATGAGAGGATCAGGCAAGCGACCGAGAGCATCATTCTAACGTTTCAGCAGCTCAGAGTGATTACATGAACTCGTCGATATCCCAGGAGTGCACGACGGCTCCCACGATGAGAGAGATTCCCCCATGAGCGTCAACCACGGTTTTCACGCCACCATGACCGCGCAGCCCGGAAAGGGTGACGAGCTGGTCGGGTTTCTGCTCAACGCGCCGTCCCTGTCGAACGAGGACTGCGTTGTCTTCCTGGTCGGCCGCTCGGCCGGCGACCGGGACGTCGTCTACGTCACCGAAGGCTGGACCAGCGAGGAGGCCCACGGCAGGTTCTTCGCGACCGAGGAGGCACAGGCGCTGGTCGCGAAGCTCCAGCCGCTGCTCACCGGCGAGTCCCGGTACGTCGACGAGGTGCCGGTCGGCGGCAAGGCCGCCTTCTGAGACCGCCGGTCACCACGTCGACCCGGTGGCGCCCATCGCCGTCGTCCCCCGGAACACCCGGCAGGCAAGGGTCGATCGGCTACCGACCGGCCCTCTCCTCCCCTGATCACCCGACAGAACCTCCAATAGAAGGAACCCCCGTGACTCTGGCACGCCCCGACCTCGACCCCCAGCTGCGCGCGCTACTCGCTGAAATGCCGCTCATGTCCGAGCTCAGCCCCGAGATGCTCGCCCAGCTGCGCCAATTCCCGTCGACGCCGATCGACACCCTCCTCGAAGGTCGCGCGGTCGACCGGCGTGAGGTCACCGTTCCCGGCCCGGACGGCGCGCGGATCCCCCTGTCGATCCTCAGCCCCGTCGGGGCCGACCGCTCCACGGCGGCACCGTGCGTCTACTGGATCCACGGCGGCGGCATGATCATGGGAGATCGTTTCTCGCAGATCGACATCCCCCTCGACTGGCTCGACCTGCTCGGTGCCGTCGTGATCTCCGTGGACTACCGGCTGGCGCCGGAGGTCACCGGCACGACCCTGGTCGAGGACTGCTACCACGGCCTGCTCTGGGTCGCCGAGCACGCCGACGAGCTGGGCATCGATCCCGCCCGCATCATCGTCGCGGGCGCCAGCGCCGGCGGTGGCCTCGCCGCCGGAGTCACCCTGATGGCACGCGACCGGGGCGCCCCGGCGATCGCCGCCCAGGTGCTGATCTGCCCCATGCTCGACCACCGCAACGTCACCGTCTCCAGCCGGCAGTACTCCGGCGACCCCGGAGTCTGGACCCGCGAGATGAACGAGTTCGGATGGCGGTCGGTTCTCGGCGACCTTGCCGGCCAGGACGTGCCCGGCTACGTCTCACCCGCGGTGGCCGACGACCTCTCGGGCCTGCCGACCACCTACATCGACGCGGGGTCGGCCGAGGTCTTCCGCGACGAGGACGTCGACTACGCCACCCGGATCTGGGCGGCCGGCGGCCAGGCCGAACTACACATCTGGGCGGGAGGCTTCCATGGATTCGACGCGCTGTACCCGCAGGCACGGGTTTCGGCTACGGCGCGCCGGACGCGCAACGACTGGCTCACCCGGGCCCTGAGCCCGGCTTCCGACGCATAGGCGCCGATGCCGGTGTGGCCCGAGCCCCGAGCTTGAATACCGGCTGCGGCTTGACTTCGAGCAGGCTCTAAAACCTAGCGTCCGTGGTCATGACCACTTCAATGCCGCTGAAGACCACGGCCGGCGAGCTCAGCCGACGCCGCCGGCTCCTGGTGCTCGCCATCTGCTGCGCCAGCATGGTCGTCGTGGTGATGGACATCTCCATCGTCAACGTCGCGCTGCCGGCGATCCGTCTCGACCTGCACGCTTCGGTGTCCGGCCTGCAGTGGACGGTCGACGCGTACACCCTGGTGCTGGCCGGCTTCATGGTGCTGACCGGGTCCACCGCCGACCGGGTGGGCCGTCGGCGGATCTTCCAGGTCGGCCTCGCCGTCTTCGGGTTCGGCTCGCTGCTGTGCAGCGTGGCGCCGAGCATCGGCTGGCTGATCGCGGCGCGTGCGCTGCAGGCCGTCGGTGGCACGATGCTCAACCCGGTGGCGATGGCGATCGTCGCCACCACGTTCCCCGACCGGGCCGAGCGGGCCAGGGCCGTCGGCGTGTTCGGCGCGGTGTCCGGCCTGTCGCTGGGGCTGGGTCCGATCCTCGGCGGCGCCCTGGTCGACGGCTTCGGCTGGCGCTCCATCTTCTGGATCAACGTGCCGATCGTGGCCGTCGCGATCGTGTGCACCGCGCTGTTCGTGCCCGAGTCCCGTGCCGCCCGAGCGCGCCGGTTCGACCCGGTGGGCCAGACCCTGGTGATCCTGATGCTGGGCAGTGTCGTCTACGCGATCGTCGAGTCCGGCAGGCTGGGCTGGACCTCGCCGGTCATCCTCGGCCTGCTCGCCGTCGCCGTGCTCGGCGCGTTCGGCATCCTCGGCTACGAATCGCGCCGTGCCGACCCGATGCTGGAGCTGCGTCTGTTCCGCAGCGTGCCGTTCAGCTCGGCGATCCTGATGGCGCTCTTCGCCCTGTGCGGGTTCGGCGCGTTCCTGTTCGTGACCACCCTGTATCTGCAGAACGTGCGCGGCATGTCGGCGCTGACGGCCGGGCTGTGCCTGCTCCCGGTCGGGGTGCTGATCGTGGTGCTCTCCCCGCTCACCGGCCGGCTGGTCGGCAGTCGCGGTCCCCGGCTGCCGCTGGTGGTCTCCGGGGCCGCGCTGGCACTGGGCGGCGGCGCGTCGATCTGGCTCGGACCGGCCACCCCGCTGCCGGCCGTACTCGCGATCTATCTGCTGTTCGGCATCGCCCAGGGCACCGTCAACCCGCCGATCACCAACTCGGCGGTCTCGGGGATGCCCGCTTCGATGGCCGGGGTGGCGACCTCGTTGGCCTCCACCGGCCGGCAGACCGGCATCACCCTGGGCGTCGCGATCTCCGGAACGATCGTGGGATCGGCCCTGGGCCGTGGCGGGACGGCGTTCACCGGCGCGGAGCACGGCGTGTGGTGGCTGGTGCTCGGGCTCGGCGTCGGCATCCTGATCCTCGGGCTGCTCAGCACCGGGCGCTGGGCCTTGGGCACCGCCGGGCGGGCGGCGGAGCTGTTCGAGGAGGTGGAGCGGGGCGCGGACACCACGCGCCGCGAAGGCGTCCCCGGTTGACCTTCGAGGGCTTTTCGAACCGCCCCCCTCGTCCGCCGATGATCGGCGGGTGGAGGCGCCGGCCGTGCGGCCGGCTCCGGCCGAGGGGTCAGTTCGTTGATGCGGGCGGTTCCCCGGCAGGTGATGGGTCGGGAAGCCTGGAGGGGGCGATGGTGTGTTCCTGCTGAAAGATCACCGAGGTCCGGAAGCCCGCGATCTCGCGACGTTTGCTGAGCCGGTCGAGGAGGAAGGCGTGCAGGTGGTCGAGGTCCTGGACGGCCACGTGCAGGAGGAAGTCGTCGCCGCCGGCCAGCACGAAGACGCTGAGCACTTCGGGCAGGGCGCCGGCGGATTCCTTGAAGGTGTCGATGACGGTGCGGCTGAGTGGACGCACCTGCACGGAGACCAGGGCCTGGACGCCGCGGTTGAGCGCGGCGGGATCGATGTCGGCGTGGTAGCCGCGGATGACGCCCCGGCGGGTGAGCGCTCGGACGCGTTCCAGGCAGGTGGAGGGAGCGATGCCGAGCTTGCGGGCCAACTCACGGTTGGACTGCCGCGCATCTGTTTGGAGAAGCCGGATGATCTCCGAATCAAGTTCGTCCATGTCCGGCAGTTTGCCAGCCGTTCCGACCGTTCGTTCGATCAGGACTCTTCCTGACGGTCAGATGCGCGATTCTGGAACTCTGACGCTGCTCAGATGAAGGGAACCAGGGCATGTTCACGCTCGATCACGAACAGGTCATGATTCGCACGGGACCACGCTCGGGCCTGCCGGTCATCGTCGCCGTCCATTCAACGGCGCTCGGCCAGGCCGTCGGTGGCTGCCGGCTCTGGCACTACACCGACTGGCGGGACGGCCTCACCGACGCGTTGCGCCTGTCAGCCGGCATGACGTCCAAGTGCGCGGTGGCAGGCCTGGCCAACGGCGGCGGCAAAACCGTCATCGCCGTGCCCGAGGGGGTCAGAATCGACGCGGCCCTGCGCCGCAACGTGCTGTACGACGTTGCGGACGTCGTCGATTCCCTGGGCGGCCTGTACGCGACCGGACCGGATGTCGGAACCACACCGGCGGACATGGCGGTCATCGGCGAACACACCACTCATGTGTTCTGCAAACCAGCGCAGCGGGGCGGTAGCGGCGACTCCTCGCCGCACACCGCGATCGGGACGCTCGCCGCGCTCCGCGCCGTCTGCCGGCGGATCCACGGCACCTCGAACCTCTCCGGCCGGCGCCTGGCCGTGGTCGGCCTGGGCAGCGTCGGCGAGAAGCTCGCCCGCCTGCTCGCCGCCGAAGGAGCCGAGCTTCTGGTGAGCGACATCGACCCCGGCAAACGGACGCTGGCCGAGGAGCTCGGCGCCACCTGGAGCCGCCCCGAGCAGGCCGTCGCCGCGGAGGTCGACATTCTGGTCCCCGCGGCCCTCGGCGGCATCCTCACCGAGCAGTCGGTGTCGGACCTGCGATGCCACGCCGTCGCCGGGCCCGCGAACAACCAACTCGCCACCCCGGATGTCGCCGGCCTTCTGCACCGCCGTGACATCATCTGGGTGCCCGACTACGTCGTCGGCGCGGGCGGAGTCATCTACGCACTCACCACGGAACTCCATCGCGGCACCGCCGACGACGCCCTCACCCGCGTCCGGGCCATTGAGGGCACCGTCAGCGATCTCCTGCACACCGCGGAACGCCTCGGAACAACTCCCGCCCAGGCCGCACTCGAACTCACCCAGGCCCGCCTTCGCTCCGCCTCCACCTCACACGCCCAACGCTCCGTCCCGTCGCCGGCGCATAACTGAATACCGGCCGCCCCATGGACGGGCGGGCCCGGCTGGACCCCGTGGCGAGCCACGCCCTTTCTCGCCCCCGCACGTCAGGCGCCCTTGCGCCGGGCGTTGTCGATCATGTCGAGGGATGTCCGCCAGAGGCGTGCGGCAGCGTCGGGGTCGACGGCGTACGCCGCGAAGCCGCGCCGGAGTCCGGGGGTGTGCGGGGCGGCCTCCCGGCAGTCCTCGAAGTACTTTCCGGTCACGCCTTCGACGAGGGGTGAGGCGGCCAGGAAGGCCGAGGTGGCCGCGCCCTGGGGGATGTCCTTGACCGACACGCCGTCGCTGGATTCGGGCTCGAACGATGCGGGCAGGACCGTCATGTGCCGGGACAGGCCGGTGCTCCAGATGCGGCCGGGATTGAGGGCGTTGACGGTGATGCCGTCGCCGGCCCAGCGACCGGCGGCTTCGACGGCGAACAGGATGTTCGCGGTCTTGGATTGGCTGTAGGCCCGCCATGCGTCGTAGGGGTTCTTCTCGAAGTGGATGTCGTCCCAGATGACGTCGCCGTTGACGTGGCCCACGGAGCTCACGACGACGACCCGGGCGTGCCCGGCGGCCGCGAGGGCGTCGTGCAGCCCGAGGGAGAGGGCGAAGTGACCGAGGTGGTTGGTGGCGAACTGCATCTCCCATCCCTCGGTGGTGCGCCATTCGGGCGTGGCCATGATGCCGGCGTTGTTGACCAGGATGTCGAGCGGACCGTGCCATGAGGCGACGAAGGCGTCGATCGAGTCGAGGGCCGACAGGTCCAGGGGCGCGACGTGCACGTGCGCGATGCCCGTGGACTCGACGATGCCCGCGGCGACCTTCTCACCCTTGGCGGTGTCACGGACCGCGAGGGTGACGTCGGCGCCGGCCTTGGCGAGCGCCCGGGCGGTCTCCACGCCGATTCCCGACGACGCTCCGGTCACGATGGCCTTCTTGCCGGACAGGTCGAGGCCCTCGACGGTTTCCTCGGCGATCGTGGTCGGTCCGAAGGGGATCACGCGTTCCATGTTCATGCTGAGACGCCTTTCGCATAAGATAAACGGAGCAGGGTCCGGTTAGCGCCACTATAAGCGGACCCGGCTCCGCTTGCAACGCGAGTGGACCCTTGGAGGAAGCGACTCATGGACACGAAGGACCCCAGACAGCCACGCGCCGACGCCCGGGCGAACCGCGAACGGCTCCTCGAGATCGCGACGCGCGCGTTCGCCCGCGAAGGTCCCGGAACCTCGTTGAAGGGCATCGCGAAGGAGGCCGGAGTGGGCATCGGGACCCTCTACCGGCACTTCCCGACGCGTGAGGCCCTCATCGAGGCCGCGCACGCGAGCGAGCTCGCGCGAGTCTGCGACTCGGCGGAGGAGTTGCTCCGCACGACGCCGGCGGACAAGGCGCTACGCGTCTGGCTGGGACGCTGGGTGGACTACCTGACGGCCAAGCACGGCCTCGCGCAGGCTCTGCGCGCCACTGCGGTGACGGACCCGGACGCCGTCGCCTTCCCCGGCGCCCGGGCTCTCGCGCTCGACGCCGTGGGCCGGCTCCTCGACGCGGGGGTGCGCGACGGCGTCCTGCGCAAGGGCATCAAGCCGCTGGACGTCCTGGTCGCCTCGAACGGCGCCGCCATGGCGGCGCTGGACCCTGACCAGGTCAACCGACTGCTCGACTACCTCATGGACGCCTTCCGCGCCCGGGAGTAGGAACCGACGACCGCGATCACCGGTCACGCATGGCGCGGATCAACACGGGCATCGCGACCAGCAAGGCGATGCCTCGCAGCACACCCGCGACGGGGTACGGCGCGCGCAACCCGAACGCGTGCGCCACCAGCCCGCCGGCCAGGGCTCCGAGCGGGATCAGTCCCCAGCCGAGCATCTTGTAGACGCTGTTCACCCGGCCGAGCATCGCAGACGGCACGATCCGCTGCCGGAGGCTGACGGTCACGACGTTCCAGAGGGTGATGACAAAACCGTTGACGGCCAGCAGGACGCCGAGCACGATCGCGTTCGGGCTCAGCCCGATCCCGACGAAGACGACGACGTTCATGGCGAGCGCGGTGAGCAGTGCGGGAAGCGCGCCGGCTCTTTCGACGACGCGCGCGCTGACCAGGCCGCCGAGCAGGCTGCCGATCGCGGCGCCGGCGAGCAGCAGGCCGTAACCGCGCGCGTCGAGATGCAGTGCCTGGGTCGCCAGCAGGACGAGTGTGACGTTACCGAGCTGGCCGCAGAAGGTGTTGACCCCGAGCAGGACCGCGAGGGTGCGTAGCAGCCGGTGACGGGCCAGCCAGCGCAGGCCGTCCGCGATCGCCGCGCGCATCGGTGGGTGCTCGACCTGCCGGCGCCCACCTCTGGGCAACGTCGCCAGCAGCGCGGCGGACAGGGCGAACGAGCCGGCGTCCATCCCGAACGGCAGCGCCACGGCGACCGCGAAGAGCAGGCTGCCGATCGGCGGTCCCAGGAACTGGTAGCCGATCACCGTGATCGTCTGCTGATTGCCGTTCGCCCTGTGCAGCAAGGGCTCCGCGACGATGTCCGGCAGGATCGACTGCGCCGCGTTGGCGAAGACGACCTCGCATGCCCCCAGTCCGAAGGCCATGATCGCGAGCACCGGGATGCCGATCTGGCCGAACGCGGCAAGGGCCCCGAGGATACCGACGATCACTGCCTGGATCGCCTGCGAGCGCCACATGAGGCCGACGCGGTCGTGCCGGTCGACGAGCGCGCCGGCGGGGAGGGACAGCAGCAGCCAGGGCAGGTACGTCGCCGCGGAGACGACCGACACGAGCCGGGGGTCGCGCGTGATCGTGACGGCCAGCAGCGGAACGACCGCCGCGAACGCCCCGTCCCCGACGGTGTTGACACCCGTCGCCCACCACAACCGCCAGTAGGCCGCGGACAGGCGTGGCTCGGCGTCGCTCTGTGTCAGCTCCTGTTTCATGCCGGGATCCTCCGGCGCCGGGCGCCGCCGCGACAGCATTTAGGTCATTGCTACATAGTCGGTCCATGGCTCTGACGATCGATCTCGGCGTGGCCGAGCTGGCGGCGACGCGATTCGCGATCTCACCGCTGTCCGAGACGGTGTCCGGCCTGCAGCAGCTGGGTGACGTCGATCGGCACCCGATCAACCTGCGGTGGCTGCGGTGGGCGGCGGACGAGCTCGCCGGGCGTCCACTCGACCTCTCGCGTACCCTGCCTCTGCTCGTGAACGGCCGATCGAGCTGGCCGGAGTTTCTCGTCCCCGCTCCGCTCGGCGCGGGGACCTCCATCGAGGAGGATCTGGCGGCGTTGCGAAGGACGACCGCCCGTCAGGTGCGGGCCAGCCTCCGGCGCGTGTTCGGCGAAGAACTCCCCGACGCCGCCGCCACGCTCGCCGCGCGGCCGGCGGCAGGCCTGCGGGCGATCGCCGAGGAACTCCGGGCGGCACACGACCGGCTCATCGCGCCGCACTGGTCACGGATCCGGGCCGTACTCGACGCGGACGTCATCTACCGCGCCAGGCAGCTGGCCGCGGGCGGCGCCGAGAGGTTGTTCACCGACCTGCACCCGGATCTGCACTGGCGCGACGGCCGGCTGACGCTGGAGGGAACGCGCTACCGGACCGAGCGCGCCGTGAACCGCGGTCCGGGTGGGCTGGTCCTCATCCCCGTCGTTCTCGGCTCGCCCTACGTGCTCATCAAGAAGAGCACCTCCACGCAGACCACGGTGCGATATCCGGCACGAGGTGTCGGGGCGCTGTGGACCGCGGGGACCCGGGCCCCCGCGGGTGGCGCGATCCGGTTGCTCGGCCGGGTGCGGGCCGGACTGCTCGAGGCGCTGCGCTCCCCCGCGACGACGACGGACCTGGCTCGTGCGCTCGGCGTCACGCCCAGCGCGGTGTCACAGCATCTCGGCGTGCTGCGCGAGAGCGGGCTGGTCGCGCGCGAGCGATCCGGACGCAACGTCCTGTACATGACGACTGCTCTCGGGGCGTCCCTGAGCGGGCCGCCTGCCTAGGTCGCCGACCGGTTCGCCCTCTCTCGTCGCCCGCGGTCAACCCATGGGAAAAGCGCCCGCCCCCAGGGGAGACGGGCGCTTTCTGTGAGATTACTGGTCTACGACGGGGCTGCCGGGGAGGCAGCGGATGGGAAGGGGGGTCACGTCGCAGCCGGTGAGGATGCGGACGATCTGGGGGTCGTGGTCGCTGGCCTGGTCGGCGAATTCGGCGTTGATGTGGACGACGCCGTAGGAGTAGCCCTTGATGGCGGGGCTGATGAGGATGTGGTCGAGGACCTGGGAGTTGCCGTCGAAGACGTAGCTGTAGCGCTGGTCGGCGGGAAGGGTGTCGATCAGGGTCTTCAGAAGGGTGCCGTTGCCGGTGATGGTCTGAAGGGCGGGGCTGAACTGGTAGTCGTTGAGGTCGCCCAGGACGATGACGCGGGCGCGGCCGGCGCTCTTGTCGGAGAGATCCTTGACGAAGTCGTGGATCTCGGTGGCCTGCTTGACGCGCTGCACCTCGCTACTGCGGACCGGGGGCTGCACGGCCGCGGTCAGCGGGTAGTCGCCGCCCTTGGAGTTGAGGTGGTTGGCGATGACGAACAGCTGCTTGTTGCCGTCGTAGAGGAACTCGCCGACGAGCGGCTTGCGGCTGGAGGACCAGACGGAGCTGGTCGGGTTGATCCGGCCGGGCGAGACCGACAGGGAGACCTGGTTGCTGGTCGGCCGCTCGCGGACGACGGAGACGGCCGTGTCGGCGTCGCCTCCGGGACGGTCGACGAACGTCGCGCGCGCGGGGTTGAACAGGAACACCTGACGGATGTTGCCGCCGGGCTCGCCGCCGTCGGTGCCGTCGTTCGGGTCGATGGAGCGCCAGGCGTACGTGGGACCACCCGCGGCCTGGATCGCCGCGATGAACTTCGCGACGGTCTGGTCGGCCGCGACGACACCGTTGTCGGTGGCGCCGTTGTTGTCCTGGATCTCCTCCAGGGCGAGGATGTCGGGCGTGCCGAGGTTGGTGACGACAGCCTCGGCCAGCCGCGCGAACTTGGCGGCCGGGTTGTTGGCGGCGAGGTTCTCGACGTTGTAGGTCGCGACGGACAGGTCACCCTGCTTCTTCGGCGGGAGCACCTTCTGGCGCTTGAGGCCGCCCTCGGTGATCGTGCCGAGCTGGGTGGCCTGCACGACGTAACCGCCGAACGACTGGTAGTCGAGCGGTCCGGTGGTGCCGGCGGCCAGCGTGGAGCCGACGTTGGCGGCGGGCGCGCCGTTCAGCGCGAGGATCATCAGCCGGCCGCTGTTCGGGTCGTCGTAGGACTTGTAGAGGGAACCACCGCGCGGGGTCGGGTTCTGACCCGGCTTGAGCGTCACCCACAGCTCGGAGAACTCCGTGTTGACCGGGCTGATCAGGCGGGTGTCCTCGGCGATGGTGATCCGCATGCCTTCGTGGACCTCAAGCCAGTCCAGCACGTAGGAGGACGGCTCCAGAGGCTGGGCCTCGAGGCTGCCGCTCTTGGTGAAGGCGTCGGGGAAGGTGACCGGGACGGCCGCGGGCAGCGCGTTGCCGCCGCTGAGCCTAATGGTGTTGATCGCGCCGCCGAGCTCGGTGAGGGCCTGCGCGCCGGTGGCCGGACGATACTCGGTGACGCGGCCGGTGACCAGGACGGAGTCCCCGATGACAACCGTCGGCGACGTCGAGCCGGTGAAGACGAAGAGGCCCTCGCTGGTCAGGGGGTCGGCGTCGGCGCCGGGGTCCTGGAACCAGAAACCGCGCGAGTTGCCCGTCACCCGGACGGCCGTGACGATGCCCGGGACGTTCGTGACGTTCTGCCCGACGATCGGGGAGATCCGGCCCGAGCCCTGGATGTCGTGGATGCGGGTGGTGCCGGGGGTCGGGTCGCCCGGGCCGCCCGGACCGTCGGGGTCGTCCGCGCTGACCGTGGTGCCCGCGGAGTTGGTGGCCTTCGGCACGCCGGAGACGAAGTCGACGGCGTTGTTGTCGGTGTCGGCCAGCGTTCCGGTGCGTGCGTCGGCCGTGGTGTTGGTGAGCGCGGGCGCGGCGGACCCCTCGACGTTCGCGGTCGCGCCGTAACCGACCAGGTCCTTGACGTTCGGAGCGGTCGAGCAGGAGATGCCGCAGCCCACCAGCGGGATCTGGCTCGTGACCAGGGCTACGACGCCGGAGGTGCCCGACATGGGGATCGTGCCGATGGCGTCGGGGGTGGGCAGCGCGGTGGTGCCGGCGGCGCCCGCGGCCTCCTGGACGAGGTACCTGCCGTGCGCGGGGATGCTCCCGGTCAGCCTGGTGAGCTGGAAGACGGCGCCCGCGGCGGAGGCGTATTGAACGCTCCAATTTGAGACGTCGATGGCGCTGCCGGTGGTGTTGGCCAGCTCGATGTAGTCGTTCTTGAAGATCGCTCCGGAGTTGCCGCCGCCACCGTACACGGCGGAGATGACGACATCGGATGAGAGAGCGTTCGCGGTGCCGGGCAGTGCTGCCATGGTCGCCGCGACCACCAGCGACAGACTAGCCGCCGTGATCAGCCGGCGTGCTCTGGGGGTTGCCACAGAAGGTTGCTCCTATAGATCGATAGAGGTCTACCCAGGAGCATGGCGCTACATATGATCGCTTGAAAAGTAGCGTTATCGGCTGTTTGCCTATTTGGCATCTTTCTCTCGTACATAGCAGCTCAGGTCATGAATCGTGAGGCCGCGGTTCCCGGTGAAGGTCGCCGTCTTGGCCGGCTCCTCGCCGGCCGCCCGTGGGCGTTCGGGGTGATCCCGGGGCCTGCTCGTCTCCAGGCGAGGGCTGCGCCTTCATGGTCGTGGCCCGCGGAAGGCAGGCCTCGGCGCGGCACCCGCCTACGGGGTGGGGTGCAGACGCATCCGGAGCCGGACGTGGGATCGTCCGCGTTCTTGATGGATGGTGAACTCATCGCACAGCCGGCCCATCAGCCACAGTCCGAAGCCCCGCTCCGCGCGGGGAGAGGGAAGCCGGCGATGGACGTCGTGGGCGGTGAGCCGACCCGCGATGTCGACGACGTTGACGGTCAGGTCCCGCTCGTCGTGCCAGAGGGTCACGGTGCCGCTGCCGCCACCGTGTTCCAGGACATTGATCGCCGCCTCGTTGACGGCCAGCAACAGGTCGTCGCGCCGCGTTCCGGTCAGTCCCGCCTGAGTCACATAACGGTGGACCCGTCGCCGCAGAGCGGCGAGGTCGGTGCTGATCGGCCAGTACGTTCGCTGGTCTGGGTTCACCCATACCCTCCCGTGTGAATGCCGTTTCTGGATCTCACCGGGGGGCTGCCGACTCGCTTACCAGAATCAGAGGTGTTGACGACGGATCGCGCAGTAGGTCACTGCCCGCCCTGAGCTGCTCAATCATCGACTTTCCGTGGGAGTGCTCCCACCGCGCCGTAGAAGGGAGGCGAAATCTATGAGGCGCTCGGCTGGTCACGCAAGATGGCCAGGGCATCGGCGCGGCTGGGGTGCACGGCGAAGAACTGCACCAAGCCCGTCATCTGAAAAATCCTGACGAGGCGGGGGTGCAGGTCGGTCAGCGCGATGATCCCGCCACGGTCGTCGATCAGCTCACGCAGAGCCAGGAAGATTCTGATCCCGGTGGAGTCGCAGAACGTCAGCTCGGTCAGGTCCAGGACCAGGCAGCGATAGTCGTCGGCCAGCAGGGCTAGAAACCGCGTGTGCAGGGCTTCGGCGTTGTCGTAGTCCAGCTCGCCGCTCAAGGTCACGATGAGCGTCCGCGGCAACGTGTCGTCGGGGTGCAGGGCGAGCTGAACGGCATCGGTCACGAGGACACCTTCGGCGACGAGGGCGGGACGGTCAGGGCCGGGACGGCGGTGCCCTCGGTCAGGCCGGACTGGAAACCGGCCGGAACCCGCACGATGACATCCCCGTCACCCCTGCCGGCCGGCACCACGTCATTTCTACTCCTTACGCCCATGTCACGCATCTTTCCATCCGCTGCGACCTCGACCTGAGGTCACACCTTGCCATCGATCCCAGATGGAATGCGAACTCACCGGCGCAAGACATGGCGGTCAGGGTCCGGACCGCTCCTCGGGCCCTGAAAAGCCGATGGGAAAAGCCGATGGCCTCGCCCTGTCTGTCAGGGCGAGGCCATCACGGGCACCGCATGCTCATCGCACGGGCGCGCAGGCGCTGATGATCACATTTATCGGACGCCGCGCCTGCCGTACAGGCTCACCGCCGCGATCACGCCGACGGCGGCGACGGCGATCTGCAGGATCAGCTCGATCCAGTCGATCCCGCCGGTGCTGGCGACGCCGAAGGCGCTGGCGATGGCGGTGCCGATGAGGGCGGCGACGATGCCGATCACGATGGTCAGCCAGATCGGGATGCCCTGGCGGCCTGGCACGACCAGCCGGCCCAGGGCTCCGATGATGGCTCCGATGACGATGGCGGTGATGATGCCGGTGACTGTCATGTTCCACACTCTCCGTTTGCTTGGCTGGCGAGCCCTCTGCCCGGGGCGGCGGACAGCACACATCACAAAATGATCACTATTGGGAGCGGTGTGCGGGTGCCGGCGGAACGCCCAGTCGGCGCCGTCCCTCAGGTGTAGAGCCGCTCGCCGACGGTGGCCTGCGCCAGCCGGCGCAGCGTGGCGACCAGAGTGTCGCCCACCGAGGTGCCGATGACCACGATCTCCACCGCGCGATCGCGGTCGCGCACGTCGCCGATCAGGCCCAGGTCGATCTCGGCGATCCGCTCGGCGGCCTCGGCGTAGTCGTCGAGGACGTCGAGCATGTCCTGGCGGCCGACCTCGTCCAGGGCGGCCAGCACGCCGACGGCGGTGCGGTAGGCGGGGTCGCCGGTCCTGATCCGCCAGCCCCGCTTGGCGAGCAGATCGTGCAGGCGGCGCTCGGCGCCGTCCTTGTACGGCCCCGGCCGCGGGTCCTTCGCCTGGGTCACGGTCTTCTGCGCCGCGGCGAGCAGGTCGAACGCCTCCAGTTCCGGATTGTCGACCTGTGCGATCAGGTCGCGGATGACCGCGATGGACAACCCGCCGTACTCGACCAGGGCCCGCACGAGCTTGAGTCTGCGCACGTGCTCCTCGGTGTAGTCGGCCTGGTTCCGTCCGGTCGGCCGGCCGGGCGCGACGAGGCCCTCCCGTATGTAGTACTTGATCGTCGGGATCGGGATGCCCGTCGTCTCGTTCAGCTCCGCCATGCGCACGCTTTCGAATCCCCTCTTGTCGTATGCGGATAGTTTAGCTATTGATAGTGGTAAGCACTAGTATCCACTATCCACATCGGAGACCCCCCATGCTGCGATGGCACCGCCCCCTCCTGTTCTTGTCCGCCGCCATGGCGGCGCTCACCCTCGTCTTCCTGATCCTCGTCTTCGTGGACGACCGCACGCTCGACGGCCTCCCCATCTGGATCAAGCCCATGAAGTTCGCGATCTCCTTCGCCCTGTACTCGTTCACCTGGGCATGGTTGCTCTCACTCCGCCATCGGGCCGGGCGGACGAGCTGGTGGATGGGGACCGCCCTGGTCGTGGCCGCGTTCGCCGAGGTCGCTCTCATCACCTTCCAGGCCGCCAAGGGCCGCCACAGCCACTTCAATGAGGCGACCCCGCTCGACGGGTCGATCTGGATCGCGATGGGCGTCACGATCGGCGTGCTCATGCTCGCCAACCTGATCGCCGCGATCTTCGTGATCGTCGATCGCCAGACCGACCGCGTGAGCACCTGGACGGTACGGCTCGGTCTCGTCATCTCCACGCTCGGCGTCGCCTCCGGCGGTCTGATGGTGACCGGGGTGCCCGGTCAGACATGGGCCGAGGACGTCGCCGGCGCCCACAGCGTGGGCGCGGCCGACGGCGGGCCGGGGCTGCCCGTGGTGGGCTGGAGCACCATCGGCGGAGACCTGCGCATACCGCACTTCGTGGGCATGCATGCCCTGCAGTTGCTGCCCCTGTTCGCCCTGCTGCTCATGGCCCTGTCCGCGCGTTTTGCCGTCCTGCGCAACGAGGAGGTGCGGCTGCGCCTCGTGCTGATCGCCGGCGGCGCCTACGGCTGCCTGTTCTTCCTACTGCTGTGGCAGGCCCTGCGCGGCCAGTCACTGATCCATCCCGACGGCGTGACCCTGACCGTGCTGGGCGTCCTGGCCGCCACCGTGATCGGTGCGGCCGCGGTCACACTCTCCCCGAGGAGAGAGCCCGCCGCATGACCCCGTTCCTGTTCGACCCGAGCTTCTCCATGACCGCGCCGTTCCCGTCCGATGGCCGGACCTCCTGCGTGGTCGGTGGTCGCGCGGCGGCCCGCGCTGTCTTCCGCTCTCCTGTTGCGCCTTCGCACCAGGAGGCCGCCCGGGCCGTTTCAGCCGGTTGCCACAACGCGTCAGTCCACGACAGGAGACCGGAACGGCGATCGCTGTTCCGCGGCGCACGCCTTCTTGCTCTCCCGCAGAAAAGCCAGGATCTGACCCATGACAAGAAGCGCGTTGGCGAACGCGAGCGCCGTCCACAGCCCGGTGAGCCCGTGTCCCGCCGCGACGGGCACGGAAGACAGCGCGAGCGGGCCGTAGCAGACGAGGAACAGGAGCAGGCTCGGCATCGTACGTTTGAGCCCGGTCATACCGAACCCGGCGACCGCCTGCACCCCGTCGGCCAGGACGACAACGATCACCAGCGGCAGCAGAGCCAGCACTCCCGCGCTCACCACGGCGTCCGAGGTGAAGCCGACGATCACCACGTCACGGAGGAGCACAACGAGGGCGCCGATGGTCGCGAGGGCACTCGTGGCAACGATCAGCCCCGCCCACACGCCGGCGCGCACGTCCGACAGCGCGTGCCCGGCGGTACGGTTCGCGACCAGCCGTACGACCGCCGGGCCGACCGCCAGCGCGGCGGTGAACGTCAGGTTCGCCAGGGCGATGGCGATGCTGTGCGCGGCGGCGCTGCTCGTCCCGACGCGTGCGGCGGCGAGGGCCAGGACGCCGAGCACGGTGAACTTCACCAGGACGGTGCCCGCCATGGGGATCCCCACCTTCCCCAGCTTGACCAGCCGGTGGATCCGCAGCCGGCGCACCAGCATGGCCTTGACCGGCGTCTCCAGATGGCGGCGCAGTTCGCGGAGATATACGACCGTGCTCATGGTGGTGGCGGTGAGCATCGCCAGGCCCGCGCCGTTCAGTCCCAGCGTCGGCAGCGGCCCCGGCCCGAGGATCAGAGCCGGCGAGAGCACCGCGGTGACGGCCACCGACAGCAGGCCGGCGCGCATGACCGACCTTCCGTGCCCCAGCCCGACCAGAACCGCCGAGGCCATGGAACCCACGGCGGTCAGCAGCAGGCTCACGGCCAGCACATACGGGAAGATCCCGAGCTCGGCCACAACCTCGTCGGGCACTCCCCCGCCACGAGCGAGCAGCGGCACGGCGACGACCGCCACGGAACCGAGAGCGCCGGTGAAGAGCGCGAGCCAGGTGCCGTCACCGAGAACGGCCAGGACTCCCTCCCTGTCCTCGGCTTTCGACGACACGAACGGCATCACGCCACGCACTGCTCCGGTGATCGCGCTCGACGCGGGAATGTAGACCGCGTTGACGACCGCGAACGCCGCCAGCGACACCGTCCCGTATCTCCCCAGCACCGCGGTGTTGACCAGGGCTCCGGCCGTGATCGCGAGCATCGACAGATACAACGGCGCGGCGATCCGCACGATCTCCTTGAGATCGCTTCGCATCCCTGACCTCATCGTGCGGACCTTCCGGTTGACTCCGCCGCTCTCTCGGAGCGGCGGAGAACGCTGGTCGGGCACCTCTCCGGGACGGGCTAGGCCGTACGGCGGGCGAGAAGGTGGGCCTGCGGGAAGCCCCGCTGGGGGTCTTCGCCCGGGGCGATGACCAGCCGGGCCACCTCGGCGAGCCCGGCCTTGAGCAGCAGCTCGGCCACGCGGTCGGGCGAGTACCGGTAGGCGAGGGACACCTTGTGGTCGAACGCCTCGGCCAGCTCGGCGGGGTCGTCGTAGGCCTGGAAGGCGAGCAGCAGGTGCCCGCCGGGCGCGAGCACGCGGTGAAATTCGGCGAGTATCGCGGGGAGCCGCTCGGGTGGGGTGTGGATGATCGAGTAGTTGGCGAGAACCCCGGCGAGGGAGGCGTCCTCCACTTCGAGGGCGTCCATCAGCCCTACCTCGAAGCGGAGCTCCGGATAGGTGTTTCGGGCGAGTGCGACCGTCTCCGGTGACAGGTCGACGCCGAAGGCGCTCACGCCGAGGGATCGCAGATGGGCGGTGACGTGACCGGGGCCGCACCCCACGTCCGCCACCGGGCCGTCACTGGAGGATCGGACCAGCTCCGCGAAGACGGAGACCATCGCGTGGTGGAGCGGGTTCGCGTGGTAACTCGCGGGGATGCTCTCGGCGTAAAGGGCGGCGACGGCGTCGTAGGCGGCACGGGTGGCGACGAGGAAGTCCGGCTCGGTCATGGGCGACCATGCTAGGTGATCAATGGAGAGGTCCGGCCGGCCGATGGCGTATCGGATGACGCGCACGGGTCGTGCGCCGTCCGCGACCGGGGATCGCCGGTGCGGCCGCGATCGTCTTCCTCCGCCGACGTCTCCGTCAGCTCTTGGCCCGGGGCTGGGCGCGGACGTGCATGCGCTCGCCCTGGGGTCCGAAGAGACTGAGGATCTCGACGGCCCCCGTCCCGGCGCTGCCGAACCAGTGCGGGAGCCGGGTGTCGAACTCGGCGACCTGGCCCGCGGCCAGGACAAGGTCATGGTCGGCCAGGACGAGCCTCAACCGGCCGGACAGCACGTAGATCCATTCGTAACCATCGTGCACTCGGAGGTCGGGCTCGGTCTGGTCGGCGGGGACGAGGATCTTCCAGGCGGCGATGCCTCCCGGCTGGCGGGTGAGGGGGACCACGATCCGGCCGTGCGCGCTACGGGGCGTGAGACGGATCCTGGGATCGCCCACCTCGGGCGTGCCGACCAGCTCGTCCAGCGGCACCTGGTGGGCCTGGGCGATGGGAAACAGCAGCTCCAGGCTCGGCTTGCGCTGTCCGGACTCCAGCCGCGACAGCGTGCTCTTCGAGATCCCCGTCGCCTCGGACAGGGCCGCGAGGGTGATGTCACGCTGGGTCCTGAGCCGCTTGAGGCGAGGACCGACCTCGGACAGCGCCTGAGCAATCTTGTCCATGAGACCAATTGTTGCAGAAACGGCAACAAGGATTTTCCGACGTCCGCCCCCGCGCGATCAGCCGATCGCGCGGGGACAGTGATCGTGGTGTTGCGGGTTATCGGTGGATGACACCTGGGTTGGGTTCGAGGCTGATGGAGTCGAGGTTGACGTTGCCGTTGTCGTTGGGGCCGTACACGAAGGTCAGCGGGGTGGTCTTGGTGAGGCGGAGGCTGACCTGGTGCTCGGACCAGGTGTCCCAGTTCTGCAGGGCGGGTAGCCGGAGCTGGAGGGACTGCGTTCCGCTGGAGAGGGTCATGGTCTGGGTGGCGCCCATGCCGTTGGCGTAGCGGAGGCGGACGGTGTACAGGCCGTCGGCGGTGACCGGGGCGTTGAAACGGAGACCGCTGTCCTTGGTCTTCAGGCAGGCCACGAAGCCGGTACCGGTGTAGCCGGTGTGGTCGGTGCGCAGGCACGCGCCGCTGACGAGCTGTGCGGACTCCGCTTCGACCTTGCGGGGGCCGGTGGCGAAAAGTCCGCTGACGGACAGCAGGTCGGCCGCGACGTCCGGGGCGATCGGCTCGGCGTCGACCAGGGCGTTGAACCGGTTGAGGGCTTCCCGCATCCCCGCCGGGTCGTTGGCGACCGCCGCGGTGATCGCGGCTCTGGCCTCGAGGGCGAGCCTGCCGGACAGGGCCGGGCTGAGGGCGCCCGTGTCCGTCGCCAGCCGCACCCTCAGGGCGAGGGAGAAGAGTGCTTCCGGTGCGTCGAGCCGGGTGGTGAGCTGTTCGTCGACGGCGGTGCGGGCCTGCGCGGTCACCTCGGTGAGGGGGAGACCGTAGAGGGCGAGGCGTACTTCCTGGAGGGCCAGGAGACGGCCGGTCGGGTCACCCTGACGGAGCAGGGTCTCGGACCTGGTGATCGTGGGCTGGAGGAGCGCCATCGCGGACGAGGTCACCTCGCCGGACTTCCGCAGTTCCCGGACGAGGCCGAGCAGCGAACGCGTCTGCGCGGTGAGGACCGGTTCACCGCGCTCACCGGTGGGTGCGCCGACCGCGACCCGGAAGTCCTGGTCGGGCACCTCGGAGGCGGGCAGTGTCCATTCGACGGTCCGGGCTCCGCCGCCCGCGACGCGGACGCGCCGGGCATCGCCGGCGGCGCGGCCGTCGAGGAACACCTGGGCCGGGAACTCCGCCACCGTGCTGCCGGTGTTGGTGAGCTCGGCCTTCACGGTGAGCCGCTGGGTGGCCGGGTCCAGCACGGCTTCGGGGGTGCCGTAGGAGGCGCGGGGTGTGGCGTACCAGGAGAGGTCGCCGAGGTCCTCGGCGGTCGCGGGCCTGATCCTGACCGCCTGACCGCCGGCGGCGACCAGCGACATCGACAGCCGGGTGGACGATCTGACCAGGGTCTTGCGGATCTCGACGGGCAGCGGGTCGCCCTTCCAAGTGGTCTCCTGGGCGTCGGCGTAGGTCTCCGCCACGAAGGTGCCGTTGGGGAGGAACGACAGCGGCACCTGGAGGCTCCGGTCGTTCTCGTCGGTGATCGCGCCGAGATACCAGATGTCGCCGTTGCGCCGGGCGGTCGTGGTGTAGTCGCCGATGACGCTGTCCAGGACGCGGGTCTCGTCCCAGGTGGCGGGCATGTTCTTGAGGAAGGCGAATCCGGGGTGGGCGGCGTAGTTCTCGGGGGTGTCCGCGAGCATCTGCATCGGGCTGAAGAACGTCGGGTACAGCGCGAGTTGTGCGGCCGAGGTGGTCTGGACGCGGGTGCCGAGTCGGCCCGGGTCCCACGTGACGTTCAGGACACCGGGCGTGTAGTCGGCGGGTCCTCCCATGAACCGGGTGAAGGGGAGGATCGTGGCCTGCGCGGGCGGGTTGCCGTTGGCGCCCATGTAGTTCTGCATCTCCATGCCCGCGACGCCCTCGCCCGTCATCATGTTCGGGTAGGTGCGCGCCAGGCCGGTGGGCTTGATCGCCTCATGGGCGTCGATCGTGATGCGGTGCCGGGCCGCCGCGTCGATCACCCGCTGGTAGTGGCGGACGGCCTCCTGGTCGTAGTGGCTGCGGTTGACGCCGCCGAGCACGAACTTCGTGGCGTAGCCGGTCTTGACCGCGTGGATGCCGAGTTCCTCGTACCTGGAGAAGATCTTCTCCAGATTCTGGTCGTAGTCGTCGATGTTGCCCCGGGTCTCGTTGTGCGCGATGTACCCGATGCCGTTGCCGGCGGCGTAACGGAGGACTTCGGGGAGGTCGAAGTCGGCCTGCGGGGTCAGGAAGTCCTGGCCCGCCCAGCTGCCGCCGGAGTTGGTGTTCCAGCCCTCGGCCAGCACGAACTTCGCGCCCGCCTCCTTGGCCAGGTCGATGTACTGCTTGACCCGTGCGGTGGTCGCGCCGTGCTTGGGCCCGGCGTCCCAGGTGGTCTGCCTGCGCTGGAGCTCCCACCAGACGCCCGTATACGTCGCGGGCTTGATCCAGGACGTGTCATCGCAGATCGCGCACGGGTCGTTGAGGTTCTCGATCAGATGGGACTCGCCCAGGTCGCCGGGGCGAATCCCCACGGTCAGGGTGCGCCAGGGCGTGGAGAACGCGCCGTTCAGCTTGGCCTTGGTGCCGTCGGGGAGGGCGATCAGGTCGCTGGAGAACCGGCCGGGCCGTCCCGGCACCGCCTTCAGCGTCATGCTGGGGTAGTCGGTCAGGTCGGCCTCGTGCACCACCACGTAGGAGTCGGCGGCGGCGGAGGCGGTGATGGGGGTCTGAGCGGTGGAGACGCCGGACAGGGGCAGGTCGCGGTAGTGCTGCTCGTCGGCGGACCAGGTCTTGCCCGCGGCGATCGACCAACTCCGCGAGGCGGGGTCGAGGGCGAACTCGGTCTGCTCGGCGGTGACGGTGTAGGCGTCCAGGCCGGGCTGGTCGGGGAAGCGGTAGCGGAAGCCGATCCCGTCGTCGAAGACCCGGAACACCATGTCGAGCTTGAACCCCGTGCCGGCCTGGAGGGCGTGGACGGTGAGCTCCCTCGCGTGGTTCCCGACCTTGCTCGACGTCCCCCAGACGGGCTTCCACGTCTCGTCGATCGTGCGCCGTTCGACGGACTCGATGGTCATGCCCTGCGTGAGGCTGGGTCGTCCCGCGAGATCCACACCGAGCCCGGACGCGCCGACGAGTGTCCTGTCATGCTTCGTCACGCTGTAGGTGAGACGCCCGCCGACGACCGTGACCGCGACCCGCAGGTCACCGTCCGGCGACTCGACGACCTGAGCGCTCTCCCCGGCGACCTCGGTGAGGGCGCCGGAGGCCGGTGCGGGTTCCTCGGCCAGCGCCGGCACCGCCGCGATCCCTCCGGAGAACACGACGGCCGCCGTCATCGAGAGCAGCCCCGTCCGTCTTCTTCTCCACGCGGCTTTGTTACGTTCCATGCATGCCTCTTCTAACGGGGTAGTAATGCGACGGAAAAGACTCCGTGACATCTTCCGTGACGGTAGAGGGCAAAAAAGACTCTGGTCAACACCTTGATCGGAATCGGACTGATCTTCGCAGGCAGGCGGTATATCGGGGAATACGGGCATCAGGGGAGATTGGGCACACGCCGCTCCAGGAGTGCGCGGCACCGTGCCGTTGGGGACGGCATGGCGGTCAGGGCGTCAGTAGAATCCGGCCGCCCACCGCTCCGCTCTCGATGCGGCGGTGCGCTTCGGCCGCCTCGGCCAGCGGCAGGGTCTGAAGGCGGATGTCGGTCAGGCCCTGGCCGACGGCCTTCAGGGCGGCCTGGGCCGCGGGGCGGGCCTGCTCGGGGTGGGCGGGCAGGTAGAAGCCGACCGCGAAGCCGAGCATGGCGACGTTGCCGCCCCACAGGTCGTTGGTCTGCACGGTGTGCCGCCAGTCGCCGCTGGCGTTGCCCACCAGCAGCATCCGGCCCATCGGCGCCCGCCGCTACAAGACCCATTCGTTCGCGGCCTACGACACCCTCGTCGACACCCTGACGGCTACCGGCACCATGACCACCGGGCAGGTCCAGGACCTCGTCACGACGGCGCTGGGCCTGACCGCGAACCTCTGGCAGATCTCCCACCCCACCCCGACCCTCGCCCGGCTCTACGCCCAGGAACCCCGCTGGGGCCACGCCGCGCTCGACTTCGAACCACACCTCACCCGTCTCCTCCAGGCCACCGCCACCGGCCTCACCGCACGTGCCGCATCGTTGCAGGACAGCAGCCGTACATGATCCAGCGCTGTGGGTAATCGTCCCAGGTCGATCAGGGTCACGTGCGGAACGCAGGGCTAGTGGACCGAGTCCAGGCGGGCCCGCTGGTCCTCGGTCAGTTCCAGGTCCACCGCGGCGAGGTTCTCCTCCAGTTGCGCCACCGACGACGCCCCGGCCAGCGGGATCACCGGGAACCGGCCGCCGATCTGCCAGGCCAGCACCACCTGGTTCACGCTCGCCCCGCTCTCCTCGGCGACCTGGCGCAGCACGGCCAGCCGGGCGGGAGTTCCCGGGTGGTCGTAGTCCGGCGGCACCGGCTTGTCCTCCCTGGTGTAGGCGCCGCCCAGCAGCGGCGAGTAGGCGACCAGGGTCAGGCCGGGCTCAGCGCGCAGGTAGCTCAGCAGCTCGGCTCCGGCATGCCCGAGGCTGCCGTCCTCGAAGATGGATTCGGGTACGTCGAAGCGAGGGCGCAGATGGCTGTGCTGGTACTGCAGCACCTCGTACCCGGCCACCCCCGCCGCGGCGGCCAGGGCTCGGGCCCGCTCCACCCGCCAGATCGCATGGTTGCTCACCCCGAGCAGCCCGACCGTGCCCTCCGCCACCAGCTCGCCGAAGCCCTCGACGGTGTCGTCGAGCGGCACCGTCCGGTCCTCGATGTGCGCGTAAAGCAGGTCGATCTTGTCCACGCCGAGCCGTTCCCGGCTGCGCTCGGCCGACTCCCGGATCGTCTTGGCCGACAGCCCCTCGGCGTTGTCGGCGTAGCCGGTGCCGGGCGCGAGCGGCCGCGCCCCCAGCTTGGTGGCGATCACGATCTCCTCGCCGACGCCCCGGCTGCGACGCCAGCGCCCAAGGAGTTCCTCGCTCTTCCCGCCCTGGCCGCCGTCGACCCAGAAGGCGTAGTTGTTGGATGTGTCGATGAACGTCCCCCCGGCCTCGACATAGCGGTCGAGGATCGCGAAAGACGTCTTCTCATCGGTCACCGAGCCGAACAGCATCGCGCCGAGAGCGAGCACACTCACCTCGCGGCGAGTCGTTGGGTCAGTGCCGATCGTCCGATATTTCATGCTGCCCCTCCAGTTCGGCCCGCCGTATCCGGGCCCCGACGAGAGTCTGGGTGATGGAGTGAACTCCAGGTCAAGCCGGACAGGCAGGCGCAACAGGAGTCGGCTACGGGCGCCATCACCCGCAGCCGACCTGACGGCACGCAATGAGGAATGACGGATTTCCTCATTGCGTGCCGTCACGAATACGACGGCCGGCGATCCACTCTGCCAGGGCGAGCAGGGTGGGCTCCGAGAGGAACGCGCTCATCCCGGAGACCAGGGCCCGGGCGAGGCAGACCCTGCCGATCCCTACCCCAGCGGGGTGAGGCGCAGGTCGCCGGCGGTACGCATACTTGGGTCCATGAACAAGCACGGGCACCTCGCCGACTTCCTCCAGGCACGCCGGGGCCGGCTGCGGCCAGAAGACGTCGGGCTGCAGACCTACGGCGAGCGGCGACGGGTGCCCGGGCTGCGACGGGAGGAGCTCGCGATGCTCGCAGGCATCAGCGCGCCCTACTACACCCGCCTGGAGCAGGGTCAGTCACGCAACGCCTCACCCGAGGTGCTCGACGCCATAGCGGGCGCCCTGCGACTGGACGATTCCGAGCGTGCCCATCTGCACGCCCTGGCCCGTGCACCGAAACGGGGCGGACTCGCGGGTCGGCCACGGGTCGAACGCATCACCCCGGCGACCAGCGCTCTGCTGGCGGCCTTCGAGAACACACCCGCCATCGTGATCGGCCGCCGCAGCGATGTCCTGGCCTGGAACCGTCAAGGTCACGGACTGTTCGCCGGCCATCTCGATCCGGACAGCCCCGACGACCCGGGCCGACGGCCGAACATGGCCAGATTGGTGTTCCTTGACGCGCATACCCGTGACCTGTACACCGACTGGCCTGCCAAGGCCAGGGCCGTGGTGGGCAACCTGCGCCTGACGGCTGGGCGTTACCCAGATGATCCGCTGCTGGCCGGACTGATCGGCGAGCTGACCATGCGCAGTCCGGAGTTCTCCGCGATGTGGGCCGATCACCGGGTCCTCCCCTGCGATGTCGCCGACTACGAGATGCGTCATCCCCTGGTCGGGACACTGACGGTCACCCAGCAGACGTTGCAGAGCCCGCAGGGAAACGGCCCGGCCCTGGTGGTGGCCACAGCCGATCCCGGCTCTCCCTCCGCGACGGCCCTGACCCTGCTCGCCCACGTCACCGCGCCGCGGGAAGCGACCCAGCCACGGGAAGCAACCCGGCAGCGACACGGCGCCGACATCCGCGACGCCTGATCTGAGCCCCTCCACCCGCTGAGGGCGCCGGGCGTATCCGCCGCGGCGTCCCGCTGCCGGGCTGTCCCCATAGCCGACCGCTCCCACGCCCGCCGGTCGGCAGCACGATCGCGACCTCCCTCCGAGGCGCCCCCTCGACCCCGGCACCGCACCGCGGCTGCCGCATGCCCGAAAACAGTGAAGGAATCATGTCCAAGCGAAGCATCAAGATCACCATGTCGGCCGTTCTGGCGGCCGCCGCCCTGACAGCGGCCGCACCGGCCACCGCGATGTCCGCCAAGGCTCCCCTGGCACCGCTGACAGATGTGCGGATCGCCACCCACTTCAACCTGTCCGCAGGCCAGATGCCGGAGAACATCGCCCTGCTGCCCGACGGTACGGCGGACGTCACCTTCGCCGCCAGCCGCCAGGTGGCTCAGGTCACTCCCCGGGGCGCGACGCGCATCCTGGCGACGCTGCCCGCGCCCGCCGACGGCGGAGTCAAGACGCCGGTCCTCGGCTTCGCCCTGGCCACCGGCATCGTCCGTACCTCAGACGGCACGGTGTACGTGCTGTACGCGACCGGCACGGCCGATCTGACGGGGCTGTGGCGGCTGCGTCCCGGGCGGGCCCCGCAGCGCATCGCCGCGCTGCCCGCAAACGGCCTGCCCAACGGGCTGGCACTGGACGAGCACGGCAAACGGCTCTACATCACCGACTCCGTGCTCGGCACCGTATGGACCGTCCCCATCGCCGGCGGCAAACCCACCGCGTGGTCCACCGCTCCCGAACTCGCCCGGGCCGGCTTCCTCGGAGCCAACGGCGCGAAAGTGCACCGCGGCGCGCTGTGGGTGACCAACCTCGACCGGGGCACCCTCCTGCGCATTCCGATCCGCTCCGGAAACCGTGCGGGAGCGCCGCAGGTCAAGGCGTCAGGCCTGGCCGGTATCGACGATTTCGCCTTCACCGGCCGCGGCGACGAGATCCTCGCCGCCCTCAACGGACCCAACACGGTCGTGCGCATCAAGTCCGACGGCACCGGCACCACCGTTCTGGATGCCACCGACGGACTTCAGAACCCCACCTCGATCGCGCTGCGCGGCAATGACGTGTACGTGCTCAGCGCCGCCTACACCACGGCCACCGACCCCAACCTGCTGCGCGCACGCCTGAGCGACCACCGGTAGGAGATTCCCCACCGGGCCGCTGACCCCAACGCGCTTGTCCTGCCCGCCCGCTTCGCGGGACACGGCGCGCTGGAGGCGGAATGCGGCGGCGGCTCGTTCTGCGTCAAGCGGGAACCTCACTCGACCGGCTCTGAAATCCGGTCAGTCCACAACCGCGGCCCCCGGGTCATGTCCCGGGGGCCGCGGACCCGGCAGCGGACACGGACACGGACACGGTGTCATTCTCCGGCCCCGATATCCCCACCCCTTCAAGGGATTTTTAACGGCGCTGTGTGTCGTTGTGCATGTTCGGCCCTTGTGTGGATTCGTACGCATAACACCGCAAATGCTTTCCCTAATGTCTGCGGTGTCGGAAAAGAGCGGCACGGAAAACTCAAGGGAAGAGGCCATAATGAATACTTCTGAGCAGGTTGACAGCGGACGTATCTCGCGGCGGCGCATGATGGGCCGGGTGGCGGCAGGCGCCGCGATCGCGGCGCTGGCCGCCACCGCGGTGGCCGTACCCGCCGGGGCCGCCACCACTTCGGCGGCCGCGCCCGCCGGGGTGAGCGCCGCTCCCGCGGCCGCGCTCAGCGGTGCCGCGGTGGCCGGCACGTCCAAGAGTTACTACTTCGCCAGTGTGCTCCTGGGCAGGAACGAGGTGCGAGAGCCGGGCAAAAAGGTCAACGACCGCGACGGTCTGGCGGTCGCGAAGTTCCGCATCCAGGGCAACCGCATGTACTACTTCGTCCAGTGGAAGAACGTCACCAGGCCCACCGCTTTCCACATCCACCGCGGCAAGGCGGGCACGAACGGCGCCGTCGTCATCGACCTGCTGTCCAGCGGCAAGATCCGCGGCAACACCAGCTCCGGTTCCGTCCTCGTCAAGGACGCCAGCGTGCTCAAGGGGATCAAGAGCAACCCGAAGAACTGGTACGCCAACATGCACACCAAGCAGTTCCCCGACGGCGCGGTCCGCGGCCAGGTCCAAAAGGGCGGTCGCTGGTAGTCGCTCCGTTCACGGCCCGAAGCCGCCGGAGACAGCCGACCTCATGGGCCGGTACGCCGACCGGCCGGTGACCCTTTCAGCCCGATGTCAGGGCGAGGGGCACCGGCCGGTCGGCGTGGGGGTGGTCGCCGGAGTGCGGAGGGCGTCGGCGAGGACGCTTCTGGCCTGACGGACGACGGCCTCGTCGACGAAGCGGCCGTCCGGGAGTGCCACGGCACCGACTCCGGCGGCCGCCACGACCTCGTTGGCGGCCGTGATCTCCTCTTCCGTCGGCCGGTAGGCGGCCTCGATGACCGGGAGCTGGGCCGGGTGGATGGCGGCCCGGCCGCGGAAACCCATGGAACGGCCGACCCGGCACGACTCGGCCAGGCCTTCCAGGTCGCGGAAGTCGGTGTAGACCGACTGGACGGGCGCCGGCAGCCCGGCCGCACGGGCGGCGACCACCACCCGCGACCGCGCCCAGGCCAGGCCCGCCTCGTCGCTGACACCCAGATCCGCGCGCAGGTCCGCCTCGCCCAGGCCGATGCTCGCCACCGCCGGATCGGCCGAGGCGATCTCGTAGGCCCGTTCGAGGCCGAGGGCCGACTCGAGGAGCGGGTGCAACGCGACGCCCGGCACGGCTCTGGCCACGTCACGAACGTCGTCGGCAGACTCGACCTTCGGCACCCGGATGCCGGCCGTGCCCGAGCACAGGGGGCCGACGGCCCGCAGGTCCGCCTGGCCGCAGACCGTGCGCACGTCGTTGACCCTGATCTGGACGCGCGGCTGGGGGGAGGCGAGCAGCCGTACGAGCTCCGCCCGGGCCTGGCTCTTGCCGTCCGCCGCGACGGCGTCCTCGAGGTCGACGATGACCACGTCGGCGGTTCCGGCGAGCGCCTTGGCCACCAGCGCCGGCCGATCGGCGGGCGCGTACAGGAAGGTCAGCACGGCCCGGCTCCCCCCGCAGGCGCGTGCGGGGTGGTCGATGCCCTATCCGTTTCGTGCGGGGTGGTCGATGTCATGTTCATCTCGTACGGAGTCGTCGGTGTCATGTTCATCTCGCGCGGAGTCGTCGGTGCCATGTTCGTCTCGTACGGAGTGGTCGGTGTCGTGTCCGTCTTGTGTGGGCGGTCCGGCATCAGACCACTCCCTTCTCGCGCAGCGTTTCAATGTCCGAGGCCGACAGGCCCAGCTCCGACAGCAGGCCGGAGGTGTCGGCGCCGTGGGGGCGGCCGGTCCAGCGGATCTCCCCGGGGGTGTCCGACAGCCGGAACATGACGTTCTGCATCCGCAGCGGCCCCAACTCGGGATCTTCCACGGTGGTGACGGCGTCCAGGGCGGTGAGCTGCGGATCGGTCAGCACGTCGCGCACGTCGTAGATCGGCGCCACCGCGGCCTGCGCCTCCTCGAACGCGGTCAGCACCTCGTCGCGGGTACGCGCGGCAACCCATGTGGCGACGGCCTCGTCGAGCTCGGCGGCGTGCTCGACCCGTCCCGCACCGGTGGCGAACCACGGCTCGGCGATGTACTCGGGCCTGCCGACCAGGCGCATGACCCGCTCGGCGATGTTCTGCGCCGAGGTCGACACCGCCACCCAGGAGCCGTCCGCGCACCGGTAGGTGTTGCGCGGCGCATTGTTCACCGAACGGTTGCCGGTGCGCGGCGGCACGATCCCGAGCTGGTCGTAGATCGTCGGCTGGGCCCCGAGCACCGTCAGGATGGGCTCGATGATCGACATGTCGACCACCTGCCCCGCGCCGGTGGATTCACGCGCGCGAAGCGCCGCCATCACGGCGTAGGCGGTCGCGAGGGCGCAGATGCCGTCCGCCAGGCCGAACGGCGGCAGGGTCGGCGGCCCATCCGGCTCGCCGGTCATCGCGGCGAACCCGCTCATCGCCTCGGCGAGCGTGCCGAACCCGGGCCGCTTCGCGTACGGCCCGAACTGGCCGAAGCCCGTGACCCGGGCGAGCACCAGGCGCGGGTTGGCCTCACGGAGCCGGTCGTAGGAGAGGTTCCACCGCTCCAGCGTCCCCGGCCGGAAGTTCTCGATGACCACGTCGGCATCGCGCACCAGGGCGAGAAGCAGGTCCTGGCCTTCGGCCGTGGACAGGTTCAGGGTCATGGCCCGCTTGTTGCGGCCGAGCATCTTCCACCACAGACCGCCGGGCCCGTGCCCCCGTGAGGGATCCGGCCTGGCCGGATGCTCGACCTTGACGACCTCGGCGCCGAAGTCACCGAGCAGCATCGCCGCCATCGGTCCGGCGAACAGCGTCGCGAGGTCGAGGACGCGGACGCCTTCCAGGGCTTTCATCGATCTTCCTCCAGGTTCTCGGCCACGCCGTACGGGGACCCGACGCGGCGTCCCGTACGGCTCGACCCGGCGGAGCCGGTCATCGGCTCGGCCAGACCGCCAGGGTGCGGCGGGTGAGCTCGTCGAAGCCGATGCCGTCGAAGCCTCGCAGGCTGCTGGCCAGCCGGTTCTCCAGCGCCCACTCGGCGGGGATCCGGGACGCGCCGAGCAGCCCGCCCGCGATCGATCCCACCGTCGCCCCCGCCGAGTCGGTGTCCCAGCCTCCGGCGACCGCCCCGGCGATCGAGGCCGTGAAGTCCCCGCGCCCGTGGGTCAGGGCCGCCGCGACCAGCGCCGCGTTGTTGATCGTGTGGACCCAGTGCAGGCCGCCGTGACGCTCGTACAGCCGGTCCACCACCCGCTCGAAGTCCGGCTCCGACTCCGCGTCGGCGACGGCGTCCCGTACGGCCCGCGCCAGCCGTGATCCGGCGGGCACGACGGAGAGCCCCGCGGCGACGACCTCCTCGACCGAGGAGGCGACGAGAGAGCTCGCGCACATGGCCGCGACCATCATCGCGCCGTAGATCCCGTTGGCGGTGTGGCTGAGGCGGGCGTCCCTCCAGGCGAACTCGGCCGCGGTGCGGGGGTCGCCCGGGTTGACCCAGCCGTACACGTCCGCCCTGATCAGCGCGCCGATCCATTCCCTGAACGGGTTGCGCCACGTCGCCGTGCCCGGTGGCTCGACCCCGTCGAGCAGGTTGCGGTACGCCACCCGTTCCGCGGTGAAGACGCGGCCCGCGGGCAGCTCGTCCAGCCACATCGCGGCGACGTCCGCGGTGGTGAAGTCCCGGCCGAAGCGCTCCAGCAGCGACAGGGCCAGGAGTGGGAAGTTGAGGTCGTCGTCCTCGGGAACGCCGTCGATGTTCTCGGCCAGGGAGTTGACGGCGCTGCGCCTGTTCCACGGCCAGTGGGCCGCCACGTCGTCCGGAAGGCCGACCGCGGTGAACCAGCCCCGGATGGGCCAGTTGCCGGTGGCCTCCGCGATCTCCCTGATGCCCTCGCGAGGGATCTTCTCCACCGGCTTGCCCAGCACGCACCCGGCCGCGCGCCCGAGCCACGCGCCGAGCAGCCGTTCGGAGAGCCCGCCGACATCGGCGGTCACCGGGGTCGACCGTCCGGTGGCGGCCACCGGGGACGGGGCTCCGGGGGCGCTCAGGGGGACGACGGGAAACCCGGACGGCTCGGGAAAGAAGGGCCCGGACGGTTCGGGAAGGGGGGACGGGATCGCGGCCAGCTCGTCCAGCAGTTCCCCGGCCAGGCGGCGCAGCTCCGGCGTGGCGGGTCCCGGAGAGGCCCCCGCCCGGGGCGGCGCGTCGTGCCCCCCGGCGGAGTGCCACCGGGCGGCAATCCCCGCGACCTCCGCTGAACGGCCGTCCTCGGCGGCCTGGCGCAGCTCGTGGCCGACCAGATCCTCCGGCTGCACCCAGGTCAGCCGGACCAGACGATCGGTCATGCCCTCTCCCCCACTGCGATGCCCCGGCCCTGACCCTTCACGCCGTTCTCCAAGATGTCCCGGCCCGGATGCGTCATGCCCTCTCGCCCGCCGAGGTGTTCCAGGTCAGGGAGGTGAAGGCGCTCTCGTGGGCCCGGCGCGTGGCGAGGTCGGCGGCGTGGACGCCGCGGGCCACCTCGGCGATGGACACGCCGGGAGCCACCAGGTCGATCCTGCTCGCCTCCGTCACCGGGTCGAGCCACTCCGGCGGCACCGCCTTGGCGCCCGAGAGCGCCCCGGCGATCGCCCCGCCCATGCTCGCGATCGAGTCGGCGTCACGGCCGTAGTTCACCCCCCCGAGAACGGTGTCGCGGTAGTCGCCCCCGGCGATCAGCAGGAAGGCGAGCGCCAGCGGCAGCTCCTCGATGCTGTGCAGGCGGCTCGGCCTCCGGGCGCCGAGTCCCTGGTCACGGTAGGTCTCCGCGACGGTGTCGTAGGGCGCGACGGCCTCGCGCAACGCGCCGAAGGACCCTTCCCAGTGGCCGAAGCCCCTCGCCCGCTCGCAGACGGCCTCGATGGCGGCCCGCGTGCCGTCCTGCGCCAGGCGCAGGCACGTGGCGACCACCGAGTCCGCGCTCGCGCCCGGGCGCATGGCCTCGGCGACGGCGGCGGCGAGCACCCCGGCGGCCTCCCGGCCGTAACTGGACTGGTGGGCTCCCGCCAGGTCGACGGCCTCGGCGTACGCCGCGTCGGGGTTGGCCGCGTTCACGATGCCGACCGGTGCCATGTACATGGCGGCGCCGCAGTTGACGATGTTGCCGACCCCCGCCTCACGCGGGTCGACGTGGCCGTAGTGCAGTCGCAGGACCAGCCATTTCTCGGCGAGGAAGACCCGCTGCAGGGGTAGCGCCTCTGCCTCCAGCTCGGGGATCCAGCGCTTCTCGCCCATCATCTCGGGCACCAGGTACTCGGCCGCCGCGTATGCGTCCAGGTGCCGTCCGGCCTTCTCGTACACGCGGATCAGCGCGTGGGTCATCAGGGTGTCGTCGGTGATGTGGCCGTCGCCCTTGTGGTACGGAGCGATGGGCCGGGCGTTGCGCCAGTCCTCGAAGTACGGCGGGACGATGCCCGTCACGTACCCGTCGTAGCGGTCCTGGATCTGCTCGGGCGTCCAGCCCTCGGTCGCGCCGCCGAGCGCGTCGCCGACCGCCGCGCCCGTCACACATCCGACGGCCTTGTCGGTCAGCAGATCGTCCTGCGGCGTCATGCGAGTCCTCCAGCGATGTCGATGAGATCCATTCCTGCCAGGTCGGGCAGGCCACAGCCGGTCAGCGTGCGCGCCGCGGCCCGCCAGCCTTCCGGAAGAGCCTCATACCCAGTGAAAGCTCCGGTGAGCGCTCCGGTCAGGGCCGGGGCGGAGTCGGCGAGCGAGGGCAGGCACGCGGCGGCGGGCACGGCCGCGCTGAGCGAGCCCCCGGACACCTCCGCGAGCGCGAACGCCACCGCGACCGTCTGCGAGGCCGCGACGCCGTAGCTGTAGACGTGGTCGAGCAGGGCCGCGTCCAGGGCCGGGACCGCCGCGAAGGGGTCACCCGCCTTTCGCGCCACCGCGAGCGCCGTTCTCGTCGCGTGGCCGATCGCGGTGTCCTCGGGCAGCTCGGCCAGGGCCGCCTCGACGGCCGAGGCCATGGGCCCGCCCGCGACCAGCTCGGCGACCGCCGCCGCCACGGCCATGGCCGCGTGGACGCCGTCCCCGGCGTTGGTGACCGAGGCGTCGGCCCTCGGGTCTGCCCCGATCGCCCCGAAGGCGACGGCCCGTACGGCCGCCGCGTCGTCGAAGAAGTGCGGGTTGTCGTGACCGCTGGCCGGAGGCGGCTTGCCCGCCGCCAGGTTGTCCAGCGCCGAGCGTACGGAGATCCGTACGCGCAGGTCCGACCGGCCCGCCAGCCTGCCGAAGGCCTCGGCGCGGTCCTCGTGGATGGTGAGCGCGGTCCAGGCCAGCCACTCGGCGTCGTCGGACGGCCCGATCGCCAACGGCTCGACGGGCTGGTTCAGCGTGAAGGGCACGGGCGGAGTCGTGACCCGGTGCTCCTCGGCGAAGCCGTCCAGCTCCCTCGCGAGCCGCCTGCTCCAGGGCGCGAGCAGCGCGGAGCGGTGCCGCGCGGACGGCCAGCCGGCCGCGTCGCCGATCGCGAGGCCGATGAAGGCGCCGCGGATCCTGTCCCCCGATGACATGTCTCTCCTCTATCCCTTGGCCCGGTGCCGTGAGCGTGCCCGTCGGCCCGCGCAGGCGTTCATGCCGGTCTCTCCGACGCGGCCACCAGCTCGGTGGCGACGTCGAGCACGTGACGTCCGGCGACAACCGGAAGGCACCTGCCGGTGACCGGGCCGATCTCCCTGGCCCACCGCGCCGGTACCGCGCTCTCGCCGCGCCCCGCCCCCGCGAGGGCGCCGGCGATCGCCGCGGTGGTGTCGGCGTCCCTGCCGAGGTTGGCGGCCGCCACCACGGACGCCTCGACCTCGCCCGCGCCCATGAGGTATCCGGCGAAGGCGAGCGCGACCGCCTCGGGCGCGAGATCCGTCCAGGGGTAGTGGCGCACGACCACGGCCTCGTACAACTTCGCGACCGCGTCCGCCGTGTGCGGCTTTCCGGCCGAGTCCGCCGCGTACGGCTCCGCAGCCGAGCCCGCCGTGACAGCCGCGACGGCGGCCCGCAGGTTGCGGGAGGTCCAGGAGTCCTCGGGGATGGCGGCGATCCCGGCCTCGACGACCTCGTCCGGCGAGGCCCCGGTCATGGCGACGGCCACCGCCGCCGCGACCGCCTGGCCGCCGTAGATGCCCTCGCCGCTGTTGCTCACCGCCCCGTCGACCGCGACCAGCCGGGCCGCCTCGCCCGGGTCGCCGGCGGCGAAGATCCCGTACGGCGCGGCGCGCATGGCGAGCCCGTCCGACCATCCGTGCTGGTGCCACAGTCCGGACAGCGGCGGCTCGATGCCCCGGCGGAGCGCCTGGATGGCGCCGAGCTCGGAGAAGCCCGCGCCGCGCATCGGCCCTTCGATGTTCGGGATGATCTGCTCGCGGTACTCCCTGGCGACGTCGGCGGAGGTCATGGCCGAGCCGTACCTGCACAGCAGGGAGGAGGCGAAGACGGTGTACTCGGTGTCGTCCGTACCTCCCATGCCGGGCTCGATCTCGGTGAGACGGCCCCAGCGCCGGGCGATCTCCTCCGGGGCGAGGTTCTCGGCGGGCCGCCCGAGGGCGTCGCCGGCCGCCAGGCCGAGCAGACACCCCCGGGCGCGGGTCAGCTTCACTTGTTGTAACGCTCCAGCACCTTGTCGCCCTCCGTGACGAGCGTCTCAGCCGCCTGGTCGAGGGTTATCTTGTTGGCGAAGTACTGCTGCAGGGTGGGAGTGGCCACCTTGCTCTTCCACTCGTCGAACCCGTTCACCCGTAGGTAGGGAGCGACCACGAGGTCCTTGGCGGAGGCGGTCGCCACGTCCCAGCCGTTCTCCGTGGTCGTCATCGACGGGTCGCTCGCGGCCTTCACGCTGGTCGGGAGCAGCCAGTCACCCTTGGCGAGCTTGGCCTGGTTGGTGCTGTTCAGGAAGAACGAGATGAACTTCGTCGCCTGGTCGGGATACTTGCTGTCGGCGGCGACCGACAGGGTCTGCGAGGTGGCGCCCTGCTCGGAGGTGGTGCCCTTCAGCGGCGGGATCGTGATCCACTCGAAGCCGGGCGGGGCCTGCTCCACCACCTGCTGGCGAAGGTAGACGCCCGCGGGGAGCATGGCGTACTTGCCCGCGTAGAAGCCGGGCAGCGGGTCGGCGGTGCCCATGCCGAGCGCGGACGGGTCGGCCGACTTGTCCTTGTAGAGCTGGTCGTGGATGCGCTGGAGCACCTCGCGCTCCTCGGGGCCGACCTTGACCGTGGCCTTGGTGCCGTCGGTCGTGAAGAAGGTGCCGCCGAAGTTCAGCCCGAGGTTGAGCACCTTGTTGACCGGCGACTTCAGCGGCCAGGCCACCCCGAAGGCGCCGTCCTTGGTGAGCTTCTTGCTGATCTCGGCGTACTCGTCCCAGGTCCAGGGGCTGTCCGGGGTCGGGATGCGGACCTTCGCCGCGTCGAGCAGCTTCTTGTTGGCGATGATGACCTGCGACTCCTGGAGGAACGGCACGCCGTACACGCCCTGGCCGCCCTTGCCGTCGGCGAAGGTCACGGTGTCCCAGGCGGGCTGGGGGATGTCGCTCTTCAGGTCGGCGGGGAGCTTGCCGGTGAGGTCCATGAGGTAGCCGCGCGAGGCGAAGCCGGCGAGCGCCGGGGAGTCGTCGTGGATGACGTCCGGTGGATCACCGCCCTCGAACGAGGTGACGAGTTGGTCGTTGACGTTGTCCCAGCTGCCCTGGACGTATTCGACCTTGGTCGTGGGGTTGGCCTTGTTCCACTCGTCGACGAGCTGCTTGTTCGCGGCGATGGACTCCTTCTGCCATGCGAGGCTCAGGAACTTCAGGCTCACCGGCCCGGCGGCCTGGTCACCGCCGCCGGCGCCACCGCCCGACGAGCAGCCGGCCGTCAGCGCGGCCATCGTGGCCGCCGCCACCGCGAGTGCGGTTCTGGTACGCAAGAGATTCTCCTATCGGGGGGTGCTGGCTTCGCCATGCTTGAGGGAGGATTCGCCGGTGCTATCCCTTGACGGCGCCGGCCATCAGGCCCGATCTGAGCCGTCGCTGGATGATCGCGAAGAACACCAGGCTCGGGATCGTCGCGAGCAGCGACGCCGCCGCGAGCGGGCCGAGCCGTACGACCCCCTCCGCGCCGGTGAACTTCACGAGGGTCAGTGGCAGGGTCGCCACGTCGGGGTCCTTGAGGACGACCAGTGCGAACAGGAACTCGTTCCAGGAGGAGATGAACGCGAACAGCGCCGTGGCGACCACGCCGGGGGCGAGCAGCGGCGCGACGATCTTCACCAGGGAGCGGATCCGGCCCGCGCCGTCGACCGCCGCGGCCTCCTCCAGCTCGCGCGGCACCGCGCGCACGTACCCCTGGAGCATCCACAGCGCGAACGGCAGCACGAAGGTGACGTGCACGATGGTGAGGCCGGGCAGGGTGTTCACGAGGCCCAGGCTCCGCAGCACCATGAAGAGCGGGATGATGATCAGGATGAACGGGAAGACCTGGCTGACGAGCACCCACCCGACCGCGAACCTGCTGACGAGCGAGCGGTAGCGGGCCATCGCGTACGAGGCGGGCAGCGCGAGCACGATGGTCAGCACCGAGCACGCGACCGCCACCGCCAGGCTGCGCAGCGCGCTGCCGACGAGGTCCTGCTCGCCGAACGCGTCGGCGAAGTTCGACAGGATCGGGTGGCGCGGGATCCACGTCGGGACCAGGCTCGCCATCTCCCGTGACGTCTTGAGCGCCGTGGACAGCAGCCAGACCATCGGGAAGGCCAGGAAGACCACGTAGCCCAGCAGGGCGAGATACTGCAGTGGCCTGCGCATGTCAGTTCGCCTCTCGCATCTGCCGCCATATGTAGAGGCCGAGTACGGCCAGCACGACGATCACGAAGGCGACGCCGAGCGTGGCCGCGTACCCGAAGAAGCCGTAGCGGAAGGCCTCCTCGTAGGCGAAGAGCATCGGCAGGCGGGTCTGCCCGCCCGGCCCGCCCTGGGTGAGGACGTAGACCAGGCCGAACTGGTTGATGTTCCAGACGAAGTCCAGGGAGGTGATCGTCACGATGACCGGGCGCAGCTGCGGCAGCGTGATGCTCCAGAAGCGCCGGAAGGTCGAGGCCCCGTCCATGTGGCCGGCCTCGTACAGCTCCTTGGGCACGCCCTGCAGTCCCGCGAGGAGCACGACGGTCGTCTGCGGCATGCCCGTCCAGATCCCGACGACGATCACCGCGGGCAGCGCGATGGAGAAGTCGTTGAGCCAGTCGATGTTGTGGTCGAGCAGGCCGACGTCGGTCAGGACGCTGTTGAGGATCCCGGCGTTCGGGTGGTAGACGAGCCGCCACATCAGTCCGATGACCACGGGCGGCATGGCCCACGGCACCAGGACCAGCACCCGGGTGAACGACCGGAACCGCAGGTCCTCGTTGAGCAGCAGGGCCAGCCCCAGCGAGGCCAGGAACTGCAGCACGGTCACCGAGACCGCCCAGATCAGGCCGATGCGGAACGACGCCCAGAAGTCCGCGTCGGTCATCAGGTCGCCGAAGTTCGACAGGCCCACGAAGGAGGTCACGGCGTTCCGCCCCGACCTGGCGTCGGTGAAGGCGAGGAAGATGCCGTAGAGCAGCGGTCCGACGCTGAAGATCAGCACCGGCACGAGCGCGGGCAGCATGAGCACAAACGTCTCGCGCCCCTGCCGGCTCCTCTTCCCCGCCCCGCGGTGATCCGCGGCGGGCTTCCGCGTCCTGTCGGCCGTCAGGGTCATGGGCCCTCCTCCCCCACGGTCGAGGCGCGGATCACGAGCCGGGGCTCGACGGTGACCACCCGGGGCGCGCGGTCGCCGTGGGCCAGCCGGTCGAGCAGGAGTTCGGCCGCCGCCCTGCCGCGTTCGGCCGAGCCGAGCGAGACGCTGGTCAGCGGGGGCCAGGCCACCGTGGCGAGGTCGGTGTCGTCCATGCTCGCCACCGCGACCTCCTCCGGCACCCGCCGTCTCTCGCGCCGCAGGACGTCGAGCGCCCCGAGCGCGATCAGGTCGTTGGCGCACAGCAGCGCGTCGAGGTCGGGCACGCGTCCGATCAGGCGGGCCGCGGCCCGGGCGCCCTCGGGGCGGTAGAAGTCGCCCACCTCCACCAGGTCCGGGTCGTACGGCAGGCCGAGTCCTGCCAGTGCCTCGGCGTAGGCGGCCGAGCGGGCGGCGCCGGGGACGGTGTCGAGCGGGCCGTTCACGAAGCCGATCCGCCTGCGGCCCAGCTGGTGGAGGTGCTCGACGGCGAGGCGCACGCCCTTGCGGGAGTCGGTCCTCACGTTGTCGACGGGGGTGCCCTCGGGGACCGAGCCGATGATCACAATCGGCGCGCGGGCGGCGGCGAACATCTTCAGGTGCTCGCCGGTCACGCGCAGCGGGATCATGATGAGGCCGTCGACGTACCGCTCCCCCAGGCCGCGCAGCACGTCGATCTCGTCGGCGGCGTCCACGTTGGTGGAGTGCAGGACAAGCCGGTAGCCGGCCGCCTTCAGCAGCGGCTGGATCTCGCGGATCATCGCGAGGTACACCGGGTTCCCTATGTCGGCTATCGCGAAGCCGACCTGGTTGCTGCGCCTGGACTTCAGCGACCTGGCCGCCGAGTTCGGCACGTAGCCGAGCTCCCGTGCGGCGCTCATCACCCGGCTCTCGGTCTCGGCCCTGGTGGGCAGCCCGTTGAGCACGCGCGACACCGAGGCTATCGACACACCCGCGCGCTGGGCGATCGTCGTGATCGTCGGCACGTCACTCACGTGTCACCTCGGTCCTCAGAAGTGGTAAACGTTTACAGGAGCGATGGTCAAAAGCCCTGAAAACGTTTACGGGGTGAGGACATGTAACCCGTCGGGCATATCCGACGTCAAGTCACGATCAGATAAATCGGACGTCCCCAATGCCTCCTCGCGGAGGATACAACGAGTGAACCGCCCCGGCTTTCGGGGAGACTCGTCTCCCCGAAAGCGGGCCGGCTTCACCACGTCCTCATCGCACCGGCGACCGGGCGCGTGAGTGCCGGACCACACCCGCCCAGATCACCGTGCGACACCTACGCCGACGCCGTCCTTCGTTCACCGAGCACGGTCCGTGGGGACCGCGGGGAGCGCAGGTTCGCTCAGACGGTGATGACGATCTTCCCTCGTGCCTTTCCGGCATCAAGGTGGCGCATGGCCTCCGGCATTCGATCCAGCGAGTAGGTTCCGTCGATGCTCGGCGTCACCTTGCCCGCCTCGATGTGATCGGTGAGCCGTTCGAGGTCGCTGAAGTGCTCCTTGGGGATGAAACCGGTCAGCCGCTGGCCCACGAACCGTGACAGGACCAGGGCCCGCAACTGCCGGTCCATGCCTCCCGTCAGGTTGCCGCCCTCCTCGCCGCCGGTGAGGACGGCCGTCCCGGTGGGCGTGAGCGCACGGCGGAGCCGTGACAGGCCGGGGTTCCCCGCGATGTCGACGATCAGGTCGTAGCGGTGGACACCGTCGGCGAAGTCGTCTCGGGTGTAGTCGATGACATGGTCGGCGCCGAGGGATCGCACCAGGTCGAGTTTTGCCGTGCTGCACACGCCGGTGACCTCCGCGCCGAAGGCCTTGGCCAGCTGTACGGCGTAGCTGCCGACGCCGCCCGACGCACCGGTGACCAGCACCTTCTGACCCTGCTGGACCCCGCCGACGTCGCAGACACTCCGCAGGGCGGCGACGGCCGAGGCCGGAACCACCGCGGCCTGCTCGAAGGTGATGTTCGCCGGCTTGCGGGCCAGCTTGTCCTCCCGGGCCACGGCGTACTCGGCGAGAGATCCCTTCCCGAAACCGAACACCTCGTCACCGGCGGAGAACCTGGTCACCGCCGAACCGACCGCGACGACCGTACCGGCGACATCTCCCCCGAGCACCGGAGCCTTCGGTCTGCGTATTCCGAAGGCGAGGCGGAGCAGATACGGCCGGCCCGTCATCAGATGCCACGTGCCCCGGGAGAGACCCGTCGCGTGCACGCGTAGGAGCACCTCGTTGTCGGCGACCTCCGGCCGGGTGATCCGCGCGAGGCGCAGGACGTCGGCGGAGCCGTACGCGTCCTGCACGATCGCCCGCATCGTGTTGTCCGCCGTCGCCGTGCCGTCGCCCATCGCAGCGTGCTTCCGTTGAGATTTCATGACCGCTTCCCTCCGTCTGATGGTTTTTCATGCGCGTCGCCCTGACCGCCTGCGCCCTCGCCACCGGGCCACATTCGTGTCCCGCCGGTCCAGAGGCGGTCACCTGGCCGAGTCGGTTCGCGGCTCGCCGTTCGCGGAGCGGTCGAGGGGCGCGATGGAGATCACCTCGATGTTGACCGACGTCAGATGGGCCAGGACTCCGTGCAGGTGAGAGGCATCGCCGATGTCGCCGACCAGGCGGGTGACGCCGTGGCTCGCGTGGTCGATGGTGAAGTCGTCGAGGAGTGGCCGCAGGAGCCGAGCGCCGACTCGGCCTCGGATCACGATCTCGTAGGTGGTTGGCCGGCGCATGACTGGATCATCACGGCGAGCGGCAGGACGCGGCCTCACACGACTCGTCATCTCACCCGGGTGAGATGACGGTTGTAGTGTCTTGAAGGTGACCACGGCGTGGGAGATGGGCCTGGCGGCTACGAAGCTGCATCCACCGGTGCCACCCGGTCAGCTGGTTCGCCGGTCCCGGCTCGACGACGTCCTCGACTCCGGCGTCGGCGGCCACGTCCGGCTGGTCCTGGTGAGCGCTCCGGCCGGCTCGGGCAAGTCAACCCTGCTGGCGTCGTGGCTGGCCGGCCGGCCCGAAGCCGTCGCGTGGCTGCAGGCGGAGGAGGGCGATTCGGATCCGGCCCGGTTCTGGTCCTACCTGGTCGAGGCCATCGGGCAGGCCCACCCGATCGCCGCAGGCGACGTGAAGCCGGTCGTGGTCGGTTCCAAGGGCGACGACCTCGTTGTCGTGTCCGCCCTCGTGAACGAGCTCGCCAAGATCGCCGACCCGCTTGTCGTCGTCGTCGACGACTACCACCTGATCGACAACGGCAGCGTGCAGCGAGGCATGGAACGCCTCATCGATCTCTGTCCGCGCCAGGTCACCATCGTGCTCTCCACCCGGATCGATCCGCCCTTCCGGCTCGGCCGGCTCCGCGTACGCGATCAGATCGCGGAGATCCGGGGCGCCGATCTGCGGTTCGACACCGACGAGGCCTCCGGCCTGCTCGGCTCCGCGGGGCGATCGCTCGACCGGGCTCTTCTCGATCAGCTCTGCGGCCGCACGGAAGGCTGGGCCGCCGGGCTTGTGCTCGCGGGTCTCTCCCTTGAACGGGCTACCGACCCCGGCGAGTTCATCGAGGCGTTCCGGGGCGACGACCAGTTTGTCGTCGAGTATCTCCACGACGAGTTTCTCGCCGTGGTCGACGCGAACGATCGTCAACGTCTCCTGGAGACATCGATCCTTGAGCAGTTCAGTGGCGCCCTCGTCGATTCGCTCACCGGCACGACCGGCGGTGCGAAGTGGTTGAGCGACACCGCGATCGTGAACCAGCTCCTGATCGGTCTCGACCGCACCGGCACCTGGTTCCGCTACCACCACCTCCTTCGCGATCTGCTCCGGCTCGAGGCGCACCAGGCTTTCCCCGAGCGGATACCCGGCCTCCACGCACGCGCCGCGGCGTGGTTCGAATCCCAGGGCGACCATGGCCAGGCGATCGTCCATCGCCTTGCCGGCGGTGACGTCCACGAGGCGGCCCGGCTTCTGCTCGTCCATGGACCGCGGCTTCTCGCCGGTGGCCAGACCGAAACCCTCCGGGGTTTCCTCGACCAACTCGGCGACGTGGCGAAAACATCGACGTGGTGCGCCCTGCTGTACGGCTGGTGCGAATACATCGCCGGTCGTTACTCGCGTGCGGAGGGCTGGCTCGACGTCATGCTCGATGTGGCGCCGGAGGGCTTCGACCATACCCCGGCGACCTCCCTGCGCATGAACATCTCTCTCGGCCGGGGGGACGTCGCCACCGCGCTCGACGCCGCTCGGAACGTGACCGCGACCCATCAGCCGGCGTTGTACTCGTGCGATCTCGTGACCGCCATCGGCGCGGCCCACGCCTGGGCGGGGCAGGCCGGCGAGGCCAGGCGGACGCTCCGGTTCGCCGCGGAGAAAGCCGAGGCCGAACGATTCCGAACGGCGCACGTCCTGGCCCTCGTGTACCAGGCCATCGTGGAGTTCGACGACGGCTCCGCGGCGAGCGCCCAGATCACCGCGTCCACCGCGGTGGACACCGCGCGGAAGTTCGGGCTGGCCACCTACCACGGAGTAGCACCCGCGTATGCGATTCGAGCGCGAACCGGCGGCGACCCCGTTCGTGCTCACGCGGACGCGGTGCACGCCCTGAAGCTGGCCAGACGGGCGTCCACCGATCTTGCGCTCGGTTACGTCCTGACGGCCTGCGGCGACACGCTTCTCGGCCTGGGTGACTCCGCCGGAGAGCCGCTCCTCGCAGAGGCCAGGTCCGTCTTCGCCCGGTGCCCCGACCCCGGCGTCGCCGGTCGATACTTGACGCGCACCGAATCTCGTCATGGCATCGCCGAGGTGAGCGGCAGCCGGGCCGCCGTACTCATCGAGCAACTGACCGAGCGGGAGATGGCCGTCCTGCGATATTTACCCGCGAGCATGTCGCAACGCGACATCGCGGCGGAGCTGTATGTGACGCTCAACACCGTGAAGACACACTGCCGCGCGATCTACCGCAAGCTCGGGGTCGGCGACCGCAGAACCGCGGTCCAGGCAGCACGCGACCTGCACCTCCTCTAGCGCCGTGTTCCTCGGAGAGCCCGGTCCTCCTCACTGCCGGCCGAGGTGGCGTGCGCCCTCGATCACCGTCGCCGCCGTGTCGATGATCGCGCCGAAGCCGCTCTTCGGGGGCTACGGCGTCGCCGAGATGGCGTCGAGCGCGGCCTCGAGATAGGGCACGAGCTTGTCCAGGTCGCCGGTGGCGAGGGCCCTGTTTCCGAGGATGTCGCGCATGAGCTGCACGCCGGAGCAGACGGCGATCAGCAGGGCGGCGCGCCCGGCCGCGTCCGGACCGGCCAGCCCGTCGGTGACCACGCGCTGGTAGTTGCGTTCAAGGTTGTCGCGCATGATCGCGGCGGCACGTTCGTTGGAGGCCGACCGCAGAGCTATCAGCATGCCGTCGGCCGGCTCGGGCGTGCTGTCGACCAGCAGGGAACGGGCCGCCTGATGGTTGTGGCCCGGCCCCATCATCATCGTCTTCTCGAAGGCGAGGTCGACGACCTCGGTGAACAGGCCTTCCTTGGAGCCGAAGTAGCGGCCGATCAGCCGGGCGTCGACACCGGCACGCGCGCCGATGTCGCGTATCCCGGCCCGGTCGTAGCCGAGCTCGGCGAACACCTCCCGTGCCGCGAGCAGGACCGCCTCCCGCGTCGCGGCGGCGTCGCGACGCCGTGGAGGGACCGGATCAGACGTCGAGCGGGGTTGGCCGCTGCTCACCCGCTCGCTCATCACACAAGCCAGGATACATGGGCCGTTTTCATGTCCTCGTTTGAGGACATGGCCGTCCGCGGCGACCGTCCTCACTCATGATCGCTCAGGAACCTCAGGGGTGTCCCGGCTCGGTTCCGCGGTCAGGCGGCTGGTCAGCCGTTCGTAGCGCTGCCTGGCGGCCTGGGAGGTGCCGAGTCCGAGGCCGAAGGCGATTTCCTGCCAGGTGAGACCGCGGCCTCGTGCCATGAGAAGGAGCCCGGCCTCCAACTGGTCCATCTCGGCGCGCGCCAGCGGAACGAGTGTCAGGGCGGCGGTGATATCGGCGTTGTCCACCTCCGCCTCGCCCTCTTCGAGCTGCGCGGAGCCGCCCGCGAGAACCGACACGAGCCTGATGGCCTCGTGCGGGCCGAGGACGTCGGGGTGAACCTGCCGGGAACGCTGCGCCTCGGTGACCGCATGCCGCTCGGCGATGCGCAGCAGGGACGCGTACACGCGATGCGCCCGCACCTGACCGGGATCGGGAGGCGTGAAGGGATCGAATGACCGATCGGGTTCGGAAGACATGCGTCCAGCATGGGTGATCAAATGATTCGTTGTCAATGAAATGATGCAAACAGTCTGTTCACATCATTCGTACGGATTCCGGACCGGTGCCCCGGCAACCGGTCGACGGCCTGCCCCGAATGCGGGGCGGCTACGGGCGCCCCGGGCTGGTCGCCTCCCTCGACGGCGAGATCATCGCCGTCATCGCCACCGAGGCCCGCGCCGGCCGCGTCACCGATATCTGGATGACGGTGAATCCTGACAAACTCCGCGCCTGGGAGCGTCACGGCTGAATCGTCGAACGAGATCCACGCCGTCACGGGCATGCCCCGTGACCTGGAGCTCGGCGAGGTCCCGGCTGAACAAAATCCATGCGGTGTACGTCTAAGAGGACATGGAACGAATCAACAGGGCCGGGCGGCGCGCGGTCGTATCCCTTCTGACGGCGGGCACGCTGGTGGCGGCGGTGGCATGCGCCTCACCCGGGCAGTTCGGAGCGGACGTCACGACGGCGGGATCGGGCTCCGCGCGACCTCTGGAGCGTCTCGCCGTCAAGAGCCCGGCCACGGACGTGCGGCTCGGGAGCTTCAGAACCGCGAGTTCGTCCACCGTGGAGGCGGCGGCCAAGCGTTGCGGCACTGGAGGGCTGAAGGCCCGCGTGGGGGCGGTGAGCGCGGGGGCGGGGCAGCGCTACGCGCCGCTGGTGCTCACCAACACCTCCACGAAGACCTGCTGGGTCTACGGTTTCGTCGGTTTGATCATGTTCGACGGCAAGGGCGACGCGCTGCGCACCAGGGTACGCAGGGAGAGCGTCCGGCCACAGCGGATAACCCTGCGTCCGGGTGCGGGCGCCCACGCCAGGATGCACTGGACCGTGACGGTGACCGGGCACGAGTCCGCCTGCCCGACCTCGGCGCGGCTCATGGTCATCGCGCCGGACGAGGTCGCGCACCTTGAGATCCCCTTCACCTCCGTGATCTGCGACGACGGCCGTCTGGACATCACCCCGATGGCGGCGGGCACTCACCTCTGAGTCTCCCCGTCCCCGTGGCGGTCGTCCGGCTCCGGCGCGCCGCTCAAATGGGCTCCGAAGAAGCCGGCCAGCTTCACGACCGCGGTCGGCAGGTATTCCTCCCTGTCGTACAGATCGACGTGGGTGGCGCCGTCGATCCAGAAGAGTTCCTTGGGCTCCCGGGCCTTCTCGATCGCCTCGCGGCTGAGGTAGGCGGTGGCCGCCTCGGTGCCGGCGATCATCAGCAGCGGGCGGGGGGAGATGAGGTGGACCAGGTCGAAGGCGGAGAACTGCGCGATCAGGTCGATGCTGCGGAACACGAACCGGTTCTCCGACCGGGGGTGGTGGCCGCGCGGGGTGCGGTAGTACTCCCAGCCGTCGTAGGTGTGCTGCCCGAGCTTCCTGGCCTCCTCCTCGGTATCCGGGTGGATCCGCTGCGGACGCGCGGGCCCGCCCCGCGCCTCCTCGACGCGCGCGACGCCGGCCGCGGCGAGCATGCCCTGAAGGATCTCCGGGCTCTGCTCGCGACCGATGCCCTCACGGAACAGGCTGCCGGTGTCCACGGCGCTGACCGTCGCGACGGCCTTGATCCGGTGATCGGTCGCCGCGGCGGGCGTGACGTAGCCGCCCGAGGCGCAGATGCCGAGCGCGCCGATGCGCTCGGCGTCCACCTCCTCCCGGAGGCTCAGGAACGTGACGGCGGCCTTGATGTCCTCGACGCGATGGGACGGATCCTCGAGCAGGTGCGGCTCCCCCTCGCTCTCCCCCTGGTAGGCGGCGTCGAAGGCCAGGGCGACGAAGCCCGCGCGCGCCAGGCGTTCGGCGTAGACGCCCGCGGTCTGCTCCTTCACCCCGCTCATGGGATGTCCGACGACGATGGCGGGGCGGCGGCCGCCGGCCTCGTCGTCGGGCGCGTAGAGGTGTCCGGCGATCTTCAGGCCGGCGCTGGGAAAGGTGACGTCTGTTCTCATGGTGGTGCTCTCAGCCGTGTGAAGGGACGGGGCTCGCGGACGTACGAGCTCCGGCGGCCGCCTGGATCCTCCGGCCGCACGCACCACCCTCGCGCCGTCCGGTACGGGGTGCCAGGGAAGGTGCCGCCTATGCGGACCAGTACCAGGCACGTGGCCGCGGCCGGGCGCACACTGGAACCATGGAACACCGTGGCAGCCCCTCCGGCGGCCCCTCCGGCGGCAATGAGCTGGGCGACTTCCTGCGCGCCCGCCGCGCCGCCCTCGACCCGCACCGGTCGGGCCTGCCGGACGACGGCCGCCTGCGCCGGGTGCCTGGTCTGCGCCGGGAGGAGCTGGCCCAGCTCGCGCACGTGAGCCCCGACTACGTCGTACGGCTGGAGCAGGGCCGGACCCGCCGGGTGTCCCGCCCGGTCCTCGACGCGCTCGCGGACGCGCTGGAACTCGCCCCGGACGAGCGCGCGTACCTCTTCACCGTGGCCGACGTCACGCAGGCCGCCCCCGCGCGGCAGCCGGCCAGGCAGCAGGTCGACCAGCAGCTGCGGCAGCTGCTCGACGGCATGCACGGCATCCCCGCGCTGCTCCTGAACCGCCGCCAGGACGTGCTGGCCTGGAACGCCGCGGCGGTCGCCCTGCTGATCGATTTCAGTGCGCTGCCCCCGGGCGAGCGCAACCTGATCCGGCTGACCTTCCTCGACGACGCCTACCGAGCCCTGTACGCGGACTGGCCGCGCGCCGCGCGCGAGTGCGTGGCGGTCCTGCGGATGGAGGCCGGCCGCAACCCCGGCGACCCGGCCCTGACCGCGCTGGTGGGCGAGCTGAGCGTACGGGATCCTGACTTCAGGGCCTGGTGGGGAAGCCATCAGGTGCGCGGGCCCCGGCAGCTCAGCAAGACCTACCGCCACCCCGTGGTGGGTCCCCTCACGCTGGACGTCCAGCAGATGTCCGTCGACATGCAGCCCGACCAGCACCTGGTGGCCTACACCGCCCCGCCCGGCTCCCCCTCCCAGGAGGCATTGCGCTTCCTCCTCCAGTGGTCCGCCCACACCGCCGACCGGCAGGACGATCACGCTACGGACGGGAAGGGCCGCTAGGCCGTTCCGTGACCGCGAGTCGGAGAGGGCGAGACGACGATGACCGGCAGAACCGGCAACCCGCACCTCGCGCGGTGGATCGCCCCGAAATCAGCGGCGGAACGCCGGCCTTCCCGGCCCTGGCGGGCATGCGGCAACCGCCGCGCGGCCATCAGGCAGACGGATCTTGTCGTACGCCTGCTGTAGCGTCCCCGGCGAGGTCCAGGAGAAGTGGAGCGCCATGAACGAGATCGCCGCCCGCTACCGGGTTCGCGCCGATATCTTCGCGGCCAAGATCGCCGCCGTCAGGCCCGGCCGGTGGTCCAACCCGTCACCCTGCGAGGAGTGGACGGCCAAGGACGTCGTCGGCCACATCGTCGACATGCACGGTGCGATGCTCGGTCCTCTCGGCAGGTCGCTCAGCCGCGCGCCATCCGTCGAGGAGGACCCGCTCGCCGCCTTCGCCTCGGCACGTGCCGACATCGAGGCTCTGCTCGACGACCCGGCCACCGCCGCGAGCGAGGTCGCCACCCCGGCGGGGAGGCTCTCCGTCGAGCAGCACATCGACCAGGTCGTCAGCGCCGACATGGTGGTTCACGGCTGGGACCTGGCCCGTGCCACGGGCCAGGACGACACGATCGACCCGGCCGAGATCGTCGCGATCTGGCCCGGCGTCCAGCAGATCCCCGACGAGATGCGCATCCCCGGCGCCTTCGGTCCCGGCATCGTCGTCTTCGGCCCCGAGGTCGAGGTTCTCCACGACGCCCCACTCCAGCATCGCGTCCTCGGTCTCCTGGGCCGCGACCCCCACTGGTCCGCGTGACACAGGCGGGCCCCTCTCAGGCGACCCAGTGCGGTCGTCGGGTAGTGGACGAAGGCGAGAGGCCATCGGCGAGGGCGGTGGCGATGCGGCGTACGGCCTCGCGCAGGGTATCCGGAGGTGTCGTGTAGGGGATGCGGAGGCGTTGTTCGAAAATGCCAGGGTCGGTGGCGAAGTAGGCGCCGCTCTCGATCCGCACTCCGTAGTCCATCGCCCGCTCGGCCAGTGCCGAGGCGACGGGCTCGCCCAGGTCGACCCAGAGCGACAGACCGCCGGGCGGCGGTTGCCAGGTCCACCGCGGGATGTGCTCGGTCAAGGCCTCGGCCAGGGCCGCGCGCTGCAGGCGCATCTGTTCCAGGCGGGGAGGCAGTAGTTCCCCGGACCGAGCCAGCAGGGCGAGGGCCAGGAGTTGGTCCAGGACCGAGCCGCCCATATCGGTGGCGACCCGCTGACCGGCCAGTTCGGTGACGAGCCGCGCGGGGGCGCGTAGCCAGCCGATGCGCAGGCCGCCCCAGTGGGTCTTGCTCATCGAGCCGATGGTGATGACCTGGCCGGTTCCACCGGGCGCGGCGTGGGAGGCGAAGGGCGGCGGGGCGGGGACGTCGAGGGCGAGGTCGGCCAGGGTCTCGTCGATGACCAGCCAGGCACCGGAGCGCTGAGCGGCACGCAGGATGCGGACGCGCTCGTGCTCGGGCATGAGGCAGCCGGTCGGATTGTGGAAGTCGGGCATCAGGTAGGCCAGCTGGGGCACCGCCTGACGCAAGGTCGATTCGATGATCTCGATATCCCAGCCGGTATCGGTCACGGGGACCGACACGGTGCGCAGCCGGGCGCGGCGCATGGCCTCCAGAGCGTTCGGGTAAGAGGGATTCTCGACCATGACCCGGTCGCCGGGGCGGAACAGCAGTCCCATGACGAGCGTGAGTGCGTGCTGGGCGCCGGAGGTCACCAGGATCTGTTCGGGCACGGTGGCCAGGCCCCGCTGGGTGAAACGCCCGGCGATGGCGGCGCGTAGTTCCGGCAGGCCATAGGGGTGATAGCCGGGAGTGTGCGCGTGCTCGGCCAGTTGAGGGGTGACCTGGACGAGAGCGTCGATGAGCGTCTGCTCCGGCAGTCCGGGGGCGGCCCTGGCCAGGTCGATCGCGGTGTCCTGGGGCCCGAGGAGTCGTGTGACGCCGCGGGGTGTACGGCCCTCGGGCAGGGCCGTCCAGGTGCCGGAGCCCTGGCGGCTGTGCGCGTAGCCGCTCTCTCGCAGTAGGTCGTACACGGCGGTGATGGTGGCCCTGCTGGTGCTCAGAGCGGTGGCCAGTTCACGCTCGGCGGGGAGTTTGACGTGCAGCGCGATGCGTCCGTCCAGGATCAGCTCGCTGATCGCCTGGGCCAGGTGGCGGTAGGCGGGCCTCGCTCCGGCCGGGTCGGGCAACATGGCGGCGAGCTGTCGGCTCCCCAGAGTCCGGTCGGTGCGCCCCACCCTGTCCGCACGCGGGGACGGATTCGAGTCGGCCATACCACTCCCCTGAGATTGGCCATGTTACCTGGGCCAATCACTGTACAGACTCGTCTCCATTGGCCTTGAAGGCGCACGAGCACACTGTGGAGGCAACCAGCATGCGACAGGACATCACGGACCCCTACGAGGGCGATCACGAGGATCGCACCGCGACCACGCTCAGGTCCCGAATGAGCCCGCCCCCACTTGCCTATGTCTCTCTCGGTGAGCGTCCGCTGCGACGCCTGCCCCAACTGTTCATCGGCCTCGCCCTGTACGGATTCAGCCTCTCGCTCATGGTCCGGGCCTCGCTGGGCGTCAACCCCTGGAGCGTCCTGTACGAAGGACTGGCGAACCGCACCTCCCTGAGCTTCGGCACGATCAGCGCCGTCCTGGGTGTTCTCGTGCTGCTGTTGTGGATCCCCCTCAAGCAGAGACCGAGGTTCGGCACCGTCGCCAACATCATCGTCCTGGCGTACTCATCCGACCTCGGTCTCCTGCTCATCCCCCAGCACCTCGGGCTCCCCGCCCGGGTCTGCCTGCTCGCCGGCGGTGTCCTCCTCAATGGATTGTCTGTCGCCGTCTACGTCGGTGCGCGTTTCGGACCCGGGCCCCGGGACGGGCTGATGACCGGGGCGTCCGCCGCGACCGGGCGTTCCATCCGGCTGGTCCGCACCCTGATCGAGATCACCGTGCTCGCCGCGGGCTGGCTGCTCGGTGGGAGCGTGGGCGGCGGCACCGTGCTGTACGCACTCGCGGTCGGCCCGACCGCCCAGTTCTTCATGCCCTGGTTCGCCTACGGGAGCGCTGCCGATATGGGCTGCTCACGCAGAGGTCCGTACACGCCCCCGCTCCGTTCTTAGGCTATGAAGCCACTTCGACGGGTGTCGCGGCGACCGTGTGCGTTGCCGGCATGGCGCCGATCGGGCGTCGGCCGGGGAGGAAGGCCGCGAAGGCGAGGGCGACGAGGGCGGCGCCCGAGCCGATGATCATGACCAGGCGGAAGCCGTCCGCGGAGGGGACGCTGATGGGGCCGAGCGTGATGGTCATCTGGGCCAGGACGACACCGGCCACCGCGCTGGAGGTCGAGGTGCCGATGGACCGCATCAGCGTGTTGAGGCTGTTGGCGGCGGCGGTCTCCGACACGGGCACGGCTCCCATGACGAGCGCGGGCATCGCTCCGTACGCGAAACCGATGCCGGCCCCGATCACGGCGGAGACGAGCACGAGCTGCCAGATGGTGGACATGAACGCGACGCCCAGGCCGTAGCCGGCGGCGACCACGACGGCGCCGAGCATCAGCGTCACCTTGGGGCCCCTGGCCCTCGAGATCAGCGCGGACAGCGGTGCCGTGGCCATCATCACCAGGCCGGAGGGCGCCATCACCAGGCCCATGACCATCATCGACTGTCCCAGCCCGTAGCCGGTGCTCTTCGGCAGCTGCAACAGTTGCGGAAGCACCAGGGACATCGCGAACATCGCGAAGCCGAACACGGCGGACGCGAGGTTGGTGAACAGCACCTGGCGACGTGCGGTGGTGCGCAGGTCCACCAGCGGCTGAGTGGTGCGCAGTTCCCACCAGCCCCACAGCACCAGCACGACGGCCGAGGCGACGAACAGGCCGATCGTGAGGGCGCTGCCCCAGCCCCAGCCGGCGCCGTTGGAGATCGCCAGCAGCAGGCAGAGCAGCGCGGCCGACAGTCCGGCCGCACCCGGCAGGTCGAAGCGTCCTCCGGAGCGGACCGAGGACTCCGGCACGAGCGTCAGCACGAGTACGCCGGCGAGGGCGCCGAGACCCGCCGCCACCCAGAACAGCACGTGCCAGTCGGCGTGTTCGGCGAGGAAGGCGGCCGCGGGCAGCCCGAGTGCGCCGCCCACGCCCAGCGAGGCGCTGATCAGCGCGGTCGCCGAGCCGAGCCGTTCGCTCGGCAGTTCGTCGCGCATGATGCTGATGCCCAGCGGGATGACACCGGCTGCCAGACCCTGAAGGGCCCGTCCGATGACCATGGGCGTCAATGTGCTGCTGAGGCCGGCGATGACCGAACCGACAACCAGCAGGGCAATGCTGACCAGGAGCATGCGCCGCTTGCCGTACATGTCTCCAAGTCGTCCCACGACCGGCGTCGCGACGGCGCCCGCGAGCAGCGTGGCGGTGATCGCCCAGATGGTGTCGGACGCCTTGGCGTTCAGGAGCGTGGGAAGTTGGGGGATCAGCGGGATCACCAGGGTCTGCATCAGCGAGACCACGATCCCGGAGAAGGCCAGCACCATCACGATGGCATTCGGTCGCGGGGGGGCGGATGCCCCTACAGGTTCAGGGACATGGGGCATGGCAAAGTCTCCGTTTTTGGCAGTTGCGGAAGTACGCGACTTGGTAGATTTTAAATCAGTCGCTTGACTTAAGCTAACAGGCCGGGTTAACTGATCATGAATTGGAGGTCGGTTTTCGAGGAGGCCGTGGTGAGCCGATGTGACGGCGGGTCGCGCGAAGTTCCGGCGCGGTGGTGACCATGACCGGCAAGACCGTCCGAGCAGAGCAGGTCAGTGCGACGCGGGAGCTGATCCTGGTGGCGGCGGAGCGGTTGTTCGCCGAGCACGGGGTGTTCGCCGTGTCCAACCGTCAGGTCAGCGAAGCCGCGGGGCAGGGCAACAACACCGCGGTCGGCTACCACTTCGGCACCAAAGCCGATCTCGTACGCGCGATCGCGCGTAAACACGCCAAGCAGATCGAGCGGCTGCGCCTGCGGATGGTGGCCGAGATCGGCGAGCCCGCCGATGTACGGGACTGGGTGAGCTGCCTGGTGCGCCCGGTGACCGATCATCTGGCCGCCCTGGGCAATCCCACGTGGTTCGCCCGGTTCGGCGCCCAGGCGATGACCGATCCTGCACTCCGCGAGATCATGGTCGAGGAGTCTCTCACCTCACCCTCGCTGCAACAGATCATCGACGGGCTGAACCGGTGCCTTCCCTCGCTGCCGGCCGAGGTGCGCGCCGAGCGCGAGGACATGGCCCGTCAGCTCATGGTGCACATGTGCGCCGAGCGCGAGCGCGCTCTCGCCGACGGCACCCCCACCCCCCGTTCCAGCTGGCACGGCGCCGCGAACGGACTGATCGACGCGCTCGTCGGGCTGTGGCTGGCACCGGTCGTGTCCTGACCGGGACGGAGCCGCGGCGGACCCGTTGCGGCGCGGCGAATCGCAGGCAGAGGAGGAGCTGACGATGAACGTCATCGCGAACGAGGACGGCTGTGGCGTTCTGGTGGTCGGCGCCTCCGCCGCGGGACTCGCCACCGCGGAGGCGTTGCGGCGCAAGGGCTACCGGGGCGGCCTGACCGTGCTCGGCGCCGAGCCACACCTGCCCTACGATCGGCCGCCACTGTCCAAACAGGTCCTCTCCGGCGCCTGGGACCCCGAACGGGCTCACCTACGACCGCAAGCGGCCCTGTCCGCCCTGGACGCCGAGTTTGTCCTCGCCGATCCGGCCGTCGGCCTGGACCCGGCCGCACGCACCGTCCACACCGCGTCCGGGCGCGCCCTGCGGGCCGACGCCGTGGTCGTCGCCACGGGACTGCGCCCCCGGACGCTTCCCGGCCAGGCGGATCTGGCCGGGGTCCACGTGCTACGCACCCTCGACGACGCGCTGGCGCTGCGGGCCGATCTGCTGGCCTCCTCGCGGCTCGTGGTCGTCGGGGAGGGCGTGCTCGGAGCCGAAATCGCCGCCACCGCGCACGGCATGGGTCTCGAGGTCACCATGGCCGGCCCTCAGCCGGCCCCCATGACGAGCCAGGTCGGGCCCTTGGTCGCGGGACTGCTCGCCGAACTGCACACCGAGCGCGGGGTCCGCCTGCGGCTCGGCGCCGGAGTCAGCCGACTGTCCGGCCATCGCGGGAAGGTCACGGGCGTATGTCTGGACACCGGCGAAGTGCTGCCGGCCGACGTGGTCGTGGTGGCGATCGGGGCCGACCCGGCGACCGGATGGCTCGCGAGCAGCGGCCTGCGGACGGACAACGGGCTGGTGTGCGACTCCCGCTGCCGCGCGGCGGAGGGGATCTACGCGGTCGGCGACGTGGCCCGCTGGCATCACGACCGGCTCGGCGTCTCGCTGCGGCTGGAGAACCGGACCAACGCCATGGAACAGGCCGACACCGTCGCGGCCAACATCCTCGGCGACGACCAGCCCTACAGGCCCGTGCCCTACTTCTGGACCGACCAGTTCGACGCCAGGATCCAGGTGCACGGGGTGCTGCCCGCCGGCGCCGAGGTGACCGTCACCGACGGCGACCTGGCGAGCCGCCGCTTCGTCGCTCTCTACCGCCACGACGGCAGGGTCACCGGCGTACTCGGCTGGAACATGCCCAAACAGACCCGCCTACGCCGACAGGAGGTCGTCGACGCACTCCCCGACCTCGCACCGGCCCTGCGATGACAGCCGGGAAAGGCGGCCCGGCACCGTCCTCGGCGACAACCGCCGAGCACTCTGTTCGGCTCTCGTCCGACGCGCCGACCCTTCAGCGGGGGAAGCGCGCATCAATGCCTGCCGCAGACACGTTGCGACACAGGTTCCATTGGAGGAATCAATGACCGGCACGTTGAATCCGGCGGGTGAGCACCCCGCCGAAATTCCGGAGTACCCGATGGCCAGGGCGGCGGGCTGCCCGTTCGACCCGCCCCCGGCCCTGCATGCCATGCAGGAGGAGGGCCCGCTCGCCAAGGTCCGCCTGTGGGACGGCAGCACCCCGTGGATCGTGACCCGCTACGCCGAGCAGCGGGCACTGCTGGCCGACCCGAGGATCAGCGTCGACGTCACCCGGCCCGGCTATCCGAGCCCGACCCCCATCAGGGGCTCGTCGCCCATCAGTTTCATCCTGATGGACGATCCCGAGCATGCCCGGCTGCGGCGGATGGTGACGGCTCCGTTCGCCATCAAGCGGGTGGAGGCGCTGCGGCCGGCCGTTCAGAAGATCACGGACGATCTGATCGACACCATGCTCGCCGGGCCGAAACCGGTGGACCTGGTCGAGGCGTTCGCCCTGCCGGTGCCCTCCCTGGTGATCTGCGCGTTGCTCGGGGTGCCGTATGCCGACCACGACTTCTTTCAGGAGAACAGCAAGACCATCATCAAGCGGAGCGCGACGCCCGAGCAGCGGTCGGCCGCCCTCGGCCGGCTGGCCGGCTACCTGAACGACCTGCTGGACGAGAAGCTCGCCAACCCCGGCGACGACATGCTGTCCCAGCTCACCGAGCGGATCAAGACCGGGGAGCTGTCCCGGGAGGGCGCGGCCCAGATGGGGGTGCTGCTGCTGATCGCCGGGCACGAGACCACCGCCAACATGATCGCGCTCGGCACGCTCGCCCTGCTGGAAAACCCCGGGCAACTGGCCCTCCTCCGCGACGCCGACGATCCGAAACTGGTCTCCTCGGCGGTGGAGGAACTGCTGCGCTACCTGCACATCACGCACAACGGGCGCCGCTGGGTCGCGCTGGAGGACATCGAGATCGACGGGCAGGTCATTCGCGCCGGCGACGGGCTGATCGTGGCCAACGACATCGGCAATCGCGACCCCGGCGCCTTCCCCGATCCCGACCGGCTGGACATCCGGCGCGACGCCCGCCACCACGTGGCCTTCGGCTTCGGGGTGCACCAGTGCCTGGGCCAGCCGCTGGCCCGGATGGAACTGCAGGTCGTCTACAGCACCCTCTACCGGCGCATCCCCACCCTGCGGCTGGCCACGGATCTGGACCAGGTCCCGTTCAAGCACGACGGATCCGTCTACGGGGTCTACGAACTCCCCGTGACCTGGTGACATCTCCTCGTACGGCGGACAGACGACGTTTCCTCGCACGACAGACAGACAACGACAACAAGGGGGATCTCATGAAGGTGACCATCGACCAGGACAGGTGTGTCGCTTCCGGACAGTGCGTGGTCGCCGCCGCGGAGGTGTTCGACCAGCGCGACGAGGACGGCGTCGCCGTGCTGCTCAACCCCGACCCGCCGGCGGAGCAGGCCGCCGACGTCCGGCACGCCGCGGTGGTCTGCCCGGCTCTGGCCATCCACATCGAGGAGTGACGTCCAGGTCGATCGAGTCTTTCCATGTCTGCGTCGGGGTCGAACTTGCTGACGGGGCTCAAGACCCAGTAGAGCCGGACTGCCGGCAGCCGAACCGCCGACGCCACGACCGATCCGGCCTCCCTTAGAGCCGGACTGCCGGCAGCCGAACCGCCGACGCCACGACCGATCCGGCCTCCCTCGCCAAATCAACGATCGGCTGTTGGCCTGTCTCGTTCGCCGTGAGGCATGGGGGCCCCGGCCTGGAGTGCCTCCTATGCCGGGATGAGGCCGTCGGCGACGAGGCCGGCGTGGACCGCTTCGCCCAGCGCGTGGACCGCGGACCGCGGTCGGACCATCACCGTGAACTCCTTGATCAGGCCGGCCTCGTTGAACTGGAGGAGGTCGATGCCATGGATCTGCCTGCCCCGCACGGTGGCGCGGAACAGCAGGATGGCCGAGGGGGCCTCGGTGCCGTCGGCACTGGTCTGGGCGGTGCCGTCGAGGTTCCCGATGTAGCGGAAGTCCTCGAAAGTGCGCAGCAGGACGCCGAAGAGGCCCATGACCATGGGCTTGCCCTCGAAGGGGGTGAACGTCACCGGGCTGTACAGGCGGATGTCGTCGGTGAGCAGGTCGCTCAAAGCGGCGAGATCACGATGTTCGACGGCGGCCCGAAAGCGGTCTGCGGTAGTCATGACTGCACCTTTTTAGTCAAGAAAGCGATTAGTCACTTAATTGACTATCATGGCAGGGGTTCGTTTGGAAAGAGAAGAGGAGGGCGTCTCGATGGCGTTGCGGCACGCCGTGCTGGCGGCACTGCTGGACGAGGAGCTCAGCGGATACCAGCTGGCCAAGGCGTTCGACCTGGGCGTGGCGAACTTCTGGCACGCCCTGCCTCAGCAGCTGTACACGGAGCTGGCCAAACTGGAGAAGGACGGGCTGGTCACCGGCCGGGAGGTGGTCCAGGACACCCGGCCCAACAAGCGCCTTTTCAAGGTCACCGAGGCCGGCCTGGCCGAGTTGGAACGGTTCGCGGCAACCGCCAACAAGCCCTCCTTCATCCGCGACGACCTTCTCGTCACCGTCCAGGCCGCCGACCACGTCGACACCGATGAGGTGATCGCACAGCTCACGGAGCGAGCCGCCTTCGCCGACGCGAAGATCGAGCTGTTCGGCGGGCTGCTGCGGCAGATGCGCGGCGACCGGAGCGAGGAGGAGTTCCTGCGCCACGGCGAACGGATCGGTCCCTACCTGACCTGCCTGCGCGGTCTCGCCTTCGAGGAGGGCAATCGAGACTGGTGCCACCGGAGCGCGGCGATCCTGCGGGAGAGGCGGACGGCTCATGCCCAGCGGTGAGTACCTGCACTACGTCCGGATTGCGCACCGCGGCCGTCGAACTGCGCTGGGCCGCCGCCTTCCTCGGCCCCTGGCTCGGCAGGCGCCTGCGAGGCCGCTCCTCCGGCGACGGCCGCACGGCCAAACGCCCGGACCTCCTTCCCCTCCAGACTCTCCCCGAGGGAAGTGGGCCGGATCAACGATGATCCTCTGAGGATGGCGCCCGGTTCAGATCACCAGGGAAGGGTGCCTTCGGCGTCGAAGAAGCCTCCGGTGGGGCCATCGGGGCCCACCTGCGCCATGCGCACGATGATCTCGGCGCCCTGCTCGACGGTCTGGATGCCGGTGTTCCCATTCAGGTCGGTCTTGGTGAAGCCGGGCTCCACCGCGTTGATGCGCATGTTCGGGAACGCCTTCGCGTACTGCACGGTGATCACGTTGACCACGGTCTTCGACGCCGGGTAGGCCACGCCCGGGTAGGCGTACGTCGGGGTGCCGGGGGTGGCGACCCGGGTCAGCGAGCCCAGACTGCTGCTGACGTTGACCACGACCGGGGCGGCGGAACGCCGCAGCAGCGGGAGAAACGCGTGGATGACGCGCACCGTGCCGAAGACGTTCGTCTCGAACGTCTCCCTCATCACGTCGGCGGTCACGTCCGCGGGACCGATCACGACGTTGTTGGCTCCCCTCTCCTCGACGCCCGCGTTGTTGATCAGTACGTCCAGTCCTCCGTCGGCCTCGACGGCCTTCACCGCGGCCTCCACGGAAGCGTCGTCGGTGATGTCGAGCCGGACCAGCCGCGCGCCCAGCCGCTCCGCGGCCCGGCGTCCGCGTTCTACGTCCCGGCTGCCGATGTAGACGGTGTGACCTGCCGCGATGAGTTGGCGGGCGGTCTCGAAGCCCAGCCCCTTGTTCGCGCCGGTGATCAGTGTTGTTGTCATGCCCCCAGGTTTCCGTGCGGCGGCACCGGCAGCCAGTCGTCCCGCCGTCCTGGGACTGCCGATACCAGGCACGTCCCCGGCCGGCGGTGTTTACTGATGGCATGAAGGCGACGGAATTCGGGCAGGCGATGCGCCGCTGGCGCGACCGGGTCTTGCCCGAGACGGCCGGGCTGCCCGCCGGCGGGCACCGGCGCGCGACCGGGCTGCGCCGCGAGGAGCTGGCCCTGCTGGCGGGGATCTCCGTCGACTATGTCACCCGCCTCGAACAGGGCCGGGCGACCAACCCGTCGGCCCAGGTCGTCGAGGCCCTGGCCCGGGCGTTGCGGCTGTCGGGAGACGAGCGCGCGTACCTGTTCCGGATGACCGGGCTCGTACCGCCGGGACCCGAGACGGTGCCCGCGTACATCACCCCGAGCGTCCAGCGGATGCTGGACAGACTGACCGGCACTCCCGTCGGGGTCTACGACGCGGCCTGGACGCTGCTCATGGCCAACCCGCTGTACGCGGCGCTCATGGGCGACCCGTCCGGGTGGCGTGGCAACGAACGCAACGGCGTGTGGCGCAACTTCCTCGGCCCGGGCAACCGGGTCCGTCAAACGCCGGAGGCACATCGTGCGTTCGAGGCCGGGCTGGTCGCCGACCTGCGCGCGACCGCCGGCCGGTATCCCGCCGACCAGCACCTGCGGCGCCTGGTCGCGCAGTTGCGCACGAACAGCGACCGGTTCGCCGAGCTGTGGGACGCGGGCGTCGTCGGCTGGCAGCAGGCCGCGCGCAAGACCGTCGAGCACCCGCAGGTGGGCCCCCTGACGCTGGACTGCGACGTACTCAGCGTCGCGGGCAGCGACCTGCGCATCATGATCTACACAGCCGAGCCCGGCACCCAGGACGCCGAACGGCTCGCGCTGCTCGCCGTCCTCGGCACCCAGACTCTCGTCGGATAGCGGCCCGGCCCGTCAGCACGGACGCAACTCGCAGGAGTGGCTGAGGAAGTTACCGAGCCGGCCTTCGGCGTCGCCGTTTTTGTAGGTGTAGGCCACGCCGGTCAGCCCTCCCCCCTCCCGGCGCAGGGCCAGTCCCAGGACGGGGCTGTTGATCCGGGCGTCGGCGGTCGGCAGCTGCACCGGGAAGGTCGCCTGGACGTCCCAGGCCTGAGACGCGCCAGCCAGGCTGACGGCACTCTCGCCGTCCAGCCGTAGCTCGACCCGGCGATCGGCCAGCACCCGCAGCTCGACCGGCACCTCCTTCTCGGGGGTGCCGATCCGGCCCTCCCAACGACCCTCGGGCAGGTCCATCGGGCGCACCGGGTCGTGGATCACCGGGGTGATCTGCTCGACCGCGTACCCGGGGACCAGCGTGCCCAGCACGTACTGCAGGATCGCATCGCGAGCCGCCTTGTTCGTGGAGTTGGACAACACCGCCACCGAGAGCCGCCGCTCGGGCACGGCGACCACCATCGCCGCCACCCCTCCCCCGCCACCGCCGTGACTCTGCACCACGGGTCCGTCGCCGTACGACACGCTCCAGCCGAGCCCGTAGCCCACATGCTCGTTGATCGGCAGCGCGTCCCGTACGGCGGCCGCCGTGTCCGGCTTCAGCAGGCGCTCGTATGACTGGGCGAAGAGCGCCAGCTCGCCGGCGGGGGCCCAGCCGAGGGTGGCGCCGGGGTGGCCGCAGTCGTAGTCCGGGTACGCGCGGCCGTCGACCGTGTACCGGATCGCCGACGGCGCCGGGCCCGGGTAGGTCCGTCCGACATGGCAGCCGGTGAGCCCGAGAGGCTCGAACACCCGCTCGCGGACGAACGCGCCCAGCTCCTGCCCGGTGGCCGTCTCCAGCAACCGGCCCAGGAGCCGGTAGCCGAGGTTGGCGTACACGAAGCCGGTGCCCGGCCTGCGGTACAGCACCGTATAACGGTCCGCGTCGATCGGCCGCTCACCGTCGCCGTAGTCCCAGGCGTAGTACGCGCCGAGCCCGCCCCGGTGCCGCAGCAGTTGACGCGCCGTCGGCGCGGGCCACCGGAAGTCACCCGGCACCGGCGCGTCCAGGTCCAGCAGCCCTTCGTCGGCCGCGAGACAGACAGCGGTCGCCGTGATCGGCTTGGTGACGGAGGCCAGCCCGTACACCGTGCCGGGCGTGGCCGCACGCCCGGCGGCGACGTCGGCCAGCCCGTACGCCCCGGTAAGGACCACCTCGCCCCGCTCGGCCACCGCGACCGAGACCGACGGGCAGCCGTGCTCGGCCAGTGCCTCGGCGCAGTACTCGCTCAACCTGTCCAGCATGTTCGCCCTCCCCGCCCAAAACGCAACAAGACCAGACAGTAGCTCGATGCTTCCGAGCCGCAGCCTGCGGTGCTCCCCGCCGCGCCCGCCGGGTGCCGGGGTCGTCAGAGGGCGTCGGCGAACCGGCGCACGGTCTCCTCCGTCGTGGAGACGTGGGGCGAGAGCCGCAGCAGCCCACCGCGGACGGCCGCGGTCACCCCGCCCTCGGACAGCCGGGCCAGCGTGACCTCGGGAGCCTCGCCGGGCAACCGGAAGGATACGATCCCGGCCCGCCGCCGCTCCGGCCAGTCATCGCCGAGGACTTCCGCGCCGCGGTGACGCAGTACGTCGAGCAGCACGGCGACGACCTGTCCGAGCCGGTCGGACAGTCGCGGCGTACCGGCCTCCACGACCAGGCTGAGGGAGGCGTGCAGCCCGGCGATCGCCTCCAGGTCGGTGTTGGTCATCAGCAGCCGGTCCGGTCCCGCGGCCGGTGCGCCCAGCTCGGTTCCGGCGCTCCCCCCGTACGGGTCGGCCAGGCCCGTCCAGCCGCCCAGATCGGGTGCGATCCGTTCCAGCGCGCGGGGTCGTACTCCGAGGATCGCCGCACCCCATCCGGAACGCAGCCACTTCTGACCGCCGGCCACCACCACGTCCGCGACGTCCAGGTCCAGCTCGGTGATCCCGAAGCCCTGGATGGCGTCGACGATGAGCAGGCGGTCGGGGCCGAGCACCTCGCGGAGATCGGCGAGCGGGGCCTTCCACCCGGTCCGGTAGTCGACCGCGCTCACGGTCAGCCCGACGACGCCCGCGTCGAGCACCGACCGCAGCGCCCCTGCCGTGATCCGCCCGGCGTCCTGCGGCACCCGCCGTACGGCCGGGCCACCCCGCGCGGCCGCCCGGAGCCACGGTACGGCGTTGGCGGGGAACTCGCCCTCGGGCACGAGCAGCGTGCCGGAGGCGGTCAGGCCGAACGCCGTGGCGAACAGGCCCGCCGTGGTGGACGCCGCGAACGTCACCCCGACGTCGCCGCCGATCACGGCTGCCGCTCTCCTGCGGGCCTCCTTCCGGATCTCTTCGAGTGGTCCCACCGGGTCGGAGGTGGCCGTGACCCGCAGGGCCGCGTGCCGTGCGTCGACGGCCGCGCGCAGCGGGGGCCCGACGTGGGCGAAGTCGAGGTAGCCGGTGGGCTCGTCGCAGTGGGCGACGTACGCGGCCAGCTCATCGGGAACGCGGTCGCCGGTTGTCGCGAAGAAGAACTGCCTGGTCAAAAAGACTCCCGGGGAACACGGCAAAGAAGAAAAACATACAAGACGCCTTCGCGGACCGCTTTCACCACAAAAAGCCATGCGTGCTGGGCTCGTCGTGACCGGCCCACGTCCCGCATGCCGCGTGTCGGCACGCGGCATGCGGGCGTCGTGTCAGGCGTCGAGAACGGCGAGATCGAGTTGTCGGAGACGATCCGGTTCCGCGATCACGTCGATTTCGGTGATCTTGCTATCGGTGATCGTGAAGACGAGGACCAGGAACAGCCGTCCACGGGGGGCCATCACGAGTCCGACCTCCCCGTTTATCAGCGCCGGTTGGGTGAACCGGACCCGCTCCGCGGCGACGGACGCGCCCTTGGCCACGGCGTGGGCACCGTGGAGCACGATGGGTGCGGGGGTGGGGCCGACCGCCCGGTCGGCGCGGAACACCACGTCCGGATCGAGCAGTGCGACCAGCGCGTCGAAGTCCCCGCCCCGTGAGGCGGCCTGGAAGGCCTGGACGACTCGGCGCTGGCGGGTCAGATCGGCGGCGGGCACCGAGGCGACCCCTTTGACCCGGCGGCGGGCGCGGCTCGCGAGCTGTCTGGTCGCGGCCGGGGAACGCTCGATCATCGGGCCGATCTCTTCGAAGGGCACGGCGAACATGTCGTGCAGCACAAAGGCGAACCGCTCGGCCGGCGTCAGTGTGTCGAGCACCACCAGCAGTGCCAGCCCGACCGAGTCGGCCAGCAACGCCTCCGCCTCGGGGTCGCTGCCGTCATCGTGGCTGATGACCGGGTCGGGCGTATGCGCCTCGAGAGGTTCTTCGCGCCGCTGTTCGCGCGAGCGCAACACGTTCAGGCACACGCGCGCGACCACCGTGGTCAGCCACGCGCCGAGGTTCTCCACGGCGCCGGTGTCGGCGCGGTTGAAACGCAGCCAGGCTTCCTGCACGGCGTCATCGGCCTCGCTCACCGAGCCGAGCATCCGGTAGGCCACCGCTCGCAGATGAGTCCGATGCTCCTCGAAACGCTCGGTCAGCCGTTCGCGCTCATCCACCGTGTCACATTCCTTACTCGCGGGGTGTCGTAACAGTAGACCCGCGAAATTCAGCCGATGTGACCGGGAGGCCGGCTCTCGGGCCACATCTCCTCGCCGCCGTACGGCCTGCCCCGAGTCGGCGGGGTGTTCGCCGGTCGTCAGGCCGACGGAGACGTTCGACCTGTTCTCACGACGGTGTGCCGATTCGGTCGTCAGGCCGACGTGGGCCTTCGACCTGTTCTCGCGACGGTGTGCCGATGCCGTCTGGCCGGCTGCCTGGCGTGGGCGATCGAGAGCTCGCGCAGCTGTCCGGCCGCACGACTGCCGGCGGCCGCGGTGAAGGCGACGAGCAGCTGCCCGAGGCCCTCGGTCCTGAGGATCTGGCATTCCAGGTCGAGCATGCCGACCTCGGGGTGCACCAGGGTCTTGGTGCCGGATCGGCAGAGCGCCACCCGCTGTTCCTGCCACATCCGCTCGAACTCGGGGCTGCGGGCGCGGATCGTGCCGATGAGCCGGTCGGCCTCCGAGTCGCCGACGTGCACCGACCGCGCGCGGAGCTCGGCCACCCGGGCGCAGCTCTCCTCTTCGTGCTCCTCGGGCGGGTGGATCGACCGCGAGGCCGGGTCGGTGAACCAGCGGTAGGTGCTGTTGCGGGCGTCGCCGGTGTAGATCGAGTGATCGCCGAGCAGGGCGACGGCCGCCGGGTTCTGGATGATCGTCTCACCGAGGAGCGTCATGACCTGGGCCGGGGAGTCGCCCAGCCCGGCGACGAGCTGCTGCAGCGCGGGAGCGACGTGCCGGCTGAGCGCGGGCCGCGGAGGTGGTTCGCGGTCGGCGACCCGGTACAGGTAGTCACGTTCGTCGGCGGTCAGGCACAGAGCTCGCGCCAGGGCGTCCAGGATCTGCGGCGACGGCGGCCCGATGCGGGCCTGTTCCAGACGGCGGTAGTAGTCCGCCGACATGGTGGCCAGCTCGGCGACGTCCTCGCGCCGGAGCCCCTGGGTGCGCCGGCGTGATCGGGCACCCAGACCGATCTCGTCGGGTTGTATCGCCGCGCGTCGGGAGCGCAGGAAACGGGCCAGTTCGTCGGAACTCACATCGCCATTATCCCTGCTCAGGCCGTCGGCCCATCGTCGTGGAGCAGCCGGCCGGTGCGATCCGGGCATCGGTTGAGTGGCTCCGCGGGCCCGGATCCGGGCCCGCACGCGGCATTCGGGCCCGCGCGGGCCGGACCGGAAAAAACTCCAGAACCGCCGAGGACGGCCGTCTCGAAGGCCTTGCTCCCGACGGGCACATTCAGTGGCGACGCTCTCACGGACAGCCAGGATCGTCGCCGGTCGGGACCGGCCGGTCAGCCGAAGCGCTCGGCCATCCAGGCCTCCCATTCGGCCTGCTCGTCACGGCCCGCGAAGTTCTGGTGGCCGAGCACGATGGCGTCGCCGCGGGCGGTGCCGGAGTGGATGAACCGGTACAGGCCGTCGGCCGTACGGACGCCCAGGTTGACGGGCAGGTTCGCGTAGTAGACGACCCCGGCGGAGCCGTCCGGGAGCCGCACCTCGTCGCCCTCGCCGACGTCCGGCGTGACGTCCAGCGACTCCGTGACGATCTTCCAGACGATGTCCGGGCCGCCCGCTCCGGGCCGGAAGATCGTGGTGACCAACGGGGTGCGGCCGGCGAAGTGCGCGAGGTATTGCCTGAGGGTCTCCAGGTAGATGGGCCAGCCGGCCTTCATCGCCTCGAACTCGGTCTCCCAGTCGTCGCCGAGCATGCCGCTCTGCACGAGCCGCAGCACGGCCGTGCCGCCGTCGCGCCCCTCGATGAGATACTCCATCGCCATGAACTGGCCGTCGGGGGCCTGCGCGCTGCGGGTCGCGAGGCGGGAGCCCGGCTTGTAGGCGGTGATCGTGGCCTGCTGGGTGTGGCCCATCATCGTGAGGCCGGCGGGACCTCCAACCGACGTGCCGAGCTCGGTGCGTCCCATGAACCAGGAGTCGACGCCCGGGCCGGTCGCGATCGCGTCCCAGACCTGCTCGGGGGTGGCGCCGAGTTCGATTTCCTGGCTCAGCTCGAACGGGTGCGTCATGTGGATTCCTTCGTGCTCGGGTGGACCGCGACGACGATTCGGTGGTCGCGGCCGCGCTCGGCGGACTCTTCGTGGTATTTGGACACCAGGGCCGTGACGGCCCCGGTGAGCTCCTGGACGAACGCGGCCCGGTCGGCGGCCGAGGCGAAGCGCACCTCGCCGTCGATCGCGAAGGTCGCGACGCGCTTGCGCGCCTGGGCTGCGCCGGTGATGAGCGCGCCGACGTCGCGGACCAGCCGGGCCGCGACGGCCAGCAGCCAGCCCGCCGACAGCTGGTCGGGTGAGCGGGCCGGGTCGGGCTCGACCGACGCCAGCGCGATCGGGGAGATCACATAGGAGGCGGCGGTCGCACGCATGATGCGCTCGGTGACGTTGCCCTTGCGCCGCTCCTCGATCATCTCGACGAGCCCGTGCGCCTCGAGCGTCTTCAGGTGGTAGTTGACCTTCTGCCGGGACAGGCCGACCTTGGCGGCCAGCATGGTCGCGGAGCCGGGCTCGCTCAGCTCGGCCAGCAGCCGGGCCCGGATGGGGTCCAGTGAGACCTCGGCGGCGGCCGGGTCCTCGATCACGGCGATGTCCTGCATGACCACAGACTATGGCCGACAAATTATATTGTCAAGGAAGTCTTATTTTCCGGACCATCGCGCTTCCCGGGCCCTGGCGAGCCCCAGGAGTCGGCGCCGGCCTCGATGTGGCCCATCGCCGCGGGCGAGACGGCCGACGATGGCGGCGCCGACGTCGACGGCCGTGACGGCTCATCGACGCGCCGGAGACGTCGCCGGGACATAGCCGGGGCAAGGTTCTCCCCTGGTACCAACATGCACGGTCGGCAACAGTTGATGCGCGACAAACATGTGGATTTGTCTGTTTTATGCATATCCCTGCAGCTTGCGGGTGATTTGCCCATGCCCCGGGGGGAACAGCACGTGACTATCGAAAACAAACGGTCGGAGAGATCCGGACGCGACCTGTCGTCGTTGCGAGGGCTGGCAGGCGGGGGCGTCCACCTGCCGGGCGACGAGGAATACGATCGCGCCCGGACGACCTGGGCGCTCGCCGTCGACCTGCGCCCCGCCGCGGTGGCCTTCCCGGACAGCGCGGAGGAGGTCTCGGCCGTGGTCCGGGCCGCCGCGGCCGCCGGGCTGCGCGTCGCGCCACTGGGTAGCGGGCACAACGCCCATCCGCTCGGCGACCTGGCCGACAGCGTGCTGATGCGCCTGTCCGGTATGGCCGGGATCAAGATCGACGCTGAGGCCCGCCGGGCCCGGGTCGAGGCAGGGGCCCTGTGGTCGCCCGTGGTGGAGGCGGCCGCGGCGCACGGCCTGGCCGCCCTGCACGGATCGTCGCCGGATACCGGCGTGGTCGGCTACTCCCTCGGTGGGGGCATCAGCTGGTACGCCCGGTCGCTGGGACTGGCCGTCAACAGCGTGACCGCCGTCGAACTGGTCACCGCGGACGGCTCGCCGCTCCGGGTCGACGCCGAGCACGAGCCGGAGCTGTTCTGGGCGGTACGCGGGGGCGGCGGCGCCAACTTCGGAGTGGTGACGGCGATCGAGTTCACGCTCTACCCGATCGAGACCGCGTACGCCGGCATGCTGGTCTGGGACCTGCGGGACGCCCACCGGGTGCTGAGCCGATGGGCGCGGTGGGCCACCGACGCGCCCGATGCGGTCACCACGTCGTACCGGCACCTGGGATACCCGCCGATCCCCGAGATTCCCGAGCCGTTCCGCGGCCGTCAGCTGGTCATCATCGACGGCGCCGTGCTGGCGGACGACGCCGAGGCGGAGCGGCTCCTGGCGCCGCTGCGAGAGCTCGGACCCGAGATGGACACGTTCGGCCGGGTTCCGGCCGCGTCACTGATGCGGCTGCACATGGACCCGGAGCAGCCCACACCGGGCGGCGGGCGGTCGTCGCTGCTCGACGAGCTGCCGCCGGCCGCCGTGGACCGGCTGGTCGAGGTCTCCGGCGTCGACTCCGGCAGCTCGCTCTTCATGAAGGCGGAACTGCGCCAGCTCGGTGGGGCGCTCGGGCGCTCGCGGCCCGGCGCGGGCGCGGTGACGAGACTGGACGGCCGGTTCCAGCTGATCACCGGCGGCATGATGGTGGGCGAGCTCGCCCGGCAGACCGTCGCCGACTGCGAGCGGGTGGTCGACGCGATGGCGCCCTACTCGCGCGGGCGGCAGTATCTGAACTTCCAGGAGGAGGCCGTGGACCCGTCGACCGGCTACGACCCCTCGATCTGGGAGGCGCTGCTCCGCATCCGCAAGGCCGTCGACCCCGCCGGGCTCTTCCAGGCCAACCACGAGATCCCACGCGGCTGAGAACCTCGATCACCAGGTGACGGCGCACCGGCCACGAGGACGGCCCGCGGGGCGGCCGAGCGTGGTGGTGCGGCGCCCCGGCCGGGCGGAACAGGCGCGGGACCGTGGCCGGCCGCGCGCCTTCAGGACGCGTTCCGCGATGCGCCGGCGTCGTCGAACGCGGTCTGGTGGCGGCGGATCTCGGCGTGGTGCTCGGAGGACCAGGACGCCATGGCGAGGACGGTGGACAGCAGCGAGGCACCGAGGCCGGTCAGGGCGTATTCGACGCGGGGCGGGACCTCGGGATAGGCGGTGCGGGTGAAGAGCCCGCTGCGCCGCAGGTGCTTGAGGGTGAGGGTGAGCATCCGCTCTGACCGCCCGGCTCTGATCGCGGCCGGCGCCACCGACGACGACCGTCTCATCCGCACCCTTTTCAGCGCGACGGGCCGGTCGGGAACCGTCGAAACATCACCATCGATCGTGCAGCGCCCCGGTAGTAGAGCAGTGGACGGCCGGCAGAGGGGATGCGAATGGAGCCGTGGCCGCTCATGGACCCGGGCAGCGCGCCTCCGTACGAGCACGGCGTCAGAAGAGGCGCATGCCCGGGTCGATGCCGAACCTGACACGGCCCACCGCTTCGAAGAACTCGGCAGAGTGGCCGGCGTGCTGGAGCGCCACCATGCCATCCCGGAACAGCCGTTCCAGGGGGTTGCCGATGTAGAGCGAGGAGGAGCCGCCCAGCCCGTACATCGCCACCAGCGCCTCACGGCTCACCTGTGCGGCATGGCTCATGGCGGCACGCAGGTCGGCTCGCTGCTCGATCGTGACGGGTTCCGCCCTCTCCCCGGCCGCGTCCAGCGCCCCCACGGCGGCGTGACACCGGCGTCCGTCATGCGTGGCGCGCCGTCCCGCATGACGACGGCGACCACGACCAGCCAGTCCGCCCCGTGGATCCCGCTGACGATCTTCCAGTTACCGGAAACCCTATAACCGCCCTCGACGGGCACCGCGACCCCGGGCATGCCCCCGTTGGTGAAGATCGGCTCGGCTGCCCCTCCCCAGAGGCGACCGGTTCCGGCCTCGTCGAGCAGGGCTCCCACAAAACCCCAGTTGGCGTTCCACACCACCCAGGCCACCGAGGCGTCGATGCGGCCGAACCCTTCGTACACCTCCAGCGCGGTCGTCAACGGAGTTTCGAAACCGCCGAGCTCATACGGCGTGAGCAGCCGGAAGGCACCGGCCTCACGGAGTTCGGCGAGCAACTTTTCGGGAATGTCGCCCAACTGATCCATCTCCTCGGCGGCGGCCCGGATCGAGGGAGCCAGCAGCGAGGGAAGCTCCCGGGGCCTGACGGCCGTCGAGGAGGGCGCGGGGAAGTCTTCAAGCACTGTTCTCTCCTGGATAAACGACAGGTACGGGCGCCCTCCGCTGACGGGGGTGACGCCACGGACGGGGTTTTTGGTCACCCGGCCAGGATTTTGGCGAATTCGGCCGGATGGCTCAGGTGCGGGAAGTGGCCGCCGCCGGGGAGAACGGTGACGGCGACGTCGGGCAGGACCGACTCCAGCCACCGCCGGTAGGCCGGGGGCAGCTCATCCCCGCTCACGTGGCGGTAGGCGACGCCGCTCGAACGGATGACGTCCATCTCCCGCGTCCGGCGTTCGCCGAGGTCTTCCGCGGGCGTGACCAGGATCTCGTTCCAGTATCCGAGGAGAAGATCCTGGCGGGGGGTCGTGGCCGTCCTGACCAGCTCCCGCGCGGCCGGCGGCAGCAGTTCGATGTGCATGCCGGCGAGCAGGGAGGTCCAGACCTGCCCGTAGGCCGGGCTCCGCAGCACCGGTTCGGCCCGGCGCAGCACGTCCCCGAAGCCGCCCACCAGCAACGGCTGGTCCACGTTCACGACGCCCCGCACCGGATACATCGCCGCGTAGACCGTCACCAGCGCCCCACCGAGCGAGTGCCCCACCATGACCGGCGCGTCGAGTCCGGCGTCGTTCACCGCCCGATGCACGACCGCGGCGACCTCACCGAGATCGTAGGAGTCGCGCCGCGGCGAATCCCCGTGCCCGGGCAGGTCGAAGGCCAGCACCCGCCGGCCCGGATCGACGACCGCCAGCTCCTCCAAAACCGGCCCCCACTGACGCCGGTCATAACTGAGACCGTGCAGCAGGACCAGCGGCGGCCGATCGTCAGCCGTGCCATGGCTGTCAGCGGCAAGATCACCAAAGTACTGCCGATGCGTACCGGACATGTCCGTCTCCCATTCCTGAGGCTCTGCCCGGGAGGCGTAAATCCGACGTGCACAACTTGTACGTGGTACGGGTCACACGCTCCAGCGCGCCGGACCACCCGGAGCCGGCTGATACCGGAAGAGCCTGCCGGTACGCAGCGATGCCCGCAGATGGGCCCCCGCCAGCGGCGCGGCCGACTCCACGCGTTTGACCGTCGCCCACAACGTCCGGGTCGCATTGACACGGGCCCGTTCGGCTTCACCGGCCTGAGCCCGCGGCCGGCCGCCCAGCCCGCTGGCCCGCCGCAGCTCGGCCAGCAGGGCGGTCCGTTCCGCCTGGACGACCGCCGCCCGCTCGGCGTCGCCGGCCCGGTCCGCCGCGTCGAGCTGCTCGTCGAGCGTCTCCAGCCGCCGCCGGTAGGCCGTACGGGCGGCGTCGTCGAGAACCGGATCACCGTCGGGCACCCGCAGGCCGGCGCCTCCCGCGACGAGATCCAGCGCGGCGATCTCCTGCCCGGGCGCGGCCAGCAGGGCCCGTAGGTACCGCATCCCGCGCCCGTCGCGCAACCGGACCGTTTCGGCGCCGGCGTCGAGCCGCCAGTCGTCGCCGTCGCGGCTCAGCCGCCACTCGTCGGCCGGTGGGGCGAGCGTGGCGAGGACTCCCCCCATGCCGAGACGCTCCGCGATCGAGCGGGCCCGGCCGAGATCGTCGCCGGCCCGGATCCGGTCTCCCTCGTCGTCACGTGCGGACAGCGCGCGGGACCGGGCGACCAGTGTGTGCGCGAGCCAGGGCAGCGCTCCGACGCGTTGCTCCAGCGCGGCCGCGTCGTCCAGATGGGACACCGCCTGGTCCAACCGGCCCAGCCGGATGGCCAGCCGCCCCAGGTAGTCGTCGACCGGCCCCGTGATCGTGTTGGCACCGCCCCAGACGACCAGACGCCCCCGGTAGGGAAGCAGCGCGTCGTACAGGGCCCGCGCGGTCTCCGGTTCCCCGACCCGTGACGCCACGATCGCCAGGTCGGCCAGGACTCCCACCCAGCGCGGCCCGGATCCGGCGAGTACGGCCGGCAGCAGCCTTTCCAGTTCGAGACCCGCCTCAACGTCGCGACCGGTCTCGGCCAGTGTCCGGGCGGCGGCCGCCTCGAAGAAGTGACCGGGCAGCCGCCGGGCGAGGGCCTGCCAGGGATCCACAAGCGACTCGAACTCGCCCCGCATCGCGGCGACCCCGCCGTACAGCGACCCGACCAGGCGATCCGTGTCGATCAGTCCCGCCCGCCGGCCACGCACCGCCACCTCGCCCGCGAGCGTCACCGCCACGTCGAACCGGCCCCGAAGCGTCGCCAGCATCGACTGGCGGGCCAGCACCACCACCGCCGCTTCGGCGTCGCCTGCCAGTTCACCGGCCCGGGCATAAGCCGTGAGTGCCGCCTCGGCAGGTCCCAGTTCGCCCAGTTCCGCCCATGCGATGAAACGCCAGAACAGTCCGCGCCGCTCGACCACGGCATCGCCGGCCCGTCGAGCCTGCTCCACGATCTCCGATGCGGTGGTCAGCCGTTCATGGGCGGCGGCCGGATCCCACAGCGCGTGCAGCCGGCAGTCGAGGACCTCGGCGATCGTGCCGGGGCTTCCGGTCATCCGGGCCAGCGTCACCGCCTCGTCGATCAGCTCGCGCCTGCGTGCCCCGGCCGACGAGTCGCCCAGCATCTCCCGGGCGAGCCGGGCCAGCGCCCGGGCCCGGGTGGTGGGCGGCAACGGGCGTTCGATCGCGGCCTCCAGCAGACGGATCAGACCGACATCGAGTTCGAGGAACTCCGCCCGCGACGGCGCCGTCAGCGCCAGGTGGATCACGGCGTCGGCCGCGGCGTCGAGACCGGCCAGCTCACCGGCGAGGCCGATGGCGGCTCCGGGCAGACCACCCGAGGCCAGCCACACCGCGTGGACCGCCTCGGCGGGCAGGTCTGCCGTCAGGCCGGCGAGCTCCGGTTCCGTCAGGCCACGCAGCCGCAGCTCCGGCGTCAACCCGAGAGGGTTCTCCGCGGTCGCGATCAGCACGGTCGCGCCGGATCCGAGGCGGGAGGCGAGCAGGGCCAGGAACGCCACGGCCCGCGTACCGGCCCGGTCGACGTCGTCGACCACGAGCAGGCGCGGTCCGCCGCGGGCGATCGCCCGGGCGACGCGATCGAGGTCCCAGGGCCCGGCACCGGGCGGCAGGTCGCCCACTTCGAGATCGCCCAGCAGCTGTTCCCAGATCAGCAGACCGGAGTCGAGGTCCGTCCCAGCCGCACGGAGCACCGGTATCCCCCGGGCGCGGGCCAGATCCGCGGCGGCGCCGGTCAGCGCCGTCTTACCGGCGCCGGGCGGCCCGGTGACGATGAGGTGTCCGCCGATCCCGCCCCCGGTCGCCGCCCGGTCGAGCAGCTGTTCCACCGCGGCGAGCTCGCTGCGGCGTCCGATCAGAGTCACCTACGCAGCGTATCGGCGGCCTCTCGCACCGACGCTAGAGGCCGGAACGCACCCGAGCCCCAGGCGGCAGGGGCAGCGGATCAAGGATCTTAGATCTGCCATCCGGCCGGTCTTGATGAGTCGCCGATGGACGATTCCGCCGCATCCCCTGCCTGCGGGCGTCGGATCTCTGGTCCATCCTGAAAATGATTCCGAATTCGAGCCGATGCCTTTACAATGTAGATTAATAAGAGCCGGCGGGTTCGGCCCCACCGGGCTGGAGAGACGACCTGGCCACCGTCTCACCCGCACCGTCCACCGATTCGGCACATGGATGTGGAGCCACCACCCACGAGTGATGATCGACTCCGGATGGCAGCCCGTTAGAGTTGGGCGCTTCGCTCCCTCACCCCCCGGGAACCACCCGTGCGCCGTTATCCCCTCGGCTGGATCGCCGCCGCCTTCGTGGCCCTGGTCGTCGCGTCCGGCGTCGCCGCCGCGGTGACCGGCGACGCCTGGCTCGCCACGTTGGTCGTCCACCGGAGACTCGCCGACCGTCCGGTGGACATCGACGGGGACCTCGTCCTGGTGCTGATCGCGGTGGGGGTGTTGCAGGGCTGGGGACTGTGGCAGATCCTGCCCGGGCGGCAGAGCGGCGAGAAACCGGACAGGGACGCCCGCCGGTTGCGGATCGCGCTGTATGTCTCGCTGGCGATCGAACTCGCCGACCTGTCCTGGACGGACATTCCCGAGGAGGTCACGCAGGTCGCCGTCGTGGTGTTGCTCTACCGGGTGATGCGCGGGGTCTCCCGGACGTTGCGGCTGGTCGCGCTGGTGTGCGGGCTGTACCATCCGGTGCTGCTGCTCGCCGCCGTGCTGTCGGAGCTGCTCGGGCTCGACGGTGAGGCCCTGTGGCAGTCCTCCCTGGGAAGCGTGCCCTGGTTGCTCTGGATGGTGCTGACCCTGGTGGCCCAGGCGAAGGACGGCCGGTGGGGGCGGGTCACGCTGTGGGCGGGAGCGGCGGTCGCCGCCGGGCCCTTCCTCGTGCCGGACCTCATGAGCAACTCGTTCAGCCGATCGTACGTCTGGTACGCGGGCGGCCATCTGGTGCTCGACGTGTTCACGCTGGTATGGCTCGGCCGGTCCGCCCGTGATCTCGGGAACCGGCCCCGGGATCCGCGTCCGGTCACGCCTGCGAGCCCGTTGCGCCGGTGGCCCCTGCAGGCCGCGGCGGTCGCGCTGCCGCTGCTGCCCGCCGCGGCCAACCTGGCGGACGGTGTGTTCCTCTGGATCGGGCCGCGAGGGGCGATCGCGTCCTGGTTCTCCGGTTGGTATCCGATGCAGCTCTGGCTTCCGTTCGATCTTCTGGTCGGAATGGGCGGGGCCGCCGCACTGGTGCTGGCCGCGGTGCTGCGGCGGACGCGCCGCCTCGTGATCGGGACGATCTGGGCTCTTCTCCTCGCGGCGGTGGCAGGGCTGGCGACCGCGGCCACGACGGCAGTCGGCGACTCGAGGCCCACCCACAGCAGCGTCCGGATATTTCCTGACCGGATGCTCACCTCCTCGCTCGGTATCTCACCGCTGTGGTACAGCCTCGCCTTCACGGCTTCAGCCCTGCTCCTGCTGTTTCTGTACGGTGACCGCCCCGCCCGTCGCAGGCCGTACCGGGTGTTGCCGGCGAGCATGGCCGCGTCCGCGGTGCTCGTCCTGGTCCCGGTGTCAGACCACGCGCCGGGTCCGATCACCACGGCGAGCGACTGCGAGGCGAAGGGCGACTACGAGACGGGACACACCCCGCCGCCCCCCATGACCGGCGAGCAGGCGTTCATCTGCACGGTGCGCACCGCCGGCGTCCTACCGCCCGTCGGCGGCATGCCCGACCGGATGCTGGTGGCGTACGGACACCGTCTCTGCGGTGTTTACACCCGCGAGGATCCGCAGGAGATGGTCCGATTTTACAAGGCTTACGGAGTCAGCCCGGGAGACGAGACAGCACTTCTGGCCGACATCTGTCCGAAGGCCGCCGAGACCCTCAGGGTGGCGATTGAGGAGGAAGAGCGCGAGATGCTCGCCCACGAGGCCGAAGAGCAGGCCAAATGCGACCAGGCCCCCCGCCACCGCCCCCTGATCACACCGGTGTCGGCGATTCGGCAGGAGAAACCCATCTGGCCGGAACTGCCCCTGGAAACGTACGAACGGGGAGGGGAACCGGAGGACGGGCCGCCTCACCAGGCGGAGGGCAGCGACCTGGTGGCTTCCGCACCCGGCCACCTCAGGGTCTTCCTCAACACCGAGTACCGCGCCTGCGTCACCACCGAGGCGTACGACCGCCGCCCGCCGGTGGAGACCAGGGGCTGGCAGAACGTCGTCGAGGTCGGCTACCAGAGCCCGGAGGGTCACATCGTCCTCGCCGACGGCCTGTCCGGCATCCAGCTCCCAGATCTCGGCGCCCTCGGCAAAGGCCACTACCGCGTCCGCGTCCACTACGCCTGGCTCTCCTGGAAGGGCACGAAGCAGGCGGGGCAGCGGCTGCTCATCATGACCTATCCGGGACGCGGCGACCACGTGATCGTCCACCGCTGACGGACCACGCCCTGAGCCGGATCGCTCCCGGCTCAGGCACACGAGAGCCCCGGCCCCACATCACAACCGTCGGCGAACCTCGACGGAAACGCCCGGTCTACGCTGTCGCCCATGGCAGCGCACAACCGCTCGTTCACCGTGGGCCACGACGTCGAGGTGCCCGTACCCGCACCCGGCCAGGCATGGACCGTCGGCGCGATCATCCTCAACCACAACGGTGAGGCCTTCGCGCAGAAGCGAAGTCCGGATCGTTCTCTCTTCCCCGGCACCTGGGACATCGTGGGCGGCCATGTGGAGGCTGGGGAAACCCTCCTGGACGCACTCGCGCGTGAGGTCCTCGAAGAGACCGGCTGGCACCTTCGCCACGTGGAGCGGTTTCTCGGCATCGCCACCTGGACCGGAGACGACGGCGCCGGGCTCCGTCACGAGGCCGACTATCTCGTCAAGGTCGACGGCGATTTGGACCATCCCGCTCTGGAATGGTCCAAGCACCCCTCCTACGGCTGGTTCGGCCCCCAGGACCTCGCTCGCCTCAAGGAGAACCGGCTACCTGGAGAGTTCCTGATCCATGATCTGATCTCACGGGCCCTTCGGGATCACACGGGCGGGTCCTGACCAGGCGTTCGCGGAGAGGTCGTCGTCCACCGAGAGCTCGACAAAGGCCGGAACAGGAAATCCGGGCACCCGGTTCCGCGAGCCGACGGAGCCGCGCGGTCCAGCGGCGGCGGCGCGGCCTCGGCACGGATGCGCGGGCCGCTCAGTGCCCGCGCTCATGCAGGAGTTCGCGGACGCGTGGGACGACCTGTGTCCCGTAAAGCTCGATGTTGGTCATGAGCGCTCCGTGCGAGAGTCCTCCCATGCCGTATTTCAGTTCGAAGCGGTTCGCGCCGAGAGCGGGGAGATTTGCCGCGATCTTCTTTGCGACGGTCTCCGGCGACCCGACGTAGAGCGCCCCGTGCGGCCCGATCTCGTGAAGGAAGGACGCCTTGGTCGGGACGGCGAATCCGCGGGTCTTGCTGACGTGGCGGATGACCTCCAGGTAACGGGGCCAGAACTCTTCGCGGGCCTGCTCGTCGGTGGCGGCGACGTGACCGGGCGAGTGCACTCCGATCGGCAGGGCGGCGTGTCCGAGCGTCTCCAGGGCCTGGTGGAAGAGCTTGGAGAAAGGAGCGAAGCGCGACGGGGAGCCGCCGATGATCGCGAGCATCAGTGAGAATCCATGGCGAGCGGCGCGGATGACCGACTGGGGACTGCCGCCGACGCCGATCCATGCCGGGAAAGGTCCGGACTCGGTGTGCGGCACGACATCCTGCTCGCTGAGCGATGCGCGGGTTTTGCCCTGCCAGGTGACCGGTCCGCCCTTGAGCAGTTCGGCGAAGAGGTGGGATTTCTCTTCGAAGAGCTCCTCGTAGTCGGCGAGGTCGTAACCGAAGAGCGGGAACGAGTCGATGCTGGAACCGCGTCCCAGGATGACTTCCGCCCGGCCGCCGGAGATGGCGTTGAGCGTGGAGTAACGCTGGAACACCCGCACGGGATCGTCCGAGCTCAATACCGTGACCGCCGACCCGAGGCGGACGCGGGTCGTACGGCCGGCGATCGCGCCGAGTACCACATCGCTGGCGGACAGCGGGAAATCATCGGTGTGATGTTCACCGATCCCGAAGAAATCCACGCCGACCTGGTCGGCCAGGACACCTTGTTCGACGATGTTCCGGATCGTCTGGGCATGTGAGAGCGGGCGGTTGTCATCGTCGTAGGTGACGTCGCCGAAGGTGTCGAGGCCGAGGACGAGGGGGAACGTCGTGGGTTCGCCCACGGAAGCTCGTACGGCGGACGACGGGGTTGTGGTCACGTCGGGTCTCTCTGTCTGATTGTGGATCGGGTTGAGGATGAGCGGGATGCTCCATGCGGCTTCGGGGCTCGGAACCGGCTCGGCTCGGCGCTCAGGACCGGGCCGAATTCGGTCCGAGGGTCGGGACCGGCTCGGCTCGGCGCTCAAGGCCGGCTCGAACTCGGTCCGGGGCTCAGGACCGGCTTGAACTCGGCTCGACGCTCAGGGCCAGCTCGAACTCGGTCCGGGGCAGCGATGCGCCGAAGACGGGGCCGCCGGGTTCGAAGAGGCGGCCGGCGCTCAGGCTGTCCAGCCGGACGGTGTCGTAGCCGATGCGCTCGATGACGTCCGCCACGAGGTCCACGGCGCCGGGGTCGTCGCCGGCGACGCCGAGCGCGCGTCGTTCCGGCGAGCCCTCGGGCCGGCGTTCGTCCTCAAGCTCGTGGTAGCCGATGTGGTTGAAGGTCTTGACGATCGTCGACCGGGCGAGCCGACGCTGAACGATCTCGCTGCTGCCGTACCGGCGATCTTCGAACATCTCCTGGACGCCGTCGGTGGGCGGCCAGTAGTTCATCGTGTCAATGACGATCTTGCCGGCGAGCAGGGCCGGGTCGAAGGCCGCGAATTTGTGAAGCGGGATCGCCAGCACCACGATGTCGGCGTCCCTGACAGCATCGGCCGCCCATTGCGACTCGGCTCCCGGCACCAGCACGCGGGTGATGAGTGCGATTTTCTCGGGGTCACCTGAGGCCGCGATCGTCACGTGGTGGCCGGCGGCGATCGCGACCCGCGCGATCGCCGGGCCGACGTGCCCCGCACCGAGTACGGCGATCCGCGGCAACCGCGGCGCTCCGCCGGTCATGAGGATTCCCCCTTGGTGGAAGCGGCGGGAGCGACGGCCGGTTCTGGGTGGAGATGGCTCTGCAGCGTCCGCAGGATGTCGTCGAGCGCCTCGAACTGCTCGGGCGTCAGGGCGTCGGCGAAGTGCTTCTTGATGGCCCTCATATGGGGTGCGGTCGCCCTCCGGAACATCTCCGCGCCCTCGCCCGTGAGCGAGACCTCGGCACCGCGGTTGTCCGTGGGGCAGTCGTCGCGACGGATCAGACCGCGCCCCTCCATTCGCCCGAGGTGATGGGACAGCCGGCTCCGCTCCCAGTCGATGGCCGCCGCCAGCTCCGATGATCTCAGCCGCCTGCCGTTCGCCTCGCTCAACGCCAGCATCACCTGATAGTCGGCCGGCGAGAGGCCCGTTTCCTGCAGCAGCTGCGTCCCCAGGATTCTCCGAAGCTCGGCGGTCGTGTCGATCAGCGCTCTCCAGATCGCGAGCTCCCCCACCGCCATTCGCCGCCGCGCCACCGCGCCGGTGGCCCGGGCACCATCTCTCATGATCCACACTCCATCTCATTGACGTGTCAATCATATCTCATATGATTGACACGTCAATATTGATACGTCAATCACACTCTCGGAGAAGATCGCGATGACGAGCACGTATGGAGAGCACCCGATCGTGATCGGGGTCGACAGCTTCGGGGACATGACCGTCGGCGGTGACGGCAGTCTGCTCAGCCAGCCGCAGAACATCCGCGAACTCGTCGCGGAGGGAGTCCTCGCGGAGGAATCGGGCCTCGACTTCTTCGGCCTGGGCGAGCACCACATCGAGGAGATGCCGCTGTCCGCACCGGACCTGGTCCTGGCCGCCATCGCCGCCCGGACCTCACGCATCCACCTGGGATCCGCGGTGACGGTGCTGAGCTCGGACGACCCGGTGCGCGTCTTTCAGCGGTACGCGACCCTGGACGCCCTCTCCTCCGGACGCGCCGAAGTGATCCTCGGCCGTGGATCCAGCATCGAGTCGTTCCCGCTGTTCGGATTCGACCTCGCCGACTACGACCGCCTGTTCGAGGAGAAGCTCGAACTGTTCGCTCGCTTGCGCACGGAGAAGCCCGTCACCTGGTCGGGAACCACGCGGGCCGCCATGCCCGGGTTGCAGGTCTACCCGCGCACCGCGAGCGGGTCGTTGCCGACCTGGGTGGGCGTCGGCGGAAACCCGGCATCCGTCGTGCGCGCCGCGCGCCATGGATTCTCACTGATGCTCGCGATCATCGGCGGCAATCCCGCGCGCTTCGCCCGGCTGTCCGAGCTCTACCGGGAGGCCACGGCGCAGGCGGGCCTCGCTCCCCTGCCGATCGGGGTGCACTCACCCGGGCACGTCGCGGCCACCGACGAGCAGGCGCAGGAGGAGTACTGGCCCGCCTATGAGACCTTCATGCTCGACGCACGCAGGCAGCGAGGGTTCCCGAAGATCACCCGCGAGTACTTCGAGCACGAGGTCGAATACGGCTCCCTCTACGTCGGCTCGCCGGAGACGGTCGCCCGGCGCGTCGTCAGGACCATGACGGCCCTCGGCGCCGGCCGCTTCGATCTCAAGTACGGCATGGGCCCGATGCCGCACGCGACCCTCATGGAGAACATTCGCCTTTTTGGCACCGAGGTCGCGCCATGGGTGCGCGAACAACTCCGGACGCGGTAGAGGCACACCATGTGAACCGGCCACGCGGAATGGTCGGGCCGATCCTCGCCCCACCACTCGGAGCGGACCCGAGCAGGGTTCGGGCCGCGCCGGCGCAAGGACCGGTTCCCGCCGGCCAGTGGGACGTCATGTTCCTCCCCGTCCCGCACGTGCACGTGCGCGTACCGTGCAGCGCTGTCCCGTGGGACACCGGCGTCTTGCGCCGGAGGGCGCGTACTCGAATCAGGCTCCGCCGCGGCGAATCCGGCATTCACGACGGAACCGCGGGACGGGGACGTCCGGCACGATGAGAGGCAACGATCTACGTGGGGTCGCCGGGATCTTCCGACGGCCGGCCGAGCGAGTCGATCCAGCGTTCCAGCCGGTCGCCCTCGCGGACCATGAGCTCGGGGTCTCGGAAGGTGTTGGTGAGCAGCGAGATCCCCTGGTAGGCGGCGATCAGGGCGACCGCGAGGTCGCGGGAGTCGCTCCGGCCCATCAAACGGAACTGTTGCTCGCTCCAGTCGATCAGGCCCCGCATGACCTTGGCCGCGGTGCGGTCGAGACCACGGTCGAGGCCGTCGGCGCGCTTGCCGAGTTCCGAGCAGAGGGTGCCCGTGGGGCAGCCGAACCGCGCGGCGAGGTCGCGTTGCCCCACCCAACCGCCGATGAGCGTCTTCAGCCGGTCCTGAGGGGTGGAGAGCCCCTCGAAGGAAGCGATCATCGTTTGGAGGCCCTGCGCGTGCGCGTCGAGGGCCGCCTCGACGAGGTCGTCCTTGGTCTTGAAGTAGTAGTAGACGTTGCCCACCGGGACGTCGGCCGCCCGTGCGATGTCGGCGAGCGTCGTCTTCTCGACGCCCTGCTCATGCAGCATCTTCACCGCGGCGGTCGTCAGTCGCTCCCGCTTGCCCCGCTCCGCGACGATCGGGGCCCGATCGCTTTTCTTCGAGTCAGTCACCTGACTAACTATAGACAGCCGCGATCAAGCTGGCTATGTTTGCGTTCAAGTTAGTCAGCTAACTCAGTCGGGAGAAAATTCCCGGCGCAAGTGATCGCAATCAATGGGAGAAGTTCATGATCGTAGTAACCGGGGCTACCGGCAACGTTGGGCGACCGCTCGTGCAGGCACTCGCGGCAGCCGGTGAGCAGGTGACGGCGGTATCCCGAGGGGTCTCGGATGCGGCCGTACCGGAGGGTGTCCGGCACCGGCAGGTGGACCTGGCCTCCCCGGAGAGCCTTCGGCCCGTTTTCGACGGCGCCGACGCGGTGTTCCTCCACGACGGCGGTGCCGGCGTGCACCTTCTGAGCCCCCAGGGCATCCTCGACGTCGCGAAGGCCGGCGGCGTTCGACGGGTCGTCCTGCTGTCCTCCCAGGGAGTCGTAACCCGACCGCAGTCGCCCTCCCATGGGCGCATGGGACGGTCCATCGAGGACGCCATCCGGCAGTCGGGCATGGACTGGACGATCCTGCGGCCCGGTGGCTTCGCCTCCAACGCCTTCGCGTGGGCCGAGACGATCCGCACGCGGCGCACGGCCGCCGCACCGTTCGGCGATACCGGGCTGCCGTGGATCGACCCGGCCGACATCGGCGAGGTCGCCGCGGCGGCCCTGCGCGAGGACGGTCACGCCGGGCAGGCCTACGAGTTGACCGGGCCCGCCCTCAGCACGCCCCGGCAACGAGCCGAGGCGATCGGCGACGCGCTCGGCGAGCCGGTCCGGTTCATCGAGCAGACCCGCGACGAGGCCCGCGCGCAGATGCTGCAGTTCATGCCCGAGCCCGTGGTCGAGACCACCCTCGACATCATCGGCGAGCCCACCCCCGCCGAGCAGCGGATCAGCCCCGACGTCGAACGGGTCCTCGGCCACACGCCCCGCACATTCGCCGAATGGGCGGTCCGCAACGTCGCCGCCTTCAGATGACCCACCCGAGGTGACGTTCCCCACCACCGTGACCGTCGGCGCGGGCGTCACCTCGGGCATGATCGCCCAGGCGGCGGCCAGGCCGGTGTTCCCGGCCGGCCTCGTGCTCAGCGTCGGCGGCCCGCGCGGGGTGCGCCGCTCCCCCAGGCGTACGCGGTCATCGCACGGACCAGCGTTGCGCGTTGGTGCCGTTGCAGGTGTACAGCTGCACCAGCGTCCCGTTCACGGTTCCGCTCGCCGCCACGTCGAGGCATTTGCCCGATCCGGTCCCCACGACGGTGCCACTCGCGGTGAACGTGAACTTCTGCGCCGCCGTGCCGTTGCACGTCCAGATCTGGATCTTCGTGCCGTTGGCCGTGCCGTTGGCGTTCACGTCGAGGCAGCGGTCGCCGTAGACACGTAGTTCACCGGCCGCGGTGCGGGTCCAGCGCTGGTTGGTCCCGCCGTGGCAGTCCCAGATGTGTATCTGCGCGCCGGCGGTGGTACTCGCCCCGGAGACGTCCAGGCAGCGGTTCGCCTGCGGGTTGGCCAGCGAGACGGCGGTGCCGACCGGCGGTACGGACACCTGGGTGAGGCTGCCGGGCACGGACTGCAGCGCGGAGAACCAGCGCGCCGCCATCTTGTCGTAGCCACCCGCGTTCGGGTGGAGACCGTCGGCGAGGTCGGCGGTGGTCAGCGCGGAGTGCATGTCGACCAGATGGGTCATCGGCCCCTTCTGCGCGACGATGCCGGGGACGGCGGCGTTGAACCCCTGGATCCGCGACTCGAACGCCGGGTCGGCGGCCGGCGTGACCTGCGCGACGAAGAGTTCAACGGTCGGCGCGTTGGCCCGGATCTTGTCGATGAGCGCGGATAACCGGGCCGGCGCGTTGGCGATGTCGTAGTTCTGGCCCATGTCGTTGGTGCCGATGTGCAGCAGGATGGTGCGCGGGGTGTAGTTCTGCAGCCAGCCGACGATGTTCGCGTCGAGCTGGTCGATCCGCCACCCCGAGTGGCCCTCGTGGTCGTGGTCGCCGAGACCGGCCGGCCCGTTGAACCCGGATCCGACGAAGTCGACCGTGTGCCCTCCCGAGACCATCCGCTGCCACAGGTTGACGCGGTAGCCACCGGGCACGTTGAACCCGTCGGTGATGGAGTCACCAAGCGGCATGACCCGTACGCCGCCGTTCGACTCGGCCTGCGCCGGCGTGAACGGCGCAACCGTCAACCCGGCGGTGAGAACAAGCGCGAGCCCGGCGGCACAGAGCCGCCTGAAGTTCCATCGCATAGCTGATCCTTTCGTCTGCACCGTCCCGGAGGCGGACCTCAACGGACCGTTACGGCGGGAGCCGTCACGGCGGGAAAGGACCTGCCGCGGTAGGGGTGGGTGCGTCGTTCAGGGGGGTGGAAAGGTCTGCTGTCGGTCGGTGCGGTCCCAGCTCAGAGGTCGCGCGGCCCGAGTTCGTCGTGACCGGCACGCCGATCTTGCCGGTCACCGGGAACGTGAAGCATGCCATGCCCGGGCGAGCGGTGGCGGTCAACTCGGTCGTGACCCCGTCGTCGGGCGCAACCGTGTACGCGCCGGAGCCGGCCGGCTCCGCGCCGTGGGAGAGGTTCGACGTCGCGGTGCCGTCGACGGCACCGATGGCCGGTCGGATCTGGATGAGGGCGGACGTGATGGGGCGCGCGCCGTGTGCCTCCTACGGGGGTGACAACGCCTGTCAGATCTTGATCGTTCGTTGGGGGGTCAGGGCGACATCATCTCGACGAGAGCAATCGATCGGATAATCGGACGGGCGTAACCCGCTGTCAATAGAGATCACCGATGTTTCTTTCTCTCCACAGGTCACGGCCTTGGCTTCGATATCGGAAGGAGGCCGAGAACGGCTCGGTAAAGATTACGGGCGGATCACAGCGGCCGGACCGGCTTTGATGACAGCGGCTGTAAACGGCGGCCTTCAGGCGGCCCCGTGCGGTGCGCCATCGTCAAACGCCAACGGCGCGGACCCGTCCCGTGAACGACGTGAACCGCATCGCCGCGCTTTTCTCCCGAGAGCGGCGACAGCATCTTCACCCGCGAGGCGATCCCATGACCGGCCGACGGACAATGCGGGGTCAGGCAGCCCGTCAAGGCGGTGCGCGGCGGCGACTCCGTCCTCGGACAGGGCGAACGATCACGATGCCGGCGACCTCGCCCATCTCTGTAACGACCCCCCATCAGACTTCTGACCTGCACCGATCCGCTACGCTCGACCCGAAGAACCGCCGCGGAGGCCAGGTCACGGTGCCATTCGGCGAGGTCACCCGCCCGCGGCAGAGCCGCTATTCGGAACACTCGGGCGACGATAATTCCTCGCGCATCACCGTGCACCGAGTTCACCAAGGTTGCGCTTTCGCAGGGATTTCAAATAATGGACAGACGAACATTTTCCAAGGCGGTCGTCGCGGGAGCGGTATCGGCCTCGATGGCCGGTCTCTCAACCGCATCGGCTTCGGCGGTCACGCACGGCACATCCGCGGGTAGCTCAGAGCCATCGCCGGGACTCGGGCCAGTCCACCACGTACGCACGGACCTGCTTGACATCGCCTACCACGAGGCCGGGCCGCCCGACGGCAAGGTCGTGATTCTCACCCATGGGTGGCCCTTCAGCCCTGACGCCTATCTCGAGTGAGGAGCGACCGAACGCTCCGTGGGGACGGCGCCCCGTTGAGAAACGGGAGCGCCGGCCGGAGACGCCGTCCCCGGCTCGTCGACACGATCGCCGATGCCCGGCGCCGTGATCACTACCCCCTGGAGAGAGGCAGCCGGACGGCCGGCGGAAGCGGCATCGGGACGGGGCTCGCCTGGAACGACTGGATCATCAGGGCCGCGAAGCGGCGCGACGCCGCCACCCTCATCTCGGGTGACTCGGCGCGGATGCCCTCGTTCGCCATCAGCGCCAGGCTGATGTCCTCCAGCACAAAATCCCCCCGCAAGGAGCCCGCTTCCTTCGCGCGCCGCACCAGTTCGAGCAGCATACGCAGCGTGCGATCACGGTCCGCGGCAAGGCCGGCCGCCTGGGGAAGCGGCGAGGTGAACGCACGGGCGAAGCCTCGGTCGAGGGCGTGCACCTCCATGAGCTTCTCGATCACCAGGCAGAACCCGTTCCACGGGTCGCCCACCGCCAGCCCCTCCTTCACGACCGTCGAACAGGAGGCCATCTGCTCGGCGAAGGCCTCGGCCATCAGCGCTTCCTTGGTCTGGAAGTGCCTGTAGACGGTCGCGACACCGACCTCGGCGCGCCGGGCGATCTCCCGGATCGGCACGTCGAGCCCCTCGGCGGCGAAGGCAACGCGAGCGACCGTGAGGATGCGCCCGCGGTTGTCGCGGGCGTCCGAGCGGAGCTTCGTTATCACTTGGGCCGTCACCGCTCTCACTTTAGCTAAACGGACGGGGTGTTCCGTTACGTTCGGCCCATGAGAGCAGTTCAATTCACCGAGTACGGCCCGCCCGGCGTTGTGCACGTCGCCGAGGTGGAGGCACCGCACGCCGGACCGGGCGAGATCCGCATCGCCGTACGGGCCTCCGGAATCTCCCCCGGGGAGACGTACATCCGCTCCGGGACGCTGCGTGACGTGGTGCCCACGACGTTCCCGTATCGGACCGGATTCGACGCCGCGGGCGTGGTGGACGAGGTCGGCGACGGCGTCACGGGCGTGAGTATCGGCGACGAGGTGTTCGGCATGACCGATTCGGCCGCGCGCGGCGCCAACGCCGACTTCGCGGTCCTGGCCGCCTGGGCGCCCAAACCGGCCGCGTGGAGCTGGGAGGAGGCGGGCGGCGCCGCGGGCGCCGTCGAGACGGCCACCCGGGTCCTAGACCGGCTCGCGGTCGGCGCCGGGCACACCGTGCTCGTGCAGGGCGCGGCCGGCGGGGTGGGCACCATCGCCGTCCAGTTCGCGGTCGCCCGCGGCGCCACCGTCATCGGTACGGCCAGCGAGCACAACCACGACTTCCTGCGTTCCCTCGGCGCGGAGCCGACGACGTACGGGACGGGGCTCGCCGAACGGATCCGCGCGCTGGCACCGGCCGGCGTGGACGCGGTGTTCGACTGCGCCGGAGGGACGCTGCCAGACCTCGTCGCCATCGCCGGCGACCCGGCGCGCGTGGTGACGATCGCCCCCGACTTCACCGCGGCGGCCCACGGCGTACACATGTCGCACGGAGCGCCGGCCGACGAGACGGGCGCGGCCGTGGGAGCCTCCGCCGACCCGCTGGCGTTGCACGGCCTCGCGATCGCGGTCACCCTCGTCGGCGAGGGCCGGCTGAGAATGCCGGTCGCGGCGGCGTTCCCGCTTACCGAGGCCGCCGCCGCGCACGAACTGAGCGAAAGCCGCCACGCCCGAGGAAAGATCGTGCTGGTGAACTGAGAGGAGTGCCCGGCCGCTACCCCTTCTCCCCGCCCGAGCGGGTGAGCAGGTCTCGAAGGGCCTTGGCGATGTCGGCGGGGGCTTCCTCCGCCATGAAGTGACCGCAGGTGACGGTGCCGTGTCGCAGGTCGGATGCCCAGGTCTCCCACAGCGCCGCCGCGTCGAAGCCGAGGGCGGCGCCCCAGTCCTGCTGGAGAACGGTGACCGGCATCCCCAGCCGGTGACCGGCGTCCCGGTCGGCCTGGTCGTGGTCGACGTCGATGCCCGCGGAGGCACGGTAGTCGGCCACGATCGAGGGCACCGCGTCGCGGCAGGCGTCCAGGTAGGCGGCGCGGACATCGGCGGGGATCGCCTGGGGGTCGTTGGCCCAGATGTCGAGGAAGTGGCCGAAGAAGGCGTCCGAGCTGGCGGCGATCATCTGCTCGGGCAGGCCGGGGGGCTGGGCCATCAGATAGAGGTGGAAACCGACGGCGGCGCTGGCACCGTGCATCACCTTCCACATGTCCAGGGTCGGCAGCACGTCGAGGCTGGCCAGGTGGGTGATCTTCTCAGGGTGATCGAGTCCGGCGCGGATGGCGACCAGGGCGCCGCGGTCGTGCCCGGCCAGCGCGAAGCGCTCATGCCCCAGCTCACGGGCCAGGGCGACGATGTCGGCGGCCATGGTGCGCTTGGAGTAGGTGGCGGGACCGGTCTCGGCGGGTTTGTCGCTGGCGCCGTAGCCGCGCAGGTCGGGGCAGATCACGGTGTGGTCGGCGGCGAGGTCGGCGGCGACGTGCCGCCACATCAGGTGGGTCTGCGGGAAGCCGTGCAGCAGCACGATCGGCGTGCCCGAGCCCCCGACGGCCGCGTTCAGGAACACGCCGTCGGCGACGGGGACGCGCCGGTAGTCGAAGCCGGCGATGGATGGCGTCATGATTTTGCTCTTTTCCGTGGGTGAGCAGGTGTCCCCCAGCCTGCCGGGCGCGAATGAGCATCGAATGAGCGCGCTATATCGTGGCCGGGGGGCGATGCCCCGGAAAGGGTGGTCAACGGGTGCGGGTCGTGTTCGGAGTGCTGGGGCCGGTGACGGCCTGGGACGGCGCCGGGGGTGCGATCGCGCTGAAGGGGCCGCGGCACCGCGCGGTGCTGGCCCGTCTGATCGTCGCCCGCCGCCGCGTCGTCCCGGTCACCCGTCTGGTCGAGGACCTGTGGGCGGATCCGCCGCCGGACGCGGTGGGCGCGGTGCGTACCTTCGTGTCCGCGCTGCGCCGTGCGCTGGAGCCCGAGCGCCCGCCCCGCACCACGGCCCGGCTGCTGGTCACCGAGGGGCCGGGGTACGCGTTGCGCGCGGAGCCGGACACGGTCGACGCCTGGCGCTTCGAACGGGCGGTGACCGCCGCCGCGACGCTGCCCCCCGAGGATGTGCTCGCACGGCTGGAAGAGGCGTTGGGGTGGTGGCGCGGGCCCGCCTACGCCGAGTTCGCCGACGAGGCCTGGGCCCGTACGGAGCGGTCCCGCCTGGCGGAGCTGCGGCTGCGGGCGGTCGAGCTCCGGGCCGAGGCGCGGCTGGCCCTGGGCCTCGCGGCCGAGGCGGTGCCGGATCTGGACGCGCACGTGGCCGAGCACCCCTGGCGTGAGGACGCCTGGCGTCTACTGGCCCTCGCCCTGTACCGCACCGGCCGCCAGGGCGACGCGCTGGCGGTGCTGCGCCGGGCCCGAACGCTCCTGGTCGAGCAGCTGGGAGTGGATCCGGGCCCGGGACTGCGCCGTCTAGAGGCCGACATCCTCGACCACGCCCCCCACCTCGACCCCGCCGCCGCCCCGGACGGAGCGGCGGGACGGGTGTGGGCGCAGGCGGCCGCCGCCTACGACAGCGCCGTGCCGTCCGGTGCCCGGGCCCGGCTGGAGTCGACGGTGAGTCTGCTGCGCAACCTCGCGGTGACCGGGGGCGGCGGTCTGGAGGCGGCCCGCCGGCACCGGGTGGCGGCCATCACGGCGGCCCAGGAGATGGGCGACGCGCAACTGACCGCCCGGGTGATCGGCGCGTACGACGTCCCGGCGATCTGGACCCGCTCGGACGACCCGGAGCAGGCGGCACAGATCGTGGCGGCGGCCGAACGCACCCTGGGCGTTCTCCCGCCCGGTGCGCACGAGGCGGCGCGGGCCCGCCTGCTGGCCACGATCGCCCTGGAGTCGCGCGGCACCCGCTCGGAGCGCGGCCCCCAGGCCGCCCGGCAGGCAGAGGAGATCGCCCGGCGCCTGGACGATCCCGCGCTGCTGGTGTTCGCCCTCAACGGCGTGTTCATGCAGACCTTCCACCGGGCGGGGCTGGCACCGCGCCGGGACGAGATCGGCGCCGAGCTGGTCGCCCTGTCCGCCCGGCACGGCCTGGTCACCTTCGAGGTGCTCGGGCACCTCATCCGCCTCCAGGCCCGCAGCGCGCTCGCCGACTTCCCCGCGGCCGACGGGCACGCAGCCGCCGCGGACCTCCTGTCGGAGCGCCACGAGCTGCCGCTGGTGGGCGTGTTCGCCCAGTGGTACCGGGCGCTGCGGCTCGCCGCGGCAGGGCGGGCGCCGATGGCCGAGGTGGAGGCGGCCTACCGGGACGCCGCCGCGCGACTGGACGGCGCCGGCATGCCCGGACTGCGGTGCGGCGCGCTGCCGCTCGCGCTGCTCTGCCTGCGCCTGCGCCACGCGCTGCCCGCCCCGACTGACGAGCACATCGACTGGGGGCCCTACGAGCCGTGGGCCCGTCCCCTGGTGCTGCTGGCCAAAGGTCGCCGCGACGAGGCCGCGGCGGCGCTCCGCCAGGTCCCGGATCCACCCCGTGACCTGCTGTTCGAGGCCCTGTGGTGCCTCGCCGCGCGGGCGGCCGTCGCCGTCGGCGACCGGGAGACGATGGAGCGCGCCCACACCGAGCTCCTCCCCGCGGCGGCGGAGCTGGCAGGGGCGGGCAGCGGCCTGCTCACCCTGGGCCCCGTCTCCGAACACCTCGACGACCTCGCCGCCGCCCTCCGCCGCCCCCGGTGACCTCGCGCCGGTCGTCCGTGGCTCTCATCACCGTCTCCCACTGACCGCTGCCCTCGGTGAGCTCATACCGGTCGTCCGTGGCTCTCATGCCGCCTTCCGCTGACCGCCGTTCAGCGATGGGCGTGGGTCTTCAGCGCTGGTGAGTTCATCCCTGAGGAGCTGAGCCAGCGTGGAGGGCTGGGAAAGGAAGGGTGAGTGGGAGGCGTTCAGCCGCAGGGTCTTCCTGGCGCGCTGGGCGAAGAGTTCTTGGGCGAAAGGCGGGATGGCGTTGTCTGCTTCACAGATGATGTAGGTGCTGGGAATGGTCTGCCAGGCGACTGCCGTCAGTTCCTGTGTAATGGCGGCATAGGACTGGTAGCCCAGTTCCGCAGCTGCCTTCTCGGCGATGGCCGGGTCCACATCTCCATAGAAGACGCCGACGGGGCCTGCCACGGTCATGTAGTCGCCGACGCCCTCCGTCCGGTGGAGCTGCCACCACGGCGCAGAGTTGCCGCCCACGCTCGACAGCAGCGAGTCTCCGGCGTCGAGCTGGAATGCGGCGAGGTAGACGATGCTCTCGACGTTGGCCGTCCCGACGAGCGCCTGGGTAACGGGAACACCGCCGTAGGAGTGCGCGACGACGACCACGGGTCCATCGATCGCCTCGACTGCGGCCTTGATGGCGGCTGCGTCGGAGTACATATCGCCCAGGCTCTTGGGATCATCTCCGCACGAGGTGAGAGCGACGGTATGGACATCGATGTCCGGCATCTCATCGATGAGGAGTTGCAGATGCTCCGGCTTGTGCCATGCACCGGGCACCAGAAGCAGCGACGGCATGGTCATATGTGCCTCATATGTAGGAGAAGAAGGAGTACGCCGCAAAAACGATTCGCGGGGCCATCATGCAGCCTGTGCCACCTGGGCGTCCACGTGATAGATGTCACCTAACATCTATAACAGGCCAGCCCGACGGTCCTTCAGTTGTCCCATCACGCAACCAAATGATCCACTCAGGCCGGTTGCATGCGCATACGCCTCGGTCGCCGAGGCACTGACGACTGCGACCACCGGCCGCGCCTGCCCCACTCCCGCCGGTTCGAGGGTCGAAGCCGCCGCCCCTCTAACACCCGAGGGGCGCACAATACTCATAGATTTTAGCTGTAATATATCTTTCCGCACCGCACGACGGGCTCCCGACGCCTGGAATTGGTCCCCCGGCACGTCCTCGCCAGCAGCCGAAGTGATGAGGGATTGAATATGAGCCGAGTATCGCAAGCCGAGGCACAAGCCAATCGAAAGCGTGTGGTGGAATCCGCTTCACGACTCTTCCGCGAGAAAGGAGTGCCGAATGTGAGCGTCGCGGACGTCATGCAGTCGGTCGGTCTGACGCAGGGCGGCTTCTACAAGCAGTTCGCCTCCAAGGCGGCGCTCGTCGACGAGGCCGCAGCCAAGGCCTTTGCCGACATGGCGGGGTGTTTAGCGGCCTTGGACGATGACCACGGTGGACACGATGCCGCGTGGTCGTCGCTGATCGACTCCTACCTCTCACCCGAAGCACGTGACAATCCTGGCGATGCATGCCCAGCAGCCGGATTCGCCGGTGATTTTTCCCGAGACCCTGAATGGCACGACACTTACGCCGCCGGAGTTCGCGATATGGCCGGATGGATCGCTCCGGAGGACACCGGACTGGCGGCCCTGTCCACCCTCGTGGGCGCTCTCCTGCTCGCTCGAGCGACGGCGGGCTCCCCCATTTCCGAGGAGATCCTGCGAGCCGCGAGGAAGGCAGCAGTTCGACTGACCGGATGAACGGCCACGGATGCTCAACCACCATGGGAGCCAACGGCGGGAGCGGAGCCTTCACGATCTCGGAGTCACACCGCGATCATCTTGCTGGAAACGACCCAGCGTCACCACCGGATTCGTGACAGATCCATTCGTCTTACAGTCCCGGCCAGGCCGCCCCGAATCTTCTGCCGGTCAGCGTCCACCAAGTCAGGACTGCATGATGTGGTAGTCCGAGACCGGCCGGTAGCCGATGCGCTGCTAAAGCCTGTTGCTCGTCGAGTTCGTAAGATCAGCAAAACACCTTCGGCCGCAGCCACTTCACCGTCTCTTACTACGGCGCCAACATCTACCCGGAGAACATGCCCACCGGGCTGCGCTGGTTCGCCAAGTACCAGCCCTTCACGTCGATCATCGAGACGCTCGGAATCTGCTGATGGGCACCGCAAAACCGGGACTCGGCCGGCGGACGTCCACTCCGCTTCCACCCTGAGGACTACCGAGCCCGTCATGCTGTCGAATGCGGCATCAACCGGCTCAAACGCCACTGCGGCACCGCCGCCAGGTACGACAAACTCGCCGTCCGCTATGAGGTCAGCCTCCACATCGCCATCATCAACGGCTGGCTACTGACCTCACCTTAGGGCAGCCCCTAGGCTTCCTTGATCTTGTGACAAGATCGCGGGATGCTGCAATTCACCGATTTCATCATCGACTGCCCGGACACGATGAAGCTGGCAGCCTTCTACTCCGGGGTGACGGGACGCCCGATCAAGGAAGGCAGCCACGAGGACTGGGCCGGCATCAAGTTCGGCGAGGTCGAGCTGGCCTTCATCCGGGTGGACGACTACCGCGCTCCGCAGTGGCCCGACGGCGAGCACCCCAAGCAGTTCCACCTCGACTTCGAAGTGGACGAGATCGAGTCCGAGCAGCGCCGCGTCCTCGATCTTGGCGCGACGCTGCAGCAGGACTCCATCGGCCCCGACGGCTACGGCTGGCGGGTCTACACCGACCCGATCGGCCACCCCTTCTGCCTGTGCCGCAACAAGGGCGTCATCTGGACCGACCAGGGCCTGATGGCCTGATCTGACCCAAGCGCGACCAGGGCCTGCCTCAAAGCCGTCTGCCCTGCTGCGCGACGACTTTGGGACGTGCCCTAGCCACGGCCGACGAACGGCATCGCCGTCGCCATGACCGTCATGGACAGGACGTTGGCGTCGAGCGGCAGGCCCGCCATGTACAGGACGGCGCGCGCCACATGGTCGGCGTCCACGGTCGGCTCGACCGCGATCGAACCGTCGGCCTGCGGCACGCCCGCGCTCATCGCCGCGGTCATCTCGGTGGTGGCGTTGCCGATGTCGATCTGGCCACACGCGATGCCGTACCGGCGACCGTCCAGGGACAGCGACTTCGTCAGCCCGGTGATCGCGTGTTTCGTCGCCGTGTAGGCGATGCTGTTCGGCCGCGGGGTGTGCGCGGAGAGCGACCCGTTGTTGATGATCCGCCCGCCCTGGGGCCGCTGATCGCGCATCATCCGGAACGCCGCCTGAGCGCAGAGGAACGACCCCGTGAGGTTGACGTCCACGGTGGACCGCCACTCCTCGTAGGAGACGTCCTCCGGCGACGCGGACGGGCCGAAGGTGCCCGCGTTGTTCACCAGCAGGTCCAGGCGTTCGAACCGCCGGCCGACCTCCGAGAACAACGCCTGGACGGACTCCGGCCTGCCGACGTCGGTGGGCACGACCACCGATGTGGCGTCGCCCGCCAGCGAGTCGGCCGTCCGGTGGAGCGGCTCCTCCCGACGCCCGGCCAGCACGACCGACCAGCCGTCTCCGCCCAGCGCCTGGGAGATCGCCCTCCCCAGCCCCGACCCGGCTCCGGTCACCACCGCTACCCTGCCCGCACTCATCAGTTGTCTCTCCGTCCGCCGCTGCCGAACCGCCGCAACACATCATGCTCGGCGTTGACCGCGACCGTGGCCCCGTGGCCCCGTGGCGGACGGCGAGTTTGCCGGTTCGGCCGCGTTCGATCCGCCGGCGGCCGACCGTTCTCGGCTGCCGGTGTGGCCCCGCGGGGACTGCTCGCGCTCAGCGCGACGAGGGAAAGCCCGAGGTCAGCCGCGGACGGCGCAGAGGAGGCGGTTGTCGCCGCGCTGCCAGAGGGTGCCGATCTCGGTGAAGCCGGCGTCGCGGAGAGCGTCGACATGCGCGGAGAGCAGGGGGGACTCCGAACCGTGATGGTCGGCGCCCGCGGTGGTGCGCGCGGCATGGAGTTCGGCGAAGGCGGGATCGGCGGCGACCGCGTCCCACCACTGGCGCCAGTCCTCGGGGCGGTCGCCGGCGAACCTGCGCTCGGTCTCCCGGCTGTGCACGGCACGTTCGAGGTGGGCGACGGCCGGAGTGGCGTCGTCGGTCTCCATGTGGTCGCCGTTGAGCAGGAGTCCGCCCGGGCGCAGCGCGGCCGCCAGCTCGGCGTACATCTTCTGGAGGTCCGGTCCGGAGATCCAGTGCAGTGCGGTGGTGCTCACCGCGACGTCGGCCGGCCGCTCCAGACTCAGGGACTCGGTCCACCCGGGTGTGCGCAGGTCGAGGGAGACGAACCTGACATGAGGGTAGGCGGCCCGGCCGAGGCCGAGCAGCAGCGGGTCGGCGTCGACCGAGATCACCGTCGCCTTGGGCAGTCGCTCCAGGAGACGGGCGGACAGTGAGCCCGGTCCGCAGCCGAGGTCGATGACCAGCGGATCGGGACGGCCCATCGCTTCGACGGCGTCGATCAGCGCGGTGAAGCGCTCCTCGCGGTCGGGCAGGTAACCCTCCTGCTGGCGGTCCCAGCGCGTGATCCACTCAAGTGCGGCATCGTGAGTGAGCACAACCATCTCCTTGTGACCGTCGTTTAAGCTTGTGACAGTCACAAACTAAGACCCAAGGATGTAACTGGTCAAGTGGATTTCAACAGTCACGCCGACGCGATCGTCCGAGTGGCGACGGGTCTGGTCAACGAGCTGACCCCCGGGGAGAGACGAGGCCGCTCCTTCCCGCCGCCGCGCGATCTCGCCGCCGCCGCCACCGAGGGCCTGCGGACCGGCTACCCGAGTCACCGGGAGGTCACCGAGGTGGAGGCCGGTGAGCTCGCCGAGATCGCGGCGCGGCTGCGCGTGGTCTTCGACGCCCTCACAACGGGAGACGTCGACGCCGCCGCGTCGCAGGTCAACGACCTCCTTGAGGAGACCCGCGCCCGGCCGATGCTCGAACGGCACGATGGAGAGCCGTGGCACCTGCACTTCCACGGCCCCGGCGGCACCGTGGCCGGCGACTGGGCGGCGAGTTGTGCCACCGGGCTCGCGATCGTGCTGGGGAGCGAGTACCACGACCGTCTCGGCGTGTGTACGGCGCCGCATTGCGACCGGGTCTACGTGGACGTCTCCCGCAACGGCACCCGGAGGTTCTGCGGCACCGCCTGCCAGAACCGCGTCAAGACCGCGGCCTTCCGCTCCAGGGGCAAGGCCCCGTGAGCGCCGGGATCCCCGGGGCCGGGTGACGATGTGATCTTCCGGCCCGGCCCGACCCGGTCGCGACGCCGGGCGGATCATGCTGGATCAAAAAGACCGGCCATGGATGCGCTCCCGGTGGTTCTTCCACCGGGAGCGCATCACATGGCTGGTCGTCTTCGAGCGCCGAACCTCAGGTGAGCGTTCGTGCCGGAGCGGTTGCCGGAAGGGTTAACTGGCCGTGATCACGAAACCCGATCCCGGCTGGGTCACGATGTTGCCGGTGGCCGAGTTGGTGATGGTCACGTTTGTCAGCGTCGCGTTGCCGCGAGCGCCGCTCATGGCCAGGATGCCGGCACCGTTGTTGGACTTGTCGATCTTCACATTTCTGATCACGACGTTGGGCATGTTGCCGCCGCCGTTCTTGAACTGGATGCCGTCGTAGGTCGAGTCGGAGATGTCGGTGTCGCGGATGGTGACACCGGTGATGTCGCTGCTCGACGGGAACAACGTGATCGCGCCGAACTCCTGATCCTCGTTCCAGAAGACGCCGCCACCGCGGTAGATCCCGTTGTTGGCGATCAACGTGGTCCCCGAGAAGGGCAGGGGGCTGTGGTCGGTCGCCAGCATGATCGCCGGGTAGTTCATGGTGTCGTAGATCAGGTTGTTCTCGATCGAGTTGTCGTAGCCGCCGTAGATCGCGATGCCGTTCGCCCGCCAGGGCAGCTGGATGGTGTTATTGACGAAGTGGTTGTCGTGCGTGTTGTCGACGACCCGGTCCTTCACGGCCTGGTTGGCCCAGACCGCCAGGGCGTCGTCGCCGGTGGTGCGGAAGGAGGAGTTGAACACCCTCGAGTTGCGCGTGCCGTTGGTGAAGTTGATGCCGTCGGCGTAGGTGTTGCGGATGCGCATGCCGCTGAACTCGAGCCCGTCGCCGGGACCCCACAGGGCCGGGATGTTGTCGTAGTCACGGCCGACCCAGACACCCACGTTGGCGTGCTCGATCCACACATTGGAGATCTTGGTGTTCAGGCCGAACCGGCCGTTCAGGCCCACTCCGCCCTCGTCGTTGCCGTCTCCGCCGCGAATACGGCCCGAGCCGAAGATGGCGATGTCGGAGATCTGGGTGTTGCTGTCGATGTCGAAGCCGAAGTTGCCCTCGTGCGGGTGGTTGATGCCGCCCACCACGTCCTGCGGCTCGGTCAGGGTGTACAGCTGGGAGTGCCACATGCCCGCGCCGCGGATCGTGACGTTGCTGATGCCCACCTGGTTGAACTGACCCCGGTTCAGCGGGTCGTCGGTGAGGATCTTCTGCTCCTGGCGCCACTGCCCCGCCGGGATCCACACGCAGCTGATGACGCCGTTCTGGTCGTCGGTGACCGCCCGCTGGATGGCGGCCGTGTCGTCGAGCCCGTCATTGGGCACCGCGCCGTACGTCGTGATCGAGGTGCAACCGGCCGGCTGGCTCGCCGGGGGTGCCACCTGCTCGAGGTCGATCGTGTCGATGATGTAGAACGAGGCCGTGTCGGTGGCGTCGCGCTGCAGCTTGAACTTCGTACCTGCCGGATAGGTCGTCGAGAGCAGCGCGTTCGACTCGTCGAACAGCCGCCGGGCGTCGGCCTGGGGGGTGTTGGTCAGTGCTTCCGGGCCGTCGGTGTTCCCGTAGAGCCAGCTGTGGCGCGACGAGAGGGTCAGCTTCCGGGAGAAGGTGCCGTTGATGTACAGGCTGACGGTGGCCTCGATGCCCCCGCCGCCCGGGGCGTCGGGGATGGAGTTGCGCACCACGATCGAGTTGGAGGGGCTGGTCGAGGTGAACTCGACGAACTGCCCCGTGCTGTTCAGCCGCACCGACTGCCGGCCGGAGGACTCGGTGGCGAAGTTGGTGTGCCCGAAGGTGCGCAGCGGGTCGGCCGTGAGCAGGGTGCCCTGGTAGGTGGCGGCTTCGGCCTCGTAGGAGACCCACGGAACCGCTGCCCCGCGCCCGACCACGATCGCCTGCGAGAACGTGTTGTTGGTCTCGTTGGTCTCGGCGAGGACGTTGGTCGCATCGGCGGTGGCCGTGATGGTGGCCCCGCCGCTGGTCGCGGTCCAGCTGCCGCTGATGACCACGTTGACCGTCGCGCCCGCGGCGATCGACGGGGTGTTGGTGTTGAGCGTGGTGCCGCCCACCGTCACACGGGTGACCGAGGTCGCGCCCGTCGCGGTGATGCCGCGGTTGTTCACCGCCACGGTGAACGTGACCGCCGCTCCGACCGCCGGGTTCGGCGGGTTGGAGGCGACACTGAGGACCTGCAGGTCGGGGCCGGGAGCCTGCGCGACCACCAGCGACGACGGCGCGGTGAAGGTGTTGTTGGCCTCGTTCTGCTCGAAGACCGTGTTGTCCACGTCCACCCTGGCGCTGACCTCGTAGGTCCCCATGCCGCGGGTGCCGATGCTGTGGGTCACCGTGGCGGTGCCGTTGACGGCCAGGGCGGGGATCGCGACGGTGCCGGCCAGCGTGCCGCCGATGTAGAGGTTGATGCTGTCCGCGGCGGAGGCCGCCGTCCCGATGTTCCTGACCGTGGCCGACAGCGTGATCGCGTCGGTCTCGATCGGCGAGGCCGGGGTCCAGGTCAGAGCCGAGACCGTGAGGTCGGGGTTCGGAGCGGGGACGCCGATGACCTGGAACTCCGCGACCTGGCCGGCCGGTGAACCGGTGTTACTGGTGAACTTCAGCTGGACGTCGGCGACGGTGGCGTCGAAGGTGATCGTGGCCGTGTTGCCGGTCGCCGGGTTGAACGTGTAGTTCGCCGCCGACGCCAGGTTGGTGTAGCCGGTGGCGTTCTGCTCCCGGCCCAGGACCTGGATGTTCTGGGTACGGGTGCCCCACGAGCTGTCGGGGTTCAGCTTCACCACGACCGAACTGACGCTCGCGTTGGCGCCGAGCTTGACGGTCAGCGTGTTCGGGTAACCGGCGTTGCCCTCCCAGTAGGTGGCCGTGTTGTTGTCGTTGGCGTTGGCCGCGACAAAGGTGTGCACATGGCCGGACTCGACCATCTCCTTGCCCAGAGCCAGGTTCGACCCCGGAACGCTGGTGCCGGTACGCGTCACCGTGTTGCTGTTGGCCGAGACGTTGCCCGCGGCGTCCTTGGCCCGCACGAAGTAGGCCACCGTCGCACTGTCCGGCTGGGTGTCGGTGTAGGTCAGCACCCCCGCGCCCACACTGCCACGCAATGCGTTGTTGGCGTAGACGTCATACCCGGTCACCCCGACGTTGTCGGTGGAAGCGCCCCAGGCCAGACGGATCTGACCGCTCGCCGGCTGGGTGTAGGCCAGGTTCGACGGAGCGGACGGGTTCTGGGTGTCACCACCCGGCGTGCCGGTACGGGTCACCGTGTTGCTGTTGCCCGAGACGTTGCCCGCGGCGTCCTTGGCCCGCACGTAGTAGGCCACCGTCGCGGTACCCGGCTGGGTGTCGGTGTAGGTCAGCACACCGGCGCCCACACTGCCGCGCAGCGCGCCGTTGGCGTAGACGTCATACCCGGTCACCCCGACGTTGTCGGTGGAGGCACTCCAGGTCAGCCGGATCTGACCGCTCGCCGGCTGGGTGTAGGCCAGATTCGACGGGGCGGACGGGGCGACGGTGTCCACGGGGCCGCTCGCGCCGTAGACCTCGAACTCGGAGATCTGGGCGGCCGGCCAGCCGGTGTTACCGGTGACGTTGATCCGCACGTACCGGGCGCTGGTCGCGGTGAAGTTGATCGTCACCGTGTTACCGGTCGCCGGGTTGAAGGCATACCCCGCGGACGCGACGGTCGTGGTCGCAGGCGGGCTGGTCGTGCCGGTCAGCACCGACAGGGTCTGCGTCCTGGTCGCCCACGCCGTCGCCGGCGGCAACTTCAAGACGACCTGGTCGATGCTGGTCGCGGCTCCGAGGTCGATCTGGGCCCACTGCGGGAAGGCGTTGTTCGTGCTCTCCCAGTAGGTGCCGGCGTTGCCGTCGTTGAGGTTGCCGGCCCCGTAGACGTCGCTGACGCCACTGACCGTGGCCGTCTT